>NZ_JBXAMM010000001.1:948072-1305342 GCF_058800645.1 Pseudomonas sp. GW822-FHT04H02 | reverse complement strand
GTCCCCCCCCCCCCCCCCCCCCCCCCCCCCCCCCCGGCCCCCAGTCCTGCACCCATTGCGCCCCATCTGCAGTCCCGGGGCGCCCCAAGCGGCGGTTACAACCAGTAGCTCACCGCGTACCAGCCCAGCAGCCCCATCACCACGGTGTAGGGCAGGGCCATCCACACCATCCGTCCGTAGGACAGGCGTACCAGCGGCGCAATCGCCGAGGTCAGCAGGAACAGGAAGGCCGCCTGGCCGTTGGGCGTGGCCACGCTCGGCAGGTTGGTACCGGTATTGATGGCGATCGCCAGGGTTTCGAAGTGCTCGCGGCTCATCTGCCCGGAGATGAAGGCCTGTTTCACTTCGGTGATGTAGATGGTGGCTACGAACACATTGTCGCTGATGGCCGAGAGCAGGCCATTGGCAATGAACAGCATGCCCGGCTGCTGGTCCGCCGGCAGCGCCAGCACCCACTGGATCAACGGGGTGAACAGCTGCTGCTGGTGAATCACCGCCACCACCGCAAAGAACACCACCAGCAGGGCGGTGAAGGGCATGGCGTCCTTGAACGCGTTGCCCAGGCGGTGCTCGTCGGTGATCCCGGTAAAGGCGGTGATCAGTACGATCACCAGCAGGCCGATCAGCCCGACCTCGGCCACATGCAGGGCCAGGGCGACGATCAGGATCAGTGCCGCCAGCCCCTGCACCAGCAGGGCCGCGCGCTGGCGCGAGGTGCGCTGGGCATCGTCCTCGGCGGCGTAGTTGGCCAGCACCTGGCGCACGTTGTCCGGCAGCAGGGTGCCGTAGCCGAACCAGCGCAGCTTCTCCAGCAGTACGCAGGTCACCAGGCCAGCCGCCAGGACCGGCATCGAAACCGGTGCCACCTTGCTGAAGAAATCGGCGAAGTGCCAGCCCATTTCATGGCCGATCAGCAGGTTCTGCGGTTCCCCCACCAGGGTGCACACGCCGCCCAGGGCGGTGCCCACGGCGCCATGCATCAGCAGGCTGCGCAGGAAGGCGCGGAACTGCTCCAGGTCGTCATGATGCAGGGCAGGCAACTGTTGGTCGTCGGCGAAGGCGCTGTCCTGGCGCGGGTCATTGCCGGACGCCACCCGGTGATACACCGAATAGAAGCCTACCGCGGCGCTGATGATCACCGCGGTGACGGTCAGGGCGTCGAGAAAGGCCGAGAGGAAGGCCGAGAGAAAGCAGAACAGCAGGCCCAGCAGCGCCTTGGAGCGCACCCCCAGCAGCAGCCGGGAGAACAGGTAGAGCAGCAACTCCTTCATGAAGTAGATGCCGGCCACCATGAACATCAGCAGCAGGATCACCGGGAAGTTGTGCACCAGCTCGTCATACAGCGCCTGGGGCGTGGTCATGCCCAGCACCAGTGCCTGCACCAGCAGCAGGCCGCCGGGCATCAAGGGGTAGCACTTGAGGGCCATGGCCAGGGTGAAGATGAATTCGATCACCAGGCACCAGCCGGCGGCGGCCGGGCTGACAGCGAAGAACAGCAGAGGGTTGAGCAACAGGAACGCGACAATGCTTGCCTTGTACCAGCGGGGTGATTGGCCGAGAAAATTGTGGACGAACGCCTGGGCCATTGAACCGGACATTGGCGGCTCCTTGTAGTGAGAAGCGCGCAACTTGCCCCATGGCGGATTGAGAATCAAGAATTGATGAAATCTTTTGCGACAAACTTCGCCAGCGCCCCAGCGGCCGCCAGTGCACGACCTTCCGTAGGAGCCGGCTTGCCGGCGAAGAGGGCCTGGAGCCTTGCGCAGCCTTCAACGGTTTCACTCAGTACGCTTGGCCACCAGAGTCAGGATGTCGTAGCTGGCCACCACCTCGCCCAGCTGGTTGCTGACTTCCACATCCCAGGCCACCACTCCTTGCGGCGTGCCCTGGGGGCTGAGCTTGCCCTGGTCGATCTTGCGCTTGCAGGTCAGGCGCGCCTGCAGGGTGTCGCCAATGCCCACCGGAGTGATGAAGCGCAGGGTGTCCAGGCCGTAGTTGGCCAGCACCGGGCCGGGGCCCGGGGAAACGAACAGCCCGGCCGCCGCCGACAGCACGAAATAGCCATGGGCGATGCGCTTGCCGAACTGCGACGCCTTGGCGGCAATGTCGTCGAAATGCATGTAGAAGTGGTCCCCGGACAGGCAGCCGAAGTTCACCAGGTCGGCCTCGGTCACGGTGCGCCGGTGGGTCAGCAGGGATTCGCCGATCCGCAGGTCCTGGAAGTGCCGGCGGAAGGGGTGGACCTCGGTTTCGATCACCTGGGCACCGCGCACGTACTCACCGGTTACCGCCGTCAGCATGCTTGGCGAGCCCTGGATCGCCGCCCGTTGCAGGTAATGCTTGACCGCCCGCAGGCCCCCCAGCTCTTCGCCACCCCCGGCGCGGCCCGGGCCGCCATGCTTGAGCTGTGGCAGGGGCGAGCCGTGGCCGGTGGATTCGCCAGCACAGTGGCGGTCCAGCACCAGCAAGCGACCGTGCCAGGCCGCCGCCCGGGGAATGACCTGGGCGGCAATGGCCGGGCTCTTGGTGACCAGGCTGGCCACCAGGCTGCCCTTGCCGCGAGAGGCCAGCTCCAGTGCCTGGTCCAGGTCGTCATAGGCCATCAGGGTGCTGACCGGGCCAAAGGCTTCGATGTCGTGGGCGCCGCCCTCGGCCATGGGATCGCGCGCCAGCAACAGGGTCGGGGCGAAGAACGCGCCCTGGCTGATGTTTGTGCCTCGGGGCTCGAAGCCGTCCCGGGCACCGAACAGCAGGTCGCTGCTGTGCAGCAGGCTTTGCAGGCGCTCGGCCACATCGCGCTGCTGTTCATGGGAGGCCAGGGCGCCCATGCGCACGCCTTCCACCGCCGGGTCGCCCACCACCACCTTCGACAGGCGTTCGCGCAACCTGGTGGCCACCGCGTCCAGTTGTTTGGCAGGGATGATGGCGCGGCGGATGGCGGTGCACTTCTGCCCGGCCTTGACCGTCATTTCCCGTGCCACTTCCTTGATGAACAGCTCGAATTCCTCGTCGTCCTGGCTTACGTCCGGGGCCAGGATCGCGCAGTTCAGCGAATCGGCCTCGGCATTGAAGGGTACCGAATGACGGATCAGGTTCGGGTTGGCCCGCAGTCGTCCGGCGGTGCTGGCGGAGCCGGTGAAGGTCACCAGGTCCTGGCCTTGCAGGCGGTCCAGCAGGTCGCCGGTAGCGCCTATCACCAATTGCAGGCTGCCTTCGGGCAGCAGCCCGGATTCATGCATCAGCCGCACCGCGGCCTCGGTCAGGTAACTGGTGGCGCTGGCCGGCTTGACGATGCAGGGCATGCCGGCGAGGAAGCATGGGGCGAATTTTTCCAGCATGCCCCAGATCGGAAAGTTGAAGGCATTGATGTGCACCGCCACGCCACCCCGGGGCACCAGGATGTGGCTGCCGGCAAAGCTGCCGAGTTTGCTCAGGGATTGCGCCGGGCCTTCGTGCAACAGGTTGCCCGACGGCAGTTCCCGGGCGCCGAGGCCGGCGTAGCTGAACAGGGTGCTGTTGCCGCCCTCGATATCGATCCAGCTGTCGGCCCGCGTCGCGCCGCTGTGATGGGACAGGGCATAGAGCTGCTCCTTGCGCTCGCTCAGATACAGCGCCAGGGCCTTGAGGCGCTGGGCCCGCTGCTGGAAATCCAGGGCCAGCAAGGTCTTGCCGCCCTGATGACGACCAAAGGCCAGGGCCTCGGCGAAGTCCGGGGCCTCCTCGTGGGTGCGCGCCACTTCATGCCCGTCGATGGCGCTGCGCAGTGACTGGGCCGGATGCTGGCCGAACCAGCGGCCGGCGATGAAGCTTTGCAGGGTAGGAGCCTGTGGCATGGGGATTCCTCCAGAGGGTGAACCGGGTTCGAGCGCGGCAGCCCGCGCTCATGGATGGGGTCAGTGATGAGTGGCGCCGGATGCGCCAATGCCGGTCATGGAACGGATGAACTGCGCCAGGTAGCGCCCGCGCTCCAGTTCGGCCCGGGGCGAGCGGTCGCTGACGGAGAAGGCCCAGGCACAGAAGAACGCCAGGCTCATGGAAAACAGCGCCGGGTTGGCATAGGGAAACAGCGCCTGGGGGTGATGCAGCACATTGACCCAGACCGCCGGGCTGAGCATCAGCAGCACAATCGCCGAGACCAGGCCAGCCAGGCTGCCGCCCACCGCGCCGCGAGTGGTGAGGCCTTTCCAGAACATGGAAAGAAACAGCACCGGGAAATTCACCGAAGCGGCGATGGCCAGCACCAGCCCCGAGAGAAAGGCAATGTTCTGCGATTCGAACAACAGCCCCAGCAGCACCGCCAGCACCCCGATGCACAGGGTGGCGATCCGCGAGACGCGCATTTCCTGCCGGGTGCTGGCCTGGCCCTTGCGCAGCACGCAGGCGTACAGGTCATGGGAGACCGCCGAGGCGCCGGACAGCGCCAGCCCGGCCACCACCGCCAGGATGGTGGCGAAGGCCACGGCCGAGATGAAGCCCAGGAACAGGTTGCCGCCCACCGCCTGGGCCAGGTGCACGGCAACCATGTTGGCGCCGCCGATGATCGCGCCGCCGGCATCGCGGTACTGGGGCTCGGTACCGACCATGACGATGGCGCCGAAGCCGACAATGATCAGCAGCAGGTAGAAGTAACCGATGAAACCGGTGGCGTAGAACACGCTCTTGCGCGCTTCCCGGGCATCGCTGACGGTGAAGAAGCGCATGAGGATGTGCGGCAGGCCGGCGGTGCCGAACATCATGCCCAGCCCCAGGGAAATGGCATCGATGGGGTTCGACAGCAACCCACCCGGGGCCATGATCGCGCTGCCCTTGGCATGCACCGCGCTGGCCTGGGCGAACAGCGCCTCGCTGCTGAAGCCGAAGTGCTTGAGCACCATGAAGGCCATGAAGCTGGTGCCCGAGAGCAGCATCAGCGCCTTGATGATCTGTACCCAGGTGGTGGCCAGCATGCCGCCGAAGGTCACGTAGCAGACCATCAGCAGGCCCACCAGCATCACCGCATAGAGGTAGCTGATGCCGAACAGCAGCTCGATCAGCTTGCCGGCGCCGACCATCTGCGCCACCAGGTACATCAGCGCCACGCTCAGGGTGCCGAAGGCCGAGGTCAGGCGCACCGGCGTCTGGGCCAGGCGATAGGAAACCACGTCGGCGAAGGTGTACTTGCCCAGGTTGCGCAGGCGTTCGGCGATCAGGAACAGGATGATCGGCCAGCCGGCCAGCACCCCCAGGGCGTACAACAGACCGTCGTAGCCATTGAGGAACATCATTGCCGAGATGCCGAGGAAGGACGCCGCGGAAATCATGTCGCCGGCGATCGCCAGGCCATTCTGCAAGCCGCTCATGCCGCCACCGGCGGTATAGAAGTCGCTGGCGGAGCGGGTGCGCCGGGCGGCCCAGCGGGTGATGCCGAGGGTCATCAGGACAAACACCAGGAACATGCCGATGGCGTTCCAGTTCAATGGCCGCGCCGGCGTGTCGGCCGCCAGGGCCAGGTCGGTGGCCAGCAGGCAGGGCAGCAGGAATAGAGCGAGCGGGCGCTTCATGGCTGGCACTCGCGCTTGAGCTTGTCGTTCAGCGGGTCCAGCAGGCGGTTGCTGCGGTAGACGTAGAAGCCGGTGAGGGCAAAGGCCAGGCCGATCATAGCCACGCCCACCGGCATGCCGACGCTGGTGGCTCCGCCGGCCAACGAGCGCCCCAGCAGCCCGGGGTGGAAAGCCACCAGCAGTACGAAGCCGTAGTAGGCCAGGAGCATGATCAGGGTCAGCGACCAGTAGAGGCGCTGCTTGCGCCGCACCAGCTGGATGAAGTCCGGATGGCGGGTGATGCGGGCGATCTGTTGTGGGGTCATGGCGCGTTCTCTTGTTTTTGTTGTTGGTGGCACGTGAAGGCGCTGCGCGGCCTTTCGCAGCTTCGCTGGGGCTCGGCAGCGGCTACGGGCGGCTGCGGGGAGCGCCGGAGTCAGAGCTGGTCGAAGTCCAGTACCACCTTGTCGCTGAGCGGGAACGATTGGCAGGAGAGGACGTAGCCGGCCGCGACTTCGTAGTCTTCCAGGGCGTGGTTGCTGTCCATTTCCACTTCGCCTTCGATGACCTTGCATTTGCAGGTGGAGCAGACTCCGGCCTTGCACGAGTAGGGCAGTTCGGCGCCCTGGGCGTTGCCGGCGTCGAGAATGCTCTGGCTGTTGCGCGGCAGGTCGAAGGCCAGGGCGCGGCCGTCGCTGATGACGGTGACCCGGCTGTGCCGGGCATCCAGGGCGCTGGCGGTTTCCCGGGCCTGGCGCTTGTGCCCGTCGCTGCCGGCGTGGAACAGCTCGAAGTGGATGCGCTCGGCCGGCATGCCGGCAGCCTTGAGGCTGTCGCGCACGGTTTCGGTCATGGCCTGGGGGCCGCAGATGAACGCGGCCTCCAGTTGCTGGACGTCGAGCCAGCGGGAAAACAGCTGCTGGCACTTGTCCTGGTCGATGCGCCCGTTGTACAGGTCGATGTCCTGCCGTTCGCGGCTGAACACGAACATCAGGTTCAGCCGCTGCAGGTAGCGGTTCTTCAGGTCCTCAAGCTGTTCGCGAAACAGCGCCGAGTTGCTGGAGCGGTTGCCGTAGAGCAGGGTGACCCGGCTGTGGGGCTCGGTTTGCAGGGTGCTCTTGATGATTGACAGGATCGGCGTGATGCCGCTGCCGGCCGCCACCGCCAGGTAATGGCCGCGCCGCGCCGGGTCCAGCTCCACATGGAAACGCCCGGCCGGGGGCATCACGTCCAGGCTGTGGCCGGGCTGCAATCGTTCATTGGCGAAGGCCGAGAAACGCCCGCCGGCCACGCGCTTGACCGCGATGCGCAGTTCACCGTCGTTGACCCCGGTGCAGATCGAATAGGAGCGGCGCACTTCCTCGCCTTCAAGCTCGGTGCGCAGCACCAGGTGCTGGCCCTGGGTGAAGTGGAACTTTTGCTGCAGGTGCGGGGGAACCTCGAAGGCGATGGATACCGCGTCGCGGGTTTCATTGCGCAGGTCCTTGATGGTCAGGCGGTGGAACTGGCTCATGGTGGTTCTCCACTGCGGCGCCGGGCCGCTCAGATGCACTTGAAGTAGTCGAAGGGTTCCAGGCAATCACGGCAGCGATACAGGGCCTTGCAGGCGGTGGAGCCGAACTCGCTGAGGCGCTCGCTGTGGGCGCTGCCGCATTGCGGGCAGAGCACCTGGGGCGTTTCTCCCAGCAGGCTGCGCTTGCTGCTGCCCGAGGGCGGTGCAATGCCGTAGGCCTGCAGGCGCTGGCGCCCGCGCTCGGTGATCCAGTCGGTGGTCCAGGCCGGGGTCAGTTGGCGCAGCAGCCTGGGTGCCTTGAAGCCGGCGCGCTCCAGGGCCTGGCGGATGTCGCTTTCGATCACCTCGGTGGCCGGGCAGCCGGAGTAGGTCGGGGTGACCGCCACCTGCAGGTGCCCCTGGTGCCAGTCGAGGTGGCGCACGATGCCCAGGTCGAGCACGCTGACCACCGGCACTTCCGGGTCCATGACCCGGTCGAGGGTGGCCCAGGCGGTGTCCAGGTCCCCGGGCAACGGGTCGCGTGCCCCCAGGTCGCTGCCGATCAGCTCACCAGACCGCATCGGGATAGGCTCGCGGCAGTGATTGCATCTGGGCCAGCAGCAGGCCCAGGTGTTCGGTATGCAGGCCTTTTCGCGCATCCAGGTAGAAGTGGCTGGGCGCTTCGGGCACAGGCAGGGTGGCCCGGGCGAACACCGCGGCGACCCTGTCCTGCCAGGCGGTGGCAACCTGAGCCGGGTCTGCCAGCAGCCCGGCCTGGTGCAACGCGTTCTCCGCAGGATCGGTGGCGATCAGTTCCCCGGTAAAGCGCCACAGCCGCGGCAGGGCCTGGAGCATGCGCCGGTGGCTTTCCTCGGTGCCATCCCCCAGGCGCTCGACCCATTCGCTGGAGCGACGCAGGTGGTAGGTGACTTCCTTGAACGCCTTGGCGGCGACCCCGGCGATGCGTGGATCGCTGGACAGGCACAGGCCACGAAGGGTTTCCAGGTGCCAGGCGTCGTAGAAGAACTGCTTGAGCATGGTCACCGCGAAGTCGCCATTGGGTTGTTCCACCAGCAGCAGGTTGCGGTAGGCGCGTTCGTCGCGGCGAAAGGCCAGATGGTCGGCATCCCGCCCGTCCGCCAGCAGTTCGGCGGCATAGTCCAGCCAGTTGCGGGCCTGGCCCACCAGGTCGAGACCGACGTTCATCAGTGCCAGTTCTTCTTCCAGGGCCGGGGCCCGGCCGCACCATTCGCACAGGCGCTGGCCCTGGACCAGGGCACTGTCGCCCAGGCGCAGCAGATGGTTGAGCAGATCGTTTGCAGGGTTCATGGCCGGCCTCACATGTGTCCGACTTCGGGGGGCAACTGGTAGAAGCTGGCGTGGCGGTAGACCTTGTCGTCCGCCGGGTCGAACAGCGGCTCCTTTTCATCCGGCGAGGAGGCGACGATCTGCGCCGACGGCACCACCCACAGGCTCACGCCTTCGCTGCGCCGGGTGTAGAGGTCGCGGGCGTTGGCCATGGCCATCGGGGCATCGGCGGCGTGCACGCTGCCGACATGCTTGTGGTTGAGGCCGTGCTTGCTGCGCACGAAAACCTCGTAGAGGGTCCATTCAGACATTGCAGTGACTCCACATCAGGGCTGGAGGGCCATTGCCCCTGGGGGCAGTGGCCGGGGGTGAACGGGCTCTCAGGCGGCGTCGCGAGCGGCCTTCCGGGCGGCGTGGGCCACGGCGGCAGCCCGCACCCAGGCGCCGTCCTCGATGGCCTGGCGGCGGGTGTCCAGGCGTTCCTGGTTGCACGGGCCGTTGCCCTTGAGCACTTCGTAGAATTCTTCCCACTGGATTTCGCCAAAGTCGTAATGGCCGCGCTCGGCGTTCCACTTCAGCTCCGGGTCGGGGCAGGTGCAGCCCAGCAACTCCAGTTGCGGGATGGTCTGGTCGATGAAGCGCTGGCGCAGTTCGTCGTTGCTCTGGCGCTTGATCTTCCAGGCCATGGACTGGGCACTGTTGGGGGAGTGTTCGTCGCTGGGGCCGAACATCATCAGGGCCGGCCACCAGAGACGGTTGATGGCGTCCTGGACCATGTCCCGCTGTGCCTGGTTGCCCTCGCGCATCATGGTCAGGAGGATTTCGTAGCCCTGGCGCTGGTGGAAGCTCTCTTCCTTGCAGATGCGCACCATGGCCCGGGAGTAGGGGCCGTAGGAGGTGCGTTGCAGCACCACCTGGTTGACGATGGCCGCGCCATCCACCAGCCAGCCCACGGCGCCCATGTCGGCCCAGTTCAGGGTCGGGTAGTTGAAGATGCTCGAATACTTGGCCTTGCCGCTGTGCAGCCGGGCCACTTCTTCGTCGCGGTCGGCCCCCAGGGTTTCCATGGCGCTGTACAGGTACAGGCCGTGGCCGGCTTCGTCCTGGATCTTGGCCATCAGTTGCAGCTTGCGCTTGAAGGTCGGGGCGCGGGTGACCCAGTTGCCTTCGGGCAGCATGCCGACGATTTCCGAATGGGCGTGCTGGGAGATCTGCCGGATCAGGGTCTGGCGGTAGGCCTCGGGCATCCAGTTCTTGGCTTCGATCTTGATCTCGCCGTCGATCCTTTGCTGGAAGCTGCGTTCCTGTTCGGACATCTCGGCCAGTGGCGTGACGCGCTTGACCCCCGTTTCTACCAGCTGTGCGTACATGTGGCGTCTCCCGGTGTGAAGGTGTGGCTGGGCATGGGAATGTTTATATGTGATACGCAAATTAATATCAAACATAAAATAACGTGTCATGTCTGGTTTTGGTATCGCATTGCGCCCCTGGGCCTTTGCCAAGGCAAAAAAAAGCCCCGCATCAGCGGGGCTTCCAGGAAGGATGGATTAGCGGTTGCGTTTGTCGATTACCCGGCAGGCCTTGCCTTCGGAGCGCTTGATGCTGAATGCCGGCTGCAAAACGATACGCGAGCTGATGCCAATATGGGTCTTTATGTGGCGGCTGAGATCGCCGCAGAGGGCCCGCTGCTGCTCGTCCCCCAGCTGCTGGTGCTCAGGCTTGAGCTCGACGTGGATGTCAACGCTGTCGAGGTTGCCGTGGCGGTACAGGTGGATCTCGTAGCAGGGGGCCAGTTGCCCGACCTTCAGCACCTGCTCTTCGACCTGGGTGGGGAACACGTTGACCCCGCGGATGATCAGCATGTCGTCGCTGCGCCCGGTGATCTTGTCGATGCGCCGCATGGGCCGCGCCGTGCCCGGCAACAGCCGGGTCAGGTCGCGGGTGCGATAGCGGATCATCGGCAGCGCTTCCTTGGTCAGGGAGGTGAGCACCAGCTCGCCCAGTTCGCCATCGGCCAGTACCTGGCCGGTGATCGGGTCGATGATTTCCGGGTAGAAGTGATCCTCCCAGAGGGTAGGGCCGTCGCGGGTCTGCGCGCATTCCATGGCCACCCCGGGGCCGATGATTTCCGACAGCCCGTAGATGTCCAGGGCAGTGATGCCCAGGCGCTGTTCGATGGCACTGCGCAGTTCGTCGGTCCAGGGTTCGGCACCGAAGATTCCCAGGCGCAGCGCCAGCTGGTGCGGGTCCAGGCCCTGGCGCTCGATCTCGTCGGCGATGTTGAGCATGTAGGAGGGGGTGACCATGATGATGTCCGGCTGGAAATCCTTGATCAGTTGCACCTGCTTCTCGGTCTGGCCGCCGGACATGGGGATCACCGTGCAGCCCAGGCGTTCGGCGCCGTAGTGCGCCCCCAAGCCGCCGGTGAACAGGCCGTAGCCATAGGAAATATGCACCTTGTCCCCGGGCCGGCCGCCGGCGGCGCGGATCGAGCGCGCCACCACCTGCGCCCAGGTGTCGATGTCGTTGCGGGTGTAGCCGACCACCGTGGGCTTACCGGTGGTGCCGCTGGAGGCGTGCAGGCGTACCACCTGGTCCATGGGCACGGCGAACATGCCATAGGGGTAGTGGTCGCGCAGATCGGCCTTGGTCGTGAAGGGCAGGTGCGCCAGGTCTTCCAGGCGCTTGATGTCCTGGGGGTGCACCCCGAGCTGGTCGAAGCGCTGGCGGTACAGCGGGACCCTGTCGTAGGCGTGGTTCAGGCTCCAGCGCAGGCGTTCCAGCTGGTGCTGGCGCAGGTGGTCGATGCTGGCGGTTTCCATCGGGTCCAGCAGCGCGTCGGGCACGGTTCCGGCAATCGGCATGTTCATGGTGTCACTCGAATTGTTGTTGTCTTGTAGCCCGCCGGCGGGCGGGCTCTGAGTGCATGCCCCGGGGCGCAGGCGAGCCCCGGGGGAGTCTTTTTACTGTGCTTGCAGCCGCTCGCTGATCAGCGCGATGCCCGGGTCGACACCGACGCACATGGTGCACAGCGCGTAGCGGCCCCGGCGCTGCCAATGAGGATACGGACGGCATCGATGGGCAGTGGGTCATTCATGGGAGGTCTCCTGTGTCAGCACCGGGCCGTGCACTTGGTAGGATTTGCCTTGGAGCAGGGCGATGAGCCGGCCCTGCTGGTTTTCCACGCGCACCGCGTAGTGGCCGGTGCGGCCGCCGCGGTTCTGTTCATGGCAGTCGGCGGTCAGGGTGTCGCCCAACTGCGCCGGGGCGATGTACTCGATGCTGCAACCCAGGGCCACCGTGGCCCGGTCATGGCTGTTGCAGGCAATGGCGAAGGCCGAGTCGGCGAGGGTGAAGATCAGGCCGCCGTGGCAGGTGCCGTGGCCCTGCAGCATGTCGGCCCGCACGCTCATGCCCAGGCGCGCCGCACCGGGCGCCACCGACAACAGGCGCATGCCCAGGGCGTTGCTTGCCGGGTCACGTTCGAACAGGGTCCGGGCGCAGCGCCGGGCCAGTTCCATGGCGTCATGTTCAGTCATGCAGGGGCCTCCTTGGAGTCGCCGTGGTCAGCAGCCCTTGAACACGGGGCTGCGTTTATCCATGAAGGCGCTGACGCCTTCGCGGTAGTCCTCGCTGCAACCGGCCAGGCGTTGCAGGTCGCGTTCCAGGTCCAGTTGCTCATCGAAGCTGTTGTGCAGGCTGGCATTGAGGCTGCGCTTGATCAGGCCCAGGCCGTAGGTGGGTTGGGTAGCCAGGTGCCGGGCCAGGCTCAGGGCCTGGTCCCGCAGTTGGGCATCATCCACGCACTGGTAGATCAGGCCCCACTGCTCGGCCTGTTCGGCACTCAAGCGGTTGCCGAGCAGGGCCAGGGCCTTGGCCCGGGCCATGCCCACCAGGCGCGGCAGCAGCCAGGTACCGCCGGAATCGGGAACCAGCCCGAGCTTGCAGAAGGCCTGGATAAAGCTTGCCGAGCGTGCGGCCAGTACCAGATCGCAGGCCAGGGGCAGGTTGGCCCCGGCCCCGGCGGCCACCCCGTTGACCGCGCAGATCACCGGCAGCGGCAGGTCCCGCAGGGCCCGCACCAGGGGGTTGTAGAAGGTTTCGATGGAGGCCCCCAGGTCCGGCGCGGCGCCGCCGGGTGCCACGGTGCGCTCGCCCAGGTCCTGCCCGGCACAGAAGCCCCGGCCTTCCCCGGTCAGCAGCAGGACCCGCACCTGCGGGTCATTGCGCACCAGGTCCAGGGCTGCCTGAACCTCGCGGTGCATCGTCGGGTTGAAGCTGTTGAGCTGTTCGGGGCGGTTGAGGCTGAGAAGGGCCACGCCCTCGCTGATGGAGAACAGGATGGTGGTGAAGTTCATGGGCGGGGCGCTCTGTGCTGGGCGATCAGGCGAACACCACCGACAGGCGTGGAGGCAAGGCGTTGAGGCATGGTGAATGTCCTCGGGGTGGCCGGTGGTCGGCTCGATTGTCGGGTCGGCTGGTTGGCCGGTTTTCGTCGAGTATATCGCCAATGCGATACATAAAAACAATAGTGACTTGAATTTAATGTGTCTTGATTTTGAGTGTCGGTCCAGCTTTTTTTGTAGCCCAGGCTCACGACAAAAGCCTCCAGGCTGCCTGAGGCGTTGATAAATACGGGACTGACAAGTCTTTGTGGAGCAGTCAGGCTGGCTGATTGCGGCGGCGCCGGTCTTGTGCGTGGCCAATAATCTGATACAAACTGCCATCCGCAGTTCATCGTATTTCCTGCTTTCAGATGACGTGTTCTTCAAGGAACCTCTCCATGACCTGTTACAGCCTCGATGGATTGACCCCGGTGGTCGACCCCAGCGCTTATGTGCACCCTTCAGCGGTGCTGATTGGTGATGTGATTGTCGGCGCCCATTGTTACGTCGGCCCGTTGGCCAGCTTGCGGGGCGATTTTGGGCGGATCGTTCTGGAGGAGGGGGCAAACCTGCAGGATACGTGTGTGATGCATGGTTTTCCCGACAGCGATACGGTGGTCGAGCGCAACGGCCATATAGGTCATGGCGCTGTCCTGCATGGCTGTCGAATTGGCGCCGACGCCCTGGTGGGCATGAATGCGGTGGTGATGGACAACGCGCATATCGCGCCCCGTTGCATCGTTTCCGCGGCAGCCTTCGTCAAGGCCGGCTTCGAGTGTGCGCCACAGTCGCTGATCATGGGTACGCCGGCCCGGGTCAGCCGCCCGCTCAGTGATGCGGAGCTGGCCTGGAAGCAGGCGGGGACCCGCGAATACCAACAGCTGGCCAGGCGTTGCCTGGAGCAGATGCGGCCTTGCGAGCCGCTGCGGGAGGCAGAGCCCGGACGCCCGCGAATCGGCAACAGTGCGCTGCGCCCCAAGGCTCGCCCATGAACCTGCCCGGGCGCTATAGCTGCCTGAAACCCGCTATATTCCTTCCTTTTTTACCGGTACATCCATGTCGTCCCTAGCGCCACTGAACCACCTGATCAAACGTTTCCAGGAGCAGACTCCGATCCGCGCCAGTTCGCTGATCATCACCCTGTACGGCGATGCCATCGAGCCCCACGGCGGCACGGTGTGGCTGGGCAGCCTGATTCAGTTGCTGGAGCCCATGGGGATCAACGAGCGCTTGATCCGCACCTCGATCTTCCGCCTGAGCAAAGAGGGCTGGCTGAGCGCCGAAAAGGTCGGCCGGCGCAGTTACTACAGCCTGACCCTGACCGGGCGCCGGCGCTTCGACAAAGCCTTCAAGCGCGTGTACAGCGCCGGAGTGCCGGCCTGGGACGGCACCTGGTGCCTGGTGATGCTCTCGCAACTGTCTGTCGAGTTGCGCAAGCAGGTGCGCGAAGAGCTGGAATGGCAGGGGTTCGGCGCCATGTCGCCGGTACTGCTGGCCTGCCCGCGCAGTGATCGGGCCGATATCAACGCCACCCTGGCGGAGCTTGGTGCCCAGGAAGACACCATCGTCTTCGAGACCACGCCCCAGGATGTCCTGGGTTCCAGGGCTTTGCGCCTGCAAGTGCGGGAAAGCTGGAACATCGATGAACTGGCAGCCCACTACAGCGAGTTCATCCAGCTGTTCCGCCCGCTCTGGCAGGCCCTGCGCGAGCAGGAGCAGTTGCAGCCCCAGGATTGCTTCCTGGCCCGGCTGCTGCTGATTCATGAGTACCGCAAGCTGCTGCTGCGCGATCCGCAACTGCCCGACGAACTGCTGCCCGGGGATTGGGAAGGCCGCGCGGCGCGCCAGTTGTGTCGCAACATCTATCGCCTGATCCAGGCCCGGGCCGAAGAATGGCTGGCCACTGCCCTGGAGAACGCCGATGGCCCGTTGCCGGATGTCGGCGAAAGCTACTACCGGCGTTTTGGCGGGCTGGTCTAGCCCGCCCATCCACGGGGTGCCAGCTGTGATGCCCGAGGAGAGGCCCCGGGCGTTGCAGCCCGGGTTTATCACGGCCCGGATGTTAAATAGTCATTGACCTGCGAATTTGTCCTGATCTAGGGTCGCGAACGCATTCAATGCAACTAAGCAGAGAATGTTTCAGCGCTATTGCAGTTGAGTGACGTGCACTGCAAGTTTGAAGATATTTGCAATATAGGGAGCATGGCCAGGTACAGGTATTCGGTCCTGCAGGGAAAGCAGACAGATAAAGGAATTATCGATGAAGTGGATTCGCAACCTGGCTACAAAGTTCGGCCTGGCCATGATGTTGGTTATTTGGGGCAAGTTGGCTATTGCTTCGCAACTGGTTCCGGCATTTGGGCTGGCCAATGATCAATATGCCAAGTCTCCGGGGCCCTATGCAGTCAGCACCAATGCTGTTCTAAGTGATTGCCGTGGGTTATTGGGGGTATTGGCGCGGATCATGCTGTTGGATAACAGCCTGCAATGCAATCAGTCCTTTCCTTACGGATTCTCCAATCCGATCTCCACCAGTGTCTATTACCCGTCCAATATCAAGCAATTGGACAAGTTGCCAGTGGTCAACTTCGTCGGCGGCATTCTTTCCAACCAGGGGCAGTACACAGATCTGCTGCGGCTGTGGGCGAGCTACGGCTTCATCGTGATCATCTCCTCGGACTTCATCAACACCGCCCCCACCATGCATGTGCTCGGCGCCCTGGAACTGAGCAAGCTCAACCAGGACCCGACCTCGCCACTGTTCGGCAAGGTCGACCTGTCGCGCACCATTGTGGCGGGGCATTCGGCGGGAGGAGGCGCATCGATTCTATCGGCAAGCCTCTTGCCAGAGACCTTGAAGGGCATCGACCCGCAGTTGCGCTATATCGGCTCGCTGCCGATCGAACCCGGGCCGATCGGCCTTGGCTCCACGGTAAAGACACCGACCCTGGTGCTCACCGGTGCAGCGGACGTAGTGGTCCCGGCCTGGGCCTGGCCAAGGCTGTGGCAGGGCGGGCTGATCAAGGCCGTGCCGGGCTGGAGCGCAACCGCCCATAACGCCACCCATTTCAGCCCGGTCAGAAGCGTCAGGGAAGATGAGTTTGCCGGTATTACCACGGCCTGGATCTTATATATCGGCAAGAATGACCCGGCCGCCAAAGAATACTTTGTCGGTGAAGATTACAAACTGGCCCGAGATCCGCAGTTCATTCGCCTGCTATTCAACCCGCTGCGGGTCCAGCGCAATGAAGTAGCCGATAGCCTTCAATAGCACTGTGCTTTCTCCGGTAAAACGGATACAGCCCAGGGAGTGTGCGAAGCCTGTTTTCTGGCCCATTCAATAGTGCATTTCGCCAGCGCAAAGTTAAGGCGCCGGCGAAATGTACCGGGCGTTTCTTGAACTCGGGTGTTTTATTCATGAAATATTCTTCCTGCGTTACCTGGCAATGCGTTATTGCCGAACTGGCAAGGTAGGGCAGTGGCGGGTAGTTGTACGCTTCATGAACCAACTGCAATGGCAATGTCACTGCATTGTTATTTGCGCCCAATACCTTGGGGGCAGCGTTATATATCGCGCTGCAACCATAAGGACTCAATAACCCATGCCCAGTCTTACACGCAGGAAGCTCTTGCAAGCGGCCGCCATCGGTACTTTCTTTTCCTCATTGCCGGCATCCATCCGCCAGGCCCTGGCGATACCGGCGAACAACCGGACCGGGACCATCAAGGACGTCGAGCACGTGGTGATCCTGATGCAGGAAAACCGTTCGTTCGACCACTACTTCGGCACCTTTCCCGGGGTACGCGGCTTCAGTGACCGCTTCACCATCCCCCAGACCGGTCAACGGGAAGTGTGGGAGCAACAGGGCAAGGGCCGGCTGGTGATGCCTTATCACCTGGACAGCAGCAAGGGCAACGCCCAGCGCGTCAGCGGCACCCCGCATTCCTGGGCGGACGCCCACTCGGCCTGGGGCGAGGGGCGTATCAGCGCCTGGCCGACCTATAAGACCAATACCTCCATGGGCTACTACCGCGAGCAGGAACTGCCTTTCCAGTTCGCCCTGGCCAACACCTTCACCCTGTGTGACGCCTACCACTGTTCGGTGCACGCCGGCACCAACCCCAACCGGCTGTTCCTCTGGACTGGCAGCAATGGCGCGAGCGCAGCCAAGGTGGCGGCGGTGGTCAACGAATGGGACGGCCCGGGGCCGGTGAATGTCGGCTACAGCTGGAAGACCTACCCCGAGCGCCTGGAAGAGCAGGGCGTGAGCTGGAAGGTGTACCAGCACCTGCCGGACAACTTCGGCGACAACCCGCTGGCGGGGTTCCGGCAGTACCGGGCCGCCAGCGTGCAGGTCGGCAACCCGGCCCAGCCGCCGAAGGATTTCAATGCCTTCGTGCCCTACAGCGACGGGCTCAACGCCGTGGCGCCGCTGTACAAGGGCAATGGCAACACCCTGCCGGCCAGCAGCGGCAGCAACCTGGAGACCATCATTGGCGGGTTTCGCAACGACGTGCAGGCCGGCAAGCTGCCCCAGGTCAGCTGGATTGTCGCGCCGGCAGCCTATTCCGAGCATCCCGGGCCTTCGAGCCCGGTGCAGGGCGGCTGGTTCACCCAGGAAATTCTCCTGGCCTTGACCAGCAACCCCGAGGTCTGGAGCAAGACGGTACTGCTGGTGACCTACGATGAAAACGACGGCTTCTTCGACCATATGCCGTCGCCCTCGGCGCCTTCGCGGCGCAAGGACGGCAGCTTTGCCGGCAAGTCCACCCTGGGTTTCGACAGCGAACTGTTCACCCACCCGGCCCCGGCGGGCTCGACCCAGCAACCCTTGCCCGATGGCGGCGTATACGGGCCGGGGCCGCGGGTGCCGATGCTGGTGCTGTCGCCCTGGAGCCGTGGTGGCTGGGTCAACTCGCAAGTGTTCGACCATACCTCGGTGCTGCAATTTCTCGAGAAACGCTTTGGCGTGCGAGAGCCGAACATCAGCGCCTGGCGGCGGGCAGTCTGCGGCGACCTGACCTCGGCGTTCAACTTTGCCGACCCCAACCATGAAACCCTTCCCGCGCTGCAGACCACTACCCGCCAGGCCGCCGACAGCCTGCGCCAGCGCCAGGAGAAACTGCTGCCGGTACCGCTGCCCTCGGCCGGCCAGCAACTGGCGCCGCAGCAGCAGCGCCTGGCCCGGCCTTCCCGGGCCTTGCCCTATCGGCTGCATGTGGACAGCCAGGCCGATCCCAAGGCTCGCACCTTGTCGCTGAGCCTGCAGAACACTGGGGAGCAAGGGGCGGTATTGCATGTCTACGATGGCCTGCACCTGAGCGAGATTCCCCGCCGCTATACCGTGGAAGCCGGCAAGGCCCTGCAGGACAGCTGGCCGGTGGTGGAGCGCTATCAGCTCTGGGTCCTGGGCCCCAACGGGTTTCACCGCAGTTTCCACGGCGACCTGAAAACCCTGCAGCCCGAACTGCTGGTGACCACCAGCAACAGCCAGTTGCAACTGACCCTGAGCAATCCGGGGGAACACGGGGTGGTCATCAGTATCGATCGCTGCCCCTACACCCAGCAGGGCCCATGGACCTTGGCGGTACCGGCCCGGGGCGAGGTGCGCCAGGTGTTTGCCTGCGAGGGTAGTGGCGGCTGGTACGACCTGACGCTGCGCAGCGACGGCGGCTGGCTGCGCCGGATCGCCGGGCGCCTGGAAACCGGAGCACACAGCATCAGCGACCCCTTGATGGGCCGGGCATGAAGACCTTGGCAAAAACGGGGGCGCTTTCGAAGTGAAACCGGAAGCCGGGCTGGATAACGACAAGAGCAACTAATACCCGGAAGGTAGAAGTTGTAGAGGAGGGCAGGATAGATAGGGTGCTTAGTTGTTTGCTTTAAATAACGGATCACCCCTTCGGGTGATCCGTTAACAGCATCGCTTACTTGGGCATGGCCCAGGACTGCAAGGTATAACCGTCCTGGCTCAGTTCGGCGCGGGCCTGTTTGAGCAGGTCTTCCAGCTGGGCTGGATCGGAGTAGGCACTGCTGGGAATCTGGGTGTGGCCAATACGGGTGCTGGTGCGGTCGATGACGGTCAGGCTGAGTTCGCCATTACCGTCCTGTGGAGCCCAGGCCACGCATTGAAAAGGCTGGAATGCGCGGTCGGCGATCAAAAGTGCTTCGTTGATACGGAGCGGGGCGTTCATGGGGTCTTCTCTCTGTGTGCCCAATCAAATGATGTGCCGTCGGTTGGGCTTACCGTTCGGCTGGTCATTTGTACTGATGCACCGAGGTAGCACTCGGGTCACACTGAAAAACAAGTTTTTACAACTTTCGTGCATAGGCCTTGTGGCCGGGCCCTTAGTTGCGGGGGCTGGATAAAACAACTGCGACAATCAGTCGCTCGTGAACAGCTTGGAGTCCCACGTTAGTTCCTTTGGTAATCAGCGCTATAAGCAATTGATACATTCCACCGTCAAATTCTTGCTAATGTTACAGCCAGGTTTTCCAAATCACTGTTTCTAATAACTTTTCCATACCCTGGCGCCAAGGAACAGTCATGCTCGAAGCCCCTGTGCAGCGCCGTTTGCTGGTGGTCGATCCCTGTGACGATTGCCATCGCCTGTTACCCGGTTTGCGCACCATTGGCTGGGATGTCGACAGCTGTGACCTGGAGTCCGCTCGCGAACGTTCCTGCGATGTCGGCCTGCTGCGCCTGCAGCCTTTTCACCTGGAGCGCCCGGAGGCGGTCAAGGACCTGATCAGCCGCAGCGGCACCGAGTGGATCGCAGTATTGAGCCAGGAAGTGCTGCGCCTGCAGAAGGTCGGGGATTTCGTCTGCGAGTGGTTTTTCGACTTCCACACCCTGCCGTTCGACGTGTCGCGGGTCCAGGTGACCCTCGGCCGGGCGTTCGGCATGGCGCGCCTGCGGGGCCAGGGCTCGATCCATGTGGACCAGCCCGAGCATGAGTTGTTGGGCGATAGCCGGCCGATCCGCGACTTGCGCAAGCTGCTGGGCAAGCTGGCGCCCACCGAGTCGCCCGTGCTGATCCGAGGCGAAAGCGGCACCGGCAAGGAGCTGGTGGCGCGTACCCTGCATCGTCAGTCCCAGCGCCACGACAAGCCCTTTGTCGCCATCAATTGCGGGGCGATTCCCGAACACCTGATCCAGTCCGAACTGTTCGGGCACGAGAAGGGCGCCTTTACCGGCGCCCATCAACGCAAGGTCGGGCGCATCGAGGCGGCCCATGGCGGCACCTTGTTTCTTGACGAGATCGGCGACCTGCCGCTGGAGCTGCAGGCCAATCTGCTGCGCTTCCTGCAGGAAAAGCACATCGAACGGGTAGGGGGCAGCCAGCCGATTCCGGTGGATGTTCGGGTTCTGGCGGCCACCCACGTCGACCTGGAAGCGGCCATTACCAGCGGGCGCTTCCGTGAGGACCTCTACTACCGCCTGAATGTGCTGCAAGTGATCACCGCGCCGTTGCGCGAGCGCCATGGCGACCTGGGCATGCTGGCCAGCCATTTTGCCCACTTCTATAGCCAGGAAACCGGGCGCCGGCCCCGCAGTTTCAGCGAGGATGCCCTGGTGGCCATGGGCAAGCATGATTGGCCGGGCAATGTCCGCGAACTGGCCAACCGGGTGCGGCGCGGCCTGGTGCTGGCCGAGGGGCGGCAGATCCAGGCCAGCGACCTGGGCCTGCTCAGCCTGCAGGCCCAAGACCTGCCCATGGGCACCCTCGAAGACTACAAGCACCGCGCCGAGCGCCAGGCCCTGTGCGACGTGTTGAACCGGCACAGCGACAACCTCAGCGTGGCGGCGCGGGTCCTGGGGATCTCGCGCCCGACCTTCTACCGTTTGCTGCACAAGCACCAGATCCGCTAGGGCGGGGAGAAACGCCAAGGCCCGCTGCGATTGGGGAATCGCAGCGGGCCTTGGCGTTTTTGCCGGTGGGTCAGAAGTAGTAGGGGAATTTCAGGCTGAAGGTGAAGGCCGGAGCATCCTCGGTCATGCCGATGGACAGGTTGGGTACGATGGTCAGGTTGTCGGAGGCGGCAATCGTCATGCCGACGTTGAAGTAGCCGGCGTTGGCATCGCTGGAGACCACCGACTGCCAGTCGCCACCGTCCTGCTTGAGCTTGCTTTTACGCTGCACCAGGTCGGAAACCGAGAAGGACATACTCATCTTCTCGTTGAGCGCAAAGGCGACACCGGCGCCGATCTGGAAGCTGTCGCCCAGGCGCACCTTGCCGGGGGTCTTGCTGCCCACTGTCGAGCTGATGTCATCGAAGGACTCTTCCAGGTTGTGGGTATAGGCCAGAGTCCCGAACAGCACGGCCGGATCGAAGGTCTTGACCAGGGAGATCCCGGGGGTGACCGACCAGACGCCGTTACCGGTGGGCAGGCTTTCAGGCACGTAGAGGTTGTTGTTGGCAGAGGACTGCACCAGCTTGATGCCGAATGGGTCCTTGCCGGTAGGGGCTTTGACGCGCAAGGTTGCCACCGCGTCGGGCCAGAACTCGGACTCGTCGAGGAACTTGTAGGCCACCCCGAAGTTCACGTCACCCAGGGTCGGGTCGCGGGTGACCGACTCTTCGGTGGTCTGGGTGCCTGAGCCGCCGCCACCGCCGGATTGGAAGGTGGATTCGCGATAGACCACGGGTGCGTTGATATCGAATTGCCAGCGATTGTTGAGGTTGTAGCGCGCGGTCAGGTCGAGGGTCCAGGTATCGGACTTGATCCGGTCCAGGTTGATGTTGCCGAGAAAGATCGAATCCAGCGCCAGGAAGCCGTTGACTGTCAGTTGGCGGGCATCGTAGCGGGCATAGGTCAAGCCGGTCTCGACGCTGAACTTGCCGCCGCCAAAGAAACCACTGGCCTCGTCGTAGAGGTTGCTGACGCTTTGTGCCGGTTCCGAATCATCCTTGAGGGACTGGCCATAGGAAGCGCCTCCTGCAGCGCCTCCGGAAGCGGCACCGGCCCCAGTACCGGCGACCTGTTGATTGCCCTTCAGGTCAGCAGGTGATTTGGCCAGGCGCTTGGGGGGCGGAGCCGCCGGTTGATCCTCCACTTGGCGAACCCGTTGTTCCAGCACCGCGAGGGCCTTCTGCTGTACTTCGTAACGTTGCTTGAGTTCCAGAAGCTCTCGTTTCAGGGTCTCTACATCGGCGTCCGGCGCCGCTTGTACCAGCGCCGCCGGGAATAGAGTGCTTAAACAGACTATTGCGCGCAGTGAAACCGATCGATACATGAAATAAACCGTCCCTTGTGAACCCCAATGGTCGAGAATCAGCGTAGTTCAAGATCAGAATTTGCGTAGAGCGTTGAGCGTACTCAAATTACAGTCCAAAGCACCGGTGCTGGGACCGTTGTTCCTGAGCACCACATTGAGCTGTGTCATGTTGTTCACCAGGTTGCTGTTACCCATCAACTGGGTGTTCTGCAGCAAATTGCCCTGGGCCACTTGCTGCAAGGCACTGCCCTGGTTGCCACTGGCCTGAATGGCCATCTGGATACCACCGTTGAGGGCCGACACCGCCACACTGCCGGCGGCGTTGCTGCCGGTGATGGTCTGGCCGCTGATCAATGCCTGCCCCACGCCGGCCGCCAGTGCCGGCGCCTGATTGGCTTCTGTGACATTGATATTGATGTTGTTGTAGGCCGAGTTGCCGTCGCCGGCGGCCCTTACGCTCTGGGTTACGCCCTGGCCGCTGGCCAGCCCTGCGCCGCCGATCACGTTGCCGGTCCCGGGCGGGGGCGTAGTGCCGTTGCCGGTCTGGGTGATGGTGGAGACGTAGAATTCCGGTTTGATGGTGGCTTGCTGGATCTGCAGCGAGGTGGTCGCACCGATCAGGTCACCGCTGGCGTTGCGCCAGGTACTGCTCATGACAATGCCGAAGCTGATAATCCGCCCCGGCATCACGTAACGGCCCCGTAACTGCGATAACTCCTGATCCTGGATGAGTTCGGGCTTGAAACCAGCATGGGCTGGAAGAGCTGCTGCCAGGCAGGCGGCTGCCAGCCAGTATGAAGTCTTCATCTGCTTGCTGCTCCCGGAGCGTCCTGCCCCTTTATGGTGTTTGCGCTTCTAGAAGAAGTCGCTCTGGATGAAACCGAAGTCCATCAAGTCCGCGTCCCTGACCGGGTAGAAGTTATCGAGCTTGTTCTTCGCGGTCAGTGGGGCTGGCGGGTCGAGCAAGGCGTTGGCCTTGTCGTAGCCAGGGCCGATGATGGCGAACACGATACCGTTCCAGCCTTTGACGAAGTCATCATGGGTGTAGCGCTTGTGGCCCAGCACCGGATCACCGATATAGACCCAGCCTTTCTGCGCCCGCTGCATTACCACGAAGTGCTTGTAGCCGCGAATCTCCATCAGTACCACCACCGGGATGGTCACCGCCTCGAGCTTGTCTGGCGGAATCCGGTAGCCCCGGGCGCGCATGCCGATGCTTTCCACGTAGCGCTTCATGTCGAGCATGGAGAACCCCTGGGTACGCACCAGGTTCTGGTCCGAGTTCACCAGCATGCCCTTGATGACGTGCTCTTCATCGACATCGAGCCAGTAGGCCTGGCGCAGAATGGTCGCCAGCGCGGCAGCGCCGCAGCTGAAGTCGGTTTTCTGCTCGACGATGTCGCTGAACTTGCGCTCGCGCACGCTCTGCACCTGTTTGAAGATCAGGTTGCCACCGGGCAGGCCGGCCACCGCCATCTGTGCGGCCTGGACGGGGGCGCAGAGGCACAGCAGGAGAGAGAGGATCGCAGTACGCATGATCGTTACGCCTTGGTCGGACTGTGGAAAAGCCCCGTTTCCGGGGCTTTCGTTACGATCGCGATTACATGCAGGCTTTGCAGCCAGCGGCGATGGACAGCGAGTTGCTTTGTTGGTTGCCCACACCGGCCGAGACGTTGGCGCCGCCGTTGCCGGAGAAGCCGTTCATCGAGTTGGTCATGCTGGCGTTGTTGACCACTGGGTTTTTCCAGCCGTCTTTGGTCAGCACTTGCTGGGTCCAGTAGCCAGCCAGTTCGATAGTGCCTTGTTCTTTGAAGGTGAGTTTCTGATCGTCGTTGCCGTGGCCTTTGTTGTCGCCATAGCCATGGCCGCTGCCATGATCGTCGCCACCTTCGATTTTGCCGCTGCCGGTGCCTTTGTAGGTGCCAGAGGCTACGAAGCCGCCAGTGAGGGTGTCTTTTTTGTAGGCCTGGACACCTTTGTTGTCTACGACCAGGTTGGTCGATTGCTGGTTGGCCGAAGCAGCGGCAGTGGCTACGCGGCCACCGGAAACGGCAATGGCCAGGTTGTTTTTCTGTTGGTTGAAGTCGCCGGCGGTCACGTTGATGCCGATGTTGCCGGAACCGTTGTTGCCGGAGTTGTTGAGCACGGCGTTGTTCTGAGTCGAGGAGTTTTTCACGTAGTTGTTGTTGTTGACCTGGGTGGCGCTGGAAGCGGCCACGGCACTGCCGAAGATGAAGCTTTCGTCAGCGGTTGCCAGGGCAGCGGCATTGTCTTGTTGGTTGCCGTCGCCGGCGGCGACGTTGGCACCCATGTTGCCGTTGGAGTTGTTCAGGGAGTTGTCGGCCTTGGCGTTGTTGTTGGTGCCCTGGTTTTTCACTACGTTGGTGTTGCTGTTCTGCACGTCGATGACTGCGGCACCGGCTCCAGCGGTGATTTGCAGCAGAGTGCTGAGGTCCGGACCTTGATCGTGATCGCCATGGCCGTTGCCATGACCGCCGTTGTTACCATGATCGTTACCACCTGCCTGAGCAGCCATTGCCATGACGGCGGCCAGTGCGAAAACCAGTGGTTTGAGAGCCATTGTAGGTTTCATGGTGTTTCTCCGGTGCTTATTAGTTGGTTAAGTGTTGGTACTTTCTAATTGCACTACGAGGGGTCAATCTGCGACCCGGATGCTCAGGGTGTTAGCCATTCGGTTCCCCACCCCGGCACTCTGGTTCACCTGAATCACTCCACGGCTGCCGGTGAAGGCCTGGTCGCTGGTAACGACCTGGCGGCTGCCTTGTTGAGTGCCAGTTGCTCCTGAGTCTGGTAACAGCGCCACGTTCTGTTGCGACAGGGCGCTGTCGTCAATGCTTTGCGGATTGGCACTGATGCTGATCCGCAGGGCATTGGCCATCTGGTTGTTGGCCCCGGCCGACTGGTTCACGCCCAGTGCGCCGTTGCCGTTGCTGAAAGAGTTACCGCCGATGGTGCTGCTGGCGTTGACCGCGCGGCTGGCGGCGGTGGTGATCTTCTGGGTCACGCTGGTGGTTGCCGTGGCGTTGGTGCCGATGGCAATGGCCCGTACGTTGGTCTGTTGCTGCTGGTCGCCGGCGGCCTGGTTGACGTTGAAGTTGCCGGTATAGCCTGCGCCGGAGTTCTGGATGTTCGAGGTAGCGGTGACTGGGCTGGCCGAGTCGGCCATGGCCCCGGTGCAGGTCAGCAAGGCGAGGAACAGCAGGGAGCGACTCATGTTATTGCCCTCCAATGTTGCTCAAGGGAGCCATGCCGGAGCTGATGCTGCGGTTGATCGAGTTGGAGATGCTGGCGCCCGCACCGCCGCCATGGCCGGCGGACATGCCGGGCAGGCCGTTGTTGTTGGTCAGTACATTCATGCCGGGTACACCGGCGCTGCCGGACAGCACCGTGCCGCGGACCAGCGCTCCGGTCTTGATTCCGGCAAAGTCGCCATCGCTCATTTCATTACTGGTCATCTGATTGACCAGGACCGACGGGTTGGTGTTGACCTCGACGGGGTTGGGGTCTTTTTGCAAAGGTGCGCGGCCGATGGGCTGCGCCTGGACGGTGCGCTGGATAATGATTTCGCCATTCCCCGCAGCCATCACCGGAAGGCTGTACACCGCGCTGACGGCGCAGCCGATCAGCAGTAGGCGGGTGAAACTTTTATTCAGCGTCCCCACGGCGGTATTCCTTCTTCTCAGTGCTGGCCCTAGCCGGCGTTGCGAGGAAGAGAGCAGAAGCCGTGCCGCTTTTTGTTTCCTTTTAAGATTCAACGGCTTGCGAACGCTGCGGGGCGTCGGCTTTCGGGACTGTTTCAGGGATGAGACACCTACCCCCGACGGCCATTGGCCATAACCGGGGCAACGCTCTGGAACAGGGGTTGCTGCGGGGGTGTATCAGGGGCTTAACAGTTTGCCCGGCCGTGGGCGCCACCGCGGAAAATGGCGGCCTGATGGCCAGGCAGGTGTTTCAGGGATGGACACTTGTGGTCCTGCGGCACTGCACCTATCACGCTTGCAGCAGTTGCCGGACCTGCTCGAAGGCCTGTTGCCGGCGGGCTTGCCAGTCGCCGCCAATGATGCGGTACGGCTGGCGGTGTTGCTCCAGCCAATGGCGGGTAGCCTCGAAGAAGGCCAGGCGTTCTGCCAGTTGTGGCTGGCAGCGCTGGCCATCGTCGCTCCAGGCCACATCTTCCGGCGACAGCAGCAGGTGCAGGTCGTAGTGGCGGGCCAGCAGTTGGGGTTCCAGCCACGGCGGGCAGTCGCCGAACAGGGTCTGGCTCCAGAGTTGGTTGCTTAACAGGTGGGTATCGAGAATCAGCAGTCCAGGTTGCTCGGCGCGGGCCTGATCTTCCCAGGCGAGCTGGCCCCGGGCGATCTCGGGAATGTCCGCCAGGCAGGTGTCGCGGCCCTGCTGCTCGATGAAGTGGCGCACGTATTCGCCCACCTGGATGCCACCGAAGTGGGCTTGCAGCTCGCTCGCCAGCCAGCTCTTGCCGCTGGATTCGGGGCCGGTCAGTACCAGGACCTTCACGACTGCAGGGCCGGGTCGGCGCGCCAGGCTCGCCAGCCCTGGACGGCCAGCAGGGTGAACAGGGCATACAGCGCCGCCGTCAGGTAGAGCTCCTTGTAGACGAACAGCCCGACGAAAATCACGTCCACGGCAATCCACAGCGGCCAGCATTGCACGCGCTTCTGCGCCATCCACCACTGCGCCACCAGGCTGAAGGCGGTCAAGGCGGCGTCCAGCCAGGGCTGCGCGGCGTCGGTCCAGTGGGCCATGGCAGCCCCCAGCAGCAGGCTGCCCATTGCGCCCAGGGCCAGCCCCTGTAGCAGTCCGCTGGACTGCAACTGGCTGACCGGCCGCCCCTGGTGCTGTTCGCCGCCCCGGGTCCACTGCCACCAGCCATAGAGCTGCAGCACCGCGTAGACCACCTGCAGGAGCATGTCGGAATAGAGCTTGACCTCGTAGAAGATCCAGCTGTACAGCAGCACCATGACCAGGCCGATGGGCCAGCACCAGGGGTTCTGTTTGACCGTCAGCCAGACGGCGATCACGCCGAGGGCGGCGGCAAACAGTTCAAGCCCGGACATGGCGGTTCCTTGGGGAAATGGAGGAGGGGGGCGATTGTACCCAGAGTCGGCCCCGGGCGTCAGTCCGGGGCCTTGGGTTCAGCGAGGGGTCAGACGCGGAACTGGCGCAACAGGCCGTTGAGTTGCTCCGACAGCTCCTTGAGGTGGCGGCTGGCGGCGCTGGAGTGCTGGGCCGCCAGGGCCGTGCCCTGGGACAGGCCGGCTGCCTGGCCGACGTTGTGGTTGATGTCTTCCACCACATGGGCCTGTTCCAGGGTGGCGCTGGCAATCGTCGCGTTCAGGCCGTTGAGGTTGCGCAGTGCCTGGCCGATGGCGTTGAGGCTGGCGCCGGCCAGCCCGGCCTGCTCGATGGTCAGTTGCGAGGCCCGGCTGCTATCGCCGATGACCTTGACCGCCGCTTCGGAGTGGTTTTGCAGGCGCTCGATCATGCCCTGGATTTCCGCGGTGGACTGCTGGGTACGCTGGGCCAGCAGGCGCACTTCGTCGGCCACCACGGCAAAGCCGCGCCCTTGCTCCCCAGCCCGGGCCGCCTCGATGGCAGCGTTCAGGGCCAGCAGGTTGGTCTGTTCGGCAATCGAACGGATCACCTCCAGCACCGTGCCGATCTGGGTGCTTTCCGCCGCCAGGGTGCGGATCACTTCCACCGCCTGGTCGATGGTCACCGAAAGCTGGTCGATCTGCTGCAAGCTGCCGTCGATGTTGACCTGGCCCTGCTGGGCCTGGGCCTCGGCCTCGCGCACCTCGGTGGCGGCGTGCTCGGCGTTGCGCGCCACATCCTGGACTGCGCTGGTGACCTGGCTGATGGCGGCCGCCACCTGTTCCATCTGCTGGGATTGCTGCTGGCTGCGCTCCTGGGCGTCGTTGGCGTTGCTACCCAGTTCGCTGGAGGACTGTTCCAGGGCTGCGGCGCTGGATTGCAGCTGCATCACCACACCGCGCAACTTGGCGGTAAAGCCGTTGAAGTGCCGGGCCAGTTCGGTGACCTCGTCCTGGCCGTGGGTGTCGAGGCTGCGGGTCAGGTCGCTTTCGCCGCTGGCGATGTTGGCCATGGCGTGCACCGTTTCGCGCAGCGGGCTGACAATGCTGCGCACGATCAGCACCACCAGGGCGGCCATCAGCAGGGCAATCACCAGGCCGATGGAGGAGGCGCGCAGTACCTGGGCGTAGAACTCGTCCTGCAGGTCGTCGATATAGACTCCGGAGCCGATGATCCAGCCCCAGGGCTGGAACAGCTGGATGTAGGAGGTCTTCTGGACCGGTTGTTCGGCGCCGGGCTTGGGCCAGCGGTAGTCCACCATGCCGCCGCCCTTGGCCTTGGCCAGGGTCACCATCTCGTTGAACACCTCGAAACCGTCCGGGTCCTTGACCGCGGCCAGGTTCTGCCCGTCGAGCTTGGGGTTGGCCGGGTGCATGATCATCACCGGCGTCAGGTCGTTGATCCAGAAGTAGTCATTCTGGTTGTAGCGCAGCCCGCGAATCACCTGCAGCGCCTGCTTCTGCGCCTGGTCGCGGGTCAGGCTGCCGGCGGCTTCCAGGCCCTGGTAGTAATTCAGTACGCCGGCGGCGGTCTGCACCACGTGCTGGGTCTTCTGCGCCTTGGCCAGGTACAGGTCCCCATGAATCTGCTTGAGCATCATCACGCCCAGGGTCACCAGGGTCAGCACCGCCACGATCAGGATCAGCCACAGGCGCTGACTGATGGACATCTTGCGTAAGCTATTCATCATCCGGTCACTCCAGATTCTTGTTCTTGTCATAAAAGGCCCGGAGCATCCAAGCACGCTGGTCTTCCAACGCCAACCCTACGGAAGTCCAATAACATCGCGGCGTGTTTTGCGCCTGTCTGTTAGGATTTCGGCGCCTTTGCCGAAAACCTGAACCTTTCTGAACTTTTCACATAATTTTCATGGGCTTGTGTTGATCTTACGAGCGCCGATTTCTCGGCTACGCTCGACGCAGCAAATGCTTTGACCAATTAAAAAGAGGCATGCCACGAGCATCGCCTCATGGGGGAATTGATGGATCTTTGGACCGCCGCACAGGCATTGATACTCGGGATTGTCGAAGGCCTGACCGAGTTTTTACCCATCAGCAGCACCGGGCACCAGATCATTGTGGCCGACTTGCTCGACTTTGGCGGCGAGCGGGCGATGGCCTTCAACATCATTATCCAGTTGGGGGCGATCCTTGCGGTTGTCTGGGAATTTCGCCGCAAGATCCTCGATGTGGTGATCGGCCTGCCGACCCAGCCCAAGGCCCAGCGCTTCACGATCAACCTGTTGATCGCCTTCCTGCCGGCGGTGGTGCTGGGGGTGATCTTCGCCGACCTGATCCATGCCTACCTGTTCAACCCCATTACCGTGGCCACGGCCCTGGTGGTCGGCGGCCTGATCATGCTGTGGGCCGAGCGCCGGCAGCACCAGGTGCATGCCGAGACAGTGGACGACATCACCTGGAAGGACGCGCTCAAGGTCGGCTGCGCCCAGTGCCTGGCGATGATCCCGGGCACCTCGCGCTCGGGCTCCACCATCATCGGCGGCCTGCTGTTCGGCCTGTCGCGCAAGACCGCCACCGAGTTTTCGTTCTTCCTGGCCATGCCCACCATGGTCGGCGCCGCGGTGTATTCAGGCTACAAGTACCGCCATCTGTTCCAGCCCGATGACTTCCCGGTGTTCGCCATCGGTTTCGTCACCGCCTTTGTCTTCGCCATGATCGCGGTCAAGGGCCTGCTGAAGTTCATCGCCAGCCACAGCTACGCGGCCTTCGCCTGGTATCGCATTGCCTTCGGCCTGTTGATCCTGGCGACCTGGCAGTTCGGCTGGGTCGACTGGACGGCGGCCAAGCCATGAGTACGGCCCGGCGCCCGGCGCCCTCGGCCAGTGCTGCGCGGCTCCAGCACCCCAGGGCCAAGCTGCTGGCGTTCGTACTGCTGTGCGGGTTGCCGCTGTTCGGTTCGCTGTCGCTGTGGTGGAAGGGGATTTCGCTCATTCCCCTGATTGCCTATGGCGCGCTCAGCCTGCTGGCCTTCCTGGTCTACTGGCACGACAAGCGCCGGGCCCAGGCCGAGGGCCGGCGCACCCCGGAGAACGTCCTGCATGCCCTGGAACTGGCCGGTGGCTGGCCCGGGGCCTTGCTGGCCCAGCAGCTGTTGCGCCACAAGACCCGCAAGGTCTCCTACCAGTTGGTGTTCTGGCTGATCGTGGCCTTGCACCAGGTGTTCTGGATCGACCGGCTGTTTCTGGAAAGCAGCCTGCTGAGCCTGTTCTAGAGCAGCAAACCCACCTGAACCCGCTTGGGCAGCTTGCTCACTACCAACTGGTGAGAGCGCTGCAGCAGCGCCTCGAGCTCCGAGGCGCCCAGGGGGTAGGGGGTGTTCATGATGATCCAGTGCGCCCGGGCCAGGTAGGGCGCCGGCGCAATGCCCGGGCGGTCGACATGGCCGAGAAACAGCTCCTGATCGACCTTGAAGGCCAGCGAGTCGCCCCGCAGGTGCTGCACGGCAAACATCTTGTTGCCGGCAATCGAGAACACCCGCACACCGCCCCACTTGTAGTCTTCCCGCGCACCCGGCAGGCCCAGGCAGAATTGCGCCACTTGCTCTTCATTCAAGGTTCGAGCTTTCACAGCAGTCGTTCTCCGCAGCGTTCGAAGGATTCACTCAGGTGCTCGATCCAGGCGCGCACGGCCGGCATCACACCCCGGCGGTGAGGATACACGGCCTGCAGCCAGCCGCCGGGCAATGACCATTGCGGCAGCATCTGCACCAACTGGCCGCTGGCCAGTTCCTCCTCGCAATACAGCATGGGCAGCACGGTACAGCCCTGGCCGGCGAGGGCACAGGCACGGCGCACGATGAAGTCGTCGATGCCCAGGCGTGCCTCCAGGGCCAGGTCGCAGGCCTGGCCTTGCTGGTCCAGCAGGCGCAGGTGCACCAGGCGGTCGGCCTCCAGGGCGCCGAGAATCGGCACGCGCCGCAGGTCTTCCGGATGCTCCACCGGGTACTGCCGGAGGAAGTCTGGGGTCGCCACGATCGCCGTCTGGGCCCGGCGCAGGCGCCGGGTCACCAGCAGCGGGTCTTCGTCGCCCAGCTCACGCACTCGCAGGGCGACGTCCACACCCTCGTTGATCAGGTCGACACGGCGGTTGAGCAGGAGCATTTCCAGCTGCACCTGGGGGTACTTCTCCAGAAAGCTGCTGACCAGCGGTGTCAGCAGTTCGTGGGCCAGGCCCACCGGGCTCGACACCCGCAGGCGCCCCCGGGGTTCGCTGGCCATGCTGGCCACGGCTTCGTCGGCCATCTCCGCTTCCAGCAGCATGGCCTGGCAGTGACGCAGGTAACGCTCGCCCACGGCAGTCAGGCTCAGTTGCCGGGTGGTGCGTTGCAGCAGCCGGGCGTTGAGGCGTTCTTCAAGCTCGGCGATACGCCGTGACAGCCGCGATTTGGGAATGCCCAGCAGGCGTCCGGCGGCGGCGAAGCCACCGGCTTCCACCACCTTGGCGAAGTAATAGAGGTCGTTGAGGTCTTGCATGATGATTTTTCGCTCGATTGTCCTGCTGATGGGACGAACTATCGCATTTATGCCGGCTAATCAGCTATTGGTTTCATCTGTAGGATTGCCCACATCCGATCGCCCAGTGGCGGTCCTCACTTGGAGATCCCAGATGAAACTCTTGCATATCGATTCCAGCATTCTTGGTGACAACTCGGCCTCCCGTCAGCTCAGCCACAGCGTGGTCGAGGCCTGGAAAGCCGCTCATCCGGCCACCGTGGTGACCTACCGCGACCTGGCCAATGACGCCATCAGCCACTTCTCCGCCGCCACCCTGGTGGCTGCCGGAACCGCCGCGGAGCTGCGTGACGCCGCGCAGAAGCATGAGGCCCTGCTCAGCGCTCAGGCCCTGGCCGAATTCAAGGCTGCCGATACCGTGGTAGTCGCCGCGCCGATGTACAACTTCACCATTCCCACCCAACTCAAGGCCTGGATCGACCGCATCGCCGTGGCTGGCGAGACCTTTCGCTACACCGAAGCCGGCCCGCAAGGCCTGTGCGGCGGCAAGAAAGTGATTGTGGTCTCCACTTCCGGCGGCCTGCACGTGGGCCAGGCCACTGGGGTGGCTCACGAGGACTACCTGAAAGTGCTGTTCGGCTTCTTCGGCATCACCGATGTCGAATTCGTTCGCGCCCATGGCCTGGCCTACGGCGAGGAAGTACGCAGCAAAGCCATGAGCGACGCCCAGGCGCAGATCAGCCAGCAACTCTTCGCTGCCGCGTAAGGCTTGTGTAAAGAGCCTTTGCTGCACGGCAAGGGCCACTAAACTCTGTATTCTGCTCACCGCATGAAGTGGGCAGGGTGCGGAGTTTTTTTATTGTGGTGTTCAGGGTTTCTGGCCCGGGTTATGCAAGACACGGAGCAAGGCTCCCGGCTTGTGCATCCCTGGCTACGGCGTGGTACAGCTGCAAGGCCTTGGCGGCAAGGGATGGCAGGGGAGAACGGCTTTCTCGATCCGGCGGCAAAGGTGGGCGTGCGATGAAACGTCTTTGTGCAATGTTACTGATCTGCCTGCTCAGCAGCCTGTTTTCGGTGCAGGCCGCCCCTGGGCCGCATCCGCACTGGAGCGTGGGCTTTCACGAGATGAGTTTTCTCGACCCCCTGGACCGGCAACCGATGCGCGCCATCGCCTTCTACCCATCCACCGGTATCGAGCACGGCAGCCAGCTTGAGGGCTATCAGATCGCGGCTTCGCGGGATGCCAAGATCGCCATCGGCCGCTTCCCGATGCTGATGCTGTCCCACGGTAACACCGGCACCCCTCTGGCCCTGCATGACCTGGCCACCTCTCTGGCACGCAAGGGCTTTGTCGTGGTGGCGGTGATTCACCCCGGCGACAACTCCAAGGACCACAGCCGTCTGGGTACCCTGAGCAATCTGTACGGACGGCCGATCCAGATTTCCGAAGCCATCACCGCAACCCTCGGCGACCCGATGCTGTCGCCCTTCGTCAATGCCGACCAGGTGGGGGTGATCGGCTATTCCGCCGGTGGCGAGACTGCGTTGATTCTCTCCGGCGCCACGCCGGACCTGGACCGCTTGCGGCGCTACTGCCAGGAGCGCCCCAATGACCGGGATGCCTGCAACACCCAGGGCGAACTGATCGTCGACCGCGACGACCTGCAACCGGTGGCCGACCCCCGGGTGCATGCCTTGATGCTGCTGGCCCCCCTGAGCCTCAAGTTCGGCCGCCAGACCCTGGCCGGGGTGCATGTGCCGGTGCTGCTCTACAGTGGTGATGGCGACCAGTTGGTGGCGCTGGACAAGAACGCCGCGGCCCTGGCGCGCAAACTGCCGGTGGCCCCGGACTTCAAGCTGCTGGCCGGCGCCGGGCATTTCGTGTTCATGGCGCCTTGTTCCGCACAGCAGATGGCCGCGATGCCGGCGCTGTGCACCGATGCCGACGGCGTCGACCGTGAAGACATCCACCGCAACCTGATTCTCGAAGCCGGCAACTTCTTCGCCCATACCCTGGGCCGGCCAAGCCGGGCCGGGATGCAGACCGCCGATCAATGACTCAGGCGCCGGCCCGGCGCTTGAGCATCAGGGTCAGGCCCAGGCCGGTCAGCGAGAGCAGGGCGGCGCAGAAGAAAATCCACGAATACCCCAGGTTCAACGCCACCGCGCCCATCAACGGCCCGGCGATGGCCAGTGCCAGGTCGAAAAACACCGCATAGGCGCTCAAGCCTGCGCCACGGCTGCTGTTGGGCACTTGCTTGATGGCCTCCACTCCCAGGGCCGGGTACACCAGCGACAGGCCGAAGCCGGTCAACCCGGCCCCCACCAGGGCCCAGCCGGTGGAGGGCGCCAGCCACAGCAGGGCCAGGCCCAGGGTTTCGACGCACATGCAGGCGATGGCCGAACGAAAGCCGCCGAAACGGCTGATGCAGGAGATGAACAGCAGCCGCGAAAATATAAAGCACACGCCGAACACCGTCAGGCAATAGGCCGCGCCGGTCCAGCCGCGGCTAAGGTAGAACAAGGTGATGAAGGTGGTCAGGGTGCCGTAGCCGATGGAGGCCAGGCTCAGGCTGGCGCCAAAGGGCGCAATGCGCCCGAACACGGCCCAGAACGGCAGGCGCTCGCCGCGAATCACCGGCACCGAAGGCTTGTTGCGGATCAGCAGCAACGCCAGGATCGCCAGGATCGACAAGGCGATGCCGAGGCTGACGAAACCGTATTGCTGGACCATCACCACCCCCAACGGTGCACCAATGGCGATAGCGCCGTAGGAGGCAATGCCATTCCAGGAGATAGACCGCGCGGTGTGCTCCGCGCCGACCTGGCCCATGCACCAACTGATGGTGCCGACCCCGATCAGGCCCTGGGCCACCCCCAGCAGCAGGCGCCCGCCCAGCAGCACGGCGAGGCTCAGCAGCGGCCAATGGACGAGCAGCACCGAAACCAGGGTCAGCACCCCGCTGAGCAGAATCCCCAGCAAGCCGTAGATGATCGAACGCTTGGTGCCCACGGTGTCCGACATGCGCCCGGCCATGGGCCGGCTGAGCAGGGTGGCCAGGTATTGCGCGCCAATGGTCAGCCCGGCGACCACCGCGCTGAAGCCCAGCTGTTCGTGGACATAACCTGGCAACACCGCGATCGGCAGGCCGATGCAAAGGAAGGCGATAAAGGTATAGAAGACGATGGAGACGATCTGCAGGGTGATCGCCATGGAGCTTTGAGCGGGCGTTTGTGGCTCGGGCATGAAGGCTCGTTCGCGGGCGGCGGTTAGAGGCCTGCATCATCGCGTGCCGTGAACATAAAAGAAAGCAGGCTAACTATCTATTCCCCGCACCCGGTAGGCGCTGGCAGGAGCGGTGCAAGTCTTGCTGGTCTCTTCGCCGGCAAGCCGGCTCCTACAGAGGCCTGTGGGTTCGTGCAGGAACTGGCTTGCCAGCGAAGGCGCCCGCTGGGCGATGCAAGGCTGGCGGGCCTTTTCGTCGGCAAGCCGGCTCCTGCGAGCGAGGGGGCATACAAAAAAGCCCCGTCACACTGGACGGGGCTTTTTTGTTGTCGCTTACCGCTTGCCGCTGTCTTTAGAACATCACGCCCTGGCTGCGCAGGTAGTCGTCGTAGGTGCCGCTGAAGTCGGTCACGCCGCTTGGGCTCAACTCGATGATGCGGGTGGCCAGGGACGATACGAACTCACGGTCGTGGCTGACGAAGATCAGGGTGCCCGGGTAGTTTTCCAGGGCCAGGTTCAGCGCCTCGATGGATTCCATGTCCAGGTGGTTGGTCGGTTCGTCCATCACCAGCACGTTGGGCTTTTGCAGGATCAGCTTGCCGAACAGCATGCGGCCTTGCTCACCACCGGAAATCACCTTCACCGACTTGAGGATCTCGTCGTTGGAGAACAGCATCCGGCCCAGGGTGCCGCGGATCATCTGTTCGCCCTGGGTCCACTGGCCCATCCAGTCGAACAGGCTGACGTCGTCTTCGAAGTCATGGGCGTGGTCCTGGGCGTAGTAGCCCAGCTCCGCGCTTTCGGTCCACTTCACTGTGCCGGCGTCCGGGGTCAGCTCGCCCACCAGGGTGCGCAGCAGAGTGGTCTTGCCGATGCCGTTGGGGCCGATGATCGCTACGCGCTCGCCGGCCTCGACGGTGAAGCTGAAGTTCTGGAACAGGGTCTTGCCGTCGAAACCCTTGGACATGCGCTCCAGGGTCACCGCCTGGCGGTGCAGTTTCTTGGTCTGTTCGAAGCGGATGAACGGGCTGACGCGGCTCGACGGCTTGACTTCGGCCAGCTGGATCTTGTCGATCTGCTTGGCCCGGGACGTGGCCTGCTTGGCTTTCGAGGCGTTGGCCGAGAAGCGGCTGACGAAGGTCTGCAGTTCGGCGATCTGCGCTTTCTTCTTGGCGTTGTCCGACAGCAGCTGCTCGCGGGACTGGGTCGCGGCTATCATGTATTCGTCGTAGTTGCCCGGGAACAGGCGCAGCTCGCCGTAGTCCAGGTCGGCCATGTGGGTGCAGACACTGTTGAGGAAGTGCCGGTCGTGGGAAATGATGATCATGGTGCTGTTACGCGCCGTGAGGATGTTTTCCAGCCAGCGGATGGTGTTGATGTCCAGGTGGTTGGTCGGTTCATCCAGCAGCAGCACTTCCGGATCGGAGAACAGCGCCTGGGCCAGCAGAACTCGCAGTTTCCAGCCTGGCGCGACTTCGGTCATCGGGCCGAAATGCTGTTCCAGGGGAATGCCCAGGCCCAGCAGCAGCTCACCGGCGCGGGACTCGGCGGTGTAGCCGTCCATCTCGGCGAATTCGGTTTCCAGCTCGGCCACGGCCATGCCGTCTTCTTCGGTCATTTCCGGCAGCGAGTAGATGCGATCGCGCTCGGCCTTGACCTTCCACAGCTCCTCGTGGCCCATGATCACGGTGTCGATCACGGTGAATTCTTCGTAGGCGAACTGGTCCTGGCGCAGCTTGCCCAGGCGCACGTTCGGTTCCAGCATGACCTGGCCGCCGGACGGCTCGAGGTCGCCACCGAGGATTTTCATGAAGGTCGACTTGCCGCAACCGTTGGCGCCGATCAGACCGTAGCGGTTGCCGCCGTTGAACTTGACCGAAACGTTCTCGAACAGCGGCTTGGCGCCGAACTGCATGGTGATGTTAGCTGTGGAGATCAATTACTTACCTACCAATGTTTTAGCGCCGACCTTAAATCCACAGGGCGCGATCTGGAGCCTTCCAGGTCGGACCGGTATGGGTGTGGAACTGAGCCAGCGGGCGTACGTCGAGCGCAACATTCCGGCCAAGAGGCCAGGTTGCTGAGCGAAGAGTGCGGGGTGCATGTTGAAATTTGTGCGCATTGTCGCATATGTAAACGAGCAGTTGTATGACACAGGGGCAGGGATTTTAGCGTGGGCAGACGATGCTCAACCCCTGCCGGGCATGGCAGCCGCTTCCAGCAGGTCGTTCAGGAAGTGCTGCAATTGCGCCGCTGCCGCGGCCGGCGCGGCCTGGAGCAGGCAATGGGGCGCCTCGATCTCCACCAGCCGGGCGTCGCTGCGCAGCTGCCGGACCAGGGCCGAAGCCGATGGGGGCACCAAGCGATCCTGGCGGGCTCGCAGGTACAGCAGCGGCACCCGGCTGGCAGCCAGGGCCTGGCGCACATCCACGGCGAGCACCGCCTGCAACCGGGCCTGCAGTACCTGCGGCGCCACCTGGGCGATCGCCGCCGCCAGTGCCTGACGCAGTGCCGGGGTGGAAAAGCCGCCCAGCAGCAGGGCATCCATGGGCCAGAACGGCAGGCGCTGCACCGGCAGAACCTTGAGCAGGGGCTGCAAAGGCGCAAGGCGCGGGCGCGGATTGCGTACAAAGCTGCTGCACAGCACCAGGCCCATCAGCCCTTCGGGATTGCGGGCGGCCACACTCACCGCCACCGGGCCGGAAAAGGACTCGCCCAACAGGATGAATCGCCGGTTCGTCGGCAGTTGCGCCGTCACCCGCTCCACCAGGGCCGGGTAGCCCAGGGGCTGATCGCCGGGATAATGCAAGACCTGTACCGGCCAATGCTGGTCCAGGGCCTGGAGCAGCGGTTCGAACAGGGTGCCGGTGCCATCCATGCCCGGCAGCAGCACCAGGGTTGGAGGGAGATTGGGGTCGATCAAGTCGGGAATCCTTGCCGAAGAGGAGAGGGCAGCGGCGCGCAGGATACCTCGACAAGGCCCGGCAACACAGTCGCTTGCGGGTCGCTACCGGCACCGAGCGGCTTTTGTTGAGCTCAATCAACAGCCGGCGCAATACCCGCATCTTTCAACGAAAGGAGCGCAGCTTTTAACAAATATGAGTTAACCATTGGTTACAAACTGTGGCTAAAATGCCAGCCGACGGCCAGATGCCGAGGGTCGAACCTGCGACGAAGAGCGTCGCCGGTTACGCTTTTTTCAACTCAGACGCTGCAATTTGCCTTTGGCCTTCCGGGCTTTCAGAGGCGCAGCATGTTCTCTTCTGACGTGTGACGATTTCCGTGAAACTCATCATTGCCGCTGTATACGTTTTATCCATTGCGTACGTACACCTGCGGGGGCGCGTGCGCCATAAACTGGGCCGCCAGCTCAGCGATCACTCGACCTTCCTGGCGCCCATCAACTGCTTCCTCTATCTGTTCTCCAAGTACCCCAACCGGCCGTACCTGGACCCGGCCGACTTCCCGGAGATGAACAAGCTGCAGGAACACTGGGAAGAGATCCGTGCCGAAGGCCAGAGCCTGCTGCAGGCCGGCGAGATCAAGCGCTCGGACCAGTACAACGATGTGGGTTTCAACTCCTTCTTCAAGACCGGCTGGAAACGCTTCTACCTGAAGTGGTACGGCGACAGCCACCCTTCGGCGATGAAGCTGTGCCCACGCACCACCGAGCTGGTGCAGAGCATCGGTTCAATCAAGGCTGCGATGTTCGCCGAGCTGCCGCCAGGTTCGCGCCTGGTTCGTCACCGCGACCCTTATGCCGGTTCCTATCGCTACCACCTGGGTCTTTCCACGCCGAACAACGAAGGCTGCTTCATCGAGGTCGACGGTGAGCGTTATCACTGGCGCGACGGCGAAGCGGTGATGTTCGACGAGACCTACATCCACTACGCGGAAAACACCACCGAGCAGAACCGCATCATTCTGTTCTGCGATGTCGAGCGGCCGATGAAGTACCGCTGGGCCGCCGCGTTCAATGGCTGGTTCAGCCGTACCGTGATGTCCGCCGCCGGCGCGCCCAACGATGCCGGTGACAAGACTGGTGGCCTGAACCGTGCCTTCAACAAGCTGTACAAGATCCGCCTGCGGGGCAAAGAACTGAAAAAGCGCAACCGCACGCGCTACTACCTGGAAAAGTGGGCGATCTTCGCTGCACTGCTGTTGCTGTTCATCTACATCTGACGTTGCACCCCCGCGGTGTAGGAGCGGGCTTGCCGGCGAACGCATCCTCGAGCCAGAGGCATGGCCAAAGGGCCCGTTCGCAGGCCAGCCAGCGCTTGCAGATGAAGGCACGGTGGATACCGGGTGTTACATGTTCTGAAGGATTATTTAGTTAACAAAGCCGAACCCTGGGCGTAGCGTGGAATCGAATTCGATACCTTGTCGCTCCTCAGGAGGCTTTTCATGAACGGTCTGGCTCGCGGGTTTGCCGCACTCATCGCGCTGGTCTGGACCAGCGGCGCCGCCTGGGCTGGCGCCCCTGAAGCACCTCCCACCCATCAACTCCCCCTGCAATTGGCGCAGAACCTGCCCAGCAGCGGCAACAACGACCCCTACAGCAACCCCATCCGTCGCGCCAACCCCAACAGCATGCAAGGCACCCAGCCCAGCAGCCCGCCCGTGCGCGGCCCCAGCACCGCTCCGACCGGTCGCCCGCCAACCCTTGAGAACGGTGGCACCGGCAATGGCTACCCGCGTGGCGCGGTGCAACGACCCAACCCTGATCCCCGGGTGCAAAGCCCCCGCGACAGCGATCCCGGCAACCGGCGCTGAAGCACTGTCCTGCCACCCTGGCGGCAGGTGCGAAACCTGCTACCGAGGATTTTCTCGATCGACAAAAGGAAGCGAGCATGTTGCGTAAAACCCTTATCGCCACCTTGTGCTCCAGCGTCTTGCTGGGCAGTGCCGTGCCCGCCATGGCCGCCACACCCCAGGCTTTTCCCAGTGAGCAGGGCACGCTGAGCCTGACTCCGGTGGCCGCCGGCCTTGACCATCCCTGGGCCCTGGCATTCCTGCCGGACCGCCAGGGCATTCTGGTGACCGAGCGCCCGGGCAACCTGCGGCTGGTCGGCGCGGACGGCAAGCTTTCGGCGCCCCTGAGCGGGGTACCCAAGGTCTGGGCCAAGGGCCAGGGCGGCTTGCTGGATGTGGCGCTGTCGCCGGACTTCAAGCAGGACCGCATGGTGTATCTGTCCTATGCCGAAGGTGGCGGCGAGGGCGGGACTGCCGGCACCGCCGTGGGCCGTGGCCGTTTGAGCGATGACCTGAGCGGGCTCAAGGATTTCCAGGTGATCTTCCGGCAGGAACCCAAGCTGTCCACGGGCAATCACTTCGGGTCGCGGCTGGTGTTCGACCGCGACGGCTACCTGTTCGTGACCCTGGGTGAAAACAACGACCGGCCCACCGCCCAGGACCTGGACAAGCTCCAGGGCAAGATCGTGCGCCTGTACCCGGATGGTCGGGTGCCGGATGACAACCCTTTCGTCGGCCAGGCCGGGGTGCGCCCGGAGATCTGGAGCTACGGCCACCGCAACCCCCAGGGGGCGGCGCTCAACCCCTGGAGCGGCACCCTCTGGGAGAACGAACACGGGCCCAAGGGTGGCGACGAGATCAATATCATCGAGCGCGGCAAGAACTACGGCTGGCCTCTGGCGACCCACGGCATCAACTATTCCGGCCAGCCGATCCCCGAGGCCGTGGGCCAGACCGCGCCCGGCACCGTGGCGCCGCACCATGTGTGGGAGAAGTCCCCCGGCATCAGCGGCATGGCCTTCTATGACAGCGACCGCTTCAAGCCCTGGCAGCACAACGTGTTCATTGGCGCCCTGGCCAGCCAGGAGCTGATCCGGCTGCAGTTCAACGGTGATCGGGTCGAGCACGAGGAACGCCTGCTGGGCGGGCTCAAGGCGCGTATTCGTGATGTGCGCCAGGGCCCGGACGGCTACCTCTACATCCTCACCGACGAGGACCAGGGCACGCTGTACAAAGTCGGCCTGCAATAGCCCCGGGCTTCCTTGCAGGCGCCGACAGGGGCCGCGCAAGGCTTGTGGGCCTCTTCGCCGGCAAGCCGGCTCCTACGGGGGGCGGCTGCGAGGCGTATCTGGCTGCTGTAGGAGCTGGCTTGCCAGCGAAGGCGCTGGCAGGGGGCGCGCAAGGCTGCGGGCCTTTTCGCCGGCAAGCCGGCTCCTACGGGTGGGCTCGCGCGGGGAAGAGGATCACCGCGGCGCGCAGTTTGCTGCTGCCGAAGCTGCACATCTTGGCGAACTCGCCGTGACTCACCGGCAGGTGCTGGCAGTCCAGGGGCTGGCGGTGCTGGCTGTGGTCGACATCCGGGTCGTGGAGGTAGACGAAGTCCTGGTCGCAGTCGGTGACTATCACCCAGTGCGGCGCCTTGGAGCGGGTCAGGCGATAGCTGCTGATCAGCACCAGGGGCTGGCCGCCTTCACGCAACAGGCCGGGCAGGTCCAGCGGCCCGCCGAGCACCTGCTGCACTTCGCTGGCATCCAGTTCCTTGCAGAACTCATCGTGGACCAGGCGCATGACGTCCTTTTTATGTTCGTCGCGCACGCCGTTGAGAAACAGCGGCCCGCTGCTGTTGACCTGCAAGCGCACGGCAAAACCGCGGCGCCAGGCCGCCAGGGCCAGGCCCTGGGGGCTGCAGCCACCATGGCCCGAGGTCATGAAGACGGTGGTGGCTTCACGCCAGATCTGCAGTTCCTCCCGACGCTCCAGGGGCCGTGAAGGTTGCAGGGCGCCCATGGCCATCAGCAGGCAGGCGGGGCCGCAGGTGAAGTCGGTGGTCTGTTGGTAGTAGGGCACGCGGATGCTGCGGGTCTCGCGGTGCTGGAGGATGCGTTTTTCCAGGCGCAGGGCGTCGGCGTGGTCCTGGTAATAGTCGGGGACCAGGGCGAAGCGCCGGTAGCCGTTGCGCTCGTACAAGGCGATGGCCGCAGGGTTGTCGGTGCGTACCTCCAGGCGCAGGTAGGCGCAGTCATGGGCCAGGGCACAGGCCTCCATGCGTTGCAGCAGGCGCTTGCCCAGCCCCAGGCCCCGGGCGCTTTCGGCGATGGCCAGGGAATACAGGCGCGCCAGGGAGGTGCCGCGATGAAACAGCACCAGGGCATACCCGAGCACCTGCGCCTGCTGTTCGGCCACCAGCAGCTGCCCATGGGCGCGGCTGATCATCCACTGGAAGCTGCGCGGGGTCAGCCGGTCGCTGGTGAAACATTGCTCTTCCAGCGCCACCAGCGCCGGCAAGTCCTCGAGGGTTGCAGTGCGAAAGACAAGATCCATATGACCGCCGTAAAAGTTGCGTAATGAAACGAGACTTCAAAAAAAGTTCGTGCTTAATAGAAAGGGTCAGGTTCTTCAGCGAGAGCGAACTTTATGTCAGCGGTACAAGGTCATTGGCGAGAAGTATCCGGGCAAAGTTTGCCGGCGACAATCACTTCCTCAACTAATATTGCCCGGCTGGACAAAACCTCAAGCCAGGTAATCATTATTGTCGAACGCAAGGAAGACTGGGCCTCGTACTTTCCCAGCGACGACATCCTCACGGCCCAGGAGTACCTCGAACACAGCCGCGAAAGCGCGCCCGGCAAGCGCGTCCAGGTGATCAACCTGTGCCGCAGCTACAAGTACCTGGGGCATGGCTACTATTGCTCGCTATTGGCTGAAGCCCGCGGCCACCGGGTGATTCCCTCGGTGCGCACCATCAGCGAACTGACCCGCAAGGCGCTTTACGGGTTGGCCCTGGACGATCTCGACAAGAGCCTGGAAAAGGCCCTGAGCAATCATCTTTACCGCGATACCGAAGGCTTTACGCTGACCCTTTACTTCGGTCGAACTCATATAGAGCCCTTGCAGGAATTGGCTCGGCAATTGTTTGAACTCTTCCCTTGTCCGATCCTGTTAGTTGATTTCAAGCGAACTAACAGTTGGCACATCGAAGGCGTAAAGTCGGGGGCGTTGCATAAGTTGCGCGAAGATCAGGAAGATCAGTTCGCCAACTCCCTGGACAGTTTCAGCCGCAAGGTCTGGCGGGTTCCGCGCTCCCGGCAAGTGGCCCGTTATGACTTGGCCATTCTCCATGATCCCCAGGAACTGCTGCCGCCTTCCAACCCTCGGGCGCTGGAGAGTTTCATTCGCGTGGGCAAGGGCCTGGGCATCGATGTGGAACTGATCGAGAAGAAGGACTATTCGCGGCTGGCCGAATATGACGCGCTGCTGATCCGCGAGACCACCAGCGTCGACAACCACACCTACCGTTTTGCCAAGAAGGCCGAGAGCGAAGGGCTGGTGGTGATGGACGACCCGGCGTCGATCCTGCGCTGCACCAACAAGGTCTACCTCAGCGACCTGCTCAAGGGCCATCAACTGGGCATGCCCGCCACCGAGATTCTCTACAAGGAGCGACCGCAGGATTTCGAACGCGTCGGCGAGCGCCTGGGTTTTCCCCTGGTGCTGAAGATCCCCGACGGCTGTTTTTCCCGCGGAGTGATCAAGGTCGAGAGCCAGCAGGCCTTGATGGAAGCCACCGCCGAGCTGTTCGAACACTCGGTACTGCTGCTGGCCCAGGAGTTCTTCTACACCGAGTACGACTGGCGCATCGGCGTGCTCAATCGCAAACCGATCTTTGCCTGCCAGTACTTCATGTCCAAGGGCCATTGGCAGATCTACAACCACAAGGCCAAGGGCCAGGACATCAACGGCGAGTGCCGCACCCTGGCGATCCACGAAGCGCCCCGGGCGGTGGTGGATCTGGCGGTGAAGACCGCCAACCTGATCGGCGACGGCCTGTACGGCGTCGATCTCAAGCAGTCCGGCGACAAGGTGGTGGTGATCGAGGTCAACGACAACCCCAACCTCGACGCCGGCATCGAGGATGCCTACCTGCAGGACGATCTCTATGCCCTGGTGCTGGAGGAGTTTGTCCGCCGCCTGGAGCTCAAGCGGCGCGGCCAGGCCTGGTAGGGGCCTTCATTGCGGTTGCAGGGTCAGCACCTCGAAGCCGTCCCGGGTCACCGCCACCGTGTGTTCCCACTGGGCCGAGAGGCCGTTGTCGCGGGTGACCACGGTCCAGCCATCCTTGAGCCCGCGGACCCGGGCGCTGCCCTGGTTGAGCATCGGCTCGATGGTGAAGACCATGCCCTCGCGCAGCTCCAGGCCGGTACCGGGGCGACCGAAGTGGAGGATTTGCGGCTCTTCGTGCATCTGCCGGCCGATGCCATGGCCGCAGTATTCACGGACCACGCTGTAGCCCTTGGCTTCGGCATGGGCCTGGATGGCATGGCCGATATCGCCCAGCCGGGCGCCGGGGCGCACCACCTTGATCGCCGCCCACATGGCCTCGAAGGTGGTGTCCACCAGGCGCCGGGCCTTGGGCCCGACAGTGCCGATCAGGTACATCTTGCTGGAGTCGGCGATGTAGCCGTTCTTCTCCAGGGTGATGTCGATATTGATGATGTCACCGTCCTTGAGCACGGCCTTGGGGTGGGGCATGCCGTGGCACACCACCTCGTTGATCGAGGTGTTGATGCAGTAGGGGTAGTTGTACTGGCCCTTGCTGGCCGGGCGCGCCTTGAGTTCATGGCGGATCAGGTGTTCCACCGCGGCGTCCAGCTCCAGGGTGGACAGGCCGGGGGCGACAAAACCGTCGAGATAGGTGAACACCTGGGCCAGCAGCCGCCCGGCTTCGCGCATCAGCGCCAGTTGTTCCGGGGTCTTGATCAGGGCCTGGGTCATGCGCGCCCCCTGAGCAGGTCGGGTTTGTTCAGCAACAGCTTGTTGATCAGGTCGTTGTAGGCCAGGTGAGGGTTGAGTTCGGCCAGCAGGCCGATCTTCATCCAGAACTCGGCCTGGGCATTGATCGAGCGGTCCATGGCGGCGCTGGCCACGCGGATCTGCTCGTGCAGTTCATCGGAGATCTTGACGATGCCCATGGGGGCCTCCCTTGAGGAAATATACGAATCATATATGTTTCGCATATTTGGCTTCAAGCCACGGTGCCCAATGGCAGACGTCGCCGTTCAAGGAGGCCGGGAAAAAAGCGTTGACCGGAGCCTGCTGGCGCGAGTAATTTCCAGCCCATGACTTTCCCTGCATATCGTTCCCAGCCAAGCATTATTACCGCCATTCCTTATTGGCGGGCTTGCTGACGACTGCACCCAACCCGCCCTGGAGGCGGGTTTTTTCTCTCTGTCTCCCGGGCTTCGTACACAGCCAGGAGATCCACCATGAGTCGCCCCAGCCGTTCTGCCACCCCCCAGCCCAGTGCCGACATGGCGTTGCTGGAGCGCTATGTGAAGATGATTCTTGCGGCGCCGGTCTACGACCTGGCGATCCGTACGCCGTTGCAGGCGGCGCCGGCGCTGTCCGAGCGGCTGGGCAATCAGATCCTGCTCAAGCGCGAAGACCTGCAACCGACCTTTTCCTTCAAGATCCGTGGCGCCTACAACCGCCTGGCGCACCTCACCCCGGAGCAGAAGCTGCGCGGAGTGGTCACCGCGTCCGCCGGCAATCATGCCCAGGGCGTGGCGCTGGCGGCGCGGGAACTGGGGATCAAGGCAAGCATCGTGATGCCCGCCAGCACCCCGGAACTCAAGGTGCTGGGGGTGCGCAGCCGCGGCGCCGAGGCGATCCTGCATGGCCAGAGCTTTCCCTTCGCCCTGGAGCATGCCCTGGATCTGGCCCAACGCACCGGCAGTACCTTTGTTTCACCCTTTGATGATCCCCATGTGATTGCCGGGCAAGGCACCGTGGCCATGGAGATCCTGCGCCAGCAGCAGGGCGAACTGGACGCGATCTTCGTTCCGGTCGGCGGTGGCGGGCTGATCGCCGGGATCGCCGCCTATGTCAAATACCTACGGCCACAGATCCGCATCGTTGGTGTCGAGTCCGAACAATCCAACTGTCTGCAACAGGCCCTGGCGGCAGGGCAGCGGGTGGTGCTGCCTGAAGTGGGAACCTTTGCCGACGGTGTCGCGGTGGCACAGATCGGTGAGCATGGTTTCCAGATCTGCCGGCATCACGTGGATCAAGTGATCAGCGTCAGCAATGACCAGCTGTGTGCGGCGATCAAGGACATCTACGACGATACCCGCTCCATCACCGAGCCCTCGGGCGCCCTGGCGGTGGCGGGCATCAAGGAATACGTGGCGCAAAGCGGCGTCCGCGGCCAGACCCTGGTGGCGATCGACTCGGGCGCCAACATCAACTTTGACAGCTTGCGCCACGTCGCCGAACGCGCCGCCCTGAGCAACGCCGCCTTGTAGGAACAGACCTGCCAGCGAGGGCGTCCTGCACAGCGATGCAAACCTTTCGGGCCCATTCGCCGGCAAGCCGGCTCCTACGGGGGCATGCACGGTGTACCTGCCTGCTGCAGGAGCTGGCTTGCCAGCGAAGGCGTCCTACGCAGCGATGCAAACCTCAAGGGCCATTCGCCGGCAAGCCGGCTCCTACGGGGGGCGTGCACGGTGTACCTGCCTGTTGTAGGAGCTGGCTTGCCAGCGAAGGCGCCCTGCGCGGCGATGCAAACCTTTCGGGCCTCTTCGCCGGCAAGCCGGCTCCTACGGGGGCGTGCACGGTGTACCTGCCTGCTGTAGGAGCTGGCTTGCCAGCGAAGGCGCCCTGCGCAGCGACAAGCTTCACCGGCAAGCCGGCTCCTACGACAGCAGAGGGCGCATGAAGCTGCGTTCGTAGCTGAGGATGAAGCGCTTTTGCACCACCGCCGCTACCAGGGCCACGCTTTCCGGGTCACTGAGGGCGCTCTGGCGGTAGGCTTCGTAGTCCGCCAGGGAAGGAAAGCTGAACAGGCAGTAGGCGATGTTGCTGGCACCTTCGGAGGGCAGGAAATAGCCGTGGTGGGTGCCGCCCAGCCGCTTCACCACCGCGATCCAGGCCTTGGAGTAGGCTTCGAACTCGGCCAGTTGGTAGGGGTCGATCACGTATTTGACATGGCAGGTAATCAAGGGAGGCACTCCGGCTGGGGGGATGGCTTATTCCTGGCGGGCGTTTTCTGTCTTGTCCGCGGCGCTCCACAGGCGGTAGCGCACTTCCACGTCCTTGGGCGCGTAGATCACGATCGGCAGCTTGCTGTTGTAGCGCAAGACGAAGCCGTCACCGGTCACCGGGACGAAATCCTCGCGGGTCTTGCCGTCGGGGCAGGCCATCCGCGTACTTATCGGGCCGCTGACCTGGTCCAGGCGGTAGTAGGGATAACCCCAGCCTTCGAGGTTCTTCTCTAGCAGTTTGCCGCCCAGGCGCTGCAGGTTGCAGTCCACGGTGAGGGTCTTGCCGGCGAGGATCTCGACCTTGTAGCGGTCTTCGTGCTGTTGCTTGGGCAGGTGGATGACCTGGCGGGTGAAGCCGTCTTCGGCCTTGGGGTAGGGTGCGGTGTCTTCGAGCTTGGCGGCAAAGGCCTGGGCGCAGAGAGCCGAAAGCAGGGTGACGCTGGCAAGGGGGAGCAGACGCATGAAGCCTCCTGGCTGATTGAAAGCGCGATACACCCGTTTGAGTGGGCGCCTTGGGGAAAGTCCGGCCCGGGCATTCTGACCGGCGCCCGAGGCGCAATGCAAACGTCCTGGGTAGCAGGGCATTTTGCAAGGCCAACTGCCTGCTTTCTTGCACTTTGCACGGCTGCTCGTGCGCCGCGTGCCGATTTCGCAGGGCCCTGTGGCGCTGCCGGCCAGGCACGTTTCCTGCTGCCTTATCAATCAGGCCCGCGATTGAGCAAAACCTTGAAACAAGACCAGTTGCACGCAAATGGAGGGATAGGCCGGCGGCCGGTATGGGCTGGCAGCCAACCAAGCGAAAAAACCCGGTGCTCAGAGCGAAATCGAATTTAGCAGCCTCGGGAAAGCGGCTTAGTCTGTAGCTTGGCTCCGTCTGCAAGGATCAAGACCGGGCCCGGATCACTACCGAACACGGACGTCATTGTTGTCAGGTTGTTTGCCTATTGATTGGCCGTCTCGAACAAAGGAGAGAGTCGCCATGTTTCTATCTGCCCTTGAACTGCGAAATATCATTGAAAGCAGCTTTCTGCCCAAACGCTGCCAATGCACCCTAAGCCCCGACCTGTCGATGACCGTGAAGGTCTTCGGCGACCATCAAACCGACCGGGTCGACCTGGTGGTTACCGGCATCGACGCCTCGCAGCTCAACGGCTGTCGGGAAATCAACGAGCTGATTGCCGAATTGCGCTACGACCTGGCGCACAACCCTCGCCAGGTTGCCCCTCTGCGGCGTGCATTCTAGGCGCCTTCGGGAGTAGGGAATTCAACAGGGGGGCCGCCAGGCCGCCGCGAAACCCGGCTTGCCGATCGGCACCGGGCGTGATGAGGGGCCGCAGCGCGGCCCCGTGTGAGCGTGTTGCACAGCCTCAATTATCGGTGGTGCACGCATCCGACATCTTTCTGTAGGTGATTTCCTCGGGCTTGCCCTGGTTGTCGATGAACTTCATGTCGGCGGTGATCACTTTGCACTCCTGGGTCGCAGGTTCGGTCATCGAGATCACTTTGCCCACATGCAGCGGCATTCCATAGTGGTAGGGCACGGCGGTGGTGCTGTCTGCCTGGGCCAGGCCACTGAGGGCACTCAACAGCAGGGCGGTGGCAGTCAAACCGATACGCAGGTTCATGGCAATTCTCCGATGCAGGCTACGTCAGTTCCGCGCCAATCAGGCGTTAGAACTTGCCGCGCAGCGCTTCAGATTGTTCTGAACTAGCGCGGTCAATGACACTTTTAGCCTGACGGATTAATTGCCGATTAAATTGCATAGGGAGCTAATGTTTTTTACAGCTCGCTGTAGGCAATGCGTTGATACCCGGGCAATGCCTGTTGCAGCAGTTGCTCCAGAGACTGCTGCGCCGGCAGGTAATCGTCACCGAAATCACCCTCGGCCAGCTGGGTCGGGTGGGCCACCACTTCAATCACGCCGGGCGGGCGAAAACCTTCCAGCAGGTCCCTGGGCGTGCACACGCTCTGGGCCCCGGCCCCGCACAACCAGCGGATACGCAGGTTGAGCGCGCTCTTGAACAACCGCTTGATTGGCCCGATGTTGCCCCCCACATTGCGCGCCAGGCGCACCGGCACCCCTTGCTGCGCGGCGAAGCGAGCGACGATGGCTGCCACCGGCCACAGGTTGTGCACGTGCTGGTGGGAGTCGATATGGCTGGGCCGCACGCCCTGATCGACACAGCGCTGCCACTGGGCCTGCAACTCCTCTCGCACTGCCTCGGCCGCCGCGGCCGGCAGGCGCAGGGCCGAGCGCCGCAGGTTCAGGTCGAACTGCCCCTGAGGGTCACAGAACAACGGCTGGTGGCGCATCGCCGGGCTCAGTGGCGCGCCGTAGGTGAGGTTGAAATGCAGGCCGATGCGTCCCAGCAAACCGTGCTGCTGGGTCAGTTCACAGGCGTCGTTGAACGCCGGCATGTTGGCCATCAGGGTCGCCGAGCTGATCACCCCTCGCTTGAAGGCGCGCAGGGTCAGCTGGTTGTAGTCCAGGTCGAGACCGAAGTCGTCGGCATTGACGATGACCCGGTGGGCCCGGGCGGCAGTCAGGGGGCGGTTCATGGGCGGGATCCTTGTACGGTGTTGGCCTGGCGCCGTTCGCGCCAGGCCTTGAGGCGCGGCTTGAGCCACTGCCAGATGCGTTCGGCGGTACCGGCCAGCAGCGCTCGCGGGCGCCAGGAATAGAAGCTCCAGCGCTGGTGTTCCACCAGGCCGCTCATGCGTTCATGCAACTGATGGCTGGAGCGGCTGAGGCTGACCCGCGAGGCATCGACCCACTGCCAGCCTTCGTCCAGCCCCCAGCGGATCCACTCATCCAGCAGCAGCCGGCCGCTACCCAGGTTCTTGTATTGCGCCAGGAAGGCGATGTTGTAGTCGTACAGGCGGCCGCGCTCCAGCAGGCCGAGGCGATAGCTGATGCAACGGCCCTGGTGTTCCAGCATCACCACCCGCACACAACCTTCGGCGGCCAGGCCGCGCAGGGCGCTGGCCATCCATTGCCAGCGCAGCTCCCCGGAGAAGATCCCCAGCCCGTCTGCGCCTTTCCAACTGGCCTGTTCCACCTCGCGGAGCATCTCCAGCACCCCGTCCATGCCGCCGGCCTGGGGCGCCATGCGGATCACCCGAGCGTCGATTTCCGCGCAGCGTTTCTTCGCCCGGCGCAGCTCGTAGCGCAAGGTGCCGGTGGCTTCCTCGCGGTCGCTGTCGACAATCAGGTGTTCCGGCGCCCGGCAGCTCAGGGCCTGTTCGCTGTACCAGCTGGCCCGGCGCCAGGGCGCCAGCAGGCCCTCGGCGTCCACCAGTTCATGAAGTTGCAGCAAGTCATGGGGCAGTTGCCGGCGGATCTGCTCCAGCACCTCGGGCATGGCGCCTTGCGCCGGGTCCGCGACCAGCAGCGCCAGGCGGTCGCTCAGCGGATGCCCCAGGTGGCGTACCACCTGCAGGCGCAGGCCGGCCCGGGTTTCGCGGCCCAGGGTCAGCGGCAGGCAGAGCACCAGGCGCTGGCCGTGCCAGCCCAGGAGGATCTGCAAGTGCCGGTGATCCAGGGCCCGTTCCGCCCCCTGCAGCCAGCTCAAGCGATTGAACGGCGTGGCCTGTGGCACTTGCTGGCGCAGTTGCTCATAGGCCGCCACGGGAAAGTCCTGGGTGCAGAGGCTGGCGCACCATTGCCAACGCAGGCTCACGAACGTTCCTTGTCGATAGGGCTGGAACCGCTGGGCTGCTGTGCCAGGCGCCCGCGGCGCAGGTGGTGCAGGCGTGTCTGGTGGTAGGGCCGGCGGCGGTGGAAGTGCAGGCAGCGCAACAGGCAGTAGACATGCAGGGATTCACCCACTTCCTGGAACCCCAGGCGCATGTGCATCTTCAGCGCCGGCTCGTTGCGCACGTTGACCAGGGCCCGGGTGGCCTTGAAGCCGCGCTCGCGGTATTCGTCCCAAAGCAGCTTCTGCGCCAGGATCACCACCCCCGAGCCGCGATATGGCACCGCGCACTCTCCGGCGAACTGATACAGGCAGCCCGGCGGGATGCGCATCCAGCAGCGGTACAACTGGTCGTCGTAGTAATCGCGCTCACTGATCCACACCATCATCATCACGTTGCCGTCTTCATCCAGGTGTGCGCTGCCGCGGCTGCCTTTGTCCAGCAGGCCGCGAATGGCCGGCAGTTGTGCCTTGAAGTACTTGTCGAAGGCCGGCAGCAGCTCGCGGGTGATGGGCACCTGGGGCCAGCGGCCGGGGTTGATGGGGCAGGGCACCGGCAAGGCCAGGGAGCGTTCCAGGGTCAGCAGTTCCCAGTGGTAATAGAAGAAGCGTTCACGCAGCACCCGCAGGCTGCCACGCAGGCCCTTGCGGCGGATTCTGGCCAACAGGCCGGTCAAGCGACTCATAGGGTTTTCCAGGTCAAGGCAAACAGGGTTTCACCGGGCACCTGCAACTGGGCCCGGCCATTGCTGCACTGCACGGCGGCGGAGCGGCTGTGCCCGTCGGCGCCGAGCAGTTCCAGGCTCGGGCCGGCCTGGCAGATCTGCTCGGCGCCGTCCAGGTCGATGGTTTGTGCGCGCGGGGTCTTGGTCACGCCCAGCAGGCTGTGGCGCGGGCCATCGCGCAGTGCCAGGGCATCCACCTCGAAGGCCGGGTTGTCCAGCGCCTGGACCTGCCCCAGCCAGTGCCGCTGGATGAATTGCTGGGCCACGGCCACCGGCTTCAGGCTGAAGCGCTGGGCGTCGTGCTGGGCCAGCATGCCCTTGGGGTACTCGGGCTCATCGGCGGCCTGGAACCAGTTGAGCATGTCCAGCAGGCCGTCCTGGGAGGCATTGGCCACCACCGACATCCACCACAGGGCGGCGTAGTGAGTGTCCTGCTGATAGGGGCTCAGGTCCGGGCCGCTGGAGATATTGGTCTGGCTCAGCAACAGCGCCTTGCGCGGCCGGCCCAGGTCATCCAGGCCCACCAGGTCGGCGGCGGCGCGCACGCTGGCGCGGTAGCGGCGGGTGGCCAGCAGGTCGCGGACCATCCACTCGTGCCAGGCCATGGCGTCGATATCGGCGCCGTGGGCCTCCAGCAACTGGCGCGCCCAGTCGATGCCGCGGCGCTGCCCGGCACCGATGCGAAACGGCCCGTCCAGCAGCCGCGAACTGACCGGCATGGCAATGCGCACACCTGCGGCCCGGGCCTCGGGGTTGGCCTTGACGTGCTCCAGCATGCGCCCGAAGTAGCTGGCGAACACGGCGTAGCTGGGGTAGTTGAGGTTGGGTTCGTCGGCGAACGCCAGGTAGTGCAGGCCCTGGTTGCCCAGGCGCACGCTGTCCGCCAGCCAGGCGTCGAGGCCGGCGAAGCTCTGGCTGTCGGCTGCCAGCACCGCCCGGCGCCCGGTGCCCGCCAGCAGGGTGATGTCGCGGTCGATCTTGAACGTTTCGCGGTACAGCCGGCGAAAGCCCAGCTCGCGCTGGGGTTCCTGCTGGATCACATCGACGAAGCTGTAGAAGTTGGCCGCCCGCGGCCCCAGGGCCCGCAGCAGTTCAAAGGTCGACTGCGGCGGCTGGGCATAGGGCAGGGCGATCCCCAGGTGCGGGCTCGGGCCGCGCATCTGCGGCTTGAGGTTCAGCTCGACCCGGCCCGGTGTCCATTGCAGCGGGTGCAACTGGCGCAGGTCCTGGGCGAACAGGTTGGCGGTGCCGTCGAGCCAGAACGCCACCTTGCCCGAGCCGCCCAGGGACAGGCGCCAGACCTCGTCCTGCTGGGCCACCGGCAGTTGGATCTGGTCGAACTGACCGTACTGCGGGTGCTCCACCAGCTTCAGGCGCAGCAACTGGTGGTCACTCAGGCGCGTGGCCTGGAGCACGCTGACCCCACCGTAATACTTGCCCGCCAGTACCGCCTGCTCTCCGGCGGCCACGCGAAAATACAGCTCCACGCCACTGGGCACGTCGGCGCTGAAATGCACCTTGGCCGGTTCGAACTGGGCCAGGGTGGCGCTGTCGTGGCTGACCTTGAAGTTGCGAAAGCTGTAGCCCGGTACCTGCAGCCGGTAGTCGCCCTGGGCCGCGGGCAGTTGGACTTCCCGCTGGCCGTAGGGTTGGTCGGCGCGAATCTCCAGCTGTTGCAGCAACTGGCCGTCCGGGCGCAGCAGGTACAGCTGCTCCTGGTTGGCGTCGCTCTGCCAGGCCGGGCTCCAGCGCAGGTGCAGGGTGTCGCCGGCCTCGGCTTGCAGGTACAGGCTGCCGTCGCGGATATCGCCCCATTGCAGGGGCGCGGCGTGCAGGGCAGTGGCCGCCGAGATCAGCATCAGGGCGAGCAGGGAACAGGGTTTCATTGAAGCCTTTCCTTAGGGCGCAATAACTGGCGCACGTAGACGATGTCTCCAGGTAACAGGATCAGGGTGCGGTACCAGGCCACACCGCTGAGGTGGCAATACAGGCCGAGCATGGCCAGGCTCACCGCGAGGTAGGCGATGGACGAGGCCAGGCCGGCGCCGACGATGCCCAGCGACGGGATCAGCAGCGCATTGAGCGCCAGGTTCAACAGGGCGCCACCGGCCAGCAGCAGCGACAGCGTGCCGGGGCGCTGCTTGCCCAAGAGGTCCAGGCGCAGGATGCTCGCGTAGCACAGGCCGAACAGCCCGGGCAGCAAGGCCAGCAGGGCACCGTAGGCCGGGGCGTAGTCGGTGCCGAACAGGGTGACAATCAACCACTGGCCGATCAGCGCCATGCACAGGCAGGCGCCGAGCATCACCGTGGCGGTCAGGCGCAGGGCCAGGGCGGTCAGTTGCTCGATGCCCGACCCCTGTTGCAGCAGGCGCTTCATCAGTGGCGTGGTCACCGCCTCGGGAATGATCAGCAGCAGCTCGGCGGCGGCGCTGGCCATGGCGTACCAGCCCAGGGCCGCGGGGTCGAGCAGGGCACCGATGAACAGGTAGTCCGAACGCAGCATCAATTGTTGCGACAGCACCCCGGGGTGGCTCTGGGCGCTGTAGCGCAGCAGCTTGCCCTGTTCCCCGGCCTGCCAGCGCAGGCCCAGGTCGTGGAAGCGTCGCAACCAGCACCAGCCAACCACCACCACCAGCAAGGTGCCCCCCAGCCAGCTGACCAGGGCCGCCGACAGCGGCTGGTCGCGCCAGATCCACCACAGGCCGACGAACAGCAGCAGCGGCACCAGGGATTCCAGCAGGCGCAGGGCATTGAAGGCTTCGACCCGGCCATCGGCGTTGTGCAGGGTCAGCAGGCCGCTCTTGAGCACGGTGATGGGCACCGCCAGCAACAACAGCCAGGCCAGGTCCCCCAGTTGCAGGCTCAGTTCCCACTGGCTGCCCAGGGTGTTCATCAATGCCAGCCCGGCCAGGGTCAGCAGGCTGGCCAGCAGGCAGCCGTAGACCAGCACCTGGGTCAGTAGCAGGCCCATGGGCCGCTGGCGCGCGGCTTCATAGCCGACCGCGGTGTTCAGCCCGCCACTGGTCAGGGCGGCAATCAGGTCCGGCAGGGTGCTGAGCAGGGCGAACAGGCCGCGATCCGCCGGGCCCAGCAAGCGAGCCAGCAGCACGTTGCGCAGCAGCCGCAGGCCGATCATCGCCAGGCGCGTGCCCATGCTCAGGGCCAGGTGCCAGAGGTAGCCGCCGCGCTTCATGCCCGGGCTCCCTGCAGCAGGCGCCAGGCCAGCAAGCCGGGGCGGGCGGCGCTGGCGTGGCTGACGTCGATGCGTGGCAAGGCCAGGAGCGGGTTGCCACTGGCCTCGATCAGCCCGGGGCGGGTGCCCAGGGCGTAGCGATAACCCAGCCCGGCGACGGCGGCGCGCACCTGGGCATTGTGGTCGCCATTGGGGTAGCAATAGACCCCCAGCGGCGCCTGGCAATGGTTCTGCAACGCCTGATGGGAGCGTTGCAGATCCGCTTTCAGCGCGGCCTCGTCAAGGCCGGTGAGAATGGCATGGCTGGCGCCGTGGGGCCCGAAGCGCACCAGCGCCGAACGCTCCAGGCGCTGCACTTGGGCCCAGTCCAGGCTGTGGGGGCCGTGCTCGTTGGGGCAACTGTCGGCCAGGGCCTGGAGGGTGGGCCCGGGCAGGGGCTTCAAGCGTTGCAGGTAGCGCCCCAGGAGCCGGCTGCGGGCGTCGCTGTCACCCGGCTGCAACAGTTCGGCCGCAGGTGCCAGTTGCAGCGCCTGCAACTGTTCCAGCAGCGGCCGGGCCGCGGCGCTTGCGGGCCGCAGCCAGAGCGTTTCGCCGATGGACTCCCACCAGAAGCCCTGGGCGCTGCCGATGAAGTCGGTGGAGAGGAAGATGCTCGCCGGCACCTCGTAGCGCTCCAGCAGCGGGTAGGCCACCTCGGCGTTGTCGCGCCAGCCGTCATCGAAGGTCAGGGCCAGGCGCGGCCGGTCACCGCCGGGGTATTGCAGCAGGTGATTGAGCGGCACACAGTCGAAATGCCGCCGCAGCCAGCGCAGCAGGTGCTCGAACTGGCGCTGGCCGACGCACAGTGGCGCCCGGTGCGGCCGGCGGGCGGCCTGCTCGTCGGCCAGCACCCGGTGCAGCATCAGCACCACCCCGGCTTCGCTGAGGCGGGCGCGGCCAACGCTGTGCAAGTAGGCGTTGCCCAGCAGGCGCTTGAGGTTGAGTTTGAGGTTCATGTCAGCGGTTCTGTTGTGGGTTCCACAGGGCATAGCGCTGCCCGCGGAGAAATTGCCAGAGGCCCATGCTCATGCCGGCCATTGTCACCAGTACGAAACCGGCCAGGCGAAACACCTTGGGCAGGCGCCCGCGGCGGTCCAGCAGGCCCATGATCCCGGCGCCGTAACCCAGCACCTGGGCCAGCAGGGCCAGGCTGTAGAAGGCGCCGGCATTCCACAGCAGCAGGCTGCTGACCAGCAGTGGCAGCAACAGCACCGGGGCCAGGCGGCGGATCAGCTTGTGGCTGATCAGGGCGATGGCGTAGGCGCCGTGGCGCAGTGGGTTCATCAGCTCGCGGCGCTGGGCCAGGCTCTGCAGGCCGCCGACGGTGACCCGCAGGCGCCGCCGGTACTGCTTGCCGGCTTCGTCCACGCCCTGGTCCAGCACCTGGGCCTCCTCGACATAGACGATCCGCTTGCCGGCCACCGGGGCGCAGGTGCTGATGAAGAAGTCATCGTTGACCTCGGCCGGAATCCGCTGGAACAGTTCGCGGCGCAGGGCCAGCAGCGCGCCGTCGGCGGAGACCATGCAGCCGGTGCGGTTTTCCGCCTGGCGCAACCAGGCCTCGTAGTGCCGGTACAGGCTGTCTCCCAGGCTCAGGTTGTGCCCGGGGTCGGGGATGATCATGTGCCCGCCACAGGCCCCCACCTGCGGGTCGGCCAAGGGCGCCAGCAGCTTGCCCAGGGTGTCGTGGGACCACTGGTTATCGGCGTCGGTGAACACCAGGATATCGTTGCGCGCCAGTTCCACCGCGGCGTTCAGTGCCCCGGCCTTGCCCACCCGAGGCAGGTCCAGGACCACGATCCGTGAGTCGCGCACGCCCAGGGCCGTGGCCACGGTGTCGTCGCTGGAACCGTCGCTGGCGAGGATGATCTGCAAGTCGGTGGCCGGGTAGTCCTGCTGCAACAGGGTGCGCAGCTTGTGCTCGATGTGCGGGCCTTCGTTGTGCGCGGCGATGATCACGCTGACCGACAGCGGCGCGCCTTCCTGCACCGGCCGCGGCCTGACGAACAGGCTGAGCAGGGCCAGCAGCAGGGGGTAGCCGACCCAGGCATAGAAAGGCAGTAGCAGGCACAGCCAGAAAAGTATTTTAGCCACGGTCAGGTCTCTCGGCAGAACGGTTGAACAGGGCCTGCACCAGGGCCAGGGCGCCCAGGTGCAGGCGCACCCAGTGCAGCAGCCAGAGTTGCAGGACGAACAGCGGGTCGCGTTGGCGCAGGCCCTGGCGCACGGCCAGGGCCAGGGGCGCCAGCGCCCCCAGCAGCAGGCACAGGCCCGCGGCGCCGGGCAGGCCCGCGAGCAGGCACAGCAACGCCACGAGGCTGAGCAGGGCGCAGGCCAGGCACAACAGGGGAAAGCGCAACAGGCGCAGGCTGAAGCCGCTGCCTTTGAGCAATTGCACGTGGCTGCCCTGGCGCCAGCGTTCCTTGCCGGCCCATTCGGCCCAGCTGGCCTCGTAGCCCCAATGCAGCACCTGGGGCTGGGGCAGGCTCAACTGGCGGGCGCCGGCAGCGTGCAGGCGCAGGCCGAAATCCTTGTCCTCGCCGGTGCGCAACTGCTCGTTGAAGCCGCCGACCCGTTCGAACCAGGCCCGCTGCAGGCACAGGTTGGGGGTGGGCATCCACGGCAGTAGCCGGGGTTGCGGATCGCCGGCCAGGCTGCGGCGCTGCCAGGCCCGGGCGAACCAGGGGGCGCTGGCGGGTGCCGCGCAGTCCAGGGCGAAGACCTCGGCACGCCGCTCGGCCTGGGCCTGCTGCCAGAGCTGCAGCCAATTGCCGGGCACTTCGATGTCGGCGTCGAGGAACGCCAGGCTATCGCCGGTGGCCACCGCCGCACCGCGGTTACGCAGGGCGCCGATGCCGATGCCCGGGCACAGCAGCACCCGCGCGCCCAGCTCCCGGGCCCGTTGCGGCCCCTGATCGGTGGAGCCGTTGTCCACCACTATCAGTTCGCAGTCCAGGGTCGCCGCCCGGGCGGCGCGCAGCACGCTGTCCAGGGTGCGGGTGATGTGACGCGCCTCGTTGTACATGGGCACGATCACGCTGATCCTTTGCATCTTTGCCTCCCTTGGCCAGATTGCGTTGTTGTCGTGGGCGCCGGGTGAGGGCGCGGTGTTGCTGTTCTGTCGGTGCTGCTCCTGGGGGCCAGAAGGCCCTTCGGGCCTTGTCGCAGCCCGGGGCAGTGGCTACACGCGGCGTTGTCAGGCCGGGGCCGGGCGCGGCACGGGAGCGTCTTCGGCCTGCAGGCGCAGGACGCTGGACAGGGCGAGGAAGATCCACAGGTACTTGTGGTTCGGCGCGCTGAGAAACAGCAGGAACACCGCCATGGCCAACAGGCTCAGGCCCAGGTGGGTGGCGATATCGGCCTGTTCGCGCTGGCCCCGGGCAAGAAAGCCCTGGCGCGCCCGTTCGAAGTTGCGCAGGCCCATCAGCATCAGCGCCACGAAGCTCAGGCCGCCGGGAATGCCCAGCTCGCTGAACAGCTCCAGGTAGGTGTTGTGGGCCCGGCGGAACAGGTCCGGCTCGTTCATGTTTTCCGAGAAGCTGCTGGCAAAGCCGGTCTGCGCGTAGTGGATCGGGAAGGTCCCCAGGCCCGAGCCCAGCAGCGGGTTCTGGCGGATCATCTGGCCGCCCACCACGAGGTAGGAGGTGCGCCGGCCCAGGGAGGTGTCCGCCGAGTGCGCGCCGGACTTGAGCATGCTCAGGGACTGGATCCGCGCCACGTACTCCGCCGGCAGCACGGCAATGCCCAGGGGAATGACGATGGCCACGGCGAACATGGCGAAGCCCAGGTGCTTGGGCCGCAGCCCCTTGAGCCGGTCGCGGTAGTGCCAGACGCCGATGGCAATGGTGAACAGCACCACCAGCAGGCCCGAGCGCGAGTCGGTCTTGGTCATCCCGGCCATCAGGGTCAGGCTGATGCCGACCCAGAACAGCCGCACCGGCCAATGGGGCGAACGCAGGGCGAGGAAGATCGCCGGCGGCACCGCCATGGCGATCAGCAGGGCGAAGTAGTTGGCATCCTGCAACAGGCCGATGGCCCGGCCGCCCACCTGGTACTTGGCCGATACCAGGGCGATCACACAGGTGATGGCCACGCTCACCGCCAGCAGGCGGCAGAGCATCAGCAGGTTGACTTCCCGGGCAATCAGCAGGGTGACGAAGAACAGCACCAGGCCCACTGCCAGCTCCCGCAGGCTGTCCAGGGACACCAGCAGGTTCTCGCTGTACAGCATGCTCAGCAGCAGGCACAGCAGGAATGGCCCCAGGGCCCGCCACAGATTGCTGCGCAGGCGGGTGTCGGGGATCTGCCGCAGCAACAGCTTGAATAGCATGATCAGGATCAGCGAGGCGCCCAGCAGCTTGGCCCCGGAGAACGCGCTGTCCTTGAACAGGCCTTCGAAGGGCACCAGGGCGCAGATCCCCAGCAGGCCCCAGCCCGGGCGCCGGTACAGCAGCGCCAGGCCGAACAGCCCGACCACCACCAGCGGCGCAAGAAACGGCCAGGGGCTGGCCAGCAGCAACAGTGCGGCCAGGCCCAGCAGCAAACCCAGGAACGGAGCGGCGATCATACTCGGGAGCTCTCTCTGGCGACGCGGTACAGCTCATCCCAGCGGCGAGCCAGGGTGGGCAAGTGATAGTGCTTGCGCTGGGTGACCTGGGCGGCCTTGGCCAGCTCCCCGGCCAGTATCGGGTCGTCCAGCAACTGGCCGATGCAGCGCCCCAGCCCGGCACTGTCCAGGGGCTTGGCCAGCAGGCCGTTGTGCCGGTGCTGCAGCACATCGGGAATCCCGCCCACGGCAAAGGCCACCACCGGGGTGCCGGCCTGCATGGCTTCGAGCAGGATCATCGGTGTGCCTTCGGTGCGTGAACTCAGTACCAGCACATTCAGGCGCTTGAGCCAGGGCTGCATGTCGTTCTGATAGCCCGGCAGCAGGATGCGCGTGGCCAACCCGGCTTCGTTGATGCGCTCGCGCAGGGCCTGGTTCTGTTCACCATCGCCCAGCAGCACGGCCTTGAGCGCAGGGCGCTGCTGGCACAGGTCGATCAGCGCATCGAGAAACAGGTCCGGGCCTTTTTCCGCGCTCAGGCGCCCGACGAAACCCACCAAGGGTTCCATTTCGTCGCGGCGTACTTCGGGCTCGCGCAGCGGCGGCCCGTCCAGGCTCGCCGGCAGTTCCAGGGCCGGCTCCGGCAGGCCGTTGGGGATCACCCGCAGCTTGCCCTCGGCGACCCCCGCCTCCAGGTGCAGCAGGGCAATGCTCTGGGCCACGCAGGCTACCCGGCGCACCCGGCGGCTGCGGCACAGGCGCAGGCTGAGCCAGGTGTAGAACTTCTGTTTCAGGCTGCGCGGGGTGAAGCCGTGCTGGGTCATGACCAGGGGCAGGCGCAGGCGCCGGGCGCAGACCCAGGCAAACACCTGGGCCTTGAAGTTGTGTGCGTTGAGCAGCCCCGGCTGTTGCCGCAGGTGCGCCAGCAGTTCCTGCAGGCAGTGGCAGTTGTGGCTCGCCACGCCGGCCTCGGCGAAACGCTGCAGCAACGTGTCGGGGGCATTGATGAACACCACCCGATGCTGCCCCGGGGTGCCCAGGCAATGATCCAGCAGCATGCGCTCGGCACCGTAGAAACCGCCGCTGTGGATCAGGTGCACGATAGGCTGCGCGGCCATGCTCAGGTCGCTCACTGTTTGGCCCAATGCCAGGCCCAGCGCCAGGTCCAGCGCGGGTACGGGTTGACCTGGGGCTGCTCGACCGCGTTGAGCACCATCAGCACCGGCAGGCCGAGGTGATCACTGACCTGGGCCGGGTGCTTGAAGCGATGGTCGAAGAACTCGTAGACATAGCCCAGGGCAATGGCCAGCAGCAGGCCGGTGAGCAGGCCCAGGGGAATGATCAGCATCGGCTTGGGGAACGCCGCTTCGCTGGGTTCGTAAGGCTGGCTCAGGACCCGCGCGTTGGACAGCTCGCCACTGATCAGGCGCTCGCCACGGCTCTCTTCGTAGCGCTGGGTGTAGGTGAAGAAGGCTTTGTGCAAGGCATCGATTTCAGTGTCCAGCTGGCGCAGTTTGCTCAGGACCTCTTGCAGGTCGCGCACCCGCGCCTTGTAGTCGTTGATCCGCGCGGTCTTCTGGGCGATCACCGACTGGGTGATCTGCAAGTCGCTGCTGCGCTCGCGCACGCGGTTTTCCACCACCTTGAGGAACTGCGCCCGGGCCCGCACGATCTGCTCGCGCTGCTGCTGCATGGGCACGCTGTCGGCGCGGTAGGTGTCGGCGGTGGTGCCGTACTGGCTCACCAGGTTGGTCAGCTGTTCGCCCAGTTGCTTGATCTCGCGGTCTTCGTAGGCAACGTTGTCCACGGTGTTGGCGAAGGCGAAGGGGAAGGTGTAGTCGGTGAGGCCGGCCTTGCGCGCGGCAGCCAGGTTCTTCTGCAGGTAATCCAGGCGGCGCTGGTTCTCCAGGGCCTGGTCGCGGTAGCCGTTGAGCGATTGCTCTTCGGTGTTGATGGCGTTCAGGCGGAAGGTGATCTCTTCCTTGGGATCGGAGGCGTGGGCCGCTTCCAGCAGGGCCTGGCGCTTGCCTTCCAGGTCATCCAGGCGCGACTGGTACTGGGCCTTCTTCTGTTCGTAGAAGGCTTCGGGCAGTTCGTTGGATTGCAGGTCCTGGCGGTTCTTCAGGTAGTTGGCCAGCAGGCGCTCGACAAAGCGCGTGCCTTCGGCGGCGTTGGGGCTGGCGTAGACGATGGAGATCACGTTGGAGCCGGGCAGGGTGCCGATCTTCAGGTCCTTGACCGCCTGGTCGGTGAAGGCATCCAGGCTGGTATCGCGCACCGGGTCCACGGCCAGGCCGAAGAAACCGCGTACCGGGTTGATCACATGGTTGCGCAGGGGGTCGATCAGGCCATTGCGGATCGGCTTGACGATCAGCCGGGTCAACAGGCCCTCGCTGCCGCCGAACTGGCCCTCGCGGCGCAACTGGTCGATGGTGTCGCGGATCAGCGTGGGTGAACGCAGGATGTTGCTCTCGGTCTCCATGTCCGCCAGCGACGGTGGGATGAACTTGTCGGAGTCCGGGGCGAGCACGGTGTTGGCGTCGGTCTGCGAGAGTTTCTTGGACTGCACGATGACTTCGGCAGTGATCTCGAAGCTCTGCTTGAGCACCAGGGGCAGCAGCAGGGCGATCACCGCGAAACCCAGGAACACCCGTTTGATCAGGCGCCGATTGACAAAGAACACGAGCAGGAACTCGTGCAGGTAGTTTTCGATCTTGGTCATCAAGAGGGAACTCAGTTGTTGTTCGTTTCTTTGTTGTCGACGCGGTAGCCGAAGCTGAACCCGACACCCTGGAACATGATCACGTCCGCCAGCTGCTTGCTCAGGGCGCCGGCCTTGGCCAGGCGGGTCTTGGGCACATAGAGCATGTCGTCGGGCTGCAGGTAGGCGAATTGCAGGGCCTTGCCGTCCAGCGCCGCGTCGGCGTCGTAGACCCGGGCTTCGACCTGGTTGCCCTTGCGCCGCATGATCACCACCGAATCCAGGCGTGCAGTGGGGCCGGCCCCCTTGGCCAGGGTCAGGGCCTCAAGCACCGAGATCGGCCGGCGGATCGGGTAGGCTCCGGGCTGGCCGACTTCGCCCATGACGAACACCTCGTTGGAGGCGGTGGTCTTGAGCAGCACATCGACGCTCACCGAGCCCACCTCCTTGGCATAGCGCTGGTTGACCAGGGTCTGCAGCTCGCTGAGGCTCTTGCCCTGCAACGACAGGCTGCCCAGCAGCGGGAAACTGGCGCGGCCGTCGGAGCCCACGACGATCTCGCGGCTAAGCCCGGTGGCCGGGTTGGTCAGGCTGGTGCGCAGGTTGTCCAGCTGGGCCATGGCGTGGGAGATCGAAAAGTTGATCTGCGGCTTCTTCAGCACCTTGGCGTATTGGGTTTCCAGGACCTGGCGCGCCTGTTCGGCGGAGAGCCCGGCGACCTGGATATTGCCCACGTAGGGCATGTCGATGCTGCCGTCGGGCAGCACCAGTTTGCTGCCGCCCAGTTCCGGAGCGGTGAGGAAGGTCACATCCACCTGGTCGCCAGGCTGCACGAGGTAGCGCTGCTGGCTGGTGGTGCCGATATGGAAGATCACGTCCAGCACGTCCTGGGGCCGCAGCACCTGCTCGATGGGCACCACCTCGGTGAGCTGTGCCTGGTCGGCCGGGGCGCTGAGGATCTGCACCGGCATCTGCTGCGGCTCGCGATTGACGCAGCCGCCCAGGGCCAGCAGCAGTGACAGGCTCAGCAGGGAAAGTCTTGGCTTGTTCATGGTTACACGGTCCTTGTGCCGGTCAGAGACGGTCATAAACCCACTTGGGCATGTAGTACTTGCGGGCGTTGAACACGCTGCCGATCAACTTGGCCTCGGCCTGGATCAGGCGCTGGGCGGCGGCCTGGGCCACTTCCCAGCGGGTTTCCTCGCTGCGCACCACCAGCACCACGCCGTCGACCTGGGTGGCCAGGGTGAGGATGTCGCCGCTGCTGTAGACCGGGTCGCCGTCGATGATCACGAAGCGGTATTCCTCGGCCAGGGCCTGCAGCAGTTCGCGCAGCAGTTCCGGGGTCAGGCGCTCGCTGTACTGCTGGCGGCGGCCCAGGGGCAGGAAGTCGAAATTCACCGCGTCGCTGCTCTCGATGCACGAGGCCAGGGGCGGCGGGGTTTCGGCCAGTGCCAGGTCGAGGAAGCCGGGCCGCTCATCCAGGGCCAGGCGCCGGGTCAGGCTGCTGTCCGAGAGGCTGGTGTCCACCACCAGCACCCGGCCGCGGCTGGTGCGCGCCAGTTCGTTGGCCATGCTCAGGCTGCTGCTGGTGACGCCGCTGTTGCGGTTGGCCGCGGTCAGCAGGATGACCCGCAGTTCCTGGTCGAGTACGGTCACCGCCAGGTTGCTTTCGCTGGGGCTCTGGATCTTCAGACTGGCAAAGGTTGCTGCCGCCATTTCAACTTGCTCCGTGGCCATTGAGGACCTTGAAAGGGGTTTTGATCAGGATCTTCAGGTCGAGCCAGGGGCTCTGCTGGAAGATGTAGGTCATGTCGAGGGTCACGCGGCCGTCGAAATCCACGTCGCTGCGCCCGGATACCTGCCACAGGCCGGTGATCCCCGGGTAGATGCTCAGGCGGCCGAGGTGGTGTTCCTTGTAGGTCTGGGCATGGAACGAGGTGGGGCGCGGGCCGACGATGCGCATCTGGCCGAGCACCACGTTGATCAGGTTGGGCAGCTCGTCGAGGCTGGTACGGCGCAGGAAACCGCCGATTCCAGTGATCCGCGGGTCGCGGTCGATCTTGAAATCCACCGAGTCGGCGCCGTGCTTGTTCAGGTGGCGCACCGAATCCTTCAGGGCCTCGGCGTTGACCACCATGGTGCGGAACTTGTACATGCCGAAGCGCCGGCCGCGAAAACCGGTGCGCAACTGCACGAAGAACACCGGGCCGGGGCTGGTGAGCTTGATCAGCAAGGCCACGACCAGCAGCACCGGCGACAGCAGCACCAGCAGCACCGCGGCCAAAAGCGCCGAGGTCAGGCGCTTGCTGCGCGACAGGGTCCAGGGCCGCCCGCCGTCGCGGCCGGTGATCCAGCCGTGCTGTTGCAGGTCGATGGCGGCCTGGACCTTGCGCCGGAACGGGTCGTTGCGCCGGTCGATGTGCAGCGGGGCGGGCACCTCGGTTGTGGGCGCTGAGAGAGGTCTATCCATATCCACCGGGAATACTTCCATTGCAGGGGTTGGGTAAAAACGTTCGGCTGTCGCGGCTCAGGACGCCGCGCCCGGGTAGTAGCTCAGGTACCACTGGACGAACTCGCGCAGGCCTTCCTCCAGGGGCACCTGGGGGCCGAAACCGGTGAGGTTTTCCAGGGCGCTGACATCCGCGCAGGTGTTGAGCACATCGCCGGGCTGCAGCGGCAGGTATTCCACCTGGGCCTTGTGGCCGAGGAGTTTTTCCAGGGTCGCCACGTAGTCCTTGAGCTCCACCGGGCGCTGGCCGCCGATGTTGAACAGGCGCCAGGGCGCCATGCTGGTGGACGGGTCCGGCTGTTCCCGGTCCCACAGCGGATCGCGCACTGGCGGCTTGCCCAGCAGGCGCACCAGGGATTCGACGATGTCGTCGATGTAGGTGAAGTCGCGCTGGTGCATGCCGTAGTTGAACAGTTTCAGCGGCCGGCCCTGGCTGATGGCGTCGGCGAACAGGATCGGCGACATGTCCGGTCGGCCCCAGGGGCCGTACACCGTGAAGAAGCGCAGGCCGGTGGCGGGCACGCCGAACAGGTGGCTGTAGCTATGGGCCATCAGCTCGTTGGCTTTCTTGCTGGCCGCATACAGCGACAGCGGGTGGTCGACGTTGTCACTGACCTTGTACGGGGTCTGCTGGTTGGCCCCGTACACCGAACTGGACGAGGCGTAGATCAGGTGTTGCACCGGGTAGCGCCGGCACATCTCCAGCAGGTTGAGGAAACCGCTGAGGTTGCTGTCCAGGTAGGCCTTGGGGTTTTCCAGGGAATAGCGCACCCCGGCCTGGGCGGCGAGGTTGATCACCACCTGGGGCCGTACTTCGGCGAACAGCCGTTCCAGGCCCTCGCTGTCGGCCAGGTCCAGGCGCTGCAGGGGAAAGTGCCCTACCTGGCGTTCCACCCAGCGCACCCGGTCGCGCTTGAGCTGGGGGTCGTAGTAGTCGTTGAAATTATCCAGCCCGGTGACCTGGTGCCCATCCTTGAGCAAACGCAGTGCGGTATGGGCGCCGATGAATCCGGCGGCCCCGGTGATCAGGATATTCATGCGCGCAATGCCTCCGGTACACGGTAGGGCAGGCCGATGCTCAGGTAATGCAGGCCGGCATCCGCTGCCTGTTGCGGGTTGTAGAGGTTGCGGCCGTCGACCACCAGGCGATCCCTGAGGGTCTCGCGCAGCAGCGTGAAGTCCACCACGCGAAAGGCCTTCCATTCGGTGCAGATCACCAGCGCGTCGGCGCCTTGCAGGGTGTCGTCACGGGTGGCGCACAGTTGCAGGTCATCGCGGTAGCCGTACAGGCGCCGGCATTCGGTCATGGCTTCCGGGTCGTAGGCCTGGACCTTGGCCCCGACCTCCCACAGTGCCTGCATCAGGTAGCGGCTGGTGGCTTCGCGCATGTCGTCGGTGTTGGGCTTGAAGGCCAGGCCCCAGAGCGCGATGACCTTGCCCTGCAGGTTGTCCCCCAGGTGCGCCTTGAGCTTGCGAAACAGCACATGGCGCTGCTGCTCATTGACGTCGCGCACGGTCTTGAGCATGTGCGGTTCCAGCCCGTGGCTTTCTGCGGTGTGGATCAGCGCCCGCAGGTCCTTGGGGAAGCACGAGCCGCCGAAGCCGGCGCCGGGGTAGATGAAGTGGTAGCCAATGCGCGGGTCGGCACCGATGCCCTTGCGCACGGCATTGATGTCCACCCCCAGGCGTTCCGCCAGGTTGGCCATCTCGTTCATGAAGCTGATGCGGGTGGCGAGCATCGCGTTGGCCGCGTACTTGACCAGCTCGGCGCTGCGGTTGTCCATGAACATCAGGCGGTCATGGTTGTGGTTGAAGGGCGCGTATAGCTCGCTCAACTGCTGGCGGGGCAGGTCGTCGGCGCAACCGACGATGATCCGGTCCGGGCGCATGCAGTCGGCCACGGCCGAGCCTTCCTTGAGGAACTCCGGGTTGGAGACCACGTGCACCCGCAGTTCGGATTTGCCCAGGTCTGCCAGTTGTTCGGCGACGGTCTCGATCACCAGATCGGCGGTGCCCACCGGCACCGTGGATTTGATCACCAGGGTCTTGTCGCTGAACATCAGGCAGGCAATGTTGCGCGCCACCGCCAGGACATGGTCGAGGTCGGCGGAGCCGTCTTCGTTGGAGGGAGTGCCGACCGCGATGAAAATCACCTTGCCGTGGCCCACTGCATCGCTGGCCTGGGTGGTGAAGTGCAATCGGCCGGCCTTTTGATTCTCTTCGATCAGGGTCGCCAGGCCCGGCTCGTGAATCGGCGGAATAGAACGTTGCAGCTGGGCGATCTTGTGGCTGTCGATATCGACACAGACCACGTTATGCCCGACATCGGCCAGGGCAACTGCTTGCACCAGGCCAACATAGCCAGTACCAAAAACGCTGACTTCCAAGGGAACGACCTCGTCCATGATGAGGGTTGGGGTGAGGGTGGTTCTCACCTTCTGAAAAGGCGTATGGCACATTGCCGCTATCACGCTCTTTTTTTGACACTACCATAACGTAGAGACGTTTAATTGACGTTTTTCCGTGTTACATAAATGACAGCTGTGTTTTGTTTATTTTTCGATGAATAAAATAATGTTTAAAAACAATTAGTTAAGCGTCTTCATGATGGTCATCATGGAAAGCGTCAAATAGTTGGTTTTTGTTAATAAATGACTGAAAAAACCGACGAACGGTAGTGCGGTGAGACGAAAAGCTAATGCCTTTTTGACATTACCTGCTACGGCATCCTGGGTTCCGAAGGTGAAGCTGAGCAGTCGGACAGTTTTTTTGACGCTTTTCTGCAGCTTGAAAACTGTTGAAATTGATCGGTTTTTTCAAAGATATGGCTGGCAAGGCGGGACGGGTAGCGCCGGTTATGACCAGGCGGGCGTCAGACTAAAGTCGGGTTGGGAGGGTAGGGGCTATCTGCCATCATTGCCGGTCTTCATTGATTCAATCAATTCAGCTGGCGATCACAGATTCGCTGGATGAATTTCACCTGGGTCTTTTTCTTTACCTCGCGTCACTGATTTGCTGCTGGAGCCTGTTCATGCGTCCCCCTTTCCCCTTACTCAATCCGTGCCCATTGCTGGGCCTCGGCGCTGCCGTGCTGTGCGCGGGTTTTGCCCCTCTGGCCAATGCGGCGGGTTTTTTCGAAGACAGCAGCGCCAAGCTGGAATCGCGCACGATCTACTTCAACCGGGACTTTCGCGACGGCCACACCAGCACCGACCAGGGCGCATCCAAGCGTGAAGAATCGGCCCAGGGCTTTATTCTCAACCTGCAATCGGGCTACACCGAGGGCACCGTGGGTTTCGGCCTGGACGCCCTGGGCATGCTGGGGATCAAGCTCGACTCCAGCCCCGACCGCAGCAACAGCGGCCTGCTGCCCTCCAGCGGTCACGACCCGCGGGGCTCGGCGGACCAGTACGCCAAGCTGGGGTTGACCGCCAAGGTCCGGGTCTCGCAGACGGTATTCAAGTACGGCGCCCAGTTGCCGGACCTGCCACTGCTCAAGTACAACGACGGGCGCCTGCTGCCCACCATGTTCAACGGCGCGGTGCTGACTTCCCGGGAGGTCAAGGACCTGACCCTGACCGCGGCCCGCTTGAACCGCTACACCGCGCGGGACTCCAGCGATGCCCAGGATATCCGCGTGCACTGCAAGAACAAGCGCTACGCCTGCAACACCACGGCGGATCACTTCGACACCTATGGGGTGGACTACAAGTTCAACGATCGCCTGACCGGCCAGTACCACTACGCCGAGCTGGAAGACATCTACCGTCAGCATTTTGTCGGCCTGCTGGCCAACCAGCCCTTGGGGCCCGGCGTGCTCAAAGGCGACCTGCGCCTGCTCAAGAGTGCCGACACCGGCGCCGAGCGCGCCGGCGGCATCGACAACCGCGCCCTGAGCACCATGCTCGGCTACAGCGTGGCCGGGCACGTGTTCAGTGCCGGCTGGCAGCGCATGTACGGCGACAACTCCATGCCTTACCTGGATGGCAGCAACCCGTACCTGGTGAACTATGTGCAGGTCAACGACTTCGCTGCGATCCAGGAGCGTTCCTGGCAACTGCGCTATGACTATGACTTCAAGGCCATTGGCCTCAACGGCTTGAGCTTCCTGACCCGCTACGTCAGCGGCGACCACATCAAGGTCCCGGGCAGCCTGCGCGAAGGCCGCGAATGGGAGCGCGACAGCGAGCTCAAGTACGTGGTGCAGAGCGGCACCTTCAAGGACGTGAGCCTGCGCCTGCGCAACGCCACCTACCGCAGCAACTACCAGAAGATCGCCCGCGACATGGACGAAACCCGCCTGATCGTCAGCTACAACTTCTCGCTGCTCTGACCGACGACTCTGGTAGAAGCTGGCTGGCCAGCGAAGGCGGTCGCCGCAATTGCGCAAGGCTTGCGGGCCTCTTCGCCGGCAAGCCGGCGGCTACGGGAGTTGATGCCGGTACGGCAGGTCCGGGCCGGTGCGGGTGCAGGTCTGGGCCGCGGCGTTGACGGCGAAACGCAGCAGGGCGTCGGTCTGTTCGCGATCGAGCTGTTCAAGGCCCTGGGGGGAATCCAGGCCCTGTTCGGTCAGCCAGGTGATCAGCGCGGCCTGGAAGGTATCTCCGGCGCCCACGGTGTCGGCAACCTCCACCCGGGGCGCGTCCACCGACCAGCTGCCATGCCCACGGCTGAACACCGTCGCGCCCTGGCTGCCACGGGTCAGGAACACCAGCCGGGCATTGCCTTGCAGCCAACCCCGGATCAGCATTTCGGGCGCCTGCCCGGGGTAGAGCTGGGCCAGGTCTTCGTCGCTGACCTTGATCAGGTCGGCATGGCCGGCCAGTTCGGCGATGCGCTGGCGCCACAGCTGGATATCCGGCTGCGGGTTGAGCCGTACGTTGGGGTCCAGGCTGATCAGCCGCTGCCCCCGCTCACGGCGCACCAGGGCCAGCAAGGTATCGGCAATCGGCTGCACCACCAGGGCAAACGAGCCGATATGCAGCCCGCGCACCTGTGCGTCGAGCTGCGGCAGGTGCTCTTCTTGCAACTGGCGATCGGCACAGCCCTCGCCGCGAAAGCTGTAGTGGGGCGAGCCATCGGCGCCCACGGCCACCATGGCCAGGGTGGTGGGGGCGTCGAATTCCCGCAGGTAGCGGGTATCCACGCCTTCGTTTTCCAGCACCCGCCGCAGGCGCTGGCCCAGGTAGTCCCGGGACAGCCCGGCCAGCAGGGCGACATCGACGCCCAGGCGGCGCAGGCCCACTGCCACGTTGAACGGCGAGCCCCCGGCGATCGCCTGGAACGCCACTTTACTGGCCGGGGCCCCGGCCTCATCCGCGCTGAAAAAGTCGAACAGCGCTTCGCCACACACCAGATACATAGTCATTCGCTCTTCAAAGGCTTGCCAGTTGCTGTCGATAGCGCTGGTACACCGGTTCGTAGGCCGCCACGTGTTCGGCCCGGGGCTGGGTTTCGCTGCCCGGGTCGAGGCGCACGCAGCGCTCGCAGAGTTGTTGCAGGTCCAGGTCCGGATCATCCAGCCGGCCATGGCACCAGGCTGCCTGGATCGCCGCGCCCAATGCGGCGGCTTCGGCCTCGCGGGGGCAGATCACCGGGGCATGCATGATATCGGCGACCATCTGCCGCCACAGCAGACTTTTCGCACCGCCGCCGATCAGCCGGATGCTCTGGCTGTGCAGGCCCGCTGCGCGCAACAGGTCGAGGCCGTAGCGCAAACCGAAGGTGGTGCCTTCCACCACCGCGCGGCACAGGTTGGCCGGGGTCAGGTTGTCCAGGGTCATGCCGTGCAGGCTGCCCTGGGCCTGGGGCAGGGCGGGCACTCGCTCGCCGTTGAAGAACGGCAGCAGGCACAGCCCCTCGGCCCCGATGGGGGCCTGCTCCAGGCGCTGGTTGAAAGCGGCAAGGTCCAGGCCCAGCAGTTCGCGCACCAGGGTGGTGGCGTTGGTCAGGTTCATGGTGCAGATCAGCGGCAGCCAGCCACCGCTGGACGAACAGAAGGTCGCCACCGAAGGCTCGGGGCTGATCAGCGGGCGCTCGGCGTAGGCATACACGGTGCCGGAGGAGCCCAGGCTCATGGTGATGATTCCGGGCTGGATATTGCCGGTGCCGATGGCCCCCAGCATGTTGTCGCCACCGCCGCTGGCCACCCAGGCATCCGCGCTGATCCCCAGTTGCCGGGCGACCGGCGCAAGGATCCGGCCCACAGGCTGGTGCGCTTCGAGCAACGGCGGCAAGGCCCGCTCCAGGCGCCCGCTGGGGTCGATATGGGCCAGCAGGGCGCGGTCCCAGTCGCGCCTGCGCACATCGAAATAGCCGCTGCCCGAGGCATCGCCGTACTCGCTGCAGCAGCGCCCGGTCAGCCAGAAATTGAGGTAGTCGTGGGGCAGCAGGATATGCGCAATGCGCTGGAACAGTTCCGGGTGCTGCTCCCGGGTCCAGAGTAGTTTTGACACCGTGTAGCCCGGGGCAATGGCCAGCCCCAGGCGTTCCAGTGAGCCCTGGGTGCCCCCCAGCCAGTCCAGCAGGCGCTGGTTTTCGGCGCTGCTTTGGGTATCGCACCACAGCTTGGCTGGGCGCAGCACCTGGCCCTGGTCATCCAGCAGCACCAGACCGTGCTGCTGGCCGCAAACCCCGACACCGAGCACCTGCCGGCCATCCACCCCGGCCGCCTGCAAGGCCTGCCGGGTGGCGCTGGTGCAGGCTTGCAGCCACTGCGCGGGATCCTGTTCGCGGCAGCCATTGGCGCCGCTGATCAGGCTGTGGGGCGCAGCGCCCCGGCCCAGGACGGTGCCGCTCCGGCTGTCGAGGATCAGCGCCTTGGTGCCCTGGGTGCCGCAGTCGAGGCCGAGAAAAAGCGCGGGTTGAGTCATCGTCGCTCCTGGTGTGGGTGATTATTGTCGAGCTGTAGCCGCTGCCGAGCCTGAGGCGAGGCTGCGCGAAGGCCCGCAGGTCCTTGCCTGGCGATCTGCAGCCGAACCTGCAGCGTCCTTGTAATCGCCGCATCTTCTTCGACGCAGTACCGCCCAGGCCGTTCGCAGCCTGCGGCAGCGGCTACACGGGCCTGGCCAACAATCGCTCCAGCGTCTTGCTCACGCCATGTTCGCGCAAGCTGTTGAAGCAGCGCTCGAAAGCATCGACAAACGCGCTGGAATGGGGAATCGCCGAGCCGAAGATTTCTTCCACCGCCAGCAAACGCTGGGTCAGCAAGGTATCGTCGGCCACCAGGGCCTGGCAGAACTCGGCCCGCGGATCGGGAACCCGGTAGCTCAGGCCATTCTCGTCCACGCCCTTGAGGTACAGGGCCCAGGCCGCCACCACCAGGGCCGCACGCTCAGTATCACGGCCATCGGCGATCAGCCGGTTGATGGTAGGTACGGTGAACTTGGGAAACTTCGACGAACCGTCGCTGCACACCCGCTCCAGTTGATCGGCGATCGCCTGGTTGGAGAAGCGCTGGACCAGGGTGTCCTTGTAGGCCGCCAGGTCGATGCCCGGTACCGGCGCCAGTTGCGGGGTTACGTCCAGGTCCATGTAGGCGCGCATGTAGGCGACGAACAGCGGGTCGTTCATGGTTTCGTGGACGAAGCGGTAGCCCTTGAGAAAGCCCAGGTAGGTCAGGGCCAGGTGGCTGCCGTTGAGCAGCTTGATCTTCATCTCTTCATAGGGCGTGACGTCGTCGGTGAACTGCACGCCGACCTGTTCCCAGGCCGGCCGGCCATTGCAGAACTTGTCTTCCAGGACCCACTGCACAAAGGGCTCGCAGACGACCGGCCAGGCATCGTCGATGCCGTGCTCATCGTGCAGTTGCAGGCGGTGGGCGGTGCTGGTCATGGGAGTGATGCGGTCGACCATGGCGTTGGGAAAGCTCACGTGGCGCTCGATCCAGTCATGCAGGTCGGCGTCGCGGCGGGCGGCGAAGGCCAGCAGCGCCTTGCGGGTCACCGCGCCGTTGTGGGGCAGGTTGTCACAGGACATCAGGGTAAAGGCCGGGATCCCCGCGGCCCGGCGCAGGGCCAGGGCCGCGCAGAGAAAGCCGAATACCGTGCGCGGCTGTTGCGGATGGGCCAGGTCGTGCTGGATCTGCGGCAGGTGCAGCATGAACTCGCCCGTGCTGTCGTCGATGCAGTAGCCGCCCTCGGTGATGGTCAGGGAGACGATGCGGATCTCCGGGCTGGCCAGCTTGTCGATCAGCGCCTGGGCGTCGTCCTCGGCCAGCAGCATCTGGCTGATGGCGCCGATCACCCGCACCTCGTGGTCGTCGCCATCGCCCAGCTCGTACAGGGTGTAGAGGTAGTCCTGGCCGGCCAGATCGTCCCGCGCGCGGCGGTCTTCGGAGCGCAGGCCGACCCCGCAGATGCTCCAGTCCAGGCCCTGGCCCAGGTTCATCAGGGCATCGGTGTAATAGGCCTGGTGGGCCCGGTGAAAGCCGCCGACGCCAATGTGCGCGATGCCCTGGCGGGTGGCGGTGACGGTGTAGGCGGGTACCCGCACCTGGGGCGGCAGTTGGCTGAGGTTCAAGCGTTTGAGTTTCATGCAGGGCTCTCTGGGATCAGGCGGCGGCGCGCAGGGGGCGGGACACGGCGACCCCCAGGGCATCGAATAGATGGCAGTGCTGGGGGGCCAGGTGCAGGTGCAGCTGTTCGCCGTAGCGGCTCGCCAGGTCACCGCGGATACGCAGGGTCAGGGCTTCACCGCAACTGCTGCGGACATGGCAGAAGGTGTCGCTGCCCAGGCGCTCGGCCACGTCGCTGGTGACTGCCAGGCTGCCCGGGCCGGGCTCGCCCAGCTCCAGATGCTCGGGGCGGATGCCCAGGGTCACCTCGCTGCCCGGGCTCAGTTGCGCACCGCTCTGCTCCAGGCGCAGGCGTGCCCCGGCATCCAGCTGGACCTCGCAGCCCTGACCGTCGACGTGGCTGATACGGCCCTTGAGAAAGCCCATCTTCGGCGTGCCGAGAAAGCCTGCGACAAACAGGTTGGCCGGGCGATGGTAGAGCTCCAGGGGCGAGCCCACCTGTTCCACCCGGCCACCATTGAGCACCACCACCTTGTCTGCCAGGGTCATGGCTTCCACCTGGTCGTGGGTCACGTAGATCATGGTGGCCTGCAGTTCCTTGTGCAGGCGCGCCAGTTCCAGGCGCATCTGTACCCGCAGGGCGGCATCGAGGTTGGACAGCGGCTCGTCGAACAGGAAGATCTTCGGGTTGCGCACAATGGCCCGGCCAATGGCCACGCGCTGGCGCTGGCCGCCGGACAGTTGCTTGGGCTTGCGTTCGAGCATCGGCCCCAGTTCCAGGATGCGCGCCGCTTCGTCGACCTTTTGCTGCACCAGGGCCTTATCGACCCCCGCCAGGTCCAGGGCGAAGGACATGTTCTTGCGCACGCTCATGTGCGGGTACAGGGCGTAGGTCTGGAACACCATGGCCAGGTCGCGCTTGGCCGGGCTGACTTCGGTGATGTCGCGACCGTCCAGCTCGATGCTGCCGCCGCTGACTTCCTCCAGCCCGGCGATCAGCCGCAGCAGGGTGGACTTGCCGCAGCCCGAGGGGCCGACGAAGACCACGAACTCCTTGTCGTTCACCTCAAGGTCGATGCCCTTGATGATGTCGAAGCCTTCGAAGCCTTTTTGCAGGTTGTTGATTTTCAGGTGAGCCATGGGATGTCTCCGCAATTTCAGAGTTACTTCACCGCGCCAAAGGACAGGCCGCGCACCAACTGCTTCTGGCTGATCCAGCCGAAGATCAGGATCGGCGCGCAGGCCAGGGTCGAGACCGCCGAGAGCTTGGCCCAGAACAGCCCTTCGGGGCTGGAGTAGGAGGCGATCAGCGCGGTCAGCGGGGCGGCGTTGGAAGAGGTCAGGTTCAGCGACCAGAAGGCCTCGTTCCAGCACAGGATCAGCGATAGCAGTGCAGTGGAGGCCAGGCCACCCTTGGCGATGGGCATCAGCACCCGCAGCATTTCCTGGGCCAGTGTGGCGCCGTCCAGGCGGGCGGCCTCGAGGATGTCCCGGGGGATGTCCTTGAAGTAGGTGTAAACCATCCACACCACGATCGGCAGGTTGATCAGGGTGTAGATCACGATCAGCGCGATGCGCGTATCCAGCAGGCCGAAACTCTTGGCCAGCAGGTAGATGGGCATCAGCACGCCCACCGGCGGCAGCATCTTGGTGGAGAGCATCCACAGCAGGGTGCGCTTGGTGTTGCGGGTTTCAAAGAAGGCCATGGAGTAGGCCGCCGGCACCGCGATCAGCAGGCACAGGGCGGTCGCGCTGAAGGAAATCACCACCGAGTTCCAGGCGAAGGCCAGGTAGTTGCTGCGCTCGTTGATGTGCAGGTAGTTCTCGAGCGTTGGCGTGAAGATGAATTGCGGCGGCGTGGCAAAGGCGTCGATCTCGCTCTTGAAGCTGGTCAGCACCATCCAGAAGATCGGGAAGAAGATCAGGATCGCGATGGCCCAGGCCAGGGTGCCCAGTAGCAGGCTTTGCAGGCGTCGGGATTGTTGCAGGGTCATGGCGGCCACCTCAGCTCTGGTCAGTCAGGTTTTTGCCGATCATCCGCACCAGGATGATCGCGGCGATGTTGGCGATGACCACGGCGATCAGCCCGCCGGCCGAAGCCATGCCGACGTCGAATTGCACCAGGGCCTGGTTGTAGATCAGGTACGCCAGGTTGGTGGAGGCGTAGCCCGGGCCACCGTTGGTGGTGGTGAAGATCTCGGCGAACACTGACAGCAGGAAGATGGTCTCGATCATCACCACCACGGCAATCGGCCGGGCCAGGTGCGGCAGGGTCAGGTGCCAGAAGATGGCGATGGGCCCGGCACCATCGAGGCGCGCGGCTTCCTTTTGTTCCTGGTCCAGGGACTGCATGGCAGTCATCAGGATCAGGATGGCGAACGGCAGCCACTGCCAGGAAACGATGACGATGATCGACAGCAGCGGGTAGTGCGCCAGCCAGTCCACCGGCTGGGCGCCGAACAGTTTCCACAGCGCGGCGAGGATCCCCGACACCGGGTGGAAGATCAGGTTCTTCCAGATCAGCGCGCCCACCGTGGGCATGATGAAGAACGGCGAGATCAGCAGCACCCGGACGATGCCCCGGCCGAGGAACTCGCTGGCCTCCAGCAGGGCGCTGATCAGTACCCCGAACACCACGCTGATCAGCAGTACGCTGCCCACCAGCAACAGGGTATTGGTGGCCCCGGGCACAAAGCCCGAATCACTGAGGAAGTAGCTGAAGTTCTCCAGGCCGACGAACTGGTTCTCGCCGGGGTACAGCAGGTTGTAGCGGATCACTGAAAAGTACAGGGTCATGCCCAGGGGCACGATCATCCACAGCAGCAACAGCGCCACCGAGGGGCTGACCAGGAACCAGCCGGGGTTGGCCAGGCGGCTTTTGCGAGGCGCCGCCTGCGGTTGCACATGCAGCTTGGCAGTCGAGGTATTCATAAGGGTCACAACCAGTTGGGTACAAGGGGGCGCGACACGGCGCTGGCACGGCCGGGCTGCCCGTAGGTGCTGGCTTGCCAGCGAAGGCGCCCTTGAACACTGCGCAAGACTCAAGGGCCTCTTCGCCGGCAAGCCGGCTCCTACAGGGAGAGCCGGGTTATTTCGGGTAGCCGGCGCGTTTCATTTCCCGTTCGGTGCTCTGCTGCGCGGCCGCCAGGGCCTGGTCCACCGTGGTCTGGCCGATCAGGGCGGCGGAAAACAACTTGCCGACCTGGGTGCCAATGGCCTGGAACTCGGGGATGGTCACCAGTTGGATGCCGACGTAGGGCACCGGCTTGAGGGTGGGCTTGCTCGGGTCGGCGACCTTCAGCGATTCCAGGGTGACCCTGGCGAACGGCGCGGCCTGCATGTAGGCCTCGCTGTAGGTGGAGGCGCGGGTGCCCGGCGGCACATTGGCGATGCCATCCTTCTCGGCCACCAACGCGGCGTACTGCTTGGAAGTGGCCCAGGCACTGAAGGTCTTGGCGGCGTCCTTGGCCTTGGAACTGGCGGGGATCGCCAGGGACCATGAGTACAGCCAGGCGCTGCCCTTGTCAGTGACCTGGTGCGGCGCGTAGGTGAAGCCCACATGGTCGGCGACCTTGCTCTGGCTCTTGTCGGTGACGAAAGAGCCGGCCACGCTGGCGTCGACCCAGATCGCGCACTTGCCGCTGTTGAACAGCGCCAGGTTTTCGTTGAAACCGTTGCTCGAAGCCCCGGGCGGGCCGGACTTCTTCATGTTGTCGACATAGAAGGTCAGGGCGTTCTTCCATTCCGGCCCGGTGAACTCCGGCTGCCACTTCTCATCGAACCAGCGCGCCCCGTAGCTGTTGGCCAGGGTAGTGATCAGCGCCATGTTTTCGCCCCAGCCGGCCTTGCCCCGCAGGCACAGACCGTATTGCTCCTGGTCGGGCTTGTTGAGCTTGGCGGCGAATTCGCCGATCTGCTCCCAGGTCGGCCGCTCGGGCATGCTCAGGCCGGCCTCCTTGAACAGGTCGGTGCGGTAGTAGGTCATGGAGCTTTCGGCGTAGAACGGCAGGGCGTAGAGAGTGCCCTTGATCGACAGGCCCTCGCGCACCGAAGGGAAGACATCGTCCAGCTCATAGCTGGCCGGCAGGTCCTGCATCGGTTGCAACCAGCCCTTGGCGCCCCAGAGTGCGGCTTCGTACATGCCGATGGTGAGCACGTCGAATTGCCCGCCCTGGGTGGCGATGTCGGTGGTCAGGCGCTGGCGCAGCACGTTCTCTTCCAGCACCACCCAGTTCAGCTTGATGTCCGGGTGCTCGGCCTCGAAGGTCTTGGACAGGCGTTGCATGCGGATCATGTCGCTGTTGTTGACGGTGGCGATGGTCAGGGTCTGGGCGCCAAGGGTGACGCTGCTGAGGGTCATGCAGGTGGTGAGGAGCAGGGCTTTGCTGCAGGGTTTCATCGTTCACTCCTGTCCTGCGCCGGTGAGGGCTGCAGAAGGACGGTTATTGTTGTTATGTCTTCCTCTGCCGAGGAAGAAGGTGGGCTGATTACAGCCCTCAACGACCGCTCTGACAAATCATCCATAACACTGAAACCGATACTTTTTTGCACTGCACTGAAAACGTTCGGCCGGCGCCAGCCGCCATTGGGCAAGGATTTGTCCGGCCTTGCCGGAAAAAATCGAGAAAATTGCGTATTGGTTTGCTGCGTGGTCGGGCTTGCCGGGCGAAAAACCGCGCAGAACGGCGGCGAGGCCCTGGCCAAAAGGGCTTCGCCTGGAGGGGTGGGTCAGAACGAATAGCTGGCTGTCATGATCGCCGAGCGTGCATCGCCGTATTCGATGGCCGAGGAGCGGGCGGTTGAGCCACTCTGCTGGCGTACTCGTTCCACGTAGTCCTTGTCGAACAGGTTATTGACGTTCAGTTGCAGGTCGAGATTGCGGTTGACCTTGTAGCTGAGCATGGCGTTGTGTACCCAGTAGGCGTCCAGCTTGGCCTGGGTGCTGGAGGTGACGTTGCGTTCGCTGACATAACGAGTGCCGTAACCCAGGGTCCAGCCAGCCGGCCATTCGTAGGTGGTCCAGAGGTTGAACGAGCGCGGTGGGGTGTTGCCCAGGGCTTGGCCCTTGCGGGCGATCCCGGAAGCGGTGTCCGCGGCCTTCAGGGTCTCGCTGTTGAGGAAGGTGTAGTTGGCGAACAGGTTCCAATGCTCGGTCACACGCCCCGTGAGGCCCAGCTCGACGCCCTGTACCCGCTTCTTGCCGGCCAGTTGGGTGGAACCGTCGGACATGGTTTCCCGGGCATTGCTCTTCTCCACGCGAAACAGCGCGGCGTCCAGCTCCAGGCGCTTGTCCAGCAGTTCCCACTTGGTGCCCAGCTCCCAGGTTTCGTTCTTCTCCGGCGCCAGCTCCTCGGTATTGGCGTTGAGGCCGCTGCCGGTCGAGGCGAGGTTCTCGGCGGAGGGGTTGAAGGAGTTGCCCCAGGCGGCATAGATCCGCCCGTTCTCGGTTGGCTTGAACACCAGGCCCGTGCGGGCGCTGGCCTTGGCGTCATCGGAGGCGCGCTTCGAGGTTTTCACATGGGCCCCGGAGTAGCTGTCGGCCTTGCCGCGGATCTTGTCATAGCGCAGGCCCAGGTTGAGGTCCCATTGTTCATGCAGGGCGATGTTGTCGAACAGGTACAGCGCCTGGTCCGTCAGGCGAGTCTCGGTGTAGCCGCCGGTGGTCTTGCTGATCGGACCATTCCAGCGTCCGGGTGGATGGCCCAGGTCATAGCCGAGGGCCGGGTAGAGGGTGCTGCCCAGGCCGTGACTGTAGGTCTTCAGGTCCAGGGTTTCGTGAGACAGCTCCAGGCCCACCGTCAGATCATGGCGCATCCCGGCGAGCTCGAAATCGCCGATGAGGTTGCTCTGGTTGATCCACATCTCGGTGGTAGCGTCGCGCCCATAGGCCTGGGGGCCCGCCGGCAGGTAGCGACCCGGCGGGACACGGCTGGTGTTGGTATGGGACGCGGAGACAATGGTGTCGCGTGCGGTGTGGCTGTAGCGCGTCAAGTTCTGCAGGCGCAGGTAGTTGTTGAACTCATGCTCGAAGTTGGCGGTGAAGGCGCTCTGCTCGATCTGTTCCTTGTCGAGGTTCTTCCAGCCGAAGTAGGCATCGCGCTTGACGCCGGCCAGCCTCTTGCCGTCGCGCGCCGGCACGCCGTAGTCGGGAAGGTTGTCGTCGCTTTGGTGGAAAGCGCTGAGAGTCAGGCGGGTGGTGTCGTTGAAACCCAGCCGCAGTGACGGAGCAATGCCCCAGCGCTGGCGGTCGATCTTCTCGCGGTCGGGCACATCGTTCTGATGCCCCATGAGGTTGATGCGCAGCGCACTGTTGGTGCCGACGCCTTCCAGCGGCTGGTTGCCGTCCAGGGTCAACCGGTAGTAGTTGTCGCTGCCAATACTGCCGCCCAGACGGGTGAAAGCCTGGTCCTTGGGCTGCTTGCTGGCCACGTTGATGCTGCCGCCAGTGGTGCCGGCACCGCCGAATACCGAGTTGGGGCCCTTGATGACCTCGACCTGTTCGACGTTGAACGTGTCGGAACGGTTGCTTTGCGCGCTGTCGCGCAGGCCGTCGATCTGTAGGTTGCTGTTGGCCGAAAAGCCGCGGATGTTGATGCTGTCTCCCGAGCCGCCGCCACCTTCGCCGGCGTTGAAGGTGATGCCGGAGACGTTGGATAGCACTTGGCGCAGGTTCAGCGCCTGCTGCTCCTGGATCACCTGGGAGGGGATCGTGGTAATGGTTTGCGGGGTATCCAGAAGAGGCGCGACGTATTTGGCGGAGGACGAGCGCTCGACCTTGTAGCCGCGATGCTCTTCGGTCTCGATCTTGATGCTGTCCAGCTGCAGCGGTTTCTGCTGTTCTGCGGCGCCGCCAACGCCTGGTACAGAGGCGATCGCGAAGCCGATGGTGGAGGCCAGGAAGTGGCGTGGCGGCAAGGCAGGTGGGGATTTTTTATTCATTGGAATCACTCGTTTGCTTGATGAGATCAAATCGCAAACGAGACTAATTCCTAATAGCTGCGCATTCAATGATGCTTATGCAGACCTGGCTACATTCAGTCTTTTCCTAGCAACTCTTGGGATAAATCACTTCCTTATGGGTATTTATCTTGTCCTGGTGGCGACCATTTCAGCGTGGTCTCGGGTTTACTTCTGAACATCGGACGCAGTCCGCTGCTACCGGGCCCTGGCTGGCGGAGAGTGGCAAAGGGCATGCAGGGGGGGGACCAAAGCCCACTGGCTTTTTCCCGGTCACTGCCTAAGATGGCCATCCCAGGATTGAGTAAACCGTTGGCCGCGATGTCGGAAAAAGACACCATCTCCATGCAACTGGTGCGCGAGGCACTGCTGCAAAGCTGCGCCCCGGGCGCCGCCACCGATGAAGTGCTGCACAAGGTCGGCATCGACCCGGCGGGCCTGCAGCAGGGCACGGCGCGGGTACCGGCCAGTGCCTATGCACGGCTCTGGCGCCTGCTGGCGCGGCGCCTGGACGATGAGTTCTTCGGCATGGACCCGCGCCGCCTGAAGTCCGGCAGCCTGGCCTTTCTCTGCCGCTCGGCCATGGCCCAGCCGACCCTGGCCAGCGGGCTGGACTCGGTGCTGGGCTTTCTGACGCTGATGTTCGAGCGCATGCCGGCGCAGCTGGTGCACCAGCAGAGCCTGGCGGAAATCGTCCTGCTGGAGGATGAACACGAGCCGCGGCGGGCCTTTACCTACTTCACCTACTGGATGATTGTCCACGGCGTGGCCTGCTGGCTGGCGGGCCGGCGCATTCCGATCCTGGCCATCGAGCTGCGCGGCCCGCAGCCGGATTTCTGCGACGACTACCGGGTGATGTTCTCCGACAACCTGCGTTTCGAGCGGCCACGCACACGGATGATCATCGCCGCCGACTGCCTGGACCTGCCGATCAAGCGCAGCGAGGAAGAGCTCAAGCGCTTCCTGGCCCATGCCCCGGCCAACATCCTGGTCAAGTACCGCGACCCCGAGAGCCTGGCCAGCCGCATCAAGCAGCAGTTGCGGCAACTGCCAGGGGAGCAGTGGCCCGAGAGCGAAAGCCTGGCCCAGAGCCTGTGCATGTCCGCCTCGACCCTGCGCCGGCGCCTGGCCGAAGAAGGCCAGAGCTACCAGGCGCTCAAGGACAGCGTGCGCAAGGAACTGGCGATTGTCTGGCTGGCCGAGCCGCAGATCAGCTTTGCCGAGATTGCCGGGCGCCTGGGGTTTGCCGACACTAGCTCGTTCTACAAGGCCTTTCGCAAATGGTCCGGTTCCAACCCCGGGCATTACCGCAGCCTGATCCTCAACGACCCGCACCTCTCGTAGGAGCCGGCTTGCCGGCGAAGAGGCCCGCAAGCCTTGTACCGCCCGGGCCGACGCCTTCGCTGGCAAGCCAGCGCCTACACAGGCGGTAACCCCATCCCCCCGTAGGAGCCGGCTTGCCGGCGAAGAGGCTCGCAAGTCTTGCACCGCCCGGGCCGACGCCTTCGCTGGCAAGCCAGCTCCTACACAGACGGTAACCCTCATCCCCCGTAGGAGCCGGCTTGCCGGCGAAAGGGCCCGCAAGCCTTGCACCGCCCGGGCCGATGCCTTCGCTGGCAAGCCAGCTTCTACGGCAATTTCAGGTGCCGCCGCCAACCGTGGCGGGGCGTGCTCTTGGCCAAACCGGTCACGCAACTTGATAGCTTTGACCATTGTTCCGCGAGGGCTCTGGCGCCAGTATTTCCCTGATTTTCATGAGGTTCCCATCCTAATAAGAACAGTGAGGGATTCTGGCAATGCGCAACTACCTGTCTGCTATCAAGGAATTCGATTATCAGCACACCATGGAGTCGGCCCTGGCGGGCTCGCTCTCAGCCCTCAATGCCTGTGTCGAGTGCTGCGACCGGCATGCCTTGCCCGGGCGCATCGCGCTGTTCTGGGAAGGCCGGGACGGCAGCAGCGCCAGCTACACCTTCACTGAACTGCAGGACAAGGCCGGGCGCCTGGCCAACTTCTTCCTGGCCCAGGGGGTCGGCAAGGGCGACAAGGTCGCCGGGCTGCTGCCACGCAATGTCGAACTCTTGATCACGGTGCTGGCCACCTGGCGCATTGGCGCGGTGTACCAGCCGCTGTTCACCGCCTTCGGCCCCAAGGCCATCGAGCACCGCCTCAACAGCTCCAAGGCCAAGCTGGTGGTCAGCGACGCGGTGAACCGGCCCAAGCTGGCGGAAGTCGCCGAGTGCCCGACCATCGTCACGGTCGCAGGCGCCAAGGGCCAGGGCATCGTGCGCGGTGACTTCAGCTTCTGGGCCGAGTTGGAACAGTACCCGGCCCAGTGCGAGCCCGTGCTGCTGACCGGCGAAGACCCATTCCTGCTGATGTTCACCTCGGGCACCACCGGCCCCTCGAAAGCCCTGGAAGTGCCGCTCAAGGCCATAATCGCGTTCCAGGCCTACACCCGCGACGCCGTGGACCTGCGCCCGGAAGACGCCTTCTGGAACGTCGCCGACCCGGGCTGGGCCTACGGCATCTACTTCGGCGTCACCGGGCCCCTGGGCCTGGGCCACCCGATCACCTTCTACGATGGCCCCTTCACCCTGGAAAGCACCTGCCGGGTGATCAACAAGTACGGCATCACCAACCTCACCGGTTCGCCCACTGCCTACCGCCTGCTGATCGCTGGCGGCGACCAGTTCACCCGTTCGATCAAGGGCCGCCTGCGTATCGTCAGCAGCGCCGGCGAGCCGCTCAACCCTGAAGTCATCCGCTGGTTCGCCGAACAGCTGGGCGTGGTGATCCACGACCACTACGGCCAGACCGAGCTGGGCATGGTGCTGTGCAACCACCACGGCCTGGAGCACCCGGTGCATGTCGGCGCCGCCGGTTTCGCCTCGCCGGGCCACCGCATCGTGGTGCTCGATGAGCACTACCAGGAACTGGGCGTCGGCCAGCCGGGGATTCTGGCCATCGACCGCAGCCAGTCGCCCATGTGCTGGTTCGCCGGTTACGCCGGGGTGCCGACCAAGGCCTTTGTCGGCAACTACTACTTAAGCGGCGACACCGTGGAGTTGAACCAGGACGGCAGCATCAGCTTCGTGGGCCGCAGCGACGATGTGATCACCACCTCCGGCTACCGGGTCGGCCCGTTCGACGTGGAAAGCGCACTGATCGAACACCCGGCCGTGGTGGAAGCGGCGGTGGTGGGCAAGCCCGATCCGGAGCGCACCGAACTGGTCAAGGCCTTCGTGGTGCTCAGCGAGCAGTACCGCGCCACCGATGAGCTGGCAGAGGAGTTGCGCCAGCACGTGCGCAAGCGCCTGGCGGCTCATTCCTACCCCCGTGAAATCGAATTTGTCAGCGAATTGCCGAAGACCCCAAGCGGCAAATTGCAGCGCTTTATCTTGCGCAACCAGGAAATCGCCAAGGCTCAAGAGGCCGCGGCGTCAACAGCTACCGCATGAACAGGATTTGAATGATGGACATTGCAAACCAGGTGTTTCTCGTCAGTGGCGGCGCTTCCGGCCTGGGAGCCGCCAGCGCCGAAATGCTGGTCGCCGCCGGCGCCAGGGTGATGCTGGTGGACCTCAATGCCGAGGCCGTGGCGGCCAAGGCCCAGCAACTGGGCTGCCAGAGCGTGGTGGCCGACATCAGCCAGGAAGCCGCGGCCGAAGCGGCGGTGCAGGCCACGGTCAAGGCCTTTGGCGGGCTCAACGGCCTGGTCAACTGCGCCGGCATCGTGCGTGGCGAGAAAATCCTCGGCAAGAACGGCCCCCACGCCCTGGCCAGCTTCAGCCAGGTGATCAACGTCAACCTGATCGGCAGCTTCAACCTGCTGCGCCTGGCAGCAGCAGCCATTGCCGAAAGCCCGGCCAATGCCGACGGCGAGCGCGGGGTGATCATCAACACGGCGTCCATCGCCGCCTTCGACGGGCAGATCGGCCAGGCGGCCTACGCCGCCTCCAAGGGCGCCATCGCCAGCCTGACCCTGCCGGTGGCCCGGGAGCTGGCACGCTTCGGCATCCGGGTGATGACCATCGCCCCGGGTATTTTCGAAACCCCGATGATGGCCGGCATGAGCGACGAAGTGCGGGCCGGCCTGGCCGCCGGCGTGCCATTCCCGCCACGCCTGGGCAAGCCCGCCGAGTACGCCGCGCTGGTGCGGCACATCATTGAAAACAGCATGCTCAACGGCGAGGTGATCCGTCTCGACGGCGCCTTGCGCATGGCCGCCAAGTAAGGAGGATTCATCATGTCCATTGCCCAAGATCCGATTGTCATCGTCAGCGCCGTCCGTACCCCCATGGGCGGTTTCCAGGGGGACCTCAAAGGCCTCAGCGCGCCGCAACTGGGGAGCGAAGCCATTCGCGCCGCAGTCCAGCGCGCCGGCATTGCACCGCAGGCGGTCGAAGAAGTGCTGTTCGGCTGCGTGCTGTCCGCCGGCCTCGGCCAGGCCCCGGCCCGTCAGGCCGCCCTGGGCGCCGGCCTGGACAAGGGCACCCGCTGCACCACCCTGAACAAGATGTGCGGTTCCGGCATGGAGGCCACCATCCTGGCCCACGACATGCTGTTGGCCGGCAGTGCCGAGGTGGTGATCGCCGGTGGCATGGAAAGCATGTCCAACGCCCCGTACCTGCTGGACCGCGCTCGCAGCGGCTACCGCATGGGCCACGGCAAGGTGCTGGACCACATGTTCCTCGACGGCCTGGAAGACGCCTACGACAAGGGCCGCCTGATGGGCACCTTCGCCGAGGATTGCGCCGAGGCCAACGGCTTTACCCGCCAGGCCCAGGACGATTTCGCCGTGGCTTCCCTGACCCGTGCCCAGCAGGCGATCAAGGACGGCCTGTTCAAGGACGAGATCGTTCCCCTGCAGGTGATGGTCGGCAAGGAGTCGAAGCTGATCAGCGACGACGAGCAGCCGCCCAAGGCCAAGCTGGACAAGATCCCCACCTTGAAACCGGCGTTCCGCGACGGTGGCACCGTGACTGCGGCCAACTCCAGCTCGATCTCCGACGGCGCCGCGGCCCTGGTGCTGATGCGCCGCTCCGAAGCTGACAAGCGCGGCCTCAAGCCCCTGGCAGTGATCCACGGCCACGCGGCCTTCGCCGATACCCCCGGGCTGTTCCCGGTGGCCCCGGTGGGTGCCATCGAGCGGCTGATGAAGAAGACCGGCTGGTCGTTGAACGAGGTCGACCTGTTCGAGATCAACGAAGCCTTCGCCGTGGTCAGCCTGGTCACCATGAGCAAGCTGGAAATCCCCCACGCCAAGGTCAACGTGCACGGCGGCGCTTGCGCCCTGGGCCACCCGATCGGCGCTTCCGGTGCGCGGATCCTGGTGACCCTGCTGTCGGCCCTGCGCCAGAAAGGCCTCAAGCGTGGCGTGGCCGCGATCTGCATCGGCGGTGGTGAAGCCACGGCCATGGCCGTTGAATGCCTGTAACGAGGAATCCCGATGTTGCCCAATGACGAACAACTGCAGATCAGCGACGCGGCCCGGCAATTCGCCCAGGAGCGCCTCAAGCCTTTCGCCGCCGACTGGGACCGCGAGCACCGCTTTCCCAAGGAAGCCATTGCCGAGATGGCCGAGCTGGGTTTCTTCGGCATGCTGGTGCCCGAGCAGTGGGGCGGGTGCGACACCGGCTACCTGGCCTATGTCATGGCCCTGGAGGAAGTCGCCGCCGGTGATGGCGCCTGTTCCACCATCATGAGCGTGCACAACTCGGTGGGCTGCGTGCCGATCCTCAAGTTCGGCAACGATGACCAGAAGGAACGCTTCCTCAAGCCCCTGGCCAGTGGCGCCATGCTCGGCGCCTTCGCCCTGACCGAACCCCAGGCCGGCTCCGATGCCAGCAGCCTGAAGACCCGGGCCCGCCGCGACGGCGACCACTATGTGCTCAACGGCTGCAAGCAGTTCATCACCTCCGGACAGAACGCCGGGGTGGTGATCGTGTTCGCGGTCACCGACCCGGCGGCCGGCAAGCGCGGCATCAGTGCCTTTATCGTGCCCACCGACTCGCCGGGCTATAAGGTCGCGCGCATCGAGGACAAGCTCGGCCAGCACGCCTCCGACACCTGCCAGATCCTCTTCGAGGATGTGAAGGTGCCGCTGGCCAACCGCCTGGGCGAGGAGGGCGAGGGCTACAAGATCGCCCTGGCCAACCTTGAAGGCGGGCGCGTGGGCATTGCCTCGCAATCGGTGGGCATGGCCCGGGCCGCATTCGAAGCGGCACGGGATTACGCCCGCGAGCGCGAAACCTTCGGCAAGCCGATCATCGAGCACCAGGCCGTGGCCTTCCGCCTGGCGGACATGGCCACCCAGATCGCCGTGGCGCGGCAGATGGTGCACTACGCCGCGGCCCTGCGCGACAGCGGCAAGCCGGCGCTGGTGGAGGCCTCGATGGCCAAGCTGTTCGCTTCGGAAATGGCCGAGAAGGTCTGTTCCGCGGCCTTGCAAACCCTGGGTGGCTATGGCTATTTGAGCGACTTCCCGGTGGAGCGGATCTACCGCGATGTGCGCATCTGCCAGATCTACGAAGGCACCAGCGACATTCAGCGCATGGTCATTTCGCGCAATCTCTGACTTTTAGCAGGAGCTGATTCATGAGCTACGAAACCATTCTGTTGGACATCAAGGGCCGGGTCGGCCTGATCACTCTCAACCGCCCCCAGGCGCTGAACGCCCTCAATGCACAGATCGTCGGCGAGGTGAACCAGGCCCTGGATCGCCTGGAAGCCGACCCGCAGATCGGCTGCATCGTCATCACCGGTTCCAAGAAAGCCTTCGCCGCCGGTGCCGACATCAAGGAAATGGCCGAGCTGAGCTACCCGCAGATCTACCTCGACGACCTCTTCAGCGACAGCGACCGCGTGGCCAACCGGCGCAAGCCGATCATCGCCGCGGTCAACGGCTTCGCCCTGGGCGGCGGTTGCGAACTGGCGCTGATGTGCGACTTCATCCTGGCCGGCGACAACGCCAAGTTCGGCCAACCGGAAATCAACCTCGGCGTGTTGCCGGGCATGGGCGGCACCCAGCGCCTGACCCGCGCGGTAGGCAAGGCCAAGGCCATGGAAATGTGCCTGACCGGGCGTTTTATCGACGCCGTGGAAGCCGAGCGCTGCGGCATCGTCGCACGCATCGTGCCGGCCGATGAACTGGTGGAAGAAGCCCTGAAAGTGGCGGCGGTGATTGCCGGCAAATCGATCCCGGTGAGCATGATGATCAAGGAAAGCGTGAACCGCGCCTTTGAAGTCAGCCTGTCCGAGGGCGTACGCTTCGAGCGCCGGGTATTCCACGCCGCCTTCGCCACCCAGGACCAGAAAGAAGGCATGGCCGCCTTCATCGCCAAGCGTGACCCGCAGTTCAAGGACCAGTAACCGCAGCGTCCTAGCCACGTAGGAGCTGGCTTGCCAGCGAAGGCGTCCCCGAGGGCAGCGCATGACTCATGGGGCCTGTTCGCCGGCAAGCCGGCTCCTACGAGGGAACAGCCAAAAAAAATCGCAGCCCCGGCTGCGATTTTTTGTTTTCGGCGTCAATGCCTACAGCTGGTAATGCTTCAACTCGCGAGCGATCAGCAGGCGCTGGATCTCGCTGGAGCCTTCGTAGATCTGGGTAATTCGCGCGTCGCGGTAGTAGCGTTCCACCGGATAGTCTTCCAGGTAGCCGTAGCCGCCATGGATCTGCATGGCCGAGGAGCAGACCTTCTCGGCCATTTCCGAGGCGAACAGCTTGGCCTGGGAAGCCTCCGACAGGCACGGCTGGCCCGCGCTGCGCAGGCGCGCGGCGTGGAGGATCAGCAGGCGGGCGGCATTCAGGCGGGTGTGCATGTCGGCCAGCAGGTTGGCGATGCTCTGGTGTTCGATGATCGGCTTGTCGAACTGCACCCGCTCCCGGGCGTAGGCCAGGGCGGCTTCAAAGGCGGCGCGGGCGATGCCCAGGGCCTGGGCCGCGATGCCGATGCGCCCGCCTTCGAGGTTGGACAGGGCGATGGCCAGGCCCTTGCCCCGTTCACCCAGCAGGTTGGCCTCGGGGATGGTGCATTGGTTGAGGGTCACGGCGCAGGTGTCGGAGGCGCGGATGCCCATCTTGTGTTCGGTGCGGTCGACGATGAAGCCCGGGGTGTCGGTGGGCACCAGGAACGCCGACAGGCCTTTCTTGCCCAGTTCCGGGTCGGTCACTGCAAAAACGATGGCTAGCTGGGCGCGCTTGCCGTTGCTGACGAACTGCTTGGCGCCGTTGATTACCCACTGGCCGTCCCGCAGTTCGGCGCGGGTGCGCAGGTTGTGGGCTTCGGAGCCGGCCTGGGGTTCGGTCAGGCAGAAGCAGCCGATGGCTTCGCCAGCGGCCAGGCGCGGCAGCCATTGCTGCTTTTGTTCCTGGCTGCCGTAGTTGAGGATCGGCCCGCAGCCCACCGAGTTGTGGATGCTCATCAGGGCACCGGTGGCGCCGTCGCCGGCGGCGATTTCTTCCACTGCCAGGGCATAGGCCACGTAGTCCAGGTAGCTGCCGCCCCATTCCTCGGGAACCACCATGCCCAGCAGGCCCAGTTCGCCCATCTTGCGCACCAGGCCATCGTCGATCCAGCCGGCCTTTTCCCAGGCCTGGGCATGGGGGGCGATCTCACCTCGGGCGAAGTCCCGGGCCATGTCGCGGATCATCACTTGCTCTTCGGTCAGTTCAATGTCGTGCATGAGTTCAGCTCCCGCTGCCGTCAAAACCACTGAAGAAGCTCGCCACCCGATCGGCGTCGAGGGCCGCCAGGGTGGGCGGATTCCAGTGCGGAGTCTTGTCTTTGTCGATGATCAGGGCGCGTACGCCTTCCATCAGGTCGCCACGCTCGAACCACTGCCGGTCCAGGTGCAGTTCCAGGGCGAAGCATTGTTCCAGGCTCAACTGGCGGCCGTGGCGCAGCATTTCCAGGGTCACGGCCATGGCCAGGGGAGAGCGGGTTTCCAGCAGGTCGGCGGTGCTGCGCGCCCATTCATGGCTGTCGGCAATGGTGACGGTACGCAGTTGCTCGACGATGCTGGGTACGTCCGCCTGGGCGAAGAAGTGATCGATGACCGGGCGCAAGGCTTGCAGGGGCGCATCGGGCAGGGCCTGCACCGCGAGCCTGGCCAGCAGGCCTTGCAGGTCCTTGAGGGGCGAGTCGCTCCAGTGCAGGCGGTCCAGGCGCTGGTTCAGCAGGTCCAGCTTGCTGCTGTCCAGGTGCCAGTCGGCCAGGCCGCAGTACAGGGCATCGGCGGCGCGGATCTGCACGCCGCTGACTCCGAGATAGATCCCCAGCTCACCGGGTATGCGCGACAGGAAGTAACTGCCGCCAACATCCGGGAAGTAACCGATGGCCACCTCCGGCATCGCCAGGCGGCTGCGCTCGGTGACTACCCGCAGGTCGGCGCCTTGCACCAGGCCCATGCCGCCACCCAGGACAAAACCGTCCATCAGCGCCAGCACCGGCTTGCGGTAGTGGTGGATGGTCAGGTCAAGGGCATATTCCTCGACGAAGAAGTCTTGGTGCAGGCTGTCGCCGCTGTGGTAGCTGTCGTACAGCGAGCGGATATCGCCGCCGGCGCAGAAAGCCTTGTCCCCCGCGCCACGCAGGACGACGGCGTGGATCAACGGATCCTGGGCCCAGTGGTCCAGGTGCTGCTGCAAGGTGCGGACCATCGACAGGGTGATGGCGTTGAGGCCGGCGGGGCGGTTTAGGGTCAGGTAGCCGATGTGGTTGCGCACCTCGACCAACACTTCGTCCGGGGTGGCGTCGCAGGCCCGGCTCGCTTGGGATGAAACCTGAGCAGTCATCACTAACTCCCTGCTTTTATTGTTTTTTATATGAGGCTCGCGCGCGAGCATCGGCGGATCGTAGCAGTGCAAATTTGCCAATTACAACCCGGAAAGCTGCAGGTCGACTGTGCATTTTTGCATGACAAGAAAACACGCCCTGGCCTTGCGCAACCGCTCTGGACCAAGGTGTAGAGCCTTGACGACAGAATCGGCTGTGAAATAGCCGTGATCAGCCGATCCCGGCTGTTTCAGGCGCCCCTTACGACACCTGGGCCACTTCGGCAGTTGGCATTCTGGCGCTCCGTTGCAGCGTAGACCGCGGCAACCAGGAACGGGTTCGGCTCTGCGCGCCAAACCCGGCCAATAACAACAAGAACCCGACTGCGGCGACCCCGCATCCACTCTCTGCCCCTGTCACAAGTGGGGCCTGGCATTGCTGCCGGGCCGCTATAAATCCAAATAATCCGGGACTCTGAAGATGACTAAACACTGGCTGGCTGTGCCGTTACTGGCAATTGCGTGCGTTTCCATGGGCGCCAGCGCCAAGGAATGGAAAGAACTGCGCTTTGGCGTCAACCCGAGCTATCCGCCCTTTGAATCCACCACGGCAGGCGGCGGCGTGCAGGGCTTCGGTGTCGACCTGGGCAACGCCATCTGCGCCGAGCTCAAGCTCAAGTGCGTGTGGGTCAGCAACGACTTCGACGGCCTGATCCCGGCACTCAAGGCCGGCAAGTTCGACGCCATCGAGTCCTCCATGACCGTTACCGATGCGCGGCGCAAGCAGATCGACTTCAGCGACCGGCTGTACGCCGGCCCCACGGCCATCGTCACGCGCAAGGGCTCGGGCCTCGAACCCACCGGTGAATCGCTGAAGGGCAAGACCCTGGGCTACATGCAGGGCACCGTCCAGGAAACCTACGCCAGGGCCAAGCTGGGCCCGGCGGGGGTCAAGCTGCGGGCCTACCAGAACCAGGACCAGGTCTATGCCGACCTGGTCTACGGCCGGCTGGACGCCTCGATCCAGGACAAGCTGCAAGCGCAGATGAGCTTCCTCGCATCACCCCAGGGCGCCGACTTCGAGAACAGCGTCGGCATCAGCGACCCTCTGGTGCCGTCGGAGATCGCCATTGGCCTGCGCAAGGACCAGGACGAGCTCAAGGCCATGCTCAATGGCGCCATCCGGGCGCTGCATGAGAAGGGCATCTACGCCCAGATCCAGCGCAAGTACTTCGGCGACCTCGACCTCTACAACAACTGATCGCCCACGGCGGGCCCCGGGACTGATACCCAGTATCCCGGGCCCGGCCGTGGCCCGAGCAAGGTGATTGGCGTGAATACCTTTCTGACTCTGTTGGGCCTGGACCTCGAGGTCCTGCAAGGCTATGGGCCGCTGTTGCTGCACGGCGCCTGGATGACCCTGAAACTCTCCGCCCTGGCGCTGCTGGTGAGCATGCTCCTGGGGTTGCTGGGGGCGGCGGCCAAGCTTTCGCCGCTGCGCCTGCTGCAGATCCCGGCGACCTGCTACACCACCTTGATCCGCGGCGTACCGGACCTGGTGCTGATGCTGCTGATCTTCTACAGCCTGCAGGGCTGGCTCACGGCCCTGACCGAACTGCTGGACTGGCCCTATATGGAGATCGACCCCTTCGTGGCCGGGATCGTGACCCTGGGCTTCATCTACGGCGCCTATTTCACCGAGACCTTTCGCGGGGCAATCCTCAGCGTGCCCCGGGGCCAGCAGGAAGCCGCGGCGGCCTTCGGCCTGAGCCGCATGCAGCGCTTTCGCCACGTGGTGTTCCCGCAGATGATGCGCTTCGCCTTGCCGAGCCTGGGCAATAACTGGCTGGTGCTGCTCAAGGCTACGGCGCTGGTGTCGATCATCGGCCTCACCGACCTGGTCAAGGTGGCCCAGGAAGCTGGCAAGAGCACCTTCAACATGCTGGATTTCCTGCTCCTGGCGGCGGCCCTGTACCTGCTGATCACCAGCGCTTCGAACCAGCTGCTGCGGCGCCTGGAACGGCACTACAACCAGGGCGTGCGAGGGCTGTCGCGATGATCGAACTGATCCAGGAATACTGGCGGCCGTTTCTGTTCACTGACGGCGAGAGCCTTACCGGGCTGGCCATGACCCTGTGGCTGCTGGTGGCCAGCCTGGCCATGGGGTTTGTCCTGTCGCTGCCCCTGGCCATTCTGCGCACCTCGCACTGGGCGCTGCTGCGCTGGCCGGTGCAGTTGTTCACCTATGTGTTTCGCGGCACGCCTTTGTACATCCAGCTGCTGATCTGCTACAGCGGCCTGTACGGCATTGCCGCGATACGCCAGCAGCCGTTGCTCGAAGCCTTCTTCCGCGATGCCATGAACTGCACCTTGCTGGCCTTCACCCTGAACACCTGCGCCTACACCGTGGAGATCTTCGCCGGGGCCATCCGCAGCATTCCCTATGGCGAGATCGAGGCAGCCCACGCCTATGGCCTGAGCGGCTGGCGCCTGTACTGGCGGCTGATCCTGCCTTCGGCCCTGCGCCGGGCGCTGCCGTACTACAGCAACGAGGTGATCCTCATGCTGCACGCCACCTCGGTGGCCTTCACCGCCACCATCCCGGACATCCTCAAGGTGGCCCGGGACGCCAATGCCGCCACCTTCATGACCTTCCAGGCCTTCGGCATCGCCGGCCTGTTGTACCTGGGGCTGTCCTTCGGCCTGGTGGCGGCCTTCCGCCTGGCGGAGCGGCGCTGGCTGAGCTTCCTCGGCCCGGCTCACTGACGTTCCTTTCCTCTTTTTCCTATCCAGAACCTTGCTGCCAGCGGCGGGGTTCCAGGAGTCTGCGATGTACAAATTGACCGTTGAAAATCTCTACAAGCGTTTTGGTGACAACGAAGTGCTCAAGGGCGTCTCGTTGAAGGCCCGGGCCGGAGACGTGGTGAGCATGATCGGCGCCAGTGGCTCGGGCAAGAGCACCATGCTGCGCTGCATCAACTTCCTGGAGCGGGCCGATGCCGGGGCCATTGCCCTGGACGGCGAGGCGATTGTCACCCGCGAGGCCCCTGGCGGCATGCAGGTGGCCAGCCCGGCCCAGTTGCAGCGCCTGCGCACGCGCCTGGCCATGGTGTTCCAGCACTTCAACCTGTGGAGCCACCTCAGCGTGCTGGAGAACATCATGCTGGCGCCGTGCCGGGTGCTGTGCATTGGCCGCAAGGAGGCCGAAGCCAGTGCCCGGGCCTACCTGGACAAGGTGGGCTTGGCGCAACGGGTGGCCGAGCAGTACCCGGCGTTCCTGTCCGGTGGCCAGCAACAGCGGGTGGCGATCGCCCGGGCCCTGGCGGTGGAGCCGCAGATCCTGCTGTTCGACGAGCCGACCTCGGCGCTGGACCCGGAACTGGTGGGGGAGGTGCTGAAGGTGATCCAGGCCCTGGCCGAAGAGGGGCGGACCATGCTCATGGTCACCCATGAAATGAGCTTTGCCCGACAAGTGTCGAGCCAGGTGTTGTTCTTGCATCAAGGGCGGGTCGAGGAGCAGGGTAGCCCGGCGATTCTCGACCAGCCGCAGAGTGAACGTTTGCAGCAGTTTCTATCCGGCCGTTTGAAGTGAGGGAAGACATCCATGGCGGACATCCGCGACCTGTCGATCGTGCTTGATCGAATCGACCAGGCGATCATCGAGGTTCTGCGCCACGAAGGGCGCATCACCTACCAGAAACTCTCCGAGCGCGTGCACCTGACCCCCAGGCCGTGCCTGGAACGGGTGCGCAAGCTGGAGCAGCTCGGGGTCATCCGTGGCTACGGGGCCATCCTCGACGAAAAGAAACTCACCCCGGGGCTGTCGCTGCTGGTGCTGGTGGCCTTGTCCAACCAGAGCGGGCGGGCGGCGCAGAAAGCCTTCGAGGCCAAGGTCCGGGCCTGCCCCCAGGTGCTGGAATGCCGGCTGATCAGCGGCGCCTTCGACTACAGCCTGCGCATGCGCTGCCGGGACATGGAGCACTACCGGGTGCTGACTGAAGTCTGGTTCGACGACCCGGATCTGCACATCGACAAACTGGTCAGCCACCCTGAGCTGGCGATGGTCAAGACCGGCATGGAATAACCCCCTGTACGCCCCCCGCCGCAGGAGCCGGCTTGCCGGCGAACAGGCCCGCAAGCCTTGCACCGCTCGCAAGATCGCCTTCGCTGGCAAGCCTGCTCCTGCAGGTCGCATGTCGATGTTTTCAGGAGGTGCGAAATCGGCTGGGGCAACCCGTGCTTTCAGCCATTTCCTGCCGTGCAGGCCCGCCGTTCAGCCGGGTTTTGTCCCGACAAAAAAACACAATGGGCCCCTCTGATACCTCATTGATTGCGTGCCCCATGCAGACTACCCATAGCGTTTTGATGATTCGCCCCACGCGTTTTTCGTTCAACCAGGACACTGCCGGCAACAACCATTTCCAGCGCCCGCCCGGTGCCGCCGAAGACGTGCAGGCCAAGGCCCTGCAGGAGTTCGACGGCTACGTCGCGACGCTGCGCGAGCATGGGGTCCGGGTGCTGGTCCATGAAGACGGCGCCGCACCCCATACCCCGGATTCGATCTTTCCCAACAACTGCTGGAGCAGCCACCCCGACGGCACCCTGGTGCTGTACCCGATGCAGGGCCGCAACCGCCGCCTGGAGCGCTACAAGGGGGTACTGGCGCACCTGCACGAGCAGTACCAGGTGAACCGCACCCTGGATCTCACCTCCCTGGAGCAGGAGGAACTGTTTCTCGAAGGCACCGGCAGCATGGTCCTGGATCGCCAGCAGCGCATCTGCTACGCCGGCTACTCGACCCGCACCCACGCCCGGGCCCTGGATCAGCTGGTGGCGCACCTGGGTTACGAGCTGTGTGCCTTTCATGCCCGGGACCGCCAGGGTGAGCCGATCTATCACACCAACGTGATGATGAGCGTCGGCAGCCAGCTGGCGGTGGCCTGCCTGCTGGCCCTGGACGATGCACAGGAGCGGGCGGCCCTGCGCCAGCGCCTGGAAAGCAGCGGCAAACAGCTGCTGCCCTTGACCTGGGCCCAGCTGGAATCCTTCGCCGGCAATATGCTGGAAGTCCACAACAGTGCCGGCGAGCCGCTGCTGGTGATGTCCCGCAGTGCCTGGCGCTCCCTGGATGCCGAGCAGCGCCGGCTGATCGAGCGCCATGTGCAGCCGGTGCCGGTGAACATCGACACCATTGAACGCATCGGCGGCGGCAGCGCCCGCTGCATGCTGGCGGAAATCTACCTGCCCGAACGTCAACCTCAGCTGGAGCTCTCGCGATGATCGTCCGTCCCGCCACCCTGGCCGATTTGCCGGCGCTGCTGGCCCTGGCCCACAGTGCCGGTGCAGGCCTGACCACCTTGCCCGCCGACGCTGGGCGCCTGCGGTCACGCCTGCAATGGGCCGAGCAGACCTTCGCCGGCCAGGCCTCGCGGGCCGATGCCGACTACCTGTTCGTGCTGCAAAGCGCGCAGGGCGAAGTGGTCGGCATCTGCGCCCTGGCCGGCGCCGTGGGCCTGCGCGAGCCCTGGTACAACTATCGGGTCGGGCTGTTTGTCGCGGCCTCGAAAAACCTGGGGATCAACCAGCAACTGCCGACCCTGTTCCTGGGCAACGACATGACCGGCCATTCGGAACTGTGCTCGCTGTTCCTGCATGCCGACCACCGCCAGGGGCTCAACGGGCGCCTGCTGTCCAAGGCGCGCTTCCTGTTCCTGGCCGAGTTCCGCGAGCTTTTCGGCGACAAGGTGATCGCCGAGATGCGTGGCTATTCCGACGAGCAGGGTGTGTCGCCGTTCTGGGAAGGCCTGGGCCGGCACTTTTTCAAGATGGATTTCGCCGACGCCGACTACCTCACCGGCCTTGGCAACAAGACCTTCATCGCCGAGCTGATGCCCAAGTTTCCCTTGCCCACCTGCCTGCTGCCGGAGCCGGCACGGGCAGTGATCGGCCGGGTGCACCCCAATACCGAACCGGCCCTGGGCATGCTCAAGGCCGAAGGTTTTGCCTTCAAGGACTACATCGACATCTTCGACGGCGGGCCCCTGATCGAATGCGCCACCGGCGACATCCGCGCAGTGCGCGACAGCCAGGTGCTGCAACTGAGCATCGGCACCCCGGGGGAGCAGGCCCAGCCCTACCTGGTCCACAACCGTCAGTTCGCCGACTGCCGGATCAGCGTGGCGGCGGCGCGGGTCGCCGCCGGCACCCTGATTGTCAGCCGTGACAGCGCCCGGGCCCTGGGGTTGCCGGCCGGGGCCTCGGTGCGGGCGGTGAGCCTGGCGGTGCCGGCGCGGCAAATGTCCGCAGCCTAGAAGCGTCGTGGCGCGAGCGCCGCTACAATGGCGCTCGAATTTTCTGCCGGCGAGGCACCATGGACATCGATCTGGCCCGCACCTTCCTGGAAATCGTCCGCAGCGGCAGCCTGATCGCTGCTGCCGAGCGCCTGCACCTGACCCAGACCGCCATCAGCGCCAGGGTGCAGAACCTGGAAGGCCAGCTCAACTGCAAGCTGCTGGTGCGCAACCGCGCCGGCGCCCGGCCCACCGCCGACGGCGAGGCCTTCATCAGCTACGCCAACCAACTGGTGCAGACCTGGGAAGCAGCCCAGCGCGACCTGCCGCTGCTGGCCGGCTACCGCAATGTGCTGCACATCGGCGGCGAGCTGAGCCTGTGCAACCCGCTGATGCTCAACTGGGTGCGGCGCCTGCGCCAGGCGTTGCCCAACCACGCCGTGCGCACTCAGATCGGCGAAGGCGCCAGCTTGCAGCGGCAACTGGAGCTGGGCGTGCTGGACGCCGCGCTGGTGTTCCAGCCGCTGTACTCGCCGGGCTTGCAGGTGGAGCAGTTACTGGAGGAAAAACTGATCCAGGTGCGCTTGGCCGGGCGCCCCGAGCCCTATGTGTACATCGATTGGGGCGAGGACTTTCGCCGCCAGCACGACGCCGCGCTACCTGCGCAGGCCAAGGCGGCAGTGGGCTTCAACCTCGGGCCGCTGGCCCTGCAGTTCATCCTCGATGCCGGTGGCAGCGGCTATTTCCGCACACGGGTGGTGCAGAGCTACCTGGACAGCGGTGTGCTGGAGCGGGTGGAAAAAGCCCCGGAGTTCAACTTCCCCACCTACCTGCTGTACGCCCGCGAGCGCGATACCCCAGAGCTGCAACAGGCGTTCGCGGTACTGCGGGAAGTGATAGAAAGCGACACCGACTGGTCCCAGCGCTGGTCGCCGATGGTCTGAAACCCGGCAACCTGGCAGGCGAGGAGGCCCTTGAGTGATGGGTTGTCCTTGAGGGCGCCTTGGCGGGCAAGCCGGCTCCTGGCGCTGGCTGTCAGCGGCGTGAGGCGAGCACCTGGCCGATGCTGCGGCGCCGGGCGTGGGCCTCGCTGGCATGAATCAGCTGTTCGAGGTCTTCGGGGGTGACGTCGAAGAACTCCTCCATCTCCGCCAGGGCCAGTTTCAGGTCCTGGGCCGTGATCGCCAGGCTGTCGCTGGCAGCGGTTGCTGGCAGGAGCGCCGGAGCTTCGCTGGGGCCCTTGGGGTAACGGGTGCGCGTCAGGTTGTTGTAGGCCAGGGCGCTGAGCAACAGGCTGGCGGCGGCCAGCATCACCGGCCCCAGCTCGTACCAGTCCAGGGCCACGCTGGCCGGGTCCGCCAGTACCAGGGTCAGGGCCAGGGCGCCGGCCGGCGGGTGCAGGCAGCGCAACCAGCACATCAGCACCAGGGCCATGCCCGCCGCCAGGCAGGCACTGCCCAAGGTACGGCCCAGTACATGGGCCACCGCCAAGGCCATGACGGCGGCACAGAGGTAGCCGCCAAGAATCGACCAGGGCTGGGCCAGGGCGCCTGAAGACACCGCGAACAGCAGCACCGCCGACGCGCCCAGAGGGCCGATCAGGTGCAGGGCCACCGGCATGCCGAAGACCTGGGCACAGAGCCAGACACTGAACAGGGTGCCCAGGGCCATGCCGATGGCGGCGCGGCTCCATTCCAGTGGGCGGGTATTGATGGCGGCGGGTTTCCAGCGGGCGAACATCGGTAAACGCTTTCCAATCCAGAACGACAGGCAAAAAGAAGGGCTTGCCTGGATGACCAGAAAGCCCTTGAACGTTCCAACATTTGGGGGAGGAACCGGCACAGTGTGCCGAGGAATCTTGCGCCTGACAAATTCATAATAATGCTGCTTCAGTGCATTTATTTTGCACTTAAATACGACAGCCCCTGTAGGAGCCGGCTTGCCGGCGAAGAGGCCCTTGAGTGTGGTGTAGCCCTGGCGGACGCCTTCGCTGGGAAGCCAGCGAAGACAGCCCATTCCTCACCGGTTTCTACAGCGCCAGGCGCATGGCGCAGCGGCGCGCCGCGGGCAGGCCGTACCGGGCTTCATCGGCCAGCACCTGGCATAGCCGTGGGCCCAGTTGCGCCTGTTCGAGGGTGACAAAGCCCTGGCGCTGGTAGAAGGGTTCGTTCCAGGGCAGTTCGCGGAAGGTGCTCAGGGTCAGGGCTTCAAGCTGCTGCTCCTGAGCGTATTGCTGCGCCGCCTGCAACAGGCGCTTGCCGATGCCCTGGCCCTGGTGGCCGCGGGCGACGGAAATCTCCCACACATGCAGTTCCCGGTCGCAGGCTTCGGCGTTGAGAAAGGCGCAAGGGGTGTCATCCGCCGTCACCGCCACCCAGACCGGGTGGCGCTGGATATTGGCGCGGTGGCTCGGTGCGTCGGCCACTGCGGCGTCTGCCAGCCAGGCCAGTTGCGCATCGGAGCGAAACAGTTCGGCAGCGCAGGTTTCAATGGCGGGAAGAAAGTCGGCGTCGGTCACCCGCGCCCGGCGGATCTCAATAGTCATGGGCGCGAGTGTAGGCAGCGGGCAGGGGCCGTGCAACGCTTTCAGGGTTGCGCGGCGGTTGGCCCGGTCAGGTGCAGGAGGACGAAGTCGTTCTTGTCGAAACGCCCGCTCAACACCGGCTTCAGGTGGGCCAGCGGCGTATTCTGCAAGCTGGCCAGGTCACTCTGATCGAGGATGACCCAGGCCGGGCCGGGTACCTGAGCCAGGGTGTCTGGGCTTTCGGTGAACTGCGGTTGCAGATCCCGGTCCAGGTTGACCATGAACTTGATGGCCTTGGCGTCCTTGCCCATGCGGTGCAGGACCACCGGTGCCGGGTCGGCCTCGATCAGTTGCATGGCGCTGTGGCTGAAGGTGCGCGTGTCATAGAGACGGTGCTCCACAGGTTCGAAGACTCCGATGTAGCAGGCCCAGACTGCCAGCACTGCGCTGTAGGCCAGGCCCACGGCGCGCCACTGGCGCTTGAACAGCAGCCCCAGGGACAACAGCTGCAATAGGCCGAGCACCAGCAGCATCGGCGTCAACGAGTCTAGCTGCTCGGGGAATTTGCGCCGTAGCACCAGCAAGCCGATGATCAGCAACCCCGGCAGCAGCAGCCACAGGCCCTGGATCGCCCCGCGCAGCCAGGCCAGCAGCCGCCCGCGGCCGGCCTGGAACGGATAGGCGGCAATGATCGCCGCCATGGGCAGCATCGGCAGCAGGTAGCGGGCCTTTTTCGCCTGGGGAATCGACAGGCCGATCATCACGATCAACCCGGCCGCGGTGCACAGGCGCAACAGTTTCAGGCCCGGGCCCTGTTCCGTGGCGCGGGTCAGCAGCACGGCCAGCCACGCCAGGATCGCCAGGGGGTAGGCCAGGGCGTAGTTGCCCAGGGAACTGGTGAAGTAATAGAAGACATCGCTGGAGCCTTCGCTGCCGTCCATGCGCCCCATGAACTGCATGCGGATGACATCGTCGACGAAGGCCTGGCCGCCACTGAGCTTGGCCAGCCACAGCAGCAGGCCGACGCAGGCCACCAGCAGCGCCAGGGCGCTGAAACCGACGCTGAACAGCCGCCGCCACTGGCCATTGAGCAGGTAGTAGCTGCACAGCATGCCGGTGGGAATCACCAGGCCGATGGGCCCGCGAATGGCAAAGCCCAGCACCAGCAGGAGGAAGATCCAGCCCAGGCGCCGGTGGGTACCGAAATGGTCATGGGCGTAGCCCAGGTAGAACACGGCCAGGGACACCGCAGCCAGCATCTGGTCCAGGGACACGGCGCGGGTTTCACTGATAAAGGTGTTGCTGAGCAACAGCAGGGCAACGCTAAGCAGGGCCCAGGTGCGGGAATAGGGCGCCAACAGGCGATAGATCAGGCTGACGATCAAGGCCGAGGCGATGGCCGTGGGCAACCAGGCGGTGAGGCTGGTGACTTGCCCCCCTGGCAGGGAGAACAGCCAGACCAGCAGGGTCGAGGCGCTGGAGTAGTCGGCGTAGGGCTGGCCGTAGGTGGTGGGGAAGAACCCCGGCCCGTGGCGCAGCATTTCCTTGGCAAACAGCACGAAGCGCGAATCGAAGCCGATCGCCGACTGGTGGTCGGCGCCGACGCAGAACAGCAGCAGGGCCAGCAACCCCAGCCCCAACGATTGCCAAAGAAGAGTGTTCGAAGGGGAGGAGTGACTGGTGTTCATTCAGGCCTCAGCAGACCACTGCTGGTGGGGGATCGGCAGGTTGCGCGATTCACCGCGGCCAATCGGGAAGTAGGTGAAGCCGTTGCGCGCCAGGCGCTCGGCGTCGTACAGGTTGCGCCCGTCGAAGATCACCGGCGCCTTGAGACGCTGCTGGATCAGGTCGAAATCCGGTGCCTTGAACTGCTGCCACTCGGTGCAGATGACCAGGGCGTCGGCGCCCACCAGTACCGATTCCGGGGTGCCCATGAGCATCAGGCGCGACTCGTCCGGGTACAGGCGCTGGGTTTCCTGCATGGCTTCCGGGTCGAAGGCCCGCACCTGGGCACCGGCGGCGAACAGCGCATCGAGCAGTACCCGGCTCGGGGCGTCGCGCATGTCGTCGGTGTTGGGCTTGAATGCCAGGCCCCACAGGGCAAAGGTCTTGCCTTTGAGGTCGCCCTTGTAGAACGCCTTGATGCGTTCGAACAGCTTGTGCTTCTGCCGCTCGTTGATGGCTTCCACCGCTTGCAAAAGGTCGCTGGAGCAGTGGGCTTGCTGGGCACTGTGGATCAGCGCGCGCATGTCCTTGGGGAAGCACGAACCGCCGTAGCCGCAGCCCGGATAGATGAAGTGGTAGCCAATGCGGGTGTCGGCGCCGATGCCCAGGCGCACCGCTTCGATGTCGGCCCCCAGGTGCTCGGCCAGTTCGGCGATCTGATTGATGAAGCTGATCTTGGTCGCCAGCATGCAGTTGGCGGCGTACTTGGTCAGCTCGGCGCTGCGCAGGTCCATGAACATGATGCGGTCATGGTTGCGGTTGAACGGTGCGTACAGGTCGCGCATCACATCGCGCACTTCTTCGCGCTCGCAGCCGATGATGATCCGGTCCGGCCGGCGGCAGTCGGTGACCGCCGAGCCTTCCTTGAGGAATTCCGGGTTGGAGACGATATCGAATTGCAGCGCACGGCCATCCAGGACCTTCTCGATGTGGGCCTTCAAGGTGTCGCCCGTGCCCACCGGTACGGTGGATTTTTCCACCAGGATTACCGGCTGCTCACGGTGGCGGGCCACCGCGTCGCCCACTGACAGCACGTAGCGCAGGTCCGCCGAACCGTCTTCGCTGGAGGGCGTGCCCACGGCGATGAACAGCACCTGGCCATGCTGCACCGCGAGTTTTTCATCGTGGGTGAAGTGCAGGCGCTTGGCTTCGAGGTTTTCCTTGACCAGGCTGGCCAGCCCCGGCTCGAAGATGCTCACGTGTCCCTGTTGCAGCTGTTTGACCTTTTGCTCGTCGATGTCCATGCAGATGACATCGTGGCCGACTTCAGCCAACACGGCAGCCTGTACGAGGCCGACGTAACCACTTCCAAATACACTGATTTTCATGGGGTATTCCTGGGACTTGTCGCGGGTGCAGATCGAGAGTTGATGGTGATGACCCCGAGGATGACCAGGGCCACCCCGAGGGTTTTGGAAAGCGTGAAGGGTTCGTTGAACAACGGCAGGCTGGCGGCCAGCAGGTAGACCAGGGCGTAGCTGATGCTGAGCAGCGAATAGGCCCGGCCCAGCGGCAGGTCGCGCAAGGCCAGCAGCCAGCAGAGCATCGACAGCGCATAGGCGGCGATGGCCGCTGCCACCACCGCCAGGGCGGCCAGGTCGACGCTGCCGGCACTCAACGCCGGCAACCACTGATCCGGAGCGGGCAGGCGGGTCATGCTCCAGCGCATGCCCAGCTGGGCGCCGCTGACCAGGGCCACGCTGCCCAGGGCGAAGGCAAACCCCTTGGCCCGGCTCATGCGTGGCGACTCAACAGCAGCACGCCGCCGATCACCAGGGCCACGCCGAACCAGTGGCGCCGGTCGATGTGCTCACGGAATACGAAGTGGGCAATCAGGGTGATGAAGACGAAGTTCAGGCTGAGCATCGGGTAGGCCACGCCCACCTCCATGCGTTGCAGCACCAGGAGCCACACCAGCAGGCCCAGGCCGAGGCTGAACAGAGCCAGCCACAGCCAGCCCGAGCGCAGTTTCTGCAGGGCGCTGGAAGGCTGGCCGCGCCAGCTTTCCACGGCGAACTTCTGCGCCACCTGGCCCAGGCAGGTCAGCCCGCAGGCCAGCAACAAAAGCAGCAGGCTCATGGCTGGCCCTGGGGAATGATGAAGATCACGATATTGCCTTGCTCGTAGCGCTTGGCATCCTTGGGCAGCAGCTCGACTTCATGTTCCTCGTCGCTGCTCTTGACCCGCATCACCACGCCGATCGAGCCCTGCTTGCGGGCCTCGGCGATCCACGGCTGGACCTGATTGAGGTCGACCTTGCGCGCGGCAGTGTCTTCGTAGCCCAGGCCGTATTTCACTTCGCCTTCGGTGTTGTACAGGGTCACGTCGGGGCGCCGCAGGCGCCAGGCCAGGGCGGAGGCAGCTCCCAGGTCGTTGCTCAGCAGGGCCTTGGCCTGGCCCAGCTCGGCCACGTGATCGATGATGAACTGGTCGGGGATCTTGTTGTAGACCACCGAGTTGGGCAGCGCTGCCGGGGCCAGGGCCACCAGCAGGAAGCTGCCCAGGGCCGGCGCCGCCCACAGGGCCAGGGGGCGCATGGCTTGCAGCAGGTTGCTGAGGATCCAGCCCAGCAGCAACACATACACCAGCACCAGGTGCTGCGGCTCGTCCACATACACCGGCTTTTTCATCTGGAAGTACACCAGGGCCAGCAGCCCCAGCAGGCCGGCCACCAGGTTGAGCACGCCGTTGAATGCCAGCAGCCGGGTCTTGCCGGCAGCCAGGCGGTCCACCAGGGTGTTGCCCATCAACAACGCCAGGGGCAACAGGCACGGCAGGATATAGGCCGGCAGCTTGCCCTTGCTCAGGCTGAAGAAGGCCAGGGGCAGCACCAGCCACAGCAGCAGGAAGCCGCTGCTGTTCTGGCGCCGCTGTTGCCAGGCCTGCTTCAGGCCGGCCGGCAGCAGCAGCACCCAGGGCACGCTGAACCCCACCAGCAACGGCAGGTAGTACCACCAGGGCGAGGCGTGCTGGGCATCATCACCGGCAAAACGGCGGATGTGCTCGTGCCAGAAGAAGAAACGCCAGTAGTCCGGTTCCTGGGAGTGCACCGCCAGGGCCCAGGGCAGGCTGATGAGAATGGCCACCAGCACACCGATGCCGCCATAGATCAGCAGCGAGCGCAGGCGCTTCTGCCAGATGGCGTAGGGCAGGGCCACCAGCACCGGCAGCAGCCAGGCCAGAAAGCCCTTGGTCATGAAGCCCATGCCGCAGGCCAGGCCCAGCGCCACCCAGGCCAGCACCTGGCCGCGGGTTGTCCGGCAGTCGAAGGTGAACCACAGCGCCACCAGGCTCAGGTTGACCCAGAAGGTGAATTGCGGATCGAGGTTGGCGTAGCCGGCCTGCAGCGCGACCACGGTAAAGCTCATGTAGAGCAGGGCGCTGGCCAGGCTCTTGCGCGGATCGTTCCACAGGCGCCGGGCCAGCAGGTAGGCCAGGACCACGCTCAGGCCGGTGCTCAGGGCCGAGGCCACGCGCACGCCGAACAGGTTGTCGCCAAACAGCGCCTGGCCGATGGCGATCATCCAGTAGCCGGCCACCGGTTTCTCAAAATAGCGGATGCCCATGAAGTGCGGCGACGCCCATTTGCCGGTCAGGAGCATTTCCTGGCTGATCTGCGCGTAGCGGGTTTCATCGGGAATCCACAGGCCGTGGGTGGCCAGGGGCAGCAGGTAGAACAGGCCGAACGCGATCAGCAGCAGCGGCAGAGCCCAACGTCTGGTCATGCGCCTTGCACTCCCAGCCAGCCTTCACGGCCTTCCAGCGCACCGCGCACCACCTTGCCCGCGGGCAGGCTGGCCAGATCCGCCGGGAGCATGTCGCCCAGGGGTTGGAAGTGGATGTCGCGCTGCCTGGCGCTGGCCAGCAGCTGGCGAAAATCGTTGGCCATGAGAATCCCTTCTACTTCTGCATGCACGGTATAGACGTTGAGTTTGTCCGGGCTGAACCGGTCGAGGATGTAACTGTTGAAATCCTTGGCGGCCACCACCGGCCCGACCACTTCGTCGAAGGTCGGCAGGTCCACCGGAATCTGTGGTGCGCCCAGGCTGCCGTCCGCCAGGCGTGGCAGGAACAGGCTCTGGCCGCGGCAGTCGCTGTTGTAGCGAAAGCCGAATTGCTGTTTGGCTTCGATGACGCGTTCGTCGGCGCGCCAACCGGCGGACGCCGAGCAGCTCACCGCTTGCCCGAGAATATCGTTGAGGCTGTCGACGCCACGGCGGATCTGTTCGATCAGCTGTGCCTGGCTCCAGCGCCCGGTATTGGCCTGCCAGCCGTGGTGATCCCAGGCGTGCAGGCCGACTTCATGACCGGCGGCCAGGGTCTGGCGCATCAAGTGCCCCAGGTCCCGGCCAATGGGTTTACCCGGCCAGGCCGTGCCGGCCAGGAGGATGTCCCAGCCGTACAGGCCCGCGGCATTGGACCGCAGCATTTTCCAGAGGAACTGCGGACGGATCAGGCGCCACAGGTGGCGCCCCATGTTGTCCGGCCCGACGCTGAAGAAGAAGGTGGCCTTGACCCCGGCTTCATCCAGCGATTCGAGCAGCCGTGGCACCCCCTCCCGGGTGCCGCGGTAGGTATCGACATCAATGCGCAGACCTGCCTGCATCAGCGTGCTTCTTGCTTGGCGCGGTCGGCGATTTCCAGCATCGCTTCACGCAGGAAGAAGTCCAGGGTATTGCCGATGGTTTCGCTCATTTCCACGGTCGGCTCCCAGTTCAGCAGGCGCTTGGCGTTGTCGATGCTTGGCTTGCGGTGTTCCACGTCCTGGTAGCCGGCACCGTAGAACGCCTTGCTCTCCACATCGCGGAAACCGGCGAACGGCGGGAAGTTGCCGCGCAGCGGGTGAGCTTCGAACTGGCGCAGCAGCTCTTCGCCCAGCTGACGGATGCTGGCTTCGTTGTCCGGGTTGCCGATGTTGATGATCTGGCCGTTGCAGCAGTCGTTTTCGTTGTCGACGATGCGTGCCAGGGCTTCGATGCCGTCGGCGATGTCGGTGAAGCAGCGCTTCTGCTCGCCACCGTCGAACAGACGGATCGGGGTGCCTTCCACCAGGTTGAGGATCAACTGGGTGATGGCCCGGGAGCTGCCGATGCGTGCCGAGTCCAGGCGGTCCAGGCGCGGGCCCATCCAGTTGAAGGGACGGAACAGGGTGAAGTTCAGGCCCTTGGCGCCGTAGGCCCAGATCACCCGGTCCAGCAGCTGCTTGGAGACCGAGTAGATCCAGCGCTGCTTGTTGATCGGGCCGACGATCAGGTTGGAGGTGTCTTCGTCGAAGTTCTTGTCCTGGCACATGCCATAGACTTCCGAAGTCGACGGGAAGATCACGCGCTTGTTGTACTTGACGCAGTAGCGAACCAGCTTGAGGTTCTCTTCGAAGTCCAGCTCGAACACGCGCAGCGGGTTGCGGGTGTACTCGATCGGGGTGGCGATGGCCACCAGTGGCAGGACCACGTCGCACTTCTTGATGTGATATTCGATCCACTCGGAGTGAATGCTGATATCGCCTTCGACGAAGTGGAAGTTCGGATGGCTGCGCAGGCGCTCGATGGCGTCGGAGCCGATGTCCAGGCCATAGACGTCGTACTTGTCGTCACGCAACAGGCGCTCGGACAGGTGGTTACCGATAAAGCCGTTGACGCCCAGGATCAGTACGCGGGTGCGACGTGGCTTGCGCCCCGACTCGGCGCCGCGCAGCAGGGAACCGTCCACCAGGCCCAGTTCGTTGGCCAGTTGCGGGCCACCCAGGAACAGGCCGTTGGCGTTGCGCTGGCCGGAGGTGATCACCAGGGAGTCCTGGCCACAGGCAATGCGCAGCGGGTCGACGCTGATGACCCGGCCCGGGGCCTGGCCTTCGTTGCCCTTGGCGACTTCGGCGCTCCAGACGATCAGCTTGTGCTCGCCCACGGCGCAGAAGGCGCCCGGGTAGGGTTGAGTCACGGCGCGCACCAGGTTGAACAGCTCTTCGGCCGGGCGCTGCCAGTCGATCTTGCCGTCCGCCGCGGTGCGACGACCGAAGTAGCTGGCCTTGGACTCGTCCTGGGCGGTTTCGGTGATCTTGCCCTGGGCCAGTGCCGGCAGGGTGTCGCGCAGCAGGCTGGCGGCGGCGTCACGCAGTTTGTGGTGCAGGCTCAGCGCGGTGTCGCTGCGCTCGATGGCCACACGCTCCTGGGCAATGATGGCGCCGGCATCGGCACGCTTGACCATGCGGTGCAGGGTCACGCCGGTTTCGGTTTCGCCCTTGACCAGCACCCAGTTGGCCGGTGCGCGGCCACGGTAGCGCGGCAGCAGCGAGCCGTGCAGGTTGAACGCGCCCTTGCTGGCAGTGGCCAGCAGCGGCTCGCTCAGCAGGTTGCGGTAATAGAAGGAGAACAGGTAGTCGGGGTTGAGCTTGGCGATGCGCTCGATCCACAGCGGGTGGTTGGCATCTTCCGGGGCATGCACGGCAATGCCCTTGCGGGCGCAGAGCTGGGCCACCGAGCCGTAGAAGGTGTTTTCCTTGGGGTCATCGGCGTGGGTGAACACGGCGGCGATCTCGTAACCTGCGTTGAGCAGGGCTTCGATGCCAGCACAGCCAATATCGTGGTAGGCGAAGACAACAGCTTTATTGCTCATGGCGAAACCTGATCAGTATGAGTGGAAGTTAAACCGTCGACAGTCACAGCAGGGGCCGGGGCCGCAGGCTGGCTGCGCAAGACTTTTTCGATGAAGAAACGCGGGCGGGCCCGCACGTCGCTGTACATGCGTCCCAGGTATTCACCCAAAAGACCCATGCCGATGAACTGGCCACCGGTGAACACGAACAGCACCGCGAACAGCACGAAGGTGCCGTCGCCGGCCCAGGTGGCGCCGAAGATCAGGCGCAGCACGATCAGCATCAGGGCAAACAGCGCGCCGAGGCCGGCCATGCCGAAACCGATGATGCTCAACAGCCGCAGGGGCGTGGTGGTCATGCAGGTGATCAAGTCGAACATCAGGTTGATCAGGCGCATCGGGCTGTACTTGGAGTCGCCGTGCTCGCGCTCGGCGTGCTCCACCAGCACCTCGGTGGTGTGCCGGGCAAAGCTGTTGGCCAGGATCGGGATGAAGGTGCTGCGCTCGGTGCAGGCCAGCATCGCGTCGATGATGGTGCGGCGATAGGCCCGCAGCATGCAGCCGTAGTCGCTCATGGCAACCCCGGTGGAACGCTGCACGGCCAGGTTGATCAGCTTCGAGGGCCAGCGGCGGAACGCCGAGTCCTGCCGGTTGTTGCGCACGGTGCCGACCACGTCGTAGCCCAGTTCGGCCTGAGCCACCAGGCGCGGGATTTCCTCGGGCGGGTTCTGCAGGTCGGCGTCGAGGGTGATCACCACATCGCCGCGGCACTGCTCGAAGCCGGCCATGATCGCCGCATGCTGGCCGTAGTTGCGGTTGAGGATCACCGCCACTACCGGGCTGCCTTCGCGCTCGGCGGCAGCTTGCAGGATGTTCGCCGACTCGTCGCGGCTGCCGTCGTCCACCAGGACGATTTCAAACTCGTGCTTGAGCTGGCGGCAGGCCGCTTCGGTGCGCCGCAACAGCTCGGGGAGGCTCTGTTCTTCGTTGTAGACCGGGATCACGATCGACACGAACTGAATCGGATAAGGTTTCAAAGGCTTCAGTCCAAAAGGTTTGCAATGGCACCGGTCACCCGCTCGACATCGTCGAGGGTCATGTCCGGAAACAGTGGAATCGAGCATAGCCGCGCCGAATTCCATTCGGTATGGGGCAGCTGCACTTCAGGGAAGCGCTGTCGGTAATAGGTATGCAGGTGCGTCGCAATGAAGTGGATACCGGTGCCGATATTCTGTTCCTGCAGGCCTTTCATGAAGGCTTCGCGGTCCAGGCCGCAGCGTTCGGCGTCGATGCGCAGGATGAACAGGTGCCAGGCATGCTGCTGCGGGTACTGGGGCAGGAGCAGGGGCTGTACCGGCAAGCCTTCCAGACGCTGCAGGTAGGCCTTGGCCAGCACTTCACGCTTGGCGTTGATCTCGTCCAGGCGTTGCAGTTGCACCAGGGCAATGGCCGCGTTCATGTCCGCCAGGTTGTACTTGAAGCCGGGCTCGATGACCTGGGCCTGTGGCTTGCGGCCATGGGTCAGGCGGTCGTAGGCGTCCACTCCCAGGCCGTGGAACTTGAGCATGCGCACGCGGTTGGCCAGGGCTTCGTCATCACTGACGAACATCGCGCCTTCGGCGCACGTCATGTTCTTGATCGCGTGGAAGGAAAAGATCGCCGTGCCCCGGGCGCCGATGGCGCGGCCGCGGTAGGTGGTACCGGCGGCGTGGGCGGCGTCTTCGATCACCGCGATGCCGTGCTTGTCGGCCAGGGCATAGAGCGGGTCGAGGTCGAAGGCTGCGCCGGCGTAGTGCACCGGGATGATCGCCTTGGTCCGCGGGGTGATGGCGGCTTCGATGGTGGCGGCGTCGCTCATCAGGGTGTCGGGGTCGACATCGACGAACACCGGGGTGGCGCCCAGCAGGCAGATCATGTTGGCGGTGGAGACCCAGGTCTGCGACGGGGTGATCACTTCATCCCCGGGGCCGATGCCCAGGGCCAGCAGGGTGATGTGCATGGCGCCGGTGGCGGAGGACAGTGCCACGGCGTGGCGGGCGCCGACGCGTTCGGCGAACTGCTGTTCCAGTTCCTGGTTTTTCGGGCCGGTGGTGATCCAGCCGGAGCGCAGAACCTGCTCCACTGCAGCAATCTCTTCTTCGCCAATACTCGGGCGCGAGAAAGGAAGGAAAGCCTGGTTCATGGTTACCTCGGGTTTACACAATGCGAATTACTGGAATACGGGTTGCTGCGGGTGAACGGACAGTTCATGGAAAGCGGGGAGGTCTTGCAGTCATCAAGGCGCATCCAGTTATTGAGCCAACAGGGCATTCCATGCAGCAAATCAGTAAAGACTGGGTTTGTGAAAAGTAAAGGTGGATCAAGGTGTTATCTTTATAACCTGAGAACAAACTGCACTCGGATGGTTGTCTGTCGGGGGCTGAGATTAAGCCGAAAATTGTGAAACGAATATGAAAAATAAGGTAAAAGTCCGTTTTTCTGCGAGCCAGACAGCTAGTGTTCAGTTTGTTTCCAAAGTTATCGAAGTGCGCAGGCCTGGCGGCTTTTGTAACCAGTTTTCAATGGGCATTGAAGGGGCCTGCGGGAGTGTTTTTTTCACCTCGCCAAGGTGCTACCCGGTACAACCTTGCCCAGCGGAGCATCCATGAACCCGCCGGGCCATGACCGCGCCGCCGGCCTTGACGCGCCCAACCCCTTGAGCCTGTACCTGAAGCGCCTGGCCCCCTCCAGCCAGTCGACCCTGCGTTATGTGCTGCAGGACGCCGCCGACCGCCTGGGCTACGCCGAGCAGAACCTGGAGGAAATCCCCTGGCACCTGCTGCAACCCGAGCATGTCACGGCCCTGGTGGCCACCTTGCGCGAGGACGGCTATGCGCCCAATACCTCATCGCTGTACGTCAACGCCCTGCGCGGGGTGATGAACGAGGCGTGGCGGGCCAGCCTGATCAGCCAGGACCACCTGCTGAAGATGCGTTCGGTCAAGGCCATCAGCGGCACGCGCCTGTCCCGCGGGCGCAACCTCAAGCGCGGCCTGATCCATGAACTGATGGCTGTGTGCGCTTCCGACCCGCGCCCCCAGGGCGTGCGCGATGCAGCGCTGATTGCGCTGCTCTATGGCTCGGGCATGCGCAAGTCCGAGTCGGTCAACCTGGACCTGGCCCAGGTGGATTTCAGCGAGCGCAGCCTGCAGGTGCTGGCCAAGGGCAATCGTCAGTTGATCAAGTACGCACCCACCTGGGCTTTCGACAAGCTGCAGGCCTGGCTGGAGCTGCGTCGCCGGCATCTGCCCGCGGGCCTGGTAGACGACCCGTTCCTGTTCAACCGCATCCGCCGGGGCGGGCACATCACTCGCGAGCGCATCACCAAGCACGCCATCTACTACATTGCCCGGCAACGCGGGGCCCAGGTGGGCGTGCGGATCATGCCCCACGATTTCCGACGCTCGTTCATCACCCGGGTGATCGAGGAACACGACCTGTCGCTGGCGCAGAAACTGGCTCACCACAGCAACATCCAGACCACCGCCAGCTATGACCTGCGCGATGACAACGAGCGGCGCCGGGCCATCGACCGCTTCGATCTGTAGGCCGTGGCAGGGTCAGAGCGAGGGCAGGGTGGGCGACAACTGCCCGGTGAGGTCCCAGGCTTCCAGCATCTTCGCGTACTCGAAGGCATGGCTCGGGTCGCTCTGCAGCCAGTCCTCGAATGCCCGGCGCTCGGCCAGGCTGCAATCGGCCTCGCGCAGGCGTATGCACCAGTGCGCGGCCTGCATCATCAGGTATTCCTCTGCTTGGCTGGCAGAATCAGTCATGGTTCATTCCTTGTTCAAGGTGGAGCCGGTAGCCACGCTGTACAGCGGCATGGCTGAAGTATCGGAGCGATTGCCGCGCGTGACCATGATCAAGGGCAGCATCCTTCTTTGGATGCATCAAGCCGGAAGAATCGAGCCGTCGGGCAGCTCGAACAATAGGAATCATTTGCAAATGAAAACTGCGCGCAATGTAGAGCGGCAAACAAGAAAAAATCGTCAAATTTATGGTGAATTCCCGTGATGCCCGGAGGTTCTCGCGGTAGCCGGTCACGCGTCTGCCTTGAGGCTGTGACGCACTCGACAGCGTGGGCCCCGGGTTGCTTTATAATCACGCGGCGAAAACCGCAGTAAATGGAATTGACCGGTCAACCGAGGGAACAAACGTGAGCGCCAGACTCTGCAACAACATCAGTGCCGTGACCTTTGTCAGCAAGTACAAGGCGGTGTGCCAGCCGATTGCCGACCAGCTGGACCTGCCGGTGGAAAACCTGCTGGGCCTGGCCGCCCAGGAAAGCCAGTACGGCACCGGGCGCATTGCCCGGGAACTGAACAACTACTTTTCCATGCACGCACCGGCCCCCCTGCAGATCGGCGCCGAGGCGCCCCTGGGCAACGCCAGCATCAAGGTGGCCAAGTTCGACTCCTTCCAGAAGTCCGCCCAGTCCTTTGCTTCGAGCTTTGGCACGGCAGTACGTGGCCAGCGTGACCCCATGGCATTCGCCCAGGCGCTGGTACGCAGCGGCTACAACACCGGCAACGCCAAGACCGGCGGCCGGGATGGCTTCGCCCGCTACCTGGCGGACATCATCATCGCGGTCAGAGGGCGCATGGCGTGCTGAAACTCAAGAGTCCTTCCTGGGTGCTTGGCCTGTTCCTGGCCTGCACCACACTGGTGGCCTGCGCCACCGATAGCCTGCAGCCGGCGCGGATCAAGGACAGCGGCCTGACCCGCGAACAGGCGGAGCAGGTCCTGCGGGTGGCCCTCAAGCACCAGGACTATCAGTTGCAGCGCCCCGGGGTGTTCATCGACGGCGACCTGCAGGACGAAAACGGCAAACCGCCCCATCCCGGGTACTACGACTTCAGCCTCGGCTACAACGATCCCAAGGCCGGGGCCACCGAGTACTGGGGCCTGTTCTCGGTCAGCCTGAACACGGGCGATACCTGGGAAATCAACAGCTGCAAGCGCCTTGATGGCGCCGAGCTGCGAGCCTTGCAGCGGCGGGTGATGGCCCGCACCGGCAAGAGCCTGGCGGATGAAAAAAGCCAGCGCGAGGGCCTGGGCTGCGAAGACCAACAATAAGCCTAGGAGCACCGTCGCCGCGTGCTCTTCCAACCTCTGGCTCATCACTCGGGCAGCCCTGCGGCAAAGGCTTGCACCGGCGCCTGCTGCATGGCCGGGGCCGCTGCAGCACCGAGCAATAGGCGCTTGGGCCGCCGGAAAGCATCCAGGGCCCTGGGAGACAGGTCGCCGGCCAATTGCGACAGGGTCCAGTGGTGCTCGCTGTCGGGGTGGTTCGGCACGGGCGGCGGGTTGATCCGCACCCGGGCGCTCAGCAAGCGTTGGGCCAACTGCACCGCGTGCGCCGGATCTTTGCTGAACAGGGTCACCTCAAAGCTTGCCGGGCAATCGTTGGCCAGTTGCGCGGCTGCGCCAAGGTCACTCACCCGTCGGATGACCGCCACCGGGCCCAGGCACTCTTCCTGGGTGATGACCATGTCGTCGTCGATCTCGGTGAGGATCACCGGCGGTTGCAGGCTGCCGGGCAGCGGGTTTTCGAGTGCCTGTTCTCCGGCCAGCAGTGCGGCGCCCTTGGCCAGGGCGTCACGCACCAGCCGCCGGACTTTGTGCCGTGCGGCCTGGCTGATCAGCGGCCGCACCGCGCTGCTGGAGTCGTGGCCCGGGTGGCGGGTGTGCTCGATGAAGTGCCGGACGAACAGGTCATGGACCTGCGCCTCGACGAAAAAATGCTGGATCGACAGGCAACTCTGGCCACCGCGGCTGAAGGCGGCGCGAGCTCCGTAGGCGGCGGCGAGCGCGACGTCGGCGTCCTGGGCAACGATCATCGCGCCGCGGCCGGTGCTCTCGATCGCACAGGGCTTGAGCAGTTCGGCGCAGGTCACCGCCACCGCGCTGGCAGCGCCGACACTGCCGGTGAAGGCCACGGCATGGGTGCCGCTGGACTGCAGCAGCCATTGTGCGGTGGCGGCGTCCCCGGGAATGCACGAGACCAGCCCCGCCGGCAGGCCAGCGAAGTGCTGCATGAAGGCCAGGGTGGACAGGCTGGCGTTCTGCGCCGGCTTGACCAGGCAACTGTTACCGGCCGCCAGGGCTGCGGCCAACGTGCGCCCCAGCAGGGCAATGCCCAGGGCGAACGGCAGGATATGCACGCTGACGCCGTAGGGCTCGTACCGTAGCCGGCACTGCGCTGCACCGCTTGGGCTCGGGGCCGGGACATCGCCATCGGCCAGTGCCCCGTAATAGCGGAACACGGCTGCGCAGTGATCCAGCTCGGCCCGGGCTTCGGCCACGCAAAGCGCCAGTTCCCGAGTCATCTGCCGGATGATCTGCCGGTTCAGTTCGCTGTCGGCGGCCATGCTGTCCGCCAGTTGCAGCAACAGCGCCTGACGCTGATCCGTATCCAGCAGGCGCCACAGGGTGTGGGCAACGTTGGCCGCCGCCACCGCGGTGTGCACATCGTCCTTGGTACAGCTGGGGTTGAGCCCGATGAGCTCGCGGGTGTCCGGGTTGAACACCTGGTGCGGGGCATCGCCGGAAGCCGGCAGGTACAGCGGGTTGATATAGAACTGCGGGTTCCAGGGTTGAAAACCGTGCATTGGAAGATCCCTTTCCAAGTGTGCCGGGACTGGCAACGATGGCAACGCCGGGCCACCGCGGCGCGGTGGTCATTCAGCGGGGAGTCTAGGAAGGGGAGTGCAGAGGCGTCTTGTACGATTGTGCGAGGGCCGGGTGCTCAGAGGCGGTAGCCGACGTTGACCATCACCGCCGCGGCCCCCAGCACCACCAGCTCTGCGCCCACCGGGCCGTAATGGGTGCCGATGGCCGGGATCAGCACTGGCGCCACGCCAAAGTGGTTCAGCGGGATCTTGTCCTTGTAGTCGCCCTTGTAGCCCTGGATCAGGCCGCCACTGAGCTTGGCATAAACCGGCCAGTCGGCATTTTCCCAGGCCTTGCCGACATAGGCGTAGTAGGAACGCTGGGAGAAGGAGTTGCGAAAGGTGCTCACGCCCCACAGTTCACCGTCGGCGTAGTTGCGCTCCAGGCCGATCAGGTCCTGGTGGTTGTTGTGGTCGGGGTCGTTGCTCCAGTGGTTGGTGTACACGCTGGTCTGTACGTACCAGAAGTCCTGTTGCTGGTCGGCCTGGGCGCTGGCGGCCGCGCCCAGCAACAGCAGGGCTGCAGCGGCGGCTTTCAGGGTGCGGTGCTTGGGCGTTGGCAGGCGCAGTGCCGGAGATTGAAGCATGGAGATCATGGTCTTTCCCTGCCATGGCGGCAGTTGCGCCCCCTCGGAAATCAAGGAGGGTAGGGGGCGGCGAAACTACCACTCGGGCATTCACGGGATCAATCAATGAACTGTTGCTTTATCTATCTGCGCCTCGATGCGCTGGATCAGGTAGGGGTAGAACGGGTTCGCGCTCAGGCGCATCAGCTCATCCATGGGCACCACCAGCACACCCCGTTCGCCACGGGCGGCAATGGTGCCCAGGTGCACGCCAAAATCCTCATCGGGGCTGGGCTGGGTGCCGTACAGGCCGTCATCGACGGGGAAGGGCAATGCCACATGGGACAGGGAAAACACCCCCGGCGGGTAGGCCAGGCCAAGGGGCCGCCGGCTGCTGTCCGGGCTCAGGGCGGGGGTGCTCACTTCTTCCAGTGTCGCGCTGCCCGTGCCTTCGTTGCTGAGGATGCGGGTGGTGTAGTTGCGTGGCGCGGGCGGTAGCAGGCTGGCCAGGGAGGTGACGCTGGCCGGGTCCAGCAGCCCTTCGAAATCACGCTCGCGGTTGAGGTCGAAGATCACCAGTTCACTGCCGTTGGCCGGCAGTTGCCGGTACAGCCCACTGACCAGGGCCGGGGTGCTGACGGTGGCGTCGGTCAACGACTGGAAGCTGAGGATAGGTGGCAACCGGGCCAGCCGTGGATCGCCCACCAGGGCCAGCAGCTGCTTTTGCAGGGTGTCGGTCAGCAGCCAGGACTGGCGCGCGGCATTGGCTGGAAACGAGTTGTACTTGAACGGGTTGTATTCGGGCCGCAGGTTGAGCCACGCCGCCTTGCTGAAGGCCGGGAACACCGCAGGCAAGGCGGCCAGCCCGGCAAAACGGGCGGACGAGGCGACGCCGATCATCGGGGAAATCAGTACCAGGCGCTGGGCCTGGGGCAACTGCGGGTCGCTCAAGGCATCCAGGGTGTACTTGACCGCCAGTGCGGCGCCGTTGGAGTAGCCCACCAGGTGCAGCGGAGCCGGCGCCGGCACTTCGGCCCGGGCGGTACGCAGGGCCAGGCGGGTGGCGGCCAGCCAGTCCTGCCACTGGGCATCGGTCAGCCCCGCCGGCACCGTGCCATGGCCGGGCAGGCGCAAGCCGATGGCCAGGTAGCCGTGCTCGACGTAGCGCTGGGCGACATGCCGCAGGCTGTAGGGCGAATCGGTCAGGCCGTGCAGCAGCACCACCACGCCCCGGGGCGTACCCGCCGGGCGCAACAGGTAGGAACGGTTCCAGTTCGTGGCAAAGCGTGGCGGGTAGGCCCGGCTGTCCTGGCGGTAGCGGTTGAAGGGCGGTACCTGCCCGGGGTCCAGGCGCTCGCTGACCTGCTGCCGGACCTCGGTGAATACCCGGTCCTCGGCCTGCAGCCAGGCGCCCCAGTCGGCGTGGTCCAACTGCTCCACGCTCAGTTCATGGGGCACCTTCAGGTGCCAGGGCTGCAGCGCCGGGCCGCGCTCGCTGTCGTAAGCCCGCCAGGCCAGCAGGGTCAGGGTGGCGACGCCGAGGATCAGCGCGCCCTGTTTGAGCAGGCGGGACAGGACTGGCAGGGGCACGGGCATCAACTCACTGGGGTGGCACGGATGCGATAGACGCAGCGTCGATCGCCGGTAATCAGGTGTTCCACGCGCTGTACCTGGCCCAACTCGCCGATGGCGGCCTGGAACACTTGCAACTCGGAACGGCAGAAGCCCTGGCACTGCTGGGCCGCGACGCAGATCGGGCAATGGCTCTCGATCAGCAGCCAGGCATCGCCGTCGGCTTCGACACTGGCCATGTAGCCGGCCACTTCACGGATCTGCGCCAGGGCCCGGACCCGCTGCTCCAGGGTCGGCAACGGCGCGCAGACGCTGAGGTACTCGGCGCTGTTGGCCCGCTCCATATCGCTGACGATGCGCTCCACGCCGTCGGTGCCATACACCGCGCGGATCGAATCGATCAACTGCAGGGTCAGGTTGGCGTGGGTGTCGGGAAAGCGCGCCTGTGCCAGCTCGGTGAGCACCCATTTCTGTGAGGGCCGCCCGGCGCCCTGGGCCGGCATCAGTTGGCCGACGATCAGTTCGCTGTCCACCAGCTTCTGCAATTGCTGGCGCGCGGCTTCCTGGGACACCTTGAGCAGCGGCGCCAGGTCGGCGGTTTTCAACGGGCCGCGGGTTTTCAGCAGAAACAGGATCCGCTCGGCGGTAGCCCCGGGGCTTTTCTTCTCGGTGGAGGGGGAAATCGAAGACATCTGGGCCATTAACCAATGCACAGGTGGGGTATCAGGAGCGTCCATGACGCCGGCAACCACGCAAGCATAACAGGCTCGGGCGCAGGGGCTCGCAGCTTGTCGATCCATTGCCTGCTGCTGGGGGGAACTGCGGGAACGGCTGGAAAAAACAATTATCAAAGTATTTGCTTGTGTATTACATTCGCCCAACAGCGAACAACACACATGGAGAACGGCATGGCATCGACAAGCGGATGGTCGGCACTGTTACTGGGCAAGAACGGGCTGCGTTCTGCGGCCCTGGCCGGTGGCGTGGCCCTGCATGCAATCAACGTCTACCTGGTAACCACCCTGTTGCCTTCGGTGGTCAAGGACATTGGCGGCCTGGACTACTACGCCTGGAACACCACCTTGTTCGTGGTGGCCTCGATCATCGGCTCGGTGCTCTCCACCCGGGCCCTGGCGCTCCTGGGGCCCAAAGCCGCGTACGGCCTGGCGGGCCTGGTGTTCATGCTCGGTTGCAGCCTGTGCGCCCTGGCGGCGGACATGGGCGGGCTGATCCTCGGGCGCAGCGTCCAGGGGCTGGGGGGCGGCCTGCTGTTCGCCTTGCCCTACGCCATGATCCGCCTGGTGTTCGACGAGCCGCTGTGGCCCCGGGCGATGGCGTTGATTTCCGCCATGTGGGGCGCAGCGACCCTGATCGGCCCGGCGGTCGGCGGAATTTTCGCCGAACATGGGGCCTGGCGCGCGGCGTTCTGGGTGCTGCTGCCTTGCACCTTGCTGTTCATGCTGCTGGCCGTTGCACTGTTGCCGGGCAAGAGTCGGGAAAGCGCGCCCCGTAGCCCGATTCCCGCCCTGCAACTGCTGTTGCTGACCGCCGTGGTACTGGCCATTTCCATCGGCAGCATCACCCCATCGCCGCTGTACAACGCCCTGGGGCTGGGAGCCGGGCTGGTTTTGCTGGTGCCGGTATTCGCTCTGGAGAACCGCGACGGCGCGCGCTTGTTGCCGCGCAATAGCCTGAAGGCCGGGAGTGCCTTGCTGGCGCTGTACATTTCCATGGCCCTGCTGGTGGTGGGCATGACCAGCGAGGTCTTCGTACCGTTGTTTCTGCAGGTGCTGCATCAGCAGACGCCGTTGCTGGCAGGTTATATCGCCGCACTGATGGCCGCCGGCTGGACCCTGGGGGCGATCTTCAGCTCAGGCCTTGGCCCGCGGGGCGCGGCCCGGGCGATTGCCATCGGACCGTTCCTGGTGGTGGCCGGGCTGCTCCTGGCCTGCCTGTTCATGCCTGCCACCGCCACCCCGGCCCTGAGCCTGGGGGCGGTGTGCCTGGCCATGCTGCTGGTGGGCGTCGGTATCGGCCTGGCCTGGCCGCACCTGCTGTCCCGGGTTCTGGAACAGGCCCCGCAGGATCAGAAGGAACTGGCCGGCGCCTCGATTACCACGGTGCAACTGGTGGCCACTGCCCTGGGGGCGGCGCTGGCGGGAATGATCGTCAACCTGGCAGGCCTGACCTCCACGGGCGGGACTGCTGGCGCGGCCCAGGCTGCGGCCTGGCTGTTCGGCCTGTACGCCGGGCTGTCGGCGCTGCTGTTTGTCTCGGTACGCCAGGTACGGCGCAACGGTTCACCGCACCTGGCCCAAGCCTGAACCCTGTCGGGCGTGCGCCTGGCGTCATTGACCTGTAAGGAAACCACGATGAACAGCCTTGCCACTGATGCGCCGCAACCGGCCTTGATCCTCGATCCGGGGCTGGCCCCGCATTTGCACCACCTGCAGCTCAGGCAGCTGGGGGGAAGGGTGATCGGCATTGCCGACAACCGCTTCACTGACTTGCTCAGCGTTGTCGGCGGGCCCGGCTGCGCGGTGCGCAACGGCAACCCCTGGGACCTGCGCCGGGAGAATATCTGCCAGCTCGGCTATCGCCTGGGCGGGCAGGGCGAATTGACCCGTGCAACCGCGCCTGCGCCGGCGGCGCCCCCATGGCCGGTGGCAACGCCGGCCCCGCCCCTGGAGCTGGATTTGCCAGCCCTGCGCCTGGGCCGGCAAAGCCGCTATGGCTTCCTGCCCCTGGGCCAGAGCACACACCGCGAGAACATTTCCCTGGATTCCATCGATACCCCGGCGACCCTGCTGACCCTGTCCCATTGGCCGGCGAACAAGACGCCTGTCGAGCACAAGGCCAATCTCTCCACCACCAGTGCCCTGGGCTTTCTCCAGCAGGGGTTGACGGTGGACCGGGCGCAGGTGATCACCAGCGATCATTTCGACCTCGACGGGCTGGCCTCGGTGTATGCCTTCCTGGCGCCGGAGCATGCCCTGGGGCACCGCCAGTTGCTGATCGACATTGCCCGCCTCGGTGATTTCTCCCGGGGCACTTCGGCCCAGGCCCTGCACTGCGCCTTTGCCCTGCATGCCCTGGCGGCCCGGGTGCGCGTCGACCCACAGGCCAGCAACGACCGGCAATTGCTGACACGCTTCGCCGCGCTGCTGCCGCAGATGGCCGATGTACTCGACAACACCTGGCGCTATGCGCCCCTGTACGCTCCGGCCATGCTCGCGCTGCAACGCAGCGAGGCGCTGCTGGCCGATCCGGGCACGGTGATCGAGGAGTACCCGGGCATTGATCTGGCGGTGTTTGTCCTGCCCGAGCAGGGCTGGGACGGTTTGGGCGAGTATTGCGGCCTGTCGCCGGTGGCGGTGCATAACCGCAGCCGTTGCGGGGTGCTGGCCATGGTCCGTCAGGGGCGGGTGGAGATCCGCCAGCGCTACGAGAGCTGGGTCGAGCGCATCAGCGGCATTGCCCGGCCCCGGCGCGACCTGGCGATCTTCGCCCGGGCCCTGCAGGAAGCCGAACGCACCCCGGGGCAATGGCACTACGACGGCGTGCAGGAAATCATGCCGGCCCTGAGGTTTGACGCCAGCCGGCCCAGCAGCCACGCCAGCAGCACCCTGCTGGCCGAGCTGCGCCAGTTCCTCGAACAAGCCCCTGTCGCCTGGGATGCCAACGCCTGAGCAGCGGCCCGCTCCTACGATGGAGGGGCAGGGCTACCAGGTATCGACAAAACCCTGGGCGCGCTCGGCCCAGGGCACCGGGCGCGGTGCGGCCTGCAGGCCACGCAGCAGCCACGCTCGGCTTTCCAGGGGGTCGATCACCGCGTCGATCTCCAGGTAGCTGGCCATGTTCAGCGCCTTGCCCCGGGCGTAGGCCTTGGCCACCAGTTTGTCGAACAGCGCCTGTTGCGACTGCGGGTCGGGCTGGGCCGCCAGTTCCTTGGAGAAGCCCAGGCGCACCGCACCTTCCAGGCCCATGGCGCCGAACTCGGCGCTGGGCCAGGCGACGGTGAACAACGGGCTGTGAAAACTGCCCGCCGCCATGGCCTGCGCGCCCAGGCCGTAGCCCTTGCGCAGCACCAGGGTGAAGAACGGCACCGTGAGGCTGGCGGCACTGACAAACATCCGTGACACATGGCGCACCGTGGCCTGCTGCTCCGACTCCGGCCCCACCATGAACCCCGGGGTGTCGCACAGGGACACCAGCGGCAGGCCGAAGGCTTCGCACAGGCGCATGAAACGTGCGGCCTTGTCCCCGGCCGCGGCGTCGATGGCGCCGCCCAGCACCGCCGGGTTGTTGGCCAGCAGGCCGAAGGCCCGGCCTTCGACGCGGATCAGCGCGGTAATCAGCCCCGGGGCGAATTGCCGGCGCAACTCCAGCACGCTGTCGCGGTCGGCCAGGGTCTCGATGACCCGGCGGATGTCGTAGACCCGCAGGCGGTTTTCCGGAATCAAATGCCGCAGCTCACGCTGGTCGGCGCAGTGCCAGTCCTTGAGCGGCCCCTGGAAATAGCTCAGGTACTGCTTGGCCACCTGCACGGCCTCGGCTTCGTCGGCCACCAGCACGTCGATCACTCCGTTGGGGCCTTGTACCGACACCGGGCCCACCTGTTCCGGGGTGAAGCTGCCCAGGCCGCCGCCTTCGATCATCGCCGGGCCGGCCATGCCGATGCTGGCGTTCCGGGTGGCGATGATCAGGTTGCAGCAGCCGAGCAGGGCGGCATTGCCGGCAAAGCAGCGCCCCGAGGCGATGCCCACCGTGGGCACCCAGCCGGACAGCCGGGCCATGGCGGCGAAGGTATGGCAATCCAGGCCGGCGACCCCGACAAAGTCGCTGTCGCCGGGTCGGCCACCGCCGCCTTCGGCAAACAGCACCACCGGCAGCCGCCACTCCTGGGCCAGGCTCAGCAGGCGGTCGGTCTTCTTGTGGTTCATCACCCCCTGGGTGCCGGCGAACACCGTGTAGTCGTAGGCCAGGGCCAGGCAACGGGCGTCCTGGCCGTCGAACAGCCCGGCATTCACCGTACCTATGCCTCCCACCAGCCCATCAGCCGGGCTCAGGGCCTGCAACTCCTCGACGCTGCGCCGACGCCTTTGGGCGGCCAGGGCCATGGCGCCGTACTCCATGAAACTGCCCGGGTCCAGCAGGTGCTCGAGGTTCTCCCGGGCGGTGCGCTGGCCGTTGCGGCGACGCTTGGCCAGCGCCTCCGGACGCTGGGCATCCTCCAGCAAGGCATGGCGTTCGCGGACTTCGGCCAGGTCGGCGCGAATCAGTGCCAGGTCCAGTTGCTCTTCGCTGTGCTGGCCCTGGTCGGCAAACTCCGCCGGCTCCAGAAACAGCAGGGGCTGGCCTTCGCCCAGTGCCTCGCCAACCTGGACGGCCAAGGCCCGGACGATACCGCTGCTCTGCGCCTTGACCTCGAACTCCATCTTCATCGCTTCCAGCACCGCAACCCGCTGACCAATCCGCAACTCATCACCCACGGCCACTTCCAGGCTCACCAGCACCCCGGTGCTCGGGGCGTTCAGCGCCGCCGTGCCCGGGGGCGCCTGGACTTCGCTGCGAGTGCTCTGCGCAGTGGCGGCCTGCCGGGCAAAGAACATCGGCCGGTGTTGCCCGGCGCAATCTTGCAGCAACTGGGCCCAATGGGCTTCGACGAACCTGGTGTCCACCTGATAGTCCAGCACCGCCGGCTGGCGCAACAGGTTCAACAACAGCCCCAGGTTGCTCGGCACGCCCTCCAGGCGAAACTCGCAAAGCCCCCGATAGGCCCGCCCCAGGGCCGCGGGAAAATCCGCACCCTGGGCGATCAGCTTGGCCAGCAGCGAGTCATAGCCGGGGTTCACCGGGTAACCGGCATAGCCGTAGCCGTCGACCCGCAGCCCGGGCCCGCTGGGGGCTTCATAGGCACTGAGGGTGCCGGCCACCGGCCCCATGCCGCCATCGGCCAGGGGCTGTTCCAGGTTGATCCGCGCCTGCACGGCAAAGCCTTGGGGCTCTGGTGGCCGGCTCAGGCCCAGGCTGGCCAGGGAGGCGCCCGCGCCAAGGCGCAGTTGGGTGTGCAGCAGGTCGACGCCGGTGATGGCCTCGGTCACCGTGTGCTCCACCTGGATCCTTGGGTTGGCCTCCATGAAATAGAAGCGCCCCGGGTGTTCCTGGTCGAGAAGGAATTCGAAGGTACCAATGCCCTGGTAACGCACTCGCGCGGCCAGGGCCAGGGCGGCGTCGATCAACTGCTGGCGCAACGGCGGGGCAAGGTCCGGGCTGGGGGCGATTTCCACCAGCTTCTGGTGCCGGCGCTGCAGGCTGCAATCGCGCTCCCACAAGTGGCTGACCGCGCCGCTGCCGTCTCCCAGCACCTGGATCTCGATGTGCCGCGCCCGCTGCAGCAGTTGTTCGACATACAGCGCGCCATTGCCGAAGGCCGCCTGGGCTTCGGACTGGCAACGGATGAACGCCTGCTGCAGTTGCCCGGCCTCGGTGACCGCGCGCATGCCCCGGCCACCGCCACCGGCCAGGGCCTTGAGCATCACCGCGCCATGGCGTTCGAGAAAGGCTGCGGCCTGTTCCAGGCTGACTGCTCGGTTGATGCCCTCCAGCAAGGGCACCCCACAATCTTCGGCCAGGGCACGGGCCGCGGCCTTGTCGCCAAACAGTTGCAGCACCTCGGGGCCGGGGCCGATCAGGGTCAGCCCGGCTTCCAGGCAGCCCCGGGCAAAGTCGGGGTTTTCCGCGAGAAAGCCGTAGCCCGGGTGAATCGCCTGGCAGCCCTGTTGCAGGGCCAGGGCGATCAGTTGCTGGCGGTCGAGGTAGGCCGCCACCCCGCGGCCCTTGAGGGGCAGGGCCAGATCGGCCTTGCGCGTGTGCAGGCTGGCGGCGTCGTCCTCGGCGAATACCGCGACGCTGCGAACGCCCAGGTCGGCGCAGGCCCGGGCGATACGGATGGCGATCTCGCCGCGATTGGCGATCAACAGACTCTGGAACATGGCAATTCTCGCAATGCTGAAAAGGAAGGGCTCAGAGCTGTTGTTCCAGCTCGTTCTTCTTGACCTTGCCGGTGGCGGTCATGGGCAGGCTGGCCACCAGGCGGATCTGCGGCACCTTGTAGGCGGCCATCACCTCCTGGCACCAGGCTGCCAGGGCATGCGGGTCCTGGGGCGCATCGGGCTTGAGCACAACGAAGGCCACCGGCTGCTGGCCCCGACGTTCATCGGCGCGGCCGATCACTGCGCTGGCCAGCACCTGCGGGTGCTGGCCGAACAGCGCCTCCAGCTCGCTGGGAAACACGCTCATGCCATTGACCTTGAGCATTTCCTTGCGCCGGCCCAGGTAGCGGATAAACCCTTGTCCGGTGATCTGCCCCAGGTCACCGGTGTGCAGCCAGCCGTCGCGCAGGGCCGCCGCGGACGCCTCCGGGCGCTGCCAGTAACCCTGCAGCAGGGAAGGGCTGCGCACGCACAACTCGCCCTCGGAGCCCAGGGGCAGCAGGGCGCCGCTGTCGAAGTCGCAGACCTTGAACTCGGTACCCGGCACCGGCAGGCCAACGAAGGTTGGCGCGCTTTTGAGGTCGAAGTCGTCGGTCTGCAGGCCGGCGGTAAAGGTGTCGCAGGTGTGGGTTTCGGTCATGCCGAAGCTGAACTCGAACAGAGTGCAGCCGGTTTGCGCGCGCCAGCGCTGGCGATAGTCCGGGGTGAGCTTCTTGACGAAGGAGATGCAGCCGGTGGCCTTCAGGGAGCTCAGGTCGTAGTCGGCGACGCTTGGGTGCTCCAGCACTTCGGCGGCGCTGTCCACCAGCAGCCCGCAATGGCTGACCCGGTAGTGCGCCACCGCCGCCATGAAACCCAGGGCGTCCCAGCGCGCCAGCAGCACCAGGCGGCAGCCGGCGTAGATGGGAAACAGCAGGCCGGCGTTTTCCCCGGCGATCCAGAACTCGGGAAGGAAATTGAGCAGCACGCTGTCCTGCCTCAGGCCCAAGGCCACCGGCACGAAGCTGGCGCAGGTGTAGAGCATGTCGCCGTGGCTATGAATGCAGCCCTTGGGCATGCCGGTGGTGCCACCGGTGTAGTTCAGTGCGGCCATATCGCCCAGGGCAGGACGGTGGGCCGGGGTGGCGGCGCGACAGGCCTCCAGGGCGGGGAAAAAGTCGGTCACCCCCGGGGCCAGGCGCTTGGGCGTCCGCAGCAGGTCCGGCAGGGGAATGCTCGGGGTGGCCGGGCACAACTCGCTGAGGCTGGTGGCCAGGATCGCGCTCAACTCGCAGGCGTCGCTGACCGCCTGCACCACATCCAGCAGTTGGTCGAAGCACAGGATCACCCGGGCGCCGCTGTCCTTGAGCTGATACTCCAGCTCCAGGGTGCGCGCCAGGGGGCTGACCGGCGCGTACACGGCGCCGCACTTGAGAATGCCCCAGAAGCCGATATGCAGTTGCGGGCAGTTGGGCAGGTACACCGCCACCCGGTCCCCGGGGCCGATTCCCTGCTCGCCGAGCAAGGCGGCGCACCGGTCGGACAGCCGGTCCAGCTCGGCAAAGCTCAACTGATAGCCATAGAAGTCCAGGGCCACGGCACTGGCTTGCGACTGCGCCCAGGCCCGCAGGTATTCGGTAAGGGGCTGCTGGCCCAGGGGGTACTGCGGGGTACGCGGCGCGCCTTCGGGCCAGGCGGCCTGCTGCAGGGCGTGAAGGTGCTGCTGATAGGCCGCAAGGTCCATGGTGCCTCCTGAATTGTTGTTATCGGCACGGCCATCTTAGGCAGCGCCCGGGGCACCACAGAACCGACGGTTATTCATCGAGATTCATGAATGCGCTACATGGTTCTGCCGGCGCCGGCCCGCTGCTAGCCTGCTGCGGGTCGAGACTGCGAGGGCACAACCATGAACTCACCGCATGAATGGTCAGGGCTGAGCCGCCTGGACCTGAACCTGTTCCGGGTCTTCGAGGTGGTGTATCAGGAGCGCAACCTGACCCGCGCCGCCTCGGTGCTGCACCTCAGCCAGTCGGCCATCAGCCACGCCCTGGCGCGCCTGCGCGCCCAGCTGGACGACCCGCTGTTCGTCCGCGAAGGCTATGGAGTGGCCCCCACGCCGCTGGCCAAGCAACTGGCCCCGGGGATCCAGGACGCCCTCAGCGGTCTGCGCCGCAGCCTCAACCCGGCCCAGGCCTTCGACCCGTTGCGGGACCGTCGGCGTTTCACCCTGAACATGCCGGAGCAACTGGAGCCGGTGATCCTGCCCTTGATCCTGGCGCACCTGAACCGTGTTGCCCCGCACCTGGAAGTGCGCAGCACCAGCGTGCACTGGGCCGACCTGAAGCTGGAGATGATTGCCGGGCGCATTGACCTGGCCATCGAACTGTCGCGGCTCACCGACCCGCAACTGCAACAGCAACTGCTGCTGCAGGACTCCTTCTGCGTGATGGCCGGCCCCGGCTTCAGCGGCGAACTGACGGTGGAACGCTACCTGGCGGCCGAGCATGTGGCGGTGACCTCCAGGCGCCGGGGCATCTGCGTCGAAGACCTGGCCCTGGGGCACCTGGGGGTGGTACGGCGCATCCGCCAGCACTGCCAGCACTTTCTCACCGCCGCGCAACTGGTGGCCCAGGGCGATGGCCTGCTGACCCTGACCCGCAACAATGCGCAGTTGATCAACGCCGGGCTGGGCAACCGGATTCTCGACATGCCCCTGACCCTGCCCGAGGTCTGCCTCAACCTGTACTGGAGCAAGCAAGTGCAGAACGAGTCGGCCAACCGCTGGCTGCGCGGGCAGTTGCTGGAGCTGGCAGGGCGCAGTTGAACGGTTTGACGCCCGGCCCAAGCGCCGTTGTGCTGTAATTTGCGGCCACACACGCACACCCGAGGCCTTCGAGGGAGAGCAGGCATGGCTGGAGCGCTTTCGCCGGGTCATGGGGCAGGGCGGCCAGGTGCTGGACCTGGGTTGCGGAGGTGGCGAGCCGATTGCGCGCAACCTGATCGAACACCAATGTGCAGTCACCGGCGTCGACAGCTCTGCCACCTTGCTGGACCAGTGCCGCCAGCGCTTTGCCGGGCAGCAATGGATCCACGCTGACATGCGCAGCCTCGCCCTGGACCAGGATTTTGCCGGCATCCTCGCCTGGAACAGCCTGTTTCACCTGAGCCCGGACGATCAGCGCGCCATGTTCGCCGTTTTCGAACGTCACGCCGGCCCGGGCTGCGCCCTGATGTTCACCAGCGGCCCCGAGGCAGGGGAGGCCATCGGCGAATTCGAGGGCCAAGACCTGTACCACGCCAGCCTCTCCCCGGGGGAATACTGCACCTTGCTCGACACCCATGGTTTCGAGGTGGTGCAGCACATCAGCGAAGACCCGGACTGCTGTGGGTTCACCGTTTGGCTGGCGCGGGCGATAGATTGAGGCTCAGAGCACCTTCAGGTTTTTGGCGATGTCCCGCAGGCAGATGCCCAGGGCGCGCTTTTCAACGTTGTGTGGGGCGAAACCGAGGATAAACATCGGGCGTATCGTCAGACTTTTAAGGACATCATCACTTTCATCCAGGGTCTGGATGCGCTTGAGCATGTCGTTCACTTCGCAGCGATGCCATTGATAACGTTCTTGCAGGCGAAAGAAATCGGCGAAATTCTGCCAGGCGCCATCGCCGGTGACACTCACTCGGAGCTCTTCATCAGTGAGCCCGAATATTCCCAGTACGGAGCCCTCCACCTTGAAACTCATCCCGAGAGCTGAATCATCGAATGGGTGCGGAATCGTCTGTTTGGGGTCCTTGGCGCCCTTGATCGTTGTGGAGTTGCAGCGTTCACAACAGGGGATGAGGTTGTACAGCGAAACGGCCAGGTACGGGTAGATCGATTGAGGCAGGAAATGATCCAGAGGTGGGCGCAGCTCCAGCTCCCCTGAGTTCTTTGCCTGTTGTTCGTGGTAGTTCACATGGTTCATATGGCAATAAGGGCAGATACGGAGAGCGTGCTGAGCTACCAGCTTGTAGGCATTCCAGCCGTCATCCTTATTGTCAAATTTCGCATAGTTGAATAGTTCATTGAGCTTATTAAGCAGAAGCTCCATTTGCGGATGATCTTTCCTTTTCTTGCCTCGAGGACGCTTTAATAAGTACTTCGATAGTTCTGGCGCAATGCTTTCGACGTCAGTAATCACACTTCGGAGTTTTTGCACGCCGCCTACGAGAATATCCTCGCGCCTGTCTTTCAACGTTTTGCGCAATTTAGCGGCACAGGTCGGGTAGTCGTCGAGCTCCGTCCAGCGATTGAGCACGTCGTCGAAACGTTTTCCCAGGGTTCTCAAGTGCAGGTCTACGACCTCGGAGGAGAGGGCCTTAAACTTGAGCATCTGATTTCATCCCCAGCACCAACAGTTGATCCATGACATGGGATTGCAGCGTTTCACTGGCCAGGGTTTTGGCGATACTCACGGCCCTGTTCATTTGCTGGGAGTCAAGCCTGCCCATGTTGAGCAGCCTGGACAATTCGCTCAGTCGCTGGGCGTTGCAGTAACCGGTGAAGCTGTCGACCTTAAACACTTTCGTCAGGGTCTGCTTGGCGGTGTACCCGAACGCATTGTCCAATCGCTTGCAGTCTAGGTTGAAGAGCCGATTGGCGGGAGTGTCCGCTACAACCATCAACGAGTGGGTTGAAATGAACAGGTGGGTGCGTTTGGCAACGCTTGGGAACTGCTGAATGAATTCCAGCAAATCGTGAATGTACAGGCTCTGCCATTTCGGGTGCATGAACAACTCGGCTTCATCCAGGCACAACACCAGACTGCTGGCTACAGACTGGAGCCCGAACTCACCGATGGCCTTGGCGACCGAACAGTAGAGGAACATCATACTGGCCTGACCGGAGCTCAGTGTCTCAAAGGAGAGCTCCAGCAGGCCGAGTGCCGCGACTTCAGAAAGCAGACTTTCATGCTGGCGGATCTGCTGACCAATCTGTCGATTCAGGTATGACAAGCTTGCGCTGCGGTTCCAGTGGCGAAGACCGTCAAAGAGTCTTGCGACCACCTCCAGTGCCCGTTGCGCCTCGAGTAACAGTTCCATCAGCAATGGGTCGTTCGAAAGCAGGTTGAGCTGCTCAAGGTTGGATGCAAGGTGATCATCCAACCAAGGCTGGTTTTCTCGGATCATCTTTATCAACGCATCTATCAACTCATGACGTTGATGCTCATAAAACCTGTCGGCCGCACTCAACAGGGTAAAGGACAAGATGAACCTGGTTGCGACCGAAGCGCTTCGATCCAACTCCTGCATATAGTATTTGAGCTCTGGCTGCAGAGCGCTGTACGTCCGAGTACCGCGCCTGCCGTAGGTCCTGAGCGCTTCTACCAGAGAGATCGGCTTGACCGCTATGTTGACCTGGGTCTTGGAAACGAAATCGGCTCGCCCCTTGAGGTAGGGGTAGGCGCTGAATGCTGCGATCGGATCCGATAGTCGGGCCTGCCCCGTTTGTGCGCCGAGGTCCTTGACTCCCCGGGCCTTCAAACGATTCAGTCTGACTCTTTCAAAAGGAGAGGTCGTATAGAAGGCAGTGAAAAAATCAGGCATCGCGGATCTGTCGAGCTCATTCACCCCATCACGAGCTTGCAGTTCGACGCCTTGAAGCGAGATGCCTTTTGCCAGGTGCAGGCCAGTCCGGTCCTCCCACAGCACACTGATGTTCGAGTCTCTACTCCAGTGGGCCAGCCCCTCGCACAACTCAAGTAGCATCGCGGTCTTGCCACTGCCATTTTCGCCGTAAAGCGTGGTGAATGACGCAACGCTCAATTCGCCAGGGGTTGCCGGCGTTGACCGCCGTGCAATCTGCAGGCAGTAAGAAGGCTGATCGGTTATCGGTGATGTGTTCTCAAAAGCCACCTCATAGTCATCGGTGAGCGGTAATACCAACGGTTGCCCTGGCTTATCGGCGAAAAAAAGCACATGAATCACTGTGCGGTCTGGCGACATATCGAATCCTTGATGGTAGTTGCCCAGGTCATGGCGTTCTCGATGATCGATCGGATCAACGCGGGGGAATGGCTTTTAGCCATGTTTTTGGCCAGTGGCGCGTAGAGTGGCATACGGATCGGCGTGGGGAAATAGCTCTGCGTGGTTGAAATCCAGGCAAAAAAAAGCCGCGCTTGCTGAGTCCGGCGCGGCTTGTTCCTGGCTATAGGGCCTGTGTTTCAGCTCACTTTAGTGCTTCATCATGCTGTGGTCCGGCGCATTCAGCGCTCGGGCTTGGGCTTCGACCTTGATGGTTTCCTTCTCGCCCTTGGCGTTTTCCACGGTCAGGGTCAGGGGCACTATGTCGCCGGCCTTGATCTGACCGGTGAGCTCCATGAGCATCACGTGGTAGCCGTGGGTGTCCAGGCTGACTTTCTGTCCGGCCGGCAGGGCCACGGCGTCCACTTGCTGCATGCTCATCACGTCGTTGTGCATGCTCGACTGGTGGATCTGCACGTTCTTGGCCACTGGCGATTGCACCTCAACCAGCTTGCTGTCGCTGCTGGCGGTGAGGTCCATGAAGGCGCCGCTGGCGTGCTGGCCGGCTACGGTGGCGCGGACCCAGGCGTTGTCCACTTGGGTCGCGGCGCTGGCGGTGCCGCCCAGGCCCAGCAGGGAAACCAGCAGCAGGGCAGCTTTGAGACGGGATGGGCGCTGTAGGGAATGCATTAACAAACCTCCATGACGGTGAGCAGGTCTTCCGCGCACTCTTGGGCGGTAAGGGACTGGGAAAGCCCCAGGCGCAAGGTGCCCCGGGAGTCGAAGACGAAACTGGTGGCGGTGTGGGACAGGGTGTAGGTCGAGCCGCTGGGGATCTTTTCGTAGAACACGCCGAATTCCTTGGCGGTGGCTGCGGTCTGCTCCAGGGTGCCGTACAGCGCCTCGAAGCTGGGGTCGAAGGACTTGACGTAGGCGTCCAGCACTTCGGGGGTGTCGCGCTCCGGGTCCAGGGTGATGAACACCACTTGCAGGCGGTCGCCATCACGGCCCATCAGCTTCTTGGCCTGGGCCGCGCGGGCCAGGGTGGTGGGGCACACGGCCGGGCACTGGGTGAAGCCGAAGAAAATCATCGGCATCAGGCCGCGGTAGCTGGACAGCGACTTGGTTTCGCCCTGGGAATCGGTGAGTTTGAAGGTGCGGCCAAGAATCTGATTGCTCAGGTCCTTGCCGTATTTGAAGGACAGTCGGGGACTGTTGTCGCAACCGGCGAGCAGGCCCAGGCCGAGCACTCCGGCGCTGGTGAGCAGGGTGCGGCGAGTCAGCAGAACACTCATGAAATAACGCCCTTTGAACAGCCAGACAGGCAAAAACCCGCGCATGGTAACAAACAGACGAAAGCGGCGGCGGGCTAATTAGACCAATGCCTGCGGCCATCGGTCGCAGGTCGGGAAGGGCCGGGGCGTGGCTGCTCAGCTTTCCAGGGCGGCCATCTGCACCAGGGCGCGCACGGCGCTGCGGGTGGCCTGGGTCAGGGGTTGGGGCAGGCGGTCGAGCTCGAACCAGGCCACATCGCTGTGCTTGTGCGGCTCGCAATTGCGCGCCGGCATGGCCGGGGCCGAGGCCAGGTACACCGGTGATACCCAGTGCTCCTGGCGCAGCGGGTCGATCTGGTCGACCACGCACAACAGGCTCACGCCTTGCAGGGTCAGCCCCAGTTCTTCGTGGATTTCCCGGCGCATGGCCTGTTCCACCGGCTCCAGCCAGTCGACCTTGCCTCCGGGGAGGCCCCAGCAACCGGCTTCCGGGTCGCGCAGGCGCTTGACCAGCAGCAGCTGGCCGTCCCGGACAATCGCGACACCGCACCCCAGGCGTGGCTGTTGTTGCATGGCAGGTCCTCCTTGCACTGTTTCGGCGGGGCAGATACCGGGCAATGCCCGGCAGGCCCGTTCACCGTTGCGACAATATCGGCAGCGGCGCTTTCGGCAGATTATTGCTTTGTTGTTTATTTGTAATGACAGTTGGAAGTCACTGCCCGGGGCGTGGATCAGTGACGCCACACAGTGGCGCCGATCACTAGCAGCGCCAGCAGGATCAGCACCACCCCGGTGCCCCGTTCCAGCCAGGGCAGGGCCCGGGCAAAGCGCTCGCGCACCCGGCGGTTGCCAATGGCCAGGGCCACCAGCACGTCCCACAACAGCACGGCGCTGAACATCCACAAGCCATAGACCAGCTTCCAGCCGGCACTGGTCTGGGGCCCCACCAGGGACGCCAGGCTGACATAGAACAGGGCGTTCTTGGGGTTGAGGATGCCAGAGAGAAAGCCCATGCCCAGGCCACGCCACCAGGTGGCCCGGCCCAGCGGCCGGGCTTCGTCGTTGCCGTCCACCGCGGCCAGTGAACTGGCGCCGGCATGGCGGATAAACAGCCAGCCCATATAAAGCAGGTAGCCGCACCCGGCCAACTGGATCGCCAGGAACAGCGGGCTGCCTGCCCGAAACACCGAGACCCCGGCAAACGCCAGGACGATAAAGGCACCATTGGCCAGGGCGATGCCCAGGCAGGCGCCGGTGGCCGATCGCCACCCCGCGGCCATGGACATGCGTGCTACCAGGAAGAAATCCGGGCCGGGGGAGAGCAGGGCGAGAAAGTGCGCGGCGGCGACCAGCAGGAACTGTTGAATCATGGGTAGAGCCTTCCAGTGACGTGAAAGCCTGGAAGTCTGCGGCGCCGAGAGAGCCGGGGTATTGAAGAAAATTGCGCGGCCTCAGGCCTTGTACAGGCCCGGGGTTACGCCGACATGAGCCTTGAACACTCGCTGAAAATGCGCCTGATCAGCAAAGCCCAGGCGCTGGGCCAGGGCTGCCGACGCTTCCCCGGCCTGCAGCGAAGCGCGGGCCTGGATGATCCGCTGGTTCAACTGGTAGGCATGGGGCGTCATCCCGGTGGCCGCGCGAAAGGCGCGGATCAACTGGTAGCGGCTGATTCCCGCCAGTTCCGCCAAGTGCTCCAGAGGCCCGGCCTGCTGCGGATCACACTGGAGGAAATCCACGACCCGGCGCACACCTGCGCTGGCCCGGGCCGGATCGGCCGCCAGGGCAATCACCGGTTGCTCCCGGGTGGCCAAGCCACCGATGAACTCGATCAGCGCGGCCTCCTTGTGCTGCCAGCTGGCGCTGGAAAACAACAACTGGTTGAGCCGGCAAAAAGCCTGGTAGAGGCCACTGTCGTGGCTCAGCACGACCTGGGAAAGCGCCGACCCATGCTGCTGCGCTTCTTCGCGCACAGCGTCCACCCAGCGCGGGTCCAGGTGCAGCATCTGGTAACTCCAGGCGCTGTCGGGCAGGGGATTGCAGGCATGGGCGCAATCGGCCGGGACAAATACCACGCTGCCAGCCCGGATCCGGGTCGGGCCCTGGGCGCCGCCGCTGAACACACTGACACCCCGGTCCACGGCACCGATGGACACCGTCGGATGGCTGTGGGCCTTGTAGTTGGCGCGGCTGTCACAGGCCCGGCGGCTTTCGACGTAAGGCAGGTTCGGGTCGCGCCAGAATTGGGCGGTGGAGGACATGGTGCGGTTCCGCGAAGGGCTGTAGAGACCGCGGCGACGCGGTGGGCGGGTTAGCCTAACAGGCCCCCCGGCAGGCTTGCCACAGGGTTGAAGGCCGATGGGGAGCCTTGACCGATCGGAGATTGCCAGCTATTTGATTCAAAAAAATATTTCAATGCTGTTTTTGAATTTTGCCCAGGGTGGAGGACTTTCCTTGGCGCCTTGGCCGCTCCCGTGAAATGCAACCGACCTGAAGCTTGGCTGGAAAGGGACGTCCTGCCGTTTTCATGACCTCTCGATCATGGCCATTACCCCGGCGATACACTTCGCCCTATGCGTGAGGAACAACAATGAAAAGCTTGAATAGCCTGATGATCGCAAGTGCGCTTGTCATAGGGTTGTGCTCCACGACCCTGGTGGCCGCTGCACCACACTTTTCACCCCAGGGCCCGTTCTACGGCAACAATGGCACCCTCTCGATAAAACTGCCGTCGTCGTTTCAGGCACAGGTCACCTGTGGCATCAGCCTGAGCGGTTCGATCAACACTCAGGATGAAGCCAAGATCCACAGTGTGTTCATCAGCGGTAGCGGAATCTGCAAGTCCTTGCAGGCAAAGAATCTGCCCTGGATCTTGAAACCGGAAAACGTATTTTCCTTGAAGCTGGAGGGCGTCAGCTTTGTCGTCTCCAATTTCGTACCTGCCAGCAATTGCGGGGCCAATGACATATTCGTGACCTGGAACGGTCCCCTTCAAAAGTTGAGTGCCTTCAACCAGGCCCTCACTGGCAATTGCACACTGGCCACGCTGGATATCACCCTGCAGCCGCCACTGACCCTGGTCCCGTAGCCCCCTCGCGATACCCCGAGCTCCCAGGCCTTGTGGCCTCGGGCGCTCGGGGCACATTGCCTCGGCAGCGTAGAAACCGCTCAGGCACCTTGAAACTTGAAGGCGGGGGTGACCTTGAAGTCGCCGGAGACTTCGCCGGAATAGGTGGTGGATTGGTCCTTGCCCAAGTCGAGCTTCTTCACCTGGCCCGTAGTGCTTGCGAAGTCGATCTTCTTCAGGTCGACCCAAAAGGTATTGGGGGTCAGTGCCGACTCGAAAAAGTACAGCTTGCGTTGATGGTCCACTACAGTGCGCCAGCGAGTGGAGGAGATATTCGGTTCACCCGGGGTGGAGATGCCGTAAGGCACAGAGACGTTTCTGATCACGCTGAACACGCTGGCCAGGGAGACCTGCGGGCTCTCGTCCTTGGGAATAGCGTTGACATAGAAGGAGGCCCGGGCGAAGCGATCCGCGGCGCGGTTGGTGCCCGGCAACATGACGGTGCCGCCAATGGATTTCCAGTAGGCATTGAGGGCCAGCTGTTCATCAAAGGTCGGGGAATTGGTCATGACCTGGAATTCCCGGCCATGGTGAATCACCGGCTTGCCCTTGATGTACTCGATGATCGCGCTGTCCCCCGTGGCGTCGGAAATCGACAGGTGCAGGGTCGCCAGGCGCGTGTCCCCGGGGACATTGGCCGTCACCAGGGTAAAGGGTTCTTTCTTCAGCGCATCCACGGCCTCCGCCACGGTGGCGTAGTTGTCCAGCACATACTGGGCCCAGGCGGCGATGCTGAGGCCCGGCTTGCCGTTGTCGGGCAACGGGTACTGGGACTCCACCAGCCACAGCAGGTTGGTCACCAGGCCTGCCTGGTTGACGCCGTCGGTAGTCGCGATGTCATAGCCCGAGGCAATCACACTGCCGTAGCGCGAGGTCCACTTGATCGAGTTGGCTCCCACCTCACCATTGCGCTGCATGCCCTGCGGGAAGATCCACAGATGGGTCGCCACATCGGTTTTCCAGTCCATGGAACGGGCGGTGATCACGCTCTGGTTGCTTCCCAGGTAGGTCAGCCGGGTGCAGGCCTGGGCGAGGGGCAGGGACAGGATGATACTGCTGAGGGCCAGGACTAAGGCCCTAGGCACGGCTTTCCTGGGCAGTGGCAATACCTTCATTACCTTCATGGTGCTGATTCCTGTTTTATTCGGCCGAGAAGGCGCGGGTCTCTGAATTCATACCAGTCTTTTTCCTTGTCAAGAAAGCCCGGAGTGACCTGAAAATCGCCATAACCTCACTTTTAGCACTGCCTATACTGGATTGCGCAGCCGTTTCACCGCAGGACACACATAAACAGGAGCGTTTATGACTTTCAGCGAAATAGCCTATGAGCAGTCCGGGCCCGTGGTGATCATCCGCTTCAACCGTCCCGAGCAGCGCAACTGCATCGGCCCGGTCACCCACCGCGAGCTGATCGAGGCCTGGACACGCTTTCGCGAGGATGACAACGCCTTGGTGGCAATCATCACCGGCACCGGCGACCGAGCCTTCTGCGCCGGCGGCGATCTCAAGGCGGCCGTGCAACTGGTGCCCAGCAGCGCCGAGGAAATGGCAGCCCACGACCGTGGTGAACGCCCGGGCATCATCGGCCCCAGCCGCTGGACCGAGATCTACAAGCCGATCATTGCCGCGGTCAACGGCGTGGCCTATGCCGGTGGCCTGGAGTGGGCCTGTTTTGCCGACATCCGCATCGCTGAAGAACACGCCTCGTTCGGCGTTACCTGCCGGCGCTGGAACATCGGCCTGGCGGATGGCGGCACCCAGCGCCTGCCACGGATCATCGGCATGGGCCGGGCCATGGAGCTGATTCTCACGGGCAAGGTGATCGACGCCCAGGAGGCGTACCGCATCGGCCTGGTCAACGAAATAGTGCCCAGTGGGCGCTCCCTGAAACGGGCACTGGAGCTGGCCCATGTCCTGGCCGGCCTGCCGCAACCGGCGATGCGTTCGGACAAGGAAGCGGCCGTGCGCGGCTATGGCTTGCCATTGGCGGAGGGCTTGAAGATCGAAGCGCAGTGCTTCAACCGCTCGATCCATCAACCGGAAACCCAGGAAGGGTTGCGGCGGTTCATCGAGCGCGATCATCCGGATCGGGCCAGCCAGCAGTCGCCCGGGACGCCGGGTATTGTCAGGAACTAACCCCCAGGGCTTGGCGGCCTGCACCCGATGCGGTGCAGACGGCAGGGCTCAGCCTGCTTTCTTGCAGATCATCTCTTCAGCCCCATGGCCCCAAGTGACAGCGGCCTCGCCCTGATGCTCCCGGAAGCTCTCGTTCTGCCCTAGGTAACGTGAGCCGCTGGCAGAGCTGGCCTCCAGCATCAGCGATTGCCGGCCTTTATATAAGGCGGTGAGGGAGGGCGGTTCGGTCTGGAAGAAGGTGACACTGATACGGCCATTGCTCGCGCAATCGAACATGACTGGAGCGGAGGAGGTGACCAGCCCATAACCCGTCTGCAGTTCGACGATGCGCCGACGATAGCTACCAGCCACGCAGGCTTGCTGATCATCGGTCTTCCAGCACTCGTCGCGGCCCTTGATCCAGCCACGCTGTTCGGCCTTGAGCACATTGCCACGCTTGCCGGCATTCTTCAGGGCGTCGCGATAAATAGTGGCCAACTTGCGGTCCAGTGCCGCGAGACCAGGGGTCTGGCAGATCAGTGCGGTTATCGACCCGGTCATCTTCTCACTGCAGTTGAATGAAGGACCTTGTTCGGCCGTTGCCAGAGAAGTGGCCAGCAGGGCCGATAAAGCGACACTGCCCACCATTGTTCGAAGGGGAAAGGTCATGGGTAACTCCTGATATCCAATATAACTAAACTAAATATTCATTTAGTTTAGTTATTTATAAGCGTCATATTGTAAGGGCAGGGTAGCTCATCCCGCGAGCCATTCGAAGCTATCCTCACCAGGGGCAGCAATATCGATTATTTAAAATACATATTGAACAACTGGGCAGGAGCCAAGAAACATGACAGGGGAAGATCTGGTCAAGGCAATAGAAAACAATGCAACGCTCATGGGGCTGAAGGATTGTCCTTCCGTGCCCATTCAAATGAGCTGCGCTGTCTACGGGAAGGTGCAAAATGATGTTGGAAACGATGTCATTACAAATAACGGAAGCATGAAATACCAAATCGATCAGGCTCTTTTATTTCGCGGCCTGCACTCGGAGACAGCTGTTTGGCACTTTAGTACGGGACCAGTGGTTCATCATTTTGTCGTGATCCCTTGGTACAGGCAGTCAGCCCCTCAAGGGACCGTGTATACGGTGTTTATGGCCTACGAAGGAAAGTACCTGCTGGTTAATTATGTAAAACATAACAGCCCGGCCCCTGGTGAGATTAAAGGCTACAAGACAGCCTGGACGGAAAACGACTTGAGAACCATGCTCTCTGACTTGCTCACCAAGAGTAGTGCCTGGGAAGAATACTTCGGCAATGTCGGACCGGCCCAGGCGAATATAATCCACTACTACAAATACAAAACAACAACACTAGACTCTGCAGTTTCCAACGTGAATCGATACAGAGAGCTCTGTCGGTAGATTCCTTGGTCGTCCCGGCAATTAGCCAAAGCCCACCTTCAATAGTTCGATATGCAGGTGGGCCACAGTCAGCAACCACCTGAGTTTGAAAGACACACACCACATGTTCACGCGCGGTCGGAATCCGTGGGAGTCACGCAACTGGAAGTTTTTCGGCCCAGGGCCGGTGAAGTCCTGGGTTGGCTACAAGGAGAAAAGGAATCAGGATTCGTTTGTCCAGGATGTCATTGCGAAGGCCCAGACGCGAGCGACAGCAGAGTGATCGAAGCCTGGCTTCAGAAGCTGTTCCTGAGGGTAGGAAGCGTTGCAGCTGAGCCTGGGTAATTCTTGGGTATCGTGACCCACATGAACATGTCATATCTACGCATAATGTATATTATGTTAAATATCATAACTCCAAGGCTCACAGGAGCTGTGATCAGCTATCAGGCTTGGATCACGCATCCGGGCGCTTTCGACGCTTTGAATTGGCGTACCCGAGCTGGTCATTTCCAGTTTTCGAAACCACTCACTGCTCAGATCCACCGATGGCTCGATCTGCACCTATAGGCTTCGACCAAGCCCATGAACGTGACGCAGCGAGCAATCGCATAGCTCCCACCCCATCATTGGAGTGCTTCACCATCGAATCGGATTGGCTGACGAACCCTGTACTCTCATGAAGTCCTGGGTACAGCAAAGACCCTTACAATTTCTTCAGCGCAAGCTGCGTCATAAGATCTGCTTTCATAAAAATCAAAAGCAGTTTCTGCCCCACAGCTGGAAAAATGTTTTTTCACTTCCTTCATCTCCTTCGACGCAAGCCCTCTATCATGTTCTCGTACTTTTTCCAAAAAACTGACTGAAGCTGGCTTTGCGCAAATAAAAATATTGGGTATGAGAACACCTTGCTGCGCCAGCCCTTCAAAGTCTGTAAAAGTCACGGCAAAAAAAACATCTTTACCTGTTGAAACCTTCAAGACTCTTAAAGTATTTAAAACAAACAAAGCGAGCCCTGTCAGGAAATCAGACACCCCGTCGCTGCTCATTTCATCCATCAGGTGCTTTAAGCGACCATACCTTGATACAAGCGGAATCTCTTCAAAGCTTTCATAGCTCTCGAAGAACACGTCCATATCATTGTACGGCTCTTTACTGATTACCTTGTTATAGAGATCTGTAAGCTTCATTACCAGGGGATACTCCATCCGTCGCAGGATGTTCGGGGGGGGAACGTCAGGAAGTTCAATCAACGAGGGTGCGTGCTGGCTGGAACCACTTTCACTGGTATTACCTAGCCCTCAAGCTCATAAACCTCAATATCACGACCAATAACATATAGATCCCCTTCTTCGCGCACTTGATCAATGGATGCTGGATCAGCATCCAAAGCGTAATTTCCATCAATGTCGACACACCAATACTCGTCAAACTTCAACAGCCGAACCCCCGAGCAAATTGAATTGAATTGATGACCGCTAACTTTCGCGCTCAGCTCTTCGACGCCACGGACAACCACTTTGACTTTCTTCCAAACATCCCCATCAATACGATGATCTCTGGCATGAAATACAACCTGTGCTGCGAGTCGTTCGCCTGGCGCAAAATTAAACTCGAACGACAATAGCAAGCCATCTTCAAAACGGTGAAAAGCTTGTAATACCTCACTTATTTTTTCTGCAGTTTCTGACATTTTCATTTACCTGGTGATTTCTGGCCGTGACTTTCAAGTTGGTTTTTTTCAAGAGGATAGAGTTTGAAACGCCTCATGCCTCGCGTCGCCATGTCCCCCTGGACCACTCACCCCGTCACCGCCTGATAAACAACCCGATGCGCCTCGGTGGGCAGTGGCACTTCCCACTTGAACAGCATGCGGCGGATATCATCGTTGCGCAGCGAGGTGTCGCGCTGCTGGTTGCGCCGCATGATCTCGCCCTCGGGGCGCTCCAGGTAGAGAATTTCCACCTGCGCGCCGTAGCCGTAGAGCAAGTCCAGGGTGCGGTTGCGCATCTGCGCCGACAGGTGCGTCGAGTTCCACACAAAGGGTTTGTGCTCTCGCAGCAAGGCCTTGGCCCGGTCGATGGCGTAATGCGCAGCGGCGCCTTCATTCTGTCCATGGCGCAGGCCCAGGGCCTGGCGGGCGTCGTCGAACGACACCACCGGCAGCTCCGGGTGATGCTGTGCGGTCCAGGTGTCCTTGCCGCTGGCCGGCAGGCCCGAGAGCATCACCACCGACGAACCCTGCGGCGCGTGCAACGGGTAGTCGGGATGTACCCGGGCGCCACGCAGGTACTGAATGCGTGTGTAGTCGTCGGCAAAGGCCCGCGGTCCGTGCAGGCAGCCCTCCTCCTGCGCCAGTTCGCGCCACAGTTCGATGGCGTCCAGTACATCGGCCTTGCCGGCGTAGTTGCGGCCCTGCATATCGGCCTCGGCGACGGCGCAGAGCATCCACAGCGGCAGTTCCCAGGACAGTTTGTGCAACAGGAACTCAGGGCTGCGGCCGCTGCGATCACCCTGCAGGGCGAAAAACGGCACTTGGTGCACGGCGATGATGCGGCAGACCTGCTCGCGCAGCTCGAACGGCACACCGGCGCGCCACAACAGTAGCCGCGCATCCACCGCCCCCCGGCGTGAATGACCGGGCTGGCCGATACGCCCGGTATCCTTGTCGATCACCGTGGTGTCGGGCTTGGCGATGTCGTGCAACAGGGCCGCGAAGAACAGCACAAAGCGCTGCTCGGCGCTGGCCTGCTGGTAGGCGGGTTGGGCCAGTAATGCCTCGACCACCAGGCGGGTATGAATCCATACATCGCCCTCGGCGTGGTAGATCGGGTCCTGCGGTGTGTCGGCCAGGCGCGCCAGGGCCGGAATGGCCGACAGGCAGGCGGCGGTGTCCATATCGCGCCCCGGCTCGGGGACCAGTTGGCGCAGTTGTTGAATATCCATTTCGAGATGCTCCTTCAGTAGCCGTGGCGTGGGCCCTGCCAGTCCATGGACAGGCGCGGGGCATAGAGGTCGACGCCGGCGGCCAGTTGATTGGGGATAAAGGGTTGGCTGGCATGGTGCTGGTCGGCATCGAGGATGGCCTGGACGAAGTCCTGGCGTACCCACTTGAGCCGGCCGAGGGTCTGCTGCTCGTCCTCGAGCTTCAGGTACAGGCCCTCCATGCGGCTGGAGCGGTCGCACTGGCGCCAGGCACGGGCCAGGTCGAGGCCTTCGCGGTGCACCACCTGCTCGAACACCTGGCGCCAGTGCGCGGTCTTGGCCAGCGAATCGCCCACCAGCACTAGCAGCTCGGCATGCCGCCGCGGTGCCGGGCCTTCGTACAGCACAGGCACCGACAGCACCGGCCCACCTTCTAGCAGGCGCCGGCGCGCCGTGGTGGAGAGGAACAGCCCTGTGGCGCGGTCCCACACATCGAACTCGCAGAAGTAATGTGGCAAGTGGTCGTAGAACACCGAGTGCTTCTTGTGCAGCCACTCGCCATACAGCACGAAGCGATCTTCCAGGCGTTCCAGCAACCAGTGCTCATGGGCCGAGGCCCACTGCTTGAACAGATTGAACTGGCGCTCGCGCCCACCGCCGGTGAGGTAGTGACCGCGAGATTGCAGGAGCAACTCGCCGCCTGCGCCAAAGCTGATGCCCGCGTTGGCACCATCGAGTTTTTCTTCCACCACCAGCCACTGTCCGGCCAGGGCGCCATAGCGCACCTGGCCAGTGTCAGTGTCGCCATCTTGCAGGCGCGAGCCTTGCAGGTGGGGCGTACGGGGGTATTTGAGCAGTTCCAGGTTGTGCGCGGTGGCACGAATATCCGTGTGCATGGGTTTGTCCTCGAAAACAGAGAAAAACCAACGACAGGATCAGGCAGGCATGGCAATGAAGCGCCGCCGTGCATAGGCACGGGCAGCCATCAGGCAGGATGGACCGTCGTCGGTATCAGGCGTGTTGGCTGGCGTAGGGCACTGGCTTCACCACTTGGAGAAAAGGTTGCAGAGGCTTTAGGGCGCGCATTCAACAGCAGATAGCGGCATCAGGTCAAGCCCCGAGAGGACAAAACCCCAGCGCCCCTGCTTGCGCGAAACACCCGAGCTTTTGTCATGAAAAAAACCGCCTGGGGCTCATAGGGTGCAGCCAGTCATAACCCGATAAGGAATCGATCATGAAACGTTCAAGCGTGCTGATGGCTGCAGTCATTGGCCTGGCACTTGCACCTTTGGCCCAGGCCTCGTCCATGGCTGACAGCGAAGAGAAAGCCCAGTTGCGCAAACTCTTCTGCGAGTCGAAGGGCGGCGCCGATATCACTGCGCTGGGTGAGTTGAAGAAGTCCGACGACGTCGGCGCCGTGGTGGTGTGCAAGCTCCCGCCCTCGCCCACCACCGTGGTGGAAAACCAGGCGGCATCGAGCCTTGCCGCGCTGCCATTGACGCCTGTCACGGCAACGCTTGCGCCACCGTCGGGGGTCTACAAGCTCGCCCCGGGAGCCAGCAGCGTCAACACTTCATGCTCGGCCAACCTGGCCATCGCCAAATGGGCGGGCTTTCCCAATACCAGCAACGGCAACGCCACCTTGAACTGTCGTGGATACAATGCCGGCGCAGCAGGCGGTACGCTGGGTTGCAAGATCGAATGGACCGGGCCGACCCAGGTCGCCATCGGGGTCACCCCTTACGGCGGCCAGGTCGCGGTGAACTTCAATTGCCAGGCCCTGTACTTCGGTTCCGTCGGCACGGTGATGGATTTCAGCTACGCCGACCCGACGTATCCGCGCATCCGCTATGGCTCGGTCCAGGCCACCAGCAGCATGACCATCACCCAGTGATGCCGGGCCAGCCTGGCTGAGCTTCGATCAAGCGCCGGCAGGGCTGCTCCCTGCCGGTCACCCTCCTCTGCTTCATTGCTTGCCGCGCATGCTGTTGCGCCATATGCGGTAGGTCCTGATTCCCGAACGCACCGAACCGAACAGCAACTGGCTGTCCATTTCCCGGGTCATCCCCGAACGTTCCAGCATCGCCAGGAAAGTACCGCGGGCACGGGCGATAGCGAAGTAGATGCCCTGGGCGGCCAGGGTCTCGCGGATTTCCCGCAGCACCGCGATGCCGCTGACATCGATATCGGTCACCGCCTCGGCATCGAACAGCACCACCTCGGGTTGGCTCTCGCGCTGCACAGTGTCCAGCAGGCGCATCTTGAAATAGTCGGCGTTGAAGAACAGGATCGCGTCGTCGAAGCGATACACCACCAGGCCGGGCACAGTGCGGGCTTGCGGGTACTGGCGGATGTCCACCTGGCCTTCGATGCCGGGCATCCAGCCCAGCACCGCGTCGGTGGGTTGGTAGATGCTGTACAGCAGGCGCAGGATGGCCAGGGTCACGGCGAACATGATGCCCGGCAGCACGCCCAGCCCCAGCACACTGACGGTGGTCAGCAGGCACAGCCAGAACTCGAAGCGGCTGAGTCGGTAGATTTGCTTCAGGGACTTGACGTCGAGCAAGCCCCAGCCCGCCATCAACAGCACCGCGCCCAGGGCCGGCTGCGGAATCCACGCCATGGGCGCGGTGAAAAACAACAGAATCAGCGCAATCGCCAGGGCGGCGATGATGCCCACCAGTTGGCTCTTGCCTCCGGCCATGTCATTGACCGCGGTACGCGAATCCGCACCGCTGATGGCAAAGCCCTGGGAGGCACCGGCGGCCAGGTTGCTCAGGCCCAGGGCGATGAATTCATGGTTGGCGTTGATCGCGTAGCCATGGCGCGCGGCGAAGCTGCGGGCAGTGAGCATGGCGCTGCAGAAACTCACGGTAGCGATGCCCAGCGCGTCGCGCAGCAGGCTCTTGCTTTCCTCCAGGGTGGTCTTGGGCCAGGACAACTCCGGCATCCCGGCCGGCACATGACCGAGGATCGCCACTCCGAGGCGGTCGAAGCCCAATAGCCCGGCCAGCAAGGTGAACAGCGCCACCGTCAGCAGCGCCGCAGGTACGCGCGGATAGCGTCGCGGCAGCCAGATCAAAAGGCCCAGGCTGGCCAGGCCGACGGCCAGGGTCAGGCCATGGATCTCCCCCAGGCGCTGGAGAAAGTCCGCCAGCCCCAGGATGAAGCCGTCGCCTTCGATCTTGAAGCCCACCACCTTGCCCATTTGCCCGGCGATCAGGCTCAGACCGATGCCGTTGAGGTAGCCGATGAGGATCGGCCGCGAGAAGAAGCTGGCGATAAAACCCGCCCGGGCGATCCCGGCGGCAATCAGCATCAGGCCCACCAGCACGGTGACGATCATCGACAATTCGACGGTACGCTGCAGGTCGCCCATGGCCAAAGGCGCCACGGCCCCGCCGAGCATGGCGCAAGTGGCGGCATCGGGGCCGACCATCAGTTGCCGCGAGCTGCCGATCAAGGCATAGACGATCATCGGCAGCACACAGGCGTAAAGCCCGTACTGCGGTGGCAGGCCGACAATCTGCGCATAGGCGATGGCGATCGGGATCTGGATAGCCGCCACGGACAACCCGGCCCGCAGGTCGGCGCGCAACCATTCGCGGCGGTAGTGCAACAAGTTGGACAGGCCAGATAGACAGCGGGATAACGACATGCCGGGTCCTTTCGAAATATTCCGTTTTATTCTTTGGCTGCGCGCTTGTCTGGCAAGGCGACGCGGGGCGTTATTCAAGCGAATCGGGCAACTTAGCGCCATGAGCTGGAGCAGCTTTTGCTTCGATTCACCCAGGTGATTGGCCATGGGCAACCCGCTGAGGCGCAGGTGGTGGTGAGCTTGGGCCGCTATAGATGAACAACCTCTCCCATTCATGGGACGCCAAGCCAGCTATAACGGCGAGTTGCCTTGATGACGCGCCACCTCCCGGTGCATGTCGTCGCGCTCGTAGCCGGGCAGCAAATGACCGTCGGTCACCTACCTTGAAACGGCTCGGTGTTCGCTCCATTGGTCGGAGAGTTTCTTGACTAGGATTAAACCGCGCTAAGACTTTAACCGGAATTGTTAGAGGTGATGCCCAAGTGGCTCTGGACAGAAGGTTAATCCGCAGGAGCCGGATTGACTCGTACGTTCGCTTTGACTGAGTGCCTATGAGGCCGATATGGAGATCATCTCTGTGGTGGATGTACCGCGATGGATGGACACGATTTCCCCTGACCCCGCGAGACGGACGACTGACGCCCGAACACGAGCCAGAGGAAGTCGTTTATGGCAATAACGCAAAACAACCGTTTGGTGCAGGTCGACAGTCCCCTCGGCGGCGATGTCCTGTTGCTGCAGAGCATGGAAGGCAACGAAGAGCTGGGGCGGTTGTTCCACTACGAATTGGACCTCACCTCCGAAAACCGAGCGATCACATTCGACCAGTTGCTGGGCAAGCCCATGGGCCTGACCCTGGAGCTGCACGACGGCAGCAAACGCTATTTCCACGGCGTTGTCTGCAGCTGCCGGCAAGTGAACGGCCACGGTCAGTTCGCCGGCTACCGCGTCAGCCTGCGGCCCTGGTTATGGCTGCTCACGCGCACTTCGGACTGCCGGATTTTCCAGAACAAAACGGTGCCGGAGATCATCAAGCAGGTGTTCCGCGACCTCGGTTTCTCCGATTTCGAAGACAGCCTGAGCGGCAACTACCGCGAGTGGGAATATTGCGTGCAGTACCGTGAAACCAGCTTTGACTTCGTCAGCCGGTTGATGGAGCACGAAGGCATCTATTACTACTTTCGCCATGAGCAGGCGCGTCATGTACTGGTGTTTGCCGACGCCTATGGCGCCCACTCCACGGTGGCCGACTATGACTCGGTGCCCTTCTACCCGCCCGATCGGCAAATGCGCGAGCGCGACCATTTCTACGATTGGCAACTGGAGCGGGAAGTCCAACCCGGTTCTCTGGAGCTAAACGACTACGACTTCAAGCGCCCCCGCGCCAGACTGGAGGTGCGCTCCAGTGTGTCGCGCAGTCACAGCAACGGCGACCACCCGCTCTACGACTACCCCGGTGAATACGTTCAGAGCAACGACGGCGAGCACTACGCGCGTACCCGCATCGAAGCCATTCACAGCCAGTTCGAGCGCGTGCAGCTGCGCGGCCGCGCCCGCGGGCTGGGCTGCGGCCATTTGTTCAAGCTGACCGGCTACGAGCGCGAGGACCAGAACCGCGAATACCTGGTGGTGTTCGCACGCTATCAGATCCGCCAGGAACTCTATGAAAATGCGCAGCTGGACCTGTCCGAGCAGTTCACCAGCGAGCTGGACTGCATGGATGCCAGCCAGGCCTTCCGCCCTCTTCCCCTGACCCCCATGCCCATTGTTCGCGGGCCGCAGACCGCCGTGGTGGTCGGCCCCGATGGCGAGGAGATCTGGACCGACCAGTATGGCCGGGTCAAAGTGCATTTCTACTGGGACCGCCACGACCAGTCCAATGCCAATAGCTCCTGCTGGATGCGCGTGTCCCAGGCCTGGGCCGGCAAGAACTGGGGGGCGGTGCAGATCCCGCGGATCGGTCAGGAAGTGATCGTCAGTTTCATCGAAGGCAACCCGGATCGGCCGATCATCACTGGCCGCGTCTACAACGCCGAACAGACCGTGCCCTACACGCTACCGGCCAATGCCACTCAGAGCGGGGTGAAAAGCCGTTCGAGCAAGGACGGCTCACCGGCCAACTTCAATGAAATCCGCATGGAGGACAAGAAAGGTGCGGAGCAACTGTTTATCCATGCCGAGAAGAACCAGGACATCGAGGTCGAGAACGACGAGACCCACTGGGTCGGCCACGACCGCAGCAAGACCATCGATAACGACGAGACTGTGCATGTCAAACACGACCGCACCGAAACCGTCGATCACAACGAGACCATCACCATCGGCGTCAACCGCACCGAAAGCGTGGGCAACAACGAGGACATCAGCATTGGCGTCAACCGTACCGAAAGCGTCGGCAGTAACGAGACGATCAGCATAGGCCTCAACCGCACCATCAGCGTGGGCGCCAGCGAAACCGCGACCGTGGCCCTGCAACGCACCCATGCGGTAGGTATCAACGAGACGATCGCCATCGGCGCCGCGCAGGAAGTTGTCATCGGTGCCTTTCAAACGGTGAATGTCGGGGCCTACCAAAACGTCAACGTGGGCCTCTACCAGTCGACCAATGTGGGTACCAACCGCTCGGTGGACGTCGGAGCCAATCTTTCAACGACGGTAAAAGACAACGAATCGCGCCAGGTCGGCGCAGGACGCACGACCGATATCGGCAAGGACGATGAGCTGACGGTGGGCAAGAACCTTGTCATCGATGCCGGTGACTCGGTGACCATCATGACCGGCAAAGCCAGCATCGTCATGAAGAAGGACGGCACCATCAGCATCAGCGGCAAGGACATCACCATAGACGGCTCTGGCGTGATCAACATCAAGGCCAACAAGAACGTGGTGATCAAGGGACGCAAGATCCTGCAAAACTAGGAGTAACGCGTATGACGGTTCAATACTCACTGCCCACGCAGGCCCGCATCGATGGCGTAGTCGTCGGTGTACTGCTCGACCTGCCACAGGCCAGTGCGCCCTGGGTGACCTACCCCGGCTGCCCCGAGCAACAGAGGATCGCCGCCCGCAGCACCACCCTGCTCTCCCCTGAAGACATCGGCAGCCAAGTGGCGCTGATGTTCGAAGATGGCGACCCTTCCCGCCCGCTAGTGATCGGCCGCCTGCTGAGCCAGGCCATGGCACCCGAACCGGTTGCCAGCGTGCAACTGGACGACCAGCGCCTGGAACTGCGCGCCGAACGCGAGATCGTGCTGCGTTGCGGCAAGGCCAGCATCACCCTGACCCGCGCAGGCAAAGTGATCATCCAGGGCGCCTACCTGTCCAGTCGCTCCAGCGGGGTCAACCGCATCAAGGGTGGTTCGGTGCAGATCAACTAGATAGGTAGTCGCCTATGGAATTGCTCAACGCCAGCAAACTGCTTGCTGCCTATACCCAGGGCATGGAGCCCGATGGCCGCGAATCCCTGGTGGTAGTGGTCAAAGGCACGTTTAATCTGCCGCTGGACGGCCGCGCGGCGACCCTGGCCGAGACCCAGCAACCGCTGCTGATGGCCGATACCTTCCTCGGCGAACCCGGTCTCAGCGCCCCCCTGCAGGAAATGGACTTCGCACCGGTCAAGCCGTTCTGCGACGTGCTGGTGCGCGGCAAGGCCTATGCCCCAGGCGGGCGACCCGTGAGCCAGATGGCAGCGGGCATTCGCGTCGGTCAGATGAGCAAGGCCTTTTCCGTGCTCGGCCCCCGACAATGGCAATTGGGGCTACTGGGCGTTTCTCCCGGCTTGCCGCAGCCCTTCATCGAGCAGGACATCTCTTATGCCCAGGCCTTTGGCGGCAGCCATCCGATGGCGGAAGACTCCGAATTGCGTTACAGCTACCTGGACAATCCGACCGGTTGTGGCTGGTTTCCAAGCCGCATGGGTAGTGCTGCCATCGTCGGCATGCCGATGCCGAGCACCGAGGAATTGGGCAAGGCGATCGACAGTCCCTCTGGCGACTTCCGTCCTATGGCCCTTGGCCCCATCGGCCGCAGCTGGCCGCAACGTGCTCGCTTCGCTGGCACTTACGACGATGCCTGGTTGGCCGACCGCTTTCCGTTTCTGCCGGGAGATTTCGACCGTCGCTACTTTCAGGCGGCCCCTGACGATCAGCAGATTCCTTACCTGCGTGGCGGCGAGGATGTGTTGCTGCTCAACCTCACACGCCAGGAGCGCGCGGGCTTTCGCATCCCCGAAATGGACGTGCCGGTGACCTTCTTTCTGAAAAAAGGCGGTCACGAGACTGTGCAGGCGGTGATCGATACCCTGCTGATCGACACAGACGCGCTCCAGGTGCAACTGACCTGGCGTGTCTCTCGTGTACTACGACACAACATGTTCGAGATCGCTCAGGTGCTGGTCGGCACTATGTCCACAGGCTGGTGGCGCGCCCGCGAACTGGGCAAGGATTACTACCCGTCGCTCTCCTCCCTGGTAAAAGCCAGGCACGCCCCTGAGGAGACAGACTGATGACTGCACTTTGCATCATCGGTTCCGGCATGGTCAGCGCCGTTGGCCTCAGCGCACCCGCGAGCTGCGCGGCGATTCGCTGCGCTATCGATAACTTCCAGGAAACCCGCTTCATCGACTGCGGCGGCGAATGGCTGATCGCTGCCAGCGTGCCTCTGGAGCAGCCCTGGCGTGGGCGCAGCAAACTGATCAAGATGGCCGCCTGCGCCATCGCCGAGGCGCTGCAAAGCACCCCTAACGTCGACCCGGAAAAGACCCCGCTGCTGCTGGGGGTGGCGGAAGTCGAGCGCCCCGGCCGCCTCGACGGCCTCGATAAGGGGCTGCTGCACGCCATCGAAGCCGAACTGGGCCTGCGCTTTCATCCCAGTTCCAACGTCATCGCCTATGGACGGGTCAGCGCTGCCGTGGCCCTGCTTGATGCGCGTACGCTGATCTACCAGGGCGGCCATCGCCACGTGCTGATTGCCGGCGTCGACTCCTTCTTGAATGGACCGACGCTGGCCGCTTTCGAAGCACGCGATCGCCTGCTCACTAGCCAGAACTCCAACGGATTTATCCCCGGCGAAGGCGCCGCCGCCGTGGTGCTGGCCGCCCCCGTTGCCAGCGAAGAACCGCAATTGGCCTGCCTCGGCCTGGGATTCGGCGTGGAGAAGGCCACCGTGGAGGCCGAAGGTACTCCCCTGCGTGCTGAAGGTCTGACTCAAGCCGTACGCGCTGCCCTGAGCGAGGTTGGCTGTGGGTTGGAGCAAATGGATTATCGGCTCACCGACATCTCCGGCGAGCAGTACTACTTCAAGGAAGCCTCCCTGGCCCTGAGCCGTACCCTGCGGGTGCGCAAGGAGTTCTTCCACCTCTGGCACCCGGCCGACTGCATTGGCGAAGTCGGCGCCGCCATCGGCCCGACGATGCTGGCCGTGGCCCTGGCCGCCAGCCGCAAGGGCTACGGTGACGGCCCGAATATCCTCTGCCACCTCGGCAACGACGCCGGCCAACGCGCCGCCGCCCTGCTCAGCTACCAGACCGTGAGGGCTGCCTGATGGCCAACGAGGTGTATGCCAACAATATGGAGATTTCCTGCAAGGCGGCCGATGGCAAGTCCGTCGCCTGCTTTCCGGATGTCTGCTTCACCCCGCCCGTGGCTCCGCCGACACCGATAGGGGTACCCATTCCCTACCCCAATACGGGTATGTCCAAGGACACCACCCGGGGCACACGAACGGTCAAGATCACCCGCAAAGAGGTGATGCTCAAGGACAAGAGTTACTTCAAGACAAGTTATGGGGATGAGGCTGGGAATGCGCCCAAGAAGGGGGTCATCACTAGCAAGATCAAGGGGAAGGTGTACTTCACTTCCTGGTCGATGAATGTGAAGTTCGAAGGTCAAAACGTAGTACGGCACCTTGACATGACGACGCATAACCATGCTTCACAGCCAGGTAATACCCCTCCCTGGCCTCACCTTTCCAAGATGTCGCCGAGCACCCAGGGAAAATGCAAAAGGGAGAAAAAAAGAGAAAGAAAATCCTGCCAGGAATACAAACCGTACGGTGAAAAGAATGTTTGTAAAGAGGCCGAGCTGAGCGGTGAAATGGTCAATGAAAGCGCTTGGGCCAGCAAAACAGCGACAAGAGCCAAAGCAAACAAATGCTTGTCGGCTCGCCGCTGTCAGTTAGTGCCGTACCGCCCTAAGGACGAAGCAGGTATAGCCGGATGCTGTCCAGCACAAACACCTGACCATGTCATACCCAAAAGCTCATTTTCTGTAGGAGCGTTCAGTAACAACAAGCGCCAGCCCGGCTGGGAAGAGTATTCGAAAGATACGGCGCCTTGTATGTGCGTTGAGGGCTGGGGGAACACTCATGGGAGTCATGGTGTCCGACACAGCGAGCATAAAGCTCTGGGGGTTATCGCTGGGGTCAAGAAAGGCGATATGCGCGAATTCAGTAAAGAGGCCTCCATGGCGGCCCAAAGTACTCGTGGCGCGTTTCCCGAGTCAAACTGTAGCGAACGCTGCCTCACGGCACAGTTGGCCGACGGGCATAAAAAAATGCTACCGCCAAATACGCAGCCCCCTAAAGTAAAACATTCACCAAGCGGAAGAAGTAAGCCAGCGGTATTGAACCGTACTGCGAGAAGACCCTCCCCTTGAGCCACCACCCAATAAACGGATATTCATATGGCTGACGAATGGCTGGAAGATTATTACTACGCTTATGTTGCCGCCGTAGACGCACAAAAATCTTTTTTCGCTTTTCGGGAAATCGGACTAGAAGCCCAAGACGTTTCGCACACTATTTTCCTGGAGTACAACTCTGGAAAGTGGCGAGAAGTTGGCGAGGCGACTTGGGATACCGTTGCAATGACCACCGACCGGTCACAACAGATGCTGGCAATATCCGAAGAGGGTGAAATCGGGGAAGGCTATCTCGGCTCGACCCTCAGCTTGTCGCAAATGGATCCGCCACCGCTAATGCTCAGAGGGATAAGCTCGATAGGCGAATATACCTACTTGTGCGGAGTGTCCCGAGAAGTGTATGTACGCCATGGATCTTCTGCCTGGCAGCCTATCCATGCCCCAAAGCCTACGAGTAAAGACAGTGTTTTTGGCTTCGAAGCACTGGGCGGTTTCTCCAATGATGAAATCTATGCCGCCGGCTGGAAGGGAGAAATATGGCTGCGAGAGCAAGGCAACTGGCGGCAAGTCGACAGTCCAACCAACTTTAAAATAACTGCATTGATATGCGCCTCTGATGGTTATTGTTATTTATGTGGCCGCCAAGGCACTTTGTTGCGTGGCAGAGCAGACACATGGGAAATTATCGATCTCGAAGAGTTCACCGATGATTTCTGGAGCATTGCTGAACACCAAGGAAAAATCTATTTAGCCACCTTGTTCGAAGTATACGTTCTCGATGAAAGTTCTTTGCGGCCAGTCAACTGGAATATGCCAAAGCCCAATACTTGCTACTGTCTTTCCGCTAAAAACGGGGCGCTTTGGTCTGTTGGCCAAAAGGATATCTTGGTACATGACGGGCAGAGCTGGAGGAAACTTGCTTAACTCACTATTTCTCAAGACTTTGAAATGTACTCGAACTTGATTCCGCTGATTCTGGATCAACATGTCGAAGAAGCCAGCTTCCTCGCCGTCCTGCGTGACTATGCCCTGGGCGCACCGCACTACGACTTCGACCACCTCAGCCAACTCGACGAGCGCATCGACGCCCACCTTGACGGCCTTCGCGTCGCCGGCACCTGCGGCCTGGAAACCCTGTTGGCTCAACTTGGGCCACACGCCATTGGCGAGCTGTTCGCCAGTGTGGTGCTGGCCTTCGAGGCGGGTAACGCACAGGTGTTGTCACGGCTCAGCGAGCATTTGCGAAGTGCCGTAGAAACGGAGAGCGGCTACCTGATGGCCTTGGGTTGGCTCGACTGGAAGTGGGTATCGCCCTGGATCGATCGCCTGCTCGCCTCCCCCGACCCCCTGTTTCTGCGCCTCGGCCTGGCCGCCTGTGGCATGCACCGCCACGACCCCGGCGCTGCCCTGCTTACCGGACTGTCCCACGCCGACCCAAGCGTCCTGGCACGTGCCGCCCGCACTGCCGGCGAGCTGCGCCGTCGTGACCTGATGCCGACAATTCGCACCCATCGGCAACACGAGGACACCGCCACGCGCTTTTGGGCCAATTGGGCCACCGCGCAGATGGGCGACGAGGAGGCGCTGGAGCCGCTGCGGCAGTTCGCCGAGCAACCGGGCCAGTTCCAGTACCGCGCGCTCTGTGTACTGCTGGCCTGGCAAAGGCGTGAGCACAGCATCGCCTGGATACGCCAGTTGATACAGAACCCCGAGCAACAGCGCGTCGGCATCCAGGCCGTTGGGCTGCTGGGCGACCCGGTCAGCGTGCCCTGGCTGATCCAGCAGATGAGCGACCTGCCTCATGCCCGCGTCGCCGGCGAGGCCTTCAGCCAGATTACTGGGGCAGACCTGGCGTTACTCGATCTGGAATTGCAGGACCTGCCGGATTTCGATGCAGGCCCGAACGACGACCCTGAGGATGCCAATGTCGCCATGGACCCCGATGAGAATCTACCCTGGCCCGACCCGCAGTTGATCGCAGCCTGGTGGCAGGCCCATGGAGGTGATTTCCAGGCGGGCGTGGGCTATGTGCTGGGGCTGGCGCAGCGCGAAAGCAGTTTTCAGCAAGCGCTTGTCCGGGGCCAGCAACGCCAGCGTATTGCCGCCGCCTACGGCATCGCCCGCTTCCGGCCGACCGAAGTGCTTTTTCCCACCAGCGCACCGGCCTGGCGGCAAAAGCGGTTGTTGTCCGGAGGATGAGCAGGCGATTCATTCTCTTCGACTGCGGCAGCTGGACGCTAGGTGCCCATAAACCAAATACGCTAGACTGCCGGCCTATTTTGTTCAGGCCCCCTCGTCATGCCCGCAGAGCATGTTCCCAAGCCCTATACGCTCCTGGCCATCGACGATGATCCGCAATCGTTGATCGTGCTGTCGAAAACCCTGACCGCCGAATATGAAGTGCTGCTGGCAAAGAACAGCGAACGTGGCCTGGCCCTGGCTCGCAGTGCCAGCCCCGATCTGATCATTCTCGACATCCTGATGCCGGAGATGGATGGCTTCCAGGTGCTCAGCGAGCTCAAGAGTCATCCGGCGACTGCAGCCATTCCGGTGATTTTCCTGACCTCGCGCAGCAGCGTCGAAGACGAACGCCTGGGGCTGCTGCTGGGCGCCGCCGATTACATCGCCAAGCCGATTTCGCCCCCTGTGGTACTGGCCCGGGTGGCAACGCAACTGGGCTACCGCAACAAACCCCTGCATGACCTGCAAGCAGTGGCCGGACCTTGCGCCGGCAGCGACATGCGCGACGGTTTTGTCAGTGCATTGACCCTGCAACTGGCCGGCAATCCGCAGATTCGCCTCCAGGCCCTGCTCGATACCCTGTCGATTCTGCTGCGCAGCAGCCCGAGCCGGCGCGACCCCGCGGCCTTGCGCAGCGCTGCCTGCCTGGCGCTGATGGGCCTCAATCAGCCGGGCAGCCGTATCGATCAGGCCCTGGGTCACAGCAGGCTGCTGATTGAAGAGATTCTCGCCCACGCCGAGCCGGAAGACCCGATCCTCAACCTTGCCTGGAAAATCACCCACGCCGATGCCTTGCTCAAGGGCCCTGGCGACCTGCACACCTGCGAGCAGTTGTCCCTGTCGGCACGTCTGTTCGCCCTGGCGCTGAACTACCACCTGAGCCTGCTCCAGACCAGCACCGAGGACCTCCACAGCCGGCATGCGCAAGCCATGGGCCAGATGTACCGCCAGCCCGGGTTCGAGCAGTGCATCGCCGGCGACCCGGAGCCGCTGTCGGCGGCCTTGCTGAGTTCGTCACAGAGCTTTTTCGGCCGGTGAATGGATGGTGAGCCTGGCCAATGCCTAACTTCGCAGATCTGGAGCTGTTCATTCTGATCGCCGAGCTGCAGGGCCTGTCCCCCGCCGCTCGCGTCATGTCGATCACCCCGGCTGCCGCCAGCCTGGGGCTCAAGCGCCTGGAAAACCGCCTCGGCGTGCGGCTGTTCACCCGCTCCACCCGCACCATGAAGCTCACCCCCGAAGGCGCACGCTACCTGGAAAGTGCCCAGCACGCCTTGAAGATCCTGGCCAACGGCAAGCGCTCGTTGCGCCACGATGACGGCATGCTGGAACTCACGGTGTCTTCCGACCTGGGCCGCAACCTGCTGCTGGACATGCTCGCCCGGCTCAAGCAGGAACGGCCGCGCATGTACATCAAGCTGGCGCTGAGCGACAAGGAAGAGGACCTGCTCAAGGGCCGCTTCGATGCCGCGTTGCGCTACGGCAAGAACCTGGCCCTGGATCTGGTCGAGCTACCGGTGCTCAAGCAGCATTACTTCATCGCCTGCGCCGCGCCAGATTACCTGGCCGAGCATGGCCAGCCCGAGTCGCCGGAACAGCTGAGCGAGCACGAATGCATCATCTGCCACAGCATTGGCCGCCCGGAGAGCCGCTGGCGTTTCCATGGGGCCGGCAAGGTCGAGGACGTGCCGGTGCAAGGGCATTTTTGCTGTGATGATGGCGATGCCGCACGGCGCTGGGCCGTGGCTGGCCATGGCGTGGTCAACCTGCCGCTGCTCAATGTCGTGGAGGACCTGCTCGCCGGTCGCCTGCTACCCTTGCTGCCCGGTTGGCAGTCCGACGCGGCGCCGCTGAATCTGGTGGTCTCGCACCGCTCGCAGATCACTTCGTCGTTGCGCGCCTTGCATCAATGCCTGGTCGAGCACTGCACCGACCGCATGGCCCGCTATCAGGCCCTGACCCAGGACACCCGCTAGCCCTGGAAGTCGACAAGCAGGTCATGGGCCTGCTGGAACTCCAGCCGGTAGATCCGCTCTTGAATGGCCCGCAGAGGGTCACAGGGGTATTGCTCGCACAGTTCATCGATCAGCGCCAGGGCCTGGGCATTATGGCTGCGCAGCAGCTTGGCCAAGCGCTCCAGTGCCAGCACCTGCTCAGGGTCCAGCCCCAGCTGCTGCGGTGCCAGATCCCCGTCGGCTGCCCCTGGCAGGGACGCCAGGCCGGCCAGCACCGGTTCCAGGCACCGCGCCAGCTGCTCGATCAGCGGCCCCAGCGCTGCCGGCCCGCCCGCCTGTTCCTCCAGTTTTCCAGCGGCCTCTTTGACCGCCGTGGCACCGATGTTCCCAGCGTTGCCCTGCAGGCTGTGGGCCAGAGAGCCGAGGGCGGCCAGGTCCCCTGCGGCATGGGCTTGCCACAAGCGTTCGATGACCTGCTGCTGGCTGTCACGAAAGTCGGCCAGGAGTTTGCGGTGCAGGGCCAGGTCCTGGTTCACCACCGCCAGCCCGCGCGCGGTGTCGATGCCTGCATAAGTCGAGTTCAAGACCCTTGTACCCGGAGGCGCCGGAACTTGCGCTACCGGCATGTCCGTCGCTTTGATCCAGCGCACCAGGGTCCGATAGAACGCCGCGACCTCCAGGGGCTTGCTCAGCAGATCGCTCATGCCGGCCGCCACCGCCCTGCCCTGCACATCGGCCTGGCTACTGGCGGTCACGGCGATGATCGGCAGCCACCGCAGGTGCGGATACCCGCGAATCTTGCGGGTCGTGGCGAAGCCGTCCATGACCGGCATCTGACAATCCATCAGCACAGCGTCAAAGCGCCCCTCCTCAAGCAACAGACGCAGGGCCTGCGCACCGTTCGCCGCCAGCGCCACCTGGACCCCCACGCGCTGCAGCAGGCCCTGCAACACTTCCTGGTTGAGCCCGTTGTCCTCGACCACCAGCACCCGCGTCCCCGCCAGCCAGCGTACCGGGTCATTGATCGCACCCTGCCCCGCTGCGGCACCAGTCGCCGGCGCGGCAGGCGTGGCGCAGTTTTCCTCAAGTGGTAACGGCGACAGGTTCAACTGCACGCTGAACTTGAATGTTGCGCCCTGCCCTGGCTGGCTTTTCACCCAGATATCACCTTGCATCAGTTGCACGATTTTCTTCGAGATGGTCAGCCCCAGGCCGCTGCCGCCATAACGCCGGCTGATGGACCGGTCGGCCTGGACAAAGACATTGAACAAGCGGGCCTGCTGCTCGTCGCTGATGCCCACCCCGGTGTCGGTGACGCTGAAGCACAGCAGCGCCTGATGATCCCACTGGCGCACCAGGCACACACCGATACAGACATGGCCGGCCTCGGTGAACTTGATCGCGTTGTCCACCAGGTTGGTCAGCACCTGGGCCAGACGCAGCGGATCACCCACATAACGGCGCGGCAGTGAAGCCGGAATATCCAGTTGCAGCCGCAGCGCCTTTTCTTCCGCGCGCTGGCGGACCAGCAGCAACACATCGTCCACCAGTTCCCGCAGGTCGAAGCCCACCTGCTCCATGCTCAGCTTGCCGGCTTCGATCTTCGACAGGTCGAGCACGCCGTTGATGGTGCCCACCAGGTGTTTGGCCGCACGGTCGATCTTTTCGATGTAGTCGCGCTACACCGGCTCCAGCGGCAGGTCCAGTGCCAGGTGGGCCATGCCGATGATCGCGTTCAGCGGCGTGCGGATCTCATGGGACATGCAGTCGAGAAACTCCGACTTGGCCTGGGTCGCCCGCTCGGCATCCTGTCGTGACTGTTGGATTTGCGCTTCCACCGCCTTGCGCTCGCTGATGTCTTGCAGCACCCCGGTGACCCGCGTCGGTGCTCCACTGGCGTCGCGCTGCATGATCTTGCCGATGTCCAGCACCCACAGCCATTGCCCCTCTTTGTTGCGCATGCGGTACTCAGCGCGGTATTCGCCGACTTCATCGTTCAGGTGCGCCTTGAGCCGGGCCATGACCGGCTCGTAGTCGTCCGGGTGCACCAGAGCGGTCCAGCGCTCCAGGCCATGGCCGAAAGCCTGTTCCATCTGCTGTTTGCTGTAGCCAAGAATCTGCAGCCAGACATCGTTGTTGATGACCGTCCCCAGGCTGAGGTTCCAGTCCCACAGGCCCAGGGCCCCGCTTTGCAGGGCCATGTCCAGGCGCTGTTCGCTCTGCTCGATCTGCGCCACGTCGCGCTTGTGCCGCCGGGCATCGGCCAGACGCCGCAGGCCGCCCCACAGCAACAGCAAGAACACCAGGGCACTCAGCCCCTCGATCAGCAGCACCTGTTCCCCCGGCAACAGCGTATCCAGGTCGCCCAGGGTGATCAGGGTCCAGGGACCGCTCGGGTCATTCCAGTCGAAATCCACCCGGGACAGGCTATAGCGCCGGCCGTCCAGCTGGACCACCGACTGATGGGCATCGAAGGGCAAGCGTTCGGGCACCCCGTTGGCAAACCGATAGTCGCTGAACTGGCGGCGGATCTCCCCCGTGAACCGATTCCAGGGCCAGGCGCGGTCGGACTTGAGGATAAAGGCCGGGGAACTGGCGGCCAGCACCACGCCGCTGGGGGACAGGATCATCTTCAGATCGTCGCTGTACGGCTTGCTCAGGCTGGCATCGAGCCTATCGGCATCAAAACGCGCCACCAGCACCCCGATCACCTTGTCCTGGCGCGTACGCGACTCGAAGATCGGTACCGCCATGTAGAACATGCGAGTGCCGGTGGTGGCGCTGATGGCGCCGTAGACACTGCTGCCGCCATCGAGAGCCACCTTGAAGTAGGGGCGGAAGGCCACGTTCAGCCCCAGGGGCGTCTGCCCGTGCTGGTCATGGGCCGCTACCACCACCCCTTCCCGGTTGAGAACAAACGCATGGTTGGCTTCCACCACCAGGGACAGGGTCTTGAGGGGAATGGTGGCCCGCTCCATCAGGTCCGCAGAGGGTTCGGGCTCCAGGACAATGCGCTTGAGCGAGGGGTTGTGACGCCCGAGGATCGACAGTGCGCCAATGGCAAAACCGTTGGATTTCCATTGTTCCAGGTCCTGGGCCTGCTCCCGGGTCTGCATCTGGATGCTGGCCCGGTAGACGTCTTCGACTTGCACACGGTAGTAGTTGCCCAGCGCCCCTGCGGCGCCGCCCGCGATCATCACGCCCAGGGCATAACAGCAGCGCCTGTGACTGTCGAAGAAGTCCAATAACCCGTACAACCCTGTCCCCCTTTACCTGAAAGAAATCGGTGCCCGCCAACCCTTGTCCGAGGCATTGCCTGGCCCTGTCAGCGTTTTGCCAGCCGGCGTGGAAACTCCGGAGGCAGAAAATCGCGGTCCGGATCGTAGTCGGCCTTGAGGTAATCACAAAGCGCCTTGAGGTCCTGGGGCGACAATGTCCCCACCGCCTGCTTGAGCCGCAGGGTGTCGAGAATGTAGTCATAGCGGCTGTTGTTGTACTGGTGCACGGCGTTATAGAGCTGACGCTGCGCCTCCAGCACATCGACGATATTGCGGGTTCCGACCTGAAAGCCCATCTGCGAGGCCAGCACGGCGCCCTGGTTGGAGATGATCGACTGGCGCCGCGCCTGCACCTGATCGACACCACTGTTGAGACCGCGATGCAGGTTGCGGGTCTGCTCCACTACTTGACGCCGCAAGCCGTCGTTGAGGTACTCGCGCTGGTTCATCCGCTGGTGGGCTTCGCGCACCTGGGAGCGGGTCTGGCCGCCACTGAACAGCGGAATGTTCAACTGCAGACCGACGGTGCGCTGCTCGACATTGCCACCGTAGCCATTGCCACGGATATCGCTGTTGCCGTAGCCCAGGGCGTCGTTGTCCCCGGTCTGGTAGCGCAGCACCGCGTCCAGGGTCGGCGCGTGCCCGGCCTTGCGCGCGCTCAGGGTCTGCTGCGTCGCCTCCAGGGCGAACTGGCTGGCCTGCAGGGTCAGGTTCTGGTGCACCGCCGTGTCCACCCAGCGCCGGGCGTCGTTGGGTTCGGGCAACAGCACCGGCATGTCGTGGCGCAGCCCCTGGACTGCCTGGTACTGCTGATGCGTCAGGGTGTCCAGGGCTTCGAAGGCATCGTCGGTCTGCTTCTGCGCCACGATGCGGTTGGCCCGCGCCGTGTCATGCCCGGCCTGGGCCTGCAGCACATCGGTGCGGTCCGACAGGCCCAGCTGCAAGCCGCGCTCGGCCAGTTGCTGCTGGCGCTTGAGCGCCGCTTCTTCGGCCTTGGCCGCCGCCAGGGCGTCCTGGGCCTTGAGCAGGCCGAAGTAGGCCTGGGCGCTGTCGAACATGAGTTTCTGCTCGGCGGCGGCCAACTCCAGCTGGGCCTGCTGGTCTTCAGCTTGCGCGGCCTTGAGGGTGAACCAGCGATCGGCGCGGAATATCGGCTGGTTCAGCACCGCCTGATAACTGGTGCCACTGCGCCGGGTGTCCTGCCGCGGCTGCTGCAGGGAGGTGCTGGTGGCATTGAGATCGGCACTGGCGGACAGCGTGGGCAGCAGACCGGCCCGGGCCTGGGGCACTGCCTCGGCGCGGGCCGCCTGATCGGCCTGGGCCGCCGCCAGCTCGCTGTTGTTCTGCCGGGCATCCAGGTACACCCGCCACAGGTCGCTGGGCAGTGCCTCGGGTCGGGGTTGTGACAGGTGTTGCAGGTGCTGTGAGGCCGCCTGCGCCAGGGGCGCCGCCAGCAGCGGGACGGCAAGCAGCCAGCCGGCAAGGGCTCGCTGCCGCGAATTCATGGGTTTGCTCATGGTTGGATCTAACACCGGGAAAAGAGGGCGCCGCAGACAGGAGAGGCTTTGCGCCCCTCCTGTGTTTCTCCTGCGAGGTCAGGTCAGTGAAGGCACCAGCACCGCCTGCGCGGCCTGATGGTTTTTCGGCAGTTGTTCGCGAGCACCGCCGGTGTCAGCGAAGGCCGCCATGGCCCCGCTGAGTTTTGCCAGGCTGGGGCCCCGGCCATCCGCCGCCGAGTCCGGCACATCCGCCGCCGAGCTCAGAGCGTTCGCCGCCGGCAGCGTCTCGCGCTGGCTCCAGGCCAGTTCGAACACGCTGTCCCCGGCCGATCCGCTCGGACCAAAGCCCTTGAGCAGTTGCTCGACGCTGAGCATCGACGAGTCGCCTTTGAGCTCGATCAGCAAATGCCCATGGGCGGCCGCCTGGCTGCCCAGCACCTGGCGCAGCACCAGGGCGGTGCCATTGCCCGTGTCGGTCAGCTGCACGTCCTCGCCCCGACGGCTGACGAGGATATTCTTGCCATCGGCAACCGGCAGGATCACCCGATCCAGGGCCAGGCCCGGATCATCGTTGTCGATGACCACGGAGCGGTAATGCGCCCACATCGCCGGGCTGAAACGATAGGTGTCATCCCCGGCGCCGCCGTGCAGCACCACGCTGTCGACCCCGGCAATCAACGGCGGCGCCAAGTCATCCTGAGGAGCATTGCCGCTGGCTCCCTGAAGCAGCAGCGAGGGGCCGATGCGCTCGACATTTGCGTAATGGCCCAGCTGCAGCGCCTTGGCGTCCTTGACCTGATACAGCGCCTGCGCCGTCGGGCTGTAGACATAGGCCGAGTTCGGCGTCCCGGCAGCGACGCCGATAAAGCGCAGGTCGCTGCCACCCGGGATGCCGTTGCTGGCGAACATCTGCCCACTGGCAATATCGAACCAGCCGCGGGTGTCGCCGTCCTGCAAGCTCAACACGCCTTTGGCGCCCCACTGGCCAGCCACCGTTGCCAGGGCCTGGGGCAGATTGCCCAGCCGCGCCTGTTGCCAACCCTTGTCCACGGCCACCAGTTGCACATCGCCGTTGTTGCTGCGCAGCAGCACTTCGCCTTGCACCGTGGTCAGGCGCAACCCGGCATCGACCTGGACCGCCGAACGCAGTTGCAGCTTGGGCATCCAGTCAATGGCGGCCGGCAATTGCGCCGAGGCCTCAAGCACCTCGTCGTTGCCAAACGCGGTGGCCAGTGCTTGCGCTGTCAGCGGCGGCTGCAGATAGAGCTTGCCGCTCTCGGGCTCGAACAGCCGGGCACTGGCGCTGGCACTGTCGAAGCCGAGAAACTGCAGCGGCTTGCCTTGCAGCGCGGACGATGCCACCACCACCTGACCGTTGTGGTACCACACCGGCAGCGCACTCTTGCCGTCGGCGGCCTTGACCCCGAATACCGCCAGGGTGGCATTGCTGCCGGCGACCTCGGCGAGGTTTTTCCACCAGTTACTGTGGGCCTTGAGCCAATGCTCGTTGACCGCCTCATAGCTCAGCCGTCCCGTCGCCTCGATCCGGGCCATGCGCCCGTCGTTGGTCACGGCCAGCAGATGGCCATTGAGATTGAGCACATTGGCCAGGGGCGGCGTGCTCAGCCGCAAGGCGCTTGGCTGGCCGGCATCGAGCACCTTCTGCCCCGGCCCTTCCTGGCGGAACAGCACCTGCTGCGCCTTGCTGTAGAAATAAAACACTTCCTGGCCACCGGGCTGCGCCTGGCTGCCCGCCAACACCAGGTCGGCCGGAATCTGCCAGGCGCTTTGCGCCTGCCCCGGGGCATCGGCACTCGGCGCCTGTCCGGCCGGTGGTGCCAGGTTCGGCTTGATCACGATGCCGTCGCGGCTGCGCACCCAGTAGCGGTGCGCGACTTTGGCGTTGTCCAGGCCAAACACCGTGATCAGCTCTGCCGCAGTCGGCTCCAGCACGGGCGCGCCCAGGCTGTACACCGGGGTGTCGCGCAGGGTCGCCTGAGTCTCGTAGCCCTTGAGCAGGGTATTGAGCAGGGTCTTGGCGTCCTTGCCATGCTGGCTGTTGCTTGCCGACAGTTGCAGCAACGACTCATCGCCGACCACCCCCACCAGCTCCATGCGGTCACCGAGGATACGGAAGCTCAGTTCGGCTTCCCGCTCCTTGAGCTGATAACGACGGGCCAGATACACCGCATCGCCCTCTTGCCAGAACCGGCTGATCTGGCCGGCGCTCTGGTTGAACGCAGGGGCGAACTGCGCATCGACCTTGCCGCTGGCAATATCGACCCGCCACGCGGCGGCGTTCTCGGCATCGACGAAGTAGGCGTGCTCGCCGATGACCGCCCCCAACTGGGCGTTGCGCGCCTGTTGCACATCGGTGTCGGTGAATAGCATGCGGTCCTTGGCAACGTCGTAGTACGCCCGACCGACATTGCGCTCACCGTGCTTGTAGTTCTCCACCACCACGTATTGGCCGTGCAACTGATGGGCCTGGGCCAGCTCCTTGAGGTGCTGTTCGATGCGCTGCCCGGACACCTGCCATTGGCTGGCGTCTTCCTTCACCACGTAGGTGGTCTGGCCGGCAAAATCGGCTGCCCGTACTTCGCCCTTGGCGTTGACCAGCAGCACCTGCCCGCTCTGGGCCGGATCGAGCCTGACCTTGACCCCGCCCACCAGCAGGTGGTCCTTCGCCACGGTGATGCTGTCGCTCTCCAGCTGGCTGCTGTCGATGATCCAGCGTGACGGCTGACGACCGGCCTCGTTACTGAGCCTGACCTCGGTGCCTTCGTTGAGGCCGATCAGGTATTCGCCGCCTGCGCCCTGGATGTCGTAGCGCAGGTAGCCGTACAGCTCCTTGGGCAGCTGCGGCACCACCAATTGCCGGTTGTGCCCATCGAGCAGCACTTCTACCGGCGTCTCGACGTACTCCTGGTGAATCCGCCGGATCGTCTCCTCGCTCGGGAAGATGTAGAAGTCGTAGTCGAAGCGCCGGTCCTGCTCGAGCTTGCGAATCACATCGAAGCCCGTGTCATGCCGGGTGGTGGCTCCTGGCAGGATCATGTACTCGTAGCTGATGTAGGACTTGGGCGTGCCCGGCAGGATCACCGTCCTGCTGTCGCCGTGGTCGAGTCTGGGCGGCTTGGCGCCGTGGCCAATGCCGCTGCGCACCTCGATCGCCTGGGCGCGGTCGTGGATCATCCGCGGAAAGTCCCCGACCCAGAAGAAGTAGTTGATCGCCCCGGAACCGGTGGAGCCGTGGTGAGTGCGGTAAATGTACTGGCTGTCGAAACCTACCTCGTTCGAGCGCAGGTCGAGGCGCTTGACCACCGCCCCGGCCAGGGGCACCAGCACCTGCTGTTTCTCGTCATAACGGTAGCCGTTGCCTTGGTAGGCCTTGTCCAGGGTGTCGAAGTAACGTCCCACCGCCTTGGCATCTTCGGCCACCGCGCCAAAGGCCTGGGCCAGTGCCGTGAAGCCTACCGCCAGGCCACCGAGGATCACCCCCGCGCCGCCCAGCACCGCCGCCGTTGTCGAAGCGCCGATCAGCCCGGCACCGATACCCGCCGCACCACTGACAAAACTCGCCGAATCGAACGCCAGCTGGGTGCCGAATACGGCTTTCTGCACATCGTTCTCGGCATGGGCCAGCTCATAGGCATCCAGGCCGACCATGGCCCCGCCAAACAGCACGCCTGCGCCCTCGTTGACCGTGTGCCCCAGGGTCGAGGCAAAGTCCTTGAGCGAGGACTCGGCGGCCAGGGCTTCGCCGCGCAACGCGGTTTGCACCAGCTTGGTGATGTTGGCCACATCTTGCACCGTGCCATGGCCGATCTGCGCCAGGCCCAGGTAGCTATGGATCTTCAGGGCAGTGGCCAGGTCCGGTGAAACCACGCCCTGGGCCGCATCCTTGCGGTTCTTGTCGGCAAACCACTGGATCAGCGTCTGGACCGCAAAGCCCGCGTTCAGGCCGTCCACATGCGCCGCTTCACTGACCCCGCCCCGTGGCCGGATCTGCCCGTGTTCCAGGGTGAAGTGCTCGTTGAGCACGCTCATGTGCTCATCGACGAAACGACGGAATTCGACAAAGGTGCCATCGTCGGTGCTCAGCCAGCGGGTCTGATCGGGCTGGTCACGGTTGATGAACTGCACCCGATAGCCGCCCTCCGGCTGTGGCTCGGTGTTGGCGATGATCGGTATCCACTGGCTGCTCAGTTGGTGCTCCCGGGCCAGCCGGGTGCTGGCGGCGTCGAAGCGCGCGCCCCATTGCTCGGCGTCGAACGTGGTCAGCGCCGCGCCCAGGCGCAGGTCCTGGCTGACGCGCTGCTGGGCACCCACCGCCTGCTCCACCTGGCGGCGTTGGCCGATGACACCGGCCAACTCCTCGGGACGGGACAGATCGGCAACGTTCAGCCCGCTGCCCACCGGCACCTCGGCCATCTTGTGGGTGTCGATCTCGACCAGGTTGAAGGCCGGCTGCGACTGGCTGCCGAACGAGCCGTAGTGCGCCGCCAGTTTGCGGCGCACCAGGTGTTGCTCCATGGCCTTGGCCAGGCCCTTGCTGGAGTCGAAAGCGAAGATCCCCACATTCGGGTCATAGAAGTAGTAGCGACGGCCTTCGGGGCCCTGGGTACTGCCCACCATCATCGAGTGATTCTGGGTGTTGAGGGCAAACATCGAGTCGCTGCTGCCGTTGGCCAGCCGGGCCACCACGTCGGACAACTGGAACTGCCCCAGCGCCTTGGAGGCCTGGACCGCGTCGACATTGGAATGCAGCCGGATCAGGCTGTTCTTGAGCAAGGTCGAGCTGCCCGCCTGGGGATCGGCCGAGGCCAGGAACAGCTTCTGCACCAGGCTGTTGACCCCCGCCTCGCCGCCCCTGGCCAGGGCGACGGCCATGGCCCTGACCAGCGGGTAGCAGCGGCCTCCGGAGCGGTCCCCCACCAGCGACAGGTAGAAGTCCTGGGGCGCCAACTGGCCGAAGACACTGCCGGCGCCCCGGAAGTCTTCACTGAGGGTCGCGGTCTGGCGCAGCACTTTGTCGATGTATTCGGCCTGGCTGGTCTCACTGATGCGGGCACTCAGGGCGCCACGCTGCCCAGGCGTGAGCTGGCCGTCGAGAAACAGGCGCTTCATCTCCAGGGCCGACTTCTTGTCGTCCAGCCCGGGGATCTTGATCTCGCGAAAATCCCGCACGCCGTCACTGAATGCCGTGCCCCGGGCCCCGCGCTGATAGGCCTCGGCAATGGCGTAGCGCTCGCCCACGCTGGTGCTGCGCTCATCGCCCCCGCCCTGGATCGCCGTGTCGTCGGTGCGCACCACCGCAGCAGTGCCCTGCTTGGCCTGGATCTGCTGCCAGAGCCAGGTCTTTTCCACCGAAGCGGCCTCACGCAACACCGGTTCGTACTGCGCCCGGTAGAAATCCTGGGTGAGGTTGAGCTGCTTGATCTGTTGGTCGATCAGGCTCTTGTCGCTGGCCCCGCGCCGCTGCTCCTGGAGTTGATAACGCTGGTTGCCGAGCTGTTCGATGTCGGCGCTGACCTTGGCCTGGACCGCATCGCGCAGCCGATTCCAGGCGGCAATGGCCGGGTGCTCGGGAGAAAAGTCGCCGCCGCTGTAGACGCCATCGGCCACCCCTTCAGTGGACACGCCGAACTGGTTCGCCACCTTCTTCAGGTTCTGGTGCACCTGTTCGCGGTACTCGGCGAACTGGGTCCGGTTGCGTTCCTGCACCTGGCTGTCGGCGGTCTGGATGGCAAGCGGCTCTGCACCCTCGCGCAACTTCGGCCAGACCATCTGCCCTTCGCGCTGGTACTCCTGGCGCTGGAACACCAACTGCCACTGGCCGTCGACGACCTGCATGTACGCCGCAGCCAGGCCCTCGGCGGTGCCGGCCACCTGGTAGTCCTTGTAGTCGACCGCCATCACCACGTTGTCGTACAGCAGCGAACTGTTGACCCGACCGTCGTGATAGACCCGATAGGTAGTGGCGTCCAGGCTGGTCACCACCAGCGAGCAGCCCGACAAGGTGCCGGTAAAAAGGAAGCTGCCCGCGCGCGCCTGCCGGGGAATGTCCACATAGGCCGGCGCGGCGTTCGCCTGGTTCGGCCCGTTGTAGCCGAGGAAATACGCCGGCACGCTGTCCGGGCTCCCGCTCACGGAGTTGGCGCTGTGCTCGGTGTATTCGAGCTCATACAGCCTGGGCGCGACTTCCACCAACTGCACGTTGCCCTGGGCCGGCAAGCGCCCCGCCTTGACCAGGGCCTCGGCACTGAGGGTGTGGGTCTGGGCGAACTGCACCGGGTCGGCGGCAAACTGGTGAATGTCGGCGCTGCCCTGGCGCGGTTCGAAGCCGGCTCCGAGCGATGCCAGCCCGGTCTTGAGTTGCCGGTCCTTGGCGGCCTGCCCCAACAGCGCGGGCAGCGGCCCCAGGTCGGTGAAGCGCGGTGGATGGAACTCCTCGCTCGGCGCCAGGCCTTGATTGACGATGGGCAGGACCCGGGCCATCACGGCGTCGTACAGCTCTCCATGCAAAGCCTCCCGGCGCCCTTCGGCACGGTAGCGGTCGAAGGTCTGCAGCAGGTCCTTGCCGATGCTGTCCGGCCCCTGGGGTTCATAACGGGCGGCGACATACAGGGTTTCGAAGAACGAGTGGTAGCCGTTGCGGATCATGAAGGCCGCGTTGGCCATCTGGAACTGCCAGTACTGCTTGATGCTCGGCGCGCTACCGAACAACTCCGGCAAGGCATTGCTGACGGTCTGGGTAGTCCCGGAAATGCCCCCCACGAACGGGGTGTCCAGGTCGTTCATGTAGCGTGTGGCTTCATTGTTCGGATCGGGGCGGAACTGGCTGTAGCTGCGGTACTTGTCGTCCTGGATCAGCAGCGCGGCATCGGTCCGGGCCTGCTCCGGGTGGGTATTGAGGATCAGGTAGGGGTCGGGCTGGTTCAGCCGGTTGTTGATCATGACCTTGTCGGCGCCGGTTTTTGGCGTTAGCGCGGCATGGGCATTGACCGGCACCGCGGCCTTGGAAAAACTGTCGGCCACGGGGCGCAGGGCATGGAACAACGCCTGCTTGCGCAGGCTGCGGCCCTGGTCGCCGGACAACAGCGCCTCGACCGTCGGCCGCAACGCGACGTCGGCCGGCGCCAGGCCCTGGGGGCCGCTCAACAACAGGTTCAGCAACTTGCTGTCCAGGCCGCGCTCCACCGCCACCTGATCGAAGACATGCACCTTCGGGTTGCCTGGATGCTGCCCGGCGTTGGCGCTGGCCACTCGCTGTGTTTCCATCTCGATCGCCTGGGCGCGCCACTGTTCATACAGCGGTGCCAGCAGCAATTTGGCCTGGGCAATGTCGCTCTGCAGATAACCGCCTTGCAGGACTTTGCTCAGCGCCTGGCTCTTCACCAGGTTCTGCCCCAGGCCGAACAGCAGCCCATCGTTGTCGTGGCTTTGCCAGACCGACGCGGCGAAGGCCTGTTCCCACAGCACCTTGTTCAAGTTGTTGCCCTTGATATCCCGCAGGCTCGGGCGGCTGTGTTGCGCCAGCAGCACCCCGGCCGGGGTGATGTGGTTGCGTTCGAGCAGGCGCGTCAGCTGTTGCACGAAGGTGGCGCGCTCGCTGCTGCCTGCGAACAGCCGGCTGGCCTTGAAGCCCTCGCCGCGCAATTGTTCCAGGCGCTCGAAAAACGCTGCGTTGTATTGATACAGGGTCTCGGTCTGCGCCTTGCTCAGGTGGCTGCTGCTGACCTTGTCGCCCTCGACGGTCATCACGGCAAAAGGCGTCGCCGAACGGTAAGCGTCACCCTGGGGCATTTCCAGCAGGTACTGATGCTCGGCAAAGCCGACCGAGCGTTCCAGCTCATGAATATTGACGAACAGGCCGTCGCGGTCCGGGTGGTAGCTGTTCTGCCGATAGTCTTCGACGCCCAGGGTCTGGAAGCTGGTGATGTCCGCGTTCTGGTTGATCAGTTCGCTCAAGGCGCCAGCCAGGGGCACTTCACGGGTCACGCTGGTGCCGGGCGACTGGCCCGAGACCTGGATGCCGACCTGGTTGGGCACTTTGCGATCGACGCCGGTCAACAGCAGCTTGCGGCCGTTGCTCAACACCTGGGCCTTGAAGCCTTCGCGCAGGGAGCTTTCCGACACCAGGTGGTTGGCGAAGTACTGCTCGACGAACCCGGTCTTGACCAGCACCGAGCGAATCGGTGCATAGGTCGGCGAGCGCATGGACGGTGGCTCGCTCTTGAGCCGGTACTGTTGCTGCCAGGCCAGGGAACGGGCGGCGGTGCCAAAGGAGAAATTCAGCACGCCGTCGGTGGGCACCACCAGCCGGCCGTGCTCCAGGTAGAAGTCCTTGAAGCGGCCATCGGTGCTGGCATTGACCAGCGCCACGTTCATGCGGATGTAGCCCGGGCGCTCCTCCATCATCAGCAGTGAAAGGTTCACCGGCAGCTCGTCGGAGGCCCGGGGTGCCTTAGCCAGTGCGTCCAGGCTCGCGGCCTGCTGCTGCGGGGCGGCCTTGAGCCAGGCGTTGTAGCGGGTACTCACCTCCTTGTAGGCCTGCAGCTCGGAGAACAGGGTCACGTAGGTCTGGCTGAAGGTGGAGTCGGCCACCTGCATGCTCAGGTGCTTCTCCAGGCGGTTGATCCGGCCCTTGAGCTCTTTCTGCTTGGCCGGCGCATCGGCTTGCAGGACCTCGGCCTTGGCGCCACCGGGACTGAGCAGCCGCAGGGCCTTGTTCCAGGTGCTGTCATAGTGGCTGATCGCCGTGTCCTGACGGCTGTACAACAGGATGTCACGGTCCAGTTGCTGCTTGTAGGCAATGGTGGCCGGCGTGTCGGCGATGGCCTTCATTTCTTTGCGGCGTTGTTGCAGCACCTGCAACTGATCGCCCACCGAGACCGGGTTGTCCTGCATCTGGTAGTGCTGGGCGGCCAGCACGCTCAGGGTGCTCTGCTGCATTTCCAGCAGGCGCTCGCCGACCTGGCCGATGTACGCGGCACGCTCGTCGGCGCTCATGTTGAACCATTCGGTTTGCCGCCCTGCCGTCTTGATCTGTTGGTCGATCAGGGTATTGAGCAGGCGCGTGAAGTCCTTGGACATAAAAGCCATTGCAATGATCCTTTGTCTGTTTTGAGCCAAGCCCTGCGTCTCGCGAAGGGCTGCCTATGGGTATGGAACTGCGGGGTGGGGAGACATGACGGGTGGGCGAGTCCTCCTGCCGTCGGTGGGGTCAATCCTTCATCTGCAGCGCCCACTGCCGGGCATACAACCCGTCCAGGGCGAGCAGCTGTTGGTGTGTGCCTTGTTCGAGCACCCGGCCCTGATCGATGACCAGAATCCGGTCCGCATGGCGCAGGGTATTGAGGCGATGGGCGACGCTGATCACCGTGCGGCCGTGGACGATGCCCTGCAGGTTGGCCATCACCGCCGCTTCCGACTCGTAGTCCAGGGCACTGGTGGCTTCGTCCAGCAACAGGATGCCGGGGTTGGTCAACAGGGCCCGGGCCAGGGCAATGCGTTGACGCTGGCCGCCGGAGAGCTGGCCGCCACGCTCGCCCACCTCGGTCTCGTAGCCCTGGGCCAGGGCCTCGATAAAGGGCGCCGCCCCGGCCAGACCGGCGGCGTGCCGCACCTCGGCGTCGCTGGCTTGAGGCCGGCACAGGCGGATGTTCTCGGCAACGCTGCCGGCGAACAACACGCTTTCCTGGAGCACCACGCTCATGTTGCGGCGCAGGGCCACCGGGTCGGCGATGGCCAGGTCGATGCCGTCCACCAGCACTCGGCCGTGCTGGGGCACATAGAGGCGCTGCAGCAGGCGGGTCAGGGTCGATTTGCCGGAACCGGAAGGCCCGGTGATGCCGACGAACTCGCCCGGCTGGATCTCCAGATCCAGCTGGCGCAGCACCTCCTGGCCGTCTTCCTCGTAGCGAAAACGCACCCCCTGGAAGCTCACCCCGCCCTGCAACGCTGGCACCGAGGCCAGGCCGCCGCTGCCGCTTTCACAGTCGCTGTCGAGAATGTCCCCCAGGCGGCGCAGGGAAATCAGCGTATGCTGAAAGTCCTGCCAGACCTGGGCCAGACGCAGGATCGGCTCCACCACATGCCCGGCCAGCATGTTGAAGGCCACCAGTTGGCCGGGGCTCAACTGGCCATCCAGCACCAGCATCACGCCCCACCACAGCAACAGCGCTGCGGTCAGCTTCTGGATCAGGCCGATGCCCTGCCCGGCCCAGATCCCGACGATGCGGGTGTGGAACGCCGCACGCACATAAGCCGCCAACTGGCGCTGCCACTGCTGCTGGAAGGCGCTTTCGATGGCCCCGGTCTTGATAGTCTCGATGCCGGTCACAGTCTCGGTGAGAAACGCCGTGTTGGCCGCATTCAACTCGTATTCGCGCAAGGCACGGCTGCGCAGCAAGGGGCCCACACACAGCCAGAAGAGGAAATACAGGGCCAGGGAGCCCACCACCACCCAGGTCAGCAGCGGTGCGTAGCTGTACATCACGGCGATGAACAACCCGCAGAACGCCAGGTCCAGCACCAGGGTCAAGGCCGAGCCGGTAAGAAACTGGCGGATCTGTTGCATCTCACCGACCCGGGCGATGATCTCGCCGCTCTGGCGCCGCTGGAAATAACCCAGCGGCAACTGGATCAGGTGCTGGTACAGGCGCGCGGACAGCTCGGCGTTGATCTTGCTCGCCACATTGCTGAACAGCCAGGACCGCAACAGGCCGAACAAGGGCTCGAACAGCGCCAGGGCCAGCATGGCGATCCCCAGCACTTGCAGGCTCGACAGGCCGCGACTGACCAGGACCCGGTCGATGATGTTCTCGAACAGCAGCGGCGTGACCAGCGCTACGCCTTGCAGCATCAGCGACACCAGCAGCACGCTGCGAAACTGGCGCCCATGCTTGAGGATCGACGGCAGGAACCAGGAGACGCCGAAACCACCCGTCTTCAGTTGCACATGCCGCTCGGCCAGCAACAACACCTCTCCCTGTCCCTGATCATGGCCTTGCCAGAGCGTCGCCAGCTCCTGGCGCGACAGGGTCTGGCATTGCCCCTGCAGCGGCCAGAATACCCGGACCCGGTCGCCCTCCACCGCGTCCAGCACCGCCCAGCCCCGAGTGGTGTCCAGCAGCGCCGGCAGCGGCAGGTGATGCAAGCGCTGCACCCGGCTCTGCACTGCCCGTGCGCGCAGGCCGATCCAGCCGGCACAGCGCCGCAGGTCAAGGCTGTCGGCCGGACCTTCAACCCGTCCCAGGCGGTGAGTCAGTTGCGCCACGCTGATGCTCAGGTCGAAGCGCCGGGCGGCCCAGGCCAGGGCGTGCAGGCCGGTGTCGAGCATTGTCGGTGAGGGTTCAGAAGCGGCATCGAAAGCGCGGGTCATGCTCAACGCTCCCGCAACGCTTCGGACTGATACTCGCGAATCGGGCTCAGCAGGTAATTGATCACCCGCCGCTCGCCGGTGCGAATCTCGCCGGTCACGCTCATCCCTGCCTGCAGGGGCATCCAGCCCTGCCCTGCGGCGATTGCCGCACGCTCCAGGCGAATCCGCGTGGGGAACACCAGCCCCAGCTGTTCGTCCTTGATGGCGTCACCGGAGACATGGGCCACGGTGCCGCGCAAAGTGCCGTAGCGGGTATAGGGAAACGCATCCACCTTGATCTCCACGGGCTGGCCGGCCCTGACGAAACCGACGTCCTTGTTCAGCACCATGACCTCGGCATCCAGCTCGGCCCCCTCGGGCACGATCACCAGTAACTGCTGCGCCGCTTGCACGGCGCCGCCCAGGGTATGTACCGCCAGTTGCTGGACCACACCGTCCACCGGCGCCAGCAGGGTTTGCAGGCGCTGCCGGTCGCGGCCACGGATCAGTTGCTGCTCAAGCACGGCGATCTCCTGTTGGCTGCGGTTGAGCAATTCATGCTGTTCGCGCTGGGTCCTGGCCAGGAAGCTGTCGCGCTGCTCCCGGCGGTTCTGCGCCTGGGCCTTGAGCACCTGCAGCTCGGCCTGTTGCTGGGCCAGCGAACGCTCGACGTCCAGTTGCTCCTTTTCCTGCTCAAGCAATTCCACCAGGGGCATCAGCTGTTCGGCGGCCATCGCCCGGCGTGCATGGAGCCGTTTGCGCACATTGCTGGCCAGCTTGCCCAGGGCGCTGATCTCGCTGCCCCGAGCCCTTTGATTGGCCTGGTTGATGGCGATTTCGGCGTTGAGGCTGTCCAGGTTGGCGCTGATTTCCTTCCAGGTACTGAGCAGTTGCTCCCGGGCTGCCGCGACCTGCTGTGCATCCAGGCCAGCAGGCGTCTGGTAGCTGTGCAAGGGGTCCGGGGTCAGCAGTGCACGGGCCCGGGCCAGTTCCAGACGCTTGAAGTCCAGTTGCGTGCGCAACTCGCTCAACTCGGCGTCGATGCCGATCGGGTTCAGCGCCACCAGCACCTCGCCGGCCTTGACCCGCTGCCCGTCACGCACATGGATGGCCCGAACTTCACCCGCCTCGTGCGCCTGGATCACCTTGGTGTAGCTGGAGACCATGAGGCGCCCGGCGGCACTGGCATGAATGTCGAGAAAGCCGAGGATCGCCCAGCCCAGGGCCAGCAGGATTGCCAGGATCAGCAGCAGTGCCGTGCCACGTGCCCAGGGCGCGGGTGGCCGCTCGACAATTTCCAGGTAGCCGGGTTGGAACTCGTATTCGTCGCGGCTGCGCTTGAGCAGCGTCCGCGCGTCACCCAGGCGCTGCCAGGCGCGGCGCCAGCGAGACAACAGTGCACCGGACCTCATGACGCCTCCTTGCACAGCGCCTGTTGCAGCGCCCACAGGCGCGAGTAGCAACCGCCGTTGGCCAAGAGTTGCTGGTGGCTGCCCGATTCACTGATGCGCCCCTGTTCCAGGGCGATGATGCGTTGGCAATGCCGTACCGCAGACAGGCGATGGGCAATGATGATCACCGTGCGTCCCTGGGCGATGCTCGCCATGTTGTCCTGGATCAGCGCCTGGGATTCGTCATCCAGGGCGCTGGTGGCTTCGTCGAAAATCAGGATGCGCGGGTCGCCCATCAGTGCCCGGGCTATGGCGATGCGTTGCCGCTGGCCGCCGGACAAGGAGCTGCCGGCTTCGGCCAGCACCGTGTCGTAGCCCAGGGGCAGGCGCAGGATGAAATCATGGGCACCGGCCAGGCGCGCCGCGGCGATCACGCTTTCCAGGGAGGCGGTGGGATGGCGCAGGGCGATGTTGTGGCGCACGCTGCGGTTGAACAGGTAGTTTTCCTGGAGCACCACGCCAATCTGGCTGCGCAACCAGGCCGGCTGCAACTGATCCAGGGGCAAGCCGTCGATCAGGATGCGCCCGCCATCGGGGGTGTAGAGTTTCTGCAGCAAGCGGGTCAGCGTGCTCTTGCCGGACCCGGACGGCCCGACGATGCCCAGGGTCTGCCCCGCGGCGATCTGCAAGTCCAGGCCGCGCAGCACCCACTCAAGTTCCGGGCGGTAGCGGAACACCAACTGTTCGATACGCACTTCGCCACGCAACGCCTGTGCCGGGCGCAGATCCCCCTCGGCCTGCTCCACCGGCAGGTTGAGCATGTCGCCCAGCTTGTCCACCGACACCCGCACCCGGACGAACTGCTGCCAGACCTCGATCAGCTTGGCTACGGGCTGGCTGACGTGGGACAGCATCATGTTGAAGGCAATCAACTGGCCGATGCTCATTTGCAGGTCGATGACCCGGCTAGCGCCCCAGCAGATCACCGCCACCGCGGTGACTTTCTGCAACAGCATCACGGTCTGGCTGATGGCGCTGCCCAGGGTCTGGCTGGCAAACCCGGCCTCGACCATCTGCGCCGTCTGCGACTCCCAGCGACGCTGCATGCGCGGCTCCACCGCCAGGCTCTTGATGGTTTCGCTGCTGCTGACGCTTTCATTGAGAAAGGCGGTGTTGCGCGCCGCACTGTAGAACTGGCGCTCGATGCGTTTCTCCAGCGGGCCGGTGCTGAACCAGGCCAGCAGCGCATACAGGGGCAGGGTCAGCAGCACCAGCAGGGTCAACGGCCAGGAAATCCAGGCCATGACCGCAAAAAACACCAGGGTGAAGGCCACGTCGACACACAGGGTCAGCAGCGAGCCGGTGAGGAACTCGCGGATGCTGTCCAGCTCCTGGACCCGGGTGATGATCGCCCCCACCTGGCGTTGCTTGAAGTACAGCAGCGGCAGGCCCAGCAGATGGCGCAAGAGCTTGACCCCAAGGCCGATGTCGATGCGGTTGGCGGTGTGCGCCGCCAGGTATTCGCGCAAGCCCTTGAGCAGCACCTCGAACAGGCCCACCACCACCAGGGTCATCACCAGCACGTCGAGGGTCGACAGCGCCCGGTGCACCATGACCTTGTCCATCACCGCCTGGAAGAACAACGGCGTCGCCAGGGCCAGCACCTGCAGCAACAGCGAGCACAGCAGCACTTCGCCCAGTATCCGCCGATGGCGCAGCAGCTCCGGTACGAACCAGGACAGATCGAAGCGCAAACCGCTCTGGCGCAGGCGAATCACCTCCCCGCTCCACTGCTCGGCCAACTGCTGGCGATCGAGCATGTCCGGGGTCGGCATTGAAGGTCGCTGCACCAGCGCCTGGGTGTCCGAGAGCCGCGCCAGCAGCATGAATTCGCCGCTCTGGTTGCGCCAGGCAAGGGGCAGCATCTTCGGGGTCAGTCGGGTCAGCGCCAGGCGTTCCAGGCGCAGATCGACACCGGCGTTGCGTGCATAGTCCCTGACTGCCTGGCGCAGGTCCCGCGCAGGGTCAGGGTCCAGGGGTTGCGGGGCCGCGGCTTGCGGTACGCGTTCCTGGGTCAGTTGCAGCAGCAGATGGCAGCAGGCCAAGGCTGAGTGAACGGCCGTATCGGCCGCGGATGATGGGGCAGACAGCGCCGTCATAGCGGAACATCCGCTGAGGACAGGCTGCGGGTTGTTGCAGTATTGACTGGCATAGACCGCTCGTTGCTTGCTCCAGGGAGCATGGAGGCACGAACGCAGTCTGAGTCAGCCAATTACGAATGATAATCAGCAGTTTGATTGAAGCGTTTTAACTAAAACTTAAGGCTGTCCCGCAAAAGCCCCGCATGTTCATACGGCGCATGCAGAGAGCGCTGCCCAAGGCTGTTCAACGTGAGTATCAGCGCGTACCAGTCGCTGCCCCCACCGGTTGCCCCAGCCGTGAACCGCGAGAGCAATCTCAGCGGTCAAAAAAAACCGTCAAACCCAACCGTCTCTGCGCATAACCCTCTAATCTTGGCGGCATGTTTTGCAGGTCGTTGCGGGGCGGTCTCTGCACGTGTCGAATACGCAGGGTTAATCCGAGAGCATGAAATGCCACTGTTTGTTGAGTTACTGCCATGACTCATATGATCCAATCGTTGCGCCAGCGGGGGGCGCTGATCCTGACGACGCTGCTCGTTCTGACGGCCTGGGTGCCCTCAGTGTCTGGCGCCGAGTCCCGTAGCTTCGACCTGTACATCGCCGAAGCGCCGCCTTTATCGATGCTGGACCCGTCCGGCCTGCATGGCATCCTCGGCGACGCGACGCTGGAAGCGGCGACCCGGGCCGGTTATACGCTGCACTTTATAGAAGTGCCTTGGGCACGAGCCCAGCAAAGCGTACGCAAAGGCGTCGACAAGCTGATCATTCCCCTGTCGCGCACGCCAGAAAGAGAGGCTGATTACACCTGGATCGCGCCCATCATGACCATGGACAGAGCCTTCTTCAGCCTGCACACGCGCGTCGAAACCCTGCAGCAGGCACGGGAAACCTTCGCTCGGATCGCCGTTGGCCGAGGCAGTGCCCAAGAGCAGAAGCTTCGGGCTGAAGGCTTTGGCGACAACCAGATCTATCCGTTTGAAATTGGCGAGAACCCGGCTCAACTGCTGCTGATGGGACGGGTCGACGCCTGGTTCAACGGCATTCCCGAAACCCAGAGCATCTGGCGCAAGGTGTCGACTCAGCCGTTGCAGGTCAGTCCGGTCTTTATGAGCACCGATCTGTACCTGGCCTGCTCCAGAAACTGCAATGCGACACTGGTGCACAAGCTGCGCGCGGCGGTCGAGGGGCTGCGCAAGGACGGCACGCTGGAGAGAATGCGAAAATCCTACCTCGACGCTCCCTGACCGGCCCCTGTGCTGCGCAGAACCCGGGCCGCGTTGGCATAGCCGGCGTCCCGATCCTGCAAGCCTCTGCAAAGCACCGCCGCGGGTCCGCAGCACGCGCTTGCCGATGCTCCTCAACGCGACAGCATGAACGTCTCGTACTCCAGGTCATCCAGCGCCGTCGACAGCCGCGTCAGCCCCAGCAGCACGCAGATCAGCAGCGACAGGGTAAAGCCATAGCCGAAGAAGCTCGGCCCCAGGTGCAGGCTGAGCAGGGTCAGGGCGGCATTGAGGGCCACGAACAGCAGGCACAGTTCCAGCACGATGGCGCGTTTGTCGAGGTAGAAGAACACGTTGAGAATCGCCATGAACACCACCTGGATGCTCACCCCGATCAGGTCGATGTAGAACAGCGGCAGGTAGTAGCTGGACATCCCCAGCCACTCCAGCAGGCGCGGGCCGAAGAGGAACAGCAGGACCACCGTCAGCCCCTGGACCTTGCAGATTTCCAGCAGGCCCTGGCGGATCGAGAAGGTCATCTCGGCCTTCAGCGAACCGATGTGCTGCAAGGTCTCGCCATCGCGCACGGCACGGAACAGGCGGTCGTACCACTCGGCGAAATCGGTTTCGATGCGCACCAGGAACACCGCCATCCCGGGAATGATCGCCAGGTAAGCGAGGAAGATCGGCAGGTCGTAGAGAATTGACGCGCGCATCGGCCCGATCACCTGGCTCGAAGTTTCCGGGTTGAACCAGAAGATGAACTTGTCGATCCAGATCCCCAGGTTGTAGCAAAGCCCGGTCAGCAGCAGGCTGACAAACACCTGGCGGCGGTCGAGAAAGTCGAAGGCCACCAGCTTCTCGGCCCGGTACTCGCGCAGGATGTCGTAGAGAAACAGGAACAGCAGCGTGCTGTGCCCCAGCAGCAGCGCCAGCAACAGCCCTTCCATGCCCATGTAGCGCAGGTAGAAGGCGCTGCCGACCATCAAGCCATACCCCACCAGCATCACCAGGAGGATGCGGTTATAGGCCTTCATCCCCGAGAGGAAGATGATCACCAGCCACAGGTTGCACAGCACCACGAAGTTGGCCAGGGTCAGCAGGCGGTAGATCAGCGCCTGGTCGAACAGGGTCACCAGCAGCAGGATGCCCAGCGCCCCGGAGCCCAGGGTCACCAGCAAGAGTACGCCCACCAGGTTCGGCAGGATCTGCTCGTACTTGCGCTCGAACAGGCGGTCGGACACGAAACGGGTGAAAAACAGCTGCAGGCCGCCGGTCAGGATCAGCGACGTGGCCATCAGGTAGGTGACGGTGATCAGGAACTGGCGGATCAGGACCTCCGGCACCACCAGCCCGAGGCTGATCACCCCCACCAGCATCACGCTGAGGATCGACAGCACCCAGGGCCCGGAACTGATCAGGCCGGCATAGACATAGGCGTGCAGGGTCGCCGTGTAGGAGTCGCGGGACAGAATCTTGCGCAGTTCGAAACCGATGCCGGCCATTTACACAGCCTCCTTGTGTGGGGTGCCGATGGCCGTTTGATAGAGCGTGCGATAGCGGTCGAGCATCAAGCGCTCGCTGTAGTAGCGATGTACCCGCAACAGGCCCGCCGCCTGGGCCGATTGCCAGCGTGCGGGGCTGCGCAGCAGGTCGATGATCGCCTGGGAGGTGGCCTGCGGATCGGCGATCGCCACCACTTCCCCGGCCCGCCCCAGGTCCCGGTCGGCCGCCTCGCCGCCCTCGATCAGCTCGCGGCAGGAGCCCACGTCACTGCTGACCACCGGCGTGCCGGCAGCCCAGGCTTCGAGAATCACCAGGGGCTGGGCCTCGCTGATGGAGGTCAGCACCATCAGGCCCAGTTGCGGCAGGATGTCCTGGATTTTCTGGAAGCCCAGGAACAGTACCTTCTGCTCCAGCCCCAGGCTCGCCACCAGGCTGCGGCACTCGGCGACGTACTCCGGGTCTTCCTCTTCCGGCCCGACGATCCAGCCTTCGACCTCGGGCATCACGCTGACCACCCCGCGCATGGCCCGCAGGAAGGTCTTGACGTCCTTGATCGGCACCACCCGGCCGATCAGCCCGACCACCGGCGCAATGCCTTCGGCCCGGGCCTCCAGGGCCTGGGTCCAGAGCTGCAGGTCGATGCCGTTGGGGATCACCTGGGTGCGCTCGGGGGGCGCGCCGTCCTTGATCTGGCGTTGGCGGTTGCCGTCGTACAGGGCAATGATCTGGTCGGCGCTTTCATAGACCAGATGCCCGATGCGTTCGAAGAAACGCACCCAGAGCATGCGGATATAGCCGGAGCCGGAATCCATGCTGTCGTTCAGCGCCTGGTTGCTGCTTTCGGCGATCCAGCTGGCCTGGGCCAGGTCGATCTTGCGCTCCTTGGTGTAGATCCCGTGCTCGCTGAGCAGGAACTGGCAGCCCCACAACTGCTTGAGAATGCAGCCCACCAGCCCGGCGTAGCCGGTGGAAATCGAGTGCAGCACCCGGGCCCGCGGCATGTGCCGGGCGGCATTGGCCAGCATCAGCAAGGGCGACTGCATGGTGCGCAGGGTCCAGAAGTAGTTGACGAAGGACGGATCGGCGCAGTGCTGCTCGTAGCCTTCGGTCAGCGCTTCCCAGCTGGGCCGGCTGTAGAGCACGTCGTCCAGGGTGATGCGCCCCTGGGCCAGGGATGCCAGCACTTCGATGCCCAGCTCGGCGGCGGGCTTCTGCGGGTTGTGCAGGTAGCGGTACAGGTTGCTCAGTTCCTCCAGGGACGCGCTGTGGGCCTCGCGCTTGTGCCTGGGGTTGCGCCAGGCCTCTTCCAGGTACACCTCTTCGATATGCACGACGTTGGCCGGAATCTCATAGCGGCGCTGACCATAGGCCTCGCGCTGGCCGCCAATGAACAGCACCGAAAACTGCAGCTGCGGCAGGCCGAGGATCATCTGGTGGATCCAGCTGGACACGCCACCACGCACATAGGGCCAGGTGCCCTCGAGCAGCAGGCAGACATCGGCGATGGGGGTTGAGTCGGGGGTTTTCTTCATGTCCAGGTCCTTACCAGCCCGGCAAAGGGCGGACGTTGCTGCATTTGCGCCGGCAGGCTTCGCAGCAGCCCGGGAATCTCGGCATAGCGGCCGGTTTCAAAGGCGATTTCGGCGCGGAACGGCAGGACCTTGGCCGAGTCCATGCCCGCCTCCTCGGCCTGGTGCATGTGCAGGCGCGCCTTGCCGACGTCACCGCGTTCAAGGGCGATGCGCCCGGCCAGCAACAGCAGCTCGCCGCCCTCCCCCAGCTTCAGCGCCTGTTCGGCATGTTCGCCGGCCTGGCCCAGCACGTGCTGCTGCACACTGCCCTGGGCCAGGCCCAGGTAAGCCAATTCCCAGTACCAGCGGGCCAGCGTCGCGTGCAAGGCTCCGGCCTTCTGCGGCGCCGCGCCGGGCAGTTGTTCCAGGGAGGACTGGATCCGCTGGTTGATGTCGGTTTCCTGCTTGTCGAGCATCGAATACGCCAACAGCCGCACATCGTCGCTCGGGTCACCCAGGGCCAGCTTGAGGATCGGCACCGCTTCCTTGCCCGGCATCCGCCGGGTGGCGAGCAAGGCCGCCAGGCGCTGGTCGGGGTCCGGCGCATGACGCAAGACATCCTGCAGCCCGCTGTCACCGAAGGTGGGCGAATGCAGTTGAGTCTGAGCGCGAAACGGCAGGTCTGGAATGCCCACCGCCTGCCACGTCTGCGCCTCGCGCTTGCGCGGCAGGTACAGCGCCGGAAAGATCGCGGCAATCACCCCGACGGCCCCGATCAGCGGCACAAAGAACGCCAGGCTGAAGATGAACAGCGGGCTCCATGGCAACGGCCGGCGATAACGCGCCGGCAGCAGCAGCCAGACCGCCGCGGTCAGCAGGCCACAGGCGATGCCATGGGTCATTGCATACAGCAGCGCGGTCTGCAGGTCGGGCAACTGCGCCGTCAGGCTGGCCCAGCTGCCGATCTCGAAAAACAGCGCTCCGCTAAACAGCCACTTGCTGATCATTCAGGCCACACTCGTTGTACAGGAAGTTACGCAGCCCATCGCGTTGCCGGGCCGACTCCAGGTCGTAGGGAAGTACCTTGACCCCCAGGCCGGCCAGCTCCACGCTCATGCCGAAGTGTTCGTGGACCAGCTTGCCCAGGCGTGCCAGGTAGCCCTGGGCGCCCTCGGCGCTGGTCAGCGGCAACAGCACCAGCAACAGTTCGTGCCCGCGTGCATTGGCCAGGCTCAGGTGCAGGTCCAGGCCTCGCTGGCTGCGCTCGAACAGCCGCGCCAGTTCATCATTGGGCTGGGTCAGCTCGAAGGCATAGAGGCAACCGGACAGGCCGTGGCGCTCGACATCCACCAGTGAACGCTTGAGTTGGCGGGTGAAGTGCTGGGCATCGGCGCTCTGCAGTTGCAAAACCTGCGGGTCCGGATGCAACAGATCGGCGATATGTCCGGCCAGCAGGGCCAGCAGGCTGAGAGTGCGTTCCTGGAAGGCAAAGAACGGCATCTGCCGCACCGCCAGAATCGCCAGCACCTGGCCCTGGGTGTCCACCAGCGGAACACAGGCCTGCAAGGACGACACCGAGGCCTGGGCGCCGCTATCCAGCAGCTCCTCACGCACACTCACCAGCTCCTCGCGCTCCAGGCACATACGCACCAGCAGGTCCTGGCTGTCCAGGGGCCCCATGGTGCCGATCGAGGCCAAGAGGCTCAGCTGTGGCGCCGCACTGGCGCCCTGCTCCACCCGGTACAGCCCGGCCACCCGCAGCGAGCCGTACTGGCCGAGCAGGGTCAGCACCGGCTCGGCCAGCAGGCTCAGCGGGTCGCCGCCATTGGGCGCCGCGCGCAGCCGATCACGCAGGCCCAGCAGGGAACTGCGCAAGCTCTGGTCGCTGCCCGCCAGGCGCTGCTCCAGGCGGTCATGGGAGACCCGCAGAATCTGGTGCGCCCGGGTGAAATCATCGAGCCGGTACTGGCGGTACTCGTTGGCCATCTGCAAGCGCAGCAAACGCCGCTCCCAGAGGTCGCGCACCTCGCCCACCAGCATGCCGCAGACCAGTACGCCGACAATGTAGGACGGCGCGACCTGGGCGTAGCTCGCCAGCCCCGAATGACGCAGGGCAAAGAACGCCGCTACCAGCAGGCTGGCACTGATCAGGCCGCGGACAAACCCGTAGCGCACCCCCAGCAGCAGCGGCGCCAGCACCGACCAGGGAAACTCGCCCTGCACCTGCAAGGGGTCCTCGGGGGCCAGCCACAGGCCGACGCCGATGACCAGGGCGGTCACCAGAAAGGTTTCCAGCCAGGACGCCGGACCGCTGGCGCGGGGCGCCAGCGCATAGTCCATGTGTGGAGAGTTCATGGCAGTCACTCGATCCGAAGGTCACCGACAAGTTTGTCGAGCACCTTCTGGGCGGCCCCGGCCAGGCTTTCCCGGGACCAGCCGGCGCGGGCCCCGCTATTGCTCCACAGCACCTTGCCGGTACCGGCCTCGACCACCCGCAGGCTGATGCCCACCGCCGGTTCGCCATCCAGGCCGTTCTTGTACTGCCACTCCTCGACGCTGCCGGACACCACATAGTCGAGCTTCTGCTCCCGGGCCCAGTCCATGGCCCCGGCCAGACGCTCGTTGTCGTCGAGCAGGGCCTGTTCGCCCTGCCCCGCCGTACCGGTGTAGACCTGGGGTTGCAGGCCGCGGCTGCTCAGCACGCTGAGCAGAATCTGCTCACTGCGCTCGCCGGCCTGGGGTGTCTGGGAATAGTTGACCAGCGGCAGCACGCCCCAGCGCGCACTCTTGGACAACTCGGGGCTGCTTTGCCCGGTGAAGCTGCTGCACCCGGCCATCAGCAAGGCGACCATTGCCAGACTCACGCAACGAATGGATTGCATAAGGTTTACTCCTCTTTGAATTCCATGATCAGCGTCCGAAACGCACGCTGTAGCTGACACCTGCAGTGCCCCCGGACTTGCCTGCCCCGCCTTGCGGCGCGGACTGGTAGCCAAGGGTCACTGCCAATTCGTCATCCCCTATCACCTCGGTGCCGACACCGGTACTGATGGCGTAGTTGATAGTGTTGTCGGTCCACTGCCAGCCGGTGCTGACATCCACCAGCCAGGTGTATTGCCCCCGTGTGCGGTTCAGCGCCCCCGGGAAACCGCGCCGCCAGGAACTGCCGAAGAACAGCTGGCCGTAGCGCTTCTGCAGCAGGGTCTGGCTGGTGATCTGCTCCGGATTGTCGAGATCGGCCCCGGCCAGATCGATGCCTCCGCCCAGGGTATTGGCCAGGTCGGGCAGCGAACGGTTGTTCAGGCTGTTCTGCTGGTAGTCGATACCGCTGCGCAATTCCCAGTTCGGCCCTTCGAACTGCAAGGTGTGGTCGAACTCGATCTTCAACGCCTGGCCGCTGCCCAGGTCATCGCCGCCGCGGGTCGAGAACCAGCGCTGGGCCAGGTTCCAGGACAACTGGTCACGGGCCGAATAGCGATGCCGGCCGCCCACCCAGACATCATCCTGCTGGCCGAAGGTGCGCATGTATCCGCTGTCCTCGTTCTTGCGGTGCCAGTCGGCACCGACGTCCAGCTCGTTGCCGCTGTCCAGTTGCCAGGTGCGGCTGGCACCCAGGCCGTTGCGGTCATCGTCCTTGCGCAGGCTGCTGTCGAAGATCAGCTTGTAGTTGCCGTTCTCCAGCTGGCGCTGCAAGGTCAGTTCGGTATTGGTCTCATTGCCCAGGCGCGACTCATCCAGTACATCGCCGCTGTAGCGGCCCTGCTCCAGGACCAGCTTGGCGTACCAGTTGTCGTTCAGATAGCGCGCGGCGGTCAGGCGCGGGCCGTTGAACACCAGGCCGCCGTAGTCCTGGCGCTCCCAGGCGATTTGCATACCCTGGGGCGTGCGCTCCGTCATCTCGATGGCCTGGCGGCGCAGTTGCTCGCGCAGCGCCGCCGGTTGCTCGTCACCCAGTGCCGAAAGGCCCACCGCCAGCGCTTCGCCGCTGCGACCCAGGCTGTTCAAGGCCTCGACCTGCTGCGCCGGGTCCAGGTCGCCGCTGGCCACCAGGCGCTCCAGGGCCTGGCGATTGCTGCCGCGCAGGGCTTCCTGGATCTGCTCGTAGCGGCTGACCTTCAGACCGCGGCTGCGGGCCCAGGCCAGCCACTCATCCTTTTGCGCCGACTGATTGAGGTCATCCAGGCGCGCGAGGAACTGATCGAACCACAGCTGCAGCATCGGCTTGGAACCGTCCTGCCATTGCATGGCCTTGTTCTGCGCCTTGCGTGACGAATAGCTGCTGGCCAGCAGGCGCAGCCAGGTGGCATAGCCCTGGGGCGTGGCGCGGATCTGCTCCGGGCTGACCTGGCGATCGAGCCGCAGGCGCAAGCGCTGGGCCGAGTCGGCATAACCGGCGCCCTCCAGGGCATCGGCATAGGCGGCCTGGACCATCCAGTCCCGGGGGTTGGCCTGCAAGTACAGGCGATACCAGGCCAGGGCCTCGGTATTGCGCCCGAGCAACTGGCTGGCGGCGGCGAACGGCAGCCACAGGCTGCTGTCACTGCGGGCCAGGGAGCGCCATTGCTGCAACAGCGGCTTGATCTCGCCCGTGCGGCCCAGATCGACATACAGCCACAGCAGCCGCTCACGGAAGGTGTTGTCGTCCGGGAAGCGGCTCAAGCCCTGTTGATACAGGCGCAGGGCCAGATCGGTCTGGCCCTGCTGCACCGCCAGCGCGGCGCGGGCGGCCAGCACCTGGGACTGGTCGCTGGCCCCCGGGTACTGCTCGGCCTCCTTGAGCAAATCGACCACCAGAGGCCAGTCCTGGAGTTCCTGGGCCAGTTGCAGGGCGGCCACCAGGCGCTGCGGGCTGTGGCCCTGGCGCCAGCTGTCGACGGTCAATTGCAGGGCCTTGCGCGGATCGCGGGTGCGATACAGGGCAATCAGCTCGCTTTCGTCGCCTGTATTGAGTGAGCCCTTGATCGCCAGCATCTTCTCCAGCGCCAGCTGCAGCTCGTCGTCCAGTTCCAGGTCCCAGGCCAGGGCGGCGCGGGACTGCCAGTAGTTGAAGTCCTTGATCTTGTTGCCATCCACCGCGGTGATGACTTTCCAGGCCCCCTGGCTATCGAACAGCTTGAGGTGGTTGTTGGCCCAGTCCACACGTTCGGTGCTGGTCAGCGGATAGCGCTTGGCGAACTGGTTCCAGACCACCAGGCGCTGCGGGTACTGCTCGGTGTTTTCCAGGTTCTGCAACAGACGCACCCAGGCCAGACGCTGTTTCGGGTATTTGGCGACATAGCGGCGCAGCCACTTTTCTGCCTCCTCGGGTGTCCCCCTGGACTCTTGCGCGTAGACCAGGGCATCGAGCTCGACGTTGGTCAGGGCGCGGCTGTCCATGATCCCCGCCAGCAGTGGGATGCCCCGGTCGAAGTCGTAGGTCTGCATCGCCAGGCGCCAGGTGTGCTCGAACTGCGCCGGGTCCTTGCTTAGCGTGCTCAGGCTGATCCAGTAGCCCAGGGCGGCGGCCGAGTCGCCCTGCCATTCGGCGAGATGGGCCATCTGCTCCAGCAACTGCGGGTCATCCGGCCGCTGTTCGAGCAGTTGCAGGCCCACCGCATGGGCGCCGGCCAGGTCACCGAAGGCCAGGCGCTGCTTGAATTCCTTGGCGAGGATTTCCGGGCTGTCGGGCTGTACCTTGCGCCAGGCACTGAAGAACTGTTCCGCCAGGTCCACGCGGTTGTGCGCCACGGCCACATCCACGCCGCGGTCCAGCAGCGCCGGTTCGAATGCCACGTCCGGCTGTGCGGCCAGCTCTCGGGCCAGCAGCTCCACTGCCTGATCGCCGCGATCGGCCGCCACCAGGGTGGTGAAGGCCTGTTGCAGAAACTGCCGACGCGCCTCGGGGGTCTGGCTGGCATCGAGCAACTGCACATAGAGATCGGCCGCGCGCCCCGGCTGTTCGCTGGCCTGGTACCACTTGGCGGCTTCAGGCAGCCACTGCTCGCGCCGTGTCGGGTCGCGCCGCGCCAGCTCGGCATAGGCATCCGCCGCCAGCCCCGGGGCCTGGGCGCTCAGGGCCAAAGTGGCCAGGCGCTCGAGTTGCGGCGATGGCAGCGGCTTGTAGTCAAAGGCCTTGAAACGTTCGGCCAGGGCCTGCAGGGCCGCGCTGTCGGTGCTGTTGTTCAGCGCCAGGGCATCGAGCTGCAAGCGGTAGTAGGCCTTGAGCGCCGGATCGGGCCGCTGCCACTGGGCCAGGTGTTTTTCCGCCTTGGGGTAGTCCCCCAGCTGAATCAGCAGGTCGAGCAGCTGGGTGCGCAGCTCATTGTTTTCCGGGTGTGCGGCCAGCAGCACCTCGGCGTAGCTGGCCGACACTTCGTCCGGCTGCCCGCCCTTGGGGCGGAACGCCTCTTCATTGCGAAAGGTTGCCCACAGCAGCACGCCGACGGCGATCGCCACCAGCAGCAAGGCCCAGGGGTTGAGCAGCCGCGCGCTGGGCGCCTTGGCCTTAGTTGCAGAGGAGTTGGGCATCACTCACCTGCTTCATGGGAAGTTGGAAATGCCACAGGCCCTGTTCGGACTTGCCGGCGTAGCGTTGGCCCTGGACCTCGACCCGACAGGCGCTGGCCGAACGCACCGAGAATTCCAGGTTGAACTGGCCGGCAAAGGAGAAGCTCACCTGCCGGTCATTGACATAGCGCCAGTCGCGCAGGGGAATATTGGCCAGCTCCAGTGCCGGGCGCGGATCGCGCTCGGGGCGCAGGGCCAACAGCGCATGATCGCTGCTCAAGGCTACATAGCGCCCCTGGGGCAAGTCGCGCACCCCGGCCACCCCCACCGAGCGGCCGAGGTCCGGCCAACCCAGCGCCGGGTCCAGGCGCAAGGTGCGCAGGCCGTCCATGCCGCGTACCTGCCAGTCGCCATTGGCGGTCCGCGCCAGGCTTGCCTGGTACAGGCCGTGGACCCGGTCCAGGTAGTCACTCATCCACAATGACAGCGGCTGCTGGCCACGCATGAACTGGTAGATGTCGGTCATGGCCTTGATCGACGCCTGCTTGGTGCCCGAATAGAAGTGGTAGTACAGGTGGATGCCGCGCAGGCGCCGTGGGCTATCGGTCAGCTCGAAGGTGTCGATCACATCGCGAAAGCCGTAGTACGGGCCTTTCCAGAGGTTGGTGTACATGTTCTCGTTGATCACCGGAGCGTAGTACTGCAAGCCGCCCGAGGTCGGCCGCAACAGCGGGTACAGGCCGGTGAGCGATGAGTTGGCCTTGGTCAGAATGGTCTGCCCGCCGTTGACGTTTTTCAGCCCGGCGTCGTAGGCCAGCTTGATGGTCTCGGCGCTGGGCAGCGCATCCCCCGGCCAGAAGACCAGCTTCACCGGTTTCTGCGCGGTGGTCAGGCGGCTGTTGATGTAGTCCCGCGAGCCGAGGATCTCGCGCTTGTAATCCAGGGTCTTGTACCCCGGGATATTCAGGCGCAGGCCGTATTCGGCGTGGAAATCCTCGTCCTTCTTGGCCTTCTCCGGCTGCATGTAGAACGGGTGGCTGTAGGTGTGGGTGGCCACTTCGACCTTGGGGTCGGCGAAGATCTCCTGGGCGATGGGCTCAAGCTCCCGCGCCAGGAACGGCGACATGCCCTTGGGCCCGACTTCGCCTTCGATGATCGAGACCGAGGTCAGGAACGGGTTGGGACGAATGTAGTCGTCCAGCACCTGGCGCCCGGAATACGGGGTGCCACGCACTTCGGCATGGGACGGGAAACCGTCACCGTCGATATGCACCGTGGCGATCCGCCGACCGTTCTCGGTGGTGGTGTCCGGGCGTGGCTGGGACGGCAGGCGCAGGGCCTTCTGGATAAAGGCGAACGGGTCGAGGATCCAGCGGCTGCGCTCCACATTGGCCTCCACCACATAGGGGGCCAGGGCCATGCCGCCCCAGGCGGCGGTGGCCACCGGGACGTACTTGCCGCCCTTGTCATCGCCCAGCACCAGGGCTGGTTTCGGCCCGTCGGGCAGCAGGCTCACGCGGGTCAGTTCGCGGCTGCGCGCCACCACCGGAGCCTCGAAGGCGCCGATCAGGCTCTTGTCCTGGCTCAGCACATGCAGGGCATCGCGAGCCCCCGGCGCCGCCAGGTTCAGCCCCAGGCGCTTGAGCAGCGCCCGGTCCTCGATCGGCAGGCCGGCCATGATCGCCAGGGGCACCTGCTCATCCAGGCGCTGGCCGACCCAGCTATAGAAGGCACGGCTGTCCTCGGGCGGGCCGCTGGTCATCCACAGCACCACCCCGGCGTAAAGGCCGGCGAAGCTGTAGGCAGGCAGGCTGTCGTCCACCGGGAAGTAGTCCACCCGGTAACCCAGGTATTCCAGCAGGCCACCGAGCATGCGGTGCCCGGCGTGATCGTAGAGTTCCCCTTCGCGCGGGTCATAGAGCATGGCGATGCGCCGCGGCTGGACTTCCACCGTGCTCATGCTCAGGGCGTTGAGGTCCGGGGTGGTGACCACCGGTATAAAGCCTTCCTGGCTCAATTGCCGGACCAGCTTGCGTGCCTCTTCCCGACGGTTGGCCGGCAGGTAATCGATGGCCACCAGCGGGATGTTGCGTGCGCGCAGCGGCTTGAGTTCGCCTTCAAGCCAGGTGCGGTCGGCTTCGGAAACCGGGCGGTAACGCTTGGCCGAGGCATCCCAGCCGGCGTGGATGGATTCCACCGCCACGGCCGAGGCGACGCCATCGAGCTCGCCCAGTACCTCGAAGCCCCGGTTGAAGAACAGCTTGAGGTTGGGCAGCCGGCTGTGCAGTTCCCGCAGGAACGAGGCCAGGGCCTTGCGTTGCGGTTCGCGATCGGCCTCGGGGAGCAACTGGAAACTGTCCAGGGTGTCCAGGAACAGGCCGGCGTAGCCCTGGTCCTGCAACGCCTTGGCACGCTTGAACAGGTGTTCGCGCCAGGCCGGGGTGGCGATGTCCATCACCTGGCTGTCCCAGGCCTTGTTGCGCACGGGGCTCGCGCCCTGGGCCAGGGCCTGCTTGGCCAGGGCAGCGCGGTTGCCGTCGAACTCCCCTACCGACAGGTAGGCGAACGGCTGGCTGCCGAGCTTGCGCAAGGTGGCGACATCGGCGCTGGCCATATGGCCGGGCTCGACCACTGCCCATTCGAACTGCGCCAGCTCCTGCAAGGGTGGCTGCTCGGCGTACCAGAACCCGACACTGGCGGGCGCCGCGGGCGCGGCCTGCACCAGGGTGTTGGTGGCACACAAGGCCAATGCGGTAAACAGGCGTCGAACCACTTTGCAGACATGCCCCCTGCGAAACTCGATATCCATAACTCACTCTTCAGTAGATCAATCTGCACAACATCAGGCTCTAGGGCAGCCGCCATGGCGCGCCCCTAAGGCAACGAACTAAAGGCTGCGGTAAAGCCGTTCCAGGCCCTCGGCCAGGCTGCTGGGCGTGCCCAGGTCGAAGCGCTCGCGCAAGCGGCGGTTGTCGGCCTTGGAATGGCGGATATCCCCGGAGCGGGTCGCGCCGTGGCTCACCTGCAGCGGCTTGCCGCTGATCTGCTGCAGGGCGCCAATCAGATCGTTGAGGGTGGTCACCCCGCCGAGCCCGACATTGGTGGCATCGGCTGCCGGCGCGGGGCATTCCAGGCCCTGCACCAGGATCTTCACCAGATCCGCGACATAGACGAAGTCGCGGGTCTGCCCGCCATCGCCGAACAGGGTGATGGGCCGCCCGGCCTTGGCCCGCTCGCTGAAAATGCTGATCACCCCGGAGTACGGCGATGAAGGGTCCTGGCGCGGGCCGAAGATATTGAAAAAGCGCAGGATCACCGGTTCCAGCCCATGCTGGCGGCGGTAGAAGTCCAGGTAGTACTCGCTGGCGAGCTTGTCCGCCGCGTAGGGCGTGAGGGGAGATTTGGGGGTGTCTTCGGCAATCGGCGTGCCCTCGCCGTTATTGCCATAGACCGCCGCACTGGAGGCGAACACCACGCGGCGGATACCGGCCGCGGTCATCGCCTCGCACAGGCGCAGGGTGGCGATGAAATTGCTCTGGTGGGTGGCCACCGGGTCTTCGACCGAAGCCTGGACCGACGCCACAGCAGCCAGATGCACCACGGCATCGCAGCCCTGAACGGCATCCGCCAGGAGTGCCGCATCGGCGGCATCCCCCACCAGCAGTTCCAGGCCAGCATCGCCCATGGGCAGATTGCCGACCTTGCCCGTGGAAAGGTCGTCCAGAACCCGCACCGCATAACCCTTGGCCAGCAGTGCATCCACGAGGTGAGAACCGATAAAACCAGCGCCCCCAGTAACCAGTATCCGTTCGGCAGACATAGATCATTCCAAAGAGAAATATCGCGGCTACGCCGTCTGAAGCTAGCACAGCCAACGGATCAGCCCTGGCTACTTGCCATCCTGGCCGTCATTTTTTAGTGGCTGCTCTGCGCCATAGGCTGTTTCGCCTATTTTCGGAGCAGAGTTCAGCGCTTTGGCGTCAAAAAAAACTCAAGATAATCAATCGCTCAGCGCCGACATACTGGGTCAGAAAAGCAAAATCGTCAATAATGCGTCGATATTTGTTGATTATTTAAGCGCCAGGAAAAATAGGTCAATATATTGACTTGCCTGGCATAAAGCGCTGAAACCGCCGCCGTAGCTGGCCACATGCCATTGACGCAAGGGCTCGGCAGTGCTCATATGCGCGCCAGTTTCAGGTGTCCCATGCCGCCGTGCATGGGGTTAAACGGGAAGCCGGTGCGTCATTTCGATGATCAGTCCGGCGCTGCCCCCGCAACGGTAAGCGAGCGAAGCATTCGACAGACCACTGTGCCAAGGCATGGGAAGGTGAATGCCTCATGACCCTCGCAAGCCCGGAGACCGGCCTGCAACTTCGTTTGACAACCCCGCGGTGGGCGGGCGCAGTCCGGTTTTCGTGGGCGCGGCTGCCCGCGATTCCCTATGCGTTGTTCCCTCCGGGATTCATTCATTCCTTACAAGTAGTAGGAATCGCATGTCCCGCACCTCCTTGCTGCAACACCTGGCGAGCCCCTCGCTGTGTTTCACCCTCCTGCCTTGCATGGCCTACCCGGCCCTGGCACTGGCTGACCAGAAAACCTCCCTGGTCTTGCCCGAGACCCAAGTGAGCGGAGTCTCCAGCGCCCCGCAAACCTCTCTGGACACGCCCCTGCCCGCCGGCTCGCGGCTGAACCTCACGGCCCTGGAGACTCCGGCCAGCACCAGCAGCCTGGGCAACGACGCCATCAGCAACCGCAACAACCTCACGGTGCAGGATGCCGTCACCCGCTCCCCCGGCATCACCAGCATCGCCACCCCGGGCAACGGCAATACCGCACTGTCGGCCCGCGGCTTTACCGGGCACTCCTCGGTGATGACCCTGTTCGACGGCGCGCGCCTGTACACCGGCGCCGGCAGCCAGACCTTCCCGGTGGACCCGTGGATGGTCGAGCGCATCGACGTGATCCGCGGCCCGGCCTCGGTGCTGTACGGGGAAGGCGCCACCGGCGCGGTGATCAACGTGATTGCCAAGAAGCCCTTCGACGGTGAGATCCACAACCGCCTGCGCCTGGGCTATGGCTCCCATGATCGCCAGCAACTGGGCCTGGACAGCGGCGGCTCGCTGACCGACACCCTGAGCTACCGCCTGACCCTGAACCAGCAGCAGAGCAATGGCTGGGTCGACCAGGGCCAGTCACGCAGCCTGGCACTCAGCGCGGCGCTACGCTGGCAAGCCACCGACGACCTCGGTTTCACCCTGGCCCATGAACGCGGTGAAAGCGAACCCGCCAGCTATTTCGGCACGCCGCTGATTGCCGGCCAATACCGCGACAGCCTGCGGGCCAAGAACTACAACCTGCGCAACGCCGTGCAGCGCTACAACGACGAATGGACCCGGCTCAACACCGACTGGACCCTGAGCGACAACCTCAGCGCCAGCAACCAGCTCTACTACATCAAGAGCCGCCGCCACTGGCGCAACGCCGAAGCCTACAACTGGGTCAGCTCCCGGGAGCAGTTGCTGCGCGGCGACTACCTGGAGATCAAGCACGATCAGGAGCAGATCGGCGATCGCCAGAGCTTCACCTTCAACCACTCGCTGTTCGGCCTGGACAGCAGGACCGTGGTCGGCCTGGAGTACAACAGGATTCGCTTCGGCGTGGCCAACAACTCGCCCTACAAGGATATCGGTAGCGACTATATCGACCCGTGGAACCCGGCACCGGGCTACTTCCAGAGCCGCTCGCCCTTCTCGCCCCAGACCGACAGCAGCACCCGCACTTTCGCCCTGTTTGCGGAAAACCGCCTGCAACTGTCGGAGCGCTGGTCGCTGGTGACCGGCATCCGCCGCGACCAGAACCATATCGATCGCAGTGATCTGCGCGCCGGCACCCGCACCGATCGCAGCCTCACCGGCGGCAACTGGCGCGCCGGCCTGGTGTTCGCGGTCACCGATCAACTGTCGCTGTACGGCCAGTACTCCACCAGTGAAGACGGGGTCAGCAACCTGATCAGCCTCAACCCGAGCCAGTTGCAGATGGACCTGACCGAAGCCAAGCAGACCGAGTTCGGGCTCAAGCAGCAGTTCTGGAACGGCCGTGGCGAATGGACCCTGGCGGCCTACCACATCGTCAAGAAAAAGCTCTTGACCACCGATCCGGTGACCCGCCTGGCGCAGCAGGTCGGCCAGCAATCCGCCGACGGCCTGGAAACCTCGCTGGAGCTGGCCCTGGATCACGGCTGGCAAGTCTCGGCCAACGCCTCGGTGGTGCGTGCCGAGTACGACGACTTCGATGAGGTGGTCTCTGGCAAAGCGGTGTCCCGGGCCGGCAATCGCCCCACCAACGTGCCGCGACGCACCGCCAACCTGTGGCTGAACAAGGCCCTGGCTCCGAGCCTGGAAGCCGGCATGGGCCTGCGCTACGTCGATGCGCGTTATGCCAACACCGCCAATAGCGTCGATGTACCCGGCTACACGGTGCTGGATGCCAACCTCGGCTGGCAGGCCCTGCCCGACGTGCGCCTGGGCCTGCAGGTGAACAACCTGCTGGACCGGCGTTATGCCGCGGCGCAACAGAACAGCGGCCAGCAATGGCTGATGGGTGAACCGCGCTCGTTGTTCGTCACCGCCGACTACAGCTTCTGATCGAGGGGTTGCCGCAAGGCCCAGGGCTTTGCGGCGCCATTTCAGGCGTGCAGTGAGTTCGCCAGCCACTGGCCCGGGCCAGCGTCGGACAGCGACCAATCAGCACTTGCACCCACGCAGTCGATGGATATGCTGAGCGCCTTTGTCCCTGCACTGCCCGCGAGAGCCCCATGCCCTGCCTGAATGCCCGAGATGTCTGCCAGCGCCTGCGCGATGCCGCCCTTGGCGTTTACCCCCTACGGCCCGGCGCCAGCCATTCGGGCGCTGGCCAGGTGCAGGTGGATATCGAGGGTTGGCAGTTGCTGCTGGATTTCGATGGCCGGCATCTGCATCACTGCCAGAGCTGCCGCAGCGCCGAAGGCGATGTCTGGCAGCTCGATACGCGGCAACGCTTCGGCACCGACCCGGTGAGCCTGCTCAGTACCTGGGAGCTGGCGCAGATCGAGAAGTTACTGAAAGAGGCGGTTTAACACGGCTGGCTACAGGCACTCCTGGGCCGCGCGTTCGAAGCTCGACGGGGCGAAGCTGGAGGCCAGCAAGTGCCGCTCGTAGAGGAACACCTTGCCGCCATTGGGCGCCTTGTAGGCTTCCAGTACGTTGTCTGCCGCCACCTTGCTGGCAACGACAATGCGAAAACCACGCTGGGTCTGGGAAACCGTCGGGCTCTGGGCGTTGCCTTGCAGCTTGGGCACCACGCACTCGGCATATTCAGCCGGGGTTTTCCGGGTCTGCATGACCAGGGTCGGGTCGTTGGGCGCGGTGGCGCAACCGGCCAGCAGCAAGGTGGCCAGGGTCATGGCGGGAGCAAATAGAGGGCGCATCGGTAAGTCCTGAAATGTACAGCCTGGTTCGGTGCGCAACGGTTCAGCGTCACGGGCGCTGCCGTTGCGGTCATGGTTTTGGGTCGGGGGCGATTGTCCATGGTTGGCGCCCAAAGCAGAACTTGCGTTGCTTGATTGTCACTATTACTTGAACCGATAGTTGCCCCCCGGGCAGACTGCCTGGCAGCCCGACTACAACTAAAAAAAGGAATTCCCCATGCGCACCTTTGACTTGATTCGCGACGCCGTCCTCCCGGAATTCCGTGAGCGGGTGGCGGACTACCTGGTGGAGTACGAACAGGTGCTGGGTGACAGCAGCGCCGACCCGCAAAGCCTGCGGATCGCCGCCTATCAATTGCGTGGCTACCTGCGTGGCCTGAACACCACCCGGGTCCTGGGCATGGCCGACTGGGAAGAGCTGGACCGGCGGGTGCTGGAGACATGGCTCAACCACTCGCAGTGACGTAAAGACACTCAAGGATGACATCGGCGAATACAGCCATTACCGAGTCGCTCCAGGCGTTATCGGTCCCCTGCCATTTCTACTTCAATTTGGAGCCTCGTCTTTATGAGTAGTGGATTTGTTTACATCATGATCAACCCGGCCATGCCTGGATTAGTCAAAATCGGATTAACCGAGAGAACGTCTGATGACCGGGCCAAAGATCTACGAAGTACGGGGTTGCCGACTGATTTCATTACCGTTTACGACGAGCTTGTGACTGACTGCAAAACTGTTGAAAAACGGATGCACGCGCGTTTTGACTCTTTTCGCTATCAACCGAATCGCGAGTTTTTTGAAATTCCAGTCAGGCAAGCGATACGTGGATTAATGGAGGAATCCGTCGGATATCTCGTGCCTCGGATCGGGACAAATTGTGGTGTGGAAATACTCCCTGACTTAAAGAAGAAGTACCCGGACTACCTGAAGCCGGACTTCCACTCGATTAAACTTACTCATAGCGACGGTGTTGTATATCTGGAGTCGGTGCGTTATCGCTATTCAGGTTTGAAGGACGAAATCATTGAGCGAACAGACCTGAGCTTCATCGTCAGCTCGACAAGCGAAATGTTCCCGGCCTCGAGAAGTCCAACGGACAATGCTCGCCTCTTTGTGCATCAACTCGATGAGTACTCAATGATTCATTGCACAGACCTGTTCACTCATGAAGCCTGCATGGACATAGCGCAAAGGCATGAGTCTTAAATTGAACTGTCGCCTGACAGATCTTTCCGACCAACCGTAGCGAGTGCGACCGCTGCGCCCTTACACAAATCAAGAGACCCCCATGGCCAACCAAGACCTGAGCTTCACCCCCGACCCGGACGCCGATTCCATCTCCTCCGACGTGGTCGGTTTCAACGGCATCCTGGTCTCCACCCAGATCCCTACCCGCGCCGACGGCAGCCTGGAACTGGGGGACATCACCCTGCAGAGCGAATGCACGCTGCAGGCGCTGAAAGTCGCCCTGGAGCGCGCCGGCAGTTCCATGGACCGGGTCATGCACCTGACCATCTACCTCACCGACATGGCCGATCGTGCGGCATTCAATGCGGTCTACCAGCGTTTCTTCGCCAAGCCCTGGCCGGTACGTGCCGCGGTTGGCGTGGCCGCCCTGGCGGTGGAAGGCATGCGCGTGGAAGTCACGGCAATGGCCGCAAAGGCCTGAGGCAGCGCTTCAATCGGCGGCTACGCGCAAGGCGTGGCCGCCACCTGGCAGCACACGGGTGCCGGGCAAGCGTTTCGCCGCTACAATGCGCGCCTTGACCCTGATAAGCCTGACTAAAAAAACATGTCCTTGCCCAAACATCACCTGGAACTGCTCAGCCCTGCCCGCGATGTGAGCATCGCCCGCGAAGCCATCCTGCATGGCGCCGATGCGGTGTACATCGGCGGCCCGAGCTTCGGCGCCCGCCACAACGCCAGCAACGAGGTGGGCGAGATCGCCCAGTTGGTGGAGTTCGCCCGCCGCTATCACGCCCGGGTGTTCACCACCCTCAACACCATCCTCCACGACAACGAGCTGGAACCGGCGCGCAAGCTGATCCACCAGCTGTATGACGCGGGGGTCGATGCGCTGATCGTCCAGGACCTGGGGGTGATGGAGCTGGATATTCCGCCCATCGAGCTGCACGCCAGCACCCAGACCGACATCCGCACCCTGGAGCGGGCGAAGTTCCTCGACCAGGCCGGTTTCTCCCAGCTGGTCCTGGCCCGCGAGCTGAACCTCAAGGAAATCAGTGCCATCGCCGCCGAAACCGATGCCGCCATCGAGTTCTTCATTCACGGCGCTTTGTGCGTGGCCTTCTCCGGCCAATGCAACATTTCCCACGCCCAGACCGGCCGCAGCGCCAACCGTGGCGACTGCTCCCAGGCCTGCCGCCTGCCCTACACCCTCAAGGACGAGCACGGCGGCGTGATCGCCTATGAAAAGCACCTGCTGTCGATGAAGGACAACAACCAGAGCGCCAACATCCGCGCCCTGGTGGAAGCCGGCGTGCGCTCGTTCAAGATCGAGGGGCGCTACAAGGACATGGCCTATGTGAAGAACATCACGGCCTACTACCGCCAGCGCCTGGACGCGGTTCTGGAAGATCGCCCCGACCTGGCCCGCGCCTCCAGCGGCCGTACCGCGCATTTCTTCGTGCCCGACCCGGACAAGACGTTCCACCGCGGCAGCACCGACTACTTTGTCAGCGAGCGCAAGATCGACATCGGCGCCTTCGACTCGCCGACTTTCACCGGGCTGCCGGTAGGCACCGTGGAAAAGGTCGGCAAGCGCGACCTGCAGGTGGTGACCTTCGAGCCGTTGTCCAATGGCGATGGCCTGAACCTGCTGGTCAAGCGTGAGGTGGTGGGTTTCCGCGCCAACATCGCCGAGGCCCGTGGCGAGTTCGAAGAAGATGGCGAGAAACGCTACCGCTATCGGGTCGAACCCAACGAGATGCCCGAAGCCCTGAGCCGTCTGCGGCCCAACCACCCGCTGAGCCGCAACCTCGACCACAACTGGCAGCAAGCCTTGACCCGCACTTCCGCCGAGCGGCGCATCGGCCTGTCCTGGCTGGCACGCCTGAGCGAAGCACGGCTGGAACTGACCGCCACCAGCGAGGAAGGCATCAGCGCCAGCGTCGCCCTGGATGGCCCGTTCGGTGTGGCCAACAAGCCGGAACAGGCCCTGGGGCAACTGCAGGATCTGCTGGGCCAGCTGGGCACCACCCATTACCACGCCACCAGCATCAAGCTGGACGCGCCCCAGGCTTACTTCATCCCCAACTCCCAGCTCAAGGCCCTGCGCCGGGAAGTCATCGAAGCCCTGGACGCCGCACGCATCGCTGCCCACCCACGGGGCTCGCGCAAGGCCGAAAGCAGCCCGCCGCCGGTCTACCCGGAATCGCACCTGTCATTCCTGGCCAACGTCTACAACCAGAAGGCCCGGGATTTCTACCACCGTCACGGGGTGCAACTGATCGACGCGGCCTTCGAGGCCCATGAAGAGCACGGCGACGTGCCGGTGATGATCACCAAGCACTGCCTGCGCTTCTCCTTCAACCTGTGCCCCAAGCAGGCCAAGGGCGTGACTGGCGTGCGCACCAAGGTGGCACCGATGCAACTGGTACACGGCGATGAAGTGCTGACCCTGAAATTCGACTGCAAGCCTTGCGAAATGCATGTGGTGGGCAAGATCAAGGGTCATATCCTCGACCTGCCGCTACCGGGCAGCGCCGCCGAGGCCGTGGTCGGCCATATCAGCCCCGAAGACCTGCTCAAGACCATTCCCCGCGCTCCGCACTGAGTGACCGGCGAGCGTGGCACCCAGGTGCCGCGTTCGCGTGCGCGGCACACCGGCCAGCTGGCGCCCATAGGCCGGTAGCGTTGCGTCCCGCAGCGCAGGCAGCGAGCCTGCGCCCTCAGGAGCCCGGATTGGTCACCTGGATATACACCGCCCAAATCCCCAGCAGCAGCCAGAACGCCGCGAACAACCAGGGCGAACGCATGGAAAACAGCAACGACTTGCGATAGCCCTTGTGGCTCGACTCGCTTTCGCAGAACAGCGGCGATTCGTCATAGGCCAGGCCCATCACCGGTTCGCTGTGCAGCAGGTGACTCTGCTTGAAATGCCAGTGATCGATGATCTCGTAGGCGGCCCTGATGCCAGGCCAGGCATTGAGAGAGCTGAGGATCCCCAGCAACGCCAGGAAAGGCGGCACGGACAGGGTAAACAGCTTGCCCCATTCCGGATTGAGGTTGGCCATGCACGAAGCGAAGGCGATTACCAGGAATGCCTGGGCCGTCAGGTAGGCATCGGTGCGGTTGGCCAGGATGCTGGTTTCGTATTGGATCTCCCGGCGATAGAAGTCCAGCCGTTCCTTGGGCGAGCCGAACATCTTGGCGTTGTGCTCGGTGAGCTCGGCTTCGTCCACATGGGATGTAAGAATTCTTGGCATGTCGTGATCAACCCTTCAGCGGGTTTGCCCCCCGTTTTCAGCTTCTGCCGCGCTCGGCCGGCGCGTCCCGGTTCAGGGCCTTGGGGCCGACCATCAGCCAGAGCAACAGCCCCAGCAGCGGCACGAAGATGATCACCACGATCCACAGCCCCTTGTTTTCTGCCCGCGCACCGCTGCGCAGCAGGCTTCTGATGGCCCAGATCTCGGCCAGCAGCACGATCACGGCCAGTACGATCAACAGGTATTGCACTTGCATAAGATTCCTCCCGGTCTGTACTGCGTTAGTGCGGTGCAGGCGACGAGGGTTCACAAAGATTGCCGTGGGCGTTCATGGCGCAGGAAAGATCAGCGTCCTGTGACATCCGGATTGAATTTAACCGCTGTGGCAGCGGTCTATAACGCGCCTCTTCATCGGCAAACAGGTATAGTTGCCGGCTTTATCGGCCTGGCTAACGCCGAAGTTTCGGGCCCCTTGGCCCCGTCAAGACATAGTGGATGTCGCGTGTTCGCAAGATTGCTTTTCATCGCATTGCTCCTGACCCTGTCAGCCTGCAGCTCCAGCCCTTCCAACTCCGGCCCCCTCAAGGCCGGCGAGTACCGGGTCAAGCGCGGCGACACGCTGTATTCCATTGCCAGCCGCAACGGCACCAACTGGAAGGAGGTGGCGCGGCTCAACGGCCTCAAGGCGCCTTATACCGTGGAGGTCGGCCAGGTGCTGCGGGTAGGCGGCGCGGCCAGGACCACCCGGGTGGTCAGCAGCAAGTCGCGAACCACCGCCAGCAAGGGCCGAACAGCGCCCCCGGCCCCTGCCCCCATGCCCAAGGTCACCCTCAAGGGCTGGAGCTGGCCGTTGCGCGGAGTGCTGATCGGGCGCTTCTCCCCCACCGGCAAGCTCAACCAGGGCATCCGCATCGCCACCACCCAGGGCCAGCCGATCCACGCCACCCTGGGCGGCAAGGTGGCGTTCGCCGGCTACATGCGCGGTTACGGCAACCTGATGATTCTCCAGCACGGCCCCTCCTACACCAGCACCTACGCCTACAACAGCCGGCTGCTGGTCAAGGAAGGGCAGATGGTGATCAAGGGCCAGAAGATCGCCGAAGCCGGTTCCCAGGACACCGACCGCGCCCAGCTTTACTTCGAGATCCGCGCCAACGGCGTGCCGGTGGATCCGCTGCGCTTGCTGCCGCCGGGCTGAGCGGGCGGCTCACCGCGCTGCACGTCGGCCCTCCTGCCTGGCCCCTGCGCCGTCCCCCCCCCCCATTGGACGCAGCAAGATGAACTCTGGGGTTTCAAGCATGGTAGTGATCGGCTCAATCGCTATCATTTGCTTCAGGATTTGAGCGACGCCGGTACTGCCGGCGCCACTCGATTCACAAAGCCCGAGAGCCCCTGCAACCCCCTTGAGTGACTGCCTGCGCGACAACGTGCCTGTCACTGCGCTGTAGGGCGCCGGTGCTCTCTTCGCCCCTTCCAACAACCTCAACTGCCATGCCCCCACAGTCATTGGCCTGGATAAGTCATGTCCGCGAATCCGCACGCCTGCAATAAAGCTCCATCGCGGCTGCTCCTGCTGTTTCTGGCGCTGTCATTGATGGTGTCCCTGATCAACAGCAGCGTGCCGACGCCGCTCTACCCCTTCTACAAGCAGCAACTGCAATTGAGCTCGGTGCAGTTGACGCTGATCTTCGGCGTCTATGGCGTCGGCGTACTGCTGTCGCTGCTGACCCTGGGCGGGCTTGCCGGCCGCCTGCAAGATCTTCGCAAGTTGCTGGTGCCCGCGGCAGCCCTGGTGTTCTGCGGTGCCTGGTTGTTTTCCCGGGGCGAGGCGCCCTGGCAACTGGGTGCCGGGCGCCTGATTGCCGGTATCGGCTCGGGAGCCATGACCGCCGGAGTCAACGTCGCCCTGGTGCGCTTCGGCCCCGCCGACCACGGCAAGCTGGCGGCGCTGCTGGCCACCCTGGCGATGGTCATGGGCCTGGCCCTGGGCCCGTTGCTCAGCGGTGCCGCCCTGCAACTGGACCTCTACCCCATGGCACTGCCCTTCTGGCTGATCATGGGCCTGACCCTCGTCGCCACCTGCGGCGTACTGGGCGGCTGGCCCACATCGGTACAGGTCGCCAACGCCACACCGGATGCTATGCAGGCCAAGGCCCCGGGATTGCTGCAAAGCCTCAAGGGCATTGGCATGCCCTTCCATCTTTGCGCCTGGTCGGTGTTCTTCAGTTGGTCGTTTGCCGCCTGCGTGTTCGTCATCGGCCCCGGGGCCGCCGAGCAGCTACTGGGCCTGGGTGATCGCGGGTTATTCGGCTACAGCATTTCGGCTTACCTGCTGATCGCCGGGGCCAGCCAGTTGTTCTGCCAGCGCCTGGACGCCCGGCGTGCCCTTCTGAGCGGCCTGCTGAGCCAATGCCTGGCCTTCGCGGTGTTGCTACTGGCCTTTTTCCAGGCGTCGCTGCTGCTGGCGGTGCCGGCCCTGGTCATCGGCGGCTATGCCTATGGCGCGATATTCGTCGGCAGCGCGCGGCTGATCAATCAGCTGGCCAAGGGCAAGGGCCACGGCAAGCTCATCGCCTACTTCTACATGACGGTCTACCTGTTCAACGCCGTCCCCGTACCCCTGGGGCTGCTGGTGGACGCAACGGGCATGGCCCCGGCCGTGCACGGTGCCCTGATGCTGTTTCTGCTTCTGGGGACCGGTCTGTTGCTGATGGCGTACCGAATCAGTTTTTCCCCAGCAAGGCTTTAACACCGACGCACGAGCCCATCGTCCGTCGCCCCCTGTCATTCACTTATCAGTAGTCAGGATCATGAATAGAAAACTCAAATTCTCCGCTGGCGCTGCCGTAGCGCTGGCAATGCTCGCGGTCGCCTGCAAGGTGCTGTATGCCCCCGCTCCCTCAGGTTCGGACGCCGGCAATAGCTCGCGCCCGGCCACCAAAGTGGCCGTTGCCCAGGTAATGCTCGGCAATGTGCCCAACGTACTGAGCGGTATCGGCGAGCTGGAAGCCACCCGGCAAGTCATGGTCAGCGCCGAGACCAGCGGCCTGATCAGCGCCATCGCCTTCGCCCCCGGAGACCGGGTGCGCGCCGGCCAGGTGCTGGTGCAATTGAACGCCGAGCCGCAACTGGGCGAACTGGCGCGGCTCCAGGCCCAGGCCAGCAATGCCCAGGCACAATTGCAGCGTACCCGCACGCTGCTGCCGCAACAGGCCGCCACCCAGGAGCAGTTGGACCAGGCTCACTGGGCCTATCAGCAGGTGCTGGGGGACATCCGCCGGGTCAAGGCCCTGATCGAGCAAAAGCGCATAAAGGCGCCGTTCGACGGCGTACTCGGCGTGCGCAAGGTCAACCTCGGCCAATACCTGCAAGCCGGTGAACCTGTGGTGTCCCTGACCGACGCACGCACCCTGTACGCCAACATCACCCTGCCCGAGCGCTCCCTGGGCGCACTGGCCACAGGGCAGGACATGGCCGTGGCGGTGGACGCCTATCCCCAGCGCTCGTTCAAGGGCCGGGTCGGCACCCTGGAGCCGCGCATCGATCCTGGCACCCGGACCGTACTGGTGCAGGCCGTAGTGGCCAACCCCGACCACCTGCTGACCCCGGGCATGTATGTCCATGGCCAGGTGGCACTGCCGCCGGGCCCGCCGCGCATGAGTGTCCCGGAAACAGCCGTCAGCTACAGCGCCTACGGCGACTTTGTCTACGTGGTGCAAGGCACTGATGACAGCGCCCTCAGCGTGCGCCAGGCGTACGTCAAGACCGGCGAGCGCCTGGATGGCCGCGTCGTCCTGCAAGAAGGCGTCCAGCCGGGAGACCGGGTAGTGACCTCGGGCCAGTTGCGCCTGCAGAACGGCGCCCCCGTGCAGATAGCCAACCAGGACAGCCTGGCCCTCGATGCCCCGGCTACCGCCGCCCGGGCCCAGTGAAACACCAAGGATCCCATCATGACCTTCACTGATTTATTCGTCCGGCGCCCGGTACTGGCGCTGGTGGTCAGCACCCTGATTCTGCTGATGGGGTGGCTGGCCATCGACAAGCTGCCGATCCGCCAGTACCCGCTGACCGAAAGCTCGACCCTGACCATCACCACCCAGTATCCCGGCGCCTCGCCGCAATTGATGCAGGGCTTTGTCACCCAGGCCATTGCCCAGTCGGTGGCCACGGTGGAGGACGTCGACTACATGACCTCCACCTCGACCCAAGGCCGCAGCGTGATCGCAGTGCGCATGAAGCTCAATGCCGACTCGAACAAGGCCATGACCCAGGTGATGGCCAAGGTCAACGAGGTCAAGTACCGGCTGCCCGCCGAGGCCTACGACCCGGTGATCGTGAAGTCCTCCGGGGAAGCCACGGCCGTGGCCTATGTCGGCTTTTCCAGCCCGACCCTGTCCACCGCGGCGCTGTCCGACTACGTGACCCGGGTGGTGCAGCCACAGCTGTCGTCCATCGAGGGTGTGGGCAGCATCGACTTAAACGGCGGGCAGAAAATGGCCATGCGCATCTGGCTCGACGCCAGCCGCCTGGCCGCCCACGGTGTGTCCGCCGGCGAGGTGGCCCGGGCCCTGCGCGACAACAACGTGCAGGCCGCGCCGGGCCAGGCCAAGGGGCTGTATGTGGTGTCCGACATCCAGGTCGATACCGACCTGGTGAACGTCGCCGAGTTTCGCCAGTTGGTGGTCAAGAGCACCCCTGCCGGCCTGGTGCGCCTGGAAGACGTTGCCACGGTGGAACTGGGCGCGGCCGCGACGGATACCAGTGCCCTCATGGATGGGGTCAATGCGGTGTACTTCGGTTTGAATGCCGCCCCCAATGCCAACCCTTTGGTGATAGTCGACAAGCTCGACGAGCTGCTGCCGGGGATCCGCGCCAATCTGCCACCGGACGTGAAGGTAGCGGTGCCCTTCGAGCTGGCCCGCTTCATCAGCGCCTCCATCGATGAAGTCTCCGGTACCCTGATCGAAGCGATAGTGATCGTGGTGCTGGTCATCTTCCTCAGCCTGGGTTCGGTGCGGGCGGTGCTCATCCCGGTCATCACCATCCCGCTGTCGATGCTCGGCGCCGCGGCCTTCATGGCGCTATTTGGCTTCAGTATCAACTTGCTGACCCTGCTGGCCATGGTTCTGGCCATCGGCCTGGTGGTCGATGACGCGATCATCGTGGTGGAGAACGTCCACCGGCATATCGAAGAAGGCAAGTCCCCGGCCCTCGCCGCCCTGATCGGCGCCCGGGAGGTCGCCGCGCCGGTGATCGCCATGACCCTGACCCTGGCCGCGGTCTATGCCCCCATCGGGCTGATGGGCGGCCTTACCGGGTCGCTGTTCAAGGAGTTCGCCTTCACCCTCGCCGGTTCCGTGGTGGTCTCCGGGATCATCGCCTTGACGCTGTCCCCGGTCATGAGCTCGTTCCTGCTCGATAGCCAGATGAACGAAGGCTGGATGGCGCGCCAGGCCGAACGCGCCTTCGCACGCCTGGGGGCGGCCTATGGCCGGGTGCTGAGCATGTCCCTGGAACATCGCCGGGTGATCTGCGTCATTGCCCTGCTGGTCCTGGTCAGCGTGCCGTTGCTGTACAACCAGGCCCGGCGCGAACTGGCACCGGTGGAAGACCAGTCCACGGTGCTGACGGCCATCAAGTCGCCGCAGAACGCCAACATCGACTATGTAGAGAAATTCGGCGAGAAGTGGAACCAGGTGATGGTGACCCTGCCCGAGCAGAGCAACCTGTGGCTGATCAACGGCATCAACGGTGTCTCCAACAGTATTGGCGGGGTCAACTTCGTCGACTGGGAGCAACGCCAGCGCAACGCCGACCAGATCCAGGTGGACATGCAGAATCGCGCCAATGACATCGAGGGCAGCAATGTCTTCGCCTTCCAGTTGCCCTCGCTGCCCGGCTCCACCGGCGGCCTGCCGGTGCAGATGGTAATCAAGAGTGCCGGCGACTACCGGCTGGTCTACGAGGCCATGCAGGAGCTGAAGGACGCCGCGCGCAAAAGCGGCCTGTTCATGGTGGTGGACAGCGACCTGGACTACAACAACTCGGTGATCAGGATCCGCATCGACCGGGCCAAGGCCAACAGCCTCGGGGTCACCATGAAGGACATCGGCGACACCCTGGCGGTGCTGGTGGGCGAAAACTACGTCAACCGCTTCGGCATGCAGGGCCGCTCCTACGATGTAATCCCCCAGAGCCTGCGCAATGAGCGCCTGTCTCCCGAGGCCCTGGCGCGTTTCTACGTCACCAGCGCCAGCGGCGGCCAGGTTCCGCTGGGCAATCTGGTAACCCTGTCCACCGGGGTGGAACCCAACCAGTTGACTCAGTTCGACCAGCTCAACTCGGCGGTCTTCCAGGCGATTCCCGCCCCGGGAGTGGCCATGGGCGATGCCGTGGGCTTCCTCGAACAGCAGGCACGCAACCTGCCGCCGGGCTTCACCTATGACTGGCTCTCGGACGCCCGCCAGTATCAGCAGGAAGGGGGGGCGCTGATCATGGCCTTCGTGTTCGCGATCATCGTCATCTACCTGGTATTGGCAGCCCAATACGAAAGCCTGCGGGACCCGCTGATCATCCTGATCAGTGTTCCGCTGTCGATCTTCGGCGCCCTGATCCCCCTGGCGCTGGGGCTGTCCACCATCAACATTTACACCCAGATCGGGCTGGTCACCTTGGTGGGCCTGATCAGCAAGCATGGGATCCTCATGGTGGAGTTCGCCAATGAGCTGCAGGTCAAGGAAGGCCTGGACCGCCATGAGGCGATAGTGAAGTCGGCGAAGATGCGCCTGCGGCCGATCCTGATGACCACCGCGGCCATGGTCGCCGGGCTGGTCCCCCTGCTGTTCGCCAGCGGTGCTGGTGCCCACAGCCGCCATGACCTGGGGCTGGTGATTGTGGTGGGCATGCTGGTGGGCACGCTGTTCACCCTGCTGGTGCTGCCCACCATGTACTCGATCATTGCCGTGGACCATCGCAGCGCGGCTAACACTCCCCGGGCGCGCGAACTGGCATCCCTGGATGCCGCAGCCCCCGCCATGGCCCCTCGGGTCTAAGGAGCAACTCATGCGTCACTTTGCAATCAACCCGCGGCAGCCCCTGTACTGGCTGCTGCTGTCACTGGGGCTGGGTGGCTGCACCCTGGGCCCCGATTATCAGCCACAGGTTGCGACGCCGCTGCACCTGTCCCAGCAACCGGACCCGGCGCTGTACTCCAGCGAGCAATTGCAGCGCGACTGGTGGCGGCAATTCCAGGACCCGCAACTGGACCAGTTGATGGACCAGGCCCTGAGTCGCAACCGGGACATTCACCAGGCCCAGGCCCGGTTGCTGGAAGCACGCGCCGAGCTGGACCAGCGCCAGCTCGACCGCTTGCCGACCGTGACCGCCGGCGGTGGTTATTCCCGCAGCCTGGCCCAGGACAATCCAGGGCCCGCCGGCGAACGCAACCTGGCCAAGAGCTACCGGGCGGGGTTTGACGCCCAATGGGAGATAGACCTGTTCGGCCGCTTGCAGCGCCTGTCCCAAGCTGCGGCCGCCCGTGATCAAGCCGCCGTGGCCGATCTGGCCCAGGCGCGGATAGTGGTAGCGGCCGAAGTAGCGCGCAATTACTTCGAGATGCGCGGTGCGCAACGCCAGCTGGAGGTGGCCCGGGCAGCCCTGGATAACCAGACGCACATGGAGCAGGTGGTGGCCGCCATGGTCGCAGCCGGGCGTGGCGCCGAAGACGAGTTGGCCAGTGCACGGGCCGAGCGGGCACGCCAGCAGGCCTCCCTGGCGCCCCTGTACACCCGCAGCCAACTGGCCCGCTATCGCCTGGCGGTGCTGGTGGCCGCCCAGCCCGGCGAGCTGAAAGCCCTGGATCGTCAGGATGCCCTGGTACCGCTTGCGACCCGCCTGCCGATCGGCAACCTCGCCGATCTGCTGCGTCAGCGCCCGGACATCGCCAGTGCCGAGCGCGACTTTGCCGCCTCCAGCGCCGACATCGGTGCGGTGACCGCCGAGTTGTATCCCCGGGTGGACCTGGGGGGCTTCCTCGGCTTCGTGGCCATCCGCGGCGCGGACCTGGGCGCCGGCAGCAGCCGGGCCTTCAGCTTCACCCCCGGCATCAGCTGGCCGGCCCTGCACCTGGCTAGTGTCAAGGCCCGGCAACGCCAGGCCGAGGCGCGCAGCCAAGGTGCCCAGGCTCGTTACGAGCAGGTGGTGCTGCTGGCGGTGGCGGAAGCCGAGAGCGCCCTGACCACCTACAGCCAGTCCCAGCAACGCCTGGGGGATCTGCTGGAAGCCGCCCGGCAAAGTAGCCGGGCCGCCACCCTGGCCCAGGTGCGCTACACAGCAGGTGCGGCGCCCTACCTGCTGGCGCTGCAGGCCCAGGCCAGCCGGCTGCAGGCCGAGGATGCCCTGGCCCAGGCGGATACCGCGTCCTATGTGAATGTGGTGGCGCTGTACAAGGCGCTGGGGGGCGGCTGGCGAGCGCCAGGGACAACCAGCGCCGCCGCTGTTGCCACTCGGGACTAGCTACCGCTCTTGACCTTGCTCCAGACCCGGGTACGCACCCGCTCCAGTTTCAACGGCAGCGGTTCCAGGGGGAACAGAGTGTCGAGCACCGCAGCGCTCGGGTAGACGCTGGGGTTGTCACGGATCTGCTGCTCCACCAGCGCCTTGGCCGCCAGGTTGCCATTGGGGTACTTCAGGTAGCGGGTGGTCGCGGCGATCACCTGGGGGCGCAGCATGTAGTCGATGAACTGCAAGCCCTGCTGCGGGTTGGGTGCGTCGTTGAGCAACACCAGGCTCTCCACCCAGATCGGGGCACCCTCGCGGGGAATCCGGTACTCGATCTGGCGGCCGTTGCCGGCGGCCTCCGATGCGCTCTTGGCGTCAAGCACACCGCCGGCCCAGCCCACTACCACGCAGATATTGCCATTGGCCAGGTCGGTGATGAACTTCGAGGAATCGAAGTAGCGCACATAGGGGCGCAGCTTCAGCAGCAGGGCCTCGGCCTTGCGGTAGTCCTCGGGGTTCTGGCTGTTGTAGGGCAACCCCAGGTAATGCAGGGCAATGGGGACGATCTCGCCTGGGGCATCGAGCATGGCCACACCGCACTGGCTGAGCCGGGCGAGGTTCTGCTCCTTGAAGATCAGGTCCCAGGAATCCACCGGGGCGTCCGGCCCGAGGATCGCCCGGACCTTGTCTGCGTCGTAGCCAATGCCCGTGGTGCCCCACAGGTAGGGTACGGCATAGCGATTGCCCGGGTCGTTGCCCTGCACCTTGGCCAGGATCTGCGGGTCCAGGTTGGACCAGTTGGGCAACTGGCTGCGGTCCAGTTCCTTGAGCACCCCTGCCTTGATCAGGTTCGGCAGCAGGTCGCCGGTGGCCACTACCACGTCGTAGCCGCTGCGGCCGGCCATGAGCTTGCTCTGCATCACGTCACCGTTGTCGAACACGTCGTAGGTCACGGCGACGGAGGTCTGTGCCTGGAAGTCCTTGGTGGTCTCGGGGGCAATGAAGTCGTACCAGTTGTAGATGTGCACCTTGGGTTCGGCGCTGGCGGTAAAGGCCAGGCAGAAATTCAAGGCCAGGGCCAGGGGAACGCAGTGAAGGGTTTTCATCGTCAAGCTCCATAGCGTCGGCCCCTGCTCCATGGGGAAGGTGGCCGCGCCTGCTGTTTTTGGGATTGTTGTGGCAGGAATCAGAGCAATGGGCAGGAATCAGGGAATCAGCAGCTCGCGGCGCCCGTCCGGGTGCTCCACCTGTTCACCGGGTAGGGGCAGACGACGGTCGCTGAGGTAGTGGTAGTCGCGGCGCGAGGCCTTGAGCTGGTGCAGGTCGAGGCTCACGCGCTGCTGGCACGCCTCGCGCCCGGCTTCCCACAGCACCTGCCCGAACGGGTCGATGGCAGCGCTGCCCCCGGCGAAGACCAGGCCGTCATCGCCCTCGCCCACCCGGTTGACCATGACCGCGAACAGCTGATTTTCCTGGGCTCGAGCCATGATCGCAGTGCGGTGCACCGGGCCGTAGGGGTCCATGTTGCCGTTGGTGACGATGATCAGTTCGGCCCCCAGTTGTGCCAGGGCCCGGGCCGTTTCCGGCAACTCGATGTCGTAGCAGATCAGGATGCCGACCCGCAGCCCCTTCCACAGCACCGTGGTGAAGCGGTCGCCGGGGCAGAACGCACCGCGCTCCGAGGGCCATAGGTGGGTCTTGCGGTAATGCAAGGCGATGCCCTCGGGGGTCAGCAGCAGTGAGCTGTTGTAGTAATGCTCCCCGGCCCGCTCGGCCAGGCCGATGACCACCGCGACCTGACGCTCACGGACCTGCTGCAGCACCGCCTGGACACTGGGCCCGTCCAGGGTTTCAGCGCACTCGGCCAACTGTACGGCGCTGAGGAAGCCGGTCAGGCAAGTTTCGGGGAACACCAGCAGATCGGTGTCGCCTGCGCAGGTTGCAATGGCTTCGAGCACCCGGTCCAGGTTATAAGCGGTGTCGCCGTCACGGCCGGCCAGTTGTACCAGTTCAATGTTCATTTCTAATCCTTGCACTCGTTGGCGACGCCCGGGGCTTGCGACCGCAGGTGCCGGGGACGGGCCGAGTATGGAGCGCCGCGACGCGGCAAAAAATCACTTCGATGGGGTACCCCTCAATGGGTAGTGAAACGCGCCTGACCTTGCAGGACGTGGCCTGGCACGACGCCGTGGGCCGCGTTATCGAGACCCTGGACCGGGACAATTTCTGGAGCGCCCTGGTGCGCCTGCTGCAGCACTATGTGCCGGTGGACAATTGGGTGGTGCTGGTCTTCAGCGGCGGCCGGCCCCGGTTACTGGCCGAATCCCCGGCAACGGACGGCGAAGCCGACTCCCTGTTCCAGGACTATCTCAAGGGGCTGTACCTGCTGGATCCGTTCTACATCCACGCCAGGGAACATCCGCGCAGTGGCCTGTTTCGCCTGCAGGACGTGGCCCCGGAATGCTTCGAGCAGACCGATTACTACCAGCGCTATTTCTGCCTGAACGTGCTGACCGACGAGGTGCACATCAACATCCTGCTGGACGGCGAGCGTACCCTCAGCCTGTCGCTGGGCAGCCAATCGCGTTTCAGCCCTGAGCAGACTGCCCTGCTGAGCCTGGTGCAACCCTGGATCGCGGCGCTGATGCGCCAGCGCCTGCATTTCGAGTCCGAGCCCCAAGCCACGACGCCCAGCGCGCCCAACTGGCAGAGCCGCCTGGAACAGGCCACTGCCCAGTTGAGTTCGCCCCTTTCGGCGCGGGAGTTGGATGTGGGCCAGTGGTTGCTCAGTGGCTGCTCGAACAAGGAGATTGCGCGCAAGCTGGGGATTTCCGCCGAGACGGTCAAGGTTCACCGCAAGCACATGTACAGCAAGCTGGGGATCAAGTCCCAGTCCGAGCTGTTTGCCCTGTTCCTCCAGGCCCAGGACGCCTGATGCCAGGCCGTGGGGGCGCAGCGGCCAGCGGCCAGCGCCCCGCCCCCCGCAGTTTCAGGCATTAGAAGCGCAGGTAGTTACCTCGCCCCGGCGCCTGATAGGCCATTTCCGAGAGCCCGGTCCAGACGTAGCTCGGAGCTGTCCACTGGACCTGTGCGTAGCCGTAGGAGCCATGGCCATAGGCCGAAAGCACGGCAGGAGCCGGCTTGAGCGCCACGCTGGAGACCGGAGTCGCCGCTGCGCCGGACTGGCGTGGAGGCTCGGCATGACCGCCCCCCAGTACCCCTTGATTGCGCTGGCTGCCGACCCAGTTGGTGAGCCTGCCGCGACTGGTGATGGTGCCGCTGGCAGTGTTGTCCAGGCGGCTGCCCAGGAGCGTCAGGGAGGCGCCACTGTGAATCACCTTGTCGTTGAACAGCGTGCTGTTGTTGAGGGTCATGGACTGCTCGCTGCGCAGGGTGCCGTGATTCTCCAGGGCGCCGTAGGCAGTCAGCGAAGCGCCGCTGTGGATCAGATTGTCGTTGAATACCTTGCTGGCGTTGAGAGTCATCGCCTGCCCGCTGCGCAGGGTGCCATGGTTTTCCAGGGCGCCTTGCAGCGACAGGCTGCCGTGCGCCACGAGCGACCCCTGTCGACCCTGAAGCGTATCGCCGTTGACCGAGACCCGGGCACCCGAAACCTGGCCCTGGTTGTCCAGGCCGCCGGTGATCGACAGTGCCTGCCCGGCTTCCAGGGCCCCACCAGCGGCCACCTGCACCTTGCCATCAGCGGTGACAGTGAGGTTGCCGGTCAGGGCCTTGACCTGCCCCGCCACATTGACCCCGACACCGGCGGATCGGCCCAGCATGCGGATCGAGTCCGCGTGCATGCTGCCCAGGCGTGCCACATCGATGGCGACCTCGGGAGCAACCGTCTCAGCCACCACCTCTGGCACTGAAACGCCAGCCGCCGGCACTGGCGGGCCGGAAACCACCTGGGTGTTGCCCTTGCCGAACTGGCTGCTGTTGAAGGGTTTGTCGGCAAAGTCGGAACCCGATTGCACCTGGCCATTGATGATGATCTGGTTGCCGGTAAAGCCCTGTTCCTTGCCGTTGATGATCACTCCCACCGCGGACTGTCCAGCGCTGCCGGAGCTGGCCAGGGACAAGGTGTTGCTTGCACTCACATCGCCCTTGAGTGCGGACAGGTTGAGCTTCTGCGCCTGCAGCGCCGCATTCAACTGAATGGTACGGGCTACCAGGTCCACTTCATTGGCCCCGGAACCATCCAGGCCCGCGCCGTCGATACGGATCTGGCCATTCTCGGTATGCAGGCGCGCAACTCCACCCTGCCCGTCCAGCACAGCGTTGCCGGCCACCAGGGTCACTCGATTGGCATTGATGAACCCCGCGCCCTGGGTGGAAATGCCGTTGGGGTTGGCCACGATCACCCGCGCATTGGCACCGGCGACTTCAATCACGCCGTTGAGCTGGGAGGCCATTTTCCCGGTTACCTCGTTGAGAATGACGCTTGCCGACTGGCCATTGAGCAGGCTGTTGCCGGCTATGGCGCCGCCCAGGCTGGTCTGCACACCCGTGGTGCTGTTGTTGAGGATCAGCCCGGCCTGGCCGACGTTGAACTCGGTGAACTTGTTGTGGGACAGGCCCGCACCATTGGCAGCGACGATGTTCACCAGCGGCGTGCCGTTGCTGGTCGAGAGCACCGGTCGCAGCGCCGCGGACGGGTCCACCACCAGCCCGGGCTGGGCCAGGGCGCTCTGCTCCAGGAGCGGCAGTGCCAGCAGGATGGCCAGCGCCAGGCGCTGTGCCCCGAAAGCGGGCTGTGGCAGGTGCGGGGTAGATTTATTCTTGGTTTTCATATTGATCTCGGTGGTGTTGTTGGCATAAGGCGTGCGCTTGAATCGGCGGGCACGCGGGTAACAGGTTCGGCGGTGGTGGCACCTCCTGGTTCAGGGCTGGAAGACAGGCCGCTTGGCGAAACGCTATGGCCTAGAAGCGGCTACGCAACGAGAAATCCAGGGTGGGAGTACGGCTGTTGAGGTCGTCGGGCTTTTTCAACGGCAGGCCCAGGGCAATGTCGTAGCTCAGGGCGCTGAAGCTGCCGCGCAGGCCGACGGCGCTACCGATCAGGGTGCGCTCCCCTGACCGCAGGCTGGCGCTGGGCACTACCTGGCCGGCATCCAGGGCCGTGTAGAACTGGCTGCCCCAGCCTGCCGCCACGGCCAGCTCGTTGCGCCAGGTCCAGCCACCCGGGCTGGCCAGGGTGCTGTTGCCATCGAAGCCGCGCACCGTGTAGCGGCCACCGATCTGCAGGTACTCGGTGGGCGGCACCGGCACCGGCGCGTACTGCACGAACAAACCGCTCTGGTAGCCCAGCACGCTGGCGCCCACGCCAAGGGCACCGGCCACTGCCGCCTTGCCGGTGAAGATCCGGTAACGACCGTTCCAGTACTGCTCCTCGTAGACCGCCCCCGGCGCTGCGCTCATCCCGGGCAGGCTGCCGCGCAGGCCGAGTTCGAAATCCAGGGTGCTGGCGTTCCATTTTTCCCGGTGGGCCATGCTCAGTTCATAGCCGGTGATGTCCCGGTAAAGCTGGCCCAACTCGGTGTTGCCGACCCAGGCCCGGTCCTCGCGACGCACCAACCGCCCCTGCAAGGTGCCCCGGCTGTGGGCCGAGCGGTAAGTCACCAGGCTGAGGCCGGCATCCAGACGTCGGGTCCTGGAGATGAACCCCAGGCGCTGGTCGGCGTCTTTGAACAGTTGCTGGCGGCTGCCCCACTCACTGGCGCCCAAGGACAGCGCGGTGTAGCCCAGAGGCAGGTTCCAGGCCAGGCTCCTCGACCAGGAACCCAGGCTGTGGTCGGCGAATGCGCTGTCCGTACTGGCGGTCAGCAGCAATTGGTCATACAGGGCCAGGGGCGAATCGATCGCCAGGATGGCACCCAACTGATTGCGCCCGGTGGCGTCGATGCCGGCGTTGTCCAGGGTCAGCATGCCCATCACCCGGCGTACCTCCTCGGGTTGCCGGATGACGATATCGGTGCTGCCCAGGGCCGTCCCCGGAATCAGGTCAAAGGCACTCAGGGCCTGCCCCGGCAGGCGCCGCAGGTTTTCCAGGGCCTGGTCCAGGTCGCGCACATTCAACAGTTGGCCCTGGCCGGCGGGAAACAACGGCCGGGCCCAACCGATACCCTGGGGTTGCTGTTCAATAGTGCCGATCCGCCCGGCGATCACTTGGATCAGCAGGCGTCCGCCGGCCAGGTCCTGGGCCGGAATGGCGACTTGAGTCGTAAGGTAGCCACGCAGTATCAGTTGCTCCGCCAGCCAATGGCGCAGCAAGCCCAGGCCGTTGCCGCCGACGCACTGGCCAATGATCGGCGAGGTAGCGGTCATCCAGGCAAAGGCCTCGGCGCCCTGCCACTGCACCGAGCGGATCAGCACACAGGGCGACTCGGCCGGCAGGCGCAGCGAGCTGCCGGCCACCGGGGCCTGTTCGGCAAGCATGTCCACCGGTTTCAAGGCCTGGGCCTGCAAGGCTTCCAGTTGCTGGTCCTGATGCCGCGAGCCATTGCCAAGCGAGCCCAGGGCCGGCGCGCCCAGGCCCTGTTCCAGAGGGGCAAGCAGCACCAGGGCGATCAGGCCGCGCAAGGGCCAGGGGCCTTTCCATCTCGACAACTGAGGTCTCTCCGCAGGATGACAATGCAGCCCCGTCCGATGAGGGTTGGAGGCATGTCAGGGCAATTGCGGCGAAGTCTAAGAGTGGATGTTGCGGCCCCGGAATAAGAGTGGGAGACAGCGACTCAAGGAATAATCGTCAAGACTGTGCAGATAAATCGAGCATCCGGTGCACAGTCTCAACCCCGTGTGCCTGCTCCTGTCACTGGCCCCGTGGTCGCCAGCCGACCTGCTCCAGGGCAGCCAGCAAGCGTTCGGGAGTGAGCGCAAGGGCCTGGCTGCCACAGCCCGACAGATCGCGAGCGGCCAGCATGGCGTTGAGAATGGCCTCTTCCACCGCATCGGCGGCCGCCACGAACAGCGCTGAAATGTAATCGTTGTTGACCATCTGCAAGGCGCTGGTCGGGGCACCGGGGTGGCCGTGATTGGCCACCGGCAGGTTGCGATTGCCCACCGAAAACGCCAGGAAGATGTCTCCGCTGGAATCCTCGGTGCCTCCCCCGACCCGCGCCAGGCCGATGCTGGCCCTCTGCGCCAGGCGCGTGCACTGGTGTGGCAGCAGGGGCGCGTCGGTGGCGATGGTGATCACGATCGAACCCATGCCGGCCTCACCGACCGGAGTCGGGCCCTTGAACGGTGACGCCACGTCCCCCAGTACCGTGCCCACCGGGTAGCCGGCCACCCGCAACGCTTCGCGCACTCCATAGTTGGCCTGTACCAGGACGCCCACGGTCCAGCCACCCTGCTCCTGGCTCAGGACCCGCGAAGATGTGCCGATACCGCCCTTGAATTCGTGGCAGATCATGCCGGTGCCTCCTCCGACGTTGCCCTCCGCCACCGGCCCGGAACTGGCCTGGCTCAGGGCCGCGTGGAGGTGTTCGGCCGTCACGTGCTGGCCCCAGATATCGCTGAGCACGCCGTCGTAGGTTTCCAGCACCACCGGCATGCACCAGTAAGTATGTTGCCTGGCCATTTCTCGCTCGGCCGCCACCAGGGCGTCACGCACCACGCCAACGCTATGGGTGTTGGTGTAGGCAATGGGTGTGGCCAGCAAGCCGGCCTCGCGGATCCACTCCAGGCCCGTGGCATCGCCGTTGCCATTGAGCACATGGACCCCGGCGAAGCACGGCTCCAGGTGGGCCGAACCGGCCCGCGGCTCGATCACTGTGACGCCGGTATGGATCGACGCATCGGCGGTTTCCAGGTTGAGGGTGTGATGGCCGACACGCACCCCCGGCACATCGGTAATAGCGTTGTAGATGCCGGGGGTACCGGTGCCGAGGGTGATGCCAAGGTCGCGTATACGCATGGTTGCGGTCTCCACTGTCGAACAATCAAGGGGTCGAAGTGTAAGAATCCGCACAACCGCTGACGATTACCCCGTTGCATTACCCCCGGCGGGTTAGCCGCTCAGAGCTGGCTGATCAGCCGCTCGACCCGTTCGATGAATCGCTGCAACTGGCCCTCCTCCAGCCTGGCACCATGGCCGCCCACCGAGGCTTCAAGGCTGGCGCAAACCAGGATCAGGCTCTTGGCCTTGCCCACTGCCAGGGCACCGCGAATGCGGTGCAACTGGTCCATCAGCTGCACCTTGTCGCCCCCTGCCAGCGCGGCCTTGAGCGCCTCCAGGTCCTGGCCGATGGTGAGCTGGAACAGCTCCAGCATGCGCTCGGGCACGCGCAACGGATCGTCCTGGGGTAGGCCCGTTGCCTGGACCGCGTCGGCAACCACGTGCTGCAACGGGATCTCGATGGCCGCCTTGAGACACAAGTAAAGCCCCTGGATATCAATCGGCTTGGTCAGCCAGTTGTTCATCCCGACGCGGATGCAGTGCTCCCCCTCCTCGCGCAAGGCGTTGGCAGTGACACCGATGATCGGCGTGTCCAGGTTGCGTTCGCGCACGCTCTGGGCGAAGGCATAGCCGTCCATGAGCGGCATGTTGACGTCGGTGAGGATCAGGTCGTAGGCCTGCTGGTCAAGCAGGTGCAAGCCTTCGATGCCATTGCTGGCCACATCCACCAGGCAGCCGATGGTTTCCAGCTGTTCCTTCATCAGCAACTGGTTCACCGGACTGTCCTCGGCCAGCAGCACGCTCAGGCCCAGCGGTTGTCTGCTCGCTCCACCGGGCGTGGTGTCGGGCTCGCACACCTCCCCCGTCAGCGCCATGTTCAAGGCCTGGAGGATGGCCGGCAGGCTGTGCTGATTGACCAGGATGTCCTTGCCTATGACCTGAGGCTGAAGATTGAAATCGTGCTGGGCAAAGACCTTGGTTCCGGCCCAGTCCAGGCCGGCCAGGGCTTCAGGCATCACCTCCAGCATGACATCGGGCATGTCGCCCAGAGCCTCGGGCTGAGTCGACACCCGCGCCCCGTGCTGCTGCAACCAGGCGCCGAGGCTGGCGCTCAGATCGGCGAACGGGGTACGCAGGTGTATGCGCTTGCCCTGCAGGCGCAGGTCCACCGGGGCGGCCCCCTCGGACTCCGCCAGTTCAAGGTCGAGGGCGAAGCTGAATGTGCTGCCCTGGCCCTCTTCGCTGCTGAAACTCAGGTGCCCCCCCAGCATCTGGCTGAGGCTGGCGCAGATCGGCAGGCCCAGTCCGGTACCGCGTATGTTCGGCTGCCGGTTGTCCCGCTGGTAGAAACGTTCGAACAGGCGCGCCTGCACCTCCTGGGGTATGCCCGGCCCGCTATCGGCCACCTGCCATTGCAAGCGAGCCCGGCCCGTTGCGCACTGCACCTGGCTCAGGCTCACCGCCACCCGCCCGTGAGCGGTGAACTTGATGGCGTTGCTGATCAGGTTACCGACGATCTGCCGGATGCGCAGGCTGTCCCCCAGGACCTCCACCGGCAACGGCTGGTCGATGCAGGCGTACAGCGCCAGGCCCTTGCTCGCGGCCATGGCCGAAAAGCCCCGCAGGGTTTCTTCCAGCAGCTCCCGTGGGTTGAACCTGACCGATTCAGGCACCATTTGCCCGGCCTCGATCTTGGACACATCCAGCACATCGCTGATCAGTTGCAGCAGCACCGTCGATGAACTGTCGATGGTGCGCAGGTAGGCGCGCTGACGCTCGCTCAGGTCAGTCATCGCCAACAGCTCCAGGGTCCCCAGGGCACCATACAAGGGTGTTCGGATCTCATGGCTGACGGTGGCGACGAAGTTGCTCTTCTGCTCGTTGGCGGCATCCGCCGCGTCCCGGGCCATGATCAGCGAGGCCGCGGCTTCGCGGTGCGACGTGATGTCGGTAAAGGTGCACAGCAGCACATCCTCACCCTGGTAGTCGGTGGGCGCAAAACGCACGTACAAGGAACGCGGGCCGACTTCCAGGCAGCCTTCTCCAGAAATCGGCCGGCCCTGGTCGAACATTTCCCAGTGCTGCATCAGCAAACGCAGGTCCGTGGCTTCTCCCAGCCAGGTCCCATACAAACTGTTATGCGTTACCGGCTGCAGCGTCGGCCCCCTGACCACACACAACGCCAGCGGTACGGTCTGCAGGATGGAGTGGTTGAAATCATGGGTAACCAGCAATTGCCGAAAATCGCTGCCGGCCGGTTCCACCACCCGCCGCCGATACCACTCGATCACTCCCCAGCCACCGAAGACGCACGTCAGCAGCAGCCCCAACAGGCTCAGCAGCGGCCAGAATCCGTCCTCCAGCAGGCTCTTGTAGCTGATCCGGTACAGCGCCTGCCAGGTGCCCTGGGTACCGGCGCTGCGCTTGATCAGCAGCCCCGATGCGCTCAGGTGCAAGCCGTTCTGATAGTCCCGGATATCACTGTCGGCAGCGCCCACCAGCAAGCGCCCGTCGGGGGCCAGCAGGTCGATGGACTCGAAGTCCGGCCGCTCATAGAACTGCCTGTCGATCCGCTCGCCGAAATCGTTGAGCTCACTCAGCTCCAGCAGGGTGGCTGCCACCACCTCACGTGGCGCACGCCCCGCCACCCGGTACTCGTCCGCCGTCTGATCGAGGACATAGGCCAGCAGGGCCTGGCGCCCGTTCATCATGAACGGCTCGGCGGGGCTCCAGCGCACGATCAGATCGCTGTTTTTCGGTGGGTCGCGGCGGATCGCCGCCTTGACCCGGCTCAGCACCGGCAACAGGTCGGGCTGCGTAGCGCCAACCTGCTGCGGCTGGGTTTCGATCCAGGGAATGGCGATGTCGAAGTGACGGTCCAGGTCGAACAGGAACATCTGTGGCGCGGTAAAGGACGAACCGATCCAGAAGTCGCTGTAGACATTGGCAAGGCCCCGGGCCAGCCCCAGTTGCCGGTTGATGACCCTGGGGCCCAGGCGGTCGGTGTGTTCGGGCAGGACCACGGACACCTTGGTCAGGTACTGCGACGCCAGGCCCTCGTAGATGCGCACATCACCCTTGGGCATTTCCGTGAAGATATAGCCCCGGTAGTCGGTCTCGGGCCGGTAGGTGCTGGAACCGCTGCTCTTGATGGCACGCAGCAAAAAGGTCTCATGGTCGTTGGCCCGGGCCACCAGGCGCAGGAAGTGGTAATTGACCTTGACCAGTTCACCTCGCATCACCTTGTAGGTCGCCCAGTAACCGGCACTCACGAAAAACACCAGTAGCAGGAAGGAAATCACCAGGCCGAGGTTCAATCGCAGCGACACACGCTCCAGGCGCTTGACCCTGGATTGTCTATAGACCATGGGAAGGTGAACCGGCGAAACCTGCTGTTTGTTGCATCTCATGCTCCCCAAAGGTCCTTCATCAACATCACCCCGCACCCGCGAGGGTCACGCACACTACCTGAACTTGTTGCCATTGTAGGAGCGGTCCTACATTTGTCATCGAAAACGCCGACTGACAGTCTGATCGAGCTACGCCAATGTGGGTAGACCGTATTGGATCGTCGAGCGCCATGAAAAACTCCTTCCTCAACCGTACCGCCTTGCTTGACCGCGCGCCTATGCCTGCGGCGCGGCGAGCGCAACACGGGACGCCCAGATCCGACGCCGGATCTTTCAGCCCTGTACCACTGGCCGCCCCCAGTGCCGATGAAGTGCTCCAGGGCCTCAGGCGCCACGAGTTCGTCGCCTATTACCAACCCAAGCTGTCACTGCTCGATGGCAGGCTGGCCGGGGCCGAAGCCCTGGCGCGCTGGGACCACCCCGAGGCGGGGATACTGGCACCGGAGCATTTTCTGCCCGTGATGTGCCAGGCCGGCCTGGTGCACATGCTGTTTGCCCAGCTCTTCGAGCAGGGGCTGCAATTGCAGCAGATCCTCGCCGAACTGAGTGTGACCATGGAGCTGGCGTTCAACCTGGAGCCCCAGCAATTGAGCAACCCAGGGTTCAGCAAGGGTGTCAGCGATCTGTTGCGCGAGTACCGCTGCCCGGCCGAAGGCATCATGTTCGAACTGACCGAGACCGGCTCCATCCACTTGCCCGCCGTCAGCCTGAAGAACCTGCTGCAACTGCGGGTGCTGGGCTGCGGCTTGTCGATGGACGACTATGGTAGCGGCTTCTCTTCGCTGCAGCGGCTGTGCGACCTGCCGTTCAACCAGATCAAGCTGGACGCCTCGTTCGTGCGCAAGCTGGACTCCCATCCCACCTGCCGCAGCGTGGTGGAAAGCACTGTGCGACTGGCCGCCACCCTGGGCCTGTCACTGGTGGTCGAGGGAGTGGAGACACCAGCGCAGATGAAGCAGCTCAAGGCCCTGGGTTGCCCCGTCGTCCAAGGTTTCGCCATCGGCCGGCCGATGCCGGAGCAGCACCTGATCAACTACTGCCTGCACAACGCCCGCTCGCGACGCTCCATAGCCTCTGCCTGAGTTGCTTGCCCATGCCTTGCGATCCATGGAGCCCGCGCCCCTTCATCTCGCCCCCCTAACCGACCGCTTTATCCCTGGTAGTCGTCCTATGTTCATGACCAAGTCACTGATCACGTCCTGCGTGTTTTGCCTGACCCTGCTGCTCGCCACCCGCAGCCACGCAGCGCCCGTGCCGGACCACCTGCACCTCACCAGCCAACTGGCCAGCGAGCCGCAGAAACTCCAGCTGGACGCCGAGGACTGGGCCTGGTTGCGGGAGAAGCGACGGCTGGTGTTGGGGGTCGCCGGGCCTTCCTCCCTGCCCATGGATATCATCTACAGCAACGGTGACTACGAAGGGGTCAGCGCCGATGTGGTGGCCCTGCTGAAACAGCAGTTGAACATCGAGATCCAGGTACTGGGTTTCGATGACGCCCAAGACGCTCTGAGAGCCCTGCGGGCCGGCAAGGTCGACCTGCTCAGCCGCGCCAGCGACTACCAGCGCCAGACTCCAGCCACCGCCCTAAGCTTGCCCTATGCGCAGAACGCGCCTTCGCTCTATCGACGCCAGGGCGATGAGCGAAACCTGCCCGAGGACCTGCGGGGGATGACCATCGCCGTGGTCCAGGACTACCTGCCCGCAGAGCTGTTTCGCAGCCACTTCCCCGAGGCGCAGATTCTCAGCTACAGCAGCGCCGCCCAGGCCATGGCCGCGGTGGCCTTCCAGGGCGTTGACGGCTACATCGGCGACTCCCTGAGCGCCCACTATCTGATCAACCACAGCTTCTTCAACTACCTGAAATTCAGCCGTTTCATCGACCTGGAATCCGGGGGCTACGGCTTTCTCCTGCGCGCCGACGACCAGCGCCTGATGCACATCCTCAACCGCACCCTGACCTCGCTGGGCGCCTTGCGCATGAGCTTTATCGTCAAGCGCTGGACCGGTGGAGGCATCGTCATGCCAGAAGACCGGGTGGTCCTCGACGATCAGGAGCGGCGCTGGTTGGCTCGGCATCCGGTAGCCCGGCTGATGATCAACGACGACATGGCCCCCTCCGCATTCTTCGATGCCGACGGGCGCTTCAACGGGGTGATCTCCGACCTGTTCGAGATCATCACCCAGCGCACCGGCCTGCGCTTCGAGGTGCAGCGCACCTCCAGCTTCCAGGGCATCCAGAAAGCCTTGCGCAACGGCGAAACCGACCTCGCGGTGCTGACACCGAGCATCGAGCGCGAGGAAGCCTTCCGTTTCACTCACCCCTTTGCCACCAGCTCCTTTGTCCTGGTCACTGCCCAGGGCCGGCAGGACATCGCCAGCCTCGCTGCGCTGTCCGGGAAACGCCTGGCCATCGCCCGGGGACATGTACTGAGCGCCAGCCTGGGCGTCGATTACCCGCAGATTCATCTGCTACGCCCTTCCAACAACCTGGAGGCAATGAGCATGGTGGCCAGCGGGCAGGCAGACGCCGCCGTCATGGCGCTGTCCATGGCGCGCTACTACACCGCGCGCCTGTACGAAAAGAAACTGCGCATCGCCGCCATCCTCGACGGCGATGCCGCCACCGCCAGCTTCGCCATGCGCCGCGGTGACACCCAGCTGCAGTCGATCCTCGACAAGGCGATCCTGAGCATCCCGCCCGATGAATTGAACGCCATCACCATTCGCTGGCGGGCCAATGCCGCGATGAGTGGCCAGAGCTGGCGCGACTACGGGCGGGTAATACTGGAAATTCTCGGCTGCGCTCTACTGGTGATGACAGTGTTCATGATCCGCATCTTCCAGCTGCGCCGGCAGATCCGCCGGCGCCTGCTGGCAGAGAAAGCCCTGAGCGACCAGTTGCAGTTCCAGCGCACCCTGGACGACTCCATGCCCATTCCCATCTACGTGCGCGACCGCAAGGGCCGCCTGCTGTCCTGCAGCCGCAGCTATATGCAGGTGATGAACCTGCGTCAGGACCAGGTACTGGGCAAGACCGCCCTGGAGATGCCCATCGAGCACTTCGAGGTGGCCCTGGCCCTGCACAACAGCTACCTGCAAGCCATGGACAGCGGCATCACCATCGAACGCCAGTATCAGATCGTCATTGCCGGCAACAGCCTGTGCATCGAGCACTGGATCCAGCCATTTCGTGACTCCTCGGGCACTATCAAGGGAGTGATCTGTGGCTGGCAGGACATTTCCGAACACCAGCGCCTGGTCCACGACCTGCAACAGGCCAAGGGCCAGGCCGATGAAGCGAACCAGGCGAAAACCCAGTTCCTGGCCACCATCAGCCATGAAATACGCACCCCCATGAGCGCGGTGATCGGCACACTGGAGCTGGTCCTGAAACGGGCCGATCAAGGGGTGCTCGACCGCTACCACATCGATGTCGCCCACAGCGCGGCGAAGAACCTGCTAGAACTGCTGGGCAATACCCTGGACATCGTGCGTATCGAGTCCGGGCGCCTGAGCTTCTTTCCCCGGCGTACCCGCCTCAAGGAACTGCTGGAGCCCGTGGCCCGGGTCTTCGAAGGCCTGGCGCAACAGAAGAGCCTGGAACTGCTGTTGGAAATGGACGCGGGCAGCAATCTCGATGTGCTGATCGACCCCATGCGTTTCAAGCAGGTGCTGACGAACCTGGTGAGCAATGCGATCAAGTTCACCGATCAGGGCCGGGTGAGCATCCGCCTTGAAAGCGCACTCGACGGCGAGCAGATGCTCGACATCAAGTTGCAAGTACAGGACACCGGCCGAGGCATCTCGGTGGAGGACCGCCAGTTGCTCTTCCGGCCTTTTGCCCAAGTGGCCCAACCCTCCCTCGGTGGCCAGGGCGGCAGCGGCCTGGGCCTGGTGGTATCGCGCTCGCTGTGCGAAATGATGGGCGGCGCCCTGGAGATGCTCAGCACCCCAGGCAAGGGAACCACAGTGACCGTCACCCTGCGCCTGAAAGTGCTGGAGCCGGTGCCCGAGGCCCCCGCGCCGACAATCAACAAGCTGCGGTTCGCAGCACAGCGGGCGACCCGGGTTCTGGTGGCTGACGACAACACCCCCAACCGGCAGATGCTGCGGGCCCAGTTGGAGTTCCTCGGCTGCCAGGCGGTGGAAGCCGAAAACGGCGTGCAGGCCTTGCAGCTATGGCAGCAGAAGGCGTTCGACCTGCTGATCACCGACTATCACATGCCACAGATGAATGGCGTTGAACTGGCCCTGGCCATTCGCCGCGAGGAGCATGAGCAGCAACGCCCGCGCACCCTGATTATCGGGCTGACCGCCGATGCCCAGCAGGAGGAAATAGAGCGCTGCATCAATGCCGGCATGCGCGACTGCCTGATCAAGCCGGTGAGCCTCGCGACCCTGGAGGAGCGCTTGTCGACCTTGCTGCCCCAGGACCAGGCCCAGACACTGGCCTACCAGGAATCCCCGCCGCCCGCCGCCATCCTCCAGGCCCATGGCGATGCCAGCCAATCCCTCAACAAACTGAGCAGCAACCCGACACTTCAGGAACAGTTCCGCCTTGAACTGCTCAAGAGCAATCGCCGGGACCTCGAGGAGCTGCGGTGGTTGTGCGAAGAGATGAATGTCAACGCCCTGGTGCGCCTGTCGCATCGTATCCGCGGCAGTGCAGCCATCATGCGCAATGCCCGGCTGACACAACTGTGCAAGGACCTGGAGCAGGCTTGCACGGAACACAATCCGGACACCTTGCCCGGCAGAACCGCGGAGCTGGAAGCCGAGCTGCTGCGGATCGAAAAGGCTTTCGCCCTGCCGCACTGAAGCCCAGGCAAAAAAAGGCCGGCGCAGGTTCTCCTGCGCCGGCCCTGCCGGGGGTCACACCAGGCCGTTGCGCTTGGCCAGTTCCACCATGGCGATCAGGTTTTCCACGCTGAGTTTCCTCTGCAGGCGCACCTTGTACGTACTGACCGTCTTGTGGCTGATCATCAACTGCTGGGCTATATCCTGGTTACCCATGCCACGGGCCAGCAGCTTGAGCACGGTAATCTCGCGATCGGACAGCTGTGCCAGCTTGAGGCTTTCCTGAGACGCAGCCTGGGAGTTGTCCCGCAGCATGTGAATCGTGTTCGCCGGAAAATAGCTGTATCCGGCCAGTACCGCCTTCACCGCCCCGGCCAGTTCATCGAGGCTGTCGTCCTTGCACACGAAACCTGCGGCTCCCGCCTGCAGCGAGCGCATGGCAAAGTTGCGGGCGTCGCCCGAGGTGAGGATCAGCACCTTGGTGGAGATACCGATGGAGGTCAGGTGCGCAATCACCGAAAGACCGTCCATCTTGGGGATGCTCAGGTCAAGCACGATCAGGTCAGGCAGCAACTTGCGGATGATTTCCAGGGCATCCACGCCGTTGTCGATTTCCGCCATGATGGTATGCCCTTCACTTTCGAGCATGACACGCACGGCCATGCGCATCAGTGGATGATCGTCGACTATGACTATGTTGCCCATGATTTGGTTGTTCCTGATTTCTTGACTCGGTGGATGATGCCGTAGGCGACTTGAGAATAATAGTGAATGCATGGCTTGAAAAAGATTATGCAAAACAGGCTAGTCACTAGTGACGGTAACTGAAACTGCCGCATTGCCTGCTCCTGGGATTACCTTGTCTTCGGTGCGGATATAACGAACGTCAAGCACTTTACTGATGTCTGTGGTGCCGGCCGGCGTATAGCCAATAACATTACTGGACGAGACGCCTAGATTAAGGAGCTTCCCGGCATTCATCAGTTGCAAGGCGACTCCCGAAGGTTGGGTGGCGTGAGTAGTAAATGTCAGGTTCGACGAGTTATTCCAGGGGGTGGCCATATCAATCATATTGACGCTGATTCTATTGCTGCTCATGCTGCTCTCGCAGCCTATATCCAGGCGGACTGTTCCCGCGTCTACCGTTGAGCCTCGAACTGGCAGCGCCGACAAACTGATTTTTTTCAGTTTCACTGGAGCATTATTATAAAGCTGGCAAGTTCTCGCCATGACCAGAAATGAAAAGTCCAGCGCCTTGGTTCCCCAATAACCGAAATTAACCGAAGGATCACCATTGTTGTAACTGAGCAGCCCGCCAAACAGATCTTGCCCGGTGATGCTGTACAAGCCCGGAAACAGCTTCTGCGACGGGGAGTAATACCGCACATAAATGATCATCCCGAAGCCGGCAGTTCCTGTGCTGCTAACAGATACGGGCGTGCGGTTCAGGTCGCCCAAAGGGCGAGCTATATTATCCGGACCAGCAGCCTTGGCGATGAACATCACATCAGCGGAACTAGTCTTGTAAAGCTTGTAGTTGGCGCCCTCGAAATAGAGGGTCTTCCCCGAGTCGCCCGCGGTTGCATAGATGTTGTTAAAGTACTTCCCATATGCCACCAGACCGCTACAGGACACCAAGACCGTTGCTGATGCCCAATAACTGGAGAGCATTCCTGTCGCTCCTTGCGAGACTTCCGGTATCGCCGGTTGGAGCGTCTGGCCGAGCACCTGAGAACATCCGGCAATGGCGTACGGGACACCCCCAAGAACCATGCACAGCCATATTCTTGCAAAAAAAACACAAACCAGCTTCATCCACTTACCTCGAAGCCATCATTGGCTACTTGAACTAATTACTTCAGTGCTCGCCATCAAGGCCTTCGGAGTACTGCAGGAAAACTCAAACTTTTCGTAAATCATTTCTTTGTTCGCCGCGGGCAACTCATAATTCACCTTGCAGTGCTTTGTACCCCAGCGAACATCCAGCTCACCTTTATCCCCGATACCAAACAGCAACAGCCTGGACAAGTTGTCGACGACACCCAGCAAGTTTCCCTGGGAGTCATAGGCCTGAGCGCCAAATGGGATTTGCTGGCCATCTACTGTGCGCAGGTCGAACTGCAGGCGGCGCCCGGACGTGGACTCGAAGCGACTCTTGACTACCGCACCCCGGGTGGGCACCACCATGCGCGAACTTTCTTGTATTTCTACATCACTGCCCAGGGTGTCGCTGTCGAGGCTGATCCAGTTGTAGCGATAGGGTTGTACATAGGGAACGATGGCATAACCCTTGTCATCGGTACGTGTAACAGCGCTGCTATCGACCCCTACCCCCTTGACCCCGGATACCTCGACCAGGGCAAAGGTTTCCCCCACCGAGGGGCCCAAGGTGATGCCATTTGCGTGGGCCACCAGCGAACCCGCAGCGCCGAGGCTCATGTGCTTGCTGGCGGAGCCTTGGCCGTAATTGCCGCTGACCTTCGCTGCGGGCCCATCCCAGCTCAGGTCGAGGTTGGCGGAACGTCCACCCTGCCGGCTCTGGCTGCCCTGGACCGAGTAGTTCCAGGCATTTCGCTGATCCAAATTGCCCGAGACTCCAGTCTGGACCGACGAATCCCCCTGGGACGACGACGTCACACTGCTATAGGCCCGCTGGTGCCGGCCCGAGCTACCGAATGGCACGCTCAGCGATGCACTGAGCTGGTTATCGGCGCCCTGCTCCATGCCCTGGCCTTCTGTACGCGACAGGGCCAGGTTGTAGCTGACGTCCAGATAGTTACCGTTGTAGCCGAACTGCCAGCGCCGGGTACTGCCCTGACGATTCCAGTAGCTGGTTTCCCCCATACTGGCGAACAGCGAACCCGATTGCCCCAGGGGTTGGTTGACGTTCAGGTCAAAGCGGCTTTTCTGCCGTCCGTAATGGCTCCCACCGACGTCGCCGGACTCCTCCACATGCTGGCTGAAGGTCCGGTAGTTCTCGGTGGAGTAGCGATAGCCAATCATGGTGAAGCTGGTATCGGTGGTGCCCAGGGTCTTGGAGTACAGAGCGCGGGCACTCTGCCCCCGGCTCACCTGGCCCCGCAGGCTCTCGGAACTGGATTGGGTCACGTCGAACGACACCCCGCCCCAGGGCGAGTTGATGCCCAGCCCCAGGTTCAGGGCCTTGTACCCCGTGGCCGCCAGCAGGCCGCCGTAACCGGTGAAGTTGTCGCTCATGCCATATACCAGGGTGCCTTGGCCGAATCCTGGCGCAGCCTGGTCATGGTTCTTGTATTGGCCAGCGGCAACACTGTAGCGAGCACTGCCGTTGCGGATCATGACCGGCAGATAGGAATAGGCCTGTGAATACTGCCGTTCGCGACCGTCAGCCTCGATGATCTTCACCACCAGGTCACCGTTGGAGCCACTGGGATAGATGTCCTGGATCTCGAAGGCGCCCGGCGAGACGCTGGTGGAGTAGATGACGTAGTTGTTCTGGATCACCTCCACCGTGGCGTTGGTCTCGGCAATGCCACGCACCACCGGTGCGTAACCGATTTCCTCATCCGACAACATGCTCAGCTCGGAACTGAGCTGCACCCCGCGAAAACGCACGCTGTCGAAGACCTCGCCCTGGGTGTACAGCTCTCCCGCTGCAAACCGGCCGTTCAGAGAGGCAACATCCCGCTCGATGTAGCTGCGGTTGCTGCTGAAGGTGTCGCGCACACCGGTGTAACCCGACACTGAAGACTCGTTGCGCAAGCGCCAGGCACCCAGGTTGAAACCGTTGCGCAACCCCAGGAAGCGGTAGTCGTTGTGGTAGCCCTGGCTGATATTGCGGTTGAAGTTCAACTGATAGTCGGTGAAGAGCGCGGTAACACCATCGTCCCACAGGGAGCGATCCACCGAATGACCGGCACCGCGCTGGATGTAGGCCTGGGGCACGCTGATCTTCAGGGCCAGAGCGCTGACATCAAACTCGATGCTGGCACCACTGACCAGCCTGGCAACGTCGATGATCGATTCATCGCTGCTGTCGGTAGCGATGAGCCGCTCTTGCGCAAGCCGCGAAGTATTGATGCCCATTGCTTTTAGAGTGCCCAGACTGATCTGCGGGCGTACTTCAGGCGAGTTGCCTGTTGCAATGAAGGTGACACTCTGCCGAACTACCATCGCTTGATTGAGATAGATATCGACGTTGTAGTTTCCAGGGGAAATACCACTCCCCGATTCGAAGTACTTCAACTCTACCGGGGCTCCACCCTTGTTCAGGAAAACCTCATTGAACTCTACTGACAACGCGGCCACAGGCGTGGCCATGCTCATGAAAAATAAAAAGGAACAACCTGTATTCTTCAGATTGAGCTTTTTCCTGAAACCGTGCACAGGCGCAATCCCTTATACCAGTGATTGAACATCAGCCTGCTCTCTACAAAGCAAGTATCGAATAAGCCAGCGAGGCAGCCACTTTCAATAACTGACAGTCGCCGTACCCTTGATTGGAGTGCCGTAGTCGTTAATGCTATGAAACTCAACGAGCGCCCGCTGGCCTGGCTGAGCCGTAGGCTCTCCCGTCACACCAAACTTGCTGACACTTCCGGGCGTCACCATATCCAACTCAACGGGGTATTTCTTTTCGCCCACACTTAACACTCCCGAACTAAAGGAGATGTGATAAGGCGAACCATTAGAAACTTGCAAATAGCTCTTCCCATTCTCGCGAAGCATTTTCCACTTCAAGTTGCCGACTGCCTCCTGGGAGTTTTCCGTCAGGCTTTTCGGGCGATAGAACACCTTGATGCGCTGACGCACGGCAATTTGCAGGGTATTTTGTTCCGCTGACTTTTGCGGGATTTCCTGCACGTTCAACCAGAAGATCGACTCTTTATCAGTTGGTAAACCCTTGCCGTAATAAAAGATCCTCAACATCTGTTGGTTATTCCCGGCAAGGCGACTCAAGGAAGGGGTCAGAGCAAAGGGAATATTCTGTTCATTATGCAGTTCATTGGATTCCAGCCAGGATTGAATCATGATGTCCTGCGAACCAGTGTTCCTGACCAGGATGGAAACTTCCTTACTTTTTTCCGGGTATATCACTCGAGTTCCATCGAGGGTAATTCCGGCACAGGCAAGGCTACTGCCGAACAAGGCGAAGCCCAGCAGCAAGTATCTGGAAATTGCGTTCATTGAATAGACACCACCCGTGAGCAAGAGAGGCATGTTCAGCCTCTCTTTTTTTACTATTACTTGTAAGTCAAGCTAAACGGCAGGGTGCCATCAGCCTTGCCTGCGACAAAGTCTTCAGCATTGGCAACATAACCGGCACGCAAGCTGATGCTACTCTTATAAGTGCCAGTACTTGGAGGTGACTGAGTCAATGTTCCACTGATGATTTCGTTCGCGGACATATTTACTATTTGATTATTTTCATTATAGATCGCGATACCTACACCTTTGCCCGCCCCCTGAGTTTTCAAGAGTCTGGGGTCCTTGAGATCAATGCCAGAACCGGCAGCAGGGTCAAACTTCATATCAACTGTGCTAAGACCCGTTCCGGTTGAGCCGCAGTCCAGATTTAGATTGATTCGAACAGTTGAGGCGATAGTACCCTCTGCGGGGGTTTTTATTGAATCAATACTGACTTTCCCCAAAGGCACGGTAATGGTTTGAGCACCACCTGCGACTGTGCCTCCGCCGGCTGTAATGCTGCACGATACGCCGCTGATTTCACCCGTGAAGTTGATTGTCCCGTCAGCCGCCATTGCGGAACTGGCAACAAGGCCAGAGGCAGTAATTGCCAGAATAGCTCTCATGGGATTGAACACTGTCATTTCCTTGGTCTGTGTAAGTTGATGGCTTTAATTGTTCCTTAAAGGAAGCGAGCAAATTCTTACCCAGGACAGAAAGTGCAACAATCGTAGGAATCGCCCTGCATCTAAAGATAAATCATCTAAATATGTAGGACTAATCCTACAAACCTATAGCTTGTTTAATTGATTACAAAAGAAAAACCGCCTGTTCCCGAAGGGAACAGGCGGTTTAATGACACTCGCGATTCAGCGCGGTGCAAACCAGGGCGCCGGCACCTCAGCCTGGACCGTGATGGTCTTGATCTGGGTGTAGGCATTCAGGGTTTCGCGGCTGAACTCGCGGCCAATACCGCTGTTCTTGTAGCCACCGAACGCCGTGCCGTCGCTGATGTTGGAGTAGCGATTGATCCACACTGAACCGGCCTCCAGGCGATTGGCGGTATCCATGGCGTGCTTCAGGTTGCTGGTGTAGATACCGGCGGCCAGACCGTATTCGGAGTCATTGGCCTGGGCGATCATCTGCTCGTAATCGCTCCAGCGGATCAGTGACAGCACGGGGCCGAAGATCTCTTCCCGGCAGATGCGCATGTCATTGCGGACCTCGAAAACCGTGGGCTGGATAAAGTAGCCCGCCGGGCAATCCGGCACCTCGACCCGGGCTCCGCCCACCAGCAGCTCAGCCCCCTCCTGCACTCCGAGGGCAATGTACTCCAGGACTTTTTCACCCTGCCTGGCCGATACCAGGCAACTGACCCGCGCATTTTCATCCAGCGGCGAACCCACGCTGACCCGCTGGAATGACTCGATCAGCTTTTGCTTGAACGTCTCGAAGATAGCGTCATGGACGAACAGCCGAGTGCCGGCCAGGCATGACTGCCCGTTATTGTGGATCGCTGCGAAGGTGGCGTTGTCTACCACGGCATCCAGGTCATCGATATCCGGGAACACGATGTTGGCGCTCTTGCCACCCAATTCCAGGGTCGCCGGCACCAGCCGGTCGGCCGCTACTCGCGCAACAATGCGCCCCACTTCGGTGCTGCCGGTAAAGGACAGCTTGCGCACCTTGGGGTGCTGGCTCAGGGCTGCACCTACGACTTCCCCCAGGCCGGTGACGATATTGACCACCCCAGCCGGGAAAATCCGCGTGATGTGCTTGCCCAGTTCCAGGGTCGACAGCGAAGCATTTTCATCCGGTTTGAGCACCACGGTGTTGCCAGCCGCCAGGGCTGGCGCCAGCTTGAACGATGCCATGATCGCCGGCGCATTCCAGGGGATGATCTGCCCGCACACCCCCAGGGGCTCGCGCTTGCCCAGGGCGTAGCCACCGGGGATCTCTCGGCCATGGTCTTCATGGGCCATGATCACCGAGGCAAAATAGCGGTAGTGACGTACCGCAGTCTGGTAATCCTTGCGTACCTCGCTGATGCAACGCCCCACGTCATGGGCATCGATCCGCGCCAAGCGTTCACTGTCCGCCTCCACCGCGTCGGCCAGGGCATTGAGCAATCGACCCCGTTCCTGCTGACCCAATGCATTCCATCCGGCAAAGGCCGCCTGCGCCGCATTCACCGCTCTATCGACATCTTGAGCGTCACAGTAATGAATAGTCGCCAGGCACTTTCCGGTGGCCGGATCCAGGGCTGGCAATGCCTGTTTGTCACGACTCTCAAATACACCGTTAATCAACGGACCATAGACTTCATCTAATTGGATATTCATGTTTATTCCTTTTCAAGTTACAACTTTCATAACGATTTCGGGCAAGTCGATGCGCGACTTTATATATCCATCAGGATAATCACGGTGTTAACATTCACCTCCCATTTTCAAAATCCCCAAAGGGCAACCAATGGATCCGCTTTCAGGCGTTCTTTCTTTATTGCGAATTCGCAACTATCACTCCGCAACATTAAGAATGGCGGGTGATTGGGCGTTCAGTTTTCCCGAGAATGCCGGAATCAAGTTCACTACCGTAGTTCAAGGTGGCTGCTGGCTATTAGTTGCAGGCGAACAACAACCGCAACGCTTGCAACAAGGTGACTGCTTCCTCATGACCCGGGGCGTGCCCTTTGCCCTTTACAGCGATATGAACCAGGTCCCGATGGATTCCGCCTCCTACTTCCAACGGATCGCTGAAGACGAAATCACCCTTGACTACTGCGGCGCCGATACCCAATTGGTGGGTGGACGCTTCGAGTTCACCGGGGTCCCGGCCCAAGTCCTGCTCAGTACCCTACCGTCCCTGGTGCACCTGACCGGTGTCTCGGCCCAGGCCTCGATTCTGCGCTGGGCCCTGGAGCGCTTTACTTCGGAACTGCACCAGCACAAGCCGGGACGTTCATTGATGACCGAACACCTGGCCCACATCATGCTGGTGGAGGTGCTGCGTGCTCACCTGGGAACCCTGGGCAGCGATGGCACCGGCTGGTTCGCCGGCCTGGCCGACCGACACCTGAGTGCCGCCATCAGTGCACTGCATGGTGAGCCAGCGCGGCGCTGGAGCGTGGAAGAACTGGCACGCCTGGCCAACATGTCGCGCTCGGCCTTTGCCCAGCGGTTCAAGACCGTAGTCGGGGTTGCTCCCATGGAATACCTGACCCGCTGGCGAATGCTGCTGGCCAGCGACCGCTTGCGTAATTCCGACGACAGTATCTCCAGCATCGCCTTCTCCCTGGGTTATGAGTCCGAAAGCGCCTTCAGTACCGCCTTCAAGCGCGTGATGAGCGAAGCCCCGCGCCATTATCAGCGCGGCCAGCAGAGCCTGTAGCGCTCAGCGCAAACCACCGCCGATGACCAGGGTTTCGCCAGTGATCCAACTGGCATCGTCCGAGGCCAGGAAGACCACCGCCGGCGAAATGTCCCGAGGTACGCCAATGCGCCCCAGGGGCGTGAGTGTCTCGATCTTGGTGCGGAACTCATCTGCGAAGAAGCCGCTGGAGAGCACCCCCTCAGTCATCACAAGCCCCGGGTTGACCGAATTGACCCGGATGTTCCTGGGGCCCAGCTCATTGGCCAGGGTGCGAGTTATCGCATCCACCGCGCCCTTGGAAGCGGTGTAGATCGCCGAATTGGCAGGGGTGAAGGAGGTGACGCTGGAACTGACATTGATGATGCTCGCCCCTTGTGGGTTGAAGCAGTCCAACGCCGCCTGGCAACACAGAATCAGACCCAATACGTTCAGGTCGAAATGCCGGTGGAACTCATCTTCAGTGACCTGCGCCAGTGAGCCGGTGGAATAGACCCCGGCGTTATTGACCAGGATATCGAGGCGGCCGTACAGATGCTCTATGGTCTTGAACAGGGTCTTGACCTCAAGGCTCCTGGCCACATCGGCCTGGATCGCATAGGCCCTACCGCCCTGCTCCAAGATCTGCGCCACCACAGCGTCGGCGTCGGCCTTGCTGCGAGCGTAGTTGACGATCACCGTCGCGCCGTTGCGAGCCAACTGCTTGGCGATGTCCGCGCCAATACCCTTGGAAGCCCCTGTCACCAGGGCAACTTTCTTTTCCAATTTTTTCATGCTTGAACTTTCCCTTCGGGGTTCAATGACCCAATTGCCCGGGGGCACTGGACGAGAGGTTCAGCTTAAGCATGGGGTACGAGGCTGTTAATGGCTGAGAAGCCAGGAAACTTGCGTCAGCGTCCAGAGCGTTCATCGGCGATCTGGACGGTGCTCCGGGCCAATTAAGGGGGCAGTTGGGTCGCGTCGTCCTGGGCACGCTCGTCTGCCGGCTCGCGGGAAGCAATATGCAGGTCCAGCTTGCGCTGCACCTTGAACAGCTCGGCGTCGGTACGGATCCCCAGCTTTCTGAACGCGGCCTGCTTCTGCCCGCTGATGGTCTTGATGCTGCGGGAAAACTTGCTGGCGATCTGCGAGATCCGCAGGCCATCCAGAAAGCAGCGCAAGACTTCGTTCTCCTTGGGGGACAGGGTCTCAAGGCTGGTCAATGGCGGGCTGCCCGGCTCGGCGGCGGGGCCGATTGGCGGGTGCTGCACGGCGAAAGCCAGCAACGGCGACAGATAGAGCCGCTTGCTGGCTACCGTGCGGATAGCTGGAATCAGGTCGTCCAGGGATTGTGATTTGCCGAGAAAGCCATTGGCTCCGATATCGATGATCTGCTTGACGAAAAACGGCGTCTCGGTGGCCGAGGACACCAGGATCAGTAAATGCGGGTATTTGTTGCGCAACAGGCGGATCAGGCGCAGGCCATCCAGGTCGCATTCCTGCAGCTGGTAATCGAGCACCAACAGGTCCAGTTCGGTATCACGCAGGGCCGAGATCAGCTCGCCGCTGCTGGCATACAAACCCACCAGCTGGAAATCCGCCACGCTCTGCAGCTGTAGCTGCATTGCCATGCGAATCAATGCGTGATCGTCCAGCACTGCGATGCGCAAGGGCTTGTTAACGACAAGTGACATAGCGCCTCCAGAACGTTCGATGGTGGTCTTCAGAACTGGATATTCCATCCTCTCAAGCCTCTAGTCCGAGTGGTCCTGGCCCACCGACCGTCACGGCCTTGCGACAGTCTTTCAGGTCACCAGTGCCGGGTACTCTAGAGCGCCGGCCGCCTCGCCATAACAAGAAACGTCTTGAAGTTTTCCAAAGAAAATCTTGAATCGAGGGCTACGCGGCCTGTTCGGCTAGGCGTCGTAGAGTGGCTTTTCCATGCTTGCCCGGCCATCGCTGAGCATGGCATAGCGTTCGCCGCGAGCCAGGCTTCGCAGCGCATCAGCGTAGTCCGGCAAAGACTGCGTCTTGGACATCACCCCATGCGCGCCCACGGCCTGTAGCTGCGAGGCAATTACAGGGTCGGGACGGTTCAGCAGCACGAGTATTTTCAGATCGGGGTAACGGGTACTCAAGTTCCGCACCAGATGAATCGGGTCGCGATCCATCAGGTGGCCGATCATCAGCACGTCCAGCTGGTTTTGTTCAAGGGCCTCCAACATGTCGGAGAAATTGAAGAACTCGCTCAGGCACAGAACCGACTGCCTGGACAGATGCTTGTACAGACCGTGGCGGACAATATTATGTTGCTCCAGTACCCCTACCCTTAACTTCAACATCGCTTGGTTCGACCTCTGAAAAATAGTGGGCCGTCACACTGCTGGCACAGTGCACTAGAATGCTGCCCGCCACTCAGGCTCGCCCTGTGCCTGGCTGAATGACAGGGCAAGATAAGCTCTGCGCTGTGGGTGGGATGTAGGAATAGTCTTGAATTGCATTCATCTAGTCGAGATCGCTGCCAAGAGCCCGTCAACCCGAAGGAATGGATTCGAAAACAGGAATTTTCTTGGCAGTACTCAGGTTGCTTCCTGCTAGCCTGCCAGTGACATTCTGATGACCCTGAGGGGCTTATTCGGCATCATTTTCTTATTTGAGCTTTCCGCAAATCCGCCCTAGGTCAGAGAAAAATCTCAACCAGCCTCAGATTTCATCAAGGCGCTGACCGTTGTTGGCTCACTTATTACCTAGATATTTTGATTCTGGATAACCTGGCATGAGTAAAAGTGTACTGATCGTCGATGATCACCCGGTAGTCTGTGAGGCGATTCGCAAAACCCTGGAGACTCAGGGCTACTCCATTGTTGGCGAAACTGCCGACGGTATCAGCGCCCTGAACATGATCCTGTCGCTGAAGCCGGACATCGTGATCCTGGATGTCAGCCTGGAAAAAATGGACGGTCTCACCGTGCTCAAGCGCATCGCCCAGGCGAACCTGGATGTGCGGGTGCTGGTGTTCACCGCCCAGTCCGTCGACACCTATGCCATGCGCTGCCTGCAGGCCGGAGCCAGTGGTTTCGTGAGCAAGAACGAACCCCTGACCAGACTGCTCAAGGCGGTGGACACCATCGTCGAGGGCTATGTGTTCTTCCCAAAGAAGTCGATGCCGTTCAGCGATGGCGGCCGCGGCAAACACAGCAGCGACGTCCTGGCGGCGCTGACCAATCGTGAACTGGAAGTCCTCAAGCTGCTCGCTGAAGGTCTGACCAATCTTGAGATCGCCGAGAAACTGCACCTGAGCAACAAGACCGTCAGCGGCCACAAGATCAATATCTTGAGCAAGCTTGGGGTCACTTCGGTGGTGGATCTGGTGAACATCGCCAGGCAGAACGAACTGGTCTGAGTAACCTGATGTGAGGTTACTGCCGCGCCCGCTGTTTTTCGTACTGATATTGTGGTTGGCCCTGCCGGTATTCGCGCAGGACAGGGTGAAGATCCGTGCCCGCCAGCCGCTGGACTTCCTCGATATTCGCCCCAGCATCGATGAACAGACCTGGCTGCGTAACAAAGAGGCCCTGTTGGTCGGCATCGTCAGTGGCGACCTGCCCCCCTACCGGGAAATCAACCAGCGCCATGAACTCGAAGGCATAGGGGCCGACTACCTGGGGGCCTTGCAGCGCGAGCTGGCGATCCCCGTGGAAGTCCGCACCTACCCCAATACGGATGCCGCCTATCACGCCTTGCGCAGTGGTGAGGTCGACCTGGTAGACAGCGCTACCCAGGTGGAAGCCGAGGATTACCAGGTCCGGCTGAGCCCGAGCTACGCGGTCACCGAACTGGCCCTGTATGCCGAGAGCGGTGACCTGCGGGACTACCGCGCGAACATCTCCAGGACACGGATCGCCGCCACCCGCGGCATGGCCCTGGAGCTCTATCTGCGCACCGGCGGACGGGGCCTGATCCAGCTGTACGATTCCCCCCGCGCCGCCATGGGCTCGGTACTCGATGGCGACGCAGATATCTACCTGGGGGACTCGCTGTCTACCGGCTATCTATCCAGCCAATTGTTCAGCGACCAGTTGGTGATCAGCCACAGTGCACGGTTGCCGGAAATCCGGGTCGGGTTTGCCGTGGCCCGTGACAATACCCACCTGCAACAGTTGCTCGAGCGAGCCCTGGGCGGCATCAAGCGCTGCCAGGTGATATCGGCGCTGCAGATGTGGGGCGGTACGGGTAACTGCGACTCCAACAGTTTTCGCGAACGCCTGGACGCCGATCAGCGTCTCTGGCTGGAGCATGCACCGCCGGTGCGGCTGGTGATCAGCGACGACCTGGCGCCCTATGCGTTTTTCAACAGCCGCGGGCTGTTCAACGGCATCGCTTCGGACCTTCTGGACCTCATCCGACGCAAGAGCGGGCTGCGCTTCGAGGTCTCCCGGGTCGGCTCGCTCAAGCAGGTCGACACCCGCCTGCGCGAAGGCCGTGCAGACCTCAGCATACTGGCCCGCGCCAACCCCAGGCGTGCGTCCTACCTGTACACCCGGCCCATCGTCACTACGCCCTATGTGATTGTGCGCAAGACCGACGCACCGCCCCTGGCACCGCTGAACCGCGACTCCATCGGCTCCGTGGCGCTCGCCTCCGGCTACCTGCAGAGCGAGGACCTGCGCGAGCGCTATCCACGGCTATGGGTCCAGCAGACATCCACCGTTGCCGAGGCCCTCAACCGGGTGCGCCAAGGCAAGGCGGACTTCACCCTGGCACCAGCCAACCTGGCCAACTACTACCTGTCCTTCAGGCTCCAGAACAGCCTGAAGATTCACGGCATGATGCAAGGCCAGGAAGCCCGGATCGCCTTCGCCGCACCGCAAAGCCAGCAGCAACTGATCGCCATCATCGACCAGGCCATGGCCGAGATCAGCCCTCAGGAATACCTGCAGGTCCTGGGTCGCTGGCGCGCCAGCGGCAGCACCGACGATAGCTACTGGAAAGGTGTGACGGCCTTCACCTGGAAAATCCTGGGCAGCCTGGGCCTGATGCTGGTGCTGGCGGCCTGGTGGATTCTGAGCCAGCGACGACGGATCATTCGCAAGCGCCTGGACCTGCTGCAGCGCCAGTTGATCCTCGACCAGTTGCGCGATGCCAAAGAAGCCGCCGAGCATGCCAGCCGCAGCAAGACCGTGTTCCTGACCACCATGAGCCATGAGATCCGTACCCCCCTGAGCGCCATCGTCGGCATGCTGGAGCTGGTGCTGACCCGTGACAACGACCGCGAACTCAATACCCGCTCCGTGCATATCGCCTACGAGTCGGCGCAGAACCTGCTGGCGCTGATCGGCCATATCCTGGATATCTCGCGGATCGAATCCGGGCGCCTGACCCTGCGCCCGGAAGCCGCCAGCCTCAAGGACCTGATCGAATCGGTGGCCAATGTCTTCGATGGCCTGGCCCGCCAGAAGCACCTGGACATCCACCTGCAGTTCGATGCCTGGGCCACCGCGCAAGTGTGGATCGATGGCCTGAAGTTCAAGCAGATCATCTCCAACCTGCTGAGTAACGCGATCAAGTTCACCGAACAGGGCGAGATCCATATCCGTTGCCTGGGCCAGGTGAAAGATCAACACTTTCTCGACTTCCATGTCGAAGTGATCGACACCGGCCCGGGCATTCCGGCTTCGCAGATCCAGAAGATCTTCACCCCGTTCTTCGAGGTCGACAGCGTGGTCAGCAACCCTAACGCCGGGTCGGGGCTGGGCCTGTCCATCAGTCATTCGCTGACCCAGTTGATGAACGGCAGCCTGCAGGTCCAGAGCGAACTTGGCGTAGGTACCCGCATGACCTTCAAGGCCTGTTTTCAGCGCGTTGCCGACGAGCGCAGCAGCGCCACCGACAGCGCGGAACAAGCGGTGCTCAACAGCACCGACCAGCCCCTGTGCGTGTTGATCGTCGAAGACCACCTGCCCAGCCAGTACCTGCTCAACCAGCAGATCAACTACCTGGGACACGAGGCCCTGATCGCCTACAACGGCCTGGAAGGCCTGGCCATGTGGCAGGAGCATGACGTGGATATCATCATCACCGACTGCAACATGCCGCAGATGAGCGGCCATGAGATGAGCCAGGCGATCCGGCGCATGGAGGGCCAGATGGGGGTGCGCCCCTGCACCATCATCGGCCTGACCGCCAGCGCCCAGCTTGAGGAACTGGAACGCTGCCTGGCTTCGGGCATGGACAGTGCCCTGACCAAGCCGATCAGCCTTGCCGGGCTGAACCGCCTGATCCCCAAGCTGAGCCTGACGCCCCCCCAGGCGCAGAGCGCGGTGCCGTCGTTGAACGGCGACATCCACGCCGCTCTGGCCGAGCACGTGATCAACAGCAACAACGAGGAACTGCAGGCCTTGAGCAAGGCCCTGGCCAGTGGCAATCGCCAGGCCCTGAAAGCCATCGCCCACAAGCTCAAGGGCACGGCCTACCTGCTCAATACCCAAGGTTTGCTGGAGCTGTGCGTCAGCCTGGAAGAGCTGGTGGCCGAGGCGGCCCAGGAGCAGCAATTGTCCACCGCCGTGGCCCGGCTGGATCAGGCCCTGCGCGACCTCAACCAGTCATTGCAAGTGTACTGAGGGCTTGCCCGCAAGGCCCGGGCGCACGCCCTAGCGACGCGCCACGGCACTGCGTTTCAAGGTCTGGCTCGGCAGCTCCTTGAACAGCGCCCGGTAACTGCTGGAAAACCGCCCCAGGTGCCAGAACGACCAGTGCATCGCCACCTCGGCCACCGTGGTCTCAGTCGGCCCTCGGCTGAGCAGTTCACGGTGCGCGCTGTTGAGCCGGCGCAGGCGCAGCCATTGGCTGGGGGCCATCCCGGTAAAGGCCTTGAACGCACTCTGCAACTGGCGCAGGGACACTCCGGCTACCTGGGACAGCTCCAGCAGGTTGAGGGTTTCCTCGGGCACGTCGGCGGCCCACTGCGCTACCCGTTGCATGATCCCCCGCTCCTCGCTGCGCCGTTGCAGGCCGCCGCGGTCCAGGCGCACGCAGGCGTTGTCGAGGATGTACAGGCAGTCTTCCAGGAGTTGCTGGGTCAGGGCTTCGCGGCTGGGCGGGTCGAGGGTCTGGGACAGGCGGGTCAGGGTCGAACTCAGCCAGCGGCAGAACAAGGCGTTCTGCTGGCTGTTGAGGGGCGCCATGAACAGCCCGTCGAGGCGCTCCACACCCAGGCCGTGGCCGCGGACGAACTCGGGGCCGAACACCACCGCCACTTCCTGGTAGTTCTCCGGGGTGATCCAGATATTGCGGCTCTCGCCGTTGAGCACGTACAGCGCGTTGTCGCTGCGGTCGAAACAGAACGCCAGGGCGCCTTGGGGGGCACTGAAATTCTGCTCGACCCGGGTATTCATGCATTCCTCGTAGATCTCCACGCCCTGCAGGTCCAGGTAGCGCACCAGGCCGTTGAAATGGCCAGGGGACATCTGCTGGTAATGCTGGACCCAACCCGGGGTGGCACGGATCTGATCGGCGACATCGAAGGTGTTGAAGGCTTGGACCTGAAGCGGATTGGACGCTGTCATCGGGGGACCTTACGCACTCGTTTGGTGCGTTTTGGTTCTGCTTAAAGTGGATAGATGGAACAACAAGGCTCGCCCAAGATAGTCGCCAATGCGCCGCAGGGGAAGCCTTGCCGGGATACTCCCGCTCACCTCGGAGCAGATAAAACCAATAATCGAGGTCTTTATGAACGCCCCTTTCGATCAGCTTTCCTCCTGGCTGAAAGATCACAAGATTACCGAAGTAGAGTGCGTGGTCAGCGACCTGACCGGCATTGCCCGCGGCAAGATCGCACCCACCAACAAGTTCCTGCATGAGCGAGGCATGCGCCTGCCGGAAAGTGTCCTGCTGCAAACGGTAACCGGGGATTTTGTCGACGACGACCTGTACTACGAACTGCTGGACCCGGCCGATATCGACATGGTCTGCCGCCCCGACTCGTCATCGATCTACCTGGTGCCCTGGGCCATCGAACCCACCGCCATCGTCATCCACGACACTTTCGACAAATTCGGCAACCCCATCGAACTGTCGCCGCGCAACGTGTTGAAGAAAGTGCTGCAGCTGTACACCGACAAGGGCTGGAAGCCGATCGTCGCCCCGGAAATGGAGTTCTACCTGACCCAGCGCTGCGAAGACCCGGACCTGCCGCTCAAGGCTCCCCTGGGCCGCTCCGGCCGCGCGGAAAGCGGTCGCCAGTCGTTCTCCATCGATGCCGCCAACGAATTCGACCCGCTGTTCGAAGATGTCTACGACTGGTGCGAAGCCCAGGGCCTGGACCTGGACACGCTGATCCACGAAGACGGCCCGGCGCAGATGGAAATCAACTTCCGCCACGGCGACGCCTTGGACCTGGCGGACCAGATCACCGTGTTCAAGCGCACCCTGCGCGAGGCGGCGCTCAAGCACAACGTCACCGCCACCTTCATGGCCAAGCCGGTGGCCGACGAGCCCGGCAGCGCCATGCACCTGCACCAGAGCGTGGTGGACATCGACACCGGCAAGCCGATCTTCGTCGATGCCAACGGTGAGAAAAGCAAGCTGTTCCTGCACCACATCGGCGGCCTGCAGAAGTACATCCCCAAATTGCTGCCGATGTTCGCCCCCAACGTCAACTCGTTCCGCCGCTTCCTGCCGGACACCTCGGCCCCGGTGAACGTCGAATGGGGTGAGGAAAACCGCACCGTGGGCCTGCGGGTTCCGACCGCAAGCCCCGACGCCATACGCGTGGAAAACCGCCTGCCCGGCGCCGACGCCAACCCCTACCTGGCCATTGCCGCCAGCCTGCTGTGCGGCTACCTGGGCATGGTCGAGGGCATCGAGCCCAGCGCCGCGGTGGAAGGCCGGGCCTACGAGCGGCGCAACCTGCGCCTGCCGATCACCATCGAGGACGCCCTGGCACACATGGAGGACTGCCCGACCATCGAGCAGTACCTGGGGCGCAAGTTCGTGCGCGGCTACGTGGCGGTCAAGCGTGCCGAACACGAGAACTTCAAGCGCGTGATCAGCTCCTGGGAACGCGAGTTCCTGCTGCTCAGCGTCTGACAACCCGCATTCTGCAATCAACAAAAACAACCCGAAGAGGTGTCGATATGCGTCTTTTGAAAGCAGTGATCCCGGCAGCATTGGCGGTCTTGTGCAGCACCGCCGTCCAGGCACAACCCAGTGTCAGCGTGTACAACTGGACCGACTACATCGGCCAGACCACCCTCGCCGACTTCCAGGGCAAGACCGGGGTCAAGGTGATCTACGACGTCTTCGACTCCAACGAAACCCTGGAGGGCAAACTGCTGGCCGGGCGCACCGGCTACGACGTGGTAGTGCCCTCCAACCACTTCCTGGCGCGCCAGGTGAAGGCCGGCGCGTTCCTCAAGCTCGACCGCTCGCAGTTGCCCAACTGGAAGAACCTGGACCCCAAGCTGCTGGCCCTGCTGGAGCAGAACGACCCCGGCAACCAGTACTCGGTGCCCTACCTCTGGGGCACCAACGGCATCGGCTACAACGTCGACAAGGTCAAGCAGGTACTGGGCATCGACCACATCGACTCCTGGGCGGTGCTGCTGGAGCCTGAGAACCTCAAGAAGCTGCAGCAGTGCGGGGTGTCGATGATGGACTCACCGGATGAAGTGTTCCCGGCGGTACTCAACTACCTGGGCCTGGACCCGCGCAGCGAGAACCCCGAGGACTACAAGAAGGCCGAGGCCAAGCTGCTGACCCTGCGTCCCTATATCACCTACTTCCACTCCTCCAAGTACGTTTCGGACCTGGCCAACGGTGATATCTGCATCGCCTTCGGTTACTCCGGCGACGTATTCCAGGCCGCCAACCGGGCCAAGGAAGCCAAGAACGGGGTGAACATCGCCTATTCGATTCCCAAGGAAGGCAGCAACCTGTGGTTCGACCTGCTGGCGATTCCCGCCGATGCCGGCAACGTCAAGGAAGCCCACGCCTTCATCAACTACCTGCTGGACCCGCAAGTGATCGCCAAGGTCAGCGCCTATGTCGGCTACGCCAACCCCAACCCGGCTTCCCAGCAGTACATGGAGGCCGATCTGGTGAACAACCCCGAGGTCTATCCACCTCAGGCCGTGCTCGACAAGCTGTACATCTCCACCACCCAGTCGCCGGCCATCATGCGCTTGATGACCCGCTCCTGGAGCAAAGTGAAGTCCAACAAATGATTCAGCCAAACCTTTCGGGCAGCGCCAACGGGCATGCCCGCTCCTACTACGCCGCCTCGGCCGGCAGCCTGCCCGGCTACCCATCGCTGGAGGGCCAACCGAGCGCCGACGTCTGCGTGATCGGCGGCGGTTTCACCGGGGTCAACACCGCCATCGAGCTGGCCCGGCGCGGGCTCTCGGTGATCCTCCTGGAAGCCCGGCGCATCGGCTGGGGCGCCAGCGGGCGCAACGGCGGCCAACTGATCCGCGGCATTGGCCACGAGGTCACAGGCTTTGCCCGCTACGTCGGCCAGGAAGGGGTGAAATACCTCGAGCAGGCCGGCATCGACTCGGTGGAGGTGGTACGCCAGCGCATCAGCGAACATGCCATCGACTGCGACCTGCGCTGGGGCTTCTGTGAGTTGGCCAACACCCCGGCCCAGTTCGCCGCCTTCCAGGCCGAGCAGGACAGCCTGGTCAGGCTGGGCTACCGCCACCCCACTCGGCTGGTGGCGCCCCAGGACATGCAGCAGGTGGTGGCCTCCTCGGTGTATGCCGGGGGGCTGGTGGACATGGGCTCTGGGCACTTGCACCCGCTCAAGCTGGTGCTGGGCGAAGCGCGGCTGGCAGCGTCCCTGGGGGTAAGGATCTTCGAGCAGAGCCCGGTGCTGGAACTGACCCACGGCGACAGTGTGAAAGTGCGCTGCGCAACCGGCACCGTCACTGCCGGGCACCTGGTGCTGGCCTGCAATGCCCACCTGGAAGACCTCGAGCCGCGGCTCAGTGGCAAGGTGCTGCCGGCGGGCAGCTACATCATCACCACCGAGCCGCTGGCCGAGGCCCGGGCCAGGCAACTGATCCCGGACAACCTGGCGCTGTGCGACCAGAAAGTCGGCCTGGACTACTACCGCCTGACCGCGGACCGGCGCTTGCTGTTCGGCGGTGCCTGCCACTATTCGGGGCGTGATCCGGCGGATATTGCCGGCTACATGCGACCCAAGATGCTCAAGGTCTTCCCGCAGTTGCAGGATGTGGCGATCGACTTCCAGTGGGGCGGCAAGATCGGCATCACCGCCAATCGCTTCCCCCAGGTCGGGCGCCTGTCGCAGTACCCCAATGTGTACTACGCCCAGGGCTATTCCGGGCATGGCCTGAACGTCACCCACTGGACTGCCCGGCTACTGGCCGAGGCCATCCATGCCGGCCACAGTCGCGGCCTGGACGTGTTCAGCGGCGTGCCGCACATGACCTTCCCCGGCGGCCCGGCCCTGCGGGCACCACTGCTGGCCCTGGGCATGCTCTGGCACCGGATGCGGGAAATGCTCGGTTGATCGGCCCCCTTCGCTGGCACCACCCGACCTCGTAGCAGCCGGCTTGCCGGCGAACACCTTGCGCCGCACCTGCTGGCGCGTTCGCTGGCACGCCAGCTCCTGCGGGGCGGCGGGCTCTCTAGGTGAACCGGCGCTGCAGGAAATCCAGCAACAGGGCATTGACCTGCTGTGGCCGTTCGTTCTGGATCCAGTGCCCGCAGTCCGCCAGCAGGTGCTGCTCAAGGTCCGCCACCTTGCCCGGCATGCGCTTGAGGGTATGGGCTTCCAGTACACCAACCGGGTCCTGGTCGCCCAGCAGGAACAAGGTCGGTTGCTGGACCTGGGCATCGGCCAGGAACTCGGTGCGCTTCCAGGTCCGCTCGAAATTGCGGTACCAGTTCAGGGCACCGCGAAAGCCGCGCCCGGCGAAGGTCTGGCGATAGGCCTGGAAATCCTCCTCGCTGCACCACTGCGGCAACCCTGCGGGCACCGTCACCCCGTCGAACAACCGGGCATCGGCCGGCTTGGGTTGCAGCAATGCACCGACATTGCCCATGAACAGGCGCAGGCTGGCGTCTATATCGGCGTCCAGTTCCACCTCGGCCACTCCCGGCTGCTGGAAGTAGAGGATGTAGTTGAAATGCTCGCCGTGCACCTGGCGCATGATCTCGCTGGCCGGGCGTTTCGGCCGCCCGGCAAAGGGCACCGACAGGGTCACCAGCGCCGCCACCCGCTGCGGCTCCAGCAGCGCCAGGTGCCAGGCCACGGGGGCGCCCCAGTCGTGGCCGACGATGCACACCCGCTGCTGGCCGAAGGCGTGCATGGCCTGCTGGATATCGGCGCACAGGGTCAGCAGGTCGTAGGCCTGCACCGCCTCGGGAGCCGAGCTGCGGCCATAGCCACGCATTTCCGGGACGAACACCCGGAATCCCGCTGCCACCAGGGCCGGCACTTGATGGCGCCAGGAATGCCAGCACTCGGGAAAACCGTGCAGCAGCCATACCGGCTGCCCGTGTTCCGGGCCGCTGACCCGCACACTGAGCTCGATGCCGTTGACGGCCAGAACATGCTGTTGGGAGGAACTCATGGCGAATGCTCCAAGGCAGATGCAAGGAGCAGAACCTAGCAGATGTGGGCACCTGCCCCGAGAATCATTGACGCTCCGAATGATCCTGCTGCGCTGTCGGGGCCGGGCGGCTCAGCCGGGAATCAGCCGGCCAGGGAATGGGATTGCTGACGGATCAGGCGCTGGGTATCGAGGACTTTCTCCAGGGCCTGCTCGGAATCGGGGTCCTGCATGGGGGCGCGAATCGCCGCCGACACCAGGCTGATGAGCTTGGCCATGACTTCAGCATCGGTGGCCGGGCGTCCAAGGCTCATGGCCTGCATCAGCAGGCGCAGCTCGGTGCCGGCCATGACGCCGGAAATAGCCTTGAGGGCAAATTGCAGGCGCACCCCCAGCTCGTTGCGCGGCAGGTCCGGCAAAGCCAGGGCAAAGGCCTTGAAGAAGCGCTCGAACACCGGCTGGTAATGCTCCTTGAGGTATTCCTGGATAAAGGGCGAAGTATCGCTGTAGACCCGGCCAAGGAAGCGGATGAACGAGCGCCCTTCCACGCCGCCACTCTCGTCGCTGCGCTCAAGGCCCATGGCCGGGGCGAACAGCACCCCCAGCAGGGTTTCGCAGTCCAGCGGGCCCTCGGCCTGTTCCTCGCACTTGGCCAGCAGTTCCAGGCGCTGATCATTGAGTGGCCCCAGGCGCTGCATCAACAGGGCCTTCATCAGCGAATCCTTGTCGCCGAAGTGGTAGTTCACCGCCGCCAGGTTGACCTTGGCCCGCTCGGTGATCTGGCGCAGCAGCACCGCGTCGTAGCCGTACTTGATAAATAATGCCTCGGTCGCTTCCAGCAGTCGGGTCTTGGTGACATTGGGGGCACTGAGTTTCTTGGCGACCATGGAGGACTAACCTTTGCTGGGATGAAAAACTGACCGTTCGAACAGTGTTTTAAAAAAAAATTTGATTTTTTATACCTGCGAGAAGCCCTAAAAGCAAGCGCCCGAGGGACCGTCACGGTGGCCACCGGCCTTTTTGTGACCCACGGGTTTCTCCGCAAAAAAACCTGGAAAAAGCCCTCAATTACCCGGTTCAGACGGCTGGCGTGGCAGGATGAACGCAGTTACTATTCAAACAATGTTTTTAAAATAATAAATAAAACCAGAGCTTGGCCCTGCCCCTGAATACCCCTGTTGCGTGATCCCTGCGCCCCGTGGTTGTTCAAGCAGCCAGTCGAGCCAGCCGGCGCGGTAAGCGATGACAGAGACGATAATCGACCAAGGTTTTATCTCCCTGCAGGGCATAGGCAAGAGCTATCGGCTGGCGGAGCAACCGCTCCACATTCTCAAGAACGTCTCCCTTTGCATCGAGGCCGGTGAAAGCTGCGCCATCCTGGGTGCCTCCGGTTCCGGCAAAAGTACCCTGCTGAACATTCTCGGCCTGCTGGATCTGCCCGACAGCGGCGACTATCACTTTGCCGGCCACGATATCTTCCGCGCCAGCCCCGACCAGTTGGCGGCGATCCGCAACCAGCAGATCGGCTTCGTGTTCCAGAGCTTCAACCTGCTGCCGCGTCTCAGCGCCCTGGACAACGTCGCCCTGCCCCTGAGCTACCGCGGCGTGGCCCGGCGTGATTCCCTGGAGCGGGCCATGCACATGCTCGACCAGGTAGGCCTCGGGCAACGCGCCGACCACCGCCCGGCGGACCTTTCCGGCGGCCAGCGCCAGCGGGTGGCGATCGCCCGGGCACTGGTGGGCGAACCCTCGGTGATCCTCGCCGACGAACCCACCGGTAACCTCGACAGCCACACCGCCCAGGACATCATGGACCTGCTGCTGGCGCTGAACCGCGAGCGCCGGGTGACCCTGATCATCGTCACCCACGACCCCAATATCGCCCAGCGCCTGGAACGGCAGATCCGTGTCACCAATGGCGTGGTGCAGGAGGTCTGCCCGGCATGAGCCTCAAGGTCGAGCAAAGCGCCAGCCAGTTGCTGCACGAAGCCTTCGTCAGCCTGCGCACCCTGGGCAAGCGTTCGATCCTGGCCCTGCTGGGCATCGTCATCGGCAGTTCCTCGGTGGTGGCACTGATCAACATCGGCCACAACGCCGCCGAGGATGCCGCGGCGATCTTCCAGAACATGGGCACCGACACCCTGGTGGCCCGCTTTCCCGCCAGCGCCGACAGCCGCACGCCGCTGCCCGCGGCCCTGGACACCCGGGCGCTGAGCCAGGCGGTGCCGAGCCTGATCAACATTGCCCCGACGGTGTTGCTCAGCGCCACGCTGATCCGCAATGGCCGCTCCGCCAACGCCAGCGTGGTGGGCGCGACCGCCGAACTGGCGCCGGCCATGCGCCTGCAGTTGCGTGAGGGGCGCTTTCTCTCGGACTTCGATCAGAACGAAATCTATGCGGTGATCGGCCATCAGGTGGCTCAGACCCTGGGCGCCGCCGGGGCCCCGCTGCAACTGGGGGACCGGGTGCGGATCAACGACTACCTGTTCCTGGTCATCGGTATCCTGCAGAACCAGCCCAGCGCGGTGCTGGTGCCAATCCAGGCCAATGACTCGGTGTTCCTGCCCCAGGGCAGCATGCGGCGGATTTTCCCTTCGCCACAGATCGACAACGTGGTGACCCGGGTCGCCGGTGGCCAGAACATGGAGCAGGTCGCCGCCGCCATGACCCAGGCCTTGAAAAAGATCCTGCGCGGACGTGAGGTGGAAGTGCAGGTACCGCAGCAGATCATCGACGGCATGACCCGGCAGAGCCGCACCTTTGGCTACCTGCTGATGGCCCTGGGCGGCATTTCCCTGGTGGGGGGTGGCGTGGGGGTGATGAACGTGATGCTGATGAATGTCTCGGAGCGCCGCCGCGAGATCGGCATCCGCATGGCCCTGGGCGCCCGGCAAAAGGACATCCGCAACCTGTTCCTGCTGGAGGCGGTCAGCCTGACCGCCGTCGGCGCCCTGTCGGGGGCGATACTGGGGGTCGCCTCGGCCTTTATCTATGCCCGGATGTCCGGCTGGCACTTCTCCCTCGCGGGAGCCGCACTGCCGCTGGGGATCGGGAGCACCCTGCTGGTGGGCCTGTTTTTCGGCCTGTACCCGGCCATTTCGGCATCCAGACTGCAACCGGTGGAGGCGTTGCGCGATGAATGACTGGCGCCTGCGAACACTCGCCTGCCTGTGCCTTTTGTACTTGCCGGCGCTCAGCGCCGATGAGCGGGTGGATCGCCCTTCCGCTCCCACCATGCGCAGCGACTACTCGCGCAGCGCCCTGCTCAGCCAGCAGGTCACCGACCTGACCCTGGGGGACGCGGTCTACCTGGGCTTGCGCAACAACCGCAGCATCCGCAGTTCGTACCTGCAGCGGGTGGCGCAGAAGTTCGACCTGCGGGTGGCCGAGGATGTGTTCAACCCCAAGCTGCTGATCACCGGCAACTACCGCACCACCCGGGGCAGCAGCGACACCACGCAGAACCTCAACATGGCCCCGGCCACCAGCCTGTTGAGCGAGTACGGCACGCGCCTGAGCATGGCCTGGATCCAGGACCTGAACAAAGCCGATCGGGCCGGCCGCCAGCGCAGCGACGGCCTGGACCTGGCGATCATCCAGCCATTGCTGCGCGGCGCCGGCTGGGACGTGACCACCGCGCCGTTGCGCCTGGCGCGCATCACCGAACAAAGCAACCGCCTCAACCTCAAGGCCGGGGTCGCCCAGACGATCACCGCGATCATTACCACCTACCGCGAGCTGCTGCGCTCCCAGGAACAACTGACCATCGCCCAGGAAGCCCTCAAGCGCGCCAATGCCCTGCTGGAAGTCAACCGCGCGCTGATCAGCGCCGGGCGCATGGCCGAGTTCGAGATCGTGCAGACCGAAGCCGACATCGCCAGCCAGGAGCTGGGGGTGGAGGAAGCGCGCAACCAGGTGGACGTCAACCGCCTGTCGCTGCTGCGTCTGCTGGCCCTGGACATGTCCAGCCGGATCCACGCCAGCGAGGCCCTGCAGGCGGCCAAGATCAGCATCGACCAGCGCGAGGCCCTGCGGCTTGCGCAGATCCAGCAGCCCGAATACCTGGCTACCCTGCTGGGCAGCCAGCAGGCCGATCTGAACCTGGTGATCGCCAAGGACCAGTCGCGCTGGGACGTATCCCTGGTGGCCGGGGCCAACCAGACCCGCAGCCGCTATGACAATGACACCAGCAACGGTTCGGACCGGCGCTGGGACAGCTACGCCGGGGTCCAGGTGCAGATTCCCATTGGCGACCTGAGTACCCGCCAGGCCGAGGTCCACGCCCGGGTCAATGTGGAGAACCAGGAAATCCTCCTGGCCGATGCCCGCCAGGTGCTGGAGCGTGACGTCAACAACGTGGTGCGCGACCTGGGCACCCGCTGGCGCCAGTACGAGATTGCCCAGCGCGCCAGCGAACTGTCCAAGCGCAAGCTGGACATCGAACGGGAAAAGCTCAGTGCCGGCCGTTCCAGCAACTTCCAGGTGCTGAGTTTCGAGGGTGACCTGCGCAACGCCGAGAATGCCCGGCTCAATGCGCTGATCGCCTACCTGAACGCCCAGACGCAACTGGACCTGACCCTGGGCATGACTTTGGAGAGCTGGGACATTGCGCTCAATGACTTCTGACAAGCCGCAGGCGAGCAAGCGCCGTCGCCATACCCTGCAAGCGCTGGCCCTGGCCGTCGCCCTCGCCGTGGGCGCCGCTGCCCTGGTCACCCTCCAGTCCCCCGCCAGCACTCCGGCCAGCGAGGCCCGCTGGGTCAGCGTGCAAGGCACGGTACTGACTCACCAGATCGGCCTGGTGGGCAAGATCGAACCCCAAAAGACCGTGGTCCTCACCGCCCCGTTCGAAGGCAATGTGCAGGCCAGCCTGGTGGAACAGGGCCAGCGCGTAGAGGCCGGCCAGGTCCTTTTGCAGATGGACCCGGGGCTGGTGGAAATCCAGTCGCGCGAAGCCCTTTCCACCTTGCTCAAGGCCCGCCGCACCGTCCAGGAGCTGCAGGACTGGAACAACGGCGCCGTGGTCACCCGGGCCCGCCGTACCCTGCGCAACTCGCAGATGTCCCTGGCCAATACCGAACGCAAGCTGCGGGAAAGCCAGAACCTGTTCCAGCGCGGAATCATTCCGCGCAACGAGCTCAACGACCAGGAGCAACAGGCACAGATGCAGCGCCTGGACCTGGCCGCCGCCCAGAGTGAATTGCAGCAGGCGCTGAACCAGGGCACGGGGGAATACCGGCAGATTGCCGAAATGGAGTTGACCAACGCCACGGTCAAGTACGACGCCCTGCGCAAACTGCTGGAGCACAAGAACGTGGTCGCCCCCTTTGCCGGCATCGTGGTGCCGCCACCCAATGGCGGCGCGGGCCCGAACACCGCCGGTGCCGCCAACGGTCCGGTGCAGACCGGTTCACGCCTGAGCCCGGGGCAAGTGCTGTTCGGCCTGGCCAACATCGAACAGCTGAAGATCGTCAGCAAGGTGTCGGAGCTGGACATCAACCAACTGCACCAGGGGCAGCGCGTGGAAATTCTCGGTGACGGCTTTGATGGTGAACGCCTGGAAGGCGTGGTGGATATCGTCAGCAGCCTGGCCCTGCCCAACGAAACCGCAGGTGCCGGAGCGCAATTCCCGGTGACCCTGTCGGTGCCCAAGCTCAGCCGCGAACAACTGCAACGGGTGCGCCTGGGCATGAGCGCGCGGCTGACCATCGTTACCTACCGCAACGACCAGGCCATCGTGCTGCCGCCTGCGGCGATCCAGCGCGACGCCGACGGCATGAGCGTGGAATACCGGGCAACGGCCGATCAACCAGGCCAGCGGGTGCCGGTGACCGTGGGCCAATCGACCCCGGAGGGCGTGGAAGTGTTCGGCCTGCAACCGGGCCAGGTTCGCCTGCCCAACGCCTTGTAGGCGCTGGCCTGCCAGCGAAGGCGCCCTCGGGAACGGCGCAAGGCCCAGGGGTCTCTTCGCCGGCAAGCCGGCTCCTGCGGGTCAGCGCAGGGCGCGGCGCAGGACTTTGCCCACGGTGGTCTTGGGCAGCTCTTGGGTACGGAACTCTACATAGCGCGGCACTTTGTAGCCGGTGAGGTATTCCCGGCAGTGGGCCAGCAACTGGTCCTGGGTCAGCGCCGGGTCCTTGCGCACGACGAAGATCTTCACTTTCTCGCCGGTCACATCATCCTCGACGCCAATCGCCGCCACTTCCGCCACCCCGGGGTGCAGGGCCACCACATCCTCGATCTCGTTGGGGTACACGTTGAAACCGGAGACCAGGATCATGTCCTTCTTGCGGTCCACCAGGCGAATGAAGCCCTGCTCGTTCATCACCCCGACATCCCCGGTGGACAGCCAGCCATGGCGGTCCAGAACCTTGGCGGTTTCCTCCGGGCGCTGCCAGTAGCCCTTCATCACCTGCGGCCCGCGTACCTGCAGCTCGCCCTCCTCGCCCAGCTCGGCCAGTTGGCCGTCCTCGCGCACGAAGCGCACCCAGGTCGAAGGCAGCGGTACGCCGATGGTCCCGGTGAAATCGCCTTCGCGCATGCGCGCAATGTCGATCGGGCTGATGCTCACCACCGGCGAGCACTCGGTCAGGCCGTAGCCTTCGATGATCGGCACCCCGGTGACTTCCTTCCAGCGCCGGGCCACCGAGGTGTGGGTGGCCATGCCGCCCGCAATCGCCAACTTCAGGTCGGAGAAATCCCGGCCGCGAAACTCTTCGTTTTCCAGCAGGCCGTTGAACAGGGTGTTGACCCCGACGATGCCGCTGAACTTTTCCTTGCGCAGGATCATCTGCACCCGCTTCACGTCCCGCGGGTTGGCGATCAGGATGTTGCGCCCGCCCAGGCACATGAACATCAGGCAGTTCACCGTCAGCGACAGCACGTGGTACAGCGGCAACAGGGTGACGTTGGTTTCCTGCTGGTTCTCGTCCAGCTGGTCACCGACCCAGGCCTTGGCCTGCATCAGGTTGGCGAGGATGTTGCGGTGCGTGAGCATGGCGCCCTTGGCATCGCCCGTGGTGCCGCCGGTGTATTGCAGGAAGGCGATGTCGTCCTGCTTGAGTTCCACCGGGCGGTGCTCCAGCACGCTGGCCAGCTTCATCATCGCCGGAAAGCGGATGGCCCCCGGCAGGTTGAATTTCGGCACCTGCTTTTGCACATGGCGCAAGGCGAAGTTCAGGGCTGCGCCCTTGAAGGTGCCCAGCAGGTCACCGATGGCGGCCACCACGATGTTCTTCAATTGGCTGCCCGGCATCGCCTGTTCCAGGGTGTGGGCGAAATTCTCGAAGATCACCACGGTCTCGGCGCCGCTGTCCTTGAGCAGGTGCCGCAGTTCGTGAGCCGTGTACAGCGGGTTGACGTTGACCACCACGGCCCCCACCAGCAGGGTGCCGAACAGGCAGATCGGGTACTGCAGGCAGTTGGGCATCATCAACGCCACCCGGTCGCCCTTCTTCACCCCCTTGGACTGCAACCAGGCGGCGAAAGCGAATACCCGCTTCTCCCACAGGTCGTAGCCCATCTCGGTGCCGATGCTCACATAGGCCACCCGTTGGCGATACTTGTCCACGTGTTCGAGGAACACTTCCCGCAGCGACGGGTAACGGTCGATCTCGGCTTCGATATCGCTGGGCACTCCCGGCAGGTAAGCGTTCAGCCAGATACGCTCGACGGGTTGCAGGCTCACGACACTCATTGGCAGTCTCCTTGTTATTTTATTTTTCGACGATGGCGGTTACGCCCAGCCCGCCTGCTGCACAGATGGAAATCAGCCCGCGGCCGCCGCCGCGCTCATGGATCGCCTTGGCCAGGGTCGCCAGTTGCCGCCCACCGGTGGCGGCGAACGGATGCCCGCAGCCCAGGGAGCCGCCGTTGACGTTGAGCTTGCTGCGCTCGATGCTGCCCAGCGGTCCGTCTAGGCCGAGCTTGTCCCGGCAGTAATCAGCGTCCTCCCAGGCCTTGAGGGTGCACAGCACCTGGGCGGCAAAGGCTTCGTGGATCTCGTAGAAGTCGAAATCCTCCAGGCTCAGGCCCTCCCGGGCGAGCATGCGCGGCACGGCATAGGCCGGGGCCATGAGCAGCCCTTCACTGCCGTCGACAAAGTTCACCGCGGCGGTTTCCCCGGTACGCAGATAGGCCAGCACCGGCAGGTTGTTGGCCGCCGCCCAGTCTTCGCTGGCCAGCAGCACCACCGAGGCGCCATCGGTGAGCGGGGTCGAGTTGCCGGCAGTCAGGGTGCCGTTGTGGCGGTCGTAGGCCGGACCCAGGCCGGCGAGCTTCTCCAGGCTGGCGTCGGCCCGCAGGTTGTTATCGCGTTTCAGGCCGCGGTACGGGGTGATCAGGTCATCGAAGAAGCCGCGCTGGTAGGCCGCATTCAACTGGTGGTGGCTGGTGAGGGCCAGTTCATCCTGGGCCAGGCGCTTGATCTGCCAGCGCTTGGCCATTTCTTCGCAGTGCTCGCCCATGGACAGCCCGGTGCGCGGCTCGCCGTTGCGTGGCAGCAACGGCTTGAAGAACATCCCCGGGCGCACCTTGAGCAGGCTGCGCAGCTTGTTGCCGGTGCCCTTGGCGCGGTTGGCCTGGAGCAAGGTGCGGCGCAGGCCTTCGTTAATGCCGATGGGCGCGTCGGAGGTGGTGTCGGCGCCCCCGGCAATGCCCACTTCGATCTGCCCCAGGGCGATCTTGTTGGCCACCAGCAGCGCCGCCTCAAGGCCGGTGCCGCAGGCCTGCTGCAGGTCATAGGCCGGGGTCTGCGGCGACAGGGTGGTGGACAAGAGACTTTCCCGGGCCAGGTTGAAATCCCGCGAATGCTTGATCACCGCCCCCGCGGCGAACTCCCCCAGGCGCTGGCCCGACAGGCCGTAGCGATCCACCAGGCCCTGCAACGCCGCCACCAGCAGGTCCTGGTTGCTGTCATTGGCATATACCGTATTGGAACGGGCGAACGGAATCCGGTTACCGCCCAGGATCGCCACCCGGCGTACCGGCGCCGGATTGAAACTGTACTCAGCCATCAACGAGCTCCCCAGATAAATAGACCGCGCATGTGGGGCTTGTCCCCCGCGTTGTTGCGCACTTCGAACTCATGGCGCGGGCCGTCCGGCAGGCGATTCCACAGGGTCACCGCCGCCGGCAGGAAGATCGGCAGCTTGAACTCGCAGTCCAGTTGGGCCGCCGCCAGTGGATGGGGCGGTTGCTGGGCCGCCAGGGCCCGGCCCAGGGTCCACATGCCGTGGGCAATGGGCCGGCGGAAGCCGAACAGCCGGGCGCCCAGCCATGAGGTATGGATCGGGTTGAAGTCGCCGCTGACCTGGGCAAAGCGGCGGCCCAGGTCGCCCCCCAGGCTCCAGCGCTGAGTGCGCACCAGGGCCTGCTCATCCCATTGCAACAAGCCCTCCCAGGGCTCGCCGATGGGCCCGGCTACACCGCGGCGCAGGTACAGGCTGTCGCTTTCCCAGACCAGGCTGCCACCGCTGTGGGCACGGGTGGCAATCGACAGGGCCTGGCCCTTGGGATGGGCCAGCCAGCGCTCGGCAAATACCTCCAGGCGCAGGGCCTGGCCCTCCTCCAGTTTCTGGTACTGACGGATACGGTTAGCCAGGTGGACCATGCCGCTGGCCGGATAGGGAAACGTCGGGCGGGTCAGCAGCAACAGATGCAACGGGAACGCCAGGGTGTGGGGAAACGCCAGCGGCACTCCGTGCTCCCGACGAAAACCGCAGGCCTGGGCGTAGCGGGCTATTTCGTCGGCCTTGAGCTCTACCGCCGGGCGCACCAGGCGCTCCGTCGGCAGTTGGGGCGCGGCGTCCGGCTTGGGCTTGCGCAGGCTGCGGATGCCGTCGTAAAGCAGCTGTCCCCGGGAGGGCGGCGGCTCGATGATGCGAATTGCGGTATCAGCATTCATGGCTCAGGCCCCCAGCAGGCTTTGTCCGCAGACGCGGACCACCTGTCCATTGATCCCGCCGGAGGCCGGATGGGCCAGCCAGGCGATGGTTTGCGCCACGTCCTCGGCCTGCCCGCCCTGGTTCATGGAGTTCATGCGCCGCCCGGCCTCGCGGATCATCAGCGGGATCTTCGCGGTCATCTGGGTTTCGATAAAACCCGGGGCCACGCCATTGACGGTGATCTGCTGGCGCGCCGCCAAAGGGGCGAGGTTCTGCACCAGGCCGATGACCCCGGCCTTGGAGGTGGCGTAGTTGCTCTGCCCGAGGTTGCCGGCGATCCCGGAAATCGACGAGACGCAGACGATGCGCCCGCCGGGATTCAGGCCCTGGCCTTCCAGCAGCGCCTGGCTGAGCAGCAGCGGCGCTTCCAGGTTGACCGCCATGACCTTGCGCCACGCTGCCTCGGTCATCTTCGCCAGGGTCTTGTCCTGGGTGATGCCGGCGTTGTGCACCACGATATCGAAGGCGCCGTGCTCGCCGACGAACTCCAGCAGGCGTTGCCCGGCGTTGGCCGCGGTGATGTCCAGGGCCAGGGCGCTGCCCTTGATCCCGGCAGCCGCCTGCTGCAGCTCGGCCTCGCTCTGGGGAATGTCCAGGCACACCACCTGGGCGCCCTCCCGGGCCAGGACCTTGGCAATGGCCAGGCCGATGCCGCGGCAGGCCCCGGTGACCAGTGCCCGGCGCCCGCCCAGGGGCTGTTGCCAATCGATGTGCCGGGGCACTTCCACCGGTTCGCCGATGCGCACCACCTGCCCCGATACATAGGCCGAGCGGCGCGACAGGAAGAACCGCAGGCTGCTGTCCAGCTCGGCTTCGGCGCCGGGCTCGACGTACAGCAACTGCACCGTGATGGCCCGACGCAGCTCCTTGCCCAGGGAACGCACGAAGCCTTCCAGGGCCCGTTGCGCCACCGCCTGGGCCAGTTCCTTGCAGTGCTCCGGCGGCGTACCCAGCACCAGCACCCGGCCGTGGGCAGTCAGGCGCCGCACATTGGCGTGGAAGAAGCGGTACAGCTCGTCCAGCTGGGCGATGTCGGCCACCCCACTGGCATCGAACACCAGGCCCTGGACCTTCACCGTGGAAGGCGCGGTGATGCTTGCGGCCTGGGCCGCCACGGTGTCGGTGGCGGCGAAGATCCGTTGCAGCTCGCCCAACAGGCGCCCCTCGGGCGCTGCGGCGAGGACCACCGGGTTGAGCAGGTTGCCGCCCTGCCCCTCGCGGTGCCGTTGCAGCGGCACCGGTTGCGGCAGGCCGGTGCGCTGGGCCAGCCAGCGGCCCCAGCCGGAATTGACGAACGAAAGATAACCGTCAGACATAAAAAGATCCCGATCCAATCCTGTAGAGGGTCAATAGGCCGAATCGCTGGCGGCCACCGCGTCTTCGCTGCTGGTCGCGCGTTTGCGCGAGGCCGGCTTGGCGCTTTGTTCGAAGTGCGCCTGACGCTGTTGCAGGGCTTCGAGCAGACCGAAGTCCTGGGGGAAGTCGTCGACCTGGATCGCATGGTCGCCGTATTCCACATAGCGCCCCAGCAGCTCGTCCTCGTCCGGGCTGATCAGCTGCAGCTCCAGGGCCTTGACCCGCCAGATCACGAAGGCCTCGCGGGAGATCGGCAACGGCGCCAGGCTGCCCTGCTTGATCGCCGGCTTGAGCCGCGCCTCGATCAGGTCCACCTGTGGCTGCAGGCGGAACGCCAGTTCGCCATAGGCCAGCTTGTCGATGTCCGGCTGCGGGATGTAGGAGTCGGCCAGCAGGCGGTCGCGGGTCGGGCCCGGGGTCTGCACCAGTTCGGCGACTTGCGCCAGCAGGCGGTCCGACGGCTTGCGCTGGGGAATGCCCAGGGGAAAGCTCAGGCCACGGATGATCCGCGCGGCAGCCTTGGACGGATAGTTGTCCAGCACTTCGGCCAGGGCTTCATGGGCCCGCAGCAGGCAGTCCTGGGCGGCCCAGTGCACCAGCGGCAGGTCGGCCTGCGGCCGGCCATCGTCCTCGAAGCGCTTCAACACGCAGGACAGGATGTACAGCTGGGACAGAATGTCCCCCAGGCGCCCGGTGATGCTTTCCTTGCGCTTGAGGGCACCGCCCAGCACGCCCATGGAAATGTCCGAGGCCAGGGCCAGCACCACCGACAGACGCTGGATCTGCCGGTAGTAGCCGGCCAGGGCCTTGTCGGTGTTGCCCGGGGCCTTGATCAGGCGCCCGCCAGTGACCGCGTGCACCGCAGCGCGCACGGTGTTGGCGAAGACGAAGCTGATATGGCCGAACATCGCGCTGTCGAACGCTTCCAGGCCCTTGCGCCCGGTATCCCGGGCCGCTTCCATCTCGCGAAAGACATAGGGATGGCAACGGATCAGCCCCTGACCGTAGATGATCAGGCAGCGGGTCATGATGTTCGCGCCTTCCACGGTGATGGCGATCGGGCTTTGCTGGTAGGCCCGGGCCAGGAAGTTGTTGGGCCCCATGCAGATGCCCTTGCCGGCAACGATGTCCATGCCGTCATTGACCATGGCCCGGGCGCGCTCGGTGACGTGGTACTTGGCGATGGCCGAGATCACCGAGGGCTTCTCGCCGGCATCCAGGGACGCCACCGAGACCTTGCGCACCGCGTCGCAGGCATACAGGTGCCCGGCCATGCGGGCCAGGGGCGCCTGCACCCCTTCGAACTTGCCGATGGGCAGGCCGAACTGCTTGCGCATCGCCGCGTAGGCCGTGGTGCCGCGCACCGCCACCTTGCCCAGGCCGACGTTGGCCGAGGGCAGGGAAATGGCGCGCCCGGCGGCCAGGCATTCCATCAGCATGCGCCAGCCGTTGCCCACCTGGTCGCCACCGCCGATCACCCATTCCAGGGGGATGAACACATCCTTGCCGGTGGTCGGGCCATTCTGGAACACCGCGTTCAGCGGCCAGTGGCGACGCCCGGTATTGACCCCGGGATGAGTGGTGGGAATCAGCGCGCAGGTGATCCCCAGGCTGCCCTTGGTGCCCAGCAGGCCGTCCGGGTCCTCGGCGCGAAACGCCAGGCCCAGCACCGTGGCGATCGGGCCCAGGGTGATGTAGCGCTTGTCCCAGGTAACCCGGAAGCCCAGCACTTCCTGGCCCTCGAACTGGCCCTTGCAGACCACGCCGGTATCGGGAATGGCCCCGGCGTCGGAGCCGGCATAGGGGCTGGTCAGGGCGAAGCAGGGAATGTCTTCGCCCCGGGCCAGGCGCGGCAGGTAATGCTGGCGCTGGGCCTCGGTACCGTAGTGCAGCAGCAGTTCGGCCGGGCCCAGGGAGTTGGGCACCATCACCGAGATCGCCGCCGCCGAGCAGCGGGTGGAGAGTTTCATCACCACTTGGGAGTGAGCGTAATGGGAGAAGCCTTTGCCGCCGTACTGCTTGGGAATGATCATCCCCAGGAAACCCGCGTCCTTGGTGTATTGCCAGGCCTTGGGCGAGAGGTCCTGCCAGACCTGGGTGGTTTCCCAGTCGTTGGCCATGTCGCACAGGGTTTCCACTTCGTTGTCCATGAACGCCTGCTCTTCGGCACTCAGGCTGGCCGGCGCGGCGCCTATCAGGCGCGACCAGTCGGGCTTGCCGCTGAACAGCTCGGCATCCCACCAGACCGTGCCGGATTCGATGGCCGCGCGCTCGGTGTCGGACATGGCCGGCATGATCTTGCGGAACATGACCAGGGCACGACGGGTGAGCAAGGCCCGACGCAGCGGCTTGACGCTCAGCAGCGCAGCCGGCAGCACCACCAGCAGCGCCGCGAGGCTGATGCCCAGCGAGCCCACCAGGCCCAACCAGTGCCCTGCCCCCAGCCAGACCAGGGCCGAGCCCAGCCACCAGGATGCCGGGGCCTGCCGATAGGCCAGTGCGAACGCAGCGGCGAGTCCCACCAATAACCAGACAATCATGGAATACCTCTCTTGTTCTATGCAGACGACCACTTGGAGCCTGGGCGTTGTGCCGGCCCCTCGAAGATCACCCTACAAAGGAAACTGCCGCGTTTCAAATTTTATTTTTAAATATTGTTTTGAGTGATTTCAGCAACGCACAACGGCCGAACGATGTCAGCCAGGGCTTGGGGAAATGGCAGGTCAAGACGGGTCCTGGGGTGACCCGTCCCGCCGACGGCAGTAGCACAATCCCTTTGTACTGCCGTTATCTCGAGGCGTGGGTAAAGCCTTTACCCTCAGAAGTGATAGGTCGCGGAGAGACTCACCACCTCGCCCTTGGCGTCGACCTTGCCATCCAGGCGCGAGGCACCGAGACGGTCCACGTTCTGGGTCTTGATCTTGGCTTCCTTGACGAATTGCCGGGAATAGGCGCCGTCGATGGTCAGGCCGGGGATCGCCCTGATGTCATAGCCGAAGCCCAGGGAAGTGAACCAGCGATCGTTGTCGGGAATCCGCGGGTCACGTGTGCTGTTACGGGTTGGTGTCTGGTCGTACGCCACACCGGCCCGCAGGGTCAGCTGGTCGGTGAAGCGGTAGTCGCCACCCAGGGAATACATCATGGTGTCTTTGTACTTGTACGGGATGGAGACCAGGGTATTGCCATCGGACTTCAGGGTCAGGTCCTTGAACGACGACCATTGGGTCCACAGCATGCTGGCACCCAGGGTGAAGCGGTCATCGAACACGTGCACCCAGTCCAGCCCGGCGGAGGCTGGAATGTCCAGCTGGGCACTGGCGTTGGCGCCATCCGGGTTCAGCTTCAGGCCGGGATAGGCCAGTTCCACCAGGCTTTCACCATTGGGCCCGGCCGGTTGGGTCATGTACTGGCGGCCTACCGCGTCGGCACGCACGTTGTACTTGCCGTCCATCTTGTTCTTGATCTTGGCGTGGTAGTTCAGGCCCAGGGTGTCGCGGTCGGTGGGTTTCCAGACCACGCCGGTGAACCAGCCTACCGAGGTATTGTCCACCTTGACCCGCATCAGGTTCGCCCCGACGCCGGATGGCAGCGGGATCCCGCCCAGGCCGGGAGATACCGCCGCGGCACCGGTCAGGTTGAGGTTCTGGCTGACGAAGCCCTTGCTGTGCTGGACGATGACCCCGGCACCCAGGGAGAAGTCGTCATTGACCTTGAACGACAGCGAGCCGGTCAGGCCCACGGTCTCGATCTTGGTATCCACCGAAAAGTCGCGGATCTTGGAATTGTCGTTGTCCCAGGTGCTGCGCATGCCCATGGGCACGACCTGGCTCAGGCCGAAGGCAAACTGATCGTTGATCGGCATTACCATGAAGCCGGTCGGCAACCAGGCGGTGAAGCCGCCCTGGCCACCATTGCCCTCCAGGGGCACCGGGCCACCGGTGGGGACGCCGGACGCATCCACCGGCAAGGTGGTGGCCGGATTCCCTTGATAATCGTAGGCATCGCCTTTGTATTTCATCTTGATGCGGGCGTAGTCGACCGTCATCTGTGCCACGTTCTGATCGATAAACGCCATGGCCGCCGGGTTGTTGTAAGCCGCGCTGGGGTCGTTCTTGAACAACGAACCACCACCGAAGGCCCGGCCCCATCCGGGAGCGCCGTAGGTAGGCGTGGTGAAGCCGCCTGCCTGAACAGTGCCGATCGCACCAAAGCCCCCCAACAGGGCGAGTGCCACCGCGATCTGCAACTGTTGTTTCTTATTATTCATGCCCCACTCCTTATTATTATCGATAGCAACCGACACTACAGGGCCCTCCTGATCTGCAGATCACCGCCTCTTGCGAGGCGGTGTCCTTCAGCGGGTGATCAGCCCTTGGTTCCAGATAACGCTTAAATCACGCTGACCTGTGGCGACGGCTTGGCGTTCAGCACATCCACGGAGCAGCCACCGCTCAGGGTCTGAGGCGTGCTCAGGCTCAGCGAGTGAGTCACGTTGCTCCAGGCCACGTTGATGGTGGTCGGACCGCAGTTGGTGGCAGGGAAGAAGGAAATGGTGTAACCCACGTTGGTCACGGTACCTGCGGTGGTGCTGGAGGCACTCAGGGTCCATGGCAAGCCAGTGATCTTCGGCAGGTTGCACAGCGCGTTGCTGCCGCTGACGGTGGCGCCGGTGATGCTGGCCACGCCGCCGGCGATGTTGCCGCTGAAGTTGATGTTGCAGGTCACGGGCTGGTTGAACGAGGACGGCGAGCGCACGGTGATGGTGCCGCCAGGGGTAGTGAACGGACCATCCGGGTTCGCACCATCAATGGCGATGGATGCAGCGCTGGCCATGGAAGCAGCTCCCAAGCAGGCAACGATGGCGGTGGCGGACACGAGAGTTTTGATGCCTTTCATTGTTGTTTTTCCTCACATGTATGGCGATTCATTTCGCCGGGGTAATGGCCTTGAGCGAGACGACACGGAGAACAGCGACCGAGCTTCCCTTTCCAGCCAAATCTTCAATTCGATAAAGGTGTGACGTGCGCGTCAGGGTGCAACCCGGAACGTGGGTGGCATCTGGATCGATACGGTCTTGATGGTGCAGCCACCGTCGAGGCTGACCTGGGCCGCTTCGAGTTTTCCGGTGCTGTTGTTCCAACTGCCTTCGGCGGTGGACGGCCCGCAGTCGCCGCCCACCAGGGGCGCGTGCACGGTGACCTGGATACCCGACATGGCGCCGCTGGTTTCGTCCTTGGCGATCAGCTTCCAGGGCAGGTGCGTGGCTTCCACCTGGCCGCACTTGAGGCCGCCGCTGAAGTCGACTTTCTCGACGCTGGCGAAGCTGCCGTCGGGGCTGACCTTGCCGCTGACCTGGATGGTGCAGTCGGCATTGATGATGCTCTTGGCAAAGCTGATGGGGCCCTTGGCGGTGAACTCGGTATTGGCCGGTTCAATGCGCGCGGCTTCGGCGGCGCCCATCAGGGAGATCCCCACCAGGACCACGAACAACTGGGCAGTGAATAGCGGTGAAATAGACATCCGTGACTTCCTTACAGTTGCTTATTGTTGTTGTCGGTCAACTTGCTTAAGGACTGCCTACTGCGTTGCTCACCCTTCAAGCGGGCACATCACAGGCGAACACGACCGGTTCACCAGCACTTGAAGGGGTGAGCGGTACAACTAAAGAGCGGTGTCTGAATCGGTGTTGCTGAAGCCGTAGCGCTTGAGCAGCTCGTCACGCTTGGCCGGGTGCATGTTGGCCAGGCGTACATCACCCGAGTAGTGCGCCAGCACCCGGTGGTCCATCAGGCGCCGCCAGAGGGCCGGCACATAGGCCCAGACGATCATGGTGGCGTAGCCATAGGGCAGCTGTGGCGACTCGTCGAAGTGACGCAAGGCCTGATACGCACGGGTCGGGTTGGCGTGGTGGTCGGAGTGGCGCTGCAACTGGAACAGGAAGATGTTGGTGACGATCCGGTTGCTGTTCCAGGAGTGGCGCGGCGAGCAGCGTTCATAGCGGCCGTTGGGCTGTTTCTGGCGCAGCAGACCGTAGTGCTCGACGTAGTTGACCACCTCCAGCAGAGAGAAGCCGTAGATCCCCTGGATCACCAGGAAGGGAATCACCGCCGCCCCCAGCCAGGCGATCAGCACGCCCCACAGCACCACGCTGTACAGCCAAGCGCTGAGCACGCCGTTCTTCCAGTGCAGGGTCGGCAGGCCGAGTTTTTCCAGGCGCTGGCTTTCCAGATGCCAGGCCGAACTCAGGCTGAACCACACGGTGCGCGGCAGGAAACTCCAGAAGGATTCGCCCAGGCGTGAACTGGCCGGGTCCTCCGGGGTGGCCACCCGCACATGGTGGCCACGGTTGTGCTCGACGAAGAAGTGCCCGTAGAAGGTCGAAGCCAGGGCCAGCTTGGCCAGGAACTTGGCCATCCCGCGGTTCTTGTGCCCCAGCTCATGAGCGATGTTGATGGCAATGCCGGTGGCCGCGCCAGTGGACATCGCCATGCCCAGGTAGGTGAACCAGCCGATACTGCCGTGCAGTTGCGCACGCTCGGTGAGGAAGGCGGCGAAACTCGCCAGGCTGCCTTGCAGGTGCAGTTGTTCACTCAGTTGCAGCAGGCCGCCGGCGATGATCCAGTCCACCCCGCTGATGGCCATCCAGGCGGTCACCACCAAAGACAGTACCGAGAGCACGGCACAGCTGTAGACGATAAAGCGGTAGTAGGGTTGTTTTTCCAGATCGGGAACGGCGGATTCAGGCGGATTGCTGGCATCTTCCCCCATCAGGCCGTCAATCAGCGGGATCAGGCCGAAGATCACCAGGACCCCGCTCCACCAGAACACTTGCACCCCGGTGGTGAGGGCGAAGATCCCCGACAGCAGAGGGGTGATCATGGGCAAGGTGCCCAGCCACCACAGGTGACGCTTGCTATCGGTCCAGACGCCGGGTGCCGCCACGGAAACAGTCATGGCAGCCTCCGCAGGATGGCAGTCGAAACAGGTGCTATAAAGGACAGCGCGGCTGCGCTGTGCAGAGCGTGAAGGGATGAAAAAACAAAAGCGTGAAATGGCGTTATTTTCATTATTTTTAATCGCTCAATTGCACTTTCAAAAAAAACATTCAAAACATTTTTTTAAAAAAATAGCTCGGGTTCGTTAGCTCGTCAACTATTTTTTCGGCTTGTTTCGAATGTCGCCCGTGAAGCATTTACAACTGCTGTCGACGCCGCGGCAGGGGCGCTCGAAACCGCCCCCCACCACGCCCTCAACTTGCTCTTGAAGCCGCGAACGGCGGGTGCAGGATGGTTGCGCTGCGTTGTGGCGCAGCCTGGGAAGCGACGTGCTGGACCATGGCCACCACCCGCTCGACTGCGCTGATGGGCAACATGTGGCCCCGGCCCTGGACGATCTCCAGGGACAGCCCCGGCACCTTGCCGACCATTGACTCACCGTGCCGGCGGTAACTGAGCACCGGGTCCGCCGAGCCATAGATCAGCCCTACCGGCAGCTTCAGGCTGGGGTAATGCTTGACCATGCCCGGTAGCGAACGGTTGACCACGGCGATTTCGCTGGAGGCGCTGTAGAAGCTGTCCGAACGCATCCCCAGCAACCCGCCGCCACGCTCGGCGAAATCCTCGGGCACCGGGTCCGGGGCGAACACCGACTTGACCAGGCCACGGCGCCCGAGCATGGCCATGGGCGCCGCCAGGGTCAGGGACATCCAGCGCCGCAGGAAAGCCGGGCGCACTGCCAGGGACAGGAACACCAGCGGCAACATGCGCTGCGGATGGGTCAAGGGGGCCACCAGGATCAGCCCGGACACCGATTGCCGATGGTCCAGGGCCAGGGACAGCGCCACCGCACCGCCCAGGGAATGCCCCAGCACCAGCGGCTGGCCCAGGTCCAGGGTACGAATGAACCTGGCCACCAGGCTGGCCTGGGCCGGTAGGTCTGCCGCGGCGCCCCGGGCCCGGGTGGAATAGCCCGAACCAGGACGATCGATGGTGATCACCCGGAAGCGTTCGCGCAGTTGCGGGGCCAGGGAATGAGTCAGGTTGCGCCCGCAACCGGTCAGGCCATGGATCATCAATAGCGCCGGGCCCCTGCCCTCATCGGTGTAGTGAATGCGCTCGCCACCGACCTCGAGAAAGCGTCCGTTGATCGGAACCTGGCTTTCAATCCGGCGGTTGATACGAAAACTCACCACCCAGAGCACCGCACTGACCGCCAGGAATACCGCTGCCGCTACCAGCCACTCCATAACCCGCCCCCTCAGCTTCCCTGCGCCGTTCGCCCGTGATCGGAATGACCTGGCGGTGTGGCGTGTCGCCCTGGCCTGGTGCCGCCTGTGACGCCTCACCCATGGCCTGGATGAGCCCCGCAAAATCCACAGGCGACCAGCGCAGGTGACATTTTCAGGTAATTTATTTAAATTAATTTTTAAAACATTATTTTAAATTGTGCAATCCTGAGTTTTCACCCACTGACGAAAGTCACCCAGCAGCATCATTACAATCGAGGTACACACCATGAATGCGTACTCGCCACCCAACGACCCCGAGGTCGTTGACATCGCCATCATCGGCGCCGGCTTCGCCGGGCTGTGCATGGCGATCAAGCTCAAGCAAGCGGGGATAGAGGATTTCTTCGTCGCCGAACACGCCGCGTCCCTGGGGGGCACCTGGCGCGACAATCACTACCCCGGCTGCGCCTGCGACGTGCAATCCCACGTTTATTCCTTCTCTTTTGCGCCCAACCCGAACTGGACCCGGCAGTTCGCGCCCCAGCCGGAAATCCGCGAATACCTGGAAAACTGCGCCCGGGATTTCGCCCTGGCGCCCTACCTGCACTTCAACATGGGCCTGCAACAGGCGGTCTTCGATGAAGCCCGGGAGCGCTGGCACCTGCGCTTCAGCAATGGTCGGGAAGTCAGTGCGCGGGTACTGATCTCCGGCATGGGTGGCCTGTCGCGCCCGGCGATCCCGGACATCCCCGGGCTCGACACCTTCACCGGCAAGCGGTTTCACTCCCAGCAGTGGGATCACCGCTACGCCCTGCAAGGCAAGCGGGTGGCGGTGATCGGCACCGGCGCCAGCGCCATCCAGTTCGTGCCGAAAATCGCCCCGCGGGTGGCTCAGCTCAAGCTGTTCCAGCGCACCCCGCCGTGGATCATGCCCAAGCCCGACCGCGAGCTCAGCGCGGTGGAACGCTGGGCCTTCAAGCACCTGCCCTTCACCCAGCGGCTGGTGCGCTCGGCGCTGTACTGGGCCCTGGAAAGCCGGGTGATCGCCTTCGCCCGCCGGCCCAGACTGATGAAGGTGGTGCAGCGCGTGGCCCTGCGCCATCTGCGCAAACAGGTACCCGACCCGGTGCTGCGCCAGCGCCTGACCCCGGACTACACCATCGGCTGCAAGCGCATCCTGATCTCCAACGACTACTACCCGGCCCTGACCCGGGGCAACGTGCGGCTGATCACTGATGACATCCAGCGCATCGACGGCGACGCGGTGATCACTGCAGACGGCAGCCGCCACCCCGTGGACTGCATCATCTTCGGCACCGGTTTCCAGGCCACCGACCCGATTCCCCAAGGCCTGCTGTTCGGCCGCCACGGCCAGGACCTGATGGACAGCTGGGCCCGGGGGGCCCACGCCTACCTGGGCACCTGCCTGCCGGGCTTTCCGAATTTCTTCATGATCGTCGGCCCCAACACCGGCCTGGGGCACAACTCGATGATCCTGATGATCGAGGCCCAGGTGGACTACATCCTCAAGGCCCTGGGCCAGATGCAGCGCGAACGTATCGCCAGCATCGAAGTCCGGCCCCAGGTCGAAAGCCAGTACAACCAGCGCCTGCAACAGCGCCTGGCCGGGGCCATCTGGTCCACTGGCGGCTGCCGCAGCTGGTACCTGGACCCGCGCAGCGGGCAGAACACCACCCTCTGGCCGGGCTCCACCTGGAGCTTCAAGAAGACCTTGCAGCACTTCGAGCTGCAGGACTACCAGGCCAGCCACCTGCCCCACGCCCAGCCCGCCGCCGCACCGGCCGCCGCGCGCCCCCTGCACCTTGAAGAGGCCGCTCTCAATGAAAAACTTTAACGGTAAAGTCGCCGCCATCACCGGCGCCGCCTCCGGCATGGGCCGCGCCCTGGCCGTCGCCCTGGCCCGTGAGGGCTGTCACCTGGCCCTGGCCGACAAGAACCCCCAGGGCCTGGCACAGACCGTGGCCCAGGCCCGGGCCGCGACCCTGTTGCCGCTGCGCATCAGCAGCCAGGAACTGGACGTCGGCGACCGCGAGGCGATGTTCGCCTGGGCCGCCGCCAGCGCCGCCGAACACGGCCAGATCAACCTGATCTTCAACAACGCCGGGGTGGCGCTGTCGAGCACCGTGGAAGGTTCGAGCCTGGCGGACCTGGAGTGGATAGTGGACGTCAACTTCTGGGGCGTGGTCCACGGCACCCAGGCCTTCCTGCCGTACCTCAGGCAATCCGGCGACGGCCATATCATCAACACCTCCAGCGTCTTCGGGCTGTTCTCCCAGCCCGGCATGAGCGGCTACAACGCCACCAAGTTCGCCGTGCGCGGCTTTACCGAATCCCTGCGCCAGGAGCTGGACCTGCAAGGCCACGGGGTCTCTGCCACCTGCGTGCATCCGGGGGGCATCCGCACCGATATCGCCCGCACCAGCCGCATCAGCGACAACGTCAAGGGTTTCCTGATCGACAACGAGCAGCAGGCCCGGGACGACTTCGAAAAACTCTTCATCACCTCTGCCGAAACCGCCGCCAAGGTGATCCTGCTGGGGGTGCGCAAGAACAAGCGCCGGGTGCTGATCGGCCGCGACGCGCACTTGCTCGACCTGTTCATCCGCTTGCTGCCCAGCGCCTACCAGGCCCTGGTGGTGTGGGCCAGCCGGCGCATGGCGCCCAAGCCGGGCAACACGCGGCCGGCGGTCTACGAGCCCCAGGACGAACGCGGCCTGTAGCGCCGCCCACCCTTTTTCATGTCTAGAGGAGCGACAGCCATGCTGCCCATCCGCCGCGACATCAAGGTCGAACTGCCTGCCGAACGCGCCTGCGACTGGCACGAGCAAGGCAGCCACGTGACCCACTTCTTCAATGCGTTGTCCCTGCTGTTTCCTTCCGGCGAGCTGTTCTTCATGGACAGCGTGCGCCACTACCGCGAACAGATTCACGACCCCGAGCTCAAGCGCCAGATCCAGGGTTTCATCGGCCAGGAAGCCATGCACAGCCGCGAGCACCTGCGCTACAACGACCTGCTGCAGGACGCCGGGCTGCCGGCCCATCTGCTGGACCGGCGGTTGCGCTTCTTCCTCGATTTCCAGAAGAAGCACTTCCCGCCGGCCTTCAACCTCGCGATCACCGTAGCCCTGGAACACTACACGGCAATCCTCGCCGACCTGCTGCTGCGCGACCCCAGCCGCTTCGGCAATTCGGTGGCGGGCTACCGGCAGATGTGGCTGTGGCACGCCCTCGAGGAAACCGAGCACAAGGCCGTGTCCTACGACGTCTGGAACAGCGTGATCAAGCCCGGGCCCAAGCGTTACCTGATCCGCACCGCGAGCATGCTGTTCACCACCCTGGGCTTCTGGCTGGTGGTGTTCGACTTCCATGTGCGCATGCTGATCGCCGACCGCCGTCGCGGCGGCCACTGGCGCGGGTTGTGGCAGGTGGTCAAGTACCTCTACGGCCCCAAGGGGGTGTTCCCGCGGATCGCCCTGCCCTGGCTGCAGTTCTTCAAGCCGGGCTTTCACCCCTGGGACCACGACAACCGCGAGCAACTGCAACGCATCGACGGCCTGGTGCAGGACATCGAACGCACCCGCGCCGCCGCGGCCAAGTGACAAATGCCGGCACGGCGCAACAGCGGCGTGCCGGCATCCCCTGGCGGGGCTGCTAACCTGCAACGCACCCTTAGGTGCTGCGAGCCCGCGCGATGATCCTGATTCTGCTGCCCCACGCCGACTACGACCCCAGCGAAAGCAGCCTGCCCTGGCAGGCTGCCCGGGACGCCGGTTTTGCCGCGCAGTTCGCCACCCCCCTGGGGATGCCGGCCTACGCCGATTCGCGCCTGGTGAGCCTGGGGTTCGGCCCGCTCAACCCGTTGTTGATGACCCCGGCGGCCGACCTGGCGCGCTACCACGCCATGACCCGCGACCCGGCCTTTTGCAGCCCTCTGCCCTATGCCGGGGTCGACCCGGCGGCCTACGAGGGCTTGCTGATTCCCGGCGGCCACGCCCGGGGCATGCGCAGCCTGTTGGAATCCGAGGAGGTGCGGCGGATCATCCTGGCCTTCTTCCAGGCCGACAAACCCGTGGCCGCGGTGTGCCACGGCCCCCTGGCCCTGGCGCGCTGCATCGATCCGGCCAGCGGGCGCTCGGTGCTCCATGGGCGCAAGGTCACCGCCCTGCTGGCCGGCCCCATGGAATTGGCGGCCTGGCTGGTCACCGCGCCGTGGCTGGGGCGCTACTACCGCACCTACGACCACAGCGTCGAGCAAGAGATCAAGGCGGCCCTGGCCAGCCCGGCGGATTTTCTGCCCGGGCCCTGGCTGCCCCGGCGGGATTCGGCAGAGCACCCCGAGCGCGGTTTTGTGGTCCGCGACCGCAATCTGCTGACCGCACGCTGGCCCGGGGACTGCCACCGCTTCGCCAATGAATGGGCGAGCCTGCTGCAACAGGCTCGCGACGCCCAACCTCAGGCGCAGCAGGCAGAGCGCTGACCCGGCTTGAAGGCATGGCTGCGCGCGCCCCAGACCAGCATCAGGCCCACCAGCGCCAGGGCGGCCATGGCCCAGGGAAAAGACGCCGCGCCATAGCGTTGCAAGAGCAGGCCGCCGACCATACCCCCGCAGGCAATTCCCAGGTTGAAGATGGTCACCAGCATCGATTGCGCGACATCCGCCCCCTCCCCGGCCACATCCGCCACGGCGGTCTGGAGCAAGGTCGGGGCGCCACCGAAGGTCAGGCCCCAGGCGCCAATGCCGAGCCAGGCCAGCCAGGGCTGGCTGGCAGCGATCCCCAGCAGCAGGCACGCCAGGGCGAAACCGGCGAGGCTGCACAGGGTCAGCCCGCGCAGCCAGCGGTCGACCCCGAGCCCGGTGAACCAGATCCCCACCAGGGAGGCCAGGCCGAACACCAGCAGCGCCCGGTCGAGAGAGGCCGCCAGGCCCAGGGACGCGAGGAACGGCGCGATATAGGTGTAGAGGATGTTGTGGGCCAGGATCCACACGAAGATCACCAGCAGCGCCTGGGGCAGGCCCCGGGTGAGAAAGATCCGCGCGATCGGCTGGCGCTGGTGGGCCGGCTGGCCGGGGTAGTCCGGCACTGCCAGGCGCACCCAGAACCACAGCAGCAGAGCCAGTAGCGACAGCCCCCAGAAGATCTGCGGCCAATCCATGCGGGTGCCCAGCCAGGCCCCCAGGGGCACCCCCAGGCACAGCGCGATCGGCTGGCCAACGCCCACCACCGCCAGGGCCCGGCCCTGCAACTCGGGCACCACCAGACGCCGGGCATAGCCGGCCAGCAGGCCCCAGACCAGCCCCGCCGCCATGCCCGCGGCAAAGCGCGCGGCCAGGGTCAGCAGGTAGTGGGTCGACAACGCGGTCAGGCTGTTGAACAGCAACAGGCCGCCGATAGCCAGCAACAGCAGGGGCCTACGGCGCCAACTGCGAGTGGCGGCGATCAGCGGAATCGCCGCCGCCACCGAGCCCAGGGCATACAGGCTGATCAACTGCCCGGCCATGGCCTCGCTGATGCCCAGGCCCTGGCTGATCTGCGGCAACAGCCCGGCAGGCAGCGTCTCAGTGACGATGGCGATGAAACCGGCCAGGGTAAAGGCCAGCAGGCGCCAGACCGGCAACCTGCTGGAGGCGGTCGGCAAAGGTACGCAAATGTTCATGAAAGAATGCTCACACAAGAAAACCAGAGATCACCGCAGGAACCGGCTTGCCGGCGAATGGGCCTCAGACCCTGCGCCCGACTCACGGGCGCCTTCGCTGGCAAGCCAGCTCCTACAGCAGGCAGATACACCGCGCAGGCTCCCGTAGGAGCCGGCTTGCCGGCGAAAAGGCCCTCAGCCCCTGTGCCCGACTCACGGGCACCTTCGCTGGCAAGCCAGCTCATACAGCAGGCAGATACACCGCGCAGGCTCCCGTAGGAGCCGGCTTGCCGGCGAAGAGGCCCTCAGCCCCTGCGCCCGACCCACGGGCGCCTTCGCTGGCAAGCCAGCGCCTGCATCAGCGCTAGAAGAAACCACTCAGCCGAGGTAGGAGGCCGCCATGTCCTTGTCGCCATGGCCCTGCTCCAGGGCACGCTGGAAACGCTGGATTCCGGCCTCGGCCAGATCCAGCCGGACCCCGGCTCTGGCGGCCGCCGCCACCATCAATTCGGCGTCTTTCAGGGCGTTGGCCAGGGTAAAGCTCGGGCTGTAGTCGCCACTGAGCATGGCCCGGGTCTTGGCCTGGAAATAGCCGCTGTCCAGGGGCCCGCCGCTGACCAGTTCCACCACCAGCGCCGGGTCCAGCCCCAGCCCCTTGGCCAGGGCCAGGCTTTCCGCGGCGCCGTGGGTCAGGGCCAGCACCCAGCTGTTGAGGGCCAGCTTCAGGCGGCTGCCGGCTCCCGGCTGTTCGGCAACCCAGAGCACACGCTTGGCGATGGCCTCCAGCAACGGCTGCAACGCCGGCCGATGAGCCTCGGGGCCCGCGCCCAATACCACCAACTGGCCCTGCTCCGCAGGCTGGCGCGTGCCCAGCACCGGGGCATCGTAGAAGACCAGCCCGCCATCCCGGGCAAAGCCTTGCAGTTCGTCGTTGGCCTCGATCCCCACGGTGGCCATCTGCAGCCAGAGCGCCCCAGGCTCGAAACCGTCCCGTGCCTGCTGCATGGCTTGCAGCACGGCGGCGCCGTCCTTGCCCAGGGTGATGATCACTTGCGCCCCGCGTACCGCCTCGGCGGGCTCGGCAAATACCTGGATATCGTCCGCGATCAGCGCCTGGGCCCGTTGCAGCGTGCGGTTCCAGGCCCGTACCGCAAAGCCCTTGCGCCGCAGATTGCGCGCCACTGCGGCGCCCATAATGCCGATGCCTAATACCGCAATGGATCCTGGTTGCTTGGCCATCTGTGTCTCTCCCGTGTTGAATCAATTATGGAATGATCATTCCAATAAAAGGCAAAAAAAAGACCAGCCCTATAGGCGCTGGCTTGCCAGCGAAGACGCCCTGGAACCTGATGCAGATTGTGAGGGGCCCTTCGCCGGCAGGCCGGCTGCTACAGGCTGGCCAGGACCACCTCGACCACATCCAGCAGGCGCTGGCGTCGTTGCTCCGCCAGGCTGCCCTTGGCCAGCACCCGCAAGCCCTGCACGGTGCACACCACAAAGCTGGCCAGGGCCCGGGGATTCTTCTGCGGGTCGATCTCCCCCTGCTCCTGGCCGCGACGCAGCACCTGCTCCAGGGCCGCCTCGATACGCTGGAAATTCTGCGCAACGAGCTGAGCCACCGCCGCGTCCTGCCCGGCCATTTCCAGGGAGGCATTGGCCGCCAGGCAGCCCAGGCGCCGGGTGTCTTCCAGCTCGTTGTCGACGATGCGCATCAGCAATCGCCGGACCAGTTCCCTGGCGGGTGCGTCGGCGCCCAGCAGCTCGATATTGGCGCTGGTCATCTGCTGGTAGCGCTTGAGGGCACAGGTGTACAGGCCGTGCTTGCTGTCGAAGGCGTTGTACAGGCTGCTGCGGCTCAGGCCGGTGCCTTCCACCAGGTCCTGAATGGACGTGGCGGCGTAACCGCGCTGCCAGAACACCTGCATGGCCGCATCGGCAATCTGCTCGGGGTCGAACTCCTTGGGACGCACGGCTATTACCTTTCTGGAATGATCGTTCCAAAGACTAAAGATCAAGCCGGCAGGCGTCAACCGGCCCGGGCAAAAAAAAGCCCCGGGCCGGTTCTCGGGTCCAGGAAGCGGATCTAGGAAGCGGATCTAGGAAGCGGAAGTCGCCAGGGGCTTGTTCAACTCGCCGATCTTTTCCAGCCGGGCGCGCACGATGTTGCGGCTGATGTTGAGCAGGCGCCCGGTCTGCAACTGGTTGCCATGGCAGTAGCGATAGGCCTCGCGAAAGATCGTTTCCTCGATGTGCTCGTACAGGTCGGGAATGTTCTGCTCGAACAGCGCCTGCAAGGCCCGGCCCAGGTCTGCCGGCGCCTGAGGCCCCGGGACGGCCAGGGGCGCCTGTTCCTGGCGGATGCCGGAGGAGCGCATGTCCACCAGGTGCAGATCCCCCGGTGCCACCCGCTGCTGGCGGCACACCAGCAAGGCGTGGTGGATGGCATTTTCCAGTTCGCGAATGTTGCCCGGCCAGCTGTGCTCCAGCAGCTTGCGTTCAGCCTCTTCGGTCAGCGAGGCACGGTTGTAGCCCAGGCGCTGGCAGTGTTCCTCAAGGAAGAATTCGGCCAGGGGCAGGATGTCCCCCGGGCGCTCGCGCAGCGGCGGCAGGCGGATGGTGGCCACGTGCAGGCGGTAGAACAGGTCTTCACGAAAATGCCCGGCCACCACCGCATCGGCGAGGTTGACGTTGGTGGCCGCCACCAGCCGCACATTGATCGGGATCGGCGTGCGCGAGCCCAGGCGCACCACTTCTCGCTCCTGCAGTACCCGCAGCAGCTTGACCTGCATGTTCAGCGGCAAGTCGCCGATCTCGTCGAGAAACAGCGTGCCGCCGTTGGCCGCTTCGAACCAGCCGGCCTTATGGGTGGTGGCACCGGTAAAGGCGCCTTTCTCATGGCCGAAGAGTTCGCTTTCCACCAGGGTTTCGGCAAAGGCCCCGCAGTTCACCGCGACAAAGGGCTCGCGCCCGCGGCGGCTCAGGTGATGGATGTGGCGCGCCACCAGTTCCTTGCCGGTGCCGGTCTCGCCAATGATCAGGGTATTGGCCTCACTGGGGGCCAGGCGCTCGATGCGACTGAGCAATTCCTGGGAGCGCGGGTCCTTGAACACCAGAACGGTGGCCCGTACCGATTTGGTCAATTCACGGGCGTTTGGATGAGTGATCAGCGACATGGTGCATTCCTGGCAGTAAAAGCGCGGGCTCAATAGTGCACGAAGATATTTAGACTAAATAATTATTAATTGATCTTTAGATATTCCTTTTATGAATATATCTGAAGGGTGCTCCCCACCTGCTGCTGGAGCAGCAATCGGCCAGCACCTGCCTGTTCGCAGATCAGCAGCGGCGGCTTGGGCCAGGGCCTGTCGATCTGCCTGAAGCCCTTGCCAGGCAAGGCCTGCAGCGCTTTGTAGCGGCCCTGGCATGCAATCTGCTCTATCCCTTCCGACACCAGTACCCACCACCGCCCCTCGTAGGAGCTGGCTTGCCAGCGAAGGCGTCCGCAAGGGCGAGGCAAGGTTCAAGGGCCTCTTCGCCGGCAAGCCGGCTCCTACAGGAGAACACCGCGATATCTGTTGCAGGAGCTGGCTTGCCAGCGAAGGCGCCCGCAAGGGCGAGGCAAGGCTCAAGGGCCCTCTTCGCCGGCAAGCCGGCTCCTACAGGAAACACCGCGATATCCGGCGCAGGGCTGGCGGGGCTGAGGGCTTATTTTTTGAGGGAGAGTGCAATGCAAGGTTTATGGCGCAATACCCTGGCCGTTATGGCCGGGCTGCTGATCAGTGTCACGGCCCTGGCCAACCCGGCCCCCGAGTCGGTGAAGATTGCCATCGTCGCCTTCACCCAGGGCGGCAAGCCGGTGTTCGGCGGCATCGCCGGGCGGGTGATCGAGGATGGCTGGCTGGAACAGCAACTGAGCCAGCGCGGGATCAAGCTGCAGTGGATCGCCCTGCCCCACGCCGGCGCCGGGCCGCAGATCAACGAAGGCTTCAGCAACAACAGCATCGACTTCGCCGTGCGTGGCGACCTGCCGTCGGTGATCGCTGGCGCCGGCGGCGTGCCCGGCAAGCTGATCGTGCCCGGCGGCAGCGGCAACAATATCTACCTGGTGGTGCCCACCCAGTCCACGGCCAAGAGCATCGAGGACCTCAAGGGCCAGCGCCTGGCCCTGCATCGCGGCCGGCCCTGGGAGTTCGCCTTCAGCAACTTCCTGGCCAGCAAGGGCCTGAAGCTCGACGACTTCAAGATCGCCAACCTCAACCCCCAGGTCGGTGCGGCGGCGGTGTCCGCCGGCAAGGTCGACGCCGCGGTGCTGCTCAGCGAGGCCTATGCCCTGGAAGACAAGGGCGTGGGCCGGATCATCTGGTCCACCAAGCAAGGGGCCAATGACTGGCGCCTGGTCTCCGACCTCTGGGGCACCGACAGTTTCATCGAGCAGCACCCGGAGGTTACCCAACTGCTGGCCACCGCCTGGGTCAAGGCCGCCTGGTGGATTTCCCAGGAACAGAACCAGGACGCCTACTACCAACTGTCCTCCCGCGCCGGCACCGCCGAGAGCGTGCTGCGCCGCGACGACCAGGGCGACCCGGTGGCCTGGAAGGAGCGCTGGGCGCCCAAGAGCGACCAGCAGCTCAAGGCCCACTATCAGGCGCTGAGCGACTACGCCCTGGCCAACCAGCTGATCCGCACGCCCTACGACATCACCCCGGCCCTGGCCACCAGTTTCACCAACCAGGCACTGATCGATCTGCACCTGAGTGATTACTGGCCCGCCCTGCGCGGCCAGGTCGCCACCCATCCCTGAACCCTGAGCACGAGTCTTCTTGATGAAACTGTCCGCAAAATTCACCTTTGGCCTGAGCCTCCTGGCGCTCTCCCTGTCGGCCCTGGCCGGCCCGACCTACGCGCCCAAGCCCGACCCGTTGCAGGGCGACGGCCGGGTCTCGGCCTTCTACACCTGGCAGGACGCGATCCCCCCGACCCCGGGCAAGCTGCTGCGCAGCGAACCCCTGGAAGCCACCCTGAGCCTGCCCAACGCCGCCAGCGCGCAACGGATTCTCTATAGCTCCACCGACGGCATCGACGGCAAGACCCCGGTGGTGGTCTCCGGCACCTTGTTCCTGCCCAAGGGCAAGGCCCCGGCCGGCGGCTGGCCGGTGGCCTCCTGGGGCCATGGCACGGTGGGCGTGGCGGATGTCTGCGCGCCGTCCTGGCAGGGCCGCTCCTACCGTGACGTGCAGTACCTGAGCCGCTGGCTGGACGAAGGCTTTGCCATTGTCGCCACCGACTACCAGGGCCTGGGCGTGCCCGGCGGCCATCCGCTGCTGAACAACCGCATGGCCGCCTACGGCATTCTCGACGCCGCCAAAGCCGTGGTCGCCGGGGTGCCCGGGCTGGCCAACAAGGTACTGATCGTCGGCCAGTCCCAGGGCGGCGCCGGCGCCTTCGCCTCGGCCGCCTACGCCTCCACCTACGCACCGGACCTGGGGGTCAAGGGCAGCATCGGCACCGGGGTGATCTACACCATCGGCGCGAAGAATGTCGGCGAGCAGGACCCGAACAAGGTCGATGCCTCCCTGGCCTACGGCTTCTACACCCTGCTGGCGGCCCAGCAGTACGACCCGAGCATCAACCCCCGGGACTTCTACACCGACAAGGCCCTGCCGCTGTTCGAGCAGGCCCGTACCAGTTGCCTGGCGTCCCTGGTCAGCGACGTGGTGGGGGTCGGCCTGACCCCGGCCAACGCCAAGAAGGACTATCAGGGCAGCCAACTGGCGGCCTGGCAGAAACAAGTGTCCTACCCGACCCTGAAAACCGCCCAGCCGGTGTTCATCGGCACCGGCGCCGAGGACAAGACCCCGGCCGCCGCCACCCAGGTGGCCCTGATGCAGGACGCCTGCAAGGCCGGCTCGGTGGTCGAGGGCCACTTGTACAAGGGCCTGGGCCACAGTGAAACGGTCAATGCCTCCCTCAAGGACTCGGTGCCGTTCGCCCACAAGGTGATCAACGGCCAAGCCATTACCCCCGTCTGCAACCCCAGCGTGCAATAGCCAGGAGGCCCAGCCATGAGCATCGAATTCTTCACCCGCCTGCCCCTGCACGGCGAAACCCAGTTCCTCCCCGGCGACCCGCGCAACCGCGGCGACTGGCACCGGGGCGGGCCCAGCACCGGTGCCGTCTCAGGCTTCAGCGTCGGCGACCACTTCACCTACATCGACTACCTGGGGCAGATCGCCCGGGCCGCGGAAATCAACGGCTTCGGCGGCGCGCTGATGGTCAACGCGCCCTCCGGCGAAGAGCCCTGGACCGTGTGCTCGCTGCTGGCCCGGGAAACCCGCACCCTGAAGTTCGTCACCGCCTTCCAGCCCTATCACTACACGCCCTGGGTTGCGGTGCAGCAGGCCGCCACCTACCAGCGCGCCACCGGCAATCGCCTGGTGTGGAACATCATCAACGGCGGCTCGGACGCCATTCAGCGCCAGGTCGGCGACTTCAGCGACCACGATGAGCGCTATGCCCGTGCCACCGAGTTCATGGACGTGGTCAAGGGCTACTGGCACAACGAGAACTTCCACTACCAGGGCCAGTTCTACCGCGCCGAAGGCGGCGGCCTGCGCGGCCCCTTGACGAAGGCCGAGCTGCCGCTGATCTGCACCGCGGGATCGTCCATCGCCGCTCGGGAATTCGCCGCCAAGCATGCCGATTTCTACCTGATGCGCGCCGAGCACCCGGACGAGATCGCCGCGTTGATCGCCGATATTCGTGAGCGCGCCTTGCAGTACGGCCGCAGCGATATCCGCTTCGGCCTGTCGATCGACGTCATCACCCGGGAAACCGAGGAACTGGCGCGCACCGAGGCCAAGCGCTTCTTCGACGAGGGCATCGCCAAGGGCGCGGTCAAGGCCGTGGCCGCCCATGCCGGGCTGCGCACCGCGCGCAAGCTCAGCTACGAGAACGGCTTCGCACAGAAGAACGAGACCCAGGGCTTCGAGGATTTCTTCATCCACCCCAATGTCTGGACCGGCTTCGGCTACATCGGCATACCGCCGGGCTGCGCCCTGGTGGGCAGCTACGAAAACGTGGTGGCGCGGATCCGCGAGTACCACGCCATCGGTATCGACCTGTTCTTCCTCGCCGGCTACCCGCACCTGGAGGAAGCCTACCGCCTGGGCGAGCACATCCTGCCGCACTTTCGCGGCGAGCGCGCGGCCCTGAGCCGTCAGCCGCAAGCGCCGCTGGAGCTGCGCAGCGCCAACGGCCCGGCAGGAGCCTGACGCCATGAGCCAGGACTACTCGGGCTTGAGCCGCCGTCGTTTTCTCGGCCACAGCGCACTGTTCGGCGGCGGCCTGCTGCTGGGCAGCAGCCTGCTGGCCGGTTGCGACGCGGACAATTCCAGCACCCTGGGCACGGTCGCCAGCGACCAGCCGCGCTACGGCGGGCGCCTGCGCCTGGGGATTCTCGACGGCAACCAGAGCGGCAACCTGGACGCCCACAAACCCATCGGCAGCGGCATCGTCCGAGGCTTCGCGCTGTACAGCAAACTCTGGGAATGGGACGAGCAGATGCAGCCACGCCTGGCCCTGGCGGAGTTCGCCGAACCCAATGCCGATGCCAGCAGCTGGACCCTGCGCCTGCGCCAGGGCCTGGAATTCCACCACGGCAAGAGCATCGACGCCGATGACCTGATCTTCTCCATCCGCCGCCTCACCGACCCGCAGCTGGCCTCGCCCTACGCGGCGCTGCTGCACTGGGTCGATCGCGACAACCTGCAAAAGCTCGATGAGCGCACTGTGCGCCTGAGCTTTCGCGAGGGCCGCAGCTACATGCCCCTGGCGGAAACCTGGGTCAACTTCGGTGGCATCGTCCCGGTGGACTATCACCCGGTGACCAACCCGGTGGGTGCCGGCCCCTACAAGCTGAAAAGCTTCACCCCCGGCCAGCGCTCGCTGTTCACCCGCTTCGACAACTACTACAAGGACGGCCAGCCCTACGCCGACGAACTGGAGATCATCGACTTCAAGGATCAGGTGGCGCGCCTGGCGGCCCTGCGTTCCGGGCAGATCGACATGGCCAACGTGATGCCCACCGAACAGTTGCAAGTCCTGCAGCGCGACCCGCGGGTGCGGCTGCTGAAATCGGTGACCGGCAACTGGCTGTCCTTCGACATGAACCTGGACAAGCCGCCGTTCAACGACCCCAGGGTGCGTGAGGCTTTCCGCCTGCTGGCGGATCGCGAGGAGCTGGTGCGCCGCGCCCTGAACGGCCAGGGCCGGGTGGCCAACGACCTCTATGCCCCCAGCGATCCGACCTTCAACCACAGCCTGGGGCCCCGCCCCCACGACCCGCAGCGTGCGGCGCAACTGCTCAAGGAGGCCGGCCAGGAAAACCTCGAGCTGGAACTGGTGACCACCCCGGGGCCGGCCCTGACCTCGGCCCTGGTGCTGGCCGAACAGGCCAAGCGCATCGGCGTGACCCTCAAGGTCAAGCAAGTGGACCTGGCGACCTTCCAGGGCCCGCAACGCAACGACTGGACCCTGAGCACCGGCGGCAGCATCGGCGCGCCGTTCCTGGCCAGCGCCATCCACACCGACGCGCCCTTTGCCGTATCCAACAAGACCCACTTCAACGACCCGCAGTTCAGCGAGGTGTTTCTCGCGGCCATGGCCCAACCCGACCTGCAACGACGCACGGCCCTGGTGCACCAGGCCCAGCAGATCCAGTACGAACGGGGCGGCATGCTGATCTGGGGCTACGCCGATCTGCTGGACAGCGTCTCCACCCGCGTGGGCGGCGCCCGGGAAGAACAGTCGCTGTTCAGCACCTGGCGTTTCGAAAGGTTGTGGCTCAACGACAGCGCCTGACCCACCGCCCGACCGTAGGAGCTGGCTTGCCAGCGAAGGCGCCCGCAAGAGCACCGCGAGCCTCCAGGCCCCCTTCGCCGGCAAGCCGGCTCCTACAGAACATTCATGCGATTCAATATGAGGCTCATGTGCCATGCCCTCCAACGCCTTCGCTCGCCCCGCATTCGGCCCGGCCCTGGCCGTAACGGTGTTTTCTTCCCTGGCGCCGCCGCTCTTCGCCGCCGATACCCAGTTGCAAACCGTCACCGTCCAGGCCAGCAGCCAGGCCGATGACGATGCCCTGCCCACCCGGCCACCGACCTCGGTGTATGGCGGCACCGAAACCAAGGTCCTGGACACCCCGCGCTCGATCACCCAGGTCAACGCCGAACAACTGGCCAACGACCCGATCCGCAGCGCCGACGACCTGGTCAAGTACGCCCCGGGCATCACCCGCGGTGGCGGGCAGAACGCCGGTATCGCCCCGCAGTTCCGCGCCCAGGGCTCGGAAGTGTTCCAGGACGGCCAGCGCGCCTATGGCGTACGCCATCCGGCCAACTTCAACGCCTACGAGGGCGCGGACATCGTCGCTGGGCCTTCTTCGGTGACCTACGGTTCGGTGTCCGGCAGCGGCGGCTACGTCAACTACCTGAGCAAGAAACCCGATTTCAGCGGGTTCAAGACCCGCCTCAGCGGCGAGCTCGGTGCCTGGGTGCCGGACGGCCAGTCCCGCGACTCGCGCAAATTCAGCATCGACAACACCGGCCCCCTGAGCGACCAGCTGGCCTACCGGGTGAGCATCACCCAGCAGCGCCAGCAGGACTACTACGACAACGTCGACAACAATTTCGATGCCTTCTACGGGGCCCTGGCCTGGCGCAACGACAACCTGCGGGTGGACTGGAATGCCAGCTACGACAACTACTACGACTACAACATCACCCACGGCTGGAACCGCGCCACCCAACAACTGGTGGACAGCGGCAAGTATTACGCCGGCCGCGCCACGCCGATCATCCAGAACGGCAATACCCTGTGGTCGCCGGTGCTGGCCTCCGGTGCCGCCAATGCGCCGACCCTGGGCTGGGTGCAGCGCCAACGCAACGCCCAGGGCCAGTACAGCGTGGTGGATGGCAGCTTCCAGGCGGCCTCGCCCAACACCCAGGCCAGCCCCGGCACCCTGCGCGGCTGGGTCTATGACCCGAGCCTGGCGGGCAACGGCTTGACTTCCCTGTCGCCACAGGCCGGCCAGCGCGGCGAAGACCAGAGCAGTTCACGGCGCTTCACCACCCAACTGCGCATCGAGGGCGACCTGTCCCCCAGCGTGACCCTGGCCAACAGCACCTTCTACCAGCGCTCCCGGGACCTCACCGACGCAGTCGGGGCGTTCCAGGTGCAATCCCGGGACAACCTGCTGGACAACCGCTTCGAGCTGCGCTTGGGCAATGAAACCCGGATCGGCGGCCTGGCCCTGCGGGACGACAGCAATAGCGGGCTGATCTACCGCCGCGAGTTCAACCAGTCGATCGCCGCCAACAATCATTTCGGCTCCACCATCAACGCCTACGACCTGACCCTGGACCCTTCGGGCAAGAACCCCGGCGACCTGCTGGGGCTCACCGGCAGCAACCCGGCCGGCGGCAACGGCGCCTGGATCGGCCAACCCGGGGTGCCGCAATACTCCAACTACTACGGCTGGCTCAACCTGGCGGCCATGTACCCCGCCGGCCACGGCCTGTACGCCGAATCCCTGGCGCCCTACACCGCCGAAAGCACCTGGACCACCAAGACCCTGTTCAGCCAGCACAACCTGCGCCTGGGCGAGCGGGTGGGCCTGAACATCGGTGCCAGCCGCAGCTGGATCGACGCCCGGATCGACAACCCCTTCGTCCTTGCAGGTGGCAGCGACCGGCGCGACAGCCACAACTACCGGCTGTTCGCGTTCCAGGTCAGCCCCTACGTCAAACCCACCGAGAACAGCACCCTGTACTACACCTTCGACCGCTCCCTGGCGGTCAACACCGGGTTCTTCTCCAACGGCCTGGGCTGGGGCAGCGGCAGTGGCGCCAACCAGCTCAACCCCCTGGCGTTCCAGAGCCTGAGCGTGCTGCATGAACTGGGGCTGAAGGTCGAAGCCATCCCCGACCAGCTGTTCATGACCCTGGCCACCTTCAAGCAGGCCCGGGACCAGTCCCCGGACAGCAACAACAACATCGCCCGGCTGATCATCAAGGGCACCGAGGCGACCCTGCGCTACCAGCCAGACCCGCACCTGCGCAGCGGCCTCAACCTGTCCCGGCTCAGCGCCTACAACGAATTCACCTCCCAGGCCGGCTTCGCCTCCGCCGGGTTCATCCCCGACAACGGCACCGTGTTCGGCGACAACAACAGCCTCAACCAGCGGCCCTCCGGGCGCTTCGACGCGGTGCAGATCCCCGAGTACACCGCCAGCGGCTACCTCGACTACCGCATCGACTCGGGCTTTGGCGCCGAGCTCTCCGGCTGGTGGACCAGCAGCTGGTACCTGAACCTGAGCAAAACGGTGAAGGTCCCCGACGAATACAACCTCGACCTGGCCCTGTACTACCGCCAGCCCCAGTGGAGCACCACCCTGCGGGTGCTCAACCTGACCAACGAACTGAACTTCGTCAGCGGCCTGGCCGGCTCCACCAATACCTTCCTGCAGCCCATGCCCGGACGCACCGTGCTGGCCCAGGTGGACTACCGCTTCTAGGCACTTTCCTTCTTCTGCGACCTCAGGACACTCCCCATGAGCATTGAATTCGTCGGCATGATCTTTCCCCGCCAATGGTCCGAAACCCGCGGCGTGCGCAGCCCGGACTTCGACCTGGCATTCATCCGCGAGCACGCGCGCGCCCACGAACACGCGGGCTTTGACCGAGTGCTGATCGCCAGCGGCCCGGGCAGCGCCGATAGCCTGCAGATTGCCGCCTACGCCGCGGCCCACACCGAGCGCCTGGGCTTCATGATTGCCCACCGCCCGGCCCTCAGCGCCCCCACCGTGGCGGCCCGGGCCTTCGCCACCCTGGACCACACCACCGGCGGCGGGCGCATCCGCCTGCATGCCATTACCGGCATCACTGCCGAGCCCCAGGAAGGCGACACCCTGCTGGACAAGACCGAGCGCTATCGACGCACCGACGAGTACCTGGAGATCGTGCGCCGCACCTGGACCGCCGAAGAACCCTTCGACTTCGAAGGTCGCTACTTCAACCTCAAGGGCGCGTTTTCCCCGGTCAAGCCGCTGCAGCAGCCGCACATCCCCATCTCTTTTGGCGGCTCCTCGGACATCGCCTACCAGATCGCGGTCAAGCACGCCGACCTCTACGCCCTGTGGGGCGAGCCCCTGGAGGGGGTAGCCGAACAGATCGGCAAACTCAAGGCCGCGGCCAGCGCCGCGGGGGTGGCCGCGCCCCGGGTCAGCCTCTCGGTGCGGCTGATCCTGGGGGCCACCGAGGAGTTGGCCTGGCAACGGGCCGAACAGATCCTGGCGCAGATCCGCGCCAACCCGCAGTTCGCCGCCGGCAGCCCCTGGCAGAAGCGCCTCAAGGGCACCGGCTCCGAACGCCTGCTGGCGGCCGCAGCCCGCGGCGACCGCCATGACCGCGCCCTGTGGATGCCCACCGCCAGCGCCGTTGGCGCCTACGGCGACACCACCGCCCTGGTGGGCACGCCGGAGACCGTGGTCCAGGCCCTGCTGGACTACGTCGACCTGGGCGTGACCACCTTCCTCAACCGTGGCTACGACCCTTATTACGACACCGTCGACTATGGGCGCTGGATCATCCCCGCCGTCCGCGAAGCCGCCACCCGCCGCAAGCAACACCTGTAGAAGGCGTTTACGAGGCTGGCATCCGGCTTGGAGGCCCTTTCGCCGGCAAGCCGGCTCCTACAAGTGGGTTGACCTTTCCCACAACCCTGTAGGAGCTGGCTTGCCAGCGAAGGCGCCCGCAAGAGCACTGCCCGGTTCAGGGGCCCTTGGCCGCCTGCCAGCGCCTGCGCAAGCGGTGGCCGGGGAATCGGAATGCGAGTGATAGTCGATCATTTTCAACACTTTATCGGCGCCAGGCCGATGACCCAGATCACCACGAATACTCGCCAAAGCGTTAACATTCCACCCAGCCTTTGGCTTTGAACCTGTCATATCCACTTTATGCATCGCGCCCTTTGCTGCGCCATGACGGCATTTCCTCACCGGAGTCATGCACTTTGAAAACCTGGCACACACTTGTCGGCATCCTGCTGATCACCACGGTCACCCTGCTGCTGGAGATCCCTTCCGCCACCTGGCTGACCTCGGCCACCCTGAGCATGATCCTGGGCACCGCAGCCCTGGCCTACATGGCGATGTCCTGCCTGCTGGCCAGCCGCTGGGGCTGGGTCGAACGGCTGTTCGGCGGCCTTGACCGGGTCTACGAGGCGCACAAGTGGCTGGGCATCTGGGCCCTGGCATTCGCCAGCTACCACCTGGTGTTCAAGGCCAACCTGGATGAATGGAACAGCGTGCCGATCCTCGAACTGTCCAAATACTGGACGCGCCTGGTCCGCCAGCTGAGCTACGTGGCCCTGGGCCTGATCGTGCTGCTGGCACTGAACCGCAACATTCCCTACAGCCAGTGGCGCTGGTGGCACAAGCTCTCCGGCCCGCTGTTCCTGATCGTCATCCTGCACTGGCTGAGCTTCAAATCGCCCATCACCCTGGATTCTCCCTCGGGTATCTGGCTGGCTCTGCTCTGCGTCCTCGGCGTGCTCGGCGCCCTGTACAAGCTGCTGCTCTACCCCCTGGTGGCCAAGGCCGGCGAATACCAGGTGACGGCGGTCCGGGTGGAGAAGAACTCCCTGCACCTGGAGCTGATTCCCCAGGGCCGGGGCTTTCCTTTCAAGGCCGGACAGTTCGCCTTCCTCTCGATGCAGGAAAAAGGCCTGCGCGAACCCCATCCGTTCACCATCGCCAGCGCCCAGGCCCATGACGGGCGCATCGAATTCGTGATCCGCGCCCTGGGGGACTACACCCAACGCCTGCGCCGCCAGGTCAAGGTCGGCATGCGTGCGGACATCTACGCGCCCTATGGGCGTTTCAAGCGGCCGCAGGCGGCTGCCCGGGAAATCTGGATCGGCGGTGGCGTGGGCATCTCGCCGTTTATTTCCTGGCTGCAGGATGAAGCTGCCGGGCAGTTCGACAAGGCCACCCTGGTGTACTGCTACAACCCGTCCCGGGCCTTCCCCAGTGTCGACACCCTGCAGGGCATGGCCCAGGCCCGGGGAGTGAACTTCGTGGCCAACTGCGGCGGCACCGAGCCCCTGGCCCAGACCCTCAAGCGCACCGCGGCCGAAACCGATCCGCAGCAGATCCAGGTCAGCTTCTGCGGGCCCAAGGGCTTGCTGGGCCAGGTCCGGGAACTGATGAGCGAGTGCCGGATTCCCCAAGGCAACCTGCACTACGAATTCTTCGAGTTCCGCTGATCAAGCCGCTGGCGGCCCTGGCTGGCGCGGCTCGCGCAGCGTCACCCAGACCACCAGCGCCGCCAGCAGGGTCATCAGGGTCAGCACCTGCAACAACTGGCTGAAAGCCTGCCCGTACAGGGCCAGCAACCCCTCCCGGCCCAGCGCCGGCAAGGCCGCCAGAGTACCGGGCAGGTCCCCCCCGGCCAGTTGCCGGGCAGCCCCCATCAACGTCTCGGCGGGCAGCGCCTGATCCGCCAGGGCGTGCTGCAGCAGCCCCGCCAGCAGCGCCACCACCAGGGCCAGGGCAATGCCCTCGCCGGCCACCCGGGTGGTGCTGAAGATGCCGCTGGCCATGCCCGCGCGCTCCTTGGGCACCACACTCACCGACAAGCCGTCCATCAGCCCCCAGGGCAGCCCGCTGCCGAGGCCGATCAGCAGCAGCGGCCAGATCCGATCGGCCGGCGCCTGGCCCGCAGCGATCCGGCTCAGCCACCACAGCCCGGCGGCAGCCAGCAACAGGCCCAGGCTCGACAGGTTGCCGGCGCTGCACCAGCGGCTGAGCCAGCCCGCGGCGAACGGCACCACCAGCATCGGCGCCGACAGGGCAAGCATCAGCAGCCCGGCATCGATGGCGCTGTAGCCTTCGACGCCGATAAAGCGGATCGGCAACAGGATCAGCAGCACCACGTAGCAATAGCAGGTGGCGATGGGCAGCACCTGCACCCCGACAAAACGCGGATAGCGAAACAGCGACAGATCCAGCATCGGCCGCGCTGCACGCCGCTCGACGACGATGAACAGCCACAGTGCCAGCAGCGCCCCCGCCAGCAACAGCAGAACCCAAGGGCTGCTCCAGCCGTTTTGCGGGGCCTGCAGGATGCCCCAGGTCAGCAGCACCAGCGCCAGGGTGAAACTCAGGGTGCCGGGCCAGTCCACGCCCTGGGCGTCGGGGTCGCGGGACTCTTGCATGCGCGGCACGCCAAAAGCCAGGGACAGGCCGCCGATCAGCGCCCCGGAGACAAAGATCCCGCGCCAGCCGGCCTGTTCCACCAGGACCCCGGCGAGGATCGGGCCAAACGCCAGGCCGACACCAAAGGTGGTGCCCAGCAGGCTGAAGGCACGGGTTCGCGCTGGGCCGTCGAAGGCCTGGGCCCTGGCCGCCGAACCACCGGCCAGGGCGGCGGCACCGGCCAGCCCCTGGACCCCGCGCAAGAGGTTCAGCCACAGCAGCGACGGTACGAACACCAGGGCCAGGGAGCTCATGCCGAACAGCGCAACGCCGAGGCTGAACAGGCGCTTGCGGCCAAATTCGTCGGCCAGGGTGCCGGCGGCCATCAGCACGCTGCCAAAAGTCAGCATGAAGGCATTGGTGGTCCAGCTCAGGGCCAGCGGGCTGCCCCCCAGTTCATGGCCGATGGCCGGGGTCGCCACCGCTACCCCGACAAAGGTCAGGGGCAGCATCAGGGCCGCCAGGCACACCGCGGCCAGCACGCCATGGGCGGACTGCCGGCGACTTTGGGCGGCCTGCCCCAGGGGTAATTCGAGTTCGGGATTCACACGGACCTCTCAAGCCCTGGCAACCAGGGGTGGGCTAAGAAAAATCCATGGTAGGTATGCCGCAATCGCTGAAAAACAGGGCATTCTTCCGCTCTTTACGGACAAAAACGCTGCAATCGAGGTGAACGATGGACAACCTAAACGGCTTGCAGGTGTTTGTCAGCGTGGTCCAGAGCGGTAGCCTGGTGGGCGCCGGCGAGCGCCTGGGGCTGTCTGCCTCGGCGGTAGGCAAGGCCCTGGCGCGCCTGGAGCAGCGCCTTGGCGTGCGCCTGCTGAACCGCAGCACCCGGCGCATCAGCCTGACCGATGAAGGCGCGCTGTTCTATGAGCGCGGCCAGCGCATCGTCGCCGAAGTCCAGGAGGCCGAGGCCGAACTGGCGCGGATCAGCGACAAGCCCCGGGGCCGGCTGCGGGTCAGCCTGCCGGCCATCGGCTATCGGATGCTGCTGCCGATCCTCCCGGAGTTTTCCGCGCGCTACCCGGACATCGAGCTGGACCTGGACTTCAACGACCGGCTGATCGACGTGATCGCCGAAGGCGTGGACGCGGTGATCCGCAGTGGCGAGCTGCCGGACTCGCAACTCAAGTCCAGGAACCTGGGGCCCTTCGGCTTCGTGCTGGTCGGCGCCCCCGGTTACTTCGCCCGGCGCGGCACCCCGCGCACGCCCCAGGACCTGGAGCAGCACGCCTGCCTGCGCTACAAGTTCCCCGGCGGCAGCTTGCTGCAGCAATGGAGCCTGCGCCTGCCCGACGGAGCCCCGCCGCTGGTGCTGGGCAGTGCCCTGACCAGCAACAACCTGGAATCGCTGATCCACGCCACCACCCAGGGCCTGGGCATCGCCTACGTGCCCGAGTTCGTGGTCTGCGGGGCCCTGGCCGATGGCAGCCTGGTCGCGGTGCTGGACGACTACCAGCAAGAGCGCGGCAAGTTCTCCATCCTCTGGCCCAGCAGCCGTCACTTGCTGCCCAAGCTGCGGGTGTTCGTCGACTTTCTCGGCGAACGGCTGGAGCTGGGCAAGCACCACGCTTCCCGCTGATATCCCCTCGATGCCTGGCGCTGGCCGGGTCGCCGGCCCCTGCAAAACATAAACAAATGCAGATGCCAGCTTACCAATCCATGTATTCATCTTGATGTTTGCCCACCGTAAGCTCGTCCTGGCCTGCTGCTGCAGGCCAGGCAATGTCGGTACGCCAAAAACAACAGCTAAAGGCCATCCCAATAACAATCTGATCTGCCGACTCCAGGAACCGCTATGTCAACTACCCCATCACGCCGCCCTTGCGTCGGCCTGCATCGTGGCGCCCGCCCCTTGAACGAGGTGCGCCATGACTGACTTCCTGCCCGCTCCGGGCACCGATGAACACTTGCTGCACCACCAGGGCTATCGCCAGGAGCTGCACCGCGGCCTGTCCCTGTGGTCGTCGTTCTCCGTGGGCTTTGCCACGGTCTCGCCAGTGGTGGGGATCTATTCGGTGATGGCCCTGGGCGCCATGAGCACCGGCCCGTCCTGGGTCTGGATCGTGCCCCTGTGCCTGGCCCTGCAGATGCTGGTGGCGCTGGTCTATGCCGAACTCGCCTCGCAGTACCCCCTGGCCGGCGGTTGCTATCAATGGGTCAAGCGCCTGGCTGGAGACCGCTGGGCCTGGTTCACCGGCTTCATGTACCTGGCCTCGGCCCTGGCTTCCCTGACCACCGTGGCCTACCTGGGCGGGTTCTGGCTGTGGCTGTTCGTCACCGGCACGCCGCCTTCGGCCAATGCCCAGGTGGCCAGCGGCGCCGTGCTGCTGGCGTTGGGGCTGGGGGTCAACCTGTTGGGGATCAACCCGCTGAAGTACTTCGTCAACGCCGGGATCATCGCCGAAGCCATCGCCTCCATCGGCATCGGCGTGCTGTTGCTGCTGTTCTTTCGCAACCACTCCTGGTCGCTGCTGCTGGAAGGCCTGGGCAACAGCGTCAGCGGCGATAGCACCTACCTGAGCGGCTTCGTCACCGCCATGGCAGTGGGCGGCTGGGCCTTTCTCGGCTTCGATGCCTGCTCCCAGGTGTCCGAGGAAACCGCCGATGCCCGTACCTCCACGCCGCGGGCCATCCTGCGCTCGATGCTGCTGGTGGGGCTGACGGTGATGCTCACCGCCTTTGCCGTGACCCTGTCGTTCACCGACACCGCGGGCCTGGTGGCCGGCCAGGTGGTGGACCCGGTCACCCCGGCGGTGGTGGATGCCTTTGGCGCCTGGGCCGAGCGGCCCTTCGTCGGCGTGGTGCTGGTGGCGTTCATTGCCTGCGTGGTCTCGGTACAGACCTATATCGGCCGCGCGGTATTCGGCATGGCCCGGGACTCGATCCTGCCCGCCTCGGCGTTCCTGCGCCGGGTGGATGGGCGCAAGGTGCCCTTCGCCGCCATGCTCCTTTGCACCCTGTTCGCCAGTTTCGGCCTGGCCCTGGGCCTGAACGCCACGGCCGTGGGCACCCTGATCGCCTTCGGCAGCGGGGGCTTCTTCATGGTGTTCCTGATTGTGATCGGTTGCGCCCTGGTCCATCGCCTGCGTGGCCGCTGGCGGCCCGACGCCGGGGTCTTCAACCTCGGCCGCTGGGGCCTGCCGGTGAACCTCGCGGCCTTTGTCTGGCTGCTGTTCGAGAGCGTCAACGTGGCCTGGCCGCGGGAATCCCTGGCGCCGCCCGGAGCGCCCTGGTTCCAGGTCTGGGCAGTGGTGCTGGTGTTCTCGACCCTGGCCGTGCTGGGCCTGATCTACATGGTCCTGGCCAAGCCCTACCTGCGCCGCGACAGCAGCGCATCCGACCGCGGCTGAATCCTCATGCGCTGTCAGCGACAGCGCATTCCCTGCCCGCTACTGGCCCGGCGCCTGCTGCGCCGGCCGCTTCACGCCTGATGTTTCTGGAGACCATCGATGCCCCCGTCCATCCATTACTGGAATTACCCCACCGAGATATTCTGCGGCGCCGAGGCCCTGCACGGCCTGGCCCAGCGCTGCGCCCTGCTGGGCATGGCCAGGCCCTTGCTGGTCACCGACCCGGGCATGCTCGAACTGGAACCCTTTGGCCTGTTGACCGCACACCTGGAGCAGAGCCGCCAGGGCTTTGCGGTATTTGCCGAGCTGGCCAGCAACCCGAGCCTGGACGATGTGCAGCGCGGCGTCCAAGCCTTCAGGGCCGGCGGCCACGACTCGCTGATCGCCCTGGGCGGCGGCAGCGCCATGGACGCCGCCAAGGGCATCGCCCTGGCCGCCGTGGACCCGCAAGGGCTGCAGCGTTTCGAGTGGTCCCGGGTGATCGAGCATTACCCGAGCCTCAGTGACTTTCCGCGCCTGGGCCTGCCGCCCCTGATCGCCCTGCCCACCACTGCCGGCACCGGCTCCGAACTGGGCCGCGAAGCGGTACTGACCGACAGCCAGCAGCAGGTCAAGCGGGTCATCAGCCACCCCGAACTGCTGCCCGCCTGCGTGATCCTCGACCCGCTGCTGACCCGCGGCCTGCCGCCCGCGCTGACCGCCGCCACCGGCATGGATGCCCTGACCCACCATATCGAGGCGTTCTGCTCGCCGCTGTACCACCCGATGTCCAGCGCGATTGCCGTGGAAGGCATGCGCCTGGTGCAGCAGCACCTGCGCCGGGCAGTAAGCCACGGCCAGGACCTGGACGCCCGGGAAGGCATGCTGGTGGCCTCGGCGATGGCTGCGGTGGCCTTCCAGAAGGGCCTGGGTGGCGTCCACGCCCTGGCCCACCCGCTGGGCGCCCGCTATCACCGTCACCATGGCCTGCTCAATGCCGTCCTCCTGCCCTATGTGCTGGTGGCCAACCAGCCGGTGATTGCCGAGGAGATCGGGCGCCTGGCCCGTTACCTGGACTTGCCCCGGGGGGATTTCCAGGGGTTCCTGGACTGGATCCTGGCCCTGCGCGCCGAGCTGGGCATCCCCCACTGCCTGGCGGATATCGGCCTGGACAGCCATGAAGCCGAGTGGGTCGGGGCCCAGGCCCTGGCGGATATCTCGTCCTCCGACACCAATGCCCGACCGCTGAGCGCCGCCGACTACAGCCAGATCTTCCGCAACGCCGTGCACGGCGTCCTGCCAGGAGCCCGCCCATGAAACCGGCCTTGTTTATCGATGGCCACTGGGTCGATGGCGACGGCGCGCCGATGCCGGTGCATGACCCGTCCCTGGGCCAAATCATGGCCCAGGTACCGGCGGCCAGCGCCCATCAGGTGAACCTGGCGGTGCAGGCCGCGCGCCGGGCCCTGCCCGGGTGGCGCAGCCTCAGCGGCGCCCGGCGAGCCGAGTACCTGCAAGGCTTCGCCCGGCACCTGCAGCAACGCCGCGAAGGGCTGATCGCCCTGCAGATGCGCAATAACGGCAAGCCGCGGCACGAAGCCGAACTGGACCTGGACGACGCCATCGCCACCTTCGACTACTACGCCGGCCTCGCTGCCCAGCTGGACGCCCGCCAGGATCAACCGGTGCCCTTGCAGGCTCCGGGCTTCAGTGCCCACTGCAGGTTCGAGGCCCTAGGCGTGGTGGGGCTGATCGTGCCCTGGAACTTCCCCCTGGTCACCAGTGCCTGGAAGCTGGCCCCGGCCCTGGCCGCGGGCTGCACGTTGGTGCTCAAGCCCTCGGAAGTGACGCCCCTGATCGAGCAGGTCTACGGCGAAATCGCCGACGCCCTGGGCTTGCCGGCGGGCGTGTTGAACCTGGTGGCCGGCGCCGGCGAAACCGGCGTAGCCCTGAGCCAGCATCCGGGGCTGGACAAGCTGTCGTTCACCGGCAGCACTGCCACCGGCCAGCGAGTGATGGCCAGCTCCGCCGCCTTCTGCCGGCCACTGACGCTGGAGCTGGGGGGCAAGTCGCCGATCCTGGTATTCGCCGACGCCGACCTGGACCAGGCGGTGCACTGGATCATCGGCGGCTTTTGCTGGAACGCCGGGCAGATGTGCTCGGCCACCTCGCGGCTGCTGGTCCACGAGTCGATTGCCGATGCTTTACTGCAGCGGTTGCGCAGTGCCCTGCTGGCCCTGCGGGTCGGCAACCCCCTGGAGCAGGAAGTGGACATGGGCCCCCTGAGTTGCCAGGCCCAGTGGCGCACGGTGTGCACCTACCTGGAACAGGCCAGGAGCGAGGGCCTGGAATGCCTGGTGGGCGGCCATGCCCTGCCCGGGCCGGGCTGGTTCGTGGCGCCCACGGTGTACACCGATGTGCCCACCAGCAGCAGGTTGTGGCAAGAGGAGATCTTCGGCCCGGTGCTGTGCATGCGCCGTTTCAGTGACGAAGCACAGGCCCTGGCCCTGGCCAACGACAGCGCATTCGGCCTGGTGGCCACTGTGATCAGCGCCGATCTGCAGCGCGCCGAACGGGTCGCCGCCGCCCTGGACGTGGGCCACGTGTGGATCAATTCACTGCAGGCGGTGTTCGTCGAAACCTCCTGGGGCGGCACCAAGGGCAGCGGCATCGGGCGGGAACTGGGCCCCTGGGGGCTGGCTGCCTATCAGTCGATCAAGCACCTGACCCGCTGCCTGGGCTGAAGCGCGGGATCAGCCGCCATGCTCTGCCAGCAGGTCGGCGATAAAGGCCTTCAGCGCTTCGCCACGGGCATGCCCGGCGTGGGTGATCATGCTGTGCTGCACCTCGTAGCGCAGCGTCTCGGGGTGCAGCACGCGCATCTGCCCGGCCGCGACCCAGGGCTGGGCATAGTGGCTGGGCAGGTAGCCCAGGTGGGTGCCCGCCAGTACCCCGTGGACCACCGCCTCCATGTGGTAGGCGGTGGCCGAGGCGCGCTGGGGCGTTACCGGCAGCACCTGGCTGGCGGGCAGGAAACCGTGCTTGATCCAGTCACAGGCCTTGATGTGCGCAAGCTCTGGCTCCAGGACAGGAAACAGCGGGTGCGAGGCGCCGCAGAACAGGGCGATTTCCTCGGCGTACAGTGGCTGATAGTCGAGGGTCGGCAGGCTGCGGCTGAAATAGGAAATGGCCAGGTCCAACTGGCCGTCGATCACCGCCCGCTCAAGCTCGGTGGGCGAATTGATGAACACATGCAGGTGCAGGTCGTGCTCGCGGCGATAGAAGCGCGCGATGGCCGCGTCGATGCGTGCCGCGGGCAAGGTGGCGATGTTGTCCGCCAGCCCCAGGTACAGATCCCCCACCAAACGCCCGGACAACTCCTGGGCTTCGCTCTTGAACGCCTCCACCGCGCCGAACAGCGCCTGGGCCGCCGCCAGGATCCGCTGGCCCTTCTCGGTCAGGCGAAAGCCGCCCTTGCCGCGCTCGCACAGCCGATAGCCGAGGCGTTTTTCCAGGCTGGAGATGTGCATGCTGATATTGGACTGGCTCATGTTCAGTTCGGCCTGGGCCGCGGTGAAACCGCCGCACTTGACCACTACGGAGAAAATCCGCAGCAGGCGCAGGTCCATGTCGGTGACGTTTCTAAGCACAGGGGGTTTCCAGGAGTCGCGGGGCTGAACCAGGGGGCTATTCAACGGCAGCGCCCGGGCCGCGTCAAATCCATCGCGGCTTGCGTGATCGATGACATTGCAGGGACTATGCAACGCCTCCTTGCCACCTTGGATCGCTTGCCAATGGACTCACACCCCACGCCCGCGCTGTGCACCGAACGCTTGCTGCTGCGCCCCCTGGAACTGGCGGACGCCGACGCCATCCAGCAGCTATTCCCCCAGTGGGAGGTGGTGCGCTACCTCAACGCCCTGGTGCCCTGGCCCTACCCGGCCGACGGCGCCCTGAGCTTCCTGCGGGACATGGCACTGCCGGCGATGGCCCGGGGCACGGAATGGCACTGGACGCTGCGCCTGCGCAGCAACCCCGGGCAAATGATCGGCAGCATCAGCCTGATGGACGAAGCCGACAACAACCGCGGCTTCTGGCTGGCCCCGCCGTGGCAGGGCCAGGGCTACATGAGCGAGGCCTGCAAGGTGGTGGACCACTATTGGTTCGAGGTACTGCAACGGCCCTTGATGCGGGTGCCCAAGGCCGCGCCGAACCAGGGCTCGCGGCGGATTTCCGAACGCGCGGGCATGCGCCTGATCCGCTCCGAGGACGGTGAGTTCGTCAGTGGGCGATTCCCCGTGGACATCTGGGAAATCACCCGCGAGCAATGGCGCCGACTCAGGTAAAGCGCACCCCGGGACGGGGGCGCTGGTCCACCGTCAGTTCGAACACATCCGGGCGAGCGTAGTGGCCGACCACGTCGTAGTCATAGCGCGCCCGCACCAGGTCGGCGGTATCGATCTGCGCGCTGATCAGCCCGGCCCGGCCCACCAGGGGGCCGGCCAGTACGTCCCCCATGGGCCCGACGATCACGCTGCCGCCGGCAATCAACGGCCGTTGGGCCGGCCAGTTGGCAATCTCCAGCCCCAGCTCTTCGGGCGAGGCCTGCACCTGACAGGCGCTGACCACGAAGCAGCGCCCCTCGTGAGCGATATGGCGCATGCTCACCTGCCACATTTCCCGCTCGTCCACCGTGGGCGCACACCAGACTTCGATGCCCTGGGCGTACATCGCGGTACGCAGCAGCGGCATCATGTTTTCCCAGCAGATCACCGCGCCCACCCGGCCGACCTGGGTGTCCAGCACCGGCAGGGTCGAGCCGTCGCCCTTGCCCCAGATCAAGCGTTCGGTCCCAGTGGGCATCAGCTTGCGGTGCTTGCCCGAAAGCCCCTGCTGCGGGTCGAAATACAGCGCCGTGCAGTACAGGGTGCTGCCACTGCGCTCGATGACACCCAGCACCAGGTTGGCTCCGGTACGGGCGGACAGCGCGGCCAGGGCATCGGTTTCCACCCCGGGGACCTCGATGGCATTGGCGAAGTAGCGGGCAAAGGCCTCGCGGCCCTCCGGCAGGCGATAGCCCAGCTGGGTGCCGAAGCCTTCGCCCTTGGGGTAGCCCCCCAGCAGCGCTTCGGGCATCACCACCAACTGCGCGCCGGCTTCGATGATGGCGGCCTCGTACGAGAGGATCTGTTCCAGGGTGGCGGCCTTGCCTTCAGGCAAGGCCCCGATCTGCAGGGCAGCGACAACGGACTTGGGCATGGGATGACTCCTTGAGCAATCAGGTGTTGCCCATTCTGCTGCGGCCCCTGATCATCGATAAACCCCACTCCAGTGCTTAATGATATGAACCAGATGAATATCGCCAGTGTCGACCTCAACCTGCTCAAGGCTTTCGAGGCGCTGCATGACGAGTCCAGCGCCAGCCGCGCCGCCTTGCGCCTGGGGGTGACCCAGTCAGCCATGAGCGCTGCCCTGCGCCGGCTGCGCGAGCTGTATGGCGACCCGCTGTTCGTGCGTACCGGGCGCGGGCTGGCGCCGACCCTCAAGGCCAATCAGTTGAAGCCCGTGGTCAGCGAAGCCTTGAACAAATGCCGCCAGAGCCTGGCCATGGTCGCCCCCGACACCGCCGACTATCAGGGCCGCTCGGTAACGCTGGGGCTGTCGGATGATTTCGAGATTGCCTATGGCCGGCAGATGATCGAGGCCGTGGCCCGGCGGGCGCCGAAGCTGCGGCTGATCTTTCGCCAGAGCCACAGCCAGATCGTCGCCGAGGCGCTGTTGCAGCGCAGCGTTGACCTGGCCATCAGTGCCGGCGGCTTTGCCGAACGCCTGCTCAGCCGCCAGGTGCTGGGGGAAGGCCATTACCTGTGCCTGGCAGACCCGGCCAGCCTGGCCCCCGGGCAACAGCAGATCAGTCTTGAGGAGTTTGTCGCACGGGAACACCTGCTGGTGTCGTCCCAGGGGTTTATCGGGATTACCGATGAAGGCTTGGCCAACCTGGGGCTGAGCCGCCAGGTGTGCGCCTCGACCACGCACTTTGCCGCCTTGCCCTTTCTGCTCAAGGGCAGCCAGGCGGTGGCGACCATTCCGGCCCATGCCGCCCGGCGCATCGCCGAACTCACCGGGCTGCAGTTGCTGCCCTGCCCCCTGGCCCTGCCGCGCTACCCGATCGAGCTGGGCTGGCGCACCAGCCCGCAGACCGACCCGCTGCTGGTGAAGGTACGCGAGGCGATTGTCGAGAGTTTTGCCCTTACTTGTTCGCCGCCATCAGGCGATTGACTTCACTGCGCACCATGTTCGAGTACTCCGGCGGCGACATGCCGTCGAGCTCGGCGCGGACCCACTCGGCCCACTTGCCCTTGCGCTTGCCACGCTCGCCGAACAGCCGCGCGGCCTCGCCCTTGGCCTTGCCCAGGTTGCTCTGCCACAGGTCGAACAGACGGGACTTCTCGTCCTCGATGGCGGCGCGCTCGGCCAGGGTCTTGTTAGCCAGATTGAAACTCATGGGAAATTCCTGCTGCGTAAAATAGGCGCCATCTTACACTGTAGGGGCTACGGGTTTTACCCCGGGGTCGCCAACGGGGCGTAAAACAACTGCAACTTTTGCCCCCGCGCCAGACTCCATTGCTTGCTACCCATTCACCTGTAGCCGCTGGCGGATGTGTTGTGCACCAGCGGCGATATTTCCAAGGAAAAAACTTCATGGCTCGTAAATCTGCCGCGCAAGCGGAAAACGATCAAATCAAGGACCAGGCCTTCAGCGAACTGCAGGCGCTGATCGAAGAATCGGAAAAGCTGCTCAAGGGCAGCGCCAGCCTGGTCGGCGAAGAAGGTGAGAGCCTGCGCCAGCAAGTCAGCCTCAAGCTCAAGCAGGCGCTGGATTCGGTCAGCAATGTGCGCGAGCGCAGCAAGCCGGTGGTGGATGCCACCGAGCAGTACATCGGTGGCCACCCGTGGCAGACCGTGGCCATCTCCGCCGGTTTCGGCCTGGTGGTAGGCCTGTTGCTGGGCCGTCGTTCCTAAGCCCCCGTGCAACGTTGAGGCCAGGTACGCCAATGGCGGCCTGGCCTTTTTCATGCCTTCAGTCCTGGGCCAGCGCCCGCAATTGCTGCAGCTGCTCGGCGGGAATGGCGATGCCCGCGTGCTGCGAACGCTCGCGCTGCTGATGCCGGCGATCCCCCGGCAGGCGCTTGAGCCCCACCGCATGCATCTGCCGCACCAGCTCCTGGCTGCGCTCGGCAAAACTCTGCCCGGCAGCCTTGCTCGGGTCGATGACGATCAGCAACTGGCCAGTCCAGGGCGTCTTGGCCCCCGGGTGGCCGGACCAGTCGAATTCGAAGGAGAAGTTGCCCCCGGTCAGGGCTGCCGCCAGCAGCTCCACCATCATCGACAGAGCCGAGCCCTTGTGCCCGCCAAACGGCAGCAAGGCGCCACCTTCAAGAATCGCCTTGGGGTCCTGGGTCGGCTGGCCCAGGCTGTCGACACCGATGCCCGGCGGCAGGCGCTCGCCCTTGCGCGCGGCGATCTGCACGTCGCCATGGGCAATGGCGCTGGTGGCCAGATCGAAGACGATCGGCTGGCCCTGGGCCTGGGGTGCGGCGAAGGCGATCGGGTTGGTGCCGAACAATGGCCTGTCGGCGCCGTGGGGCACGACGCAGGTCATGCTGTTGACCACGCTCAGGGCCACCAATCCTTCCTCGGCGAAGGGTTCGACATCCGGCCAGAGTGCGGCGAAGTGGTGCGAATTGCGGATAGCCAGCACGGCGATACCGGCGCTGCGGGCCTTGCTCACCAGCAGCTCGCGGGCGGCAGCCAGGGCCGGCTGGGCAAAGCCGTTGCCGGCGTCGACCCGGACAAAGGCCGCCGCCACATCCTCCACCACCGGCACGGCCTGGCCGTCGACCCAGCCACTGGCCAGGGTCGAGACATAACCGGGAATGCGGAACACGCCATGGCTGTGGGCTCCGTCGCGCTCGGCGCCGGCACAGTTCTCGGCCAGGCAGCGGGCCACTTCGGCGCGGCAGCCGTGGCGTTGGAAAATCGTTTCCAGCAACTGCACCAGGGCCGGTAAAGAAAGGTATTGGGGCGGTGTTTCAACAACCACGGACGATGCAGACATCTGAAGCTCCAGAGTAATTATTGGAGGGGGCGACAGCGTGTGAACCTGGCGATTAAACAACGCCGCACTCCAACCCTGTCAACCACTGCCGGCGCCTTGCAGGGAAGGTGCCAGGATGGCCGGAACAACCATCCCCCTGGAGCAAAAAAAAGGCCCCCTGTGCGCTGCCGTGGCAAGGCACAGGGGGCTGTATCAGCCTGGCTCAGTCCTTCTGGTCGCGCAGCACATTGCCCGAGGCGCCGTCGATGCGAAACTCATAGACACTGCCATCGGACTTGCGCCCTTCGCCTTCCCAATAGCCATCGTTGTCCGCTTCGATCTTGTAGATCTCCACGTAGCCGGCTTTGGTCTTTGCGGTTTCAATGGCTTTTTCAATGGTGATCCAACCGGCCCCCGGACGGTCGGCCAGGGCCGCTCCGGCGCCCAGCAGGCTGGCGGTGGCAAGCAATGCGGCAAGCGTCTTCTTCAACATGGTCCATCTCCTTGTGTATTCACTTTCGATACAGAGCCTGGTTTTAGGGCGTGCCAGATGAAAATAAGTTCACTTTGATGCTCATTAGCCATGACGGTTGTTCTCCAAGACTTGCCGCGGAGGGTAGAATGCGGGAAATCAGGAAGAGTCAATGAGCGAACAGATCCTCTCAGAAGCCGAATACGACGCCATCACCCAAGCGGCAGCCCAATGGTGCATGCGCCTGCATGAACCCGACTGCAGCGACGCGGAGCGTCTGGCCTTTCAGCAATGGCATGATGCCGACCCCCTGCACGCCTTCGAATACGAGGCGATGCGGGAAATATGGGAAGTGGCCGATCAACTGCCCCCCTCCACCCTCACTGCCGCACCAGCCCCCGCACCGGTCAAGCTCGTTCCCCGGCGCACCTGGCAGCGGTATGGCGTGGCGGCGGCCATCGCCCTGTGCGCCCTGCCCCTGGCCGCCTACAGCGGCTGGGAACTGGGTTGGGTGCCGTCCTCCTACCAGCGATTCGAAGCCGGCGACAGCCTGCGCAGCGTGACCCTGGCCGATGGCAGCCAGGTGCAACTGAACCTGGGCAGCACCCTGACCTACAGCAACTACAAGGACCAGCGCCGGGTCACCCTGAAAAAAGGCGAAGCCTTCTTCAAGGTCAGCCACGACGCCAGCCACCCGTTCGTGGTCAAGGCCGCCAATGGCCAGGTCAAGGTCACCGGCACCCAGTTCAATGTGTGGATGTACGAGGACCAGGTGCGGGTCACCCTGCTCCAGGGCTCGGTCCTGGTGAGCAGCAACACCGCCCTGCCCGGCGAAGGTTTCCGCCTGGAGCCGGGCATGCAAGCCAGCTACAAGGCCGGCGACTACCAGCCGCAGATCAGCCAGACCTACAGCAACGACAGCTCCCTGGCCTGGCGCGAAGGCAAGCTGGTGCTGGACAACCTGGCCCTCACCGACGCCCTGCCGCTGATCAACCGCTACCTGGACACTCCGGTGCAGGTCGCCGACGCCAACACCGGCAAGATCCGCGTCGGCGGCATCTACAACACCCGGGAAATCAAGAGCCTGCTGACCTCGCTGCCCAAGGTGCTGCCGGTCTACCTGACGCGCAATCGCGATGGCAACCCGGTAATCAACTCACTGCCCCAGTCCCCGCCAAAAAGCTGAAGGCCGCCCCGTTGCCGGGGCGGCCTCCTCTTGATGCTCACGCTCAATCGTTACTGGCGCGCCAGTACCGCCCCCTTGCGCGGCTCTTCGATCACCTGCAACTGATACTGGCCATCGGCACGGATCTGCGCTTCGGTAAAGGGCAGCACGCTCCACTGGTTGCGGGCGAATGCAGCGGTCTGATCGCGAAAATGCGCTGAGGCCGGGTCACTGGACAGGGAGAACGCCAGCAGCCCCAGGGCGCGCGGCCCCTGCTCGTCGAAGCTGACCACGTTCAGGTAGCTGGTACCGCTGACCACTTCACGCTTGCCATCGGCCGCCGGCACGCTCTGGATGGCGTTGTACACCCCCAGGCTTTCAGGGCCGCCGGGCACCGGGGTCGGCCGGCCGCCCTGGCTGACCTGCTGGATATCGCCCCAACGAACGTCACTCCCCAGCCCGGCCTCGGCGACCTGCTGCGCCGAAGCCAGCATCGACTCGCGCAGTGCCCGGGCCACCGCTGGCCGGCCAATGGCCAGGCCCCGTGGGGTGTGCTGGGGATCTTTCGGGTCAAAGGCCACGCGCCACACGCTGGGGTCCTGCAACAGCGGCTGCATGATGCCCTGGAAGTGCACGAAGCCCAGGCCGGCCTGCAACCCCGCGCTGCGGTCCCAGGCTTTCAGGCTGGCGCACACCGGCCCCAGGCGCTGGGCATCCGCCCCCAGGTCCTGCTCACAGAACTGCAGCAGATCGGGCATCACCTGGCCGGCCAGGTACACCTGATCGTCCGTGACCAGGTGCTGCAGGTCACTGACCTGGGCCTTGTGCATCCGGCTCAGGCGATCCAGAGCAAAGCGCGCGCGCATCTTCAGCGGCACGTCCTGCTCGCTGATCACCGGCGAAAAGCCTTGCAGCGGCGCCGCCGGGTTGACCATCCAGGCCGAATCGTTGGAATGCTGCAGGTAGTCGTTGCGCGCCAGTTGCGGCAACTGGCTGGCGGCGAAGATCCCCGGTTGCGCCGCTGCCGGGTCGATATCCCAGGCGCAGGCACTGCGCGAGCCATCCAGAACGATGACCCGGGTGCCGGCCCGCGGATCACTGCACTGCGCCAGCTTGGCCTGGGTGACGTTGGGCACCACCGACTGGTTCATGTACAGCGCCCGGCCCTGGTCGTCCACCGCCAGGGTGTTGACCCAGGGAATGCCCTGCAACTGGTGCACGCTGTCTTGCAGGCCGGCCACGCTGCTGGCCTGGTTCATCGCGTACCACTGGGCCAGCACCCGGCTGTTGTCCAGGTTGGCGTCGCGCAGGCTGTAGGCATATTGATGATCCCAGTCCAGTTCCCCCGGCCACTGCACGATCGGGCCGAAGACCGAGCTGTAGAGCGTGTGCGTACGCGGCTGCAACTGGCCGTCCGGGCCCTTGCTCTGCACGGTCAGGGTCTGGCGCTCCAGGGGTAGCGAACGGCCGTCCAGCAGGTAGCGGGTCGGGTCCTTGGGGTCCAGTTGCAAGCGGTACAGGGTGAAGTGCTTGGAGGCGTCCACGGTGTGGGTCCAGGCCAGGTGCTGGTTGAAGCCGATATTGATCAGCGGCAGGCCGGGCAAGGCCGCGCCCATCACATCCAGTTGCCCGGGAATGGTCAGGTGCATCTGGTAGAAGCGCATGCCGCCGACCCAGGGGAAATGCGGGTTGGCCAGCAGCAGCCCACGGCCGTTGAACGAACGCTCGCTACCGATGGCCACCGCGTTGCTGCCACGGTCCAGGGCGAAACGCTGCTGGCGTGCCGCCGCCAGTTGCCAGTGCTCGGCCGGCAGCCCGGCCTGGGCCGTGGCTCCAGGTGGCGTGGCCCCGGCCAGGGCCTCGGCGAATTGCCCGGCACCGCCTTCCACCAACAGGCGTCGGGTCAGTTTCACCAGGTCCGAGGTGGCCAGCGGCCGCACCCAGTCACCCCGGCATTGCTCGGGCAGGCCCTGGGCCTGGCGCTCCGCCAGCTGGCGGTTGTAGCCCTCCACGTAACCCTGCATGCGCTCGCGCATCGCCGGGGTCTGGGCCTGCCAGAAGGCCGCCACGGCCTGGGGAGTGTTGAGCCAGCTGAAGAACAGGTCGCTGCTGAGGTTGTCGCGCTGTTCCAGGGTCTGGCTCTCGGCGCCGAAGTATTGCGAGCGCTGGGCGTTGACCGTCAGCACCTCATTGGCCATCAGGCACAGGTTGTCCTGGGCGTAGGCGTAGCCGATGCCGTAGCCCAGGCCGCGCTCGTCGTCGGCACGGATGTGCGGCACACCAAAACTGGTGCGGCGAATCTCGGCGCGGGTCTGCTCGGGCTGCGCCAAGGCATGGGCGCCACCGCTGAAGCTTAGAAACAGGGCTGCAAGGCAAAAACTCGGTAACTGCCTGGAAATGATCACGCCGACTCCTGATGCAAAAATACAGAACCAGGACTGGTGTGCAGGAGCGGTTGGCAACGCCGCCAGTCTGGGAATCCAGCCGCGCACGGATCACCCGACGCCTGCCTGCCCATAAAGACGAAATGCTTGAAAAAAATTTAATCCGCAAAGGCCAAAAGCCCCGCCATCACATGTCAGCGACCTGATACCGACAAATTTTCTACATTCAGGACTTCATGATTTGCCGTGCTCGTTCGTCTAGTTACTAGAGCATCCATCATTCTTTTCCTGATCAGGCTCTGATAAGGAGTTTTTGCATGTACAACCCGCAACTGCCAATGGACGGCAACACCGTGAACAGCACGCCTTCCCTGAATGCCGGCGCCGGTGTCTTCGGCAAGAACGCCGAGCGCAACAGTAATGAACGAATCAAGCACCTGCTCAAAAGCTTCGGCCTGCGTACCAGCCTGATTCGCCTGAAAGTCATCGACGCCCTGCTCACCGCGGCCCAGAGCGACCGCTCCCTGGGGGTGCGCGGCATCCACAGCCAACTGCTGGAACTGGATATTCCCCTGTCCTTTCTCAGTGTGCGGGAGGTGCTCAAGCGGCTGTGCAGCGAGGGTGTACTGACCCTCAATGCAGACAAGAGCTACAGCCTGCACCAGCAGGCCGCAGCGGTGCTCGACGGTCTCTCCTGAGGCCATCGAGCCCGGGCTCAGGGCTTGACCTTGCGGCGCATCACGCCGTTGATCACCACCACGACCACCGCCACGCCAATGGCGATGTACTGGAACAGCTTCTCGCTGATGATGCCGTTGTTCTGCAGGTAGGAAAGGCCAAGCATGATTCCCAGTACCACCAGGGAAATCAGAATCGAGTAGATCAAGCGTTGTTTCTGAGTCATTGCCGGGTCCTGAAGCTGAAATTGTATCTGCCGTGTATCAAGATCGATGCCAAGCACATACCCGGATTCGGGGATGTGCCGGGCAAATCGGGGTCACATGGTACAGGCGCGAAGGAGTTTTTTCTTCCTTGTCGTCCTGCCGTGTTCCCCGAGCCCTTTGAGGATTGATCCATGTTTCGTCGAATCACGCTGCTGATTCCCCTGCTGGCCATGCTGACCCTGTCGGGCTGCATCATCATGCCCCACGATGGCGGGCACCACCGCTACTACGACGGCGGCCCGGGCTACTATCACCGCTGAGTCATCCGGCCAGCCCATCGGCCCCATGAGCCGCCCGATCTCGCCACCAGCGCCCGCCTTGTCGCGGGCGTTTTGCTGTCTGGCACCCGGCCATTCAGGGGCAAGAAATGTGATTGCCCGGGCGGGCGAACAGCTCCACCAGCCAATCGATGAATACCCGCAGGCGGGTCGACAGGTGCCGCTGGGGCGGGTACAGCGCGGTCAGCGGCAATGCAGGCAGCGGGTAGTCCTCCAGCACCCGCTGCAGGGTCGCGTCCTGCAACTGCCGGGCAACGTGGTAGTACGGGGTCTGGATCAGCCCGTAGCCGGCTTCGCAGGCCGCCAGGTAGCCATCGGCGCTGTTCACCGCCACCCGCTTGGGCAACTGCACCGGCTGCAACTGGCCGGCGAAGAAGAATTCCAGGCCATAACGCTTGCCGCTGACATTGGAGAAATACTCCACCATCTGATGCCCTTGCAGCTCTTGCGGAGTACGGGGAACCCCCCGCTGGCGCAGGTACCCGGGGCTGGCACAGGTGACTTGCTGCAACTGCGCCAGCGGCCGCGCCACCAGGCTCTCGTCCAGGGCCGGGCCGCCGCGCAGCGCACAGTCCACGCCCTCGCGGATCAAGTCCACCGGGCGGTCATTGAGGCCGATCTCCAGTTCGATCTGCGGATAGCGCGCGGAAAACTCCGGCAGCGCCGGTATCACCAGCAACCGGCCGATGCCCACCGGCATATCGACACGCAACAGTCCACGGGGGTTGTGCCGGGCCAGGGAGAACGCCGCCTCACTCTCCTCCAGGTCCGCCAGCAAGCGTACGCAACGCTGGTAATAGGCGGCTCCGTCCAGGGTCGGGCTGACCTGGCGGGTGGTGCGGTGCAACAACTGCACCCCCAGATGGGCCTCCAGTTGCTTGATCAGAATGGTCACCGAAGCCGGCGGCATCTGCAGACTGTCGGCAGCCTTGGCAAAGCCGCCCAGCTCGACGATACGGGTAAAGACGCGCATGGCGTTGAAACGATCCATGGAGCAAACCTGCCGATTATTTAGAATTCAATAATAGTGATAGCACTTTTAGCCTATTTATCGGTTTTTTGTCGAGTAGCACACTGCAGGCTCTTTCCCCTTACCGGAGCATTCATCGATGCGCACTCGACAACTGGGCCAGGACGGCCCGCAGGTTTCCGCCATTGGCCTGGGCTGCATGGGCATGAGCGATTTCTACACCACCGGCAACGATCCCCAGGAAGCCGTCGCCACCTTGCATCGGGCCCTGGAACTGGGCGTCAACCTGCTCGATACCGCCGACATCTACGGCCCCCACAGCAACGAAGAGCTGATCGGCCGGGCCATTCGCGGCAAGCGCGAACAGGTGTTCCTGGCCAGCAAGTTCGGCATTGTCCGCGACCCGGCCAACCCGGCGGCCCGCGGGGTCGACGGCCGGCCGGAATACATCCGCGCCGCCATCGACGGCAGCCTGCGGCGCCTGGGGGTGGACACCCTGGACCTGTACTACCAGCACCGGGTCGACCCGGACGTGGCCATCGAGGAAACCGTCGGCGCCATGGCCGAGCTGGTCCAGGCCGGCAAGGTGCGCTACCTGGGCCTGAGCGAAGCCTCGGCGGCAACCCTGGAGCGGGCGCACAAGGTGCATCCGATCAGCGCCCTGCAAAGTGAATATTCGCTATGGAGCCGGGATCAGGAAGACAACGGCTGCCTCGCCGCCTGCCAGCGCCTGGGCATCGCCTTCGTGCCCTACAGCCCGCTGGGCCGGGGGTTTCTCACCGGGGCCCTGAAAAGCCCGGAAGACTTCGCCGCCGACGACTACCGGCGTTTCAACCCACGTTTCCAGGGCGAAAACTTCCAGCACAACCTGCGCCTGGTGCAACAGGTGCAGCAGTTGGCGGCGGACAAGGGGGTGAGCAGCGGGCAACTGGCCCTGGCCTGGGTGCTGGCCCAGGGCGATTACCTGATTCCGATTCCCGGAACCAAGCAACGACGGTATCTGGAGGAGAACGTGGCGGCGCTGGAGGTGAGGCTGAGCGCCGAGGAACTGGCGTCACTGGAGCAGATCTTCAGCCCGCAGACCACCGCCGGAACCCGGTACGCCGAAGAGGTAATGGGCTTGCTGGGGCGTTGAAAGCAGAGCTGTGCGCGCACCGGCAGGCAGTGCGCGCCATGGGAATCAGGCCTTGGTGGAGACGTTCTTGTCGGTCACCGTGGTGCCGTTGCCCTTGCCATAGTTCTGCAGACCCTGAAGTACATAGATGGCTTTCTTGTACTCGGGGATCAGGTAGTTGGCGTACTTGTTGCCCTTGAGGTTGTTGTTCTGGATGTCATCGAGCTTCATGGCGAAATACTCGAGGGCATTGAACGGCTGATCGGGGTTCTTCGGAATCCCGAAACGGTCGAACTGATCGCCCGCGTTGATCAGGTTCAGCGCCGTGACATCGGAAATCAGGCCATTGTTCTTGAGAAAGGTACTCATGCCGCCCAGGGACTTGGCGGTGACGTTGGTCGGATCGAAACCCTTGATCTGCTTGTGCAGCTTCAACTGATCCATCTTGCGGATGTCGAGCACGGTAGGGTTCTGGCCTACCAGGCTGAGCATCTGCCGTACCTTGGCGCTTTGGGAAACCGGTTTGGACGAGCTGCCCGGGCTTTCCTGCACCAGCAGCCCAGCCTTGCTGGTCCATCCGCCGACGTATCCGATTGCCATGCTGTAACTCCTGTAGTCCGGCCTTCCAATCACCTTTTTCAGCACCATGAAACTTCTGACAAGGTGCCTGAACAAGGATGTAAGCCGTGTTGAAACATCTGAATGGGCGCAAGTATCAACGCCGTGGCAAGCACCAACAACGCTTTATTTCCTGAATTTACAATTTTTGTACAAACTCGACACAATTACCGCAAAGGCCCTGTTTAAAAGGCCCGGGAAGTTTTCCCGCACATCAAGGCGTCATCTTTTCATGCCTGGCCTTGCCCTTGACCGGGCGCCTTTGCCCTACCCCACCATCCCTGGGCACAGTTTTTTTCCAGGGCATGCCTTTTTTTGGACGATCGTACTAAAGAGCGGAAAAACCGCGCCGACATCCTGTGGATGCCCTGACAAGGCATCGCATTCCCGAATAATAAAAATCGCTCGGTAAGGACAGGTCCCATGCCCGCTTTGCGCACGATTCAAGCCCGCTACACGCTGTTTCTGGTCCTGTTCATTGTCTTGATGCTGATACTCACGGTAGTGGGCATCAGCCAACTGGTAGCGCCCAAGCTGCGTCATACCGAAGAACAGGTAGCCCTCAACCGCATCGCCGAAGTGGCGCAGCGCATCCAGGGCGAACTGAACAAGGTCCAGGCCCAGCAACGCAGCATCACCCAGACCATTCCCCTGCTCGACAGCGACAGCATCGACAAGGTCCTGCCGGGCCTGGTGGACCAGTACGGTGAACAGAAAGTCTTCGGCGGCGGCATCTGGCCCCTGCCCGGCCAGCGCACCCCGGGGCGCAACAAACACAGCACCTTCTGGCACCGTGACGCCTCCGGCAAACTGGTGGTCAACACCTTCTGGAACAGCGACCCGGCGCCCAACTACTACGAGCAGCCCTGGTACCTGGGCGGCATGCAGACCGCCCCCGGCCAGTGCGCCTGGGCTGCGGCCTACAAGGACGATGCCAGCGCCGAGCCGCGCACCAACTGCGCCATGGCCATCCGCCGCGACGGCCAGCCCTGGGGCGTGGCCACCATCGACGTGACCCTGGGTTTCTTCAACGACCTGGTGGCGCGCCAGGAACAGGCACTCAAGGCCGAGATGCTGATCGTCGAAGCCGACGGCAAGATCATCAGCAACAGCTCGCGGATCAACGGCCCGATCGTGCTCAAGAACATCCGCGACCTGAGCCCCGGCTCCCCTTTCGCCGCCCAGGTCCAGGCCGCCCTGCAGCAGCGTGACCAGGGGGCACAGCGCGTCGAGTTCGACAATGCCGGGGTGCCCAGCACCTTCTTCATGCGCGCCATCGAAGGCACGCCCTGGTTTCTCGCCAGTGCCCTGCCGACCCAGCTGATCACCGCCCAGCGCGACGACGTGCTGAGTACCCTGAGCCTGTTGCAGATCCCCATGGTGATCCTGCTGGTGTTGCTGCAGGTCTATGCGATCCGCCAGCTGGTGCAGCGTATGAAGATCCTCAAGGGCAATATCGACGCCCTGGCCACCGGCGACGCCGACCTGACCCGGCGTATCGTGATCCGCGCCGAGGACGAACTGGGGGCCATCGGCCACTCGGTGAACCGCTTTATCCAGTACCTGCAGCAGATGATCGGCGAGGTCACCCAGGCCACCGAGGCCATGGCCGGGAGCCTGGGGCAGTTGCAGCAGAGCTCGGCCCACAGCCAGCAGATCCTGTTGCGCCATGCCTCGGAAACCGATCAGACGGTGACCGCCATTACCGAAATGAGCAGCACCGCCGACAGCGTTGCCGCCAACGCCGCCCAGACCGCAGACTTCACCCGCCGCGCCAACGAACACGCAGAACGTTCCCGGGTGGTGGTGGGCGAAGCTTCCGGCAGCGTCATCGCCTTGATCGACGAAGTCGCCGATGCCACCCACAAGGTCGAGGCCATGCAAGCCGACGCCCAGCGCATCACCGAGGTCCTCGGGGTGATCGGCGCCATCGCCGGGCAGACCAACCTGCTGGCCCTGAACGCCGCGATCGAGGCCGCCCGGGCCGGAGAACAGGGCCGCGGCTTCGCCGTGGTCGCCGATGAAGTGCGGGCCCTGGCCGCGCGGACCCAGGACAGCACCTCGCAGATCAACGAAATGCTCGCGCGCCTGACCCAGGGCGTGAGTTCCTCGGTCAGCGCCATGGAAAACACCCAGGCCAGTTGCCAGTCAGCGGCGGATGCCACAGCGCGGGTCAACAGCGGGCTCGACGAAATGGCCGACTCGGTGAGCCAGATCAACAGCCTGAGCACCCAGATCGCCACCGCCGCCGAACAGCAGAGCGCTGTGACCGAGGAGATCAACCGCAGCATGGTGAGCATCCGACACATGGTCGAGGAGCTGGTGGACAGCGCCCGGGCCGGGGAAAGCAACACCCAGAGCCTGTTGCAGGCCAATGCCCAGGTCAGCCACCTGATGAGCCGCTTCAAAGTCCGCTGAACGGTCTGCCCCCGCCCCTGGCAGCCCGCCGGGGCGGGGCTATATTTCAGGCTCCGGTCACAAGGACGTGAGGTGCCTCATGGGACAGCGCCAGACACATCTGTTGCATGAACAGATCAGCCACGAACTGTTTATCCAGGCCAGTATCGACACCGTCTACTACTACGTGACGCAGCCGGACCGCTGGCCGGAGTGGCACCCTTCCAGCCTGCGTGCCGACACCGGCCTGTGCGGTTCATTGCCCGCCGGCCACCGCTTCAGTGAAACCATGGACTTGCTGGGGGTGCAGCTGCCCATCAGCTACCGGGTGCTGGTGGCGGTGTTTCCCAAGGAGTTCAAGACCCTGTTCAGTTCCGCCGCGCTGGACGGTTCGATCCACTACCTGTTGAGCAAGCAGGGCGACGGCACACTGTTCCGGCGCACCCTGGAATACGCCACCGACCTGCAGCTCAGTGGCCTGCGAGCACGCATGGAGCAGCTTTCGAGCCAGGCCCTGGGCAACCTCAAGCAGCGTCTGGAACAGCCCGACGACTGACAAATCTGTAATGCCCACCTCAGTTTCCTGACAGCCAGCGCCGATTAGAGTCCGCTCCAATCCGCTGACTGACTGGAAGCCTCCGATGCCGCGCCCCTCCTCGTTCCACAGCCCCTCCCGCCGCACCTTCGTCAAGGCCCTGGCTGCCGGTGGTGTGCTAGCCGGCTTCGGCCTGTGGCGCAACCCGGTCTGGGCCGTCAGCAGCCCGGGCCAGCCCGAGGTCCTGGCCGGCAGCGACTTCGACCTGTGCATCCAGCAGTTGCCGGTGAATTTCAGCGGCCGGCCACGCAAGGCCATGGCCATCAACGGCAGCCTGCCCGGGCCCCTGCTGCGCTGGCGCGAAGGCGACCGGGTGACTGTGCGGGTGCGCAACCGCCTGGACCAGCCCAGTTCCATCCACTGGCACGGGATCATCCTGCCGGCCGACATGGACGGCGTGCCCGGCCTGAGCTTCGAGGGCATCGAGCCCGGCGGGCTCTACCGCTACAGCTTCCCGGTCAAGCAGCACGGCACCTACTGGTACCACAGCCATTCCGGGCTGCAGGAGCAACTGGGGGTGTATGGCCCGCTGGTGATCGACGCCCGGGAACCGGAGCCCTTCAGCTACGAACGCGACTACGTGGTGCTGCTCTCGGACTGGAGCGACGAGGAGCCGGGGCAGATCCTGCACACCCTGAAGAAACAGTCCGACTACTACAACCAGCACAAGCGCACCCTGGGCGACTTCATCGAGGACGTCGGCCGCGACGGCTGGGCGGCCACGCTGGCCGAACGCAGCATGTGGGCGCAGATGAACATGACCCCCACCGACCTCGCCGATGTCAGCGGCGCCACCTATACCTTCCTGCTCAACGGCCAGGCCCCGGGCCAGCCATGGTGCGGGCTGTTCCGCCCCGGCGAACGCCTGCGCCTGCGAGTGATCAATGCCTCGGCCATGAGCTATTTCGACCTGCGCATTCCCGGGGTGCAGATGACCGTGGTCGCCGCCGACGGCCAGCACGTGGTGCCCGTGACCGTGGATGAACTGCGCATTGCCGTGGCCGAAACCTTCGACGTGCTGGTGCAACCCGGTGCCGGAGCCCACGCCTTGTTCGCCCAGGCCATGGACCGCAGCGGCTATGCCCTGGGCACCCTGGCCAGCGCCCCCGGACTAGTGGCCGAGGCACCGGCCATGGACCCGCGACCGCTGCTGGGCATGACGGACATGGCCATGGGTGCCATGGATCACGGGGCAATGCCGGGCATGGACCATGGCGCCATGGCCGCCATGGATCACGGCGCGATGAACGCCACGATCAGCCACCCGACCTCGGAAACCAACAACCCCCTGGTGGACATGCAGGCGGTGAACCCCATGCCGCGCCTGGACGATCCGGGCATCGGCCTGCGCGACAACGGCCGCCGGGTGCTGCGCTACGCCGACCTGAAAAGCACCTTCGCCGACCCCGACGGTCGCGAACCGAGCCGGACCCTGACCCTGCACCTGACCGGGCACATGGAAAAGTTTGCCTGGTCCTTCGACGGCATTCCCTTTGCCGAAGCCGAACCCCTGCGCCTGCGGTATGGCGAGCGGCTGCGCATCGAACTGGTGAACGACAGCATGATGGCCCACCCCATCCACCTGCACGGGCTGTGGAGCGACCTGGAGGACGAACACGGCCGCTTCCAGGTGCGCAAGCACACCATCGACATGCCCCCGGGCACCCGCCGCAGCTACCGGGTCACCGCCGATGCCCTGGGGCGCTGGGCCTATCACTGCCACCTGCTGTACCACATGGAAAGCGGCATGTTCCGCGAAGTCCGGGTCGAGGAGGAACGCCACCATGAAGCTTGATTACCTCCGCTTCACCCGGCAGCCCGGCGTTGGCCTGGCCCTGCTCCTGCTGGCCTGGCCCTGGGCACCGGCACAGGGCGAATCGATGCCGGGCATGGACCATTCCAGCGTGCCCGGGACCGCCATGGGCGCCATGGACCACTCGCAGATGCCCGGCATGCAGGCGCCGACACAGGGCCAATCGACGCCCGGCGTGGCCCCCTCCACCATGCCCGGCCACGCCATGGGTGCCATGGACCACTCGCAGATGCCCGGCATGCAGGCGCCAGCCCCCACACGAAGCCGCACACCGATCCCGGTGCTGACCGATGCCGATCGGGCGGCGGTCTACCAGGGCCCCAGCGGCCACATCCACGGCCCGTCGCTGAACACTTTCCTGCTGGTGGACCAGTTGGAATGGCAGGACGCCGACCCGGGCGGCAGCGTCGCCTGGGAGGTCGAGGGCTGGGTCGGTGGCGACCGCGACCGGCTCTGGCTGCGCAGTGAAGGCGAACGCACCCGGGGCGTCACCGAGCACGCCGAGCTGCAAGCCCTGTGGGGCCATGCCATTGGCCCCTGGTGGGACCTGGTGGGCGGCCTGCGCCAGGACTTCAAGCCCGGCACGCCGCAGACCTGGGCCGCCCTGGGGCTGCAAGGCATGGCCCTGTACAACTTTGAAAGCCAGGTCACCGCCTACCTCGGCGAGGACGGCCAGGCTGCCTTGCGCCTCAAGGGTGACTACGACCTGCTGCTGACCCAGCGCCTGATCCTCCAGCCCTCCGCCGAGGTCAACCTCTATAGCCGCAATGACCGGCAACGGGGCCTGGGCGCAGGCCTGGCGGACAGCGAGATCGGCCTGCGCCTGCGCTACGAGATCCGCCGCGAGTTCGCTCCCTATATAGGGGTGACCTGGAACCGCAGCTACGGCCGCAGCGCCGACTACGCCCGGGACGAGGCCGAGCTGGACAACGACCCGCGCCTGGTCCTGGGCCTGCGCCTGTGGTTCTGAAGGCCACAACCGCTGGCCGGCCTTGGTATCACCTTGAAACAAAAGCCAGCGGCGGCCAGCGAAAAAAACCGCAAAATGCACCACCCCGAGCGTGCAACCGCGGGTGACCGGCCATGCCACCCTTCCTTATTGATCAGCGACAAAGAGACTTTCGATGAACACCTCACTGCGTCTGGCGGCCCTGTCCGCCCTGCTGATCGGCTCCCTGGCCCAGGCTGGAGAACTGATTCCCATCGACGTGCACCGCGACGCCAACTGCGGCTGCTGCAAAAAGTGGATCGAGCACCTGCAGGACAACGGCTTTGCCGTGACCGACCACGTGGAAAGCAACATGAGCGCGGTCAAGCAGCGGCTCGGCGTCGCCCCGCGCCTGGGCTCCTGCCATACCGCGGTGATCGACGGCAAGTTCGTCGAGGGCCACGTGCCGGCCGAACAGGTGCTGGCCCTGCGCAAGCGCGATGACCTGCTGGGCATCGCCGCCCCGGGCATGCCCATGGGCTCCCCCGGGATGGAAATGGACGGCATGGGCGCCGATGCCTTCCAGGTCATCGGCCTGACCCGCGAGGGCAAGGACGTGGTCGTCGCGGACTACCCGGCCCGTTGATCTTCGGCGCCTACTTCGGCCTGTTCCTGGCGGCGTTCGGCGCCGCCACCCTGCTGCCCCTGCAATCGGAAGCGCTGCTGGTGGGGTTGCTGCACAACAGCCAACTGGCAGTGCTCGGGCTGTGGCTGGTGGCGACCCTGGGCAATGTCCTGGGCTCGCTGGTCAACTGGTGGCTGGGCCAGCGCCTGGAACACTACAAGGAGCGCCGCTGGTTTCCGATCAGCCCGCGTCACCTGGAGCGGGCCCGGGGGCCTTACCAACGCTATGGCCACTGGACGCTCCTGCTGAGCTGGATGCCGCTGATCGGCGATCCGCTGACCCTGGTGGCCGGCGTCATGGGCGAACCCCTCAAGCGCTTCCTGCTGCTGGTCACCCTGGCCAAGGGCGCGCGCTACGCCGTGCTGGCGTGGCTGACCCTGGGCTGGATCGGCTGAGCGCCCGCAGCTCCCCATCACCGCGCAGGAGCTGGCTTGCCAGCGAAAGTGCCCGCCCCGGCACCACGTCTTCCTTGTCGGCAAGCCGGTGCCCAGGGTTTGCCTGTGGCTTAACGTCGCCCTAATCCGGCGGCTACAGCATCGCCCGCAACCTTGCGGAGTGTCCTTATGCCCCTTGCTACCCCTCGCTGGCTCAGTGCCTTGCTGCTGCCCCTGGCCCTGCCTGCCCTCGCCGCCCAGGCGCCGGTCTACGGTCCCGAACTGCAGGGCTTCGACTACCCCTATCCCTTGCAGCACTTCAGCTTTGTGTCCCAGGGCCAGGCACTGCAGATGGGCTATATGGATGTACCGCCCCAGAGCCCGGCCAACGGGCACAGCCTGGTACTGATGCATGGCAAGAACTTCTGCGGCGCCACCTGGGAGGGCTCGATCAAGGCTCTGAGCGCCGCAGGCTACCGGGTGATAGTCCCGGACCAGATCGGCTTCTGTACCTCCAGCAAGCCCGAACACTACCAGTACAGCTTCCAGCAACTGGCGCAGAACACCCATCAACTGCTGGCCAAACTTGGCGTCAGCCAGGCCAGCCTGCTGGGCCATTCCACCGGTGGCATGCTGGCCACCCGCTACGCCCTGCAATACCCCGATCAGGTACGGCAACTGGCCCTGGTCAACCCCATCGGCCTGGAAGACTGGAAAGCCCTGGGCGTGCCCTGGCGCAGCGTCGACCAGTGGTACCAGCGCGAGCTGAAGCAGACCGCCGAGGGTATCCGCCGCTACGAGCAGCAGACCTATTACGCCGGCCGCTGGAAGGCCGAGTACCAGCGCTGGGTGGACATGCTCGCCGGCCTCAACCAGGGCCCCGGCAAGCGCCTGGTGGCGTGGAACTCGGCGCTGATCTACGACATGATCTTCAGCCAGCCGGTGTACTACGAATTCCAGGACCTGAAGATGCCGACCCTGCTGCTGATCGGCACCGCCGACACCACCGCCATCGGCAGCGATATCGCGCCGCCCGAGGTCAAGGCGCGCATCGGCCACTACCAGGACCTGGGCAAGCAGGTGGCGCAGCGCATCCCCCATTCGACCCTGGTGCAGTTCCCGGGGCTGGGCCACGCACCGCAAATGGAACAACCCGAGCCTTTCCACCAGGCCCTGCTGGGCTGGTTGAAGCAACCCTGAGCCAGGAGCCCGAACATGGCACTAGAGATTGCGGTAATCGATGATTGGCAGGACGTAGCGCGCGAGGTAGTGGACTGGTCGGTGCTCGATAGCATCGGCCGGGTCAGCTTCCTTCACGACTACCCGGCAGACCCCGCCACCCTGGCCCGGCGCCTGCAACCGTTCCAGGTGATCTGCGTGATGCGCGAGCGCACCCGGTTCGATGAAACCCTGCTACGCAGCCTGCCGCAGCTCAAGCTGCTGCTCACCGGCGGCATGCGCAACGCCGCCATCGACCTCAAGGCGGCCAGCGCCCTGGGGATCCAGGTGTGCGGCACCGACAGCTACAAGCACGCCGCGCCGGAGCTGACCTGGGCCCTGCTCATGGCCCTGAGCCGCAACCTGCTGAGCGAAGCCTGCGCCCTGCGCGCAGGCGGTTGGCAACAGGGCCTGGGGGGCGATCTGCACGGCAAGACCCTGGGCATTCTCGGCCTGGGCAGCATCGGCCAACGGGTGGCGCAATTCGGCCTGGTGTTCGGCATGCGGGTGATTGCCTGGAGCGAGAACCTCACCGCTGAACGCGCGACCGCCGCCGGCGTGACCCATGTCGACAAGCAGCAACTGTTCGAACAGGCCGATGTGCTCTCGGTGCACCTGGTGCTCAGCGAGCGCAGCCGTGGCCTGGTGGACGCCCAGGCCCTGGCGTGGATGAAGCCCGGGGCGCTGCTGGTCAATACCGCCCGCGGGCCGATTGTCGATGAAGCCGCGCTGATTGCCGCCCTGGAACAGGGCCGGCTGGCGGGGGCCGCACTGGATGTATTCGAGCAGGAACCCTTGCCTGCCGACCACCCCTTGCGGCGCTTGCCCAATGTTCTGGCCACGCCCCATGTCGGCTATGTCAGCCGGCAGAACTACCAGCAGTTCTTCGGCCAGATGATCGAAGACCTGCAAGCCTGGCACGCCGGCCAGCCGATCCGCCTGCTCAACTGAAAGCCTCCCGTGGCGATCGCCAGGCAAGGTCCTGCGCAGCTTTTCGCAGGCTCGGCGGCGACCAGGCTCGCAGGGACGCTGGGCGCAGGAGCCCGCCTGTGCCCGTTCTTTGGGCGGCGCCGCACCACAACGGCACCGGCCGCTGGCAGCCCCTCCCCATTTTCGCCCCCGGGCCGCAACGGCCCCGCTCCCGGGCAGTGCATGGCCGACCTTTCGTCGGGACGCGTTCGCCGCCCGCCCTGCCAACCCCGGGAAACACCCACCTCCCCCGGCACCGCTCTAGGTTCTGTCCTAGACTGAATTTCGCACTGTGACCGGGCAGTCACATTCACCGAGAAAAAGTCGAAACTTTTCGCTTCGGCCCAAGGTCAGGTTAAAGGTAGGGTCGCTGCCACTGGTGCATTCCTTGCAACGGCTCCTCCACCCTTTCTGCTTCCACGCTCGAGCAGCGCAGGCTGATCGACGTGTGGCGCGTTTGCGCCCGGCCACAGGAATTGGCCACGCGCGGCGCTCGAGACACCAGAACAGATCAATAAAACGGGAGAGACACATGATCAGCGCCGTATTGGACACTCAGGGAGATCACCCTCAACAGCAGGCCGGCGACCGCGCCGCCCCCTCGGTTCCGGTCCCTGGGAACAAGACGGTGCTGCCGCTGGCGCGGCCCAATCCCAACCGCAAGCGAGTGCTGTTCGTCACTTCGGAAATCGCCGACCTGGTGAAGACCGGCGGCCTGGGCGACGTCTCTGCCGCCCTGCCCAGGGCCATGGCCCACCTGCACGATGTGCGGGTACTGATCCCCGGCTACCCCCAGGTGCTGCATAGCGAAAACCCGATCCACATCATCGGGGAGCTGGGTGGCCACGCGGCACTGCCGGCCTGCAAGATCGGGCGCATGGACATGCCCGACGGCCTGGTGATCTACGTGCTGATCTGCCCGGAACTCTACGAGCGCGAAGGCACGCCCTACGGCGCCAACAACGGCCGCGACTGGCCGGACAACCATATCCGCTTCGCCCGCCTGGGGCTGGCCGCCGCCGACATCGCGGCCAACCTGGCGCAGATCCACTGGTGCCCCGACCTGGTGCACGCCCATGACTGGCCCGCCGGGCTGGCGCCGGCCTACATGCACTGGCGCGGGCAACGCACGCCGACCCTGTTCACCATTCATAACCTGGCCTATCAGGGCGTGGTCAGCCTGGCCTCGTGCCCGGAACTGGGCATCCCCGAGCATGCCCTGCAACAGGAAGGCATGGAGTTCTACGGCAAGCTGTCGTTCCTCAAGGCCGGCATGGCCTACGCCAGCCACATCACCACGGTGAGCGCCACCTATGCCCAGGAAATCACCACCCCGGCCTTCGGTTGCGGGCTCGACGGCTTCCTCGCCAGCAAGACCCAGCAGGGCCTGCTCAGCGGCATCCCCAACGGCATCGATGAAAGCTGGGACGCCGCCACCGACGCCCACCTGCTCACGCCTTTCAGCATCGGCGACTGGGACGGCAAGGCAGCCAACGCCGCCCATGTGCGGCAGATGTTCGGCCTCGACGCCTCCAGCGGCCCGCTGTTTGCCGTGGTCTCGCGGCTGGTCTACCAGAAAGGCCTGGACCTGACCGAAGCGGTGGCCGAGTTCATCGTGCAGTCCGGCGGCCAGATCGCCATCATCGGCCGCGGCGAGCCGGAGGAAGAACAGTCCATGCGCGCCCTGGCCCGGCGCTTCCCCGGCCGCATCGGGGTGCACATCGGCTTCAACGAGACCGACGCCCGGCGCATGTTCGCCGGCAGCGATTTCCTGCTCATGCCCTCGCGCTACGAGCCCTGCGGTCTGAGCCAGATGTATGCCCAGCGCTTCGGCTCGCTGCCGGTGGCGCGCAACACCGGCGGCCTGGCAGACACCATCGAGAATGGCGTCACCGGTTTCCTCTTCGACGAATCCACCGTGGCCAGCTACCAGGAAGCCCTGACCCGGGCCTTCAAGGTGTTCGCCTACCCGGCGCTGCTCAATGCCATGCGCTGCCGGGCCATGGCCGCGCCCTTCAACTGGTGCAAGGCGGTGGAACCCTACGCCGAACTCTACGAGCAACTGGTGGCCAAGGCCCTGGGACAGGCCGCCCGACAGTAAGAGGCAAGGACCGATGCCCTCAAGCACGCTGCACACCTGGACTCATTGCGCGCGGCTGCTGGATGCCGAGCACACCCGGTTCGCCCTGTGGGCGCCGGATGCGCGCTGCGTCAGCGTCGAACTGGCGGACGGCCAGTCGCTGCCCATGCAGCCCCAGCCCGAAGGCTGGTTCATGACCCAGGCGCGCTGCCCCGCGGGCAGCGCCTACCGTTTCAATATCGACGAGCGGATCCAGGTCCCCGACCCGGCGTCCCGGGCCCAGCTCGGTGATGTCCACGGGCCAAGCCTGGTGGTGGACCCCGAGCGCTATCAATGGCAGCACCCGCAGTGGCGCGGCCGGCCCTGGCACGAGGCGGTGATCTACGAACTCCACGTGGGGGTCATGGGCGGCTATCAGGCGGTGCAGCAAGCCCTGCCGGCCCTGGTGGAACTGGGGGTGACCGCCATCGAGCTGATGCCCCTGGCGGAGTTTCCCGGCGAACGCAACTGGGGCTACGACGGCGTGCTGCCCTACGCCCCGGAAGCCTCCTATGGTTCGCCCGACGAGCTGCGCGCGCTGATCGATACCGCCCATGGCCTGGGCCTGGCAGTGATCCTCGATGTGGTCTACAACCACTTCGGCCCCGACGGCAACTACCTGCAGGAGTACGCCCAGGGCTTCTTTCGCCAGGACCTGCACACCCCCTGGGGCGCTGCCATCGACTTTCGCCGCCCGCAGGTCAGCGAGTTCTTTATCGACAACGCCCTGATGTGGCTGCTGGAGTACCGTTTCGACGGCCTGCGCCTGGACGCGGTGCACGCCATCGACGATCCGGATTTCCTGCGGCAACTGGCGCAGCGGGTCCGCCAGGCAGTGCCACCCGATCGCCATGTGTGGCTCAACCTGGAGAACGAGTTCAATCAGGCCAGCCTGCTGCAACAAGGCTTCGACGCACAGTGGAACGACGACGGCCACAACGCCCTGCATGTGCTGCTGACCGGCGAAACCGACGCCTACTACGCCGACTTCGCCGAGCAGCCCACTGAGCAACTGGCCCGCTGCCTGAGCCAGGGTTTCGCCTTCCAGGGCCATGCCAACCGCCATGGCGAGGCCCGCGGCGAACCCAGCGGGCACCTGCCACCCAGCGCTTTTGTGCTGTTTCTGCAGAACCATGACCAGATCGGCAACCGGGCCTTTGGCGAACGCCTCAACCAACTGGCGCCGACCCAGGCCCTGCACGCGGCCACGGTGCTGTTGCTGCTGTCACCGATGATTCCGCTGCTGTTCATGGGCGACGAAGTGGCCGCCCAGGAACCATTCCTGTTCTTCACCAGCCACCAGGGCCAGTTGGCCGAAGCGGTGCGCGAGGGCCGGCGCAACGAATTCGCCGCCTTCAGTGCCTTCGCCGACGCCGGGCAGCGCCAGCGCATTCCCGACCCCAACGCCGCCTCGACCTTCCAGGCCTCGCGCCCACGGGCCCAGTCCCGACAGGCCGAGGCCACCCGCGAGCTGTACCGCAGCCTGTTGCAGATCCGCCACCGCGAGCTGGTTCCGCGCCTGCCCGGCGCCCGGGCCCTGGGCTGCCAGGTACTGGCCGAGGGCGCCCTGAGTGCGCGCTGGCGCCTGGGGGACGGCAGCCTGTTGCGCATCGACCTCAACCTCGGCCCGCATCAGGTCGAACTGGCCGCCGAGGCCGCACCGCAGCTGTGCTTCGAATATCCGCCGCACACCCTCAAGCACTGGTGCCAGGGCCAACTGCCTGCCTACAGCGTGCTGGTGCTGCTGGCCCCCACCTCTTCCCCGACCGACCCAGATGGAGAATGCCTATGAGCGATGCGCAACTGGAACTGCTTGCCAGCCGCGCCGGCCTGGCAGTGGACTGGATCGATGCCAACGGCCGTGCCCAGAAGGTCGAGGACCGGGTCCTGCGGGCTGTCCTGGCCGGCCTGGGGCATCCGGCCGAAGACCCGCAGCAGGTCGAACAGAGCCTGCTGCAATTGCAAGGGGTGCAACAGAGCCGGCACCTGCCCCCGCTGCTGACCGCCGACCACGGCCAGAGCCTGGACCTGGCGCGCTACTTCCCCCCGCACACGGCCTGTTTCCTGCGGCTGGAGGACGGCAGCCCGTTGCACCTGGACCTGGATGCCGAGAGCCGGCTGCCGGGCTCGATTCCGGTGGGTTACCACGCCGTGAGTATCGACGACGAACACTTTGTCCTGGCAGTGGCCCCCGAACGCTGCTTCAGCGTGGCCGACGCCGTGCACCAGCCCACCCCGCGGGCCTGGGGCCTCAGCGTGCAGCTGTACGCCCTGCGCCGCCCCGGCGATGATGGCTTCGGCGATACCCAGGCCCTTGAAGAACTGGCGCGCCAGGCCGCCGAACGCGGCGCCGATGCCCTGGCCATCAGCCCGCTGCACGCCATGTTCAGCAGCGACCCGCTGCGCTACAGCCCCTATTCGCCTTCCAGCCGGCTGTTTCTCAACAGCCTGTATGCCGCCCCTGGCGCGATCCTCGGCGACCGCGCCTGGCGCACCGCGATCGAAGCCTGTGGCCTGGGCGAACAACTGCAGGACCTGGAACAGTTGCCGCTGATCGACTGGCCCCTGGCGGCCCAGGCCAAGTTGCAGGCACTGCGGGCGCTGTATGAAGGCTTCTGTCAGGGCGAGCACCCGCTGCACGAGGACTTCGCCAGCTACCGCCGGGCAGCCGGCGAAGCCCTGGAAAACCACTGCCGCTTCGAAGCCATCCAGGCCCAGCGCGCCGCCCGTGGCGAGGACCTGGACTGGCGTCACTGGCCGCCGCAGTGGCGTGATCCGGCCAGCCCGGCCCTGGCTCATTTCGCCGAGGAACAGGCCCACGAAATCGGCTTCCATGCCTTTTGCCAGTGGCTGATCGCCCGCAGCCTGGAGCGAGCGCAAAGCGCGGCCCGCAGCGGCGGCATGGGCATCGGCCTGATCGCCGACCTGGCGGTGGGCGCCGACGGCGGCGGCAGCCAGGCCTGGAGCCGGCAGGAGCAGTTACTGGCCAACCTGACGGTGGGCGCGCCACCGGACATCCTCAACCGCCAGGGCCAGAGCTGGGGGATATCGGCCTTTTCCCCGGAAGGCCTGCAACGCCACGGTTTCCGCGCCTTCATCGAAATGCTCAGGGCCAACTTCGCCCATGCCGGGGGCCTGCGCATCGACCATGTGATGGGCCTGCAACGGCTGTGGGTGATTCCCCTGGGCGCGCCCCCCAGCGATGGCGCCTACCTCTATTACCCGGTGGACGACCTGCTGCGCCTGCTGACCCTGGAATCCCATCGCCACCAGGCCATAGTGCTGGGCGAAGACCTGGGCACAGTGCCCGACGGGCTGCGGGAAAAACTTGCCGCCCGGGCCATGCTCGGCATGCGTGTGCTTTTGTTCGAACAGGACCACGGCTGCCACTTCAAGCCCATCCTCGACTGGCCGGACAATGCCCTGGCCACCACCAGCACCCATGACCTGCCGACCCTCAACGGCTGGTGGCATGGCCGCGATATCGACTGGAACCAGCGCCTGGGCCTGGTGGACGAAGCGGCGGCGCGGCACTGGCGCGAACACCGCCAGCACGAACGCAACGGCCTGCGCCACGCCCTGGCCCAGGACCCGCAGAACTTTCGCGAGGAAAGCCACGAGGCCGACCAGGTGGTAGACGCCAGCGTGCGTTTCCTCGGCCACACCCGGGCGCCCCTGGTGCTGCTGCCCCTGGAGGACGCCCTGGGCATCGACGAACAGGCCAACCTGCCCGGCACCCTCGACAGCCACCCCAACTGGCGCCGACGCCTGGCCACTGCCAGCCGGCACTTGCTGGACGACAGCGACGCTGCGCGGCGCCTGGAGCTGCTGGCCTGTGCCCGGCAGCAGGCCCTGGAGCGTGACCGATGAGCCCGCCAGCCACGCCAATGCCACGGGCCACCCTGCGCCTGCAATTTCACCAAGGCTTCACCCTGGATCATGCGCTACCCCTGGTGCCCTACTTCGCCGGCCTGGGCCTCAGCCATCTCTACGCCTCGCCACTGCTCTGCGCGCGGGCCGGTTCCATGCACGGCTACGACGTGGTGGACCCCACCCGGGTCAACCCCGAGCTGGGGGGCGAGGCGGCCCTGGTACGGCTGGTGGATGCCCTGCGCCAGCACGGCATGGGCCTGATCCTGGATATCGTCTCCAACCACATGGCGGTGGGCGGCAATGACAACCCCTGGTGGCTGGACCTGCTGCAATGGGGGCGCCTGAGCCCGTACGGTGAGTTCTTCGATATCCAGTGGCATTCCCCGGACCCGCTGATGGAAGGCCAGTTGTTGCTGCCCTTCCTCGGCAGCGACTATGGGCAGGCCTTGCAGGAAGGCAGCCTGCAACTGCAGCTGGACGACGATCGCTGCGGTTTCCATGTTCGCCACTATGAACACTGTTTCCCCATCTGCCCCGCCGACTTCGGGGAACTGCTACGCCTCGCCGGCCCGCCGGATGCCGCCCAGGCCCTCAAGCCCCTGGCCGACAGCTTTGCCGCCCTGCGTTTCAGCGGCGACGCCCACGCCCAGGCACAACCGCTGCAGCAGGCCCTGGGCCAACTGTTGCAGCAACCGGCGCTGCACCAGGCCGTCACCGCCCACCTGCAAGGCTACAACTCACGCCACGACGAAGGTTTCCAGCGCCTGCACCATCTGCTGGAGCAACAGAGCTATCGCCTGGCCAGCTGGCGCACCGCCGCCGACGACATCAACTGGCGACGCTTCTTCGACGTCAACGAGCTGGGCGGGCTGCGGGTCGAGCGCCCGGCGGTGTTCGAAGCCACCCACGGCAAGATCTTCGAGCTGATCCAGCGTGGCCTGGTGGACGGCCTGCGCATCGACCATATCGACGGTCTGGCCGACCCGCGCAGCTATTGCCGCAAGCTGCGGCGCCGGATCGACCGCCTGCGCCCGGGCCAGCACCTGCCGATCTACGTCGAGAAGATCCTCGGCGCCGGGGAAACCCTGCACCGCGACTGGGGCGTGGATGGCAGCACCGGCTATGAGTTCATGAACCAACTGTCGCTGCTGCAGCAGGCCCCTGCAGGCCAGCCGGTGCTGGCCGAACTGTGGAGCCGGCACAGCCAGCGCCCCGCGGCGTTCGCCGAAGAGGCACTCCTGGCCCGTCAGCAGATTCTCAACGGCTCCCTGGCCAGCGACTTTGAAAGCGTGGCCCAGGCCCTGTTGCAGGTGGCGCGCCTGGACCTGATGAGCCGCGACCTGACCCTGGGGGCCATCCGCCGCGCCTTGCAGGAACTGATCGTGCACTTCCCGGTGTACCGCACCTATATCAGCGCCTGTGGCCGCGGGCAGCAGGACCAGCAGTTGTTCCAGCAGGCCCTGGACGGCGCGCGACAGAGCCTGGGCGAGGCCGACAGGCCGGTGCTCGACTGCCTGGAGCGCTGGCTCGGCGGCCAGGGCTGGCGCCAGCAGCCACCGGGCCGTGGGCGCAAGCTGCTGCGCCACGCCTGCGTGCGTTTCCAGCAACTGACTTCGCCCGCCGCGGCCAAGGCCGTGGAAGACACCGCCTTCTACCGCTCGGCGGTACTGCTGGCGCGCAACGACGTGGGCTTCAACAGCGAACAGTTCAGTGCGCCGATCGCCGCCTTCCACACGGCCTGCCAGCAACGCCTGGCCAGCTTCCCCGACAACCTGCTGACCAGCGCCACCCACGATCACAAACGGGGCGAGGACAGCCGCGCGCGCCTGGCAGTGCTCAGCGAGCGGGCCCCCTGGTATGCCGCCCAGGTGGAGCACTGGCGCACCCTGGCCGCGCCCCTGCGCCAGCAGGCGGATGCGCCTTCGGCGGGGGACGAACTGATCCTTTACCAGACCCTGCTGGGCAGTTGGCCCCTGGAACTGGCTGCCGAGGATCAGGCGGCCCTGCAAGACTATGGACAAAGGATCTGGCAATGGCAGCTCAAGGCCCTGCGCGAGGCCAAGCTGCAAAGCAGCTGGGCGGCGCCCAACGCAGAATACGAAGAGGCCGTGCAGGCCTTTGTCCAGGCCCTGCTGCTGGCGCCCCAGGGCCTGGCATTGCGCCAGTCGATTGCCGCGGCGGCCCGGGCCATTGCCCCGGCGGGCGCCCTCAACAGCTTGGCGCAAACCTTGCTGCGCATGACCGTGCCTGGGGTCCCCGACCTGTACCAGGGCAACGAGTTCTGGGATTTCAGCCTGGTGGACCCGGATAACCGCCGGCCGGTGGATTACCCGGCCCGGCAGGCGGCCCTGGAGCGCGGCGGCGAACCACGCCAGTGGCTGGCCCAGTGGCACGACGGACGCATCAAGCAAGCCTTGATCGCCCGCACCCTGAACCTGCGTGGCCAGTACCCGGAGCTGTTTCGCCGGGGCCGCTACCAGCCGCTGCCGGTGCTTGGCCAGCATGCCGGGCGGGTCCTGGCGTTCATGCGCGAGCACGGTGCACAACGGGCAGTGGTGATAGTGCCGGTGCAGGTCGCCGGCCTGCTGGGAGATCGCGCAATGCCCTTGATCGAGGCGCCGCTGTGGGGCGATACCCGGGTGCAGCTACCGTTCGACGCCTCGGGGCAAAAGCTGAATGGACTTTTTTCCACGGTGGCAGTCACACCCCACAGGGAGCTGATGCTTAGCGCCGCACTGCAAGACTTTGCGCTCAACCTTTTGATTCAACCTTGAATTCAGTCCAGGAGCATTGCGATGAGTACCGACGACAAACGCATTCGTGAATTCGCTTATCAGATCTGGGAGTCGGAAGGTAAGCCAGAGGGCCAGGAAGCCCGGCATTGGGACATGGCCCGCAAGCTCGCCGAGGCCGAAGCCCTGGCTCCAAGCACGCCACCCAAGGCCGGCAAGGCCAAGCCTGCCACCGGAAAGCCCGCCGCCAAGAGCGCGGCCAAGCCCAAGGCCAAGTCGGCCGCCGCCGTGGTAGTGCCCCCGGGAGAAAAACCCGCGGCGGCGAAGAAGCCCCGGGCGCCGCGCAAACCGCCGGCCAACTGACACCCGCCGGCCATCTCGTCCTCGTCAACCCGTGGCGCGCCCGCGCGCCATAAGGGTCGCGTTCGCCCTGAAGAAAGGGCCCGGCCCGTCACCCTCTCACTGCAGGAGCAACCATGAGCAGATCCAAGCAGCCCGCCGCCACTCCCGAGAGCGAACCCTCGCGCATTCGTGAAGGCCTGCCCTTCCCCCTCGGCGCCACCTGGGACGGCCTGGGGGTCAACTTCGCGCTGTTCTCGGCCAATGCCACCAAGGTCGAGCTCTGTGTGTTCGATGATGCCGGCGAAGTGGAACTCGAACGCATCGAACTTCCGGAATACACCGACGAAATCTTCCACGGCTACCTGCCCGACGCTCACCCGGGGCTGATCTACGGCTACCGCGTGCACGGCCCCTACGACCCGGCCAACGGTCACCGTTTCAACCCCAACAAACTGCTGATCGACCCCTATGCCAAGCAACTGGTGGGCGAGCTGAAATGGTCCGAGGCGCTGTTCGGCTACACCATCGGCCACCCGGATGCCGACCTCAGTTTCGACGAGCGCGACAGCGCGCCCTTCGTGCCCAAGTGCAAGGTCATCGACCCGGCCCACACCTGGGGCAACGACCAGCGGGTCAGCGTGCCCTGGGACAAGACCATCATCTACGAGACCCATGTGCGCGGCTTCACCATGCGCCACCCTTCGGTGCCCGAGAACCTGCGGGGCAGCTTCGCCGGGCTGATGGTGGACGACGTGCTGGAGCACATCCGCAAGCTCGGGGTGTCGTCGGTGGAGCTGCTGCCGATCCACGCCTTCGTCAACGACCAGCACCTGCTGCACAAGGGCATGACCAACTACTGGGGCTACAACAGCATCGCCTTCTTCGCCCCCGACCCGCGCTACCTGGCCAGCGGCAAGATCGCCGAATTCAAGGAAATGGTCGCCCACCTGCACGAAGCCGGGCTGGAGGTGATCCTGGACGTGGTCTACAACCACACCGCCGAAGGCAACGAGCAAGGCCCGACCCTGTCCATGCGCGGCATCGACAACGCCTCCTACTACCGCCTGATGCCTGACGACAAGCGCTTCTACATCAACGATTCGGGCACCGGCAACACCCTGGACCTGAGCCACCCCTGCGTGTTGCAGATGGTCACCGACTCGCTGCGCTACTGGGCCACGGAAATGCACGTGGACGGCTTCCGCTTCGACCTGGCGACCATTCTCGGGCGTTACCACGACGGTTTCGACGAGCGCCACAGCTTCCTCGTGGCCTGCCGCCAGGACCCGGTGCTGCGCCAGGTGAAGATGATCGCCGAGCCCTGGGACTGCGGCCCCGGCGGCTATCAGGTGGGCAACTTCCCGCCGGGCTGGGTGGAATGGAACGATCGCTTTCGCGACACCGTACGGGCCTTCTGGAAGGGCGATGACGGCCAGCTGGCGGATTTTGCCGGGCGCATGACCGCCTCCGGCGAGATGTTCAACCAGCGCGGCCGCCGGCCCTACGCCTCGGTCAACTTCGTCACTGCCCACGACGGTTTCACCCTGCACGACCTGGTGTCCTACAACGACAAGCACAACGAAGCCAACGACGAGAACAACCAGGACGGCAGCAACAACAACCTGTCCTGGAACCACGGCGTCGAAGGCCCCAGCGACGACCCCGAGATCAACGCCCTGCGCCTGCGCCAGATGCGCAACTTCTTCGCCACCCTGCTACTGGCCCAGGGCACGCCGATGGTGGTGGCCGGCGACGAATTCGCCCGCACCCAGCACGGCAACAACAACGCCTACTGCCAGGACAGCGAGATCGGCTGGGTCAACTGGGAGCTGGATAACGACGGCAAGTCCCTGCTCAAGTTCGTCAAGCGCCTGATCAAGCTGCGCCTGAGCTACCCGATCCTGCGGCGCGGGCGCTTCCTGGTGGGCAGCTACAACGAGGACATCGGGGTCAAGGACGTCACCTGGCTGGCTCCCGACGGCAGCGAGATGACCACCGAGCACTGGCAGGACCCCCATGGTCGCTGCCTGGGCATGCTGCTGGACGGCCGCGCCCAGGAAACCGGGATCCGTCGCCCCGGGGCCGATGCCACGCTGCTGCTGGTGGTCAACGCCCACCACGACATCGTCAACTTCCGCCTGCCTGAGGTGCCCGCCGGGGAGTTCTGGACCTGCATGCTCGACACCAACCAGCCGGCGGTGCGCGGCCAGGAACGCTTTGCCTTCGGCCACGAGTATTCGGTGACCGGGCGCTCCCTGCTGCTGTTCGAACTGCAACATGAGGAAGAAGACTGAACATGGACCTGCAAGGCTTCCTGCATCACTCCCCCGACCTGGGGCATGCCGACACCCGCGCCCTGGGCCTGTGCCTGGACGCCCTGGTGGGCGCCGGGCTCGACCGCCTGCCACTGCCCGCCGGGGGCGCCACCCTGCAACGCTGGCAGGCCCTGGCCAGGGTCGCCGGCCATGACCTGGGCCTGTGCAAGCTCTACGAGGGGCACACCGACGCCCTGGCGATCATGGCGGAACTGGGCTGCCCCGTGCCCCCCGGCACCACCTGGGGCACCTGGGCCGCGGAGCCGCCCCAGGCCCGGGTGCACGCCGTTGCCGATGGCCCGCACTGCCGGCTCAGCGGCACCAAGGCCTGGTGCTCGGGGGCCGAGGTGCTCAGCCATGCCCTGCTCACCGCCTGGGACGCCGACGGCCACCAACGCCTGGTGGCGGTGGCGCTGGACCAGCCCGGGGTGCAGGTCGAGAGCGGCAGCTGGCAAGCGGTGGGCATGGCCAGTACCGGCAGCCAGCGGGTTGACTTCCACGAGGCTCGTGGCCAGTGGGTCGGCGGGCCGGATGACTACCTGCAGCGCCCGGGCTTCTGGCAAGGCGCCATCGGCATCGCCGCCTGCTGGCTGGGAGCCGCCCAGGCCATCGCACACCCCCTGCGCGAACACTGCGCCAAACGCGACGAGCCCCATGCCCTGGCCCACCTGGGGGCAGTGGACAGCGCCCTGCATCAGGCCGCCTGCGTGCTGCGCCACAGTGCCCGGCAGTTGGATCAGGCGCCCCAGGCTGAGTGCCAGTTGCTGGCCCGGCGCGCCCGGGCGGTGACCGAGGCCAGCGTCGACAGCGTGCTGCACCACGTCGGCCGGGCGCTGGGCGCCGGCCCCTATTGCCTGGACCGGCACTTCGCCCGGCTGCTGGCGGACCTGCCGGTGTTCATCCGCCAGAGCCATGCCGAGCGTGACCTGGCCATTCTCGGGCAACAGCTGGCCAACGCCGCCCACGCTGCAGCGGACCCGGGAGGATGGCAACTGTGAAAGCCAATCCGATTGTCGGTCGCGGCACCTCGCTGCGGGCCTGGCAGGCTTCCTCGCAACTGCAGGCCATGGCCGCGGTGGATATTCGAACCCTGGTCCCGCAAGGAGCACGGGCAGTGATTGTGGCCCCGCACCCGGACGATGAAATCCTCGGCTGTGGCGGCCTCCTGCAACTGCTGGCGGCGCAGGGGCGCGAGCTGCTGCTGATTTCGGTCACCGATGGTTGCGCCAGCCATCCCGGCTCCCGGCGCTGGCCGGTACAGCGCCTGAGCCAGGTACGGCCCCAGGAGTCCGCCGAAGGCTTGCGCCGCCTGGGCCTGCCGCTGCAGCGCATCACCTGGCTGCGCGCGGGCTTCGAGGACAGCCGCGTCGCCCGGGACGAAGCCGCCCTGACGCAGTTCATCCAGGGTTGCCTGCGCGCCGGTGACGTGCTGTTCAGCACCTGGTGCGAGGACGGCCACTGCGACCACGAAGCCGTGGGCCGGGCCAGCGCCCTGGCCGCCCGGGCCACGGGCGCGAGCCTCAAGGAACTGCCGATCTGGACCTGGCACTGGGCCGATCCCGAGGGCCGGCAGCTGCCCTGGGAGCGGGCCCGCAAGGTGCTGCTCAGCCCTGCCCAGGTGGCCCGCAAGCGCCATGCCATCCACGCCTTTGCCAGCCAACTGGAGGGCGACCCGCAGATCGGCCTGGCGCCCGTGCTGGCACCGCACATCATCGAGCGTCTGCTGCAACCTTTTGAGGTGGTGTTCCTATGAGTGTCGACAGTCACTATTTCGAAGGGCTGTTCGCCCGGGACCAGGACCCCTGGGCCTTTCGCCAGCGCTGGTATGAACAGCGCAAACGTGCAATCACCCTGGCCAGCCTGCCGCGCCGCCACTACCGGAGCATTTTCGAACCCGGCTGTGCCAACGGCGAACTCAGCGCCGAACTGGCCAGCCGCTGCGACAGCCTGCTGGCCTACGACACCGCGCGCAACGCGGTGGACCTGGCCCGGCAGCGCTTGCGCTCCTTCCCCCACGCCCGGGTGGAACACGGCCGCCTGCCCCAGGACTGGCCCAAGGGGCCCTTCGATCTGATCGTCATCAGCGAGATCGGCTATTACCTGGACGCCGCCGACCTGGCGCAGCTGGTGGCACGGGCCCAGGGCTCCCTGGCCGCGGATGGCCAGCTACTGGCCTGCCACTGGCGCCCACCCATTGCCGAGTGCCCCCTGGATGCCGGACAAGTGCACGAACTGCTCCATCGCCATTTGCAACTGCCACGCTTGCTGGAGCACCAGGAAGCGGACTTTCTCCTCGACCTCTGGGGCCGCGAAGCGGATTCGGTCGCGACCCTGGAGGGCCTGCGATGATCGGAGTGGTGATACCCGCCCATAACGAGGAGCAACTGCTGGCCGACTGCCTGCGCTGCGCCCTGAAAGCCGCCAGCCACCCCGAGCTCAATGAAGACGTGGCGATCCTGGTGGTGCTCGACAGCTGCTCCGACGGTTCTCTGGACATTGCCCGCCAGTTCGCCGTGCAACACCTGCAATTGCAGGTGCGCAATGTCGGACGGGCACGGGCCGCGGGCGCGCAGTTGCTGCTGCAGGCCGGCGCCCGCTGGCTGTCCTGTACCGATGCCGACAGCCGCGTACCCGAGGACTGGCTGGTGGCCCAACTGGCCCTGGGCGCCGACGCCGTCTGCGGCACCGTCACCGTCGACCGCTGGAGCGAAGGCTTCGAACCCCAGGCCCGGATCCGCTATCACGACGCCTACCAGGACAGCGATGGCCACCGGCACATCCATGGCGCCAACCTCGGCATCAGCGCTGCAGCCTATGTCCGCGCCGGCGGCTTCGAGGCCCTGGCCTGCCACGAGGATGTGCAGCTGGTGCGGCAGTTGCAGCGCTGCGGCGCCAGCATCGCCTGGAGCCGGCATCCGCAAGTGATTACCAGCGGGCGCCTGGATTCGCGGGCCAAAGGTGGGTTCGGCGATTACCTCAAGGGCCTGAACGAACCTTGCGCAGGGCTGTGAAGTACAGCATGGCATTGGTCAGTGCGCCTCCCCGGGGGGAGAATTGCCGTCTACCCTGTGACGGGCTTGGTAATCAGCAAATAAGCCTGGGCTGGCACTGCGTGGAAAGCTCCAGGCTGTGTATGATTACCCCCGAATCGCGGTGCTCCAAAGGTATGGGGCACCGGTACTTCACGCTGAGGCAGGTGCCAAGGAATCAGCGTGCGTGCAAACCCAGGGTCGCGACTGAACGGAGGTTCAACCGCTACTGCCGTGGCCCGGAAAACAGGGATGTGACACCCCATGAAAGCCATACCCGCAATCGACAGCAACTGGCCCAGCCAAGTCTGGAACAGTGCCCGCAGCCTGGCCGAGGTGCCGGCCATCAATCTGGCCAACCTGGTTCCGGCCGGCTCCCGGGCAGTGATAGTCGCCCCTCACCCCGGTGACGAAGTGGTCGCCAGCGGCGGCCTGCTGCAAGTGCTGGCCCACCACGGCCACCCTCTGCAACTGATTTCCATCAGCGACGGCAGCGCCAGCCATCCCGGGTCGGAGCTGTGGCCCAAGCGCCGCCTGAGCGTATTCCGGCCCCAGGAAAGCGCCGAAGCCCTGCGTCGCCTGGGCCTGCCCCTGCACAGCCTGAAGTGGATCCGCGGCGGCTTTGCCGACAGCGCCTTGAGCGAACGGGAACAGCAACTGGTGCCCTTCATCTGCCGCTACCTGCGCGACACCGACGTGGTGTTCAGCACCTGGCGCGCCGATGGCAACCTCGACCACGAAGCCGTGGGCCGGGCCACGGCCAAGGCCGCGAGCCTGGTGGGTGCGCGTTTTCATGAGATCCCGATCTGGGCCTGGCACTGGGCGGCCCGCGAGGAGCACCAGATCCCCTGGCAGCGTGCGCGCAAGCTGCGCCTGGACACCTGGACCGTGGCCCGCAAGCGCCACGCCGCCCACGCCTATGCCAGCCAGTTGCAGGGCGAGCCGGAGATCGGCCTGGAGCCGTCGCTGTCGCCGGTGCTGCTGGAGCGCCTGCGCCTGCCCTACGAGATCATCCTGATGTAGGCCTGCGCGGGTGGAAAATAAGCTGAACGCACGCACCGGTCGCCAGTCCCATCTGTAACCGCCACTGATTCCAAGGAGCCCGCGTGAGCAGCGATTCCACCCGCCAGCCCAACCCCGAGGCGGTCCAGCGGTTACGCGTTCTGACCGTCAACACCCACAAGGGCTTCACCGCCCTGAACCGCCGCTTCATTCTTCCGGAACTGCGCGAGGCCGTGCGCAGTACCCAGGCCGACCTGGTGTTTCTCCAGGAAGTGCTGGGCGAGCACGAGCGCCATGCCTCGCGCCTGGACAACTGGCCTCAGCAGTCACAGTACGAGTTTCTCGCCGACAGCATGTGGAGCGACTACGCCTACGGGCGCAACGCGGTGTACCCCGACGGCCATCACGGCAACGCCCTGTTGTCGAAGTTTCCGATCCGCCAGTACCGCAACCTCGATGTTTCGATCACCGGCCCCGAGCGCCGGGGCCTGCTGCACTGCGTGCTGGATGTGCCCGGCCACGCCGAGGTCCACGCCATCTGCGTGCACCTGAGCCTGCTGGAAAGCCATCGCCAGTTGCAGCTGGCGCTGCTGGGCCAGTTGCTCGAATCCCTGCCCGAGGAGGCACCGGTGATCATCGCCGGCGACTTCAATGACTGGCAGATGCACGGCAACGCTACCCTGGGCCGGCGCAACGACCTGCACGAAGCCTTCGAACGCCATCATGGCCGCCCGGCCAAGACCTACCCGGCCCGCTGGCCACTGCTGCGCCTGGATCGGGTCTACCTGCGCAACGCCCACAGCCACCGCCCGCAGATCCTCGGCAACAAGCCCTGGACCCACCTCTCCGATCACCTGCCGCTGGCGGTGGAAGTGCACCTGCGGCCTGGGGCCGCACATCAGAATTCATGAATAAATAGCCGTATTCCCGCCAGAGTCGACCATGCTTTTCCCCGAACCCGAGCCTGGGGGCGCCCGCCTCCGGGCCAACCTTGAGCCCAGAGAAGGAGTCAAGCGATGAGCGAGCAACCCACGATTGTCCTGGTCCACGGTTTCTGGGGCGGTGCCGCCCACTGGAACCGGGTCATCGTCGAACTGCTGAACCGCGGTTACGAGAAGATCCGCGCCGTGGAACTGCCCCTGACCTCCCTCGCCGAGGACGTCGAACGGACCCGCAAACTGGTGGCCCAGCAAGCGGGGCCGGTGCTGCTGGTGGGGCACTCCTACGGCGGCGCGGTGATCACCCAGGCCGGGCATGCGCCAAACGTCGCGGGCCTGGTGTACATCGCCGCCTTCGCCCCGGACCAGGGTGAAAGCCCCGGTGGCCTGACCCAGGAGTTCCCGCCTGAAGCCGCCGCCAATCTGGCGCCCGACAGCGACGGCTACCTCTGGGTGCGTCCGGAGCGTTTCCAGCAGAGCTTCTGCCAGGATCTCAGCCCCCAGGAAGGGCTGGTCATGGGCCTGACCCAGAAGGCGCCGCTGGCCAGTACCTTCGGCGACGCCCTCGGGGCCCCCGGCATGGCGCGATAAACCTTCCTGGTACCAGGTGTCCCGTGCCGACCGCATGATCGCCCCGGCGAACCAGGAGCGCATGGCCGCCCGGCTCAACGCCCGCAAGGTCATTCACCTGGACGCCAGCCACGCCTCCCTCGCCTCCCAGCCCGGGCCCGTAGCCGCGCTGATCGCCGAGGCCGCCGACTCCCTGTAACCGGTTGACTGGGCGATCTTCAGACGAGCCGTTGGCGACCTCGCAAACCCCGCGCCCCAGCGACGGAGCGCCGCCCAGACCGTTCGTAACCTTCGGCAACGGCTACAGGACGCCTGGGTCAACTGTCAGGGCGCAGGATCAGTACGGCCAGCGGCGGCAGGTTGAGTACCAGGGACAGGGCCTGGCCATGGCTGCTCTGCTCTTCGCTGAAGGCCTCGCCACCGTTGCCGTAGTTGGAGCCGGCATACAGTTGCGAATCGCTGTTGAGCAACTCGCTCCAGCGCCCCGCCACCGGTACGCCGACGCGATAGCCCTGGCGTGGCACCGGGGTGAAGTTGGCCACCACCAGCAGCGGTTCGCCGCTCTTGCTCCAGCGCAACCAGGCATAGACGCTGTTGATCGCATCGTCGCCGATCAGCCATTGGAAACCCTGGGGCACGTCGTCCTGGTCGTGCAGCGCCGGGTACTGGCGATACAGGCGGTTGAGGTCCCCCACCAGTTGCTGCACCCCGCGGTGCTCGGGGTATTGCAGCAGGTACCAGTCCAGTTGCTGGTCGTGGTTCCACTCGCGCCATTGGCCGAACTCGCAGCCCATGAACAGCAGCTTCTTGCCCGGATGGGCCCACATGAAGCTCAGGTAGGCCCGCAGGTTGGCGAACTTCTGCCAGCGATCGCCGGGCATCTTGTCGATCAGCGAGTGCTTGCCGTGCACCACTTCGTCGTGGGAGATCGGCAGGATGAAACGCTCGGACCAGGCGTACACCAGGCCAAAGCTCAGTTCGTTGTGATGGTGGGCGCGGTACACCGGGTCCTGCTGGATGTAATGCAGGGAATCATGCATCCAGCCCATGTTCCATTTATAGGCAAAGCCCAGGCCGCCCTGGTCGGTGCGCTGGCTGACCCCGGGCCAGGCGGTGGACTCCTCGGCGATCACCAGGGCACCCGGGGCCTCCAGGGCCACGACGTCGTTGAGGTGTCGCAGAAAATCAATGGCTTCGAGGTTTTCCCGGCCGCCGTGGCGGTTCGGCACCCATTCCCCGGCCTTGCGCGAATAGTCGCGGTAGAGCATCGAGGCCACGGCATCCACCCGCAGGCCGTCGACGTGGAAATGCTTGAGCCAGTGCAGCGCCGAAGCCAGCATGAAACCGTGCACTTCGGTACGCCCCAGGTTGTAGATCAGGGTGTCCCAGTCCTGGTGGAAGCCCTCCAGGGGGTTGCCGTACTCATACAGTGCAGTGCCGTCGAACTGCGCCAGGCCGTGGGTATCGGTGGGAAAGTGCGCCGGCACCCAATCGAGAATCACCCCGATGCCCGCCTGGTGGCAGGCGTCGACGAAGGCTGCGAAATCCTGCGGGCTGCCGTAGCGGGCGCTGGGGGCGAACTGCGACAGCGGCTGGTAGCCCCAGGAGCCGCCAAACGGGTGCTCCATGATCGGCATCAGCTCGATATGGGTAAACCCCAGGTCCTTGACGTAGGGAATCAGCCGTTCGGCCAGTTCGGCCCAGCTGTACTGGCGGGCCACTTCTCCAAGGTCGTCCACTTCGCACTGCCAGGAACCGGCATGCAGCTCATAGATCGACAGCGGCGCGTCCACCCGCTGGCGCTCGCCACGGGCCAGCATCCACTCCTGGTCCTGCCAGTCGATGGTCAGGGGCGGCGCGACTCTGGAGGCGGTGTCCGGCGGCAACTGCGTGGCCAGGGCCATGGGGTCGGCCTTGAGCGGCAGGATGCCCTGGGGCCCGAGGATCTCGTATTTGTAGGCCTCGCCCGCCTGCAGGCGCGGGATGAACAGCTCCCAGACCCCGGAGGGATGGCGCAGGCGCATCGGGTGCCGGCGCCCGTCCCAGATATTGAAGTCGCCCACCACCGAGACCCGCCGGGCATTCGGGGCCCAGACCGCAAAACGCACGCCGTCGATGCCGTCCACGGTGGTCAGTTGCGCCCCCAGGCAGGAACTGAGGTCGCGGTGATTGCCTTCGGCAAACAGGTACAGGTCCATCTCTCCCAGCAGGGGGCCGAAGCTGTAGGGGTCTTCACTGACCTGTTCGCCCCCGGCCCATTGAATGCGCAAGAGATAGGGCCGGGCCTCGGGAAAGTGCCCGACAAACAGCCCCGGCACCTCACCGGCTTGCAGGCTGCCGAGCACCTGCTGCTGGTCGCGGTCCAGCACCTGCACACTCAGCGCCCCGGGCAGGAAAGCGCGGATGAATTGCCCGCCGGCGCCATCGCCGTGGGGCCCGAGAATGGCGAATGGATCGCGGTGTTCGGCCCGTACCAGGGCGTCGATGGCCTTGGCCGAAGGAAGCAATGCCGGTTGCTGCTTTCCCTGTTCCTTGTTCGAGAAACTCATGACTGCTCTCCACCACTCTCAATATCGGAAAAGGGTTTCAGTTCACGTAACAGCCCCACCAGGCCGTGCAATGGCACAGGCAACCAGGCGGGACGGTTCTCCGCTTCATAGGCCAGCTCGTAGGCGGCCTTCTCCAGGCTGAACAGTGCCAGGGCGGCATCCGCGGCCGCCGGGTCCTGCCAGCCATGGGCAAGATTAGCCGTCGCCAGCCGATACGCCTGGACAAAGGCGTGGCGCGCCTCGGCCAGGTAGCGCGTGACCACTTTGCGCCGCCCCGCCGCCGCGCCTTGCGCGCCGTCCACCGCCGGTGCCTCCAGGGCCATGGCCGCCGCGTAGTCGAAGGAACGCAGGACCCCACTGACATCCTTGTACGGGCTGTGCTTGCCGCGGCGCTCGGCCAGGGGCCGGGCCGGCTCGCCCTCGAAGTCGATCAGGTAGGCATCGCCCTTGATCACCAGTACCTGCCCCAGGTGCAGGTCGCCGTGGACACGAATCCGCACGCCCCCCACCAACTGTTTGGCCAGTTGCTGGATGTGACCCAGGATCAGCGCCTTATGCTGCAACAATTTGCCGAGCAATTTCTGCTCCCCTGCCGCGAGTTCGGCCTGGTGCTGTTGAAGCAGTTGCAACCCGCGCTCCAGTTGCTCGGCAACCTGCTGGTTCCAGGCCTGGGCATCTTTGGCGGTGGCGTGCTCGGGAGCGAAATCCGGATTGTCGCTGGGGGCCGCCAGCAGCAGGTGCATTTCCCCCAGGCGCTGGCCCAGCAGGCCGGCGAAATCCTGGAGCTCGCCCAGGGCGTTGTAGTGCTGCTCCTGCTCGGACATGGCCTCGGCCAGCTCGTCGCGGATCGCCCGCTCGAGGTTGTTCTGGGTCCACTCCCAGGCATCGCCCTGATTGTTCAGGTAGCCCTGGGCGATCATCAGCAGATGGTCTTCGCCCTGGGCATCGCGGCGCAGCACCGAGCCCAGCAGCGGCGAGATGTGGGCAAAGCCGGCAGCGGTGAGGAAGGCGCCCATTTCCAGTTCCGGGTGAATGCCCCCCGCCACCTTGCGGATCAGCTTGAGCACCAGGCTGCCGCCCACCACCACCGAGCTGTTGGATTGCTCCGCCGACAGGTAGCGCACCTCGGCGTCGGCCCCCAGGCCCAGCGCCGCCAGCTGCGCGGTGGCCTCGAAACGGATCTGGCCCTGCTCGCTGTCCAGGCTGGTGGCGCCCTGCAGCGCCAGCAGCACGTTGCGCACGAAACTGTCGAGGGCGAAGGCGTCGGTGATCAGCCCCACCTGGCGCCCGCGACGCACCCGGGCCATGGCCAGTTGCTGGGGCAAGGCGCTGTTGATCTGCTCTTCGGCCAACAGGCCGAACGGCAACTGGTAGCGCTCGCTGCGCCCGGCGCTGGTGACTTCGATCTCGCTGAGCAGCACCGGGTGCTGCGGGTCGCCAAAGCGCACGCCGTAGGCGATCCGCGCCTGGTCGATGGCGCTGTCCTTGCCGGCGAACCAGCGCCGCTTGGGCAGCCAGTTGGGCAGTACTTCCTGCTCCAGGGTGGTGCGCGATGGCGCTTCGAGCAATTCTTCGAGGCGTTTCTTCAGCACCAGGGTGGTGAAATCCGGCAGGCTCTGGGCCGGTTCCACGTGCCAGCTGGGCATCTGGTTTTCCGCCGCCAGGACGAACCAGTAGAAACCGTAGGGCGCCAGGGTCAGGAGGAAATTCAGCTGTCCGATGGGCGGAAAGGCGTTCCCGCCGAGCATCTCCACCGGCACCATGCCCGCGAACGCCGAGAGGTCCAGCTCCGCGGCCTGGGCGCTACGCGAGACGTTGGCCACGCACAGAATGATCTCCTGCTTGCCGTCAGGCCCGGTGTATTCCCGGGTATAGGCCAGGATCCGTCGGTTGCTCGGCGACAGCATCTTCAGCGTGCCGCGGCCAAAGGCCTTGGACTGCTTGCGCACCGCCAGCATGCGCCGGGTCCAGTTGAGCAGCGAATGGGGATCGCCGGACTGGGTCTCGACGTTGACTGACGGGTAGCCGTACAGCGAATCCATGATCGGCGGCAGCACCAGGCTGGCCGGGTCGGCCCGGGAGAAACCGCCGTTGCGATCGATGGACCATTGCATCGGCGTACGCACGCCATCCCGGTCCCCCAGGTAGATGTTGTCGCCCATGCCGATCTCGTCGCCGTAGTACAGGGTCGGGGTACCGGGCATCGACAGCAGCAGGCTGTTGAGCAGCTCGATGCGCCGCCGGTCACGCTCCATCAGCGGTGCCAGGCGCCGGCGGATCCCCAGGTTGATCCGCGCCCGGCGGTCGGCGGCGTAGTAGTTCCACAGGTAGTCGCGCTCGCGGTCGGTGACCATTTCCAGGGTCAGTTCATCGTGGTTGCGCAGGAAGATCGCCCACTGGCAGTTGGCCGGGATCTCCGGGGTCTGGCGCAGGATGTCGGTGATGGGGAAGCGATCCTCCTGGGCCAGGGCCATGTACATGCGCGGCATCAGCGGAAAGTGGAAGGCCATGTGGCACTCGTCGCCGTCGCTGCCTGTGACATCACCAAAGTACAGCTGGGTGTCTTCCGGCCATTGGTTGGCCTCGGCCAGGAGCATGCGGTCCGGATAGTTGGCGTCGATTTCGGCGCGGATCTGCTTGAGCACCTGGTGGGTCTCCGGCAGGTTCTCGTTGTTGGTGCCATCGCGCTCGATCAGATAGGGAATGGCGTCCAGGCGCAGGCCGTCGATGCCCATGTCGAGCCAGTAGCGCATCACCGAGAGCACGGCCTTCATCACCTGGGGGTTGTCGAAGTTGAGGTCCGGCTGGTGGGAGTAGAAGCGGTGCCAGAAGTACTGGCCGGCCACCGGGTCCCAGGTCCAGTTGGACTTCTCGGTGTCGAGAAAGATGATCCGCGTGCCGTCGTATTTCTGGTCGTCGTCGGACCACACGTAGAAATTGCGCGCCGCCGAACCCGGCTTGGCCTTGCGTGCCCGCTGGAACCAGGGGTGCTGGTCGGAGGTGTGGTTGATCACCAGCTCGGTGATCACCCGCAGCTCGCGCTTGTGGGCCTCGGCGATAAAGCGCCGGGCGTCAGCCAGGGTGCCGTAGTCGGGGCTGACCCCGCGGTACTCGGCGATGTCGTAGCCGTCGTCGCGCCGCGGCGAGGGGTAGAACGGCAACAGCCAGATGGTGTTGACCCCCAGGTCCTTGATGTAGTCGAGTTTGGCGATCAGCCCGGGAAAATCGCCGATTCCGTCGTTGTTGGAATCGAAGTAGGACTTCACATGCACCTGGTAGATCACCGCGTCCTTGTACCAGAGCGGGTCCTTGATAAAGGTCGTGGAGCGAGGTTTCTTGGCCATGTCGGGCTCCTGAAAAAATTGAATTCGCAGCTGCCACAAACCACGCCCCACCGTGGGAGCTGGCTTGCCAGCGAAGGCGTCGGCCGGGCCTGCACAAGGCCCATGGGCCCAAGCCGGCTCCTACGTGGCGGTGATGCGCCAGATGCCGAAGGGCTGCGCCGGTTCGATGCGCATGAACTGGGTCTTGCCGTACCAGGTCCAGCGGTGGCCGTTCATCAGGTCCTCGCCCTGGGTCTGGGCGTCATCGGCCAGGCCCATTTCCCACAGCGGCAATTCGAAATGCGCCTCCTGGGGGTTGAACGGGTCGAGGCTGACCGCCACCAGCACGAAGTTGTCGCCGCTGCGCTTGCCGAAATACAGGATGTGGTCATTCCAGGCGTTGTACAGCTTGAGCCCCAGGTGGCTGTGCAGCGCCGGGTTCTGCCGGCGGATGCGGTTGAGCTGGGCGATCTCGGCAATGATGTTGCCCGGCGCCGAGAAGTCCCGGGGGCGGATCTGGTATTTCTCCGAATCCAGGTACTCCTCCTTGCCCGGCACCGGCGCCGATTCGCACAGCTCGAACCCGGAATACATGCCCCACAGCCCGGATCCCATGGTGGCCAGCACCGCGCGGATCAGAAACCCCGGGCGCCCCGAGTCATGCAGGAACTGCGGGTTGATGTCCGGGGTGTTGACGAAGAAGTTGGGGCGGAAGCAGTCGCGCCACGGCGGCTGGTTGAGTTCGGCCAGGTAGCTGGACAACTCGCTCTTGGTGTTGCGCCAGGTGAAGTAGGTGTAGCTCTGGGTGTAACCGACCTTGCCCAGGCGCGCCATCATCGCCGGGGTGGTGAAGGCTTCGGCGAGGAAGATCACCTCCGGGTACTGGCGGCGCACTTCGCCGATCAGCCACTGCCAGAACGGCAGCGGCTTGGTGTGGGGGTTGTCCACGCGAAAGGTCTTGACCCCCTCCTCGACCCAGCCGATGACGATGTCCCGCAGTTCCAGCCACAGGCTGGGAATGGCCTCGGCGGCATAGAAGTCGACATTGACGATGTCCTGGTACTTCTTCGGCGGGTTCTCGGCGTATTTGATGGTGCCGTCCGGGCGCCAGTTGAACCAGCCCGGGTGCTGCTTGAGCCAGGGGTGGTCCTGGGAGCACTGGATGGCGAAGTCCAGGGCGATCTCCAGGCCGTGGTCGGCGGCCGCCGCCAGCAGCCGGCGGAAGTCCTCCCGGCTGCCCAGTTGCGGGTGGATGGCCTCGTGGCCGCCCTCCTCGCTGCCGATTGCATAGGGGCTGCCGGGATCGTCCGGGCCTGCGCTCAGCGAGTTGTTGGGCCCCTTGCGGTGGCTGCGGCCGATGGGGTGGATCGGCGGGAAATACAGCACGTCAAAGCCCATGTCGTGAATCATCGGCAGCCGCGAATGAACGTCGTTGAACGTGCCGTGGCGGGCCGGATCGTCGGTGATCGAGCGGGGAAACAGCTCGTACCAACTGGCGAACTGGGCCTGTAGCCGCTCCACATCCAGCGGGTACTCGGGGCTCAGGCTCAGGTAGGGCCGGTGATCGGCCTCGGCCATCAGGCGCGCGCTGGACTCGCTGAGAAACAGCGCCACCTGCTCGGCCTCCAGCAACCCGGACAGCTCGCGCTGCAACGCCAGCAACTGCTCGCGCAGCGGCCCTTCGCTGCGCTCGGCGGCCTGTTGCACATGGCTGCGGCCCTCCTGCAGCTCCAGGCTGACCGCAACCCCGGCCAGGTGCTTTTTCTCCAGCTCATAGCAGAAGCTGGCGAACTGATCGATCCAGGCTTCGATACAGAAGCGGTAGCGCCCCACTTCGGGCACCGTGAAACGCCCCAGCCAACCGTCGTTGCCCTGGTCTTCCAGGGCCTGGCTGGCCCAGCTGTCCTGCTGCTCGTTGTGCCAGCGCACCCGCACCGCCAGTTTGTCGTGGCCGTCGGCGAATACCTTGCACGCCACCTCTACCTCCTGGCCGGCCACCGCCTTGACCGCGAACTGGCCGCCGTCGAGCACCGGGCGGATGCTCTCGATGGCAATGCGCGGCAGCAGCAGGGCCTGGGACAACGGCAGGTGCGCCTGGTATTGCTGTTCGGTCGGTTTTTCTACAGTCATCGAGCATCACCCCTTTTTCACGTCTTCGACGCTCTGGTGGCGGGGCCGCGGCCCCGGTGAATCAATGCACTTAGGTTCCGAGCCAAAGCCTGCGGCGAAAGTTCACCGCGATTGGTCGGCCAAGCGGCGGGAATCAAATCCGCGCCGCTGCGGTCCACCAGAAGAGCCCGTGCATCTGCAAGCACAAAGGAGGCCAGCGCGATGAATATCCCGATCCCGGCAGAAACCCCCGATCCCAACATCGACCAACCGACCCTGCCCCCCAGCGAGCCTGAGCCGATCCCGGAGCAGGAACCGCCGGAAAGCACCCCGCCACCCAAGGGCGACCCGCCCACTACCATGCCGCCGGTGGTGGTCAGCGCCTGAGCCCGGGCGCCTGCCCAGCCAGCAAGCATAGACAGCCACGTGGGGAGGCCCGGAGCATCAGCCGGCCTGGCGCTTTTCCAGGCGCCGGACAATCAACGGCATCAGGCTGAAGACCATCAGCGCCAGCAAGGTACTGAGCACCGCCGTGGCCTCGCGGCCCATGCCGGCGGCCACGCCGATGGCGGCGGTCATCCACAGCCCGGCGGCGGTGGTCAGGCCCTTGACGTGCTGGCCCTGGTCTTCTTCACGGCCCTTGAGGATGGTCCCGGCGCCGAGAAAACCGATCCCGGCGATGACCCCCTGGAGCACCCGGCTCATGGCGTCGGCCTGGGCCCCGGACAGGCTCGGCACCAGCACGAACAGGGCCGCGCCCATGGCCACCAGCATATGGGTGCGAACCCCGGCGGCCTTGCCCTGATGCTCGCGTTCGAAGCCCAGAATGCCCCCCAGCAGGGCCGCCACCAGCAGCCGCAGGGTGATCTGGGTCAGTTGCCGGGCATCGCCGATATCGGCGAATTCGTCTTGCAGGGTCAGCCAGACTTCTTGCCACCAGGTGTTCATGCGATCGCTCCTCGTCCCTTCGCGGGTTCCTGAGCGATGGACCGCGCCCGCCAGCAAAAGGTGCCGCCATATCACCACCGCAGGAACCGGCTTGCCGGAGAAGAGGCCCAAGCCGGCTGCCAACCCCACGGACGCCTTCGCTGGCCAGCCAGTTCCTGCACAAGCCTGCGCCAGCGCCTGCCAGCGCCTGCCCAGCCACCGTTGATCGCCGTGGTCGAACCCTGGCCGGCCCCTGCGCCCTAACCTGTACAGCCATTGCCTTGAGGTAACCGCCATGAGCCTGCGCATCGAAAACCAGACCTGCTATTTCGACACCGAAACCCTGCACCAGCACCTCCCGGCCAGCGCCGTGACCATCATCACCGACAGCGCCAAGTCGATGTCGGCGGTGGACCTGGGTGGCGAGCGGGTCTACATCACCGAAGCAGAAGCCGACGCATTGACCGTAGCAGGCGCCACCGACGGCCGGCGCCATCTGAAAGCCAGTGAAGGTGATTCGGTGATTTGACTGACCTGGATCAGGGCCCGCCCCGCGGCCCTGTGCCAGCACGGCCTGCAGCCCTCCCTGGTGGCACCTGAGGGGGTACGGCAAGTTGTCGCAGGGGCGCTGCAAAGGGCCATCTGATCCGGTTTTTTATCAAATACCTGAGTCTGTTATGCAAACAGATCCGTGGTCATAGTTGCCCGGCCTGATGGAGGCTGATGAGCGAACGACCATGAGCGAAAGAATCCCCGTCCGATTAGTAGAAACCTTCGAACCTTCACGCCCTACACAGATGAAGACGAAGACCACTGACAAACACGTCTACACCCGCAGTTTCAGCGGCCTGTTCCGCACCCTGCGCATGAGCGGAGCAGGTTTCCTGTTCCTGCTGTTCTTCGGCACCGTGTGGCTCAACTGGGGTGGCCGCCAGGCCGTGCTCTGGGACCTGGCCGAAAGCAAGTTCCACATTTTCGGCGCAACCTTCTGGCCCCAGGACTTCATCCTCCTCTCGGCGCTGCTGATCATCTGCGCCTTCGGCCTGTTCGCCATCACCGTGTTCGCCGGCCGCGTCTGGTGCGGCTACACCTGCCCGCAAAGCTCGTGGACCTGGCTGTTCATGTGGTGCGAAAAGGTCACCGAGGGCGAGCGCAACCAGCGGATCAAGCTGCAGGCCGCGCCCTGGGGCCTGAACAAGCTGGCCCGCCGGGCCATGAAGCACACCCTGTGGCTGGGCATCAGCCTGCTCACCGGCCTGACCTTCGTCGGCTACTTCACCCCCATCCGCCCCCTGGCCCAGGAACTGCTGACCCTGCAGATCGGCGGCCTGAGCCTGTTCTGGGTGCTGTTCTTCGCCGCGGCCACCTACATCAACGCCGGCTGGCTGCGCGAGGCGGTGTGCATGCACATGTGCCCTTATGCGCGCTTCCAGAGCGTGATGTTCGACAAGGACACCCTGACCATTTCCTACAACCCGGTGCGCGGCGAAAGCCGTGGCCCGCGCAAGCGTGATGTGAAGCCTGCCGATGTCGGCCTGGGCGACTGCATCGACTGCCAGCTGTGCGTACAGGTCTGCCCTACCGGCATCGACATCCGCGACGGCCTGCAGATGGAGTGCATCGGCTGCGCTGCCTGCATCGACGCCTGCGACTCGATCATGGACAAGATGGGCTACGCCCGCGGCCTGATCGCCTACACCTCGGAACACGAGTTGCAAGGCGGCAAGACCCACCTGCTGCGTCCGCGCCTGGTGGGCTACAGCCTGGTGCTGCTGGTGATGATCGGCGCCCTGGCCCTGGCCCTGGTGCAGCGGCCGATGGTGTCCCTGGACGTGAGCAAGGACCGCGGCCTGTTCCGCGAGAACGCCCTGGGCCAGATCGAGAACATCTACAGCCTGAAGATCATCAACAAGACCCAGGAACGCCAGCAGTACCACCTGGCCCTGGTGGATGGCGAAGGCTTCGAGCTGCAGGGCAAGACCGAGCTGAGCCTGGCCCCCGGTGAAATCACCGACCTGCCGGTGTCCGTGGCGATGACCCAGGACAAGGCGCAGAGCAGCTCCCAGGCCATCAGTTTCAAGGTCAGCGACAGCGATGACCCGGGCGTCTACGCCGTGGCCAAGAGTCGTTTTGTCGCGCCGATGAACCGCTGAGCCTCTAGAATGCCCTGGCGAGGGAGCCGGCTCCCCCCGGGGCCGGCCCCGGAGCCAATGAACCGGACACCCGCCGCCAGCCCGCTGGCGGCGTTCGTCACTCCCTCGCCACCGCAGATATGTCGACCCGATGACCAGACTGGATCCTCAACCGCAGATGAAACGCTACGAAAAATTCGCCGATGACATCGCCGAACTGATCCGCTCCGGGGTCCTGGGGCCGGGCCAGCGTGTGCCTTCGGTGCGCTACGCCAGCCAGACCTACGGGGTCAGCCCGTCGACGGTGTTCCAGGCCTATTACCTGCTGGAGCGTCGCGGCCTGATCCGCGCCCGCCCGCGCTCCGGCTACTTCGTCAATGCCCACGCGCCGAGCCCGTTCTCGGAGCCGGTGATCAGCAGCGAAGTCAATGAGTCCACCGAAGTCGATGTCAGCGAACTGGTGTTCTCGGTGCTCGATTCGATCAAGGACCCGAGCACCGTGCCTTTCGGCTCGGCGTTCCCCAGCCCGACCCTGTTCCCCCTGCAGCGCCTGTCGCGCTCCCTGGCCAGCGCCAGCCGCGAGATGGACCCGCGGGTGGTGGTCACCGACATGTCGCCGGGCAATCCGCAGCTGCGCCGGCAGATCGCCCTGCGCTACATGGTGGCCGGGCTGATGCTGCCCATGGAGGAGTTGCTGATCACCAACGGCGCCCTGGAGGCGCTGAACCTGTGCCTGCAAGCGGTGACCGAGCCCGGCGACCTGGTGGCCATCGAGGCTCCGGCCTTCTACGCCAGCCTGCAAGTGCTGGAGCGGCTCAAGCTCAAGGCGGTGGAAATCCCCGTGCACCCGCGCGACGGCATCGACCTCGGGGTGCTGGCCCAGACCCTGGAGCGGCACCCGATCAAGGCCTGCTGGTGCATGACCAACTTCCAGAACCCCATGGGCGCGAGCATGCCCGAGGCGAAGAAACAGGAGCTGGTGGAGCTGCTGCGCCAGCACCAGGTGCCGCTGATCGAAGACGACGTCTACGCCGAGCTGTACTACGGCCAGCAGGCGCCGAAACCGGCCAAGGCCTTCGACACCGAGGGCCTGGTGATGCACTGCGGCTCCTTCGCCAAGAGCCTGGCCCCGGGCTACCGCATCGGCTGGGTCGCGGCCGGGCGCTATGCGCAGAAGATCGAACGGCTGAAACTGATGACCTCGCTGTGTGCCTCGATGCCGGCCCAGGCGGCGATTGCCGACTACCTGCAACACGGTGGCTACGACCGCCACCTGCGCAAGCTGCGCTATGCCCTGGAAGAACAGCAGAGCGCCATGCTGGCGGCGATCGCCCGTTACTTCCCGGCCCAGACCCGGGTCAGCCAGCCGGCCGGCGGCTACTTCCTGTGGCTGGAGCTGCCGCCGCAGATGGACTCGCTGAAACTGTTCCAGATGGCCCTGGCCCAAGGCATCAGCATCGCCCCGGGGCCGATCTTTTCGCCGACCCAGCGCTTTCGCAACTGCATCCGCCTGAACTATGGCAGCCCGTGGAACGAAGCCGCGGAAAAGGCCATGGAAACCCTGGGGCGGATCATTCGGTCCTTTTGAGCACAACCGCCCCACCCGCACCTGTAGGAGCCGGCTTGCCGGCGAAGAGGCCCGTGAGCCATGCAGCGCCTGAGCGGACGCCTTCGCTGGCAAGCCGGCTCCTACGGAGCGGTACACACCGCGCAATCTCCAGGCCGAGTGAGTCGCTGCAAGAGCGGAACCGCAAGTAGCCGCACCCGCCGGAATGGATATGTACCCCATCCCACGCGCCCCATGACAGAACCAAATCCCCTTGCCACCTCCCCTCAACTCATTCAGCATCCGCGCTCCAATTTTCCAGGGAAAGGAACACGTCATGGTCGAAGACCTGTATTACGACGACTACCCAGAGGCCAAGGCCGAACTGATCAAGGCCATCGAACGTGGCCGCCTGCCACTGCTGACCCAGGAACTCAACGCCTACGACTGCATCCAGGCGATCTTCGAACTGGACGCCATCAACAACCCCAAGGACGAGCAAGACGCCTTCTTCGACCTGGCCCTGGCCCTGATCGGCTGGATTCCCGGCCCCGGGCACGGCCTGAAGATCCTTTTGCGCCTGATCAACCGCGCCCCCCAGCGCCACGCCGAAAAGCTCTTCGACCTGATCCGCCACACCCTGCTGGCCTGCCGCCTGAAGACCAGCCCCGAACAGCTGCTGGAAAAGTGCCTGGACCCCGTGCGCCTGGCCGAGGAACTGCCCGAGATCATCCGCGGCGTGAGCGCCTCCAGCACCTTCAACAGCCTTACGCCCCAGCAGCAGCGCCTGGTGCTGCACAACCTCAACGAAGCCTGCGAACACACCGAGTTCCTCATGGTGTCGGTGCAAGAGCGCATCGCCCCCTGGATCGCCGAGCAACGCAACAACTCGGCCGCCGCCCACAGCCGCGGCCCGGCCCTGGCGCCCAAGCCGCAGTCGTCCCTGGAACCGCGCCCAACGACCCTCACCGCCGCGCCACAACCCGGGGCCCACGACGCCGCAAGCCTCGCCCAGGACATCAACCAGGGCCTGGAACACCTCACCGGTGAGGGCCACTGGCTGGAACTGAACCTGCACTACCCCAACCTGGAGCCGGTGTCCGGCGCCGCCTACCGAGCGGTGTTCAGTGACGGCTCGCAAGCCGAGGGCAACCTCGACCAGGAAGGTTTTGCCCGCCTGGAAGGCATCCCCGAGGGCCCGGTGAAGGTCTACTACGGCGAAGACCCACGGCCCTACCTGCGCCGGCCAATCGTTGCCCTGCCCGCGGATGCACAGCAGTTGGAAGAAGAGCTGGAGCAGCTTGACCTGGAGCCCGCCGAAGTCGACCTGCCGACCCTGCTGCTGGAAACTTCGCAGCGCAAGGCGCCCTTCACCCTGATTCCCGTGTACTGAGCCAAGGCACCGACATGAACCGCAGACAAGTGTTTCTCAGCCACAAGCAGTACCACGACTTCCTCGAAAGCCTGGCCGGCGAAGAGGCCCACTGGCAGACCCACTCGATGATGGCCGACAGCCCCGAGCAGGAAGCCTCCCTCAAGGCCTCCAATGTGCGCAGCGCGCGCCTGCACCACCTGATCCTGGGCTACACCGGCGGTGCACCCATGGAGCAACTGGCCCGGGAGCTGGATGGGGTGATCGAAGGCTACGAGGACTACCAGCGCAAGATGGGGGTTTATGAAGAACGGCCGGATATCGCGCCGCTGAACATCGAAGACTACCCCGACGAGTACGAGGAATATGTCCAGGTCATCAGCCTGTGCATCCTGCTGCAACGCAGCGACCTGCTACCGCGTCTGGTGCTGCTGCAGGACCGTGCCGGCTTTGGCGGCCAGGACACCCTGATCGAGGACCTGCTCAAGGCCTACCTGCCGGATCGTGAAGACGTTGATCAGTGGTTCCACGACGTCTCCACGCCCCTGATCCGGGCCATCTACACCGAAGATCCGGATGAACCCCGGGAACTGCTGGTGGAGTACTGCAACCAGTGGTACGAGGCGTTCGAACAGGCCCCATGGCACGACAGCCACCTGGACGGCGACGAGGGTTCCTACTTCGGCTACTGGGCCTTTGAAGCGGCGGCGGTGGCCTACCTCTACGGCCTGGACGACAGCGCGGTGAAACACATGGTCTTCCCCCGGGAGATGCTCGAATACGCCCGGCGCTTTACCCCGCCGCCGATGCCCTTCCACTGAGGCCGGGTACTGACATGCAACGCAGGCAGGTGTTTCTCGACCCGAAGCAGTACCACATCCTCCTGGAGTTCCTGGCGGGTACCGAAGCCCATTGGCAGACACACTCTATGGAAGAGGACTACCCCGGGCAGGAAGCCTCGCTCAAGGCCTGGGAGGTCAAGCGAGCACGCCTGGACCATCTGATCCTGGGCTACACCGGCGGCAAGGCCATGCCGGAGCTGGCCCAGGAGCTGGACGCACTGATCGCCAGCTACGAGGAGCATCAGCGCACCCTGGCCCTGTGCAACGAGGTGCCCGATATCGCGCCGCTGAACATCGAGGACTACCTCGACCAGTACGAGGAATACGTGCAGGTCATCAGCCTGTGCATCCTGCTGCAACGCCGCGACCTGCTGCCGCGCATGGTGGCGCTGCAGGACCGCGCCGGCTACCACGCCGAGGACACCCTGATCGAGGACTTGCTCAAGCCCTGCCTGCCGGACCGCGCTGACATTGATGAGTGGTACCACCCGGTCTATACGCCGCTGATCAGGGCCATCTACGCCGATCAAGCGGACGAGGCCCGGGAGCTGCTGGTGGAGTACTGCAACCAGTGGTATGAAGCGTTCGAGCAGGCCCCATGGCACGACTCCCACCTGGACGGTGAATCCTACTTCGGCTACTGGGCCTTTGAAGCTGCGGCAGTGGCCTACCTCTACGGCCTGGACGACAGCGCGGTCAAGCACATGGTCTTCCCCCGGGAGATGCTCGAATACGCCCGGCGCTTTACCCCGCCGCCGATGCCCCAATAGCTGGCGCAGCACTGATAGCCCCCGTTTACCGCTCCTTCTTAAAGGTTATGCATTGCCCATGAAATCCTGGATCAAGACCCTGCTGATCACCCTGCTCGCAGCCGCCCTGTGCCTGCTGTTCGCCCGCGTTGTGCTGCCCCCGCTGCTGGTGCAGTTGATACCGCCGAGCTGGGAAGGCGGCCCGTGGTTCTGGGTCAATCTGCTGCTGGCGGGTTTCCTGGCCGGGCTGGTGGTGGCGCCCCTGCTGCGGACCCGGCGTTATTACCCGGTGCCGCTGCTGCTTCTTCTGTCCGTCCTGGTGGTGGTCGGCAATTGGGCGCAGAACCGCTGCAATGACGCCCAGTTGCAGGCCATCGAGCAGCTGGAAAGGCGCAGCGCGAGCCATTCGAACCTGGGGTTCTCCAATGAGGAACCCGCACCATCGGCGCCTGTGGACGTGAGCGCCACACCGGGCGTCTGGGCCCATGAGCAAGGCGATGGATATGGCTACAGCTGCAACCGCCCGGGGGAAACCCTGGGGTTCCTGATGCCACAGTTGATGAGCTTTGGCACCAGCGTACTGGGGCTATTGCTGGCCCTGCTGATCGGCCCCGGCCGCCGCCGCGCCCGCTGAGGAAACCGCAGGAGCTGGCTTGCCAGCGAAGGCGTTTGCAAGCGCGGCGCAAGACTCAAGGGCCCCTTCGCCGGCAAGCCGGCTCCTACACGGCAGACCACAAGCTCGGAGGGGGCTGTAGGAGCTGGCTTGCCAGCGAAGGCGTCTGCAAGGTCGGCGCAAGGCTTGAGGGCCCCTTCGCCGGCAAGCCGGCCCCTACGGGATAGGCCGCGGACTTGCGGGGGCTCAGCGGCCGCCGCCCAGGTCGACGAAGGTGCCGGTGGCGTAGGAGGCCTTGTCCGACAGCAGCCAGACAATCGCCTCGGCCACTTCATCAGGACGCCCGCCACGCCCCATGGGGATTGCCGATTCCAGCTTGCTGACCCGGTCGGCATCGCCGCTCAGGGCATGAAAGTCGGTGTAGATATAGCCCGGGCGCACCGCGTTGACGCGGATGCCCTCGCCCGCCACTTCCTTGGACAGGCCGATGGTGAAGGTGTCCAGGGCGCCCTTGGAGGCGGCGTAGTCGACGTATTCCCCCGGCGAACCCAGGCGCGCCGCCACAGAGGAGACGTTGACGATGCTGCCGCCCTGCCCGCCATGGCGCGGCGACATGCGCAGCACCGCATGCTTGGCGCAGAGGATCGGCCCCATGACATTGGTCTTCATGATCTTCTGGATGCGAAATTCGGACATTTCATCCAGCCGCGACTTGTGGCCCACGGTCCCGGCATTGTTGACCAGGGCCGTGACCCGCCCCAGTTCGCTGTCGACCCGCTGGAACAGACCGATCACTTCATCCTCGATACTGACGTCGGCGCGCACCGCAATGGCCTGCACGCCCAGGGCGCGAACCTGTTCGAGCACCTGCAGGGCGGACTGCTCGTCGGCCTGGTAGTTGATGCACACCTTGAATCCCTGCTGCGCGGCCAACACTGCCGTGGCGGCGCCTATACCCCTTCCGCCACCGGTGATGACGATGACTTTATCCATGCTGCCGACTCCCTCACTGAACATTTCAACGCGAGCCATTAAACACCGCGCGGGCGGCGATGAAAACTGCGCAAATGTGCCACATCAAGCCAGTAGAAGTGCACGGTAGCCCCGCGCACCGACGGCGCAAACCGGCAGGGACCTGGGCGGCGGCCATATCCCTGCGAACTGCCGCCAGATCGCGACCGCAGCCGGCAAGGCGAGAGGCTCAGGCTTTTTCTTCGCCCCGGTGGATGCCCTGCATGAAACCTTCGGGCGGCAGCGGATGGCCAAGGAAATAGCCTTGCAGGGAATCACAGCCCAGTTGGGTGAGGAAGGTCTGCTGCACCCCGGTTTCCACGCCCTCGGCGACGATCCGCAGGCCCAGTGCCTGGCCCAGGGCGACAATGGCCGAGACGATGGCGGCATCGTCGCTGTCGTGCTCCAGGTCGCGGACGAAGCCGCGGTCGATCTTCAGCTCGTTGGCCGGCAGGCGCTTGAGGTACATCAGGCTGGAATAGCCGGTGCCGAAATCGTCGATGGACAGGTCCACCCCCATGTCCGCCAGCTGTTGCAGGACAAGCATGCTGACATCGGCGTCGTTCATTGCCGTGGTTTCGGTGATTTCCAGGGTCAGGTTGTTGGCCGGCAGGTGGTAGCGTTCCAGGGCATTGGCCACGCTCCTGACCAGCCCGGCATGGCAGAACTGCAAGGCCGAGAGATTCACCGCGATGCGCCAGTCGGTGTAGCCCTGGACGTACCACTCGCGCATCTGCCGGCAGGCCTCGTTGAGCACCCACTCGCCGATGGCAATGATCAGCCCGGTCTTCTCCGCCAGTTCGATGAACTTGTCCGGCAGCAACAGGCCATGCTGGGGATGCTCCCAGCGCAGCAGCGCCTCGGCCCCCACCGGCAGGCCATTGGCAGCGTCGAACTTGGGTTGGTAGTGCAGGCGGAACTGATGATGCTCCAGGGCATTGCGCAGATCCTGCAGCAATTGCAGCTGGCGCCGGGCATTGCTGTTCATCGAGGCATCGAAAAAGCTGTAGCCATTCTTGCCGGTGCCCTTGGCGTGGTACATCGCCGCATCGGCGTTCATCAGCAGTTCCTGGGCACTCAGGCCATTGCCCGGGTACACCGCAATGCCGATGCTGGCGGAAATCTGCAGGTCGTGCTCGGCCACCCGGAACGAGCGCGATACCAGCCCCACCTGGCGTGCCGCCAGGCGCAGGGCATCGTCCGGCTCGGCCAGTTGCACCAGCAGCACGAACTCATCGCCGCCGATCCGCGCCAGGGTGTCCTCGCTGCGCAAATCCTCGCGCAGGCGCTGGGCCACTTCGCGCAGCAACTGGTCGCCCATGTGGTGGCCAAAGGCGTCGTTGACCGGCTTGAAACCGTCCAGATCGATGAACATCAGCGCAAAACAGCCACCATGGGCAGTGACCCGGTGCATCGCCTGGTCAATGCGGTCGGCCAGCAGAATGCGGTTCGGCAGCCCGGTCAGGGTGTCGTGCAACGCCAGTTGGGTCAGTTCCTTGTTGGCTTCGGTCAACGATTGCGCCAGCACCGCGGTGCGGGCTTCCAGCCGCGCATCCAGCACCGAGGTCAGCAAGGCGATGATCAGCACCGCCAGGGTGGTGATCAGCACCAGGTTGTCCAGGCCCTTGCCGCTCAGGCCGTTGCCCAGGGCGCCGCAGAAACTGCCATCGGCGAAACGCGCCGCGGCCATGCCGGTGTAATGCATGCCGACGATGGCAAAGCCCATGACAATCGCCGCGCCGGTCCGGGCCAGACGTACGTAAGGGGTGTTCTGGCGCAGGCGAAAGGCAATCCACAGCGCCGCCAGCGACGCGCCGAAGGCAATCAGCAGCGAGGCGCCGAACAGGCTCGGGTCGTAGTCGATGCCCGGCTGCATGCGCATGGCCGCCATGCCGGTGTAGTGCATGCCACTGATGCCCGAGCCCATGATCAGCGCGCCGAACAGCAACTGCCACAGCGGCAGCCGCGGCTGGCTCACCAGCCACAGGGCAAAGCCGCAGGACAGGATCGAGATCAGCAGCGACAGGGCGGTGAGCTGGATGTCGTAGCCCAGGTCGATGGGCAGGCTGAAGGCCAGCATGCCGATAAAGTGCATGGACCACACACCGACGCCCATGGCCAGGGCTCCGCCCATCATCCATAGATAAGCGGCACGGCCGGTGGTGGTGGCAATGCGCCCGGTCAGGTCGAGGGCAGTATAGGAAGCGAGGATCGCCACGAAAATGGAGATCAGGACCAGTGCGGAGGAGTAGCTACCGATGAGCATGAGGCGTCTCTTGGCCGTTGTGCCGACATCCCTGCGCGGCGGGCAAAACCGCAGATTGTACTGATTGCGTGGAAGAACGCATCTACAAAGTTAGCAAAAAGCCATTAGTCGGACAGAACGCCGTTTTCGGCTGTCTCATACCCCTACAAGCCCTGTGGGCATGGGCTTTGCGGGAAGTCGCGAGCAGTTGCAAACGGCTCCGGATACGCCCTGCCTGCGGCTGTCGAGCAGGCCTTGCAGCCACCTTGCAGCCACCTTGCTGCAAGGCCTTCAAGGGCCTATTTCTGCTCGCTGGCCTGCAGCTGGCCATCCCAGCCACCGCCCATGGCGGCGATCAACTGCACGCTGGCGATCAGCCGGCTCTGCAACAGGCTGAGCACGCTACGCTCGTTGCTCAGGGCAGTGGTCTGGCTGGTGACCACATCCAGGTAGGCGATCAGCCCGGCCTTGTACTGGTTCTCGGTCAGGCGCAGGGCCTCGCGGGCCGAATCCAGGGCCTGCTGGCGCACCCCCGCCTCGTCCTCCATGACCTTGAGCTGGACCATGTAGTTCTCCACCTCGCGGAAACCGTCGAGCACGGTCTGCCGGTACTTGGCCACGGTCTGGTCGTACACCGCCTCGGTGCGGTCCACTTCCGCCGAACGCTGGCCGCCGTCGAACAGGGTCATGGCCAGTTTCGGCCCTACCGACCAGAAGCGGTTCGGCAGGCTGATCCAGTCGGCGTAGGTGCTGCTGCTGTAGCCGCCGGCCAGGCTCAGGGTCAGGTCCGGGTAATAGGCGGCCTTGGCCACGCCGATCTTGGCGTTGGCGGCAATCACCGAACGCTCCGCCGAGGCGATGTCCGGGCGCCGCTCCAGCAGTTGCGACGGCACGCCCAATGGCACCTGGGGCAGCACGGGGATGGTCTTGCTCTCGGCCAGGTTGAACTCTGCCGGCGGCACGCCGATCAGCACGGCGATGGCGTTCTCGAACTGCGCCCGCTGCCAGATCAGGTCGATCAGGTCGGCCTGGGTGCTTTTGAGCTGGGTCTGGGCCTGGGCCACCGCATCCTTACCGGAGACCCCGGCCTGGTACTGGTTCTGGGTCATGGTCAGGGAGCGCTGATAGGCCGCCACCGTGGCCTCCAGCAGGCGCTTCTGCTCATCGATCACCCGCAGTTGCAGGTAGTTCTGCGCCAGCTCGGACTGCTGGCTCAGGCGCATGGCCGCCAGGTCGGCGAAGCTGGCCTCGGCGCTGGCCTCGTTGGCTTCCAGGTCACGGCGCAACTTGCCCCACACGTCCGCTTCCCAGCTCACCCCCAACTGGGTGTTGTAGGTGTCGCGAATGCCGCTGCTGGAACTGCTCAGGGCCGAACTGCTGCTGCCGGTGCCCTGGCTGGCGCGGGTCTTGCCGGCGCTCAGGTCGACACTGGGAAAGAACGACCCCCGGGAGCTGCGCACCAGGGCCCGGGCCTGACGGAACTGTGCCTCGGCCTGGGCCACGCTCTGGTTGGAACTGTTGAGCTTGTCGATCAGGCCATTGAGCTGGGCATCGCCGTACAGCTCCCACCAGGCGCCACGGGCCAGGGCGTCGCTGGGGTTGGCCTGGCGCCAGCCTTCGGCTTCCTTGTAGTGCACCGGCTCGGCCACCTGCGGGCGCTGGTAGTCGGGACCGATGGCGCAGGCGCTGAGCAGCAGCACGCACAAGCCCAGGCTCAAGGCCCGCGAGCCCCGGGCCATGGCCAGGCGCTGGGCGGACAGCAGAGTAACGGGACGGGACGATTGGTCGGTCATAGCGGCGTTTCCAGAGCAGCATCGGTACGGACCCCACGCCAGTGGTTGAACTTGTGGCGCAGGCGATCGAGATAGAGGTAGACCACCGGGGTGGTGTAGAGGGTCAGGACCTGGCTGAAGACCAGGCCGCCAATGATGGTCAGGCCCAGGGGCTGGCGCATTTCCGAGCCTTCGGCCCCGCCCAGCAGCAACGGCAAGGCGCCGAGGATCGCCGCCAGGGTGGTCATCAGGATCGGCCGCAGGCGTTGCAAGCAGGCGCTGCGGATCGACTGCAACGGGTCCAGGCCCTGGTGCCGCTCCAGTTGCAGCGCCAGGTCGATCATCAGGATCGCGTTCTTCTTCACCACCCCGATCAACAGGAACAGCCCCAGCAGCGAGATCAGGCTGAACTCACCGCCCAGCACATAGATCGAGAGCAAGGCGCCAACCCCGGCCGAGGGCAAGGTGGAGAGGATGGTCAGCGGGTGGATGTAGCTTTCATAGAGCACCCCGAGCACCAGGTACACCGCCAGCAGCGCGCCGAGGATCATGAACGGCTGGCTCTTCTGGGTGGCGGCGAAGGCATCGGCGGTGCCGGCCATCTTGACGATCACGTCTTCGGGCATGCCCAGCTTGGCGATCGCCCGTTCGATGGCGGCGGTGCCCTGCTCCACCGTCACGCCCTCGGCCATGTCGAAGGAAATGCTTTCCGAGGCGAACTGCCCTTCATGGCTGACCCGGTCGTCTTCCAGGCTGTTTTCATAGTGGGCGATGGCCGACAGCGGAATCCGCGCGCCGTCGGCGGTGATCACCTGCACTTGATTCAGGGTAATCGGGTCCTGGGCGTATTTCGGGTTGACCTCCATCACCACCTGGTACTGGTTGAGGCTGTCGTAGATGGTGGAGATCTGCCGCTGGCTGTAGGCGTTGTTGAGCACCGCGGTGACCATGTCCATGTCCACCCCCAGGCGCTTGGCCTGGTCGCGGTCCACCATCAGGGTCACTTGCTGGGCACCGTGGCCTTCCCGGGCGTCGATGGCGGTGAGCTCAGGCAAGGCGCGCAGCGCCGTCACCACTTTCGGGTACCACTGGCGCAACTCGCCCAGGTCACCGCTTTGCAGGATGTAGGAATACTGCGAGGTGGTCTGCTCGCGGCCGCCGCCGAACTGCAGGTCCTGGTCGGCCATCAGCATCAGTTGCGCGCCGGGCACCTTGGGCATTTCCTTGCGCAGGCGCTCGATGACCTTCTGCGCCGAGATATTGCGTTCCTTGATCGGCTTCAGGCGTACCAGCATGAAGGCGTTGTTGGTGCCGTTGTTGCCACCGATGAAGCCGGCCACGCTCTCTACTGCCGCATCCTTGAGCACGGCGCGGCGGAATATTTCCATCTTCGGCTGCATCACGCTGAAGGACAGGCCGTCGTCGCCGCGGACAAAACCGATCAACTGGCCGGTGTCCTGCTGGGGCATGAAGGTCTTGGGCACCACCACGTACAGGGCCACGTTGACGCCAATGGTCAGCAGCAGGCTGAGCAGGGTCAGGCGCCTGTGCCGCAGCACCCAGTCCAGGCTGGTGGCGTACTTGCCCATCATCCAGTCGTTGCTGCGCCGGCTCCAGCGTTGCAGGCGGTTCTCCTGGCCCGGGGTGTGGGGCTTGAGCCAGCGCGCGCAGAGCATCGGGGTCAGGGTCAGGGACACCACCAGCGATACCACGATGGCCGCGGCCAGGGTGATGGAGAACTCGCGGAACAGGCTCTCGATGATCCCGCCCATGAACAGGATCGAGAGAAACACCGCCACCAGCGACACGTTCATCGACAGCAGGGTGAAGCCCACCTCCTTGGCCCCCAGGTACGCCGCTTTCATCGGCGCGATGCCTTCGTCGATGTGCCGGGAGATGTTCTCCAGCACCACGATGGCATCGTCCACCACCAGCCCGGTGGCAAGGATCAGCGCCATCAGCGACAGGTTGTTCAGGGAAAAACCGTAGAGGTACATGATGGCAAAAGTGCCCACCAGGGATACCGGTACCGCCAGGGTCGGGATCAGCGAGGCGCGGAAATTGCCGAGGAACAGGTACACCACCAGGATCACCAGGGCCACGGCGATCAGCAGGGTCATCTCGGCCTCGTGCAGGGTGGCCTTGATCACCGGTGAGCGGTCCATGGCCAGGTTGAGCTTGACGCTGGCCGGCAGCACCGCCTGCAACGCCGGCAACTGAGCCTTGATCTCGTTCACCGTCTCGATGATGTTGGCCCCGGCCTGGCGGTTGATCACCAGCAGCACCGCCGCGTCGTCGTTGAAGAAGCCGCTGTTGTAGCGGTCCTCGACGCCGTCGCTGACCTTGGCCACGTCCTTCAGGCGCAGGGCCGCGCCGTTGTTGTAGTGGATGATCAGCGGCTCGTAGTCACGGGCCTTTTCCAACTGGTCGTTGGCCTGGATCTGCCACAGCCGCTGGTCATCCTCCACCGAGCCCTTGGGCCGGCGCTGGTTGGCATTGGCGATGGCATTGCGCACGTCGTCCAGGGCCACGCCGTACTGGTTGAGCAGTTGCGGCTCCAGTTCGATGCGCACCGCCGGCAAGGAGCTGCCACCGACCTGCACTTCGCCCACGCCCTGCACCTGGGACAGGCTCTGGGACAGGATGGTCGAGGCCAGGTCGTAGAGCTGGCCTTTCTCCAGCACATCGGAAGTCAGCGACAGCACCATGATCGGCGCCTGGGACGGGTTGACCTTCTTGTAGGTAGGCATGCTGCGCATGCCGCTGGGCAGCAGGTTGCGCGAGGCGTTGATGGCTGCCTGCACCTCCCGTGCCGCGCCGTTGATGTCGCGGTCCAGGTCGAACTGCAGGATCACCCGGGTCGAGCCCTGGCTGGAACGGCTGCTCATGGTGTTGACCCCGGCGATGGCGCCGAAGGAACGCTCCAGGGGCGTGGCCACGGTGGACGCCATGACCTCGGGACTGGCCCCGGGCAGGCTGGCCTGGACCACGATCACCGGGAAGTCCATCTGCGGCAGCGGCGCCACCGGCAGCAGGCCGAAGCTGACGCCGCCCAGCAGCATGATCGCCAGCGACAACAGCATGGTCGCCACCGGGCGCTTGATGAAGGGGCCGGAGAGGTTCATGCCGACACGCTCCAGGCTTGAGGCAGGCTGCGGCCCTTCATGCCTCCACCTCTTGGGCGTCTTCACGCTTGCCGAAGCGCCGGCCCAGGCGGTCGAAGTACAGGTAGATCACCGGCGTGGTGAACAGGGTCAGCACCTGGCTCACCAGCAGGCCGCCGACCATCACCAGGCCCAGGGGCTGGCGCAGCTCGGCGCCGGAACCGGTGGCCAGCATCAGTGGCACGGCGCCGAACAGCGCCGCCAGGGTGGTCATCAGTATCGGCCGGAAACGCAGCAGCGCCGCCTGGTAGATAGCCTGTTCCGGGGCCATGCCCTGGTGGCGTTCGGCGTCGAGGGCGAAGTCGATCATCATGATCGCGTTCTTCTTGACGATGCCGATCAGCAGGATGATGCCGATGATGGCGATCATGCCCAGGTCGTTGCCGCTGAGGATCAGCGCCAGCAAGGCCCCCACCGCCGCCGAGGGCAAGGTGGAGAGGATGGTGATCGGGTGGATATAGCTCTCATAGAGCACGCCGAGCACGATGTACATGGTCACCACCGCCGCCAGGATCAGCAGCAAGGTGCTCGACAGCGAGGCCTGGAAGGCTTCCGCCGCGCCCTGGAAGCGGGTCTGCACGCCCACCGGCATGCCGATCTCCTGCTGCACCTGCTCGATCACGTCCACCGCCTTGCCCAGGGCCACGCCCGGAGCCAGGTTGAAGGACATCATTACCGCCGGGAACTGGCCGATATGGGCGATGGCCAGTTGCGCCTGGCGCTCCTCGACATGGGCCAGGCTCGACAGCCGCACTTGGCCGCCGTCGGTGGTCTTGACGTGGATCTGCTCCAGGGCCTGGGGCCCGATGCGCTCGCCGGCCTGGGCCTGGAGCACCACCCGGTACTGGCTGGCCTGGGTGTAGATGGTGGAGATCTGGCGCTGGCCGAAGGCGTCGTACAGGGCGTCGGTGATGTTCGCCACCGAAACCCCGACCCGGGACGCGGCGTCACGGTCGATCACCATGAACACCTGCAGGCCCTTGTCCTGCAGGTCGCTGGCCACGTCGGTGAGCTCCGGACGCTGGGCCAGGGCCTGCACCAGGCGATTGCTCCACAGGCTCAGCAGCTCGGCATCCGGCGACGACAGGCTGAACTGGTACTGGGTGCGGCTGACCCGGTCCTCGATGGTCAGGTCCTGTACCGGCTGCATGAACAGGCGGATGCCCAGCAGCTTGTCCACCTCGGGCTGGATCCGCGCGATCACCTGGGCTGCGCTCAGGTCGCGCTCGCTGTGGGGCTTGAGGTTGATCAGCAGGCGACCGCTGTTGAGGGTGGCGTTGTCGCCGTCCACCCCGATGTAGGACGACAGGCTTTGCACCGCCGGGTCCTGCAGGATGATCTTGGCCAGGTCCTGCTGGCGCTGGCTCATGGCGGCGAAGGACACCGACTGCGGCGCCTCGGAAATGCCCTGGATGACCCCAGTGTCCTGCACCGGGAAGAAGCCCTTGGGCACCACCATATAAAGGAACACGGTCAGGCCCAGGGTGCCGATGGCCACCATCAGGGTCAGGAACTGGTGCTTGAGTACCCACTGCAACTTGCGCCCGTAGCTTTCGATCAGCCAGTCGATCCAGGCCCCGCTGGCGCGGTAGAAGCGCCCCTGCTCTTCAGGCTTGGGCTCACGCTTGAGCAGCCGCGCGCACATCATCGGGGTCAGGGTCAGGGACACCACCAGGGAAATCAGGATCGCCACCGCCAGGGTGATGGCGAACTCGCGGAACAGCCGGCCCACCACGTCGGCCATGAACAGCAGCGGGATCAGCACCGCGATCAGCGACAGGGTCAGGGAGATCAGGGTGAAGCCGATCTGCCTGGCGCCCTTGAGCGCTGCCTGCATCGGGCTGTCGCCCTCCTCGATGAAGCGCGAGATGTTCTCCAGCATGACGATGGCATCGTCCACCACGAAGCCGGTGGCGATGGTCAAGGCCATCAGGGTCAGGTTGTTCACCGAGAAGCCGGCCAGGTACATCACCCCGAAGGTGCCGATCAGCGACAGCGGCACGGCAATCGAAGGAATGATGGTGGCACTGGCCCGGCGCAGGAACAGGAAGGTCACCATCACCACCAGCGCGATGGCGATCAACAGTTCGTGCTGCACATCCTTGACCGAAGCGCGGATGGTCTGGGTACGGTCGGTGAGCACGGTGACGTCCAGGCCTGCCGGCAGGTTGTCGGTGATGCTCGGCAGCAGCGCCTTGATCCGGTCCACCACCTCGATCACGTTGGCCCCGGGCTGGCGCTGGATATTGAGCAGCACCGCCTGGTTCTCGTTGGCCCAGGCCGCCAGGCGCTCGTTCTCCGCGCCATCGACGATCTCGGCCACATCCTTCAGGCGCAGCGGCGCGCCATTGTTGTAGGCCAGGATCAGCTCGGCGTAGTCCTTGGGCGAAGTCAACTGGTCGTTGGCGTCGAGCATCGAGACCCGGGTCGGGCCGTCGAAGTTGCCCTTGGGCTGGTTGACGTTGGAGGCGCCGATCAGGGCGCGCACGTCCGCCAGGTTCAGCCCGTTGGCCGCCAGGGCCTCGGGGTTGACCTTGATCCGCACCGCCTGGCGCTGGCCGCCGGCAATGCTGACCATGCCCACGCCGCTGATCTGGGCGATCTTCTGCGCCATGCGCGTATCCACCAGGTCATTGAGCTTGGGCAGCAGCATGGTCTTGGAGGTAATGGCCAGGGTCAGCACCGGGGTGTCCGCCGGGTTGACCTTGTTGTACACCGGCGGCGCCGGCAGGTCCTTGGGCAACAGGTTGGTGGCAGCGTTGATCGCCGCCTGCACCTGCTGCTCGGCCACGTCCATATTGATATCGAGGCTGAAGCGCAGGGTCAGCACCGAGGCCCCGCCGGAACTGGTGGAGGCCATCTGGGTCAGGCCGGGCATCTGCCCGAACTGGCGTTCCAGGGGCGCGGTGACCGCGCTGGTCATCACGTCCGGGCTGGCCCCGGGGTACAGGGTCATGACCCGGATGGTCGGGTAGTCCACCTGGGGCAAGGCCGACACCGGCAGCAGGCGATAGGCGATCAGGCCGGCCAGGACAATGGCCAGCATGCTCAGGGTGGTGGCTACCGGACGGAGGATGAACAGCCGCGAGAAATTCATGCGCCGACCTTTTGCGCCTTGCCATCAACCGGCTTGCCGTCTGCGGCCGGTGCCCCGGCGGGCTGGCCCTGCAGGTGTTCGGTGGGGGTGGTGGGCACGTCGATGCTGTCGTTGACCACTTCCACCTCGCTGCCGTCCTTGAGGCGGTCGGTGCCTTCCATCACCACCCGGTCGCCGGCCTTGAGGCCGTCCTGGATCACCGTCGAGTCGCCGTTGCTGGCGCCCACCTTGAGCTGACGGATCTTCACCTTGTTATCACCATCCAGGGCGTAGACGAAGGTGCCGTTGGTGCCGAACTGGATCGCTGCCGAAGGTGCCAGCACCACGTTCTTCAGGGTGTCGGCCAGCAGCCGCACATTGACGAACTGGTTGGGGAACAGGCCCTGGTCGCGGTTATCGAAGCGCGCCTTGAACTTCAGGGTGCCGGTGGTGGTGTCGATCTGGTTGTCCAGGCTCTGCAGCACGCCTGTGGCCTGCAGCTTCACGTCACCGCGGTCCCAGGCTTCCACCGCCAGCCTGGCGCCGCTGTGGTAGCGGGCGAGCACGGTTTCCAGGCTGTTTTCCGGCAGGGTGAAGGCCACGCTGATGGGCTGGGTCTGGGTGATGATCACCAGCGCGGTGGTGTCGTTGGCCGCCACCAGGTTGCCCACGTCCAGCTGGCGCAGGCCCAGGCGGCCGGCGATCGGCGCGCGGATGTTGGTGAATTCCAGGTTGAGCTTGGCGTCGTTGACCGCCGCCTGGTTGGTCTTGACCGTACCCTGGTACTGCCCCACCAGCGCCGCGGCGGTATCCAGGGTCTGTTTGGCGATGCTGTCCTGGGCGTACAGGCCGCGGTAACGCTCAAGGTCGACCTGGGCGTTCTTCAACTGGGCCTGGTTCTGCAGCAAGGTGCCTTCGGCCTGGAGCAAGGCGTTCTGGTACGGACGCGGATCGATCTGTGCCAGCAGGTCGCCGGCCTTGACCATCTGCCCTTCCTCGAAGTTGACCTTGACCAGTTCCCCCGCCACCCGGCTGCGCACGTTGATGGTGTTCAGTGCCGTCACCGTGCCCAGGGCCTTGTAGTACACCGCGAAATCCCCCTGGGTCACCGGTGACACCCGCACCGGGATCGGCCCGCTGGCGCCGCCGAAACCGGGGCGCATGCTGCCGCTGCGCCCGGTATGCCCGGCCGCGGCTTTCTGCCCGGCGGCCTCCTGGTGGGTACTGGCCGGCCAGAATTTCCAGCACAGGCCAGCGACCAGCAGCAGGACGAACAGGCCGAACAGCCAGCGACGGGAGTTGCGGGAGACAGAGGATTGCATGGAGTGATCAACCATTGGGCGCGTGGGAGGCTTCTTTGAGAAGGCTGAAAGATAAGCACTGGAACCGTTTTAGCAAAGCGCCTTTACCGGCAATTTACCTTTGACTGACGTTTCAAGGAGCGGTGCTAAGCCACTGAAGCACAAATAAAAACGGCCTGGACAGAGCCAGGCCGTGAATAATTGTAAAACCTGTTACTTGAGCACGGCCAGGGCCGCGTCGTAGTTCGGCTCTTCGGCGATTTCCTTGACCAGCTCGCTGTGCAGCACCTTGTCGTTTTCATCCAGCACCACCACGGCGCGGGCAGTCAGGCCGGCCAGCGGGCCGTCGGCGATGGCCACGCCGTAGTTCTCGATGAACTCGCGGCCACGCAGGGTCGACAGGTTCTGCACGTTTTCCAGGCCTTCGGCGCCGCAGAAGCGTGCCTGGGCGAATGGCAGGTCGGCAGAGATGCACAGCACCACGGTGTTGGCCAGCTCGTTGGCCTGGGCGTTGAACTTGCGCACCGAGGTGGCGCAGGTCGGGGTGTCGACGCTTGGGAAGATGTTCAGCACCTTGCGCTTGCCGGCGAGGCTGCTCAGGGAAACATCGGCCAGGCCTGCGCCCACCAGGGTGAACGCTGGGGCTTTGGAACCGACTTGCGGCAATTGGCCGTTAACCTGCACCGGGTTGCCTTTGAGAGTGACTTGAGCCATGAACGGAGTCCTTATTGAACAGTGATGATGGAACAGCAATGAGAAATTCCTGAGAGGCCGAAGTTAAGCATGAAACGGCCCGGGCACCTATGCCCCACGGGCAAATTGTCCAACAACCCACCCCGACACCGGCATTACCGGATGCAGGGGCTGGCTTGCCAGCAAAGGCGCTTTCAAACCTTGCGCAAGCCTCAAGGGCCCCTTCGCCGGCAAGCCGGCTCCTACAGGGGCGAATTTGGGTGTTTCGGTGTAGGAGCTGGCTTGCCAGCGAAAGCGATTTCGAGACTTGCGCAAGCCTCAAGGCCGCCTTCGCCGGCAAGCCGGCTCCTACAGGGGCGAATTTGGGTGTTTCGGTGTAGGAGCTGGCTTGCCAGCGAAAGCGA
>NZ_JBXAMM010000001.1:327007-947972 GCF_058800645.1 Pseudomonas sp. GW822-FHT04H02 | reverse complement strand
TTTCGAGACTTGAGCAAGCCTCAAGGCCGCCTTCGCCGGCAAGCCGGCTCCTACGGTTATTTGTTGAGGTGCGCCAGGAGCAGATCGGCCACCGGGCCGCCGGACGCCGGGTTCTGCCCGGTGATCACCCGCTGATCCTCCACCGCGAACGGCGCCCAGGGTGCAGCGGCCTTCTGGTAAAGGGCACCGCGCTTGACCAGTTCGGTTTCCGTCAGGTAGGGCACGTACTGGTCCAGTTCGGCAAGTTTCTCCTCTTCATTGGAGAAACCGGTGACCTGCTTGCCGGCGATCAGCAGCCTACCGTCGCCCAGCTTGATGTTGAGCAAGCCCACCGCGCCATGGCACACCGAGCTGACATAGCCCCCCTGCTCATAGATCTCCCGGCTCAGGGCCTGCAGCTCCGGGTTATCGGGAAAATCCCAGACCACGCCGTGGCCACCGGCGTAATAGATCGCCACATAGTCCCCGGCCCTGACCTGGGAAGGCTTGAGGGTCGAGCCCAGGCGGCTCATGAAGGCGCTGTCCTGGTACCACTGCCAGTCGGTGTCGTCTGCCATGGCCAGGCTATGGGGGTCAATGGGTACGTAGCCCCCCTTGGGGCTGACGTAGTCCACCTCGAAGCCCGCCGCCTCGACCTTCTTCACGAAATGCACCGCCTCACCCAGCCACAGGCCAGTGGCGCGGGCCAGGTTGGGGTATTTGGCCACGCTGGTCAGGACCACCAGTATCTTCTTGCTCATGGGCATGCTCCTTGGCATTGGAAAACAGGGCAAGGCACGGCAATCAACTGAGCAACCGCAGCATGTTGCGGTGCCGGGCATCGAAAATCCGCGCCATGTAGGCGTTGACTATCAACCACTCCAAAGGTGCACCACCGATGGCCCTGTAGGTCACCCGGTCGGTGTACAGGGTGCCCCCTTCGGCGGCCTCGACCCGGTGCTCATGGCGAAAGGCCCGCAGCGGCCCCTTGAGCATCTCGTCGACAAAATGCCGATCGCCGACCTCACGTATAACCACCGTCCATTTCGCCGGTATGACACCGAACATCCAGTGCAGGAAGCTGAACTGGCGCCCGACACTGATGCGCAGGTCATTGATATCGAGGCCCCCCAAGGGCGTGACACGCTCGGGGAAAATCTTCGGAAAGTTGGCGCCTTCGAGGCAGAAATCCAGCACCTGCTGCGGGCTGTATCCGGCCAGGAAAGTCGTGCGTTCGACCACGGGCATTCTGGTTCATCCTTGCTGATTTTGTTGAGGAGGCACCCACAAAAACCTACAAACAACTTCATTAAAAACATATAACTCATTGTTTTTAATGGTTTTTATGCATATAAAAAATAGATCACTATAACCATACAAACTACATTGAAATAATCACAAAACACTTTAAGAAAGATTCGCCGACGCCCACCTTCAAAGGGCCGCCCGCCACGCACTGCCTGTCCACAGCCCGGCAGTGATCCTGTGCACAAAAACCAACGAATTAATCCTTTCGACTGGCTAAGCGAAGGTTAGCTGCTAGCGTCATCAGACAATTCCTACGGGTATTAGAGAGAAACACTATCAGTTGACCCACGGCTCAAGAAGTGCCGCTCGGTGACCGTTCGCAAAAGGATTGAACCTGCATGTCCAGAGCATTTTTTGCGCCCGCCGTCTGGGCCGTAGTCGCCCTGAGCTCATCGCTGCCGGCCCTGGCCGACAACGCGGAAACCGCCAACAAAAGCAACAACCCGCTGAACCTTGCACCCGGCCTCAACCTGCAGGATTACTACACCCCGCGCCTGTACGACAGCAATGCCCACACCAACGACACCCTGCTGCGGGGCACCCTGCCCATCGCCCCCTCGGATTTCATCGGCGTCCCCCAATTGCTGCGTGCCACCCTGCCGGTCAGTACCCGCCCCGATCCGCACCACGGCTACAGCACCGGCATCGGCGACCTCAACCTGTTCGATATCTTCCTGCTCAAGACCGACGGCGTGCAGCTGGGCATCGGCCCGCAGATCACCGCACCCACCGCCGAACAGGACGAACTGGGCACCGGCAAATGGCAGGCCGGGCTGGCCGCAGTGGCCATCGATGCCTCGCCCCGGGGCCTGCTGGGGGCCCTGGTGCAGTACCAGAGTTCATTTGCCGGCGACCATGACCGCGCCCATGTCGAAAGCGCCACCCTGCAGCCCTTCATCATCCACAACCTGCCCCGGGGCTGGTACCTGCGCTCCACCGGCACCTGGACCTTCGACCTGAAGAACAACACCCACTACATCCCCATCGGCCTGGGGGTGGGCAAGGCCTGGAAAGCCGGTGACAACATTCTCAACGCCTTCGTCGAGCCGCAGTGGACCGTGGAGCGCAAAGGCGACGGCATGCCCCAGTTCACCCTGTTCGCCGGGATCAATGTCACTTTCGGAAAATAAGGACGCGCCATGCAGCCACTACTGCGCACTGCCGGTTTCAGCCTGTTGCTCCTGGCCGCCAGTTGCGGGGTCGGCGCCCAGCCCGAGCCGCAGAACAGCCGCCTGACGGCGATCAAGATGGATGGCGAACTGCCGGCCCGGGCCGCCATTGCCGGGCTGTTTGCCGAGCTGGACTTCCAGCAGGCCACGCAAAGCTACCTGTGGGCCTTGCCGCTGGTGTCCTACGCCCAGTGGCAGGGGGAATTTCGCGACAAGCTGCACGCCGGCAATGGCGACCTGATGGTCCTGGAAAGCTACGAAGACAAGCTCGGGGTGATCACCGCCAACGCCACCACGCCCTACATCCTGGGTTTTGTCGACCTCAACCAGACCGGGCCGATGGTCGTCGAGCTGCCCCCCGGCCCCACCGCCGGTGGAGTCGGCGACTTCTGGCAACGGGCGATCACCGACATGGGCCAGACCGGCCCGGACCAGGGCAAGGGCGGCAAGTACCTGGTGCTGCCGCCGGGCCATCCGGAACCTTCCGACGCCGACCAGTACTACCTGGCCAAGTCGCAAACCATGAACGTGCTGCTGGGCTTTCGCGTGCTCGACCCGGACCCGGCCAAGGGCAAGGCGCTGGTGCAGCAATTCAAGATGTACCCCTACGCCCAGCGCGCGACGCCGCCGGCGACCCGCCTGATGTCCCCTGGCGGCAAGCCCTGGTCCGGCACCCAGCCGCGGGGCATGGCCTACTGGGAGCGCCTGCACCAGATCATCCAGCAGGAGCCGGTCAACGAGCGCGACCGCTTCTACATGGCCATGCTCGCCAGCCTCGGCATCGAGAAGGACAAGCCCTTCAACCCCAACGAGCACCAGCGCCAGGCCCTGGAACAGGGCGCGCGCATGGGTGAGCTGATCGCCCAGGCCAATACCTTCGCCAAGCGCTTCGCCGATGCCCAGTACTGGCCAGACCGGCAATGGGACAAGGTGCTGAACATCGCCGACCCGTCCCAGCGCGTAGCCTATTACGACCAGTTGTGGGAACGCAGCGCCTGGTTCTACGAAGCGGTCACCAACACCAAGGGCATGGTGTCCAAGACCCCGGGCCTGGGCCAGACCTACCTCGGCGCCTACACCGACCACAACGGCCAGTGGCTGGACGGCGGCAAGCACTATCGCCTGCACCTGGGCAGCAACCCGCCGGCCAGGCAGTTCTGGTCGCTGACCGTCTACGACAGTGCCAGCCGCTGCCTGATCGACAACCCGCAGCGCAAGGCCGATCTGTCCTCGCGCCAGGACCTGAAGAAAAACCCCGACGGCTCCCTGGACCTGTATTTCGGCCCCAGCGCCCCCAAGGGCCTGGAAAGCAACTGGGTGCAGACCCTGCCGGGCAAGCACTGGTTCAGCTACTTCCGGCTCTACGCCCCCACCGAGGCCTACTTCGACAAGCGCTGGAAACTCGATGACATCACCCTGGTGCAGTAACGCCTGCCCCCCTGACTTTGGCGCAAGGATTCGAACGATGATCATCAAGGCTGTGATGCCCGGCTTGCTCGGGGTCTTGACGCTGGCCCTCAGCGGCCCGTCCCTGGGCGCCTTCAGCGCGACCGCGGAGCAGGCCCGGGGTATCGCCAAGCAGGCGTACCTCTACGGCTTTCCGGTGGTGGAGATGTACAAGACCCTCTACACCCAGGCCGTGGATCAGGGGGGGCCCAACTTCAAGGCACCGTTCAACCGCATCGGCGGTACCGCCCAGGTCTTCAGCCCCAAGGACACGGCCTTCGTCACCCCCAACTCGGACACCCCCTACTCCTTCGCCTGGCTCGACCTGCGGGCCGAACCCCAGGTACTGAGCCTGCCGGCCATCGATGCCCAGCGCTACTACTCGGTGCAGTTGATCGACCTCTACACCCAGAACTTCGACTACCTGGGCACCCGCAGCACCGGCAACCAGGGCGGCCACTACCTGATCGCCGGGCCTGACTGGCAAGGCCCCACGCCAGCCGGTATCGACAAGGTGCTGCACAGTGAAAGCAACATCGTCTACGCCCTGTACCGCACCCAATTGCTCGATGAAAAAGACCTGGAGCAGGTGCAGAAGATCCAGCAGAGCTACCAGGTCCAGGCGCTGAGCCAGTTCCTCGGCCGGCCGCCGCCCCCGGCGCCGGCAGCGATCCACTGGCCCCCGCCCACTGCCACCATGAGCGACAGCCCGGAACTGTTCGGCTACCTGAACTTCATGCTGGCCTTCGCCCAGCCCCAGCCCGAGGAAAAGGACCTGCTGGCACGCCTGGCCAGCATCGGCATCATTCCCGGCCAGCCCTTCCCCCTCAAAGAGCTGGGCAGCGCGCAAAAGCAGGCCCTGGAAGACGGCATCAGCGACGGCAAGGCCGAATTCGCCGCCTTCAAGAAAGAACAGGTCGATACCCACAAGATCACCAGTGGCGACCTGTTCGGCAGCCGCCAGCACCTGCAGGACAACTACCTGTACCGCTACGCCGGGGCCAACATGGGGATCTTCGGCAACTCCGCCGAAGAGGCCAGCTATATCGGCTACTTCGTCGATGACCAGGGCCAGCCGCTCAACGCCGGCCAGCACCGCTACCGCCTGCACTTCGCCAAGGGCCAGTTGCCGCCGGCCAATGCCTTCTGGTCGCTGACGATGTACGACGGCAAGAGCAAGCTGCTGGTGGCCAACCCGCTGCAACGCTACCTGATCAACTCACGCATGCTGCCCTCGCTGAAAACCGACGCCGACGGCGGCCTGACCCTCCATGTGCAGCACCAGCCGCCGGCCAAGGAGCTGCAAAGCAACTGGTTGCCGGCCCCCGACGGCCCCTTCTACGGGGTGCTGCGGATCTACCTGCCCAAACCCGACGTCAGCAACGGCCAGTGGAAGATGCCGCCGCTGACGCCGGTCGCCCCTGAACAACAATAAGCGGAGCCCGTCATGCCCAGCCCTTCGCCCCTGCGTTCATCCCTGGCCCTTTGCCTGCTGGCGGCCAGCCCCTTGCTGCATGCCGCCGAAGGCGGGGTCGGCCGGCCCATCACCGGCCAGCAGATCTACTCCAATGCCGGGATCATCCCCCCGGAACCGGGCTGGGTGATGTCCCTGACCAGCATCTACTACGACGGCGAGCTCAAGGGCAGCGGCCAGGTGCCGATCATCGGCGATCTCAGCTCGGGGCTGAAAATGAAGGTGTCCTACACCATGGGCAACTTCACCCGGGTCTGGGACACCGGCAAGGGCCGCTGGAACTACGCCTCGGCCATCGGCGTGCCGGTGCAGTACACCGACATCCAGGCCAGCCTCACCGGCCCCCGCGGGCGCACGGTGGGTACCCAGGACAGCGGCACCCAGTTCGCCGACCTGCTGGTCACGCCGATCGCCGCCGGCTACCACATCAACGAGCGCGACCATATCGCCCTGTCGCTGCCGATCTACGTGCCCACCGGGGCCTACAACGACAACCGCCTGGCCAACCCCGGGCAGAACAACTACACCTTCATGCCGACCATCGCCTTCACCCATCTGGACGGCAAGGGCGGCGAATTCAGCCTGATGGGCGCCCTGGAGTTCTACACCCGCAACGACGCCGCCGACTACCGCAACGGCGACATCCTGCGCCTCGATGGCTTGTGGACCCACGGCTTCGGCAGCGGCTGGAACGCCGGGCTGGTGGTCGGTTACATCCAGCAGATCAGCGACGACCAGGGCCCCACCGCAGACAAACTCAACGGCTATCGCGGGCGCTCCGTGGGCGCCGGGCCAACCCTGGGCTGGAGCGGCAAGTTCGCCGATGCCCAGGCCAACATCAGCGCGCGCTGGATCCCCGAGTTCGACACCAAGAACCGCCCCGAGGGCAACGGCGTCAGCGTCAACCTGACCCTGGCCTTTTTCTGACAGGAGTGCGCCATGCCGCCTTATCCAAGGGTCCTTGTCGCCCTGCTCGGCCTGCTCTGGGCCGGTGCCCCGCTGCACGCCGCCGATGAGCTGGAACCTCGTGCCCTCGGCGCCCTGCAGCAGATGGGCAGCTACCTGCGCAGCCTGCGCGAGTTCGCGATCCAGGCCGACAGCGTCACCGACCAGTTGCTGGAAAGCGGCCAGGCCGTGGAGTTTCGCCACCACACCGAACTGCTGGCCCAGCGACCCGACAGGCTGCGGGTCAGTGTCGAAAGCCAGGGCGCGCGGCGCAGCCTGTACTACGACGGCGAAGCCTTCACCCTCTACGACAGCCGCGGCCCCTACTATGCCCGAGCCCCGGCGCCCGCCAGCATCGACGCTCTGGTACAGCGCCTGAGCGACAACTACGGCATCGAACTGCCCCTGGCGGACCTGTTCCGCTGGGACGCCGACACCGCGCAGAAGGTCGGCCTGACGTCGGCGCTGTACATCGCCAGCGAGACCCTGGGCGACCAGCGTTGCGCCCACTACGCCTTCCGCCAGAGCGACATCGACTGGCAGCTGTGGCTGCGCGAAGGGCCCCGGCCCTTGCCCTGCCGCCTGGTCATCAGCCGCCGCGACAGCCCCGAGCAGCCGCGCCACAGTGTCGATTACCGCTGGCAACTCAAGTCGGCGCCAAGTGCCGCAAGCTTCGCCTTCAAGCCCCCGGCCGGCGCCACGCAGGTGCCATTGCGGCGCCTGGAGCGCAGCGCAGCACAGGGGGAGGTACAGCCATGAAGCGCAATCACTGGTTGCTGTACAGCGTCCTGACCCTTGGCCTGCTGCAAGTGTCCGCGGCCCAGGCCTGGCAATTGCGCGGCGGTGGCGGCGGTGCCCGCACCTTCGTCGTGCCCCACGGTGGGGGTGGGGGCGGCCCGGCGCCGAGGCCCATGCCCCAGCCGCGGCCGATGCCGCACCCCATGCCCCAGCCACCGCAACCGGGGCCGCATCCCGAGCCCCATCCCTATCCGCAGCCCCATCCCGGGCCAGGACCAGGGCCCGGCCCGCATCCTTATCCCGGCCCGGGCCCTGAGCCACACCCCTATCCAGGGCCAGGGCCCCAGCCTTATCCGGGGCCGCCCGGGCCACCGCCACCACCACCCGATCACGGCGACGACTGGTACCACCCCTGGGCCGCAGCGGCGGTGGTCGGCGCCACCACCGCCGCGGCATTCGCCATCGGCACCCAGGTCGACAGCGTGCCGCCGGACTGCGTTTCGGTGGTGGCCAGCGGCGTGGCCTACCAACACTGCGGCAACACCTGGTACCAGCCGCAATACATCGGCGGCAGCCTGCGCTACGTGGTCGTGGCGGCCCCCTGGTAATGGCTATGCACAAGGAACCGAGCATGAGCGCACGTAACGATATACAGGCCCTGCAAGCCAGCATCAGCGAAGCGGTGCTGGGCCAGGAAGCGGTGATCCGGCAGATCGTCATCGGCCTGCTGGGCAACGGCCACCTGCTGCTGGAAAGCCTGCCCGGGCTGGCCAAGACCCGCACGGTCAAGGCCCTGGCCCGGCACCTGGAAGCCAGCATGCGGCGCATCCAGTTCACCCCCGACCTGCTGCCCTCGGACATCACCGGCGCCGAAGTGCTGCACCAGGAACAGGGGCAGAACCAGATCCGCTTCCAGCCCGGGCCGCTGTTCGGCAACCTGATCCTGGCGGACGAGATCAACCGCGCTCCGGCCAAGGTCCAGGCAGCGCTGCTGGAAGCCATGGAGGAACGGCAGATCACCGTGGCCGGCACCAGCCATGCCCTGCCCGAGCTGTTCATCGTCCTGGCGACCCAGAACCCCATCGAGCAGGAAGGCACCTACCCCCTGCCGGAAGCGCAGATGGACCGCTTCCTGATGAAGGTGCTGCTGGACTACCCCCAGCCCGAGGACGAAAGCCAGGTGCTGCGCCTGCTGCGCGCCGAGGAACAGGCCCTGGGCAGCGCCACGCCCGGGGTGCCGGGCTTTGCCTTGTCCCAGCAGGTGATCTTCGATGCCCGTCGCGAAGTCGGCGCGGTGGCCGTGGCCCCGGCCATCGACCGCTACCTGATCGACCTGGTCAACGCCACCCGCCACCCCGCCGACTATCACCCGGACCTGGGGCGCTGGATCGCCATCGGCGCCAGCCCCCGGGGCGGCATCGGCCTGGACCGCTGCGCCCGCGCCGATGCCTGGTTGCAGGGCGAGGATTTCGTCAGCCCGGACAACGTGCGCAGGGTGCTGCACCCGGTGCTGCGCCACCGCCTGCAACTGAGCTACGACGCGGTGGCCGACGGCGTCGGCGCCGACCAGGTGCTGGACCTGCTGCTCGACAGCGTGGCCATCCCGGCCTGAGGAGAACCGCCATGGCAACGCCACTGCACGAAGCCGACGGGCAGGTCTATGTCGCCCTGAGCCAGCTGATGGCCCTGGAGTTCCAGGCCCGTTCCCTGAGTTTTGTCGCCCGCCAGCCACAAGCCAGCATCCTCGCCGGCAACCACGCCTCGCGCCTGCGCGGGCGCGGCCTGAACTTCGACGAACTGCGCCGCTACCAGCCCGGCGACGATCTGCGTCACCTGGACTGGCGCGCCACCTTGCGCACCGGCAAGGCGGTGGTGCGTACCTTCACCGAAGAGCGCGACCGCCCGGCACTGATCCTGGTGGACCAGCGCATGTCGATGTTCTTCGGCTCGCGGCGGGCCTTCAAGTCGGCCCTGGCCGCAGAACTGGCGGCGCTGGCGGCGTGGATGGTGTTCCAGGCCGGTGACCGGATCGGCGGCCTGGTGTTCAACGACCAGGGCATCGACAGCCTCGCCCCGCTGCGTAGCCGCAAGCGGGTGGAAGCCCTGTGCAGCCGGATCGTCCAGCACAACCAGCAACTGCACGCCGGCAACCCCGACCATGAGGGCGACGCGCAGTTGGACCGGGTGCTGCAGCAATGCCTGAACCTCGCCGCCCACGACCATCTGGTCTGTATCGTCAGCGACTTCGCCGGCACCAGCCCGCGCACCCTGCAGTACCTGCGCCAACTGGCCCGGCACAACGACGTGATCGCCCTGCAGGTCTACGACCCCCTGGCCCTGGAACTGCCGCACAACGGCCGGCTGCTGGTGACCCAGGGCCAACTGCAAGTGGAACTGGCGGTGGAGCAGCGCCAGGTGCACCGGCCCCTGGGGGACTTCCTCAGTGGCCGGCTCAAGGACGTGGCCAGCCTGCTGCGCCGCAGCCAGGTACCGCTGATGATGTTCAGCACGGCCCAGGAGGCCCTGGGACAACTGCGCAGCGAGCTGGGCAGGCTGGGAACGCCGCGGCGATGAACCCGACCCTCCCCAGCATCGACCAGTTGCAGGAAATGCCCCTGCCACCACCGCCCGCCTACCTGCCGCAGACCTGGGGCTGGGCCGTGCTGCTGGCCCTGCTGCTGCTCGGCGCCCTGGCCTGGGGCGCCCGGCGCTACTGGCGCTGGCGCCGGGATGCCTATCGGCGCGAAGCGCTGGCACAACTGGCCCGGCTGCAAGCCAGCGACGAGCGCATCCATGCCCTGCGCGCCTTGCCCGAACTGCTCAAGCGCGTGGCCCTGTCCATGCCCCCCGCCCCCCACGCATCCCGTGGGCGCCGGCTTGCCGGGGAAGCCCTTGCCACAGCCACCCGCGCTTTCACGGGCAAGCCAGCGCCTGCAGGCCCGCGGGGGGTGGCGGGGCTGCGAGGGGCGGATTGGCAGGCCTTTCTGCAACAGCATTGCCCGCTACCGCTGCCCGATGACTTCAGCCAGCAACTGGCCCTGCTGGCCTACGCGCCCCAGGCGCAATTGCAGGCCATGTCGCCCGCACAGCAACAACAGCTGTTCGAGCAGTGCCGCACCTGGGTGGAGCAGCATCATGTGGCAGCTTGACTCTCCCTGGCTGTTGCTCCTGCTGCCGCTGCCCTGGTTCGGCTACCGCTGGCTGCCCGCCTACCGCGAGGCCCGCAGCGCGGTGCGGGTGCCGTTCTTCGCCGCCATGAGCCGCGCGGTCGGCCAGGCGCCGCAACCGTCCGGCAGCCGCCGCAACCGCGGGCAGTTGCTGCTCAACCTGCTGGTCTGGGCCCTGCTGGTGCTGGCGGTGGCGCGGCCGGTGTGGGTCGAGCCTCCCCTCGAACAGCAGCGGCCGGTACGCGACCTGATGCTCGCCATCGACCTCTCGCAATCGATGCAGACCCAGGATTTCAACGACGCCAACGGCCAGCGGATCGACCGTCTGAGCGCAGTGAAAGAAGTGGTCCAGGGCTTTATCCAGCGGCGCAAGGACGATCGCCTGGGGCTGATCGTGTTCGGCAGCGGCGCCTTTGCCCAGGCGCCCCTGACCCTGGACCACGCCAGCCTGAGCCTGCTGCTCGAAGACAGCGGGATCGGCATGGCCGGGCCCAACACCGCGATTGGCGACGCCATCGGCCTGGCGCTCAAGCTGCTGGAACAGGCCAATGAACCAGAAAAAGTGCTGATCCTGCTCACCGACGGCAACGACACCAGCAGCGCCATCACCCCACAACACGCCGCCGCCATGGCCGCAGCCAGAGGCGTAGTGATCCATACCATCGGCATCGGGGACCCCAGCGCCGAAGGTGAAGCCAAGGTCGACCTGTCGGCCCTGGAGCAGATCGCCCGGACCACCGGTGGCCGCTACTTCCGCGCCGAGGACCGCAGCGCCCTGGACCAGGTCTACGCCACCCTCGACCGCCTCACCCCCCATCAAGTGCAGACCCTGCGCCACCAGCCCAAGCGCGATTTGTTCCATTGGCCCCTGGGCGCGGCCCTGGGCCTGCTGGTGCTGTATCACCTGCTGGCCTGGCTGGCGCCGCGCCTGCGCCCGAGCCGGGTTCGCCCGCAGGAGGCCTGAAATGCAGATCAACCTCAGCGACCTGCACCTCCTGCGCCCACTGTGGCTGCTGCTGATCATTCCCGGGGCCTTGCTGCCCTGGCTCTGGCAGCGCCGGCATGACCTGCAGGCCCGCCTGCGGGGCACCATTGCCCCACACCTGCTGACGCACCTGCTGGTCACCCCGCAGGACTCCCAGCGCCTGCGGCCGGTGCATCTGCTCAGCGCGCTGCTGGTGCTGGGCGCCCTGGCCGCTGCCGGCCCCACCTGGGAACAGGACCGCCCGGATTTCCTGCACAACCGCGCACCGCTGATCATCGCCCTCGACCTGTCCCCCTCGATGAACGCCAGCGACCTGCCGCCCAGCCGCCTGGAGGCCGCCAAGCACAAGCTGCAGCAACTGGTGCAGCAACGCCGTGGCGCCCGCACCGGGCTGATCGCCTACGCCGGCAGCGCCCACCTGGTACTGCCGGCCAGCGACGACCCGGCCTTGCTCGACAGCTTCATCCAGGCCCTGGGCAGCGATCTGATCCAGCGCCCGGGCAAGGATGTGCTGGGGGTGATCCGGCAAGCCCAGCGCCTGCTCCAGGCCGAGCACAGCCCCGGCAGCCTGCTGCTGATCAGCGACGGCGCCGACACCTCGCAATTGGCGGCGATCAAACAGCAACTGGCCGACAGCCCCTTGCAGGTACTGATCCTCGCGGCCGGCAGCAGCGACGGCGGGATCATCCGCGACGCCAGCGGCCAGCCGCTCACCGACAGTGACGGCCGCCCGCAACTGGGGCGTTTCGACAGCGCCGCGCTCAAGCAACTGGCAGCCGCCAGCGACGCGCCCTTGGGCAGCCTGACCCTGAATGACGACGACCTGGACTGGGTGCAGTTGCATGCCCAGCAGCATTTCACCGCGGCCAGCGCCCCCGACCGGCAACTGCAATGGAAAGACGCCGGCTACTGGCTGTGCTGGCCACTGCTGCTGTTGGCGTTCTGCTGCGTGCGCCGCGGCTGGAGCCTGAACTGGCTGGGTGCCCTGCTGCTGGGCCTGGGCTTGAGCCTGCAAGCGCCGACGGCCCGGGCCAATACCTTGGCCGACGCCTTCTTCAGCGCCGACCAGCAAGGCCGCTGGGCCTTCGAACACGGCCACTACCCGGCCGCCGCCGCGCTGTTCACCGACCCCTACTGGAAAGGCATCGCGGCTTATAAAGCGGCGGACTTCGATCTGGCCCTGGCCAGCTTCGCCCGCCTGGACAGCGCCGCGGCGTATTTCTACCTGGGCAATATCCATGTGCGGCGCTTCAAGTTCGACGAGGCCATCGCCGCCTATCAGCAAGCCCTGAAGTTGCAGCCCCGGTTTGCCGAGGCCCGCGCCAACCTGGCCCTGGCCCAGGCGCTGAAAAAAGACACCGAGAGCGCGCAGCAGAACGCCCCCGAGGTCAAGCCCGATGCCATCAAGTTCGACAAGCCTGCGGGCAAGGGCCAGAGCAAGAAGGTCGAGACCCAGCAGGCCGCCAGCGACGAGCTTTGGCTGCAGAACCTCAGCACCTCCCCGGCGGCGTTCCTGCGGCAGAAGTTCAGCCTGCAGGATCTCGACAACACCACGCCGCAGGTGACGCCATGAACCCTGTAGCGCTGAGAGGGCTGTGGGCAATGGCGCTTGGGCTGATGCTCTGGGGCTGGCAGGCGCTGGCGGCAGAGCCGCAGTTGCGGGTGCAGGCCCAGTTGCAGCCCGATACCTCGGTGATGGTCGGGCAAACCCTGCAGTTGCAGGTCGATGTGCTGACCAATACCTGGTTCACCCAGGCCGCGACCCTGCCGGAGCTGCAACTGCCCGGGGCCCTGGTGCTGGCACCCGACGGCGAAGCCGAGCACTTGAACCAGACCCTCGACGGGCAGCCGTTCTTCGGCATGCGCTACCGCTACCGGATCACCCCGCAACAGGCCCGCTCGTTCCAGATCCCGCCCCTGGTGGTGCGCGCCACCCCGGCCCAGGCCAGCGCCGAACAGTCGGCGCAGACCCCGCCCCTGGCCTTCAGCGCCAGCCAGCCGCCGGGCTTCGCCCCGGGGGAAACGGTGCTGGTGGCCGATGATCTGCGCCTGACCCAGACCCTGCGCTTGTCCACGACACCAGCGGCGGTGGGCGACACCCTGGTCCGCGAACTGACCCTGCAGGCCGACGGCCCGCCGGGGTTGTCCCTGCCGCCGCCGCACACGGCCGCCGTGGCCGGCCTGGAGGCCTACCCGGTGGCCCCGCGCATCAGCAACCTGGATGACGGTCGCGGGCATATCAGCGGTGGCCAGCGCATCGATCGCCTGAGTTACAGGATCCAGCGCCCCGGGCACTACCAACTGCCGGCGCTGCGGATCAAATGGTGGAACAGCCAGGCGCATCGGGCCCAGGTCAGCGAGTTGCCGGCCTTGAGTTTCGAGGCCACGGCCGCCAGCCGCTATCAACCGGTGTTTTCCATCCGCGACGATCTCCAGGCCCTGGGCCGGCAAAACCCCTGGCGCATTTCCCAGTACCTGGTCGGCCTGGCCCTGCTGCTGGCGCTGGGCGTTGTGGCGCTGTACCTGGGCCGCCCCTGGTGGCAACGCGGGCAGCAGGCCTGGCAACACTGGCGGGCCGCCCGCCAGGCCGCCTGGGAGCGCTCTGCCGCCTGGGCCTGGGAACAGGTGCCGGGCCAGCTCAAGCAGCAGCCGCCGCAACTGGGTGCCCTGTACCTGTGGTGTCGGCGCAGCAGCGGCCGCCTCGATCTGGCCAGCCTGGGCCCGCGCCTGCGCGCCCTGCTGCAGGCCTGCTATGGCCCGGCGCCCCACGCCGGCGCGGCCCTGGAGCAACTGCGCCAGGCGCTGCCGGCGCTGCACGCCGAAGGTACGCCGCAAGCCCCTCCTCAAGGCCACGGCCTGCGCCCCCTCAACCCCCGTCACGAGAAGGATTTCCCATGACACTTCCAGCCCCCTGGCGCGTGCGCCACCTGCCCCTCCTGCTGCTGTTGCTGGCCGCCCCGCTGCTGGCCCTGGCCAACAGCGACCCCTTGCCCTCGTGGAAGGACGGCCCGAGCAAGCAGGGCATTCTCGCCTTCGTCCAGGCGGTGACCACCCAGGGCGGCCCGGACTACGTGAAACCCGCCGAGCGCATTGCCGTGTTCGACAACGACGGCACCCTGTGGAGCGAGCAGCCGGCCTATTTCGAGGTGCTGTTCGCCTTCGACGAAATCAAGCGCCTGGCGCCCCAGCACCCCGAGTGGAAGACCCGCCAGCCGTTCCAGGCCGTGCTCGAAGGTGATCACCAGGCCCTGGCCGCCAGCGGCATGCACGGCCTGCTGCAGATCATCGGCGCCACCCATACCGGCATCAGCAGCGAGGCCTTTATCGACAATGCCCGGCGCTGGCTGGCCGAGGCCCGCCACCCGAAGACCGGGCGGCCGTTCAACCAGATGATCTACCAGCCCATGCTGGAAATGCTCGACTACCTGCGCAGCCAGGATTTCAAGACCTACATCGTCTCCGGCGGCGACACCGCCTTCATGCGCGCCTTCGCCGAAAGCGCCTACGGCATCCCGCCGGAACAGGTGATCGGCAGCAACTTCGTCACCCAGTGGCAGTTCCAGGACGGCCAGCCGTCGATCCTGCGCACCGCCAAGCTGGCCCACAACGACGACGGCCCGGGCAAGCCGGAAAGCATCGACGGGATCATCGGCCGGCGCCCGCTGCTGGCCTTCGGCAACTCCGACGGCGACCTGCAGATGCTGCAGTGGACCGCCGCCGGCAGTGGCAAGCGGTTCATGGCCCTGGTGCACCACACCGACGCAGCGCGCGAGTGGGCCTACGACCGCAAGTCCCAGGTCGGGCGCCTGGACCAGGCCCTGGATCAAGCACAGCAGCACGGCTGGACGCTGGTGGACATGGCCGCCGAATGGCGGCGGATCTACCCCTTCGAGCCCCTGGCACCCGAGCAAGCGCAATGACCACAGGAGAAGCAACAACAGACGCAAGGCAGGACAGCACTCAACGTGGCTCGCCCCAGGCGAGCGAACCCGAAAAAGGAGCAAGTCAGATGACTCGCATACGCAAGTGGCTACCCAAGGCCGCCCTGGTGGCGACCGCGGTGATGGCGTTCTCGGCAACTGCCGGGGCGGCAGAGAAACCCAATATCCTGGTGATCTTCGGCGACGATATCGGCCAGACCAATATCAGCGCCTATTCCATGGGCGTGGTCGGCTACAAGACACCGAACATCGACCGCATCGCCAAGGAAGGCATGCTGTTCACCGACTACTACGCGGAGAACAGCTGCACCGCCGGGCGCTCTTCCTTTATTACCGGGCAGACGCCGCTGCGCACCGGGCTGTCCAAGGTGGGCATCCCCGGGGCCCCGGTGGGCCTGCAAAAACGCGACATCACCATCGCCCAGGCGCTGAAGTCCCAGGGCTACGCCACCGGCCAGTTCGGCAAGAACCACCTGGGCGACCGGGATGAGTACCTGCCCACCGCCCACGGTTTCGACGAGTTCTTCGGCAACCTCTACCACCTCAACGCCGAAGAGGAGCCCGAGCGCCCCTACTGGCCCAAGGACGACCCGGACTTCGTCAAGGCCAACTCACCACGCGGGGTGATCCACAGTTTTGCCGACGGCAAGATCGAGGACACCGGCGCCCTGACCAAGAAACGCATGGAGACCATCGACGACGAAACCACCGCCGCCGCCCAGGCCTTCATCGAGAAGCAGGCCAAGGCCGACAAGCCGTTCTTCGTCTGGATGAACACCACGCGCATGCACGTGTTCACCCATGTGCGCGAGTCCATGGCGGGCCAGAGCGGCATGCCCGGCAACGAATACGCCGACGGCATGGTCGAGCACGACAACGATGTGGGCAAACTGCTCAAGACCCTCGACGACCTGAAGATTGCCGACAACACCATCGTCGTCTACACCACCGACAACGGGCCCAACCAGTTCTCCTGGCCGGATGCAGCGACCACGCCATTTCGCAACGAGAAGAACTCCAACTGGGAAGGCGCCTACCGGGTGCCGGCGATGGTTCGCTGGCCGGGCAAGGTCAAGGCCGGGGAAGTCTCCAACGAGATGTTCTCGGGGCTCGACTGGTTCCCCACCCTGCTGGCGGCGGCCGGCGACAGCGGGGTCAAGGACAAGCTGCTCAAGGGCTGGGCCCCCACCACTGGTGGCGCCAGCTTCAAGGTGCACCTGGACGGCTTCAACCAGTTGCCCTACCTGACCGGCCAGCAGCCCAAGGGGGAACGCCACGAGTTCTACTACTTCAACGATGACGGGGTGCTGGTGTCGATGCGCTTCGACAACTGGAAAGTGGTGTTCTGCGAGCAGCGCCAGCCCGGCGGGTTCAGGGTCTGGAGCGAGCCGTTCGTATGCCTGCGGGTACCGAAGATCCTCAACTTGCGGATGGACCCCTACGAGCGGGCGGACGTGGTGTCCGACCAGTTCTATGACTGGAACACCAAGAACGTCTACCTGGCCGGGGTGGCGGTGACCAAGTCGGCGAAGTTCCTCGAGACCTTCATCGAATACCCACCGAGCCAGAAACCGGCGAGCTTCAGCATCGACCAGATCCGCGCCGCGGTGGATGCCAAGATCGCCGAGAAAATGAAGGCTCAACCGGCCCAATGACCCGACGCCGCCCGGCCCACCGGGCGGCCTCTCCCCCCCACACAGCAGGCGTCGGCTTGCCGACGAAGAGGCCCGCAAGCCCTGCGTCATCCTCGCCAACGCCTTCGCTGGCAAGCCAGCTCCTACGGGCGGGTACGCACATTCCCTGTAGGAGTCGGCTTGCCGACGAAGACGTCCGCCAGTCTTGTACTACGCTTGAGTCCGCATTCGCCGGGACTCCGGCACCTGCCCATCCGTAGGGCATTTCGATTTCTGCATAAGGCCATGGAACATGAGTTCTCCCCTCTCGCGGCCACACCTTGCCAGCCACAGCCTCGATACCCGCGCGCAGTGGTTTCCGGCACTGCTGTTATTCGTCTCCGGCGCTGCGGCGCTGATCTTCCAGGTGCTGTGGATCAAGCAACTGTCCCTGGTGGTGGGGGTCGAGGTCTATGCCATCACCACTGGTATCAGCGCCTTCTTCGCCGGGCTGGCCCTGGGCGGCTGGCTGTTCGGCCGCCTGGCCGACCGGGTGGCCAATCCCTGGCGCCTGTACGCGCTGCTGGAATTGCTGGTGGCGCTGACGGCCGTGGGCGCGACCCTGGCCCTGGCCGGCGCCGCCGCACCCTTCGCTGAACTGGCCCTGCACCTGGGCCTGCTGGCCTGGGGCCTGCCACTGCTGCTGGTGGGCGCCCCGGCGGTGCTGATGGGCGGCACCCTGCCGGTGCTGGTGCGAGCCCTGGCGGCCGACCCGGGGCAACTGGGCCGCGCCGGTGGCAGGCTGTACGCAGCCAACACCGCCGGGGCAATTGCCGGCACCCTGCTCAGCGCCTTTGTGCTGATTGCCACCCTCGGCGTGCGCGGCAGCGCCCTGGCCGCCGCGCTGCTGAACCTGCTGGCGGCCCTCGGTGCCCTGGCCCTGCAACAACAGCAGGCCCTGCCCGCCAGCGCGCCGGCAAAGCTGGCCCGCAACCCGCGGCCGGCACGCCTGGCCCTGCTGCTGTACAGCCTCGCCGGCGGCGTGGCCCTGGGCTACGAGGTGGTCTGGTCGCAGTCCATCGTGCCGTTCATGAGCACCCGCACCTACGCCTTTGCGGTAGTGCTGGCTACCTACCTGGGCGGGCTGTTCCTGGGCAGTAGCCTGATGGCCTCGCGGGCCGACCGGGTACGTGACCCCTGGGGCCTGTTCGGCCTGCTGATTGCCGGTGCCGGGCTGCTGGCCCTGCTGGAAATGGCGCTGCTGGGGCGCTGGCTGATCCTCGCCCAGACCCAGGTCGAAGCCCTCATCCTCAGCCTGGGGGGCAGCCCGCTGCTGGGCATGAGCGGGCGCTTTGCCGTGGCCGCGCTGTGCATCGTGTTCGTGCCCACCCTGCTGCTGGGGGCGGCCTTCCCCCTGGCCCTGCGCCTGTGCTGTGACGGCCGCGCAGTGGGCCGCGACGTTGGCGCCGTGCTGGCCTGCAACACACTGGGCGGGATCATTGGCGTGGCCCTGTGCGGCTTCGTGCTGATCCCCTGGCTGGGGCTGGTGCGCACCCTGGGGCTGCTGGCGCTGATCGCAGCGCTGGTGGGCCTGCTTGCCGTGCGCCAGGGCCCCGGGGTGAACAAGGGCCGGCGCCAGGGGGTGGTTACCCTGGGGCTGCTGTCCCTGGCCGTGGCCCTGCTGACCCCGCCCCAGCGCCTGGCGCAACTCCTGCCCGGGGCCCGCCACGCCGAACTGAGTTTCTACCAGGAAGGCCGCGGCGCCACGGTGGCGGTGGTGACCCAGGGCCAGCCCGAGCGGCGCTTCCATCGCCTGTATATCCAGGGCGTGTCGAACACCGGCGATGCCATGCCGTCACTGCGCTACATGCGCATCCAGGCCCTGCTGCCGCTGCTGATCCACAACGGCGAACCGCGCTCGGCGCTGGTGATCGGCTTCGGCACCGGGATCACCGCCGGGGCCCTGCTGCGCTACCCGGGGCTGGAACAGCGGGTGGTGGCGGAATTGCTACCGGCGGTACTGGAAGCCGCGCCGCTGTTCCAGGGCAGCTTCAATGCCGCCAGCGACCCGGGCATTCAGATCCGCCTGCAGGACGGGCGCCAGGAACTGCTGCGCAGCCCGCAGAACTATGACCTGATCACCCTGGAACCGCCGCCGCCCTCCGCTGCCGGGGTGGTCAACCTGTACTCCCGGGACTTCTACCAACTGGCCGCGCGGCGCCTCAACACCCAGGGCCTGGTGGCCCAGTGGCTGCCCCTGCCGACCCAGAACACCGAAGACTCCCGCGCCCTGGTGCAGAGCTTCCTCGAGGTCTTCCCCTACGCCACCCTGTGGACCAGCGAGTTCCACGAGATGCTGCTGGTGGGTTCCCCGGACCCCATCGAGCTGGACGCGGCCAGGATCGAGCGGCGCTTTGCCCAGGACAGCGTGCGCAGCGCCCTGGGGGAAGTCGGGGTCAATTCCGCCCAGGCGCTGCTGGCCACCTGGGTCAGCGACCGCGACGGCCTGCAGCGCTTTGCCGGCGATGCCCCGGCGGTCACCGATGACCGGCCGCGCATCGAGTACGCACCCTGGGTGCGGCCAAGGGAGATCAACCGGGTTCTGCCGGAGCTGCTGAACCTGCGCCATCCACCGGTGCTGGTGAATGTCAGCCCCGAGTTTCGCCAGCGGATGAACCAGGAAAGCCGCAACCTGATGCAGTTCTACCGCGCCAGCCTGCACGCTTATGAGGGCGACCGCGAAGCCTGGGCCCGGGAGATCCGCGAACTGCTCCAGGTGGATGGCGGCAACCCCTACTACCGCTGGTTCGTCGGCCAGTGAGCTGAAGCGCCCATCCCGGGCCGTTGCATGCGGCCTGGGACTTTTTTTCAGGAAACCGGTAGGGTGCGCAGTTTCAGCGCGCCACTGCCCGGGCGCGGCGGTCTTTCATGGAGTCGTACCGCCCAATGAGTTGCTGGACCCTGCTCGGCCTGCCGGCCACCGCCGATACCCGCACCATCAAACGCCACTACGCCAGGCTGCTCAAGCAGACCCGCCCGGATGAAGACCCGGTGGCGTTCCAGCGCCTGCGCGAAGCCTATGAATCGGCGCTGGAGCAAGCCCGGTGGCTGGGCATGCAGGAGCAGGATCCACATTCGGACGAAGATCCGGTGCCGCTGGCCGGGCAGGCGCCGCAGGGCCCAAAGCCGCTGTCGCCGGCGCAGCGAGTCGCCCCCTTGCTGGAGGGCATCCGCATCGAGCAACTGGACCTGCGCTATCAGCAGGCGATCCAGAGCGACTGCCTGCTGGAGTTCGAGCTGGGCCTGTTGCGCCACTGCGTGGAACGCCCGGACCAATCGCAACAGCTGCTGGCCTGGGCCTTTGCCACGTTCCACTGGCTCAGCGCCTGGCAGCGCCTGGAACTGCCGGAGTACCTGATCGATGCATTGCTGGAACAGTGCCAGGAAAAGCTCTTGCAGCCCCTGCAGGACGCCCTGGCCCAGCGCGACGACCAGGCTCTGCTCCAGGCCTACGCGCAACGCCAGCAGCAGCCCTGGCTGAACAGCCTGGACCAGGGCCAGTGGTTCAACCTGCAACTGGTGGAGCTGCTGCTCAACAGCCCCTACTGGTCCAGCCCGGGGTTCGCCGCGGTGTGTGCCGGCCAGGGCTGGCACAACGGTGCGGACAACGCCTGTCCGGCGCTGGAATGGGAGCGCCTCAAAGCCCGTGACGAAGCACCGGTATTCATTGCCCGCCAGCAGGCCCTGGCCACCCAGGCGCCGGCCAGCCCGCAACAGCGCGCCGCCTACCTGCTGCTGGCGCCCATCAGTTTCACCCGCCGGCGCAACTTCGCCCGGCGCCTGCGCCCCGATGACTGGGCCTGCTGCCGCCAACTGAGCTCGCGGCTGCACGCCAATCACCCCGAGGTATCGGCCGGCATGCCCGGCGGCACGCCGTTCTTCTGGCGCGACTGGGAGTTCGCTTTCAACGCCTGGCCCATGTACCTGGGCATTGTCCTCGCCTGCCTGGCGGGGGCCGTGGCCCGCTATGCGCCGCAAGCCGGCAGCCTGGGGGAAATCATTGGCGTGACGCTGTTCTGGAGCACCTGTTTTGCCGGCGCCGGGGCCCTGCTGGGGTGGCTCTGGCAGCCTCTGGCTCACCGCCTCTGGGTACGCGACCAGGCACTCGGCGCACGCCTGCCGCACTGGCTCGACCCGGATCGTGAGGTGCTGGTCCTGCGCGACCTGCTGCCGGCCCTGCTGATCAGCGGTGCCCTGGGATATTTCTGCGGCCCGGTCAGCGCCGCCACTTACCTGGCCGTGCTGCTGGGGGTGGCGAGCCTGCGGCGCCGCGAACTCAAGGCCCAGGCTTCCTGGGAAAAACCCGCTCCCTGGCGCCGGCGGCTGTTGATCGGCCTGGGCTGCATGGTGCTGGTGGCAGGCCTGGGCAGCCTCCAGCTGTTCACCAGCCAGCGCACGCTCAACCCCAACCAGGGCCTGCAGCAATGGAGCGAACGCCTGTGCGCGCGCATGCCCGCCAATGCCGAGGGCTGCGCGGCCCCGGCCACCGCCCGCCAGTGGTACGGCCAGGAGAGGCAGCCATGAACCCCAATTGGTTGCTGCCCATCGGCCTGGTTCTGGGGTTGACGCTGGTCGGCCTGGCCGGGGCCAGCAAGCCCCTGGGGCGCCTCGACCTGTGGCTGGACCACCAGGACAGCCCGAGCACCGCCCAGGCCAATGCCCTGGCACCGATCGTCAATTGCATGAACCAGGTGGATGTGCCCTGGCGCCTGGCCCACCAGGCCTTCATGGCCGAGGGTGCGCCCCGGGCCAAGGCGCCCGAAGCCTACGACCTGTATGCCTACAGCCACCAGGACATCGACGCGCTGTACCGCCTCAACTGCCCCGGCAGGATCACCGACAAGTTGCAGGTCCTGGCCCCGGACAGCCCTTTGCTCCCCGCCACCGTGCGCTATCTGCAAGTGCTCGGGCCCTTCGCGGCCCTGACCAAGGATTCCTTCATGCGCAAAATGGGCATCGGGCGGCCCCTGACCGAGGCGCAACTGGATGAGTTTGCCCGCCAACTGGCGCAACAGAGCGAGGCTTACCTGGAAGCTTCCAATGCCGTGCGCCAGTTGCTCCCGGCCCTGGATATCGAACCGCGCAGCCAGCAACTGCTGCGCCTGGAGCAACGCCTGGGGCGCAATGCCCATTGGGCATTGCTCGATTACATGATCCAGGCCCGCAGCACCGTGGAATTTGTCGAGGCAGGCGTACGCCAGCAAAGCCTGACCCCGGACCAACTGGCGCAGGTCACCCGGCAGTTGCGCCAGACCTGGGACGCTCGGCAGCAGTACCTGAAAACAGGCCAGCCGGACAAGAACACCGAGCAGGTGCTGTACCTCTGGCAACTGATCGCCCAGCCCGGCGAACAGTACCTCAAGGCGCTGGACACCCTGCACCGCGACTGGCAGCAACATGCCGAGCCGCAACGCCTGAGCGACGACTACCACGCAGTGACCCAGGGTTACGACCAGATGCTCTACCACTACAACAAACTGGCGCGCAGCCAGTACTGAAACCGAACGATGGCCGCGGCACCTTTCAAGATGCCGCGGCCATCAACGGTCGGTCACTTTTTCTTCAGTTGCAGGTAGGACTGGTGCATGTCATAGGCCCAACCGTCGATGACGTTCTTCACGTCGCTGGCCTGCATCACCTGGGTGTCGTTTTCCAGGGGCTTGCCGGTGCCTTTGCGGACCACTTCGGCAATCACCGCGTGGGTGCTGCCATCCAGGAACGCCGCCTCGGTGGCCAGGGTGGTTTCCTGGTCGCGGATGCCACTGGCGGTGCTCACCGCCGCCGCCACCAGGGCCACGGGAATGATTTCATAGGGCTTCAGGCCCTCGGTCTTGCTGGTGACTGCGGTAATCGCCGCGCGCACCACGATCACCCCCGGGCCCGGGCCGGTGGCCAGTGGCAGGGATTTGCTCACCTCGCGCTGCAGTGCCTGGTCGTAGTAACGGGTGATGGCGGTCAGGGTGCTCTGGGGGATCTTCGCCGTCGGCTGCGGCTGCGGGTAGAACTGGGTCGGTTCGATGTACACGCTGCTGTAGTTGCTCAGCTTGAGCTTGGGATCGATCCAGCGCATCACCTCCACGCCGGAGGGCGACTTGGCTTCCTTGAGCTGGCTGTAGTCGCTGAGAAACCCGGAGTACTCGTCAGGCTGGGGCACTTTGCTGGAACAGCCCACCATCCCGAGGGTGGCAAGGCCCAGCGTGCTGAGGGTCAGAGCAAGCTTCATGTGTAACTCCTGTAGGTGCAGCAGCCAGGGACTGGCTAGGGGAAATTAAGGTATAGCCAAAAGCCGGCGCTTTGCCCCGCCGGCGCGGGTTGTTTGTCACGGCTTGCGGGCTGATTCACAGCCCGGATTTGACAGACCGGCAGCTGCCGTCAAAGCTCCATCGAGCCTGAGAGTGCCGATCAAGGCACCGCATTCTGGATACGGACGTCGCAATGCCCAAGCCGAAGAAGAATAACCCACGCCCGACACCCCCTGCTTCAACTGCACCTTCGCCCCACCGCTACCTGTTCCCCTTCGGCGCCCTGCTGTTGCTGCTGGTGCTCGGCGGGCTCGTCTGGTTCCTGCTGGCCGAACCGCCCCGGCTGGCGGCGCCGCAGGTGGCTGCGGCCCAGCCCAAGGCCGTGCCGGCGCTACCGGCCGCCCAGTACGTCGATGAACAGGCCTGCCAGGGCTGCCACCAGGCCCAGGCCAGGGACTGGCAAGGCTCGCACCATCAACTGGCGATGCAGGAGGCCAACCCGCAGACGGTGCTGGGCAATTTCAATGAACAGCGTTTCAAGGCCGAAGGCGAAAGCACCCGGTTGTTTCGCCGCGGGACCGAGTTCTGGGTCAACACCCCCGGCGCCGACGGCAGGCCCGCGGACTTCAAGGTGGCCTACACCTTCGGCATTGAGCCCTTGCAGCAATACCTGATCGAGGTCGGCCAGGGACGCCTGCAAGCCCTGGGCGTGGCCTGGGATACCCGCAAGCAGCAGTGGTTCCACCTGTATCCGGGCCAGGGCGTTAACTTCAAGAACCCGCTGCACTGGAGCAAGCCCAGCCAGAACGCCAACTTCATGTGTGTGGAATGCCACACCACCGGCTACCAGCGCAATTTCAGCGCCAGCCAGGAGCGCTTCGACAGCCGCTGGAACAGCCTCGGCGTTGGCTGCCAGGCCTGTCACGGCCCGGCCTCCAACCATCTGCAGGCCACGGCCAGCAAGGCCACCCTGGCCAACGCCGGCTTCGCCGTGGACCTCAAGGCCGCAAGCGCCACCCAGGAGATCGAGACCTGCGCCCGCTGCCACGCGCGGCGCGCGCCCCTGGGCGACGGCTACCACGTCGGCCAGCGCCTGATGGATGACTACCTGCCCAGCGCCCTGACCCGGGAGCTGTACGCCCTGGACGGCAAGATCAAGGACGAGGTATTCGAATACGGCTCCTTCGCCCAGAGCAAGATGTTCGACAAGGGGGTGCGCTGCAGCAATTGCCACAACCCCCACAGCACCCAGCTCAAGGCCCCGGGCAACGCCGTATGCCTGCAATGCCACAACCCCGCCGGCAAGAGCGCGGCAGCCGGCATCGACGGACGCGGGTTGCAGGCCAAGGATTACGATTCCCCCGACCATCACCGGCACACCCCCGGCCAGCCCGGTGCGCAATGCGTGGACTGCCACATGCCGGGCAAGGTCTACATGGGCAATGACTATCGCCATGACCACAGCTTCAGCCTGCCCAACCCGCTGCGGGCGCAGAAGCTTGGCACGGCCGATGCCTGCCTGGGCTGCCACCAGGGGCAACAGGCCGGCGAACGCATCAGCCGGCAGTTCCAGTTATGGACCGCCAACAGCCCACCCCAGCCACCGCGCTACGACGACAGCCTGTGGTTGATCCGCGGCGGCCACCCAGGGGCAGCCCAGGCGTTGCAGGAACAACTGCAGCGCAGCGATCTGCCACCGATCCGGCGTGCCACCCTGCTGGCCGAGCTGGCCAACTATCCCAGTGCCCAGGCACTGCAACTGGCTACCCAGGCCCTCGGGCATGCGGACCCCCAGGTGCGCGAAAGCGCGGTGCGAGCCACCAGCGCCCTGGTGCCGCCAGCCGAACGTGGCCCGCTGCTGGTGCCCCTGCTGCAAGACCCGGTCAAGGCCGTGCGGATCACCGCGGCTCGCGATCTGCTGGGCGCCGCGCGCAGTGGCCTGGGCCCGGCTCAAGGGGCCTGGGACAAAGCCCTTGGCGAATATGAAGCGGTGCAGTTGAGCCTCGTGGAGCGGGCCGAAGCCAACCTCAACCTGGCCATGCTCTACCAGGCCAGCGGGCGCGGTGCCGAGGTCGAACCCTACCTGCGCGCAGCCTTGCGCCGCGACAGCGACTTCTTCCCGGCCCTGGTGACCCTGGGGCAGTGGCTGGAAGCCAATGGCCGCAGCCAGGAGGCGCAGCAACTGCTGGCCCAGGCCCTGCAACAGCACCCGGAGTCGGCGCTGCTGCAGCACACCCGGGGCCTGAGCCTGATTCGTGGGGGCGACACTGCCCGGGCCATGGCCGCCTTGAAAAAGGCCGCCGAGCTGGAACCGCAGAATGCTCAGTACGCCTATGTGCTGGCAGTGGCCCTGCACGACAGTGGCCAGCAGGACGCTGCCAACCGTCAGTTGCAAGCCCTGCTGCAGCGCCAGCCGACCCAGCGCAATGCGCGCCTGAGCCTGATCCAGTACTACCTGGAGAGCGGCCAGGAACCCAAGGCCCAGGCACTGATGCAGCAATGGAAGCAGCTCAACCCCGGGGACCCGGCGTTGCAATAGGCAGGGTGGCAAGGAGGGCTCGGTTACCCGAGCCCCCCAAAACCAATCAAACAGGATTAACTATCAACTTTAATCCATTGATTTTAAACGACTATTTATTCTAGAAATTACATTAACCAGCGCAACCGCGCGCCACCTTCAGCGCCGACGAAACAGCGGCCGCGGCTCGATCACCGAGCGGCCATAGAGCACGCTCATCCCCGCCAACCCTTTGAGTGCGTCCAGCGCGCACTTGTCTTCACGCACGGCAAAGCTGTCGAAACCGCATTGGCGCATATGGCTCAACTGGTCGCGCAGCACATCGCCAATCGCTCGCAATTCGCCCATCCAGCCCAGGCGAGTGCGCAGCAGGTAGGCCTGGCTGTAACCCCGGCCATCACGAAAGCTGGGGAAGTCCACGGCGATCAGCGGGATCAGCTTGAGCCAGGGCTTGAGGCTTTCCACCTCGTCGTCCGGGCCTATCCATACGCCGTCCCGGGCCGGGTGATGCTCGATGCGGCGCATCAGCCACAGGGCCAGGGGCAGAATCAGCGGCCCGTCCGGCAATGCGTCGTCGACCCCGCGCACCAGGCTCCAGGCATCGTCTTCCACCCGTTGGGCTTCGCCTTCGTGCAAACGCAGCAGGTTGTTCATGCCAGCGCCTCCACGGCCTTGGGATAGACCCGCTCCTTGAACGGCTCCAGGCCGATGCGCTGCAGGGTCTCGACGAAGGGTTCGTCGCTTTCCCGGTAGCGTACGAAGGTGGCGATGATGCGTTCGATCACCTCGGGGATTTCCTCGGCGCTGAAGGACGGGCCTATCACCTTGCCCAGGGCGCTGTCACGGCCCTTGGCCCCGCCCAGGGTGACCTGGAACCACTCGCTGCCGTTCTTGTCGACGCCGAGGATGCCGATATTGCCGATGTGGTGATGGCCGCAGGCGTTCATGCAGCCGGAAATGTTCAGGCTGATGTCCCCCAGGTCGTGGAGGTAGTCCAGGTCGTCGAAGCGCTGCTGGATGGCCAGGGTAATGGGGATCGAACGGGCGTTGGCCAAGGCGCAGAAGTCACCGCCCGGGCAGGCGATGATATCGGTCAGCAACCCGGCGTTGGCGGTCCCCAGGCCATGCTCGCAGGCCCGCTGCCAAAGCTCGAACAGGCGCGACTTGGGCACATCCGGCAGGACGATGTTCTGTTCGTGGGCAATGCGGATCTCGCCAAAGCCGTAGTCCTCGGACCAGTCGGCCACCGCTTCCATCTGCTGGCCGGTGACGTCACCGGGTGGCGAGGCCGGGCCCGGCTTGGTCGACAGCACCACGCAGGTGTAGCCCGGCACCTTGTGCGGGTGCACGTTGCGCGCCACCCAGCGGGCGAAGGCCGGGGACTCGGCCAGGTGGCTGCCGTACTCCAGGTCGGTGTCCGCCAGGCGCTCGTAGATCGGCGGCACAAAGGCGCTGGCCACCCGCTGGAATTCGTCCTCGGTGAGCTGCGCCGGGCCGTCCCTGAGGTGCTGCCACTCCTCCTCCACTTCCCTGGCGAAGGCCTCGATGCCCAGGGCCTTGACCAGGATCTTGATCCGCGCCTTGTACTTGTTGTCCCGCCGGCCGTAGCGGTTGTAGACCCGCAGCACCGCTTCGACATAGGACAGCAAGTGCTGCCAGGGCAGCCCGTCGCGGATCTGCAGGCCGAGGATCGGCGTGCGCCCCAGGCCGCCGCCGACTATCACCCGCAGGAGCATCTCGCCGTTGCGGGCACGGTAAAGATAGAGGCCGATGTCATGCATCATGATCGCCGCGCGGTCCTGCTTGGCCGAGCAGATGGCGATCTTGAACTTGCGCGGCAGGAACAGGAATTCCGGGTTGATGGTGGACCACTGGCGCAGGATCTCCGCCAGGGGGCGCGGGTCCAGGTATTCGTCGCCGGCCACCCCGGCAAAGGCTTCGGTGGTGATGTTGCGCACACAGTTGCCGGAAGTCTGGATGGCGTGCATCTCCACTTCGGCCAGGCGCTGCAGGATGTCCGGCACCTGGGCCAGCTCGATCCAGTTGAACTGCAGGTTCTGCCGGGTGGTGAAGTGGCCGTAGCCGCGGTCGAAGTCCCGGGCGATGCTGGCCAGGGTACGCATCTGACGGGCGCTGAGGGTGCCGTAGGGAATCGCCACCCGCAGCATGTAGGCGTGCTTCTGCATATACAGGCCGTTCTGCAGGCGCAGGGGCAGGAACTCCTCCTCGCTCAGTTGGCCGCCCATGAAGCGCTCGACCTGGTCGCGAAACTGCGCCACCCGCTCAAGCACCAGGGCCCGGTCATAGTCGTCGTACTGATACATGTCCCTACCTCATCGAAGCTGATCGTGCTCTAAACGGCGCGTGTTGTGAGGGGGCGACTATGCGCGTACGGCGCAGAGCGTTACAGATTCAGGTAAAAACTAAAAAACCATATCAGCCAAGGCTGCACCACCGTAGGCATGAGGAAAATCTGATCCGTATTAATGTGGTTTTTCTGAGCCTGTTTTGTTTCCCCGCTGATTCCTACAGTGCACCCCGTGCCAGACCGGGTGGCCTGGCAAGACTTTGCAACCGTGGAAGCATTGACCATGAACTCAGCAACAATCGGACAGGCCTACAACTACAAGGTGGTTCGCCAATTCGTCGTCGCAACAGTGGTATGGGGCGTGATCGGCATGGCCATGGGGGTGTGGATTGCCTCGCAGCTGGTGTGGCCGGAGATGAACCTCGACCTGCCCTGGAGCACCTTCGGCCGGCTGCGGCCGCTGCACACCAGCCTGGTGATCTTCGGTTTCGCCGGCAGCGCGCAGTTCGCCGCCAGCTACTACGCGGTCCAGCGCACCTGCCAGGTGCGGCTGTACTCCGACACCCTGGCCGCCTTCACCTTCTGGGGCTGGCAGTCGGTGATCGTGATCATGCTGATCACCCTGCCCCTGGGCTACACCACCACCAAGGAATACGCCGAGATCGAATTCGCCGGCGCGGTGTGGATGGCGGTGGTCTGGGTCGCCTACGCGATTGTGTTCTTCACCACCGTGGTGCGGCGCAAGAGCCAGCACATCTACGTCGGCAACTGGTTCTTCGGCGCCTTCATCCTGGTGATCGCCATGCTCCACGTGGTCAACCACCTGTCGATCCCGGTGGACTGGTTCAAGTCCTACCCGGTCTATTCCGGGGCCACCGACGCCATGGTCCAGTGGTGGTACGGGCACAACGCCGTAGGCTTTTTCCTGACCACGGGCTTTCTCGGGATGATGTACTACTTCGTGCCCAAGCAAGTCGGGCGCCCGGTGTACTCCTATCGCCTGTCGATCGTGCACTTCTGGGCGCTGATCACCCTGTACATCTGGGCCGGCCCGCACCACCTGCACTACACCGCGCTGCCGGACTGGGCCCAGTCCCTGGGCATGGCCATGTCGCTGATCCTCCTGGCCCCGAGCTGGGGCGGCATGATCAACGGCATGATGACCCTCTCCGGGGCCTGGCATAAGCTGCGCACCGACCCGATCCTGCGCTTCCTGGTGCTGTCCCTGGCGTTCTACGGCATGTCCACCTTCGAGGGCCCGATGATGGCGATCAAGACCGTCAACGCCCTGTCCCACTACACCGACTGGACCATCGGCCACGTACACGCCGGTGCCCTGGGCTGGGTGGCGATGATCACCTTCGGGGCCATCTACCACATGGTGCCCAAGGTCTTCGGCCGCGAGCAGATGTACAGCGTGCCGCTGATCAACCTGCACTTCTGGCTCGCCACCATCGGCACCGTGCTGTACATCGCCTCGATGTGGGTCAATGGCATCACCCAGGGCCTGATGTGGCGCGCGGTGAACGAAGACGGCACCCTCACCTACTCCTTCGTCGAGGCCCTGGTGGCCAGCCATCCGGGGTTCGTGGTGCGTTTCGCCGGCGGCGTGTTCTTCCTCAGCGGCATGCTGCTGATGGCCTACAACACCTGGCGCACCGTGCGCGTTGCCGATGAGCGCCTGGCGCTGAGCGACGCCCGGATCGCCTGACCCACCTGCCCCACGTCGGCCCCCGTGGCCGGCGTGTTGCGTTTCAGGGAGCCTGAAAACCCATGGATATACTGCTCAACCTGCTGGGGGTGGCGTTTCTCTACCTCTGCATCGAGTACTGCCTGCGTCACCAGAGTGCCAAGAGCCTGGACGACGCCAGCCTGATCCCCTTCGCCGACGACCCCGACGTAGCCCGCCGGGTGGAGCTGGCCACGGGCAAGAAAATCAACGCCGTGGCGCCGGAGGAAGCCAAGCCGGGTTGGATCAACCTGGACATGTAGAGCGCTTTGGCTGGCAAGCCAGCTCCTACAGTGGGGGTATTGGCCGGGTCAGGCGCGCTCGCGGGGGATCAGGCTCTGCAACTGAGCGGCGAGGAAATTGCCGTCAAAGGCAAAGACGTCAGGGTCCTTCAAGCCGTTGGTCTTGCGCCATTGCCAGCCGCCCGAAGCCTCGCCGACCAGGGACACGCTGCCCAGCCGCGCCGCAGTCAGGCCGATCACCGCCAGGGAAATCTGCCCTTGGGGGCCCATCACATCCGGCACGAACTCCACCGGTTTGCCGGCGATATGGATGGTCAGCTTCTCGCTCTTGAAGGTCGAGACCTCCAGCGGCACCGCCGGGCTGAAGGCCACATAGGGCTCGCGCTGCAACGCCAGCAGGTCCGGCAGCAATACCGGCGCCAGCCAGTCTTCGATCTGCCCGAACAATTGATGAATGCGACGCGCCCAGACCACCGACTGGCTGTCGAACAGCTGCTTCTTGTGGGCTTCACTGGCCGCGTAGTGGCGCAGCATCTCGCCCAGTTGCTGGATATCGTCCATTGTGCTGTGTCCCTGGCTTCGACCTTTGAGAACAGCAGGTCGCCGGCCCTGAGCATGGCAGATGCCGGTGTCGGGCGTTGAGTTGTTTGCCCGCCGGCTCGCCGAGCCCTGTAGCTGCGTCCATCGATGATGATCCTGCGGTCCGCTGGCGACGATCACTGGCAAGGCATTACCAGGCAAAATCTACAGCGCAGTATCCGCCGCTCGGCACTGAAACTGCAGCCGGTACTGACGCGGCGTCAGGCCGGTGGCTTGGCGCAAGGCGCTGCCCAGGTGGGACTGATGGGCAAAACCACAGTCCTGGGCAACCGCCGCCAGGGGCAGGTCCGTGTGCTCCAGCAGCCGCCGGGCCGCTTGCAGCCGCACCTCGGTGATCCAGGCATGGGGCGTGATGCCTACAGCACGACGAAAGTCGCGCAGCAGGCGCAGTTCGTTGTGGCCGTAGGTCAGGGCCAGTTGCGCCAGTGACAGGGGCCGGGCGTATTCATCGGCCATCTGTTGCAGCACCTGCCCCAAATCCGGGGCCGGGGCTGGCGCCGCACGACCGGGCTGGGCCAGCCCCAGAAACGTCAGCGCGCATTGCTCCAGGGCCAGCTCATCGGCCTCGGGCGCCAGCAACAGGCGCCTGGCTTCGCGCCCCAGGGCCAGGGCGCGGGCATGCCCCGGGCTCTGCATCCGGCGCTGGCCAGGAACCAGCGGCGTCGCGCCCTGCCAGCGCAGCAGCAGGTATTCGCCGCCCATGGCGGATTCGGAAAACACCTCAATGCCTGCGGGCGTCAGGGCCAGGGTGCCGGGCCAGGTATCGAAATCCTCGCGGCGGTCGGAGTCGATGGCATGCACCCCGCGCTGGCGTTCCAGGGTCACCCCCAAGGTCTGCCACTGGGCCGGATCGCGGGCGCTGTAGGCCGCGGCCGGCAGCAGTTGCAGCAGCAGGCGGCCGTCCAGCAGGCGATGTTCGAGCACCTGGGGCATGTGAAATTTCCTGATAGATCGCCACCCGTGGCGGCGTGAAACTGAGGCTTACCCAACCGCACCACAGAGGAGTTGCCCATGCGCACCATCGGCCTGATCGGCGGCATGAGCTGGGAGTCCAGCGCCGAATACTATCGCCTGATCAATCAGCAGGTTCGCGATCGACTGGGGCCGCTGCGTTCAGCGCGGCTGTTAATGTACAGCGTCGACTTCGGGCCTGTCGAACAGGCCCAGCATGCCGGGCGCTGGGACGACGCGGCGGCGATCCTGGTGGAGGCAGCCCGGCGCCTGGAAGCCGGCGGCGCCGAATGCGTGGTGCTCTGCACCAACACCATGCACAAGGTCGCCGGGCAGATAGAGGCCGCCATTGGAGTGCCCTTTGTGCATATTGCCGACCCCGTGGTGCAGGCCGCCCAGGCAGCCGGCACCCTGAGCGTGGGGCTGCTGGGCACAGCCTTCACCATGGAGCAGGCGTTCCTCAAAGGCCGCCTGGAAGACCAGGGCCTGAAGGTGCTGGTGCCCGATGCAGCGCAGCGCCAGGCGGTGCACCGCATCATCTATGAGGAGCTGTGCGTGGGCGTTGTCAGCGAGAGCTCGCGGCGGCTGTACCAACACGTGATCGACGGGCTCCAGGCCCGTGGTGCCGAGGCGATCATCCTCGGCTGCACGGAAATCGGCCTGCTGCTCAAGCCCGAGCACAGCGCCCTGCCCCTGTTGGACACCACCGAATTGCATGCCCGGGCGGCGGTGGATTTCGCTTTGCTGGAGTGAACGTCAAGGCCCGCAGGGCCTTGCATGGCGATCGCCTGGATCCCTGCCTCTGCTGCGGAGCCGGTCGTCCGAACGCGGCCCGAGCCTGCGGCAGCGGCTACACGAACCCGGTCTCAACGACGCAAGCGCGCCATGCTCAGCACATCGACATAACCGCCGTCGCGTACGGCGTAGTCGCGCAGCTGGCCTTCGGTTTCGAAGCCGAACTTGCGGTACAGGCCGATGGCGGCCTGGTTGTCGGCATACACCGTCAACTCCACACGGCGCAGGTTCATCCAGTTGTCGGCCACCTCCAGCACGGCCGCCAGCAGGCGGCTGCCGATGCCCTGGCGTTGCCAGGCCGGGGATACGCCCATGCCGATATCGGCGCAATGGGCCCGGCGCACCCGCGCCACCTGCAGCAGGCTGCAACTGCCGATCACCGCACCCTGGTGCAGGGCAACCAGGGCCACCAGCCCCTCGTTTTCCTGCCCCAGCCCGACGCGCTTGCGCCACAACTCGCGGGACTGGTAAGGCAGTTGCAGGGTCTGGGCCGCCACACTGGGTTCGCTGTACAGCGCCGTCAGGCCGTCGATATGAGCTTCGTTGCACCGCTCGATGACGATGGTGGGATGGGCGTTGGGCATGGCGAGGTCATCCTTGAAGTCGAAATGGCCGTCGAGTGTACGGGCATGCGCCTCTGGATGACGAGGACAATGGTGCTCGTTCGCCGGCAAGGAACCGCCTCGCAGGCACACCCGTAGGAGCTGGCTTGCCAGCGAAGGCGTTTCCGGAACCGGCGCAGGGCTTGCGGGCCCCTTCGCCGGCAAGCCGGCTCCTACATGGAATAGCGGTGGGTGCCCCTGGTAGGAGCTGGCTTGCCAGCGAAGGCGTTTCCGGAACCGGCGCAGGGTTTGCGGGCCCCTTCGCCGGCAAGCCGGCTCCTGCATGGAATAGCGGTGGGTGCCCCTGGTTGGAGCTGGCTTGCCAGCGAAGACGTTTCCGGAACCGGCGCAGGGCTGGCGGGCCCTTTCGCCGGCAAGCCGGCTCCTGCATGGAGTCGCGGTGGGTGCCCGCTCGTGGGCGTGGGGTGAATATCTGCAAGAGCGGGCGGGTCCGTTCAGACGAACCAGTCCTGGCGTTCGCTGAAGGTGTTGAGGATCAGTTCCACCAGTTGCTGTACCTGCTCTTCATGCTCCACCTGGGCATTGACCGCCAGCCAGGCGCGGCGTTGCATGCTTTCCTCGAACAGGCCCGGCAAGGCGGTGAGGCCGCGGTCGAAGCGGCTCATGTACTGCGGCAGCAGGCCAATGCAGGCGCTGCAGCGGATCATCTCCAGCATCAGTTCATAGGAATGCACCTGCACCACCCCGGCCAGGCGCTGTTCCACCAGGCTGTTCCAGGGCCGGAACGGCTCGATATGACGGTCGTGCTGCCACTGCACCAGCATGTAGTCCGCCAGGTCGTCCAGGCTGTCGGGGCGGGCCGCGACCCGGGAGTAGCGCTTGGCGATGTGCGGCAGGTAGTCGATGCGCGCCAGGGGCATGGGTTCGCGGGTGGCGAAGCTGGGGCCCGGCAGGGGTGAGTCCTCGGCCGCCAGCCACAGCACCAGGTCGGCGCTCAGGGCCTGCAGGGACAGGTCGCTGTCGATGGAGATGATTTCCAGCCGCGCGCTGGCGTTGCGCCGCAGCAAGGCGATCAGGTCACGGCCAAGGATGTCGTGGAGGATGGTTTCCGCCACGGCCACGCGGATCAGGGGTTGCTCGATCACCGGCAGCCGCCGCTGGTGGGCCAGGGCAATCAGCTGGGCCTGCAGTTGCAGGCCTTCGCGGCTCAGGCTCAAGGCATTGCCCTGGTAGCAGAACAGCGAACGGCGCAGGTGCTCCTCCAACTGCGCCAGTTGCTTGCGCAGCAGCGTGGCCTTGATGTTCAGGCTGCGGGCCGCCTGCATGAAGCAGCCGCAACGGGCGCTGACCAGAAAATACTGGGCCACCGCAGGTTCGATGCCGGCGGCCAGGGCCAGCCAGGCTTCCCGGGGTTCCTGGGGCGCGGTGTATGGCGCAAAGCCCTGGAGTGGAGCGGGTTCGAGAAATGACATTGATGACTCCCTGTCTTGTTGAATGTTGCTTCCTTGGCGGGCGGACGGCGGGGCCGTGGGATCGCCTTCGCGGGCAAGCCAGCTCCTACAGTTGCCGGTGCTGCGTATTGCCTCGTAGGAGCCGGCTTGCCGGCGAAGGGGCCTGTGAGATCGCCTTCGCTGGTAAGCCAGCTCCTACAGCTTGTCCTCCAGGACCTGGTTCAACACCGCGCCATCGATGCTCAGGGTCGCAGTGTTGAGCATGCCTTCCAGGTAGGCCTTGGCGATCTGCTCCTGGCGCTGGGCGCGCAGGGCCTGGGTCAGGCGATCACGCAGTTCGTCCAGGCTGGCGGTCCGTGCCGGCTGCTGTTCGGTGAGCTTGAGCACGTGGAAACCCGCCGCGCTCTGCACCACCTCGGACACCCCGCCCACCTTGAGCCGGGCCACCGCGCTGCGCACCTCCGGCAGCAGTTGCTGCAAGGGCTGCAGGCCGGAGTCGCCACCGCGCTGGGCGCTGTCCCGGTCCTGGGAGTACTGCGCCGCCAAGGCGGCAAACTCCCCCGGCGCGGCCTGGGCCTTGCGGCTCAGCTCCTGCGCCTGGCGGCGTACCTGCTCGGCCGCCTGGGGCTCGGCGACCCCGAGGAAGATCTGGCTGACCCGGTACAACGGCGGTGTCATCCACGCCGACTTGCCGCTGTCATAGGCCTGCTGCAACTCCGCCGGGCTGGGGTAGTCCGCCGGCACCTGGCTGACCGACTGCAGATAGTCGCGAAACACGATCTGTTCGGTGGCGGCGCGGGTCTGCTGCTCCACCTCCGGCCGCTGGCGCCAGCCCTGGGCATCGGCCTGCTCCAGCACGGCCTTTTCCGCCAGCCGTGAACGAATCCAGGCTTCCAGCGCCGGGCGATTGCCGCGCAATTGCCCCCGGGATTCCTCGGGCAGGCTGGCGAACAGGCGCTTGAGCTCCTCGGCCGCCACCTGCTGATTGCCCAGGCGCGCCACAGCGGGCGTAGACGCCACTTGTTGTTGCAGCAGGGTCGGGGCCGGCTGCTGCGCCGCCACCGGGTCATTGCCCGGGCGCAGGGCCAGGCCCAACGCCAGGCCGAGCAAGGTCAGTGCCCCGGCACCGACCACCAGGGTGGGCTTTTTCACAGGGTGGCCGCCTCTTCCCGGGGTTGGCTTTGCGCCGCCTGGGGCGCTTCGGCCTGGGCCTGCAACTGGGCCGCCTGCTGGCTGTATTCGCGCAGGTAGACGATGAACTCCTGCAGCAACCGATCCCACAGCTCCAGCTGGCTGCGCAGGTGGGTCTCGCCGACGCCGGCCACCACCACGTCCATCTCCATCACCAGGAATTCGCCCTGCAGCGACAGCCGGGCAAAGCGCCGTGAGGCGTTCCACAGTTCCGCCAGCCCGGCCGGCAATTCGCCCTGCACCCGCAGCGCGCAGCTGTAGGTGAAGTCCACGTAGTGCCCGGCTTCGCTGCCCGGGTTACCGAAGCGCACGGCGTAGCCGATGCCCTGGCTGGCGCTGAGCAGTTGCACGATGCCGTTCTGTTCGGTCTGGTTGACTCGGTAGCCGGCGCCTTGCAGCAGGTCGGTGAGGCTTTCGGTGGTGACGCTGTTAATCAAGGTCATGGTCATCTCTTCCCTGGTGATCAGTGGGTGCTCGCCGCCCGCGGGGCGTCGAACTGGGTCTGGTAAAGCTCGTCGCCAAAGCCCTGGGCCAGTTCCTCGAACTTGACCCGGGCGCTGCCGGCGAAGGGCTGGCGGATTTTCACCACCTCGGCCACGTCGATGTTTTCGTAGGCCGCCAGGATCTGCTTGGCGATGCCGTACATCTGCTGATTCTTGACCGCACATTGCTGCACTTGTGTGTCACGCTCGCTCAATTGCGCCTGCAACCTGGCCCGTTCGGCTTCCTTGCCCCGGGCCAGCACCAGCAGGTCCTCATAGGCCTTCTTGAACTTGCCCAGTTGCTCGCTGCTGGCGGCCGCCTGGGCCTGGGCCTGGCTGTGCAGGCTCTGCTGCTGGCCGGCCAACTGCTCTGCCACACCGCGGGTCTTGGCCAGCTCGGCCGTCAGTTGCTTGACCTGGGCCTGGGCCTCCCTGGCCGCGTTCTCGGCGGCGACCCGCGCCGCCGCGGCCTGGGCCTGTTCGCTTTGCAGGGCCTGCAGCTGCTGGGTGGTGCCGCGCAACTGGGTGCGCAGACGCTCCTCCATGCCTTCGGCGCTGGCGCCGACACTGGCCAGCACGCCCCAGACCAGCAACAGGCTCGCCGCCCCTGCCCTCGCTCGGCTGTTCATAACCTTCCTCCCTGCACTTAGAAGCGCGTGTTGAGTTCAAGCTGCATCACGTCCACCTCGTAGCGCGGCCCGTAGACTTCCGAGGCGCTCATGTAGCGGGCCGTGGCATAGATGTTCTTGTCGATGCCGTAGTTGCCGCCCAGGAAATAGCCCTTGGCGTTGGTGCCCCCCAGGTGGAACGAGGAATCGTTGAAGCCGTCGGGCAAGGCATCGGGCTGGATGTACTTGTAGCCGGCCAGCAGGTTCCAGTCGCCGGACTTCTTCATCTCCAGGGCGTTGCCCAGGGTGAACTGCACCATCAGCGCATTGCCGCCGCTTTCGAACTGGCCCTGGCTGTTGATGTTGTTGACGATCTCGCCTTCGCTGCGCTTGAGCATCTCGCCCTTGTCGTAGGCCAGGTTGCGAATGAAGTTGGTCTGGCTGCGCAGGCGCAGGTCGTCCGGCAATTCGGTGTCCCAGGCCAGGTTCAGGTCGAGCACGTCGAACTTCGAGGCCAGGCCCACGAACTGCGGCTGCGGGGTCAGGCCCGGCGTGGCCGGGTTGGGGGTGATGTCGCGCAGCAGGAACACGCTGTTGCCCTTCTGCATGAAGGCGACCCGCGAGCCATCGGTGTCGCAGCCCGGGGCCCCGGCCCAGGGCGCGCAAGGGCTGGAGCGCTGGCCCTCGATGTCGTCGAAGCGGTAGTAGGCCAGGGCACCCTTGAGGCTGTTGCTGCGGTTGATCTTCCAGTTGGCGCCGACCTGCCCGCCGAACAGCCACTTGGTGTCGCTCTCGTTCTTGTCGAAACCGTTGCTGGTGGCGGTGTCGTTGGTGTACTCCACCGGGAAGGCGCCGAGGGTGCCGAACAGGCCCCAGTTGCTGCTCAGCTTGTGGTTGAAGATCGCCGCCACGCCGTCGAAATTGAGGTCGTTGGAGTACAGCATGTCGGTGGAATAGAACGGGTTGGCGATCCGCCCGCCGGTCAGGGTCAGGTCCTGGGTGGCCTTCCAGGTCAGGTAGCCCTGGTCGAGCCAGATGTCCTTCTTGCCGAAGCCGCCGCCCAGGGTCTGGGTGGTGGACACCGGATTGTTGTCCGAGCCGGTGCCGATGCGGATGCCGGCGGTCCATTCCGGCGAGATCACCGCCTTCATCCCCAGGCGTGCCCGCAGGCGGAACAGGTTGTCACGGTCCTCGCGGGTGTTGAGCAGCGGCGGCAGCTTGCTGTTGGTGTCCTTGTTGACGTCGTAGGGGCCACTGTCGTTGAGCTTGGCGTAGTCGACGATCTCGTTGCTGTTGTTGTCGGCGAAGAACCGCGACTCGTCGCGCAGGCGGATGTCGCCGTCGAAGCTGATGCGCGAGATCCAGTCCGGGAAGGTGTTGGGCTGGGCCCAGTTTTCCTGCTTGGCGGTGGCCATGACCTCGGCCTTGACCTGATCGCGGATCTGGTCGCGGACGATGGCCGGCACGTATTGCACTCGCACATCACCGGGCGCCGCAGCCGGGCCGGTTGCCGCCACGGCGGTGGCCGCGCGGGCCTGCTGGGCTTCTTTCTCGGCCTGGGCGATCAGCCCGTCGGCCTGCTCCTGCTTCAATACCCCCTGCTGCACCAACAGACGGATCAGGTTGATCGTGGCGTTCTCCGAGGGCGCGGCCGCGGCGGCCGTGGCCTGTCCGGCCAGGGTCAGGGCGACCATGCCGAGCGCCAGGGTCAATCGATTCACGGTGGAAATCATCTGCACACAACTCCTGTAGAAACTGCAAATAGGGGTTTGCTCATTCCGGTCGCCGGCCCTTGAGGGACAGGCGTACCGGCAAAGTCAGGGAGGCCGGCATGCGCTCTTTCAGGCGCGGCGTGGCCCGCAGCGCCGCCAGCACTTGCTGGTCGGTCTCGGGGTTGCCACTGGAGCCGGCCAGCTCGGCGCGGGTCACCTGCCCGTCGGCGCCCAGCCACAGGTCCACCTGCAAGGCATAGGCTTTCTTGCGCAACTCCGGGTCTTCGCGCAGCGCGCGCTGGAAGGTCGCCGCCAGGTACTGCTTGTAGGTCCCGGTGCCCAGCCCGCCGCCACCGGCGCCGGCCATGCCGCCGCCCTTGCCGGCACCGACGTTGAAGCCGTCGTTGCCGGACTGGGCGTCGCCATCGATCTGCATCGGGTTGGCCAGATCGTCCGCCGGCGATGGTGGTGCTTCCTCCTCCGGCTTGACCTCCTCCGGGGTGGGCGTGGGTTCGGGCTCCGGGATCTTTTCTTCCACCGGCTCCTTGGGTTTCTCCGGCGGCGGTGGGGGTGGAGGCGGCGGAGGCGGCAGCGGGATGATGGTCGGCACCTTCGGCGCTTCCCGGCGCACCCCGGCCATGTCATTGGCCCACTGCCACAGCAGCCAGGCCGCCACGGCACCCAGCAGCAGCCCCGCGCCCCACTTGAGCAGGCGCAGGGCGCGCGGCTTGTTCTGTACCGGCGGCAGCTCGAACGGTTGATGTGCGCTCATGGCTCAGCCCTGGCTCGGTTTGCCGGTGACCAGGCCGACCTGGGACAACTCCAGGCGACGCAGCAGGTCGAGGACTTCGATGACCTTCTGGTACTGCACCGTGGCATCGCCACGGACGATGATCGGGAAGTCCGGGTTCTGCGCTTTCTCGATGCGCAGGCGCTCTTCCAGCTCGCCCAGGGTCACCGGGTAGGCGTCGAGGAACACCTGGCCGCCATCGTTCACCGAAATGGCCTTGGTCTTGGCCTCGGACAGCGACACCGAGGCGCTGGCCTTGGGCAAGTGGATCTGGATGCCCGAGACCTGGGCGGTGGCGGTGAGGATGAACATCACCAGCACCACCATCAGCACGTCCACCAGGGGCGTGATGTTGATGCTGTCGACGGCGGCATCGTCTTCGTCGTCATGGGAGGCGTTCACGGAAGCCATGGCAGTTCTCCTCAGGCCGGAACCGACGCGTTACTGTGGCTGACCCGCCAGTGGGCGTTTTCGCTGTGCTGGCTCTCGCCATGCAGCTCCGCCAGCCGGGTGATGAACTCGTCGACGAATACCCGCATGTCGGCGCCGACTTCCTTGTTGCGGGTGATCAGGCGGTTGTAGCCAAACAGCGCCGGGATCGCGACGAACAGGCCCATGGCGGTGGCCAGCAGTGCCGCGGCCATGCCCGGGGCGATGGCGTTGATGTTGACGTCACCGGCCATGGCGGTGCCGAGGAACACCACCATGATCCCCAGCACCGTGCCCAGCAGGCCGATGTAGGGGCCGCCGGCAATGGCGTTGGACAGGGTCGAGAGCTTGGAACTGAGCTGCTGGTTTTCCCGGGTGCGCACGCCATCCATGGAGCAGCGGATGGCTTCGATGGTGGCCGCCGACACCGACGAGGTATCGGCGCCCTGCTCGCGCCGGGTGCGAATTTCTTTCACTGCCACCAGGTACAGGCGCCACAGCGAGGAATGCTCCAGGCGACTGGCCAGCACCTGGTCGTCGGCAAACATCTCCAGGCGGGTGCCGACCTTGGCGAACTGCTCGCGAAACAGCGCATTGGCGGCGCTGACCCGACTGACCATGCGGTTCTTGCGCAGCATGATCACCCAGGACTGGATCATCATCCCCACCAGCACCAGGATGATCACCCAGGCATCCACCGGCACCGCCTTGAGCAGGAAACCCAGGCTGCCGAAACCAAAACCCGACTGTTCTTCATCGACGCCATAGGCCACCAGCTTCGACTCCGCGCCCTGCGCGCTGGCATCCGCCAGGATCAGCGCCGCCGGACGCGCCACCTTGGACAGGCGCAGCTCGTCCAGGGCCCCGGTGAAGGGCTGGAAGTGACTGGCCTCGGCCCCGGCGGCCGCTGGCAAGTCGGCGCCGATGGCCAACGGCGAATTGAAGGTTGGAATGGCTTGGGCCAGGCTCGCGGTTTCGCGGCCATTGACATACAGCGCCAGTCGGCTGCCCTCGCCGCTCAGGGCCAGGTGCTGCCACTGCCCCGGGTTCAGCGGCTGGGTGGAGGCAGCGCGCTGGCCGTCCACTTCAACAAAGGGCATGCCCTGGTTGATGCCGATCAGCAGGCTGCCGGCACCTTCGCGGCGAGCCAGCAGCAATTGTTCGCCGCTGGCCTGGTCCAGGCGTACCCAGGCGCTGAAGGTGAAGGCGCCGCCGGCGTTGTGCTGCAGCGACGGGCTGGCCGGCAGCAGCAGCGGCTGGCCGCTGAACTGCAGGGCCCGGCCGATCACCCCGTCGATCGCCGCGCCGGTGGCGTTCTGCGCGGTGTTGCCATAGGCGGTGGTGTCTTTGGCCGGCGTGCCGTTGCTGCCGTCGAAGTGGTAGATCGCGGTGTAGCTGGGGTCGAAGGTCAGTTGGCCATTGGCCGTGCTCGGGGCCTTCTGGTTGCCGTAGTACATCCAGATGTCCTGGCGCTGGCCGCCCTCGACCTTGGGCACATCGACCCAGATCAGCGCCATGCCCATCAGCGGGTCGAAGCTTTCGATCTGGTGGTTGAGCACGGTCTTGTCATCGGCGGCGACAAAGCGCAGGTCGGCGCCGTCTTCCTTGACCCCGTCGAAGGTGAAGTTGCCGGTGTGCAGGCGTACCAGCAACGCGGTGCGGCCCAGGGCTTCATTGATGGCGGCGCCTTGCGGGGTGGTGTCCACGCTGATCTGCTTGCGGTAATGCCAGTCGTCCTGCCACCAGGCATGGGCCGTGGCCGGGAGCACGAAGCCCAGGCAGATCAACAGGCTCAGGAATAAGCGTTGCATGTGAAGGGTCTCCGTAAAGTCAGAACGTCGCTTGCACACTGAAGTGCAGGCGCGGGTCGTATTTCTGGGTGTTGGGGCCGTCTTTGAGCGGGTAGCCCCAGTCGAGGCTGCCGGACAGCCACTTGCTCAAACTGGCGCGGGTGCCCAGGCCGACGCTGGCCAGGCTGTATTCGTCCTCCTGCTCGGGCAGCGGGTCGTGCAGCGACAGGTGCGCGCCTTCGGCAAAGGCGTAGAAGCGCCACTCCTGCACGTAGCTGCCGAGGAACTTGGCCAAAGACGGCGTGCGCAGCTCCTGGGAAAACAGGTAGCCCTCGTCCCCCGTGCGCTCGGCGGCCAGGTAGCCGCGCACCGAGGTGGCGCCGCCGGCGGAATACTGCTCGTTGGACACCAGCGGCCCCGAGGCCAGCTGGAACGCCGCCTTGGACGCCGACTGCCAATCGTTGGCGAAGGTGTAGGTGAAATTCAGGTCGCCCTTGAGCACCGAGAAACTGGCGCTGGCTTCGTCGCGCTTGTAGTGAAACTCCTCGGCGTCGCTGCCGTAGCCGAAGAAGCGCCGGGTGCCGACGATCAGGTTCAGGCCCAGGCCCAGCTGGGATTTATCGCTGTAGCGGTAGCCGTTGTAGCCAAAGGTCACTGGGGCGTACTTCAGCGGAATCTGGTCGCTGCTGCGGCCAAAGCGCATCTCTTCCTCGAAGTCCTTGAAGTCCACGCCCACCGACAGCGAGTTGGCCCAGTTGCCCGCGGCGGGCAAGGTGTAGATTGCCGACACCCCGTAGGAATGGCCCTTGCCCAGCACGTTGCTGCCGCCGATGGTGGCGATGTTGCTGTCGGACTGGTAACCGGAGAACTGCAGGGCCCAGCGATCGCTCAGCGGCGCGGTGTAGGAACCGGACCAGACCTTGGCGTTGTCGGTGTCCTGGGGCGCGGTGAAATAGGTCAGGGAAATGCTGTGGCCCAGTTGCCAGAGGTTGTCGTAGCCGACATTGACCACCGTGCGCAGCTTCTCGGTGTCGGCGCTGTAGTCGTTGTTCAGGCCGACGCTGGCGTGCCAGGGATTCTGGTCTTCCACTTGCAGGTCCACGTCCATGGTCCCCGGGCGCTGGCCTTCACGCACCAGCGGCATGACCTGGCGCCCGGCGCCGCGATTGAGCCCGGCCAGCTGGCTTTGCACCGTGGCAAAGTCCGGTACCTCGCCTTCTTTGAGCGCCGGCACCTGGTCGCGGATCTCCACCGGCGAGTAATGCTTGGCCCCCACCACCCGCACCCGACCGACCTTGGTTTCACTGACCTGCAGGTAGACGATTCCGTCCTCGACCTTCTGCTCCGGCAGCTCGACGAACACCGACTGGTAGCCGCGCTCCTGATAGACCTTCTGCAGCGCATCCCGGGCGCCTTCGATATCGGCCAGAGCTTTCTGCGGCCCGAGGAACGGGTACACCGCCTCCTCGATGGCCCGGGCATCGAGCACCGTATTGCCACGCACGAAGTACTCATTGACGTCCACCAACCGCGCCGCGGCCGAGGCTTCGACCGGGGCCGGCTCGCCCTCCTCGGCCTGCACCGCCGGCACCAGCGCCGCCAGTGCCAACCAACCGCACAACGGCCACCAGCGCCCGCCACTGCCCGGTCGCCCTGATTTGCCCAGATGCTCCACACCGCCCCCTAAAAAACTGAAAATTGGCGCGCGTACGCGCATTGCCGTCGCCGTCTGCACAGCGTTTGGCCGCTTCAATTGCTGCTGATCGAGGTGTTTTCGTGGCGCGCCAGCCAGGTGTGCAACAGCGCAAAATTCAGCGAGAACTCGGGCATTTGCAGCAGAGCGCCGCAAAACACTTCACCGATGATTTTCTGGATCAACTGCACCGCCCGCGGGTTGTTCAACAGCGTGGCGATGTCACGACTCAGGACACTGAAGCTCCAGACCTTCTGGTTCAGATCCAGACCGACGAACCAACGGAACAACAGGTTGTAACTGAGCTGTTCATACAGCTGCTGCTCGCTGGGCACCGAATACAGCAACTGCAGCAACAGAATGTGCATCACCGTACGCGGCGCGATCAGCATGCCGGGCTCGGCATTGAGGCCCTGGAGCAGATCGCGGTGCTGATCCAGCAACTCATCGATCTGCGGACGCAGCAGCACCAGCGAATGCCCCGGCGGGATATAGCTGGCCACCTCCTTCAAGGCGCCCTGCCAATCATCCTGGGACACGATCCAGACCCACGGCGCGCCGTAGCGATAGACCGACACCGGCTTCTTGCGCGCGGCCTCGACGATCTTCGATAGCCGTTGATCCAGCTCCTGCATGCCCACTTTCGAGTAGCGTTCCATAGTCCCCATAGCCTCACTCCCGGCGTCCCGCCTCGGCTTAAAAAAGTGGCCTGGCGGCCCCCTCAAGCGCGTTACATACCCAAGACGTGCGTGGCCATGTGCTACCGAACTTTTGTCATAAAAGCTTCATTCACGAGGGAAGCGCGCGAACGTTGTAGGAGCCGGCTTGCCGGCGAAGACAGCCGCCAATGCAGCGCTGGGCTGTCGTTATTCCGCGCACGACCAGGCCGCCCTCTTCGCCGGCAAGCCGGCTCCTACGGGAGGGAATTGTTGTGCTGGAGAAGGCTTAAAAATGCGCCGCCCGGACGGGCGCGCCGTTTGCAGTGGCTCTGGCTCTGGCTTTTGATCTTGATCTTCAAGCCCCTTCCCAGCCGGCCGAACGCAGGCGTTGCGTAGGGGGCAGCTCGGCAAGGATGCCGAGCTAGCCGCCACCCGGCCATGGATGGCCGGGTGGCGGCGGCCCCCGGAGCAATGCCGGAGCTCGGGCACCCCGAGCCCCAGCGAGGGGCCGTATGGAGGGGCAAGCCCTTTTGGTTACTTTTCGCTGGGCCGGCACTCCGGCGTTTGGTAAAAGTGACTCGCCGTAAGGGCGAAACCCTAAGTGGCCGTGACCGCAGCAACGGATATGTACCCCAACCCCCCAGAAAAACTGGCCAGCTCGCAGGCCGCCAAGTCCCACTCCTCAATCCTACAAAACTTGCAGACGCGTCTGACTTGTCACCCCAAGACCCAACGCCCATAGTCCCCACTCGCCCCAATGGCGACCGGGTTTGGCGACCTGGCAACTCACCCACAGGCACTTCCGCTTGCAAGCTTTGCCGAGGACCCTTTATGTTCACGGCGATCTTTCATGGCGGCTGTACGCGGGAGATCCTCGGATCTGCCGATTATTGTGGGATGAGTCGGCTCGCCAACCCGCGTATAGCTGCCACCTATTCGACTGGCGACGACAGGACAGCTCCCTTACCCACAAGCGGAGGTTCCCATGACTCAGCAATACATCCCCATCACCGGCATCGACTGCCTTATTCCCTGCCTGTTTATAGACAAGACCGCACCATTGGACGTGCTGCATGCCAACGGTGCCGCACGTTTACTGGCAGTGACTCAACTGCTGGAAAGCCTCTCCCGCGCAGAGTTCAAGAGTGCTGACGACACCGATCTGCAACATATCTCCAACGCAGCGGCGATTCTGCTGCGTGACAGCTGCGACCTGTTGGGAGTGATGGGCTGGCGCCTTCAAGCCTGACGCCTGGGCGCTCCGCGCTGCTTGGTGGCGCGGAGCGTTTCAAATGGGGCCTTGGACTTTTTAGGGGGAGAAAGTCTTTTAAAAGTGGCTGCAATCGGCCAAAAGCAGCCGATCATGAGGGCCGCTAACGGTCAGTCGATTATAGAGTCAGTTCTGAACGCCTAGTTGGCGCTGTCCGCATACCAGGTAAAGCACGGCAAAGGCCGAAGTCCCCAGTAACGAACTATGCGAAAGCCTGCCGATTTTGCATGCGAATACTCACGCGATGCCCGGCAGATTGAAAAGCTGAAGAAATGAGTGGAGGCTGAACCTCTCATGGATCACAAACTAGGTTCGCCGCCCCCCTTCCTTCGTCGATGCAGCGCCGCTAACGACACAATCCGCGCTCAGCCTTCTTCTGCACCATTACAGTTATCTTCCTTCCATGATTCCATTTTTGGCTTCCCTCGTTCGAACCAAACTACACCTTCAGACCGTCTCCATGCTGCATGAGAATTTCCTCCGCCTGGCCAAACGCCTCGCTCCGATACAAACGTCCACACGCACGCCAAGTCTTTATCTTTCAACAGCTGCTCAAATATGTCCTGCCGTATGTAGGCGTGTGAACCATCGTCAGGGTCCATGTTGCTGATGAATTGTGGCTTCCCTAGCACATCCACATAGACACGCGGATCTAAGAGCATAGGGGTAATGGAAAGCTGATTTGCCAACCAAGGGGCTGGTAAATGTGCAGAGGCTCCGTCCGGAAGGGAGGCATCCAAATGGGACTCCCAATGATACTTAAGGCAGGGAAATGCCACCTCGAGCTCACCTTGGTAATGAAAGTAGGCAGGTGCCCACATCAATTGATCCCAGGTAAAGCGCCATGGGGCCTCAAGCAGATAGCCGTCGTCCGTGCAACTGCGTCCCGACCATCTCGAAACATCTAGAGAACGCTGAGTGCTCAGAAAGCGAATCAGCTGTTTGTGATCTTTTTTCCTGACAACGACAGGCATGAGGAAACGCCATTCCTGCAGACGTAGCCCGTGCTCTCGGCTCTCTCCATCATCGTAACGATTCGCCACGGAGCGATGCTCGTAAAGGACTAGCCACTTTTCCCCTGCCTCGTCGGTTCGACCTACAAGACTTGGCATCCCGAGGCTAGGGTCAAGCTTGAACGGCCATTCCTGTAGGCAGTCTTCGGATACTTCCTCGAGAACAATTGGTGAGATATCTACAAAATCAGCACTCGCATCGGACAGCCCTTGAAGAACAGTAGGGTCGATATCTCGATGGAAACCTAGATCGATGGATGAACGGTAATCACGTGTTCCATCGACTCGCGCTTCGGAGAGCCAATTACTATCGGCTAGCCTGCAAAGGAGTTCATCGAGCGCAAGCCACTCATATTTGGCGCCAATCCGCTCAAAGAGTGGCCTCTCGCGGGAATAGCTGTGACGGTAGCTATCCGATGGGAAGAGTTCGTCTGTCCATCCGAAGTCATAGGCGCGCTTTGCGACCCACCGTTTGGCCGCCGCCATGTCGACACCTTCCAACGTGCGCGGATACTTTTCCGAGCGGGCGATGCACCATCTGAACTCGTCGGTAAATCTTCTTTTTTCGTCAACATTCAGTAGATCAACAAGCTTCTTCTCTAGCTGCTGAAGCTCCTCGGAGTGGTCATGCGCCTCGAGTGCCTCGCAGTCCTCAAGCACCTCGGGCTCCTCAAGCTTCTCGAGTACCTCGACTGGGCGGAGCAAGAATCGGAACGGATTAAATTGGAGAGCACTGATCGCATCTACGATTTCTTGCCTGTCCGGGTAAGGAGCAACTACCTCTATATCGAATCGCTCGTTCATCTCGGATTGTGTGTGGGGCATTTGAGAAGTCAAAGCAACGCTCGAAAATGAGCTGACACGATGCTTGATCTCATCAGCGAACTCACTTATCCCGCCAGTGCAAGAACGCTTGATTTCGTCACCTCCAGCTTTCGTGGCGACATCATCGAGAAGAGCTTTTGAAACAGTAAATTGAACAGGCTGAGATTTATAAGGTGGCCTACAGGCACTAAGATCGACCTCGGTAGGCAGGCAACGATGGTGGGCAGCCAGCTCAACAATCCCCGATGCATAGTCCCTCAGCATGATCGATAGCGGAACGCACTGCTCAGAGAAAACCATCTGGTAAGCTACCGGGGCGTAATGCTCCAACCGCATTGGAGATGGGTCGATACAACATGCGCCATAACCAGCCCCGTGCAACCGTTCCATGACGTAGAGATCATCAAGGCCAGCGAACCTCTCGCACAGTTCACCGTAGAGCTCGACCTTCGAAAGCAGCAATGCGGATAGCGCCTTGGTAGCTTTGTCTCTCATTTCTCTATGCGATGACGCCGTCAGCCACGTGACCGCAAGCCCGCAAAGAAGCTGTACGTGCCGATCCGTTTTCTCGGTCTGACTGGTCAAGCACCAGTCCAGGAGGCGGCGGATCGTGCTGCCATCCACCATATGGAAGTCGTTGATTGGTACCGTCCAGAAAGCATCACGCTCTGGCATCGTTTTATTAATCAGAATGTCGTGAAGCAGTTCAGCGTTCCAAGGATGATCTACGTTGGCACAGAGTTCGATCAGCACGTAGAGCTGGCTATCATCGACATCCAAGATAGCCTGGTAATATCGCCAAGTGCGCTCCGTGAAGGCGTTTGAGCTACGCCAACGCAAGCTCTCTAGGAAGGCACCTCTGACCGAGTCGTCGTTGATCCAGATATCAATATCCCTCGGAAGCACATCCATAAGCTCTGAGCCGAAACGCTCAGGCACTTGGATAGACAAGGCTTCAGCGAGACCAGCCCACTCCCATTTGAATCTGTCGCCGTCAAGAATGAAGCTTAAAACTCCATTCTCCAGTTCGAGCCCTAGATCCGTCACACCCCTGAGCAGCGCATCCGCCATGAGGTGGTCTTGGAGTCGCTGGAAACTGAACCTCACGATATCCTCGACCGGAGCAAGTGGATCAATTTCGAGCTGGCGCGGTGGTGGGTCGAGTCGAAAAATTCCGTTCTTCTGCAGGACATCAAACCAGGTTTTGGAAGGTGGCGAAGGAAAACTCGAAAACACTTCCGTCGAAATTCGCACAGCATCGGCCCAAAGCACGTAATCGCGCCTGTCTGTGGCCATCAACCTGGCGATGGCCGAGATTGCCGCTGTAGTAGGAGCGAGCAGTTCTTCGCTGCCGTCTCTTCCGACACCTAGATTTCGCGCGACACTACGGATGTAAAATGCAAAAACCTGCTTCGTGCCATGCAGGCCTCTGGGGAATTGCTTACAACCGTCTCGGGCAAGGGCAACGCACGCGCTGCGAAGAAACAGCGGATTGACAAATTCAGCGGAAAGCCAAGGCGTATCAGGCTGGGAAATGCCTCTTTTGTGCAGGTAGACCTTCGCGGCCCTCGACTGCTCTACATTCGTCACGAAGCCACGAATGGAGAAGGCAACTGTCGTCTCCATCACTTTTGGCGGAACTACATACGGCGTGTACTCAGTACGACAGGTGACGACAAGAACGAGGTTCTCGTAAGCGTTGACTCGGGCGAGCAGAGCGGGAAGTTCATTCCTCCATAGTTGCGCACCGGCACCTTCGTTGATGGCATCGATCAGAATGAGTCCGCGCTTTTGAGCGGCCTCAGCGGCAGAACTCATGGCCTGCAAGAATACCTCTGGCTCAACAGCCCCCAGCCCGAGTGTTTCTGTCGCTTGCCTCCAAAAACCCTGAGAGCCTAATTGCTGCCCCAAAATCAAAACCACCGGGTGCCCATCTGAAATCGCTTTTTGAGCAACGGTACCGAGTGTGTGCGATTTGCCTGTGCCAGCCTTCCCTGTCAGAAGGGCAAAACGGTTTTGCTCAGCGAAATAAAATTTCCCCTCCAGCTTTGAACTCAAGCCGTAGAGAGCATTTGAAAGCTCGTCCAGCTTGTGGCTCAGGTAGTTCATGTCCGAAGAGGAGTAATCCCTTCTGGATTCAGACTTTGGCATATTTTGCCAAGCCCAGCCCTTCAATTCGTAGACGCTATGAGAGGCGTCTGACAAGGCTGCAACGCAATCGAGAATGGGCCAAGGCTCCCAAGAGTCGGAGCTAAATCTGCTGCCGAATGCTGAAGCCTTGGACGCTTCCTGCTCGACACGCTGGATACCAGCGATGAGCCCGGCGTCGGAGTCATCCTTTACGAAGCTGCTGAGCTTGGCTGCTTTGGCTACGGCGGAAAAAGCAGAGGTGAGTTCGGTGGTGACTTCCTCATCGCGAAGGAGCACTTTAAAGAGGCTCTCGATTCCAACCTCTACGTGATCTTCCGGGTGATATCGCTCATCGAGTGACTCTACGGCGAGTTCTACATTCTTGCGAAACCATTGCCCAGACATCTCCAACTCGCCAAGCCAGAACTTTCGTAGGCCCTCAGCTGTAGGGTGTAACAATTTGTCGGTCAGGTCAGACGCCGTCCAGGCCACGAACTCAACCGTGGGGATGCTGCTTTGGGCACAAAGCGCTTCCCAGGCAAGCTTGTGCGTACTCCAGTGCTCCCACCCTTTTTTCCCTGCGCCCTGCGCCCCGCTGCGATCAGTAAGGTCGCAGGGAATGGCAATCACATACTGTTTCAGCTCAGGGTGAGATTTCAAAGCCTGCTTTACCGACTCGTCGATTTTGCTCCAATCGACATCCCGTGATCTAAGGTAATACTTGGCCTGATAACCGACCTCAGAACCGTCCTGAAGAACCCAATAGCTCTCGATCCCTCCGTCGCCTCCCGAGCCTTCGATCCGCCTGAACTCTTTGGCGTACTCGGGGCGGTCGCGCCTGGCAAGTTGGCAAACGAGCTCCTCGAAAGACAATCTTTGCCCATCGTCCTTTCCGATGATTTTTGAATAGTCCATTGGGTTTCCATCTGAGATCCGGATTTTTCATCGACAGGGCACTGTTCCCATTAGAGCTAGGTGCTCAGCGGCGAGTATGCGCTGAAAACATTTGACGATAAATGGAAGATGGATAGCCTCTAGTTTCGTAGACACCACTGAACGGCGGCTTCTGGCCGGTTCCTGCCCTTCGTGAAGGGCAGCTTCGAGAAACTCTGTACGAAAACCCGGAACTCCAATCATGGCCCCTCGTTGGCTCAGTTTTTATAGAGCCCCCACTACTCCACAAGAAGGAATTCTGCAATTGCAAAGCGTTACGAGTTCTCGGATGAGGCCTGATACAGGGTTGCCGATCTCTTCGAACCCCAAAGCGGGCCATGCACGCGCCCGTAGCGCAGGTCGACGACCACTGTCTTGATGCGCATGTTCGTAGAATCTGCCCTCGCCAGTGGCCCATTCCTACCCTGCCGGCCCCATCTCGACCGCTACACAACGCCCTTTAGTTCGCACCTTCTCCACCAATCGCGCTCTGTTGACGAACACATTGATTTCGCAACTGCCTGAGTGCTGCACGTCTTCCCAGTATTCTGCGTGCACAAGTTGCCCGTTCTGCGGCCCCGTGTAAGTACCCGCGGCTTCACGTGAAACATAGCTACTGTCACGTACATATCTGAGCACGACCATATCTTCCTCCGGCGCCACCATGATCTGCCTTGGCACGCCGAAGAAGTCGATCAGTTCGCCCACCGGGCGATCTTTCCAGGCACTGCTGGCCGACAATGATGCGCAGCCACTGAGCAAGGTGGCGAGCAGTGCCAACATAAACAATCGGTTCATAAGGTCTTCTCCCTGAAGGCCGCGTTACTTGGCAGGCATCTGCGCGAACCCTTCATCTATCTTCTGCATGATGGCCGTCTTGGCGGCCTCGCGGTTCAATATCTCGAAGAACTGCGGCCCTGCCTTGCTCATTTGCGACGCGGACATCACACCCAAGTGCTCCATCTTCTTGGCCTGGCGTTCAGTCGGCTTACAGACAAAGTCACGGCTTTGTGCCAGCCAGGCGTCAGGTTTGCTCTGCCACTGGCTGGAATACTTCGCATTGCGAAATTCATTGAACACGCTGTGGAAATCCGCCGCATCCATGATGCGCACGCGGTTCTTCGCACAATCGATTTCGACATCGTAAGAGGTGAAGTTGGGTTTACCGGGCTCTTCGTAAAGTTGATAGACACCCAATGATTTCGCGCCACCCGGACGATTGATGATGTGAGTGGGGTCGCCGTCTGCGATGAACACCTGATTCTTGCCCAAGGCACCCTGGTAGTGAACGACCCAGTAGTCGCCCTTCAGCACTTCGCTCGCCTGGGCAGCGAGGGCACTACACAGTAATGCGGCAGGCAAAAGCTGCCTTGTAAAAGCGATCATGGGGGCGGTCCTTTGCCGTTATTTTTGAAGGCAATAGCTTCGCACCCTGAACATGTAGCAAAGAGCTATCTAGCACATCCGTCCTATGCCTTTGACGAAAACAGCAGTTGCAAGCCACCCATGGGGCAAGCCAGCGGAACCATCGTTGCGCCGTCAGGTGGGCCACGGCGTTGGCCCTGGTGGCTGAGGAACGTCCGCAAGTGACCGGGAGCATTTTCGCGGACAAAAACAAGCGAAGTGCAATCTGCCAGACCGTCTTACTTTTTAAATTCCACCCTATATATGTTCCAGGTACTCCAAGAGAACCTCTCCGCCGATATAAGGGCCGTCATCACTGCAATCCATTGCCGGCTCGTCAAAATCAATCCATACACAGGTAATAATCCTGTCTTTTCCAGCCATAGTTCGTTGAGTACTAGAGAGCTCCACTTCACCACCCAAGGCTTCCTTCACATATTCTGGGGGTAACGAAACCACTCCAACCCCGCCATTCGGCCACCACACGTGGGGCTTAACTTTTACCCTGTCACCGTCATTGAATTTCATTTATTTACTGACCCGTTCTCAAACCGCCAAGCCCCATAATGCAATCCTACAAAACTTACAGACGCGTCTGACTTGTCCCCTCCGGGACCCAACGCCCATAGTCTCTCTCGGTTCGCCAACCCGCGTTTCGAGCGCATCTCGCGCACCGAAAAAATGCTGACAACACCAACCGACAGCACATCACCCAGGTCGCTGAAATGACTCTGCGCGACGGTCGCAACTTGCTGGAGGAATAGCCCGAATGGCCCCCTCGCAAGGTTGAACCATTAAGTCTCAGGCTGTCGACAAACCGCAGTTGTGAAAAAACACAACCAGAGTAGCATTGGCTCGAAGACAGGGAAGCCTATGGACATTCTCACGCCATCACGTTTTACCGATGCTGCGATTTTGTATCCGGACGACAAGGCCGGGCTCGATCGTTGCCTGCGGATTTTGAGGATGGCACGCCCAAAAGGATTCGCAGACCTGCAAAAGCTTTTCGGTACGCAAAGGATCGACTTGTTCAAACCGAGAGCCGCAGCGAACTGGGTCGTGATCGACGTAGGCGGAAACAATCTCAGGGTGATCGGCGGCGTCAACTACACCCGACAGAAGTTTTACGTCAAACACATCTACACACATGCTGACTACGACCTTGCCAACGACTGGTATGCAAGCAACCAAGGGGTAAAACGATGAGTACAGCCCGAAACGAACTTCAAACCGTGATCGCAACGCTTGGCGAACTACACGCGGTACTGGAGCGCCTGCGTGGTGAGTTTGTGCACGGCCTCAAGACCCCCGCCGACTATGAGCGTGCGACCAACCTGCTCGATGAACTCACTGACGGGCGCGAGCTGAGCAAGATCGAAGAGAAAATTCTTGTCGAACTTGAGGATGAAATCCTGGCCTACCAGCGCCACTCCGAGCAGTTTCGCGAATCGAACGCTGCATTTGAGGCGACCTGCACCCCCGTGCAGTTGATCAAGGATCTGATGGAAACGCTCGGGCTCACGGGCTCTGACCTCCCTGAAATTGGCGATAAAACAGCGGTATCCAAGGTACTCAGTGGAGATCGCCCCATCAGTCACAAGATGGCATACGCGCTGGCAGAGCGATTTTCGATGGAGCCTAGGGCGTTCGTATCGGCAGCCTCGGGAAAGGCGGCGCCACTCGAAACCGTTTGGACGAAGGCTAAACAGACTTCAGCTTATTACCGCACTAGCAACATCTCCCGGAACTTACTCCCAGTGAAAGGTGCCGACGCAGGTGAATCCAAACGGGTAGCGTCCAAGAGCCGCAGACACTTGGGTAAAGCTCCGACCAAGGGATAGCGCGTTTCCATCCTGCCGTTCTGAGTTCCGTACGCTAACGCCCTATCGCCCTACCCCAACTGCAAAAAGAACCGACCAATCCCCGCGCCTATCCGCTCTGAAAAATCCTCATCCAGAAACAGATACCCCATGCCATCCGAGAGCGCGCCTTTGTGCTCAGGCAGCGCTCTATCCAGATCACCCCCATAAATGGATACCCTTCTGCGCCCTGCCTCCGCTGAAACAGGCGCCTGCAGCCAAGCGTCCACGCCATCCAGCTTCGAGGCCAGGTTCTCGTCATCATCCACGTCGCGGTTCACCCCCAGCCGTACCGCCCCGCGATCTGAAATCGGCTGAGCCGCCTCATTCCGCTCGGAACCGGCTCGAACATAGCCCATGACAACCGCTTGCGAGCGCCCCTGGATGGCACGCAACTTTCGATAGTGGCCGACTTCGCCCGGCAAGTACGGCACAAAAACCGAAACCCAATAACTCCTGTCGATCAGGGCCTCTGAAAACCAATGTCCAGGAAAGGCCATCAGGTGTGTCAGCGGCACTCCATCAGGCGAACAGGGCCAAGCCAGCTCTGTGGGCAGGCAGGCCCCACCACCGACATAGGCATCCTCTTTTGCAGGCGTTTCACCGGTAAATATCAGCTCGTCAAACATCCGTTTCTCTCCACTCCATCACAGGTTGCCGCATTCGTTAACAGCCTCTGGCCAATACTTGGGTCAAGACTTCACGCCACGCACCGCACGTCCACAATCCACCATCAGTTCCTCCAGAAAGGGGCGCAACTGCGCCTCGCCCACCGCCAGCACCCGCTTGTACTCATCCTGCCCGTACCATTCCCAGACAGTGGTGGAAAACCCCATGTTTTCGGCTCCGAAATTTGTCCGGGCGAATATACCGATATCAACGTACTGGCGCGCATCCAGCACACTCGCCGCTTGTATCGCGCCGCAATCTCTGAAATCTTCTGCCCCCTTGCCCACGATGCCAATGCCCATGAACCCGCACCTCGCCCATCTTGTTTCCGACTACCAAGCCAGCATCCGCACGGCTGTCGAACTGATGCAACAATCCGCCATTCCCCTCCCTGCCAGCAACGCCGATTGGGTGGGAACCGATATCCCGGATCAAGGAGAACTGGCTGGCGGTATTCGCTACTTCAAGCACGGCTATGGCTGCGCCGTTCACCTGCCAACGGCAACGGTGAGCTTTGACTTTGGCGAGCAGGGCGAAATCGACGGCGTAACCCTATCGAGGCTGGCCGGTTTTGCCGAGAACAGGCTCGTGGAATACGGCTTTACGGATGAGGATGAACTAAAGCAGTGCTTCGACCAAGAAGTGGCAGCAGGCTCGCTGGTGTATTCGGGCTATATCCTTTATTACGTCGCAACCGTTAGATCCCAAGCGCGCACGCTCGAAGATAGCGACAGTCCTTCACCCCCCGAGCACCCCGGAAGCCCATCATGAAGTTCACCTCAGCCGGCCAAATCATCGACCCACGAACCGTCGGCTATCGCAGCCTGGGCTTCGGCGAGGCACTGACGATCCCGGTAACGCCCTATGAACTGCGCATCCACCACGGCGATCTGCCGCAACGCTTTCTTGAATGCGCGGACACCTTTGCCGCCGAATGCAAAACCGACGATATCGACCAGGGTTTTGTCGACATCCAGGAACTTGCAGAGCTGGGCTACCCAAGCTTCAGGACGCTGTTGAAGGACCATCCCGATCTGGCGGCGCGCCTGGTCCAGGACTACCTGTATTTCGAGTTGCTGTTTTCGCTGTTTCCGCATTCAAGCGGCCTTGAAGTCGTGATCAACAGCATCACCCGCGTCTGCTCAAAAGAAGGCGTCATGCTGCTGACGGGCCAGACCTACGCGGCCAGACACTAATGAGAAAGCCCTGGCGTCAGGACCGAGGCCTGGGATCAGGCCACTGATGGCAACCGACGATTCACTATCGAGCGCGGTCCGGACCTTCTTCCTGGCGGCTTGATGCGCGTTCAGGGCAATGGCGTATCAGCCGCAACACAGGCAACCGCTGATCAGCGGTTGATCGGGGTCGTTTTCAAGAAATGCGACTTTGACCTCCACACCGGGTCGCAGCGGCGTCACTTCACAACGCCAATTGGCAGTACCGGCCAGCCAACAACTGCTCTTGTCGTCGAACCGACCTTCGCGGTCCCAGGGAAACTTGACCTTGACCCTTTCGAAGCGCTGACCACGTGAGTTCGCCTGGTCTTCCAGGGCGATGACCAGCGCCGTCTGGTTGCCTGGCGCCAGAGGCTTCTCATGAGCCAAAGGCGGGCGATAGCAAAGGTCCAACGCAAGCGCGGTGAAACGGTTGCGATAACCCTGGCGCAGTTGATCCTGGTTGTCAGTGTGGCCATTGGCGACGCTCTCATCCGCAACCTGTGGTTGCTTGCCCTCATGAATGACCTGAGTCAGTAGCCAGAGGTCGCTGCCCTGGCCCGAGGTTTCCAGGACATGACCACTGAGCAGCCCGCTCTGCGTACCTTGCCCTTCAACCTGGCGCGATTCCCTGGCACGCAGGCTTGTCGGCGTGCCGTGACCGATCGGTAACAGGGTGGTGAGCCCATCGTGCCCGGGGGTAAAAGCCGTGGTCGGCCCGATCGCGGGGAATACTGCCTGCTGATCGCCAAAAACCAGCACGTGGCCTTGAGCGCTGTGCTGGAAGTGGAAGTGAATTCCCTCTTCCTCGCACAGGCGCTGAATAAAATGCAGATCGGTTTCATCGTACTGGGTGCAGCAGTCACGCTCGGGGTAGCTCGCCCCGAGCTCAAAGCGGTAGGCATCTCCCAGAATCCCATGCTCCTCCAGGACCAGGGCGACGATAGCGGGCACCGAGAACTGCTGATAGATCCTCTTGTTGATACGGTGACGCAAGTAGGACAGGTGCGGCACCAGGGCCAGGTTGTAGTGCGTCAAGCCTTGAGCGTCCGGGCCTCGCGCAATGTGATAGATGCGCCCATGAATGCTATTGCCCCAAGTGTCGAATGCCAGAAAAGCCGGCACATCGAAGAGGCATTGCAGATCCAGATCCGGTCGCTCGCTCACACACTCCACATTGAAGAAATAAGGCTTGCTGATCGCCTCTTCTCCGGTGAACGCGCGCACCTTGAAGTCGTGCGCAAAACCGTCGATTGTCAGGCTGAACCGGGGTGCATTGGCTGGGCTGAACATCCACTGTTCTCTTATTGCATAACCTGTTGAATGGGCACGGTCGTGCAGCGCCTTGCGCAAAAGTTCATCTTGCACAAGACGCGTACATGTCTCCGAGTGTTTGAACAATGCGCTCACACACAATAACGATGTGCATGAAACAGCAAGCGAAGAGTCAACTCAGATCAGATACTGCTCTTCACCTTGGTCCAGACCCGAGTGCGGATTCTTTCCAGTTTCAAAGGCAGCGGCTCAAGTGGAACCAATGTGGCGATGGTTTGCTTGTCTGGATAAATCCAGGGGTTATCGCGCAACTTCTGCTCGACAAACTCGGTGGCATCTTTATTGCCATTAGGATAAAGCGTGTGATTCGAGGTCTTGGCAATCACTTCCGGGCGCAACATATAGTTGATGAAGGCCAGCCCTTCCTTGGGGTGAGGGGCATCTTTCAACAGCACCAGGTTTTCCGACCAGACCAGCGCACCTTCACGAGGAAGGCTGTAGTTGATCCTGCGCCCGGTATTGGCACTTTCATTGGCGGCCTGCGCAGCCAGGGCGCCATTGGCCCAGCCCACAACGACACAGATGTTGCCGCCAGCCAAGTCGGTGTCGATTCTGGAGGAGTCGAAATAAAGGATATAGGGGCGAATCTTCAACAGCAGCGCTTGCGCCTTCTGGTAATCATCCGGGTTCTTGCTGTTGCTGGGCAGCCCGAGGTAATTCAAGGCAATCGAGATGATCTCGCTGGGAGAGTCGAGCATGGCCACACCACAAGACTGCAGCTTGCTGATGTTCTCTTCCTTGAAGATCAGGTCCCAACTATTGACCGGGGCATTGTCACCCAGGGCTGCCTTGACTTTATCCACGTCATAACCAATGCCGGTGGTGCCCCACAAGTAGGGCACGGCGTAGCGATTGCCAGGGTCATTGACCGCCAGTTGCGCCAGGATGGCGGGATCGACATGGGACAGGTTACTCAGTTGACCTGAATCAAGTGGCTGCAGGACTCCGGCCTGGATCAGGCTGGGCAGTACATTGGAGGTCGCCACCACCACGTCATACCCCGTGCGCCCGGCCATGACCTTGCTCTGCATGATATCGGCGCTGTCGAAGGCATCCATGTGGATACGGGTGCCGGTGGCCTGTTCGAACTCCTTTGGAGTCTCTGGTGCGAGCAGCCCGAACCAGTTGTAGAGGTACATGGCAGGCTCTGCGGCACCCGCCGTTGTGCTTATTCCGGCATAGAGAAACGCAGCCGAAAAAATGGTTCGCAAACGTGACTTTCTCATGCAACATCCTTGTCCAGACGACGTGCCCTCATGGCGGTCGTAAACCCGTGCCAGCGAATATACCGGGCATCAGCCAATAGTAAATACCTACGATTACTTAGCTCCGGCCGACCATTCCCTAACCCTAAAGGGGTAGAAAATGCCACTCGATCTTCATAGCCTGGCCTGGCACCGTTCGATTGGAAAACTGATTCTGCAGTTGAATCGCCCAGAGTTCTGGAGCTCACTTATCCGCACACTCAATGAATATGTGCAGATTGATAACTGGGTGGTTTTGATCTTCAGCAATCAACAAGTGCAAGTTGTCAGCCTGCCCGAGGTGGCAGATGCAGAAGAAGTGGATGCGTTCATTCACCTCTATGTAAAAGGCCTGTATTTGCTGGACCCCTTCTATATCGCCAACCGGGAAAACCCGCAGAGCGGCTTCTTTCATCTACTGGATATAGCGCCGGAGTACTTTGTTGAAACCGAGTACTACCACAAGTACTTTGCACAATATATTTGCGTAGATGAAGTGCAATACAACATCCAGCTCGATGCTGACAGAACACTGTGCATTTCCATTGGCAGCAACGCCCATTTCAGCCAGGAACACATCACCATGCTGGACATCATCAAGCCGTGGGTCACGGCACTCATGCATCAACGCATGTGCTTCGAAGTCGATGTGGAAAAAAGCCTCAGCGAACCGCCGCAATGGCCGGAGACGATCACCCAGTTTGGTACCCAGATAACCACGCGGGAAAGTGATGTGCTCAGGCTGCTGCTCAGTGGCTTTTCCAACAAGGAAATCGCAGGAAAGCTCTCCCTCTCCACAGAGACGATCAAAGTGCACCGCCGCAACATCTACGCCAAGTTGAACATCAAGTCCCAGTCCGAACTCTTTGCACGCTTCTTCATGCCCAGGCAGGATGTGCTCTCTTTAAGCTAGGCCCCGGGCCTGGAATGAACTCACGGGCCTGGCACGAACAGCGAGAGCACCAGCAGGCTCACGTACGTTCGACCGAGCGTTGCTCATTCGCCTGAACACCCACATGGAGCCGGTAGCCATTCGATGGATATCCAATTTCGCGGTAACGCAATGCCTGGCAACCCCGCCGCTGGCACCTGCGATGAATACAGCCTGAGCGCCATTTCCAGCCTGGATGAGCTGATCGACGCCTACCGCAAGATCGCGGGCGACCACCCGGGTTTCCAGCCCCTTCTCTCGCTGGATGATCTGCCACAGGCCCGCTACACCTCCGGGCATGCCCGCAACAACCTGGGGCTGGACGATGCCTCGGAGCAGGAGATCGCCCTGCTACCTGCAGAGTGCTTCGAACAGGGTGAATACCTGGGCTACCCCACCACCAAGGCCGAGTTCGCGATCTGCTTGCGCAACTTCACTGACCTGGTGGCAGGCAGCTCGTTCGAAGACGCTTGCGCCCACGGCCTGACCCTTGATGAGCCAGCCCTGCACGAATGGGTGGACTATCAGCAAAACCCTGTATCACTGCTCGACCAGCCCCTCTCGGCACTCCTGGTGCCCGTCGAGCAGTCCTATCAGGCGCTCGCCGCTTTTCCCAACGGCTACTTCAGTTGCGACCTGGGCCCCGCGCAGAACTTTGCGGTGGCCCGCCATTTCGCCCAGGCCCATGGCTATGAGTTGATCGGGGTGGGCGCGTCCTACCTCGGCTTCCTGCGTGCAGAGCCTGCCGACCTTTGCGTCGCCAGCGCGGTGGCGAGCGATTTTTGTGCGCTCTACAACACCCCTGAGAAGGACCGGCAAGCCGTGGTTTCAACGGTTGTCGAGGCTGTTCGCGGTCGCACTCACCTGTGGCTGCGCTACGTGGAATGACGCTCGGAGAAAGGGAACTGCAACAGCAGCCAATTGATGGTGGCTGGGGCGGGTCATGAATCAACTAGAAAAGCCGATCGGTTAAACCTGCTTCAACTTTTCGACAAAAAGAGTGATTTGGGCCGGGGGGCATATTTTTAGTTAGGTTTCAGGCCCGTTCAGTTGCCAGATGTCTTGAATCAGGCTGACGCCTTTGCGCAAGCCGGGAAGAAGGAGGCAAAACGATCTTGAACTCCTTCCGTTCAATTTGAATGCTCCAACAAAACATCATGAGTTGAGGGCCCCTTTAGATTTCACTGAGTACCTACCCCTAAGACCAGCGCGTGATCATCGAGCAGCCATCATCGCCCCTGCCAGGGCAGGGGCGGAGAAAGCCAAAGAAATCCTAAGCACCTATGCAAATCGTATTCATCGTGTATAGTTTACGTATGAATTCGTAATCTTTTGGTGGCGTCCGTGAGCGAGCAGAAAGTAAAAAAATCCGTCAGCGTCAGGCTGGACCAAGATGTTCTCAACGAATATCAAAGGCTGGTCGAGGGCGCTGAGCTGTCGATCAGCGATGACATGCGTTTACTCGTCCAAAACACCATCGACAAAGCCGAGATTCTCGGTATCGAAGGTAAGAATGTGGTGGCTTGCACGTTTAACTGGAAAAAACCGCCGAACGCGTTCCCCGAGCTTGTGGGACATCTTCTGGTGACCATTACCCCTCCCGAAAATCTGCCGGAACAAGTTCTGCAGAGACTGGTTTTTGTCATTCCCGAGTTTTGGACTCCGCGAAACGACCACAGAGAATCATACGAGCACTTCAGGATCGACTCGGCCTACTTCAATCGAGTGACCGATGAAAAACACATAAAAACTAGCACCAGAACGACACGCAACGTCATGAGTTTCCACCTGCTCAAAAACAAGTGGTTTGTCAGCATTTTCGATTATGGAACCCAGTATTCAAAGGAGGAGATGCAGGCCGAGATCGAGGAGAAAATTACTCAGCACATCATAAGTACTATCAAGTGCTACCTAATCGGCCACCTGCCCGACTCACGGATTATTTCCGAAGAGAGGCACAAAAAAATGATAAGTCTGTATGAGGACAGCGATATAGATAAGATGAACAAACTCTTCTGAATTAACAAAAGGTGGGCTTGAGAAAGCGTACAGGAAAGGGGGTGCAACCCCTCCCTGTACTAAAGGCTCAAGCACAGAACGGTAATTTCGCGGCATCTGTCTGCCGGAACACTCTGAACTGAGTCCTCACGAAATCAGAATACAGAGTGCGTGGGCAGCCGACAATGTCCACCGCGTTCTCTCTCTTTAAAAGGGGATAGAAAATGTCTTGTACTGATGAAAAGACTGTCTCTGTTCGCGCATACGATCGTACCCGCAATGGTCAGCGTGAACATATAAGACGCCACCTCCGTAGCGCTCCGAAACGCTAACGGAAACCGTGCTCATCCCAATGAGCACGGTTCTTCATTCGATACAGACATATCAAAGAAAGGGAGATGCAGTACCACATTCAGACATCCCCATTCGACATTCTGTTGCGAAAACCAATGAGCTGCACTCAAGCAACGCTAACTCGCTGCCCCTCCCCGCACAAAAACCACCCCACAACCCGGTAAAAACCCGGATAATGCCCCCCATTTTTTTGCCTCGTCACGCCGGTGCCCCCCATGGAAATCAAGGTCAACTTTCTCGACAACCTTCGACTTGAAGCCAAGTTCGACGACTTCACGGTGGTGGCCGACCAACCTATCCGCTACAAGGGCGATGGTTCGGCGCCGGGGCCGTTCGATTATTTCCTGGCTTCTTCGGCGCTGTGCGCGGCGTACTTCGTCAAGCTGTACTGCCAGACCCGCAATATCCCCACCGACAATATCCGCCTGTCGCAGAACAACATTGTCGATCCGGAAAACCGCTACAACCAGATCTTCAAGATCCAGGTCGAGCTGCCGGCGGACATCAGCGACAAGGACCGCCAGGGCATCCTGCGTTCCATCGACCGTTGCACGGTGAAGAAGGTGGTGCAGACCGGCCCCGAATTCATCATCGAGGAAGTGGAAAACCTCGACGCCGATGCCCAGGCGCTGTTGATGCCGCAATCGGGCTCCAGCGAAGGCACCTACATTGCCGGCAAGGACCTGCCCCTGGAGCAGACCATCGCCAACATGTCCGGGATCCTCGCGGGCCTGGGGATGAAGATCGAAATCGCTTCGTGGCGCAATATCGTGCCCAACGTCTGGTCGCTGCATATCCGTGATGCGCAGTCGCCGATGTGCTTCACCAACGGCAAGGGCGCCACCAAGGAAAGCGCCCTGGCCTCGGCCCTGGGCGAGTTCATCGAGCGCCTGAACTGCAACTTCTTCTACAACGATCAGTTCTGGGGCGAAGAGATCGCCAACGCCGAGTTCGTGCATTACCCGGACGAGCGCTGGTTCCAGCCGGGGCGCAAGGATGAGCTGCCCAAGGAGATCCTCGACGAGCACTGCCTGGCCATCTACAACCCGGATGGCGAGCTGCGCGGCTCGCATCTGTACGACACCAACTCGGGCAATATCGAGCGCGGTATCTGCTGCCTGCCCTATGTGCGCCAGTCCGACGGCGAGGTGGTGTATTTCCCCTCCAACCTGATCGAGAACCTGTACCTGAGCAACGGCATGAGCGCCGGCAACACCCTGGCCGAAGCCCAGGTGCAGTGCCTGTCGGAGATCTTCGAGCGGGCGGTCAAGCGCCAGATTCTCGAAGGCGAGATGGCCCTGCCGGATGTACCTCAGGAAGTGCTGGCCAAGTACCCGAGCATTCTGGCCGGCATCCAGGGCCTGGAAGAACAAGGCTTTCCGGTGCTGGTCAAGGATGCGTCCCTGGGCGGTGAGTTCCCGGTGATGTGCGTGACCCTGATGAACCCGCGCACCGGCGGCGTGTTCGCCTCGTTCGGTGCCCACCCGAGCTTGGAGGTGGCGCTGGAGCGCAGCCTCACCGAACTGCTCCAGGGCCGCAGTTTCGAAGGCTTGAACGACCTGCCGCAGCCGACCTTCGAAAGCCAGGCGCTGATGGAGCCGAACAACTTCGTCGAGCACTTCATCGACTCCAGCGGCGTGGTGTCGTGGCGTTTCTTCAGCGCCAAGGCGGATTTCGAATTCGTCGAGTGGGACTTCACCAGCCAGGGCAGCAGCGGTGAAAGAGCGGCGGCCAACGCCGAGGAGGCCGCGACCCTGTTCGGCATCCTCGAGGGCCTGGGCAAGGAAGTCTACATGGCGGTGTACGAACACCTGGGGGCCACGGCCTGCCGCATCCTGGTGCCGGACTACTCGGAAATCTACCCGGTGGACGACCTGATCTGGGACAACACCAACAAGGCGCTGTTCTTCCGTGAAGACATCCTCAACCTGCACAGCCTGGACGAAGACGGCCTGCGCTCGCTGGTGGAGCGCCTGGAAGAAAGCGAACTGGACGACTACACCGACATCACCACCCTGATCGGCATCGAGTTCGACGACAACACCGCCTGGGGCCAGTTGACCATCCTGGAGCTGAAGCTGCTGATCCACGTGGCCCTGGGGCAGTTCGACCCGGCCAAGGAGCTGGTGGAGATGTTCCTGCAATACAACGACAACACCGTCGAGCGCGGGCTGTTCTACCAGGCCCTGAACGCGGTGCTGGAAGTGGAGCTGGACGACGAGCTGGAACTGGGCGACTACGAGGCCAACTTGCGGCGCATGTTCGGCAACGAACGGATGGACGCGGTGATCGGCTCGGTGCAAGGCAGCGTGCGCTTCTACGGCCTGACCCCGACCAACCTGCAGCTCGAAGGCCTGGACCGCCACCTGCGGCTGATCGACAGCTACAAGAAGCTGCACGCAGCGCGAGCCAAGTGGAGCGCAGCAAACCGCTGATCAACAGCCCCTTGTAGGAGCGAGCTTGCTCGCGAAGCACTCAAGCACGCCGCGCTCCCCCAGTGAACGCGGCGTTTTCGTTAACGACCATCGCGAGCAAGCTCGCTCCTACAATTGGCCAACCAGTATCCGGGCAAGCTGCTGGCGCAATGGGCCGTGCTCGGCCTCGACATAGGGCGGCGCGGTCTTCCAGTCGTAGAACCACACCGGCATCCGGCGCTTGCCTTCCGGCTCCGAGGCGTAGCGGGGAAAGATATGGCAATGCAACTCAGGCTCCGAGTTGCCGAGGATTTCATAGTTGATGCGCAGCGCTCCGGTGGCCTCGAGCAGCGCATCGCCGATGCGGGCCATGTCCAGCAGGTAGGTGGCCCGGGCCTGGGCATCCAGGTCGTTCAAGCTGGCCACCACCGGGTCTGGCAACAACAGGCAATAGCCCTCAAGAAACTGCACATCGCCCATCACCGCCCAGCCCGAAGCCATGCGGCAAATCACCTTGTCGTTGGCACCCTGTCGGGCCAGTTCTACACGTTGCGAAATCAGCGACATTCATAATCCTTGATGAGGGGGTTCGTCGTTTCGAAGCCATAGTGCCAGAGGCTTGTATCCAGCCGTCGAAAAACCTAGGCCACGCCGGCTGGCCAGGGCTTGCTGTCGTCCCGCTCGGGCGGGCCGTACAGCTCCTGCTCCCAGTCCTCGAACGCCGGCCGTGCCTGGTAGCCCGGATCGCAATACTGGCGGATGTACTGCGCCGCCCGGTGCTCGGCGTACTTGGCATTCACCGGTACGCCCTGCTCGTCCAGCTCCAGCACATTGGCAAAAATGGCATAGGCCATCTCCAGCATGCTCGGCTCGTCCCCGAGGCAACTGCGGTAGTCGACGCCTTCCAGCAACGGATAGCCCAAGGTGCCGTTGGCGACCCAGAAACTGAAGGTTCTCAGTGCCCCGGAAAACTCCGGACTTAGCTTCTTCGGGTAAGACATGCTGATCACTTTCCTTGATAGCGGACCGGGGCGGATTCTCGGGCAGCCACACCGGCAAGGCAAGGCTTCGTGCAACTTGCATCCGTCGGTTTCCATGGGCACGGCAAACCCGTCACAATGTGCCCCCTCTCTCTACCCCTGTGCTGTGCGCCTTGTGCAACGCACTTGCCCCGCAAGGATCGCCCGATGAATTTCCTGGAAAAACTGCTCAGCGTCTTCAAAAAGCCGGCGCCACAAAAGGCCGAGCCCACCCTGCCCGCCGGCGAGCCGGCCGCCGCAGAGGAGCCCTACGCCCAGTACCAGCCAACCCAAGCAGAGCTGGCCGGCATTGCCCTGATGGAGGCCGGTGCCGCCTGCCTCGATCGCCACTGGCAAGCGGTCGGCCACTGTGAGCAAGACGTCCTGGGCTTCGCCATCAGCCCCAGTTTCATGGGCGGCTCGCACTGGCCCTCCACGCGCCAGGCCTATCGCATCGTGCGTCGCAACAACGGCATCATTCTCGCCACCGAGGGCCTGTCCGACCCGTTCGATGGGGTCACAGGCGATGATCTGGGCAATGGTTTCGAGATGGAACTGTTCGTCGAAACCCCGGACATCCCACCCCATGCCCAGGGCGCGGTGGGTGATGTCTATCCGTTCGCCGATAGCTGGGCTTTCGAACTGCTGCGCTGCGTGGCCAACACCACGGCCGATGCCGGTGGCCTCACTGCACGCCTGCAGCGCTACGGGGTGCTGTCCCTGGAACTGCCCGGCGTCAGCCAGTCCCGCGCCATGAGCGAGCAACTGCCAGCGCATTTCATCAGCGCCGACGACTGCGCCGGGGTACTGGTGGGCGGCCCGGCCCCGGACTTCCCGACACGCCTGGAAGACATGCCGCTGTCCCCCGTGACCCTGGTGCCGGTGGTGCTGATCACCGCCGCGGAGCTGGAGTACGTGCGCAGCGGCGGGGCCCAGGCCCGGGAAGACCTGGCCGTGCGCTTGAGCGCCGCCGGCCATGGTCATATCAGCCATTTGCAGCGCGCCAGCCTGATCTGAACCAAGGAGCCTAGCCGTCCATGTCAGAAGCCGATGCCTACTTTCCTTTCTACCTGTTCGCTGCCCGGTTCCCGGACCAGGCAGAGGCCGAACGGTTTGCCTTCGAACAGTGGGAGCCCGAACCCGGGGCCGACGCCAGCGACGCCGAGTTCAGCGCCTGGGAAGCACGCAACCCCAGCTGGGGCCTCAAACAGGAGCTGGGGTACTACATGGACTCCGATTTCGTCGAGCTGATCGGCAGTGAAGACGGCCCGCAATACCTGGAATCGCTGATCCGCAGCGACGCCGAAAAACACCAGCTGCGCACGCGCACCGACTCCGGCTACAGCCATTTCATCATCGTTGGCTGCGAGTCGATTTACGGTGACCACAAATCGATCTCCGGCGGCGCCAATCAACGCCTGCCCGCAAGCACGGCAACCCTGGACTACCTTGGCGAGTTCAACGTGGAGCCCGCAGGCCCTGGCGCAGCTGGCCTGAAGCAATAATCCATCAAGCCGATTCCTCTGCCCCGCACTAGATGCTAAAAAGGCCCCCAGCGTTCCCATGCCACCCTTGTCGTGCCAGCCGTACCACGAGAATCACCATGCACAGCCAATACCCGAAAACCCGCGCCCCGTTGCGCCCTCTGCACCTCATCACCCACCAGCCAACGGCGGTAGCAGCATGATCGAAGTCACCGAAGTCTCCATTGCCCACCTGCGCGCTGCCCTGGAATCCGGGCAGACCACCTCGGTGGAACTGGTCCAGGCCTATCTGGCGCGGATCGAGGCCTATGACGGCCCGAACACCGCCACCGCCCTCAACGCCGTGGTGGTGCGCAACCCCGAGGCGCTGAACGAGGCGCGGGCCGCCGATGAGCGCCGCGCCAAGGGCCAGACCCTGGGCCCGCTGGACGGCATTCCCTACACCGCCAAGGACAGCTACCTGGTCAAGGGCCTGACGGCTGCTTCCGGCAGCCCGGCCTTCGCCGAGCTGGTGGCCTACCGCGACGCCTTCACCATCGAGCGCCTGCGGGCTGCCGGGGCCATCTGCCTGGGCAAGACCAACATGCCGCCCATGGCCAACGGCGGCATGCAGCGTGGCGTGTATGGCCGCGCCGAAAGCCCCTATAACGCCGCTTACCTGACCGCGCCCTTCGCCTCGGGCTCGTCCAATGGCGCCGGCACCGCCACCGCCGCCAGCTTCGCCGCCTTCGGCCTGGCCGAGGAAACCTGGTCCAGCGGCCGTGGCCCGGCCTCCAACAACGGGCTGTGCGCCTATACCCCGTCGCGCGGGGTGATCTCGGTGCGCGGCAACTGGCCGCTGACCCCGACCATGGACGTGGTGGTGCCTTTTGCCCGGACCATGGCCGACCTCCTGGAAGTGCTGGACGTGGTGGTGGCCGAAGACCCGGACACCCGCGGCGACCTGTGGCGCCTGCAGCCCTGGGTGCCGATCCCCAGCGTCGCTTCGGTGCGCCCGGCCTCCTACCCGCAACTGGCGGCCGGCGCCGCGGCGCTCAAGGGCAAGCGCCTTGGCGTGCCGCGCATGTACATCAATGCCGACCCTGAGGCCGGCACCAGCGAGAAACCGGGCATCGGCGGCCCCACCGGCCAGCGCATCCATACCCGGCTCTCGGTGATCAGCCTCTGGGAACAGGCGCGCCAGGCCCTGGAGGCCGCCGGCGCGCAAGTACTGGAAGTGGACTTCCCCCTGGTGTCCAACTGCGAGGGCGACCGCCCCGGCGCGCCGACCGTGTACAACCGCGGCCTGGTCAGCAAGGAGTTCCTCCACGACGAGCTGTGGGAGCTCTCGGGCTGGGCCTTCGACGACTTCCTGCGGGCCAACGACGACCCCAAGCTCAACCGCCTGGCGAATGTCGACGGGCCGCAGATCTTCCCCCACGACCCCGGCACCCTGCCCAACCGCGAAGACGACCTGGCCGCCGGCATGGACGAATACGTGAACATGGCCAAGCGCGGGCTCAAGACCTGGGACCAGATCGCCACCTTGGCCGACGGCCTGCGCGGCCTGGAGCAGACCCGGCGCATCGACCTGGAAGACTGGATGGACCGCCTGGGGCTGGACGCCGTGCTGTTCCCCACCGTGGCCGACGTTGGCCCGGCCGATGCCGATATCAATCCCGAGTCGGCAGACATCGCCTGGAGCAACGGCGTGTGGGTGGCCAACGGCAACCTCGCCATCCGCCACCTGGGGGTGCCCACCGTTACCGTGCCCATGGGGGTGATGGCGGACATCGGCATGCCGGTGGGGCTGACCTTCGCCGGGCGCGCCTATGACGACTCGAGCCTGCTGCGCCTGGCTTCGGCCTTCGAGGCCACCGGCAGCAAGCGCCTGATTCCACCGCGCACGCCGGCCTTGCATAGCGGCCAGTGACAAACCGGGACCGGGGCCGCAACGGCCCCGATTCACGCCGCGGGTAATCCACTTGCCATTTGACTTGCCTGCACCAGGCTCAGACAACCACCTGACTCTCAACGGCCACCTGGAGCCTATGGAACAGCTCTTCCAGCGCTGCATCGGCCAGCCGATTCAAGCCTGATCCGGGCGTTTCAAGCGCCCCTCATGCAGGCTCCGGCCCAGGGTCTGCAAACCCTGGACTTAACCTCACTCCCTCACTGCTCATCCTCTGGCCGCAATGGCGAGTGCTGCCAATCGAAGTGGGTGAGCAACTGCCGGCACAGGTCGTCCAGCTGCGGGTGGTAGTGGTGGGTATGGGGCACGGGCAACTGCGGCTCGCCATGGCCGAAGCCCAGTGCGCGCAGGGCCGTGGCGTAGTCTTCCAGCGGCCCGTAGCCATAGATCAGGTTGTGCCGGTCCCAGACCACGGTGGCCTGTTGCTCGGGCGAGTGGACCCACAGGTCGAAACGGCTGTCGCCACAGAGCAGTGGCTTGAAGTCGTAGATGAAATCCTGAACGTCCTCACGCGACAGCTGCGGGCTCCAGTAGCGTCCGGCTTGCGATTCGTCCCGGGGCGTGTGCAGCACGAACAGCAGCACCAGCGGTTCGGCCAGGCAGCCCAGCAGGCTGAGCAGGACCTGCGGGTCCGAGCCTGGAACGCCCGCCACCACGCGCTGCCCCTCGCCAACGGGGGCCACCACGAATACCGGCGGATAACTGTGCTCGACCCACTGGTTGTCTATCATGTGCCCAAGTCTGTACATAGCCAGCCTGATCCTCCTGATCAATTCCTAGGTTTAGCCAAAACGGCCGCGCATTATGCCGTACCCTGCAGGGCCGCTCACGGCCTGATTGACCCAACAGCGCGCGGCAACACAGCCCATCAAGGACATCCCCTCCGTGCTTCATGCCCTGATCCACAACGGCCAACCACTGGCCCCACAGCAACCCCAGCCACTGGTGCCCTGGTGGAGCTTCACCAAGACCGTGCTTTGCGCAGCGGCCCTGACCCTGGTGCGCGACGGCCTGCTGGGGCTGGATGAGCCGCTGCCCCAGGGCCCCTTCACCCTGCGCCAGTTGCTGCGGCATCAGGCCGGGCTGGCGGACTACAGCGAGCTGAGCGACTACCACGACGCGGTTTTGCGCAACGAGGATGCATGGCCCGGCGCACAGATGCTGCAGCGCCTGGACGCCAGCCGCCTGCGCTACGCCCCCGGCAGCCAGTGGCGCTACTCCAATGTGGGCTACCTGTTCGTGGCGCAGCTGATCCAGCAGGCGACGGACCTGCCCCTGCACCTTGCCCTGCAACAACGGGTACTGGCGCCCCTGGGCTTGTCTCGCACGCGCCTCGCTGTGACCCGCGAAGACCTGCGGGATGTGGACCTGGGCCAGTTGGGCGACTACCACCCCGGCTGGGTCTACCACGGCCTGCTGGTGGGGCCCCTGGCGGAGGCGGTGCTGCTGCTGGATCGGCTGTTGAGCAGCGCGCTATTGCCCCCGGCACTGCTGGCAGGCATGCAGCAGGCCCAGGTTCTGGGCGGGCCGATGGCCGGCCGGCCCTGGGTCGCTCCCGGCTATGCCATGGGCCTGATGGTGGGCACTGTCGAGTCTGGCCTGACGCTCTACGGCCACACCGGCAGCGGCCCCGGCAGCACGCTGGCGGTCTATCGCGCCAACGTCGCCGGCACCAGCGCCTGCTGCGCGGTCTTCAGTCCGGGGAGCGACCAGGGCCAGGTCGAAACCCGGGCCCTGGCGCATCTGCGCCACGCACTGGCGAACTAGCCACAGGGCACGGCCACAGTCACAGGACAGCTCGCATGCTGGCATGACTGACCGGGCGCCACGGGCCCTGCCGTTTCGCACAGCGGCTGACGTACAATCCCCAGCCTTCAGGGACAGCCATCACCAGGACGACAATGACCACACACCGCATTACCCTTGCCAACGGCTGGACTGCCGAATATACCGAGCAGGGCGAGTTCCGCATGGGCGCCGTCGGCTGGAACCTGCAGTTGCGCGGCCCCGAGCAACAGGCCATCCGCTACTTCGAAAGCCAGATCGTGCTGGTCAACGATGAGGATGGGGTACAGGCACGAAAAGCCATCAGCCTCTCCGAGGATGGGGTCTACGGCTACCTGGGCAGCGACATGAGCCATGGCTGGGTGATCGACTTCTCCCGCTGCATGATCGCGCCCCATCGGGTGACGATTTCCCACTACCACTACGCCTATGACGAATACATCTCGCTGCTGGAACAGCCGGCGTACAAGCGGGTGCGGGAGTACATCAGTGTCACCGGTCGGACTTACTACCTGACCTTCCCCCTGACCCGGGACGAGGATTTCCCCAAGGTCTGGGAGGAGTACCTGGTGATACGCCGGCGGCAGCTGGACGAGCTGTATTTTCGCAACTGAGCCAGGGCCGGGTGGCACAGTGATGCGCATGGGCCATTAGCACACTCGGGCTAATAGTGCCGGAGGCAGCACGGGCCTATAGTCCGCAGCAGCCCCCCCTTCAGGACGGCGCCTACAAGAACGTGCGGATTCATAACAAGGAGTTTTCCCATGTCGCTCAAGAAAATCGTCTATGCCTCGGCCATCGCCCTGGCCCTCACCGCCTCCAACGCCCACGCCTTTGCCAGCGACTGCGGCGACTCGCTGTGGAAGTTCAGCGCCATCGAAGCGCTGACCTGCGTGTTCTCGGGCCAGTGGTAAATCACTGCCGCCCGGGCTGACACCGCCCGGCATGAACCAGGTGCCCGCTGCTGCGGGCACTTTCATTGGCGGGTGTCGGCTCGCTCGCGGCCCTGCTTTCAGCGCAGGCTCCAGGACACCCCCAGGTACACCCCCAGCCCCTCCCCCGGCGTTGAACGCGCCGCGTCCAGCCCCTTGTCGTCATAGCCCGGGGTCACGGTGGCGGCGTAGCGCTTGTCGGTCAGGTTGCGCACATCGACCCAGGTCTGCCAGTCGTTCTTCGGCGCGTTGTAGCCCAGGGTGGCGCCGAACAGCGCATAGGGATCGGCGTAGTAGCTGTTGGCGTAATCCACCGCCACCTTGGACACCAGCTGGGTATTGACCGCGGCGAAGAAGCCCAGGGGCCAGTCGTAGCGCAGCTCGCCCTGGTAGTAGTGCATGGGCAGGCCCGGCAGGCGGTTGTCGGCGAAACGCTGATCGTCGCGGTAGTGGAAATCACTGAAGGTATAGGCCTGGCGCAGGCTCAGGCGGCCGACGCCCGGGCGCGACCACAGCTCGCTCTGCAGGCTGGCTTCCACACCCTGGTGCACGGTGGGGCTGGCGTTGAGTTCGTAAGGCGTGGTGGCGTTGGCGTCCGGCAGCACCGAAAGCAGTTCGTGGCGCACCTGGGCGTAGTACCAGGCCAGGCTCCACTGGCCCAGGCTGCTGTCGCCGCGCCCGCCCAGTTCCAGGGTGGTAGCGGTCTGATTGCGCAGCTTGACCGGGTCGCGCTGGGCACCGGTGGCGACGCCGCTGCCGGCCGGAAAACGCTGATTGGCGCTGTAGATCAGCGACCAGGGGTGTGGCGCTTCCACCGAGCGGCTGAGGTTGGCGAACAGTTGCAGATCCGGGTTCAGTTGGTAGCGCAGGCCCAGGCGCGGCGCGTAGTCCCAGTCGCCAAGGCTGGTCTTGCCGCCGCCCTCGGGGTAGGTCACCGCGCTTTCGCGGCGGGTGTAGATGGCCGCCAGCCCGGTGGTCAGCCACAGGTCGTCGGCGATCTCCAGGTCATTGCCAACGTGCAGGACGGTGTCCGAGCCCTGGTAAGTGAAGTTGCGGATCCGCGTGCCCGGCGCGTAGGTCGCGGTATTGCCGGTGGGAATGCGCACGAACTCGCTGGCACCGTCATTGGGCAGGTGCTTGGTCACCCGCAGGCCCAGGGTGCTGCGGCTTTCCAGGCCCCAGAGGCTGTCGCGGCGCTTGTAGTCCAGGGTGCCGCTGACGTCGCTGTAGGCCACCTTCAGACGGTTGGGGCCTTCGCGCAGGTCCATGGGGTAGTCGTGGTACACCAGCCCGGCCTGGATACTCGAATCGTCGTCCAGGTAATAGGTGGTCTTGTTGCCGACAAAGGTACTGCCCGGCTGCTTGCGCCGGTCGTCGCGGCTGACGTAGGCCGGGTTGGCCGCCCGCGGGTCGTGTTCGATGGAGCGCTTGGTCACGCGCCCGGCCAGATCGTTGTCGGTCTCGCGGTAGCGCAGGTAGAAGCGGGTTTCCAGGTTCGGGTTGAAGCGGTAGCCGAAGTTGCCGATCAGCCCCTTGCTCTGGCTGCGGGTGTGATCCTGGTAGCCGTCGGCATTGGAGTCGGTCAATGACACGTAATAGTCGAAATCCCCCAGCACTTGCCCGGAACTGACCTGACGCTGCTGATAACCGTGGCTGCCAGTGGCGTAGCGCACCTGCAACAGCGGTGCGTCATAGCCGGTGTGGCTGACGTAGTCGATGGCCCCGCCCAGGGCCAGGGCGCCACGGTCGAACCCGTTGGCGCCGCGCAGCACCTCTACGTGGTCGACCCACAGGGGCTCCAGCAACTCATAGGGGGTGCCGCCAGGGCCGGTCAGGGGCAGACCGTCGAGCATGGTGTACAGCCCCGAGGCATGGGCACCCGGCGCGCGGTTGATGCCCGAGCCGCGGATCGAGATCTTCACCCCTTCGTTGCCCGCCGATTGGGCATAGACCCCGGGCTGGTAGGCCAGCACATCCTGGTTGCTGGCCACCCGGCCCTGCAGCGGGCGGCGCATGTCCACCACATTGGTGCCGCCGGGCACCTGGGCCAGCCGCGCCGCGGCTTCCTGCTCCGGCTGCCCCTCACCGCCCTGTTCCTGCCCCAGGACCTGCGCCGGAGCCAGCTCCACGGCACGGGTTTCGGCAAATGCCGGGCAGGCCAGGGCCAGGCCCAACAGGGCCGTGGGCAAGGATTTTGGCGAAGACATCGAGAAAACTCCGACAGGCAGAAAGAGGGCAATGCAAGGTGCGACGTAGGAAAGAACGAAGAGAACACAGGGGAATTTGGCTTTTTTCGCCAGGAAAGCGGATGTCGGCAGTCAGGCTTTCACTGGCGAAGAATGGCGCCCCGGGGACTAGCGGCCCTTGCTGGCCGCCAGGAAGTGCGCCACCAGGGCATTGGCGTGGCCATGGCCCATGCCGTGTTCGGTCTTGAGCCAGGCCACCAGCTCCATATGCTTTTTGCCGTCGACCGTTGCCAGCAGCTCCAGCCAGTGCCCGATGGGCTGGCCGTAGTGCTTTTCAATGGAGGGGAAGTACGACGCCGGCCCTTTGCTCTGTTCACTCATGGCTGATTCTCCGTCTTCTGGCTGCCCTTGATGTTGTCGATCAGGTCCACCACGTAGTTCTGGTTGAACCCCGCGACAAAGGACCAGAACAATAGCTTGGCGTAGGCGGCATAGCCACCGGCGTGCTGGCAGAAGATCACATAGAAGCTGTTCTCGCTGTAGCGACAGGTTTCATCGGCGACGATCTTTGGAAACAGCTCCCCTTGCACCACCCCGGAAATGAACAGGATATACAGCAGCCCCGCGAGGATGCCGCCGATGAATGACGGCAGTACCAGGCTGAACCAGGAACTGCACAGCCCAATGATTTCCTCCTCGCTGAGGCTGGAAAGCTGGCGGTGAAAACCGACATAGCCGCCGATGTTGCCGGCAATGAACACCACCGAGGGAATGGTGTAGCCATCGGCCATGGCCACCGACACCAGGGATGCCGCCAATAGCAGTACAAAGATGAGGAACAGTCGCTTCCACAGGATGTTCAGCGCTTCCTGGCGGTTCATGCTCGTCTCGCAGGCGTGGGGGGTCGAAGGGGCCCTGCCCCTTGATCACGATAGATCAGCCCTGGCGCCTGGAAGAACTTTTTACCCCGCAGAGGTTCGCCCCCCTGCCGGCCGCTGGCCGGCGCTTTCGCTAAGCCGGGTAACCGGTGATCTCGCGAATGCTCTGGTACAGCGGCTTGAGCTGGCGGTACATGCGCAGGTAGACCTCGCTGTACAGCCGCTGGTACATCTGCTGCGCCTGGGGCTGGGGCTCGAACACTGCGCCAACCCGGGTCATGGCACTGATGGCCGTGGCGAAGTCCGGGTACAGCCCCAGGCCCACTGCGCAGGCGATCACCGCACCCAGCCCCGAGGCTTCATAGACATGGGGCCGCTCCACCGGCAGGCCGAAGATGTCCGCCGTCAGTTGCATGGCCGCGTCGCTCTGGGAGCCGCCGCCGGCCACCCGCAGGCGGCTGATCTTCAGCCTGGAGCGCTTTTCGATGCGCTCCATGCCCTGGCGCAGGGCATAGGCCAGGCCTTCGAGAATGGCCCGGTAGATGTGCGCCCGGGTGTGCACGTCGCCAAAGCCGATCATCGCCCCCTTGGCTTCCATGCCCGGCTCGCGGATGCCCGGCGACCAGTAGGGTTGCAGGGTCAGGCCCATGGACCCGGGCGGCACCGCCTGGACCAGGGCGTCGAACAGCTGCTCCGGCTCCAGCCCCTGCTCCGCCGCCTGCTGCACTTCGCGCAGGCCGAACTGCTGCTTGAACCAGCTGACCATCCAGTAGCCGCGAAAGATCATCACCTCGCAGTTGTAGTGGTCCGGCACCGCCGCCGGGTACGGCGGGATCAGCGGCACCACTTCCAGGTAGCGCGAACGGGTGGTGGTGATGGTGGCCGTGGTGCCGTAGGACAGGCAGGCGGTGGTCGAGTCCTGGACGCCCGAGCCCAGCACTTCGCAGGCCTTGTCGGCACCCGCGGCAATCAGCGGCAGGCCTTCGGGTATGCCGGTATGGCGGCTGGCCTCGGCGGTGATCCGGCCCAGGGTTTCCCCGGGCTTGAGCAGGGTCGGCAACTGCTCCTGGCGCACCGCCAGGGCCTGCCACTTCCAGTCACTGGGGGCGGCCCAGCGCAGGCGTTTGTAGTCGAACGGCAGGTAGGCCACGCAACAGCCCACCGAGTCGACGAAATTGCCGGTCAGGCGATGGGTGAGAAAGCCCGAGAGCAACAGGAACTTCTCGGTGGCGGCCCACACTTCGGGCTGCTCCTGAGCCACCCAGTTGGCCTCGGCCTGGGCGCGAAAATAATCCACCGTGGCCTCGGCGCCGATCAACTTGAACAACCAGCCCCAGGGCCCCTTGATCTTGCCTTCGACCTCGGCCTGGCGCTGGTCGAGCCAGAGGATCGCCGGGCGCAGCGCGCGGCCCTGGGCATCGACGTTGATCAGGGTGCCGCGCTGGGTGGTCAGGGACACGCCGCGGATCTGCGAACGGTCGATGCCGGTCTGCTGCCAGAGCAGTTGGCAGGCTTCGCCGAGCTTGGCCCAGTAGTAGTCGGGGTGCTGTTCGGCCCAGCCGGGCCGGCTGGAAAAATAGGCTTCAAGCTCCACCTTGCCCTTGCCCAGCAGGTTGCCTTTGAGATCGAACAGCAGCGCACGAACGCTCTGGGTGCCGTTGTCGATGGCCAGCAGGTAGTCCTGCTTATTGTTGTTGTGGTTATCCATGGGGCTCTCTTGGTTGAGCATCGTTAGGCGAGTGGCGGCAGGCTGTGATGGCGTTGCCACAGGGCCCGGTAGCGCTGTTCCTCGGCCTGCCAGCGCTCGTCGTCCCAGCCCAGCTGTGGCTGGCACAGGCGGCGGATGGCCGGCAGGTACTGGGCGGCGCCCTCGGCCAGCAGCAAGCCGATGCGGGTGCGGCGCAGCAGCAGGTCGTCCAGGTGCAGGACCATTTCCGCCTCGGCGGCAAACGCCAGCTCGGCCCACAGGGTGTCGCTGGCGCCGACGCAATCGCCGCCCAGGGTCGCCACCCACTGCGCCAGCCGCGGCAGATGGCGGCCGTGGCGGCCAGCCAGGCGCCGCACCTGGGCGCCGCTCAGGCCGGGGATCTCCAGGGGCGCCACAGGCGTGAAGACCGGGGCGCCGTCGTCCACCACTTCACGCCCGAGCATCGCTCCGCAGGCCTGCAGCACTTCGATGGCCTGGGGCCGGAAGGTGGTGAGCTTGCCGCCGGCCAGGGTCACGCAGCCGGGTTCCTGCCACAGCACATGCTCGCGGGTTTCATTGGAAGGCTTGCCCTGCTGGCCGTCGCTGCTGGCCACCACCGGGCGCACCCCGGCCCAGGTCGACAGCACGTCGCCGGCAGTGATCAGGGCCTGGGGAAACTGCTGGGCGCAGGCGGCCAGCAGGTACTCAAGCTCTTCCTGGCTGATGCTGGCGCTCTGGTCCAGGTCATCGCGGTGATCCAGGTCGGTGGTGCCGACCACGGTGGCGCCCTCCCAGGGGAAGACGAACACCGGCCGGCCATCCTCGGCATGCATGAAGCTGAAGGCCTGGGCCACCGGCAAGCGCCAGCCCGGCAGCAGCAGATGGCTGCCGCGCAAGGGCCGCAGCTGGCGCACGCGGTCCGCCGGGCGCAGGCGCTCGGCCCAGGCGCCGGTAGCGACCGCCAGGGCCGCGCAGCGCACCTGTTGCGGCTGCCCGCCTTCACTGTCCTCGATCTGCACCCCGCAGACCCGCCCGTTCTCGCGCAAAAGGCGGGTGACCCGAACGCCGTTGAACACTTGGGCGCCATCGGCCCGGGCCTCGGCCAGCACCCGCATCACCAGCCGCGCATCGTCGGTCAGGGCGTCGAGAAAACTGGTCCCCCCCAACAGCCCCGGCTCCTTGACCCCGGGGGCCAGGAAAGCCAGCTGCCGGGCATCGTGGAAGCGATGATTGCGCCGCCCGGCCAGGGCGTCATACACACTCAGCAGGCCGCCGAACACCCTGGGCCCGGGAAACTTGCCGCGGTAATGGGGCATCAGGAAGCTCATGGGCTCCACCAGCCCCGGGGCCTCCTGCAACAGGCGCTGGCGCTCGCGCACCGAATCCCGGGTCAGGCGCCACTGGCCCTTGGCGATATAGCGCAAGCCGCCATGGACCATCTTCGAGGAGCGGCTGGAGGTGCCCCAGGCAAAGTCTCGCTGTTCCAGCAGCAGGCAGCGCCAGCCGCGCCGCGCCGCTTCGCGCAGGATGCCGGCGCCGCTGATGCCGCCGCCGATCACGATCAGGTCCCAGGCTTGCGCCGCCAGCCCGGACAACGCCTCTTGGCGCCACTGGGCATTCCAGTCCTGGCTCATGGTTCACGGGGCTCCAAAAGGGTGCCGGGGTTGAGGCGCCCGGCCGGGTCGAAGTGGCGGCTCAGGGCCTGCAGCGCATCGATGGCCAGCGGGCCCTTCTCCCGCAGCAGGTACGGCGCATGGTCCTTGCCCACGCCGTGCTGGTGGCTGATGGTGCCGCGGTGGTTGACGATGGTCTGGCTGGCAGCGTGCTTGAGCGCCTGCCAACGGGCCAGGGTCGCCGGGTACTGGGCATCCGGGCGGAACACGTAGGTGGTGTAGATGCTCGACCCTTCGCCATAGACATGGGACAGGTGGGTGAACACATGCACCTGCTCGCCCTCAGCGGCCAGGCCGTCACGCAGGCTCTGCTCGATGCGTTGCAGCAGGCGGTCGACATTGCTCCAGTCAGTGGCGGTCTCCAGGGTGTCCACCAGGTAGCCGGCATTCCACAGGCTTTCGCGCAGGTAGGGAAAGCGAAAGCGGTTCTGCGCCCATTTCTTGCCCAGCAGGGTGCCGGTGAACACCCCGCCGAAAGCCTTCAGGTGCTGGCGCGCCTGGCGCAGGGACAGGGCATTCTGCCGGCGGTTGCCGGTCACGCCGAAGGTCAACAGGCACTTGCCCGCCCCGGCGCCGCGCAAGGCCAGGTACTTTTCCAGCCAGGCGATCTGCGTCGGGTGGCCGGCCAGGGCCAGCTGGGTTTCGGTCTCCAGGGCATTGGACAGGCGCAGTATCGACAGCGGCACCCGGGCCTGGGCCAGGGCGCGCACCGCCTGCAGGGCCTGCTGCCAGTCGGGCAGGAACACCCCGTAGAAACGTTCGTCATCGGGCAGGCGGCTGACCCGCACCTTGACCTCGGAAATGATCCCGAAGCGCCCTTCGCTGCCCAGCACCACCTCGCGCAGGTCCGGCCCGGCGGCGGACGCCGGAAAGGTGGCGATGGGCATCGGCCCGGCAAAGGTTTCCAGGGTGCCGCCGGCGAACAGCTGCTCGATGCGCCCGTAGCGCAACGACTGCTGGCCGCTGGAGCGGCTGGCGACCCAGCCGCCCAGGGTCGACAGTTCCCAGGACTGGGGAAAGTGCCCCAGGGTGTAGCCCCGGGCCCGCAGCTGGCTTTCCACCTGAGGGCCGCTGGCCCCGGGACCGAAGGTCGCCAGCAGACTGTCTTCGTCCAGGTCCAGCAGGCGGCTCATGCGCGCCAGGGACACCGTCAGCACCGGCCGCTCGGACCAGCCGGGGTTGATGTGCCCGGCCACCGAAGTGCCCCCGCCGTAGGGAATCAGGCACAGGTCGCGGTCCTCGGCCAGGGCCAGCAACTGGCGGATCTGTTCGGCGGTTTCCGGGAACGCCACGGCGTCCGGGTAGGCCCCCAGCTCGCCCTCGCGCAGCGCCAGCCAGTCCGCCAGGCTCTGGCCGCGGGCGTGCAGCAGCCGGTCCTCGGCACTGATGCTGTACAAGTCATGGGCTTGCAGGCGCGATGCCGGCACCCGGGCCAGGGCCTGCTCCAGGGTCGCCTCCGGCAACCTGCGTCCCGGCCCCAGGCGCTCGGCGAGAAACCCCGCGCCCTGGGCCGGCAATTCGACCACCGTGGATGCATCCCCCCAACCGTTCCAGCGTCGCATGCGTGTGTGTCCTTCTGCTGTTCTTATAGGTCTTGCCCAAGGCTCCCTATACTAGTGCGCGGCAGCGGGCTGTCACGGTCACATTGAGCCAGCGGATGTAGCCGATTGAGTCAGACAGAGGTGACATCCGGCGCCAGTTACCGAAGAATCCTCCCCCTCCCCATCACAGGCTCGCGTCCATGCCGGCAACCCTGAGAACCTGCACCCCCCTGTTCTGGTCCACCGACCTGGGCATCGACTACGGCGCGCCGACCTTGCAGCTGCGCGACCTGCTGCCAGTGGTGGGCGAGCAGAGCTCAGCCTTCTTCCAACGCCAGGACGGCATCGTGCTCGGTGAAACCCTGCAACTGATCTGGTGCCCGCCGCTGGCGGACCTCAATGGCTGGAACGAGCAACCCTCGGAAATCGCCCTGAGCCACCTGCTGCACGTGCGGATCACCGGCCCGGCCGCCGAGCCGCCCGCGCCACGGCATGCCAACCACCACGGCAGGCTCAGGTACCGCTTCCAGGTGCTGTCCTGCCAGCCGCTACCGGAGGCCCTGCGCGCCCAACCGCTCGTACCGAACGCCTGGCACCTGCCGCTGATCAGTGGCGAACAGGGCAGTTGCCTGACCTGGGATGACATTCACGAGTGCGAGCGCGCCGAGGTCCAGGGGCTGATCTACCTGTGCGCCTACGGCCGTTACGAAAGCTATATGGAAATGTTCATCGAAGCAGTGGGCGAGCAGCTGTTCGGGCTGCTTTCGGTGCACCTGGGCCCGGGGGGCGACGACTATCAATTTGGCCGGCGCGCCCTTGAAGGGGCGGAGTTGCGGGCCATCCGCCGCGCACTGGACATGGCCCGGCCGCTGAAGGAATCACAGCCCGGCTACCTGGTCCCTTGAACCCCGGGACGGATAAAAGTGCCCTGAAAAAGACTAAGCAGCTGTTTTCAAACTCATTTTTTTACCAGGGGGCTTCCCAGCCCGCCGATAAGTTGATAAATTTGCGCCCGTTCTTGCAGCGGCCCTCCCCGGGCCGGCAGTTCAGGCAAGTAACGTCGCAACAGCTACAGGGGCGTCGCCAAGCGGTAAGGCAGCAGGTTTTGATCCTGCCATGCGTTGGTTCGAATCCAGCCGCCCCTGCCATTTTTTCTCATCGTTATCCCCGCAGATTCCGTTCCAGCATCTCCAGCAATGCACTGACCTTGGGCAACCCCTGCCGGCTTTTCAGCCACAGCAGATGGATCGCCTGCCCTTCGCTGGCCCATTGCGGCAGTACCTCCACCAGGCTTCCGTCCTCCAACTGGCGCTTGACCAGCCAGGAAGGCAATTGCGCAATGCCGTAGCCTTGCTGCACCGCCATCAACAGCCCCTCGCCATCGCCCACCACGCAACTGGCGGACATCACCCGGCGCTCACTCTCGCCCGGGCGGCCGCTGGCGAAGTTCCAGGGGCTGACCCGGCCATCCACCCAGCCATAGGCAATGCACTGATGGCGCTCAAGGTCCTGGTCGGTCAGCGGCACGCCATGGCTGCGCAGGTAGTCGGGCGAGGCGCAGAACAGGTGCCATTCGCGGCCCAGGCAGCGGTGCCCCAGCGCCGCCGGCCACTGCCCCGAGCCGCCAAGGCGCACGGCGATGTCCGCACCGGCTTCAAGCGGCTCGACACCGGGATCGGAAAAGGTGATGTGCGGCTGCAAGCCCGGATGCTCCCGGGCAAAGCGCAGGACGGCGCCCAGCACCTGGGAGCGGCCGAAGGTCCCGGGCAGGTCGATGCGCACCCGCCCCCGCAGCTCGGAGTTTTCCGCGTTCAGCGCCAGCTCGGCCTCTTCCAGGTCTGCCAGCACCCCGCTGCAGGTGCGGTAGAAGGCCGTGCCCGCGTCGGTCAGCGCCAGGCTGCGGGTGGTGCGCTGGAACAGCCGCGCCTGCAGGCGCCCTTCCAGCCGGGCGATGGCCTTGCTGACGGCGGAAGCCGTAAGGTTGAGCCGTTCGGCGGCGGCCTTGAAGCTGCCGCAGTCGGCCACGCAGACAAACACATCGATCCCCTTCAAGCGTTCGGAAGAAAACATTGGCGCCTCTTATTCACGAATCTGATTCCATTCACTGGGTAAAAAACATCATAAAACAGAACCAGATTCCCCAGTAAGCTGGCTGCCATTCTCAAAAACGCCGTTACAGACCGATGAGGCACGGATGCTGCGCACCCTGAAAAGCTACCCGAAAGCAATCAACCTGCTGCTGGCCGGCACCCTGGTGCTGACCCTGGCCCGGGCAATCACCCTGCCCTACCTGGTGATCTACCTGAGCAGTGCTTTCGGCCTGCAAGTGAGCGACATCGGCCTGGTGATCGGCAGCAGCATGATCCTCGGCTCGCTGCTGAGCCTCTACGGTGGTTTCCTGGTGGACCGCACGCCCAGCTACCGGCTGATCCTGGCCTGCTGCGCGCTGTTCACCCTGGGCTTCATCGGCGCCTTCAGTGCCCGCCAGCTGTGGCTGTTCTACCTGTGCCTGGTGCTGGTCAACCTGGCCTATGCGGTGATCGACATCGCGATCAAGGCCGGCTTTGCCCAGCGCCTGTCGGTGGAACAGCGCAGCGAAGCCTTCTCGATCAAATACACCCTGACCAATATCGGCTACGCCGTGGGCCCGTTCCTCGGCGCCGGGCTGGCGCGCCTGGACATCAGCCTGCCGTTCCTGATCTCCGCCGCCCTGGGCGCCGGGTTCCTGGCGATCCATATGCGCTGGGGCGACAGACAGCTGAGCGCCGCCGGCCCGACGCCAGGGCCGCTATCCTTCGCGGCCCTGGGCAAACAGCTGCTAAGGGATTACCGCCTGGTGTGCTTCACCCTGGGCGGCCTGCTCAGCGCCGTGGTCTTTGGCCAGTTCTCGGCGTACCTGTCGCAGTACCTGGTGGTCACCACCTCGGCCGAGGCCACCTATCGCATCATCAGCACCCTGGTGGCGACCAATGCGCTGCTGGTGATCGCCCTGCAATACGCCATCGGCCGCAGGATTACCCAGCGCCACCTGAGCCGCTGGCTGGCACTGGGGCTGGGCCTGTTCCTGCTGGGGGTCAGCGGCTTCGGCCTGGCCACCAGCCTGGCGCTGTGGGTGCTGTCGATGGTGGTGTTCACCCTGGGGGAAATCATCGTGTTTCCCGCCGAGTACATGTTCATCGACCTGATCGCCCCCGAACACCTGCGAGGCCTGTATTACGGCGCGCAGAACCTCTCCAACCTCGGCGGCGCCCTGGGCCCGATACTCTGCGGCATGCTCCTGGCCAGCCACCCGGCGCACTGGATCTTCTACATGCTGGGAGCGTTCATAGTCGCCGGCGGGCTGTTCTACTGGCTGGGCGCGGCCAACCTGGAACAGGCCAGGAGCAGGACCGGCGCGTGATCATTGATGCCCTGGCGCGCGGCAATCGGCGCCTGGGCTGCCCGACAGGGGGGCGAGGCCGCCAGTGGCGGCACATTGCTCATGTACAGCAGATGCTCAAAGGCGATACCAGCCTCGCGGGCTGACCCGGCATGCGGCGACACTCCATGAGTGATGACCTTGTGGAGCTTGCCGGCCTGAAGGCGTGCCAGGCTCCGAGCTACGCTGTTCGAGCGGCCCCTCAGCAACGCTTGCGGCTCAACCAGGCGCCCCAGAACAGGCTGCTGAAGAAACGTGTTCCCGCGCTGAAACCGCCCTCTTCGAGCAACCGTTGCACCGCCGCCTCGGAATGGGGCGGGTCGGCGCCCTGAAGGATTTTCCCCAGCTTGGCGTGTACCTCATCCGCCGTCGCGCCCTGCTGGCGCCAGCGTTGCCCCCAGGCCGCCAGCAGCAGGGGCTGGCTGGCGTAGGCGTAATGATTGCCGGCGACGATCAGCGGTGCGCCGGGCTTGAGGCGCCGGGCGATGGCCCGCAGCAGTTGCCGCTTGGCTTCATCACCGGGCAGATGGTGCAGCACGCCGATCAGCGTGGCCCCGTCGAAGGGTTCGTCCGCCGCCAGTTCGTCCACCGTGGCCAGACGCACTTCGGTCCTCTCCAGCAAACCCTGCGCCTGCAACTGCTGGCGCGCTGTCTCCAGCATCGGTGCCGAGGGGTCTACAGCGGTAAAGCGCCAGCCCGGTTCCAGGGAAGCCATGGCGATAATCTCCTGGGCCGTGCCACCGGCCCCCACGGCCAGGATGTGGGCCGCACGCCCCTCACCCAGGCTGGCCGCCAACATGCAGGCGGCAAGGTCATGGCAGGCGTCGTAGCCCGCCAGGGCGATACGGCTCTGGCGGGCGTATTCGTCGGCCCGCGAGCGGTCGAATTTTTCAGCCGGGTTTACCGAGGATGAGGTCATGGCAGGGCTCCATTCAAAGGATCGGGACAGGCTAGGCCCTGCGGTTTGATAATTAAAATTCATTGTTTTTATTCATTGCATTCCTTCCTGGAATAGCACCTCCCCTGCTCCCAAAAAAAGGGGGCGATCGACGATCGCCCCCCAAGCCTTGCTACCACGAGAGAACCTACAGCGTCAGTTGCCCGCGCTCCTCGTCGGTCAAACGCGCCCGGGCCTGGTCGCTCAAGGGCCCGGCGCCCAGCACCTGCACCGGGCTGTCGGGGTTGTAGCCCGGGGCGCGGCTGGCGTCTTCACGGGGGCGTTGCACCGGTTCGCTACCAAAGCCCAGCACTTCCACGGTGACGATGGACGCCCGGCCCTGCTTGGCCGCCGCCTGCTGGTTGCGGGCCGCATCTTCCGCGGCCTGGGACGCGGCGGAGCCGGCGGCGCTGGCCGAGGTCATGGCGCCGGTGTTGACCGCCGCCGTGACCGGCACCCCGCTGGACTTGCCCTGGGTCTGGATGTTCGCCGCGTTGACCACCCGCAAAGCGGCGATGTTGACGTTGCCCGAGACCCGGATCCCCGCCTCGCCGGCATCGATGGTGCCCAGGGGCGCGATCAGGTCGATGTCGCCGGCCGCCACTTCGGGTATCGGGTTGAGAGTGGCGATCCCCGCCCCGGTGCTGGGCACCGACGGCGACAGGCTGACGTTGCCCCAGTTGTCGTAGACCCGCTTGGGCGGTGTATAGACCACGGTGGTCTTGGAACCGCGGCCGGCGTTGATGTCGCCCGCCGCCGACCAGCCCATGATCGAGCCGCCGAAGGTGGTCATGATCCGGCTCTGGCCCAGCAGGATGCTGCCCAGGGAGTACAGCTGGATGTCCCCCGCGCCCTGGGTGATGATCCCCGCCGAGGCCGGTGGCGCCGTGCCTTCGATGCCAAAGGTCTGGTTGCCGCCGGGGGTCAGCATCTGGATGTTGCCGCCAAAGTCGGTGTGCACCCCGGCACCGCCGAACAGGGTGATATCGCCCTGGTAGGTGATCGGGTTGCCCGCCACGTCGGTGCTCGGGAACAGCCCGGCAATCGCCGCACGGCCACGGGCATAGCTGCCCTGGCGCATGCCGCCTTCCTCGGTGTACTCGCGGCCGGCGGCCTTGAGCTCGGCAAAATACACATTCCGGGCAAACACCCGCTGTTGTTCCGCGGGCAGGGCCGCGTAATAGGCCCGGGCCTGGGCGCTGTCGCCGACAAAGCCGAAGCGCTCGGCCAGCCAGTCCAGCAGTTCGCCCTCGTAGGTCTTGGCCACCCTAGCGCCCGACAGGCTTTCGCCCGGCTGGGCGAGGTTGGCCGGGTCCAGGTAAGCCTCGACGAAGCGCCGGTAGTCCGGGCCGTTGGGGCCGAACCCGGCCTGCATCACGATGCTCGCCCCGGGCCGGCGGTCCCCCGGCGCCACGGCGCCGATGCTGGTGACGCTGACCTTGTCCTCCATGAGGATGTTGCGCCCCGCGGTCAGTTCCAGGGTACCGGGGCCGGCGACGTTGAAGCTGCTGTAGAGGATGTCGCGCCCGGCACTGACGACGGAGATGTCGCTGGGGTTGTTGTGCACGAACAGGTTGCCCTGGGAGGTCGAGCCATTGACCGGGTCCTCGACGCCGAAGGTCCGGCCACTGCTGACGATATCGCGCCCGGCCATCATCCACACCGGGCGGCTGCCCTCGTACCAGGTCTGCCCCGAGTGCAACTGGGAGGCCGCCTGGCCGAAGGTGATGATCCGGCCGCTGTTGACCCCCATCAGGTCGCCGTTCACCGCATAGAAACGCGCCGGACCGGCCGGGCCGGCAACCAGCCCGGAGACGCTGCCGGAACCGAAGGCGAACAACGGCAGGATCGAGCCGATGACCGGGTTGCCGTTGACCGACAGGTTGCTGGTCACCACTTCACCCTCGATGCTGCCGACAAATGCCGGACGCCAGGGCGTGGCCACCGAAGCGGCCGCGGCGCCCGACTGGCTGACGGTGAAACCGCCCGCGTAGATCGAGTCCTGGGCCAGGAACTGCAACTGCCCTGCGGCGCCCGGCGCCAGGAACAGCGGCACCCGGTAGTTGAGGTCGCCGACTTGCGCGCTGGCGGCCTTGCCATAGTAAAGGCTGCCGCTGGCTGCCACGGCCCTGAGGATCGACGGATAGACCACCGCCAGATCGGTGCTGCCAGGGCTGGTGAGCGGGGTCAGGTTGCCGCCCAGGGACATCAGGTCGATGGCGGTACGCTCGGTCCACAGGGTGAACCAGCTCCGGCCGCTGCCTTGCTGGCTGCCACGGCTGAAGAGCGCGGTGTTGAACTGGCGGACCCGGCCCGGGTCCTCGACGTTCTGCACCACCAGGTCGCCGCGGCTCTGCAGGTTGAAGGTGGCATCGCCGGGCACCAGGGTCAGGCCGCCCTGGGCCAGGCCACGGGTGGCGCGCAACGGGTCGAAGGCCCGGGCTTCGCTGGGGTTGTGGTCAACGGCGGTGCCGCCATAGTGCAGGTCGATGCTGCCCAGGGAGGCACTCTGCAAATGGCTGCTGCCACGCAGGTTGACCACCACCCCGTTGCGATGCTCGATGACCAGGTTGCTGGCCGGGTTCAAGGCGCCCGCAATGTTCACCCGCAGGTCGCCACCGCCGGTCAGTTGCAGGCTGCCATCGCTGGCGACCCGGCCGGTACTGCCCACGGCCAGCACCAGCCCCTGGCTGCGGGGCGCCACGGTGGAGGCGCCGGCGCTGTCCGTCAGGCGCTGGAGGATGCCCGCGTCACCGCCGACATTCAGCTCCAGGTTGCCGCCGCCCAGGGTGCCGAACCCGGTAAAGCCCAGCATCCGGTCGGCGCTGCCGTTGGCCGCATAGGTGCCGAAGTTGATCCACCAGGCAACGGGTTGCGCCGAACCGCCGGTGGCGACATCGCCGCTGCCCTGGCGCCACAGCCAGTTGCCCACTTCGGCCGAGTCCTGGCCGTTGTCCTTGGGGTTGGGCCAGGCACGGCTGTCGTTGGCGGTACTGCTGATGTTGCCGGTCAGGTTGCCCCCGGCACTGACCCGCAGGTTGCCCCCCGCCTCCGGGTACCAGGCGCGGTACAGGCTGGTGCCGCTGCCATTGACGAACTGCTCGAAGTAACTGCCCGGGTCATTGAGCACCGTGGCTCCCGTTCCCAGGGCCCGTGGCTGGTTGTAGGGATCGCCGGCCGTCGTCGCCGTGGAGGAAGTACCGGCGGTGTAGACCCCGTACAGCGAGTCCATGCTCAGGTTGCCGGCGCTGAGCAGTTCAAGGTCGCCGGTGCCGGTGCGGATCACGCTGAAGCGGCTGCTGGACGGCGTTGCGCCATAGGTCTTGCTGTCCAGGGCCATGCAGAAGGCGGGCGACTCTTCACAGAAGGCCGCGACGGACGACTGCCCCAGGTCCAGCAGGAGTTGCTCATCGATCGGATCGCCGGCCTTGACCACCACCCCGGCGCCCGCCAGCTCGTCCACCGCCAGCTGGGTCCAGGCGTAGCTGGCCTTGATCGCGCAATAGGCCGGGCTGTCGGCACAGAACTGCTCGATCGAGGTCTGCCCCAGATCCACCAGCAGTTGTTCGTCGATCGGATCGCCGGCCTTGACCACTATCCCTACGCCGGCCAGGTCATCCACCGCCACCTGGGTCCAGGTCCGCACCACCTGGCTGGGCAGTTCCTTGGCGAACATCCCGTAATGGCTGTCCGCCAGATGCAAGTCACCGCTGCGTGGGTTGGCCTGCACGATGCGGCTGTCGGCTGCGCTGGTATCGGCCCCGGCCACCAGGCGCAGGGACCAGGATTGCGAGCCTTCGGCAAGCATCGGCGCAATGGCCCAGAGCTTGCCCTGGCGCCCGACGTCTTCGGGCCGCAACTGCACCGAGTCGACGCCGCTCGGCAGCTTGACGTTGGTGCCGGCCGGGATCAGCCCGCCCTTGGGCAGGGCCTTGCTGCCGTCGAGCATGACGATGTTGTTGTTCACATTGGCCAGGTGTACTTGCGGCAGCGGCACGCCCTTGGGCCAGGTCATGGACCGCAGCTGGGTGCCCTGGGTCAACAGCGTCCCGGCCTCCAGACGGGTGCCGGCGACCAGGGTCCGGGGCTCGCCGAGCAGGGTGCCGGCGGCGAACAGCAGGTTGCCCGAGGCATCGCGAATCGCCGCCGCCAGTACCGTACCCGCCGGCAGTACCAGGGTCTGGTCCAGGGTCGCCGTGACCGGCAGGCGCGTGCCCGCGGCCACGGTCAGCCCCTTGATCGGCAGGTCGTAGTTGAGGGTGCTGCCCGCCGGGAAGGCGGTGCCGTCGGCCAGGGTCACGCCGTTGCCCGGCACGATGATAGTGCCGCCGGTGAAGTCCACGCCCGGCAGCAGCACCCAGCCCTTGTCGTCCACGGTGGCAGGCGGCGGCGCGAAGCCGTCGTTGATGCTGCCATAGACATTCAGGTCGCCCCCGGCGCGCAGGGTCAGGCTGCCGACCTCGCCGGAACCGTAGACCGAGGTCTTCTGGCTGTGGGGGTTGAGGCTGGCATAGCGATAGCCCGACAGGTCCAGGTCGCCCTGCACCACCAGGTCGCCGTCTGCGCTCTTGCTGACGATCTCGACCCCGGGCCGCAGATGGAAGGCGTCGGCATAGCCGGCGTTGTTCAGGCCGGCCAGCTTGTTCTGCAGCAGGTCGCTGTTTTGCAGGGCCGCGTTGATAAAGGCCGTGCTCTGGGCATGCTTGGCATCCAGGTAGGCCTGGGTGATTTCCTGGTAAGGGCGGCCGCTGGCGGTGGCGTCGGTTTTTTCCGGAGCATCGTCGTAGCGGAGCATGCCGTTGACCGCAATCGAGCGCGCGCCCTGGATATCCAGCGGGCCGCGGGCATCGATGTCGATGTCGTTGCTGCTCTGGTCCGCCTGGACGAGGCGCGGCGCGTTCAGCTCCAGGGTGCCGCGGCTGCGGCCGTCGTTCTGCCCCGCCGCGCTGCCCACAGCCACGTCGGTGCCGTGGCGCAGGTCGATGCGCGCACCGTCGGCCAGGGTCAGGCGGCCCTGGCCCGAGCTGAGCACCACGCTGGCGCGGTTCGGTGAGTCGATGATCTTGCCGTAGCTATCCACCCGCAGCTTGCTGCCGTGGGCATCGAGCACCGCGCTACCGTCCAGGGTCAGGCCCTTGCCGGCCGCCAGGTTGATACTGCCGACCCGCTCGCCGCTGGCGTCCACTCGCCCGGTAACCCGCAGGCTGCCGTTGTCCACCGAGACGTTGACGGTGCTGGCCCTGACCCCGTCGCCGATGGTCAGGTCGCCCTGCTTGAGCTGGAAGCTGCGTGCGCCAAAGACCTGGCCCTGGTTCAGGCGCTGGTTGAGGGCGGCGAACTGCTCGTCCAGGGTGCCGCTGCTGCCCAGGTGCTGGGCCTGGATTTCCACCGTGGCGCCGAGGAACGGCACCAGGGTGCCGCCGGCATCGTAGTAGCCGCTGCTGCCGCCAAGGACCTTGCCCGCCAGGTCTACCCGCCCGGCCGCACTGTCCAGCGCCACCGCCCGCAGCTTGCCGGCCTGGTTATGGGTGGCCGAAAGGTCGATGGTCGAGCCCGTGGCCTGCAGCACATTGCCGGTAGCGCTCTGCAGCAGCACTTCGCCGCCGGCGCCGTATTTGCTCAGGTCATTGAAGGCGATGGTGCGGCCAGCCACATCGATCAGCGCCGCATCGGTCAGGCTGACATCACCCCGGGCCCCCAGGATCACCTTGCCGCTGGGCAGCACCACGGCACTGGCCAAGCGGATGCTGTCGCCCTGCAGAGACAGTTCCGCGCCCTGGCCATTGGCCTGGCCACGAGGGCCGGCCGAGGCGCCGATATCCATGGCGCCGCCAGCAGTGATGCGGTTCACCGAGCCGGCCTCGCCGGTCATCAGTGGGGTGAGGATATTCAGGTTGCCGCCGCTGTAGGCAAACCCCTTGAGCGGATCGAAGGCGCCCTGGCTCTGATAGACCGACAGGCTGCCCTTGTGGTTGGCGGTAATGCGCTGGCTGGCATTGAGGTCGACATTGGCAAAGCCCAGGGCCAGGCGGTCGAAACTCTTGGTGGTGCTGGGCTGGGCAAAGGCCCCGTAGCCGAACTCGATGCGTTCGGCATTGATTTGCAGGCGGCCGCTGCCGGTTCCGGCACCGCCGGCCACCACCGCGCCTGCCGGGGTCTCGGAACCCTGCCAGATCAGGTTGGCGGTGTGGATGCTGGCCACATCATTGGCGCCCCCGGCACCGTAGATCGCCGGGGTGGAGAGCATCAGGTTGCTCAGCAGCGACTTGCCGGTCGCCGGGTCGTAGGTGTCCAGGCTGGCGCTGCCGTAGAAGTTGAAGCCGTCCCGGGCCGAGAGCTGCAAGGTCTCCAGGGCCGGGGCGCCGAACTGGGTATCGCCGCGCAGCAGGTGGTCGAGCAGTTGCTGGGTCAGGGTCATGCCGCTGGGCAGGCGATTGCCCGCCGCCGCTGCCGCCAGCGCCTCCGGGCTGCCGACGTTGATGTTGTTCAGGCCCAGGTTCAGGTGGCGGGTGCCGTAGCGCACCTGGTCACCCAGCTCGAAGGCGTTGTCGGTCAGGGCAACGAGGCTGCCATCGGAATACAGTGCGGTCTGCCCGCTGCACGGCGCGCTGGCGCACACCCCGAGCCGGATGCCGCCGCTGGTCTGTCCGCCAGCCTGGGCCTTGCTGATCACGTTGAGCAGGCCGTTGGACACCGCCAGCATATTGGCCACCTGGTAGGTGAAACCGTCACGGGCGTCATAGCTGGCCTTGCCTCGGCCCAGGGTATTGATCGAGGCGCCCTGCTCCAGGACGATCTCGCCGGTGTTGCTCACCAGGAACACTTCCGGCGCGGCCAGGGTGGCGCCCTCGCGCAAGGTGATCGAGCCCTTGGGCGTGTTCACGCCTTCGGCCACGGTGATGTAGTTGCCGCCCTGGCCGTACTTGACCAGCGTCAGGCCGCCCAGCATCAGGCGCGCTGCGCCCATGGCGTTGAGGCTGTCGGCATCCAGGGTAACGCCGTTGAAACCCTGGGTGGCCGACTTGCCGGCCGCCACCACTTCGATGTTGCCACTGCCCATGTTCAACACCGCGACGGTGCCGCCATAGCCCCCCGCAGCGGCATCGAAACGGCCAATGCCCTTGAACGAGAAGGCATCCGCACCGGCCCCCGGCTCCAGGGCCAGCTTCAGGGTCTTGGCGTCCACCGGCAGCATCGGCCGTGGCACCCCGAGCTTGGCGGCATCGGCCAGGGCGAACTGGGCATAGCCGGTTTCGTTGTACTGGGAATAGCGGCGCAGGGTGTCGGCCGAGGTCAGGATCAACTGGCTGGCGACGCTGTTGCTGATCCCGGTATGGGCGATCGACAGGCGCCCGGCGGTGGACCAGGAGCCATTGCGCAACGGCTGGGTCGCGCCTTCGGTGCCGAGCCCGGCCAGGCCGTTGATCTCGACGCGAAAGCCCCCCGGCATCAGCGCATAGGTGGACGGCATCAGGGTGTAGGTGCCCGCCGCCAGCCCCGGAACCCCGGCGCCGATGGTGATCTGCTGGCCGATCAGCGGGTCCACCGCGCCGCCCTCCGGCGCCACCGGTGCATAGCCCGGCTGTACCCCGGGCACTATGGCGTAGATCGGGTTGCTGCCCAGGCCCGGGAGGATGAAGCTGCCGTTGGCGCCGATCTGCACCAGCGGGCTGTAGCGCGCATCGGTGGAGCCGCCGCGCCCGGAAATGAACCCGGCGCCCAGCAGTTCGCCACCACCGGACAGGTCCACGGTGGCATCGGGCTGTACCTGCACCGACTTGCCGCCCAGGATGACCCCGACGCTCAGGTCGCTGTTCTCATTCACCAGCGCGCCCTGGCCGAGGAAGGTCACGGTCTTGCCGTTGTACTTGTAGACCTGGCCATCGACGGTGCCGCCGTAAGGCAGTACCAGGCCCTTGCCGCTGACCGAAGTCAGGCTGCCAGGCAGCAGCTCGACCTTGCTCGCGCCCAGGTTGCCGATCTCGATCAGCCCCAGGGGCGCACGGACTACCCCGCCCTGCTGGATGTTGGCCGCGCCCAGCTGCAAGCGGCCGAAGGCCGAGTACGGCACAGGCGCCTCGCCATGGCCGGTGCGGCCGATGGTCAGGGTGCGCGTGGGGTCGAAGTTGATGCTGGTGCCGGAAATATCGTTGAGGTAGCCGGCAATCACCCGGGCCCCGACCTCGGTACCCGGGTACAACTGCGCGGCCCGCAGGGTCATGTCGCCCTGGGTCAGCAACTGGGTGCTGATGCCCTTGGCGATCACATCGGCCCCGGCCCCGGCGAGAAAGCGCAGGTCGCCCTGGCTGGTCAGTTGCACATGGTCGAACCCGCGGCGCTCGACGCTCAGCAGGCTGTTGTCGGCCTGGCGCAACGTGCCCTTGCTGCCGAACACCACGTTGCCACGCACATCGATCAGGTTGCCGCTGGCATTGAACTGCGCCTGGGTGGCCTGTTGCGACGGCGTGCCGGTGGAGACCGGACGCACGTACTGGTCCTTGGCTTCCAGCGGCGCGAGGATGCCCGCCAGCAGCAGGTAGGGTGCCGACAGGTCGACCCGGCTATTGGCCGCGGCGCTTTCGCTGAGGTTCAGGGCACCGCTGTACAGGCGCAGGCTCTGGCCCATGTTCAGCGACACATCGCCATCGAAGCTCAACAGGCCGTTGCTCAGCAGTGCCAGGTTGTCGAAGCCGCCGGCGGTGACTTGATCCACCCCGAGGCGGCCGTGGCCATACTCCAGGCTGGCGGCCGCGGCGTCGGCGCTCGCGGGCAGCGCACTGCCCTGGTGGGTCTGGCTGAGCACCAGTTCCCGGGCCTTGAGCACCCGGTCACTGACTGCGTTCTTGATGTAGTACGGGCTTTCCAGGGCCAGCGACAAGGTGCCCCCTGCAGCGCCAGCACCTCCGGCCCGGGCGACGAAGCTGCCGTCCAGGTACAGGCCGTTGTTGGACGCGAAGCTGATGCTGCCACCGTTGCTGGCCACCTGCACCCGGCCCTGGCCGGGAATGTCCAGGGCCGCCTGGGCGCCGGAAGCGTCGAGACGCGCCCCCTCGCGCACCACCACAAACAGGTCGCTGGCCTTGGCGATACCGGTGGCCAGGTCGATCTCGCCGCCGATGGCGATCTTGCCGCCATTGCGCACCTGGCCGTAACGACGGCCACGGTTGTCCACGGCGCTCACCGCCCGCGCCGCCACATCAATCACCGCCTGCTCGCCGACCCAGATCGAGCGCCCGTGACCGGCGGCATTGGCGGCCTCGGAACTGGCCACCGTCAGGCCGCCCAGACTGACGCTGCCGCCCCAGGCATTGAGCGTGCCGTTCAGGGTCAACTGGCCGACGCTGCGCAGGTTGATGGCCTGCCCCGGGTCGACACTGATCACCGCGCCCTGCCCCACGCTCAGCGCCGTGGTGGCCAACTGGGCGGCCGTGGAGTACTGGTTGCCGGCGCTCAGGGTCAGGCCGGCGCCACGGCGCTGGGTCAGCACGCCCCTGGTTGCATCCTGCTGGTACAGCTGCGGCAACCAGCGCTCCAGCACCGTGGCCGGGTCGCTGCCAGTGGCACTGCTGCTGGCCTGGGCCCCGAAGCGGTAGACCGGCATGTTGACCTCGACCTGCGCGCCCTCGGCCACGGTCATCCCTTCGTTGCCGGTGATGTCGTAGGCACCGAAGCCCTTGTTGAAGAAATCCCCGGCCAGTTGCAGGGTGCCGGCCTCGGGGGCCGGATCATGGGCGCCAATCAGCACCTTGTGCGCCTGCAGGGCCAGGGTGCCGCCACCGTTGACCCCATACCCGCGCAGCTCGCCATCGAGGTCGAGCTTGCCGTCGGCGGCCAGGGTCACGTCGCCGCCCTTGCCACCGCTGGTCTTGCCGTCATAGGCAATGCTGGCGCCGGAGCTGGCATCCACCAGGGTGCCGTTGGCCAGGTTGAGGTCGCCGCTGCTGCGCAGCGACACCTTGCCCCCGTTGATAAAGGCCAGGCCGCTGCTGTCCGAGGGGTCCAGGGCCAGGTTGTTCCAGCGCCCGCTGGCATCCAGCTTGACCCCGCTGGCTACATCGACTCGGGCCTGGGCGCCGCCGGTGGGCGCGAGGATCACATCGCCGACCACGAAATTGCGGTTCACATCCACCTGGTTCAGCACGTTGCCGGCGTTGATGCTGCCACCGTGGGCGGTGAGGTTGGCGTTGATCTTGACCTCTGGCCCGAACAGGGTGATGTCGCCGCCATCGGCCACCTTCAGCGCGCCGTTGACCTGGACCTGCTGCCTGGCGCCGACCTTGATCGCCCCCAGCTGGAAGCCGTTGAGCTGGTCGCTGTCCAGCACCAGCTGGCCCTGGCGGTTGGCCGGCAGGGCTGTGGCGAGGTCCAGGCCGTCGGCGATCTTCTGCTGGTTGGCCTCGATCAGCACCTTGTCCACGCTGGGGCTCAGGGCGTAGCGCAGGGTGCCGCTGGCCTTGTTGTAGATCGGCGTGTAATTGCCAATGATCAGTTGCGCGCGCTGGGCCGCGGCCTTGTGCGATTGCTGGTAGCCGTCGAGGTTGATGTTCGGCGCCTGGGTCTGGCGGTCGCCCTTGAACACTTCGCTCACCAGCTGGCCTTCGAGCACGGCGTTGCTGGTGCCGATCACCAGCTTGCCGGCGTCGCGGCCGACGCTGTAGCCGGCCTCGTAGCGGCGCTGCTGGGCGATCAGCGGGTTGTAGTAGTAATCGGTGCGGCCCCAGCGCGGGCTGCTGTCCACATAGCCCTTGTAGATGCCGGTGTAGAGCAGGTCCCCCGGCGCCCTGGAGAGCTCGTACAAGCGCCCGTCGGCGCCCTTGAGCCAGGTCTGCTGGATGTAGCCGCCCTGCACATCGACGGTGCCGCCGGAGAGGTTCAACTGGGCGCCGGACTGGGTCACCACGTCCTTGCCGGTGAAGGTCAGGGTACCGCCCTGGGCCATCCACTCGCCGACGTTGTGGCCCTGGGTGCCCAGGTAGCCGCCCACTTCCAGCAGGCCGCCGGCGGTGTACCAGCGATCGGTGGCGTAGCCGTTGGTGCCCGCCGGGACGAACACCAGCTCGCGCAGGTCGACCCAGACGTCGTTGTTGATCAACTGGCCGCTGTCGCGGTTGCCCGCCGAATCGCGCTGCTCGTTGCCCTGGACGTTGATCTTGATGTTGTTGGACTCCATCGCCACCTTGACCCCGACGGCGCCGGCCACATCGATCACCGCGCCATCGCGCACCAGGCTGCGCTGCCCGGCACTGACCGCCACCTGGCCACCGGTGGCCAGGGTGATGGAGCCGTCCTGGAAATCCACGGTGCCGCCGCTGACGATCTCCACCCGGGACTGGTCGCTGCGGTCGGCCACGCTGCTGAGGTTGTTGAACTGGCCGATGATCAGGTTGGTCGGGGTGCCGTCGAGGTTGATCAGGCCGTTGTTGCGCTGGCTGTCCAGAGCGCTGCTGCCACTGCTGTCCAGAAGGATTGCGGTGGTGCTGCCCTGCCCCAGGGTCACGCTGCCGGTGCTGTCGCTGGCGGAGTTGAGCAAATGGATGGTGCCGCGGGTGTCCACCGAAGTGCTGGCCAGGGCCACGCCGTTCTGCGCCACCTGGTGCCCGGTGAGGGTGATGTCGCCCGTGGAGGCCATGATCAGGCCGCTGTTGCTGACCTTGCCGGCGCTGCTGCCGGCCTTCAGCGAAGTGGCAACTTCATTGCCCCGGGTGGTGGAGTGCTGGTTGCCGCTGGTGCCGACCCCGCGGCGGATGTAGAAGCTGTCGCCGGCCGCCAGGGTGGTCTGGCCCTTGGCAGTGACGATGGTGCCGGCGTTCTCCACTTCCGAGCCCAGCAGCAAGGCATAGCCGCCGGATTCGGTGGAGGTGGCCGCCGGGTGGGTCTGGATCAGCGCGCCGCGCTGCACCTGGACCTTGCCCAGGGCATCGCTGAAGGTCGGCTGGGTGCCGTTGGCGTCCACATAGAGCCCGCGCTGGGTGAACTGCTCGTCGCTGATGGTGGCCGCGGCCGCCACCAGGTTGCGCACATTGACCTGGCTGGTGCCGCTGAAGATCACCCCGTTGCGGTTCATGATCATCACCGTACCGGCGCCCTTGATCTGGCCCTGGATTTCGCTGGGCCGTCCATTGGGGTCGTTGACCTTGTTCAACAGCGCCCAGTTGGACTGCTGCTGGAAGTCGACGGTGGTGTTGCGCCCGACGTTGAAGGTCTCCCAGTTGAGAATGGCCTTGTCGGCGGTCTGCTCGATGGTCACCGTGGTCTTGCCGCCGGACTGGCTCTGCACCGGCCCTTTGGCATTGAGCCAACCCTGGGTCAGGCTGTTGTCGACCTTCAGCCCGCCTTCGCCGAGACCATCGGGAATGGTGCTCACCGTGCCGAATGCGGCCTGGCGTGCGGCAGCCTGGGCCGCTTGCTGGGCGGCGATGGCGGCAACGCTGGAATTGAGGTTGCTCAGGGAGCGCTGCAACTGCTGGTTGGCGCGGGTCTGCTGGGACAGCGGCGGGATCCCCGGAACCTGGCCGTTGGTGCGCGCGGCGGTGGCGGCCTGGGACGCGCCCTTGTCGGCGAACCAGCCGGAACTGAAGGCCGTGGCGCCATGGGCACTGCCCGCCACCATCAGCAGGGCGATGGCCTGGGCCAGGGGCTTGAGCCGCAGGATCGGCAACTCGCCATCAGGGCGCAGCGCGGGGGATTTGACCGGTGGTTTGCAGCGAACCATTACTACTCATCCTTTGTTATGACGCCCACGGGAGCGCGACGCTTGTAGGGCCCAGGGCGCGCGTCACTGCTTTAGGGGATAGGCCGTTGGCGCGAGGCGCGACCGAACGGATGTCACGGAAAATTCATCTTTGGGGTGCAGGGTGTTGCCCCTGCCCCTGCGTGCCACGGCGGCAGGCAGGGGCAAGCGGCGCTGGCCGGCTAGAAAGGTCGGCCAATGGCGTTGCAGATATTGGGGTTGCCGATACTGCGCAGGCTGGCGGGCGTCACGAAGGCGTTCCGTATCGCAGCCTTCCAGATCGCCGGCAAGGGTTGCAGGTTGTTGTTGAGCAGTGCCGCATCGTTAGTGACCAGCGAACCGTACTGGCGGGCAAAGAACGCCCGCACCTGGGCGGTTTGCGCCGCATCGGCGTAGCACTGGCTGAAAATCGCGGTGCTAAAGCCCAGGATCGGATACCCGACGCTGGGAAATGGCACCACCGAGGGGTCATTGCCATCGAACGAAGCGGCGAACACCGGTACCCACCTGATGGGGTCGCTGAACGGGCCGGTCGATAGGTTCGCCGTCGGCGGGCTGATCAGGCTGATGGCGTTGACGATGTTCGCCGGTGTCGGGGCTATCCCCCCTACCCGCGCTACCTTGCTGCCATCTTCCAGCCCGGCAAGGGTGCTGGATGCGTGGCTCGAACCGATGAAGGTCACACTCCCCGGGGTTGCATTGAGCACTTCCATGATCTGGGGGCTGCCCTGCGCGCTCTTGGCGGTCTGTGGCACCGAGGCTGGATAAGCGTTGGCGAAGAACCGGGTCACCGCGAAAGGCCCGGCCGGTTCAGAGCACTTGGCATTGAGAAAACGGGTAAACAGCTCGGTGGTGCCACTGGGCCCTTGCGGGTAGACCACCGTCAGTGGTCCGTAAGTGCCTGCACCGCTCGACAGGTACTCCCAACGGTCCAGCCGGCCCGAGAAGATCCCGCACACGTCATTGACGCTCAGGTCCAGGTTGCCAATGCCGGCCTTGTTGAAGCGGATCGCCACCGCCGTGGCGGCGACGGGCACCTGGATCAACGGCCCCCAGCTCGCGCCATGGGCCATGGAGTAGCCGTCGAGCTCGTTGCCTCTCAACTTCGATTCAGTGGCCACCCAGTGCACGTTCCGGGCAGGGGCGCCCGGAATCAGGCGGTTGTAGTCGTTGTTCAGAAAGGCTTCCTTGTCCCCGAGATCAGAGCCGATGTAGGGCGCAAAACCCGCCGTCAGTACGCCGGGCGCCAGGTAGTACGACTGCGGCAGCGTCGACCCGCCACCGTTGATATCCGCCAGGGCCAACTGGGCACATAGGGCGCTGCCCACCAGTGACGTGGCTAACCAATGCATTTTGAACATGACATGACTCCTGTCGTATCAGGACGGGCGAGCACTCGTGCCGGACCGTTGTGCCGAGCATGAAAAAAATCAGCAACGGTCGAAACCGTTGCTGATCCGGGTGCTGCAGGTATCGGACGCGAAAGTTACAGCGGACGGCCGATGGCGTTGCAGACGCTGGCGTTACCGATGCTCAGGCCGCTGGAGGCAGTGACGAACGAGTCACGTACTGCGGTTTTCCAGGCAGCTGGCAGAGGCACGAAGCGGTTGTTGTTGATGGCGGTGTCGTTGTTCACCAGGGCACCGTAGTGACGGCTGAAGAAAGCCCGTACTTGCGAAGTCTGGTTAGCGTCGGCGTAGCACTGGCTGAAGATCAGGTTGGTGAAGCCCAGGATTGGGTAACCGCTGGTTGGGTACAGGCGCAGGCTCTTGTCGCTTGGGTTGGCGTCGATGTTGGCCTGGGAAGTGAAGACAGGAACCCACAGGTTCTGGTCGCCACGAACAGTGGTATCAGGCACGGCAACCGCGGCGATAGCCGAGGAAACGTTGGCAGGCGCCGGGGAAACGCCAGCCACCTTGGCCACCTTGGTAGCGTCGTCCAGGCCGGCCAGGGTCGGCGCGGCGTAGTCCGGGCTCATGTAGGTGATGCGACCGTCGCCAGCGTTCAGCGCGTCCATGACGCCTTGGCTGGTAACAGCGGCAACCGCACCGGCAGGCAGGCCGCCCGAGTAGCTGGAAGCGAAGTTGGTGGTCACGGCGAAGGTGCCGGTCTCGGCGCACTTGGCGTTCAGGAAGCGGGTGAACAGCTCGGTGGTGCCGCTGCTTTCATTGCGGTAAACCACGGTGATGGCGCCGGTACGGCCCGAAGTCGGAAGCTGCTCCCACTTGGAAACGCGCCCCGAGAACACGCCGCACAGGTCATTGACGCTCAGGTCAACGGCGGTGGAACCAGCCTTGTTGAATGGAACGGCAACCGAAGTGGCCACCGAAGGCACCTGGATCAGCTTGCCCCAGGCCGCTTGGTGATTGTCTTCATAACCTTTGAGCTCTGCTGCGCTGAGCTTGGAATCGCTACCGGCCCAGTGCACGTTCTTGCCGGTGGTGCCGGCCACGAACTTGGTGTAGTCGTTGTTCAGGAAGGCAGCCTTGCCGTTGCCGCTGCCTACGCCGATGTAGGGAGCGAAGCCGGCGGTCAGTACGCCAGCGGTCTGGTACAGCGGTTGTGGCAGGGTTGCGCCACCGCCGTTGATATCAGCCATTGCAGCCTGTGCCGAGCACAGGGCAGCCAGGGTCAGGGATGCCGCGAGAACGTTGCGCTTAAACATGAAGAATCTCCTTTCGTCGTGTTCGTACGTTGGGTGAATAGCTCTTGCATGACGCCATGGCACTCGGGCCAGAAGCCTTGATCCAGACGGCTTGATGGGTGAGGCCATGGGGAGAGAAGTTCGCAGTTTCCGGTGACAGATAAAGGAAAAAACCTCGGGAGAAAGCGCCTGTTTTTGCAAAAGATTCTCGGGTGTTTGTCCGAGGTTTTCGCGCCTTTCCCGGGAAAATGACCGCCAGGTTGCCGGGGCTGGAAGCGGCATTGCCCTGCAAGCGCCGAGGGGGCTGGCCACCGGGTCTGAACATGACAGAACGAGGAACCCGAGGTTGGCCCGTTGCCCGGTCGGGAGTGAGGCACGCGGCGCGAAATTTTATGGCTGCCCTGCCCTGTGCTTCGCACCACCGCTTCGCTCTCGTAGGAGCCGGCTTGCCGGCGAAGAGGCCCGCCAGCCCTGCATCGCCGCTGCCGACGCCTTCGCTGGCAAGCCAGCGCCTACGGACCGGGCCAGACCGGGCCGGACGGGGTCAGGTCGGGCGGGGTTGTGCGGTTCAGGTGACCAGCTGGTTGATCTCGATGATCGGCAGCAGTACCGCCATCACGATCACCAGCACCACACCGCCCATCACCACGATCATCAAGGGTTCGAGCAAGGCGGTCATGCCCATGGCCCGACGCTCGATATCCCGCGACAGGGTCTGCGCCGCCCGTTCCAGCATCGGCGGCAAGGCGCCGGTCTTCTCGCCGCTGGCGATCAGGTGGATCAGCACCGGCGGAAAGACTTTTTCCACCCGCAGCGCCGCCGCCAGGTTGGCGCCTTCGCGCACCTTGGCCGTGGCCTCGCTCACGCTCTGGCTCAGGCGGTCGTTGGACAGGGTCTGGCGCGCCGCTTCCAGGGCCCGCAACAAAGGCACCCCGGCGCTGCCGAGGATCGCCAGGGTCGAGGCAAAACGCGCGGTGTTCAGCCCCAGGACAAAGCGCCCGATCAGCGGCAGGCGCAGGATCCGGCTGTGCCAGTTCAAGCGCGCCCGGGGGTTGCGCAGGTACACCCGCCAGCCCCAGAACCCGGCGACCATGGCGGCAAAGCACAGGCCGCCCCAGGCACGGATGAAATCACTGGCATTGAGCATGGCCAGGGTCAGCCCCGGCAGGTCCTGGCGCGCCTGGGAGAAGGCACTGACCACCTGAGGCACCACATAGCTGAGCAGGAAGATCACGATGCCTATGGACACCAGCCCCACCACCCCCGGGTAGATAAAGGCGGTGAGGATCTTGCCCCGCAGGCCGTTGCGCTCTTCGATGTAGTCCGCCAGCCGCTCCATGACCTGGGCCAGGTCGCCGGACTCTTCGCCGGCGGCGATCAGCGCCCGGTAGATCTCCGGAAAATCCCTGGGCCGCGCCGCCAGGGCCTCGGCCAGGCGCATGCCGCTGCGCACATCCGCGCGCACCGCGCTCAGGGTCTGGGCGATGTGCTTGCGCTCGGCCTGCTCCACCGTGGCGCTCAGCGCGGCCTCCAGCGGCAGGCTGGCCCCCAGCAGGCTGGCCAGCTGGCGGGTGGCCCAGGCCAGGTCGTTGTCCGAGAGCCTGGGGCGCAGCAGCCCCCCTGCTCCGCCGTCGCCGCCGTTGCCATCGAGCTGCACCAGCAAGGCGGTCAGGCCGCGGCTGCGCAGGCTGGCGAAGGCCGCACCCTGGCTGTCGGCTTCCAGGTGCCCGGATTCGATCTTGCCGAGGGCGTCGGCGGCTTCATAGCGATAGCGATTCATCAGGCGTCCCGTGTCACACGCAGGATTTCTTCCGGCGCGGTGGCGCCGCTGCGCACCCAGCGTTCACCGTCCTCGCGCATGCTGAACATCCCGGCCCGGCGCGCGGCGGCACGCAGGGCCTGCTCCTCGGCGCCCTGGTGGATCAGGCTGCGCACATCGTCATCGATGCAGAACAGCTCATGGATCCCGGTTCGCCCGCTGTAGCCGATGTGGTTGCAGGCCGGGCAGCCCACCGGGCGCCAGGTGTCGGGGTTGGCCGGGTCCTGCTCCTTGCACTGGCTGCACAGGCGCCGCACCAGGCGCTGGGCCAGCACCCCGAGCATCGACGAGGCCAGGAGAAACGGCTCCACCCCCATGTCGATCAGGCGGTTGACCGCCGATACCGCGTCGTTGGTGTGCAGGGTCGCCAGCACCAGGTGCCCGGTGAGCGAGGCCTGGACCGCGATCTGCGCGGTCTCCAGGTCGCGGATCTCGCCGATCATGATGATGTCCGGGTCCTGGCGCAGGATCGCCCGCAGGGCCAGGGCGAAGGTCATGTCGATCTTGGCGTTGACCTGGATCTGGCTGATGCCCGGCAGGTCGTATTCCACCGGGTCCTCGACGGTGAGGATATTGCTGGTGCTGGCATCCAGCCGGGCCAGGGCCGCGTAGAGGCTGGTGGTCTTGCCGCTGCCGGTGGGCCCGGTGACCAGGACGATGCCGTGGGGCTGGCGGATCAGGGTATCCAGGCGCGCCAGCAGGTCCGGGTCCATGCCCAGGGTTTCCAGTTGCAGGCGCCCGGCCTGCTTGTCCAGCAGGCGCATCACCACCCGCTCGCCATGCCCGGTGGGCACCGTGGACACACGAATATCGATGGGCCGCCCGGCCACCCGCAGGGCGATGCGCCCGTCCTGGGGCAGGCGTTTTTCGGCGATGTCCAGCTGGGCCATGATCTTGATCCGCGACACCAGCGCGCCGTGCAGCGCCTTGCGTGGCGACACCACGTCGCGCAGGGTGCCGTCGACCCGGTAGCGCACCACCGAATGGGTCTCGAAGGGTTCGATATGGATATCGCTGGCCTCGTCCCGCGCGGCCTGGGTGAGCAAGGCGTTGATCATGCGGATCACCGGGGCGCCGTCCTGGGTGTCCAGCAGGTCGGTGATTTCCGGCATGTCCTGCATCAGGCGGTCCAGGTCCACCTCGTTCTCCGCCGCCCCGACCACCGCTGCTGCGCTGCCGGTGTCGGCGTAGGCGGTGGCCAGCAGGCCGTCGAGTTCCTCGTCGCGAATCCGCTCCAGGCGCGCCGGGCCGAACTGGCGGCGGGCTTCGCTGATGGACCAGCCAGGCGTCGAGGGGCACACCAGCAGCACCGCGCCCTGCTCGGTGTGGCGCAGGAGGATGCGCTGGGACTTGGCCCAGGCGTAGGGCAACTGGGTGGTCATGGCTGTGGCTCCTTGTGGGGTGCGGCGCCATTGCGTGGGCTGCCACGGTGAAACCCGCGATGCCCGCCGGCCTGGAAAAGAATGGGGGCATCCCCCATAAGGCGCCGGCTTGCCAGCGCAGGCGCCAGCAAGATCAGCGCCCGATCCACGGGCCTCTTCGCCGGCAAGCCGGTGCCTACGAAGGGCTTGGCAGCCCGGATTTGGGGCCCCTTTGCCCCGTTCATTGCACCGGCACCGCGCGAATCGGCGCCCGCGGCGTCTGCGGTACGCCCTGCAGGGACACCGGCACTGCCCCGGGGATCGCCTTGCTCGCCGCAGGCAGTTGCGGCGCCTGGATATCCGGCATCACCCAACTGCGCTCCGGCTGCAACTGGCCCTGTACCCGGCGCATGAAGTCATAGCGATTGAGGGTAATGCTGCGCCCCGCGCCACTGTCGCGAATGATGTAGGGCCGCAGGAACACCATCAGGTTGGTCTTGGTCACGCTGCGCTTGTCGTTGCGAAACAGCACCCCGAGCCCGGGGATGTTCGACAGCCACGGCACTGCGTCGTTGCTCTGGCTGTAGCCGTCCTGCAGCAGGCCGCCGAGCACCATGATCTGCCCGTCATCCAGCAGGATGCTGGTGTCGATCGCCCGCTTGTTGGTCACGGTGCCGGCGTCCACCGAAGCCCGCTGGTCGACGCTGCTGACCTCCTGGTAGATGTCCAGCTTCACCGTGCCGCCTTCGGAGATCTGCGGCCGCACATTGAGCTTCAGGCCCACTTCTTCACGCTGCACGGTCTGGAACGGGTTGTTGCTGGTGCCGCCACCGCCGGTCACATAGCTGCCGGTGACAAAGGGAATGGTCTGGCCGACGAAGATGCTCGCCGCCTCGTTGTCCAGGGTCAACAGGTTGGGCGTCGACAACACGTTGGTGCCGCCCTTGCTCTTCAGGGCCCGGGCCAGGACCTTGAGGTCCAGCACCTTGCCGATCCCCGGGATGTCCACCGTGCCGTTGACCACGCCGACGTTCAGGCCCTTGGGCAACACGTCGATGCTGGTCTTGCTCGCCGGCGTGCCCACCAGCCCGCTGCCGCCGAGGTTGACCCCGCCAAAGCCACCGCGCCCGCCGAGGTTGCCGGCCTGCCACTGCACGCCGAACTCGCTGGCATCGTCTTCGCTGACTTCGACGATCAGGCTCTCGATCACCACCTGGGCACGACGCTGGTCGAGCTGGTCGATGACCTCCCGCAGGTTGCGGTACAGCGGGTCCGGCGCCGAGATCAGCAAGGTGTTGGTGGTGGCATCGGCCTGGATGGTCACGCCACCGGCACTGAAGGCGGTGTTCTGGTCATTCTGCTGGCCCGTGCCGCCCTGGCCGGCGCTGCTGCCCTGGCCGTAGGCACCACTGCCGCTGCTGCTGTTGTTCAGGTTGCCACTGGCGGTGGGCGTGCCGCTGCTGTTCTGGCTCGCGCCCTGGGCGCCCTGGCTGTTGCCGCCCATGCCGCTGAGCATGGCCCGGGCGCCGTCGCTGCCGGCGCTGTCGCTTTCCCCGGTGAGCAGCCCGCGCAGGGCCTGGGCCAGCTTGCCGGCCTGGGCGTTGCGCAGGTACACCACGTGCAGGTTGCTGGGGTTGCTCTGGGCGTTGTCCAGTTTGTAGATCAGGTTGCGCGCCAGTTCGGTGCGCTCCGGGCTGCCGGCGCGGATGATGATGGAGTTGGAACGCGGGTCGCCGATCACGCTGATCTTCTGGGTCTGGTCGGCGCCCTGGGTTTCCAGCAGTTCGGCGACCATGGTGGCGATGTCCACGGCGATGCCGTTCTGCACCGCCACCACATCGGTGTCGATGGCGCTCGGGGTGTCGATGCCGTTGATGATCTGCGCCACCCGCTGCAGGTTCTCCGCGTAGTCGGTGACCACGATGGTGTTGTTGCCCGGGTAGGCATTGATCGGGTTGTTCGGCGAGACGATGGGCCGCAGCACCGGAATCAGGTTCACCGCATTTTCATATTGCAGGCGGAAGGTGCGGGTCAGCATGCCGTTGCCCGCCGGCTTGTCGGCGCTGTAGATCGGCCCGCCCAGCAGCTTGGCGTCGGCTTCGGGCACCACCTGGGCCACCCCGCCCACGTCCACCACGGAGAAACCCTGCATGCGCAGGGCCGCCAGCAGCATGTCGTAGGCCTGGTGCGCCGGCACCTGGCCTTCGCTGACCAGGGTCAGGTTGCCCTTGACCCGTGGGTCCACCAGGAACTGCTGGCCGGTGGAACGGGACAGCGCGCGCACCACCGCCTGGATATCGGCGTCGACGAAGTTCAGTTGCACCGGCTGATCCCCCAGAGGATTGCGCGGCACGCTGGTGCTGCGCGACGTGCCCTGGGCGCGGCTGCTGCTGGTCACCGGGTGCAGGACTTTCGGCCGTTGCGCCTGCTGCGCCTGCAAGCGCTCGCGGTCCGCCAGCAGATCGCCGCTGCGCCGGGTGTCGGCCAGGGGCTGGCCCAGCTCGCTGTCCACCAGCAAGGGCGGCGGCGTGGTGGAGGTGGTGTTGCTGCAAGCCCCCAGCGCCAGCAGCAGAAAAGGTGCGGCCTTGCGACACTGGCGCACGTAGTTGGAACCTGACCACTTCATGAAGCTTCCTTAGCGCCCTGCGCCTGATCCATGCGAACGGTCCCGGACAGTGTGCCTGCCGAGTCTTGGGCGGCGGCCGCGTCTGCGCGTTGCAGACGAGCCTCCACCACCTGCAGTGAAAACTGCCGGGGAGCCCCCAGCAGCCAGCCGACCACGGCATCCGCCGGGGCCTGCTCAAAGGTCAACCGCCAGCTCTCGGGGCCGGCTTGATCCGCGTGTTGCAACTGGTAGCGGCCCTGGAGCCCGGCCGCATCCAGGGCCTGGCGCAGGGCCTGTTCCAGGCTTTCGCCCGGGGCATTGCGAGGGCCCGCCGCGACCTCGTGCAGCAGCACTTCCAGGGCCTCGGCCTGGGAGCGCAGCTTGGGTGTCTCGGCTTGCCAGTAGTCGATCTTCTTCAGCGGCGGCTGGATCAGCAGCAACCACAGCAACAGCCCCAGCAACCCCAGGGCAGTGGCCCCCAGCAAGCGCTTTTCCCGCAGGGCCAGGCCGTTCCAGTGGCCCAGGGCCTGGGCCCGCAGGCGCGACCAGCGCGCCCGATACGGCGCCAGCATGGCCTTATTCATTGTCTTCTCCCGTTGCCTCGGCTGTGCTCTCTTCGGCTGGAGCCTGCCCCGGGGCCAGGCTCCAGCCATTGCCCTGGGCCTGGACGCTGTAGCCGGCCTGGATCAGGGCCCCCTGCCAGGCGCTGTCGGCGGTTTTCGGGGTGTCTGGCAACAATTGGAGCTGCAAGCGCTGCCCGGAAAACTCCAGGCTTTGCACGCTGCCCACCATGAACGGCATGGCCAGCCCCGCCTGGGCCAGCAGGTGGGCGAAGCCCTGGCTCGGGTCCGCCGCAGCGCCGCTCTGGCGCGCCGCCAGTTGCTGGCGAGCCTGTTGCAACGGATTGAGCACCACCGGCAATTCGGGGAATACCTGCTTCACCCGCTGGCTCATCTGCGCCTTGAGCCGCTGCCCCTGCTCTGCCTCGCGGGCGGCGTACAGGTTCAGGCCCAGCACCCAGACCGCCACCGCCAGGGCGCAGCAGCCCAGGGCCCGGCCCCAGCCTTGGGGGGCGCGGGTGCCGGCCAGCGCGCCGCTGTGCAGGCCCCAGGAAGGCGGCGTGCCGCTCCAGCGCAATTGCGCCGGCAGGGGTTGTGGCGCTGGCAATGGTTGCCCCGGCAGCGCTGGCACTTCGCCGATCCAGCACAGCTCGCTGGCGCTGGCGCGCAACTGCTCCAGGGTCTCGGCCACCAGGGGCTGCACGCTGCCCTGGGTGGCGCTCTGGCGCACCAGCAACTGCTCGTCCAGCAGGCACAGGTTGATCTGCCCCGGGGGCGGCACCGGCAAGGCGTAGGGCGCCGGGTACAGGCCGGCGAGCTTCAACCCGGCCTGCTCCAGCAGCCGCCCCAGGGCCTGCAGGCGTTCCCGGGGCAGCCAGCTCAGCGCCACCTGGCCCTCTGCATCGCGGGGGCCGTGGGCCACATGCATCTGTTCACTGGGGCCGAGGATCAGCGCCTGGGCAGCGCAGGCCACCGCGGCCTTGATCCGCGCAGCGGGCAATTGCGGCAATGGGATCTGGGTCAGCAGGCTGTCCAGTGGATGCAGGAAACACTCCACTGCGGGCGGCTTGTCCCCCTTGCCCGGCAACCCCAGCTGGCCCAGGGCACAGCAACCGGTATCCGTGACCCGCCCGCCACGATCGAGCCTTGCAAAATCCACTCGGCACTGCTGCGGCTGCTCGGTGCCGAGCAACAAGTCCAGGGGCGGCAAGCCGATGCGCAGGCGGCTCATGCGCCCACCCGCGACCAGATCACCTGGGGCATGCGGTCCTCGGGACGGTGCAGCAGCGCTTGCAGGCTGACCCGGCGCTGATCACGGCGGGCCTGGCCCTGAAGCAGGAACCACTCGCTGGTGATGCCGACCTTGATCTGGTCCACCTGCAACTGCGGCAGGCGCAGGCGATTGACGAAGTCGCCACGGTTGATGAACCAGTGCCCGGCGTCACGCTCGGCCACCAGGGCCCGGGCCCGGGACAGATCCAGGCCCGGCACCGCCGCCACCAGCACCTCGGCGCTGGCGGTGTTGCCGTTGATCCAGGTATTGCCCGGCAGGATGCTCACGTACGGCTCCAGGCGCGCCAGCAGTTCCGGGGTCACGCCCTCAAGGCCCAGCAAGTCGTCCAGGCTGCGCAGCATCGGCTGCCTGGGCGCCAGGGTCTGCGCCGCAGCGCCTGCCGAGGTCTGGCGACCGCTGTTGAAACTGCCATGGCGGCTGGTGGCGGCTGGCGCCTGCAGGCGCTGGGGGTAGGAAGCGATCACCCGCTGGCTGATGCGCCGGCCCAGGGCGCCGTCGATGCCGATCAGTTGGCACAACTGCTGGAAGCTCTGCAGTTGCCCCGCATCCACCTGCTGGTTGAACACCAGGTTGCGCAGGTTGAACTTGCCCTGCAGGTCTTGCAGGTGGCCCTGGAACCCGGCGTTGAATCCACCCAGGGCCTGGTCGCCGATGGGCCGCGCCCAGGCCTGGTCGAGGCGTGTCAACACATCACGCTGGCGCGCGTCCCAGAGCAGTTGCCGACTGTATTCCAGGCCGCCCTGAAGCACCCCGGCAGCGACGATCCGTGCCTGTTCGGCTTCCACCGCACGGGTGAAAGAGGTTTGCCGGGTAAGCATGCCCCCGGCGATCACCGCCACCACCGCGGCGATCAGCAAGGCGCTGATGATGGCCATGCCACGCTGCTTCGCCGCACTGGGCGAATGGGCTTTCACGACCGGCCCTATAGTTGCCAGGAGCCGATATCGGCATTCACGCCGTCGCCGTCGGGCTGGCCATCGGCGCCGAGGGAAAACACATCCACTTCGCCGTTGGCACCGGGGTTGAGGTAGTGATACGGGCGGCCCCAGGGGTCATTGGGCAGACGTTCCAGGTAGGAGCGCCAGTTGCTGTCCTTGGCATTGGCCGGGCGCTCCACCAGCACCTTCAGGCCCTGGTTCATGTTCGGGTAGCTGCCGTGGTCCAGGCGATAGAGCTTGAGGGCCTGCATGAGCCCGGCGATGTCCTGCCTGGCCGCCGTGGCCCGTGCCTGGTCCGGGCGATCCAGGACCTTGGGCACCACCATGGCTGCCAGGATCCCGAGGATCACCACCACGACCATGATCTCGATCAGGGTGAAGCCACGCTGGCCGCGCAGGCCTCGGGGCGGGGATGTTACAGGCGCGATATCCATCTCGACATTCCTTGGCGTAAGTTCGATTCGTCGCGCAGTGTTGCAAGAAGATATGTCAGTGGTATTGAAAAACCTCGGGAGTTTCGGTCGCCATTCGGTCAAGCCCGCAGGCTAGTCTGCGAGGCTGTTTCCCGGTCTCGAGCGGCCCATGCAAGCCCTGCGCAAACAAGCTGGTTTCACCCTGATCGAAGTGCTGGTGGCCCTGGCCATCATTGCCGTGGCGATGGCTGCGGCGGTGCGCGTGGCGGGCCTGATGACCCAGAGCAACGGCCTGCTGCGGGACAAATCCCTGGCCTTGCTGGCGGCCCAGAGCCGGGTCGCCGAAGTGCGCCTGGAAGGCCGCCTGAACAGCGGCGTGAAGAACCTCGACTGCGACCAGGGACGGCTCAAGCTGCGCTGCGAAACCCGCATCGCCCCGGGCAGTGCGCCGGGGCTGGTGCGGGTGCAGGTGCAAGTCAGCGACCGCAGCCGCGAGGCGCCGCCGCTTGCGCGCCTGGAAACCCTGGTCAGCCGGCCGCAGGTACAACGCCAGTGAGGCCTAGCGGGTCAACCGCGGCAGCTCCGGTGAGTCCGGCAGCTTGCTGACCTTGATCCGCGACTGCTCGGCGCCGCGCTCGATCAGCACGCCGTCGGCCTCGATCGCAGCCAGGCGCACACCCTGGGTCAGGGTTTCCCCGGCCAGGAAGCTGCGCGGCGGGCCATCGTTCAGATGCAGGATCGCCACTGCGCCACGGGCCCCGGCCATGACCCCGGACACCTTGATCTGCACCTGGGCCGGCTGGTTGGCAAACCACTGCAGGGCCGGGTTGTCGGAACGCGCGGCCAGCACCTGGGGCGCCACCGCCGGGGTCTGGGATTCGGCCGGGGTCAGCAGCAGCGACGACCAGGTGGCGACCCCACCCAGGGCCGCCAGCAAGGCCGCGTACTGCAGCAGTCGAGGGGCATCAAGGCGCGGGGCGAATGACATGGCACGTAGCATCGGGGGGACCTCCTGTTTGTCCGTGCCCCCAGCCTACCGCTCAATTCTCACGGTTTTATTTCACCGGACGATCATCTGCGTCTGGCAGGCTGGTCCGAGGGCCAAGGAGTGCAATCCGATGCAGGCAGGCAAGCAACAAGGCTTCACCCTGATCGAGCTGATGGTGGTGCTGGTGATCATCGGCATTGCCAGCGCGGCCGTGGGCCTGAGCATCAAGCCCGACCCGCTGCAACTGCTGCGCAAGGACGCCGAGCGCCTGGCGCAACTGCTGCAAGTGGCCCAGGCCGAAGCCCGCGCCGATGGTCGGCCGATCACCTGGCGAGCCACGGCCAAGGGCTTTGCCTTCAGCCGCCGGAGCGAATCCGGAGGCGGCATCGATGACTTGCGTGGCGACCCCCAACTGCGCCCCCGGGCCTGGGAAACCCCGGCGCTGCAAGTGCGCATCGAACCCAGGCAGCGCCTGGTATTGAACGCCGAATGGATCAACCCGCCGCTGCGCCTGGTGTTGTCCGACGGCCAGCACAGCCTGAGCCTGGAACGCAGCGCCGCCGGCCAACTGCGGGTGGTGACCCAGCCATGAAGCGTCGGCAGCAGGGGTTCACCCTGATCGAAGTGATGGTGGCGATCATGCTGATGGCGGTGGTCAGCCTGATTGCCTGGCGCGGCCTGTACAGCGTCACCCGGGCCGACAGCCATCTCAAGGCCAGCACCGAACAGACCGAAGAACTGCTGCGCACCCTCAACCAGCTGGAACGTGACGTGGCCCTGCGTGCCGGCACCCAGCTGCGCGAGCCGGCCCTGGGCGACAGCGAAGAAGCCGAGCCCGACAGCCCGGCCCCACTGAGCGTGCGCAGCTCCGACAGCAAGGGCTTTCGCCTGGAGGTGATACGCAGCGCCGCCACCCCGGGGGAAGGCTTGCAACGGGTGCGCTGGTGGCTCAAGGGCGACACCCTGTACCGCGCCGTGGCCGAGCCCCGCGACCGCTACCCTTTGCCCGCGCCGCGCGACGGCGTGGCGGTGCTGAACCGGGTCAGCGACCTGCAAGTACGGGTCTGGGATGCCGACAAAGGCTGGCGCCAGCTCAGCGGCAACCGCCAGGACAGCCCCCTGGGCCTGGAGATCCGCCTGGTGCGCCAGACGCCCCAGGGCGAAGAGCGCTACCGGCAAGTGCTGGGGCCGTTGCAATAACCCTCTCCCGTAGGAGCCGGCTTGCCGGCGAACCGCGTAGCGGCCAGGCCCTGAGAATTCGGCAAATAGCGCCGGCCCCTTCGCTGGCAAGCCAGCTCCTACAGGGGGCTGTTGGTGTTTCGCGGATCAGCTCAGGAGCACCACGCCGCCAGGCAGTTCGGTGCACTTGGCGCCGTAGGCGTCGCGGATCAGCAAGGCCACGCCAGCCAGCTGGTTGAGGTTGAAACGCGCCTGGACCTTGCGCTTGCCCAGTTCGGCATTGAGCAGCACCAGCATTCCCGGGCGGTAGCGGTTGATCTCGCTGATCACCGTGTTGAGGCTGGCGTTGTCGAACACCAGGACCTGTTCGCGCCAGGCGATCACGCTGTGGATGTCCACCACCTGGGGTTCGCCGATGCTGCGCGGGTCGTAGGTCAGCTGGCGGCCGCTGTCCAGGCCAATGCTGCGCCCGGCCACGTCCACTTGCAGGCTGCCTTCGATGCAGGTGACGCACACCTGGTGGTCGGTGTTGCGCAGGTTGAAGCGCGCCTGGCGCGCGCTGAGCCAGCCCTCGCCGGCCTGGACCTTGAGCGGCTGCAGGCGCTGGCTGAAGACTTCCACTTCGCCTTCCAGCAGTTCGATGCCCTGCTCGCCCGCGCCCAGGTCACGCCGGCTGATGCGGGTCTGGGTGTTGAGCTCCAGGCTCACGCCCTCGGCCAGATCCACCCGGCGCTGTTCGCCGACTTCGGTGGCAAAGTCGGCGGTCAATCCGGCAAAGCCGCCCGGCACCGTGAGCCGCACCATGAACAGCGCCGCCGAGGCCGCCAGGGCGCCGCCAAGAAAGGCCCGGCGGCCAAAATGCCGCGGCCGCGCTTGCTGTTCCAGCAGCGCCGCTGCCGGTTGCAGGCAATGCCACAGGGCCTTGGTCTGCTCGAAGGCGGCCGCGTGCTGCGGGCTTTGCCCGCACCATTGGCGCAGCGCCCGGGCATCGGCGGCGGTGGCCCGCCCCGACGTCAGAAGGACCAGCCAGTCCCGGGCTTCGCTCAGCAACTGCTGGTCCGCCGAGGCCTGGGGTGTGGAGATGCTAAAAATGTTCAAGCGCGCAGGTACTCACGGATTGATCAGGGCTCTTTGTCTAGGACGGTTTTCCGGCCCCGGGACCGAACCGCTGAATGACTTTTCTTTCCAGGCGCAGGGCGCAATGGCCGAGGGCTGCCTTGAGTTCCTTCTCCACCATCCGTGTGGAAATGCCGAAGCGCTGGGAAATTTCCAGGTGCGGCGCCTCTTCCAGGCGCGCGGCAATGAAGATCTTGCGGCGCCGCGCCGGGAGTTCGTAGAGGGCCTTGAGCAGGGTCTGGATTTCCTTCTGGCCACCCACCACCCGCGAGGGGTCCTGGGCTTCGTCGGCGATCTGCAACAGCTCCTCGACCTCATCGCCGGTCAGCAGGCGGGCATCGGACTGGCGCCGGTCGGCGGCAATGTTCAGCGCCATGCGGTACAGGTAGGCATTGGGTTGCGCCAGGTTCGGCGGCTCTTCCATGCGGTCGACCCGCAGGTAGGTTTCGTGCAGGACGTCGTTGGCCAGGTCCTCGGACCCCAGGCGCCTGCGCAAGCGCACCCGAAAATCCTCGTAGGACGTCAGGAACAGCCTGACCATCGCACTGTGTCCGGTATTTTTCATACCCCGGAAGCTCCTTCCCATTCCTTGCAGTCCATGCGTTTCCCTGTCGTGTCCGGTATCAAGAGTAAGGTCAGCGGCTGGCGCAACGAGCTCGGTGCCTGGCGCTCGACCCGGGTCTGGGCCAGGCGCTGCACCAGCGCCTCATCCCGTTGCAGGTCGCCGGTGGAACTCACCAGGCGGCTGTGTTGCACCGCTCCGTCGCCGCCGATCCACAGTTGCAGCAGGGCGCGAAAGCTCCCCGGCCGAGTCAGCGCCGAGCCGCACAGGCTGCGTTCCACCGCCCGTTGCAGGGCGCTGGCGTAGCTGCTGTTGAGCCGCGCCGCACGACTGCCCGCCGCGCCGGGCTGCACGGCCGGCTGTGTGGCCTGCGGCACCTGCAGGGTGAAAGCATCGCTGCGGGCGTAGCGGGCCATCAGGCCACTGCCGGCCAACAACCGGCTCAGGCCTTCCCGGGCGCTGTAGTGACCGTTGATCCCCACCGAGCGCCGGCCCCGGGTCAGCTCCCGGTCCACCAGCACCGCCATCCCGGTGGCGCGGCTGAACACCTCCAGGGCATCCGCCAGGTTCTGCGCCGGTATCTCCAGTGCCAGCAGGGCCTGTGAATCCACCCGCGGCGGCCCGCCGGGAGGGCCCTGGGCCCAGCCCGCCGGCATCCACAGCAGTAGCCCGAGCGCCACCACACAGGTCGCCAAGCCCCCGTGCAATGAAGTCCATCGCCCGACCTGCGCTCTGCGTCGCTGCACTGCGGTCCAATCCCTGAAAAGCGTCATCCTGAGGCCAGTTTATGAATCTGGTGTTACGGCCACGGCAAAAAAACCATCACTTTTTCAGGCCGGGCTTTGCACTACACTCGGCCGGCATCGAAGCCCGATTCCCCGGGCCAGCCAGGAGGCCAGGATGAAACGATTAAGCCGATACAGCGCAGCCCTGTGGCTGCTCAGCGCCCTGCCCTGGACGCTGCATGCCGAAGAAGCCAGCGAGGGCTGCGTGGAAGTCAGCGTCGGCGGCTACAAGGCCCCCGACTACAACTGCCTGAGCAAACAGATGGGCAACAACCCGGACGCAGTGAAGGCGGCCCAGGCCAACCAGCAGGCCCTGGAGGACCCGGTGAACAAGCGCCCACCGAATCAGGTCGGGCTCTCGACGCCGGCGGCCACCGGCGTGCGCATGGGCAACACCTTCGGCACCTCGGTCAAGCCGCAACGGCACTGAACGGCGCCGTGGGCGGCCGATTGCCGGGCCGCTACCCGCCACCGGGCCCGTCCCAGGGCCCGCCTGGACAGCGGCGAAGGCAGCGGGCGACGGTCGCCCCGTGGCCAATCGCGCACTGCGCCGCGCCCCCTTGATCAGCCCCTGCCCGTATACCGGGCGTTAACCCCGGGCGCGCTAGATTGCCGAGCCTTGAACCCCGGTGCCGGCAACGGCCCCGAACACGGCGCGTGGATGGCGTTCGCCTGCCGGCCACCCTATCATTGGTGTTTTTTTGCGTGTTGGACGCATGGAAGACTATAAAAAGCTGATCCTGCAGCGCCCCTGCCAAAGCATTTTCCTGATTGCCCTCGCGCTGTTCATGGCGCTGCAGTACAAACCGGCAGTCCTCAACTACACCACGCGCTTCGTCGACTTTGCCGACTACATGCTGCAGCACGGCATGACGCTGTTCCCCATTGCCGACGATCTGCAGCCCTACCCCGACTACACCATTGCCAACACGGTGCTGGTCTATCTGGCGTCGCTGCCCTTCGGCCAGCTGTCCGTGCTGTCGATGGGCCTGCCCTTCTGCATCGCTGCGTCGCTGATGCTGGTGTTCATCTACAAGCTGGGGGCCCTGCATGAGCGCAAATGGGGCCTGTGCGGCGTGCTCTTTGCGCTGTTCACCTGGGCCTTCGTGGATAGCGTCAACTCCCTGGCTCTGGACATCTACCCCGCCCTGATCACCGCAGGCTGCTTCTACCTGGCCTACTCCGCCGACCTCAAGCAGCAGCGCGGACGCCTGGCGCTGGTGTTCCTCGGCCTGATCCTGGGCTTTGCCCTGCGCGGGCCGATCGGCATGATCGGCCCGGCACTGGTGGTCGGCAGCTATTACCTGCTGAGCCGGCAGTGGCGAACCCTGGTCGGGTTCTCGCTGGTGAGCGGCCTGCTGTTCGCCGCCGGGGTCGCGCTACTGGCCTGGGCCGCCCACGTGCAGGGCGGCGATGCCTTCATGCAGCAAGTGCTGGAGATGCAGGGCCTGGGCCGGATCGCCAGCGATCACTCGCCGCGCTACTACTTCTACTTCAGCGCCGGGCTGATCACCTACAGCTTCACGGCGTTCTACGCCCTCTGCGTGATGGCCAGGAGCGGCCGCCAGTGGCTCGGCGCCCCGTCGCTGTCGGCGCCGCGCCTGCTGCTGCACCTGGGCGCCTGGTTCGTGGTGCTGATTGTGTTCTTCACCATCCCCAACTCGAAGAAGGCGCGTTACGTGCTGTCCATCACCCCGGCCATTTCCCTGCTGGCGGCCTATATCTTCATCGACCCCAACGGCCTGTTCAGCGCCACCCGCAGACGCCTGCTGCGCCTGTGCCTGAACCTGCCGGCCATCGGCGCGTTCCTGGCGCTGCTGGTGCTCGGCTACAACAGCTTTGCCGCCCGCCCCCTGCAGCCCGACTTCGCCGGGGTGTTTTCAAGCTTTGCCCTGCTCAGCGGCGTGCGCTACTGGATCGGCCGGCAGTACACCGGGCACCGGCATTACGAGGTCATCGTCCTGGCATTCGGCGTGGCGGCCTTTCTCTTGCTGGATGGGTTCTTCTTCAACGCCATCACCTATCATCTGGAACTGGCCAAAGAACCCACTCCCAAATTCCTGCCTTACTGGTTCTGGTAAGGCGGGCGTCCACACCTGGCCCGCAGCGCCCGGCCGGAAGCAGGCAACGGCGCTCACCGGCAGCGTGCAAGATTTGGTAACACTCCCGGGGCCCCCCGACGATGAAACCGAACTGGCACAGTGCTGTCACATCGCAATCGGTAACGGCGGAGGTCGCCCTGCGGCGGCTTGCGGCCCACGCAGCACTGGCCCGACGACCTCACCGCCACAGGTTACCGGCCTGGGCCTGCCCCCCATGCGGCAGGCCATACTCCATCAAGGCTGAAAGAGCGAACCATGAAGCAAAACATCCTCCTCGTATCCGTCTGTGCCGCCCTGCTCCAGGCCTGCACCCCGGCTTCCACCACCCCTGAAGGATCTTCTTCCATGCCCGCCAGTACTGCCTCCGTCAGCGCCCAGCCTGCGCTGTCCGCCTACTACTGGCAGCTGGTTGCGGCCCGCGATGCGGCGGGCAAGCCCGTCGCCGCCCTGGACAAGGGCATCGAGCGCCAGCTGCGCCTGACCTTCGCCGGGCAGAACCTGAGCATCAGCGGCGGCTGCAACCGCCAGTTCGGCGGCTTCCAGCATGAAAATGGCGTGCTCAAGGTACAGCCACTGGCCGCCACCCTGATGGCCTGCGAGCCGAAACTGATGGCCCTGGACGCACAAATCGCCAACCTGCTCAAGGGCGACCTGCGCACCACCTTCGGCGGCGACCAGTCGACCCCGACCCTGCAACTGGCCACCCAGGACGACACCCTGCTCACGTTCGAAGGCCAGCCCACCCCGGAAACCCGCTACGGCAGCCAGGGCCAGACCCGCTTCCTGGAAGTGGCGGCCAAGACCGTCAAGTGCAGCCACCCGCTGATCCCCGACTTCCAGTGCCTGCAAGTGCGTGAGCGCCGCTACGACGACGCCGGCCTGCAACTGCCGACCCAGGACACCTGGCACCCGCTGTACCAGTCCATCGAGGGCTACGAGCACCAGGACGGCGTGCGCAATGTGCTGCGGGTCAAGCAGTACGAGTGGAAGAATGCACCCGCCGATGCCCCGTCCAGCGTCTATGTGCTGGACATGGTGGTCGAGCAGGACGCCTCGGCGGCCCACTGAGCCGAGCCACCCGCCAGCCGACACAAACCGGCAGGCAATAAAAAAGCCCCGTATCGCAAGATACGGGGCTTTTTTGGTTCTGGGCGGGGTCAGGCCGTTACAGCACCGACTGACCGCTCATGGCCAGGTCCAGCAACTCGCGGTTGGCCACCGCATACATGGCGTAGTCGGTGCCGCTGGCGGCACGGATTTCCACCATCATGGCGCGCCAGCGATCGGCCATGCTCGCGTTCTGCTCCAGCCACAGAGCCACGCGGGCCTCCATGTCATCCGGCGCATCGGCCATCTGCAGGACCTTGATGGTGATCGCCCGCTGCTGCCAGTCCACGTCATCGCGGAAGGCTTCGCGCGCCGCCGCCTGCCAGTTGTTGGCCACCGGCAGATCGCTGATCTGCTGCAGGTACCACGGCAGGTCGAGGGCACTGCCCACGGCGAAGTAGGCCTTGGCCACTTCCGCCGCATCGTGGCCGGTCACATCAGCGGCCTCGATGATCGGCAGCAGGGTGTACAGGTGAGTAGTGCCTGCAACCATGCGCGCCAGCAACTCCGGCACACCGGCTTCGACATAGGCGGTGTAACGGGCTTGCCAGCCCTCGCGGGTCGGGCCTTCGAGCAGCTCGTCGAGCTTCAGGCCCAGCGCCGCCAGGTGCGGACCGAAGTGCGCAACGTCACGCGCCGCATCCTGCTCGTTGCGCCGGCTGCGCAGGAACCAGCGGGTGGCACGACGGCCCAGGCGCATCAGCTCGTCCATCAACGCCAGTTGCACTTCAGCCGAAACCTGGTGGTCCAGGGCTTCGATCTGACGGAACCAGTGCGGGAGGTGGAAGATGTCCCGCACGATCACATAGGCACCGGCGACGTTCGCCGGGCTCATGCCGGTGGACTCCTTCAGGCGCTGCACGAAGGTGATGCCCATGTGGTTGACCAGGTCGTTGGCGATCTGGGTGCTGACGATCTCGCGCTTGAGACGATGGCGACGCATGGCCTCGGAGAACTTGGCCACCAGGCTTGGCGGGAACGCGGTCTCCATGTCACGGGTCAGGTAGTCGTCATCCGGTACCAGGGACTTGAGCAGGGCTTCCTTGAGGTCGATCTTGCTGTAGGAAATCAGCACCGACAGTTCCGGACGGGTCAGGCCCTTGCCGGTGGCGGCGCGCTCGGTGAGCTGCTCCTCGGTCGGCAGGTACTCGATGGCGCGGTCCAGTTTGCCACGGCCTTCCAGGTCGCTCATCAGGCGCTTGTACTCGGCGGCACGCTCGTAGGCACGGCGCGCAGCCAGGGACAGGGCCTGGGTCTGCTTGTAGTTGTTGCCCAGCACCAGGCCGCCGACTTCGTCGGTCATGCTCGCCAGCAGCTGGTTGCGCTGCTTGTCGGTCATGTCACCGGCCTGCACCACTTCGTTGAGCAGGATCTTGATGTTCACTTCGTGGTCGGAGCAGTCCACGCCACCGGCGTTGTCGATGAAGTCGGTGTTGGAACCGCCGCCATTGAGGCCGAACTCCACACGACCCAGCTGGGTCATGCCCAGGTTGCCGCCCTCGCCCACCACCTTGCAGCGCAGCTCGTTGCCGTTGACGCGCAGGGCGTCGTTGGCCTTGTCGCCGACATCGGCGTGGCTCTCGGTGCTGGCCTTGACGTAGGTGCCGATACCACCGTTCCACAGCAGGTCCACCGGCGCCTTGAGCAAGGCGTTGAGCAGCTCGGTCGGGGTCAGCTTGTCGGCCTGGATGTCGAAGCGCTCTTTCATCTGCGGCGAGATGGCGATGCTCTTGGCGCTACGGGAGAAGATACCGCCGCCTTCGGACATGATGCTGGTGTCGTAGTCGCTCCAGGCCGAACGCGGCAGCGCGAACATGCGCTGGCGCTCGACGAAGCTGGTGGCCGGATCCGGGTTCGGGTCGATGAAGATGTGCAGGTGGTTGAACGCCGCCACCAGTTGCAGCTTGTCGGACATCAGCAAGCCGTTGCCGAACACGTCGCCGGCCATGTCGCCGACGCCGACCACGGTGATGCTGTCTTCCTGGACATTGATGCCGCGCTCGCGGAAGTGGCGCTGCACGCCAACCCACGCGCCCTTGGCGGTGATGCCCATCTTCTTATGGTCGTAACCGGCCGAACCGCCAGAGGCGAAGGCGTCACCCAGCCAGAAGCCGTAGTCGATGGCAATGCCGTTGGCGATGTCGGAGAAGGTCGCAGTGCCCTTGTCCGCCGCGACCACCAGGTAGGGGTCATCGTCGTCATGGCGCACGACGTTGGCCGGCGGCACCAGGGCGCCGTCCTTCAGGTTGTCGGTGATGTCCAGCAGGCCGGAGATGAAGATGCGGTAGCAGGCGATGCCCTCGGCCGCGATCTCGTCCCGGCTGCCGCCCAGTGGCAGGCGACGCGGCAGGAAGCCGCCCTTCGCACCGACTGGCACGATCACCGAGTTCTTCACTTGCTGGGCTTTGACCAGGCCCAGGACTTCGGTGCGGAAGTCTTCTTCACGGTCGGACCAGCGCAGGCCGCCACGGGCAACGTTGCCGAAGCGCAGGTGCACGCCTTCGACACGCGGCGAGTAGACGAAGATTTCGAACTTGGGCACCGGCTTGGGCAGCTCGGGGATCAGGTGCGGGTTGAACTTGAAGCTGAAGTAGGACTTGTTCTGGCCGTTGGCGTCGGTCTGGTAGAAGTTGGTGCGCAGGGTGGCCTTGATCAGGTCCAGGTAGCGCCGCAGGATGCGGTCTTCGTTGAGCACCTGGACGTCGTCCAGGGCGGTGAGGATCGCCTGCTCCAGACGCTGCTGCTTGTCTTCCAGGTCGTCGCTGGTGAGCTTGCGCGCCAGGTAGAAGCGGGTCTTGAACAACCGGGTCAACTCGCGGGCGATGTCGGTGTGGTTGTTCAGGGTGCTGGCGATGTAGCCCAGGTCGAAGCCCAGGCGGATCTGCTTCAGGTAGCGGGCGTAGGCACGCAGCAGCGCCACGTCGCGCCATGGCAGGCCGGCGGTCAGCACCAGGCGGTTGAAGGCATCGTTCTCGGCATCGCCGCGCACGATATGGACGAAGGCGTCCTGCAGCGTGTCGTTGAGCTGCTGGATGTCCAGGTCCAGGCCTTCGGCGGCGGTGAAGGCGAAGTCGTGGATCCAGAACTCACGGCCATTGTTGTGACGCAGGCGGTACGGGAATTCGCCCAGCACGCGCAGGCCGAGGTTTTCCAGGATCGGCAGCACGTCGGACAGCGCCAGCGGGGTGTCGGCGTGGTACAGCTTGCAGTGCAGCTCGCGCTGGCCGGAGACCTGGCCCAGGGGCTGGTAGAAGCTCATCACCAGCGGGTTGGCTTCGGTGAGGCTCAGCAGGTGCTGCATGTCCACCACCGCCGAATGGGCAGCGAAGCGCTCGCGGTAGCCGGCCGGGAAGCCTTTGGGGAAGTCCGCCAGCACATTGGTGCCGTGGGCTTCGCCGAAGCTTTCCACCACCAGGCTGGCGTAGTCGTCCTGCCAGCTGCGGCAGGCCTGCACCACTTCTTTTTCCAGCAGCAGCGGATCGATGTCGATGCGCTGTTTCGGGTCCACCCGCAGGATCAACTGCACACGGGCCAGCACCGACTCGGAGAAGAAGGTCCAGAACTCGCAGTCAGTGGCTTGCAGGCGATCCATCAGCACTTGCTGGATCTTCTGCCGCACTTCGGTGGAATAGATGTCGCGCGGCACGTAGGCCAGGCAGTAGCAGAAACGACCGTAGGGGTCTTTGCGCAGGAACACGCGGATCTTGTTGCGTTCCTGGATCTGCACGATGGACATCACGGTGCTGAACAGCTCGTCCACCGGGGTCTGGAACAGATCATCGCGGGGCAGCACTTCCAGGACCTGGGCCAGTTCCTTGCCCAGGTGCGCCTTGGCCTGGAAGCCCGAGCGCTGCTCGATGGCTTCGACCTTGCGGCGGATGTAAGGAATCACCCGCACGCTTTCGCCGTACACCGAAGAGGTGTACAGGCCCATGAAGCGGCACTCCTTGATGACCTTGCCGTCGGCATCGATCTGGCGGATCGAGACGAAATCCGGGTAGGCCGGACGGTGCACGCGGCTCGGGTGCGCGGCCTTGGCGAAGGACAGCGGCGTCGGTTCGCGCAGGTAGTTGACGGCGTAGTCTTCGATGCGCAGGTCATCGCTGGTCAGGCCGGCGCGCAGTAGCTTGGCCAGGCCGAGGAAGGAGTTCGGGTCATATTCGATATGCCCGCCGTCCTGGTCGGCGCCGACCACGAATTCTTCATAGCCGAGGAAGGTGAAGTGGTTGCCCACCAGCCATTCGAGGAAGCTCTTGATCTCGGTCTTTTCTTCGGCGGCGATCGGGAACTGGCTGTTGTCGATGCTCTGGATCAGTTCCTGGACCTTGGCCTTCATCGGCTCGAAGTCGGCCACGGCGACCCGCACTTCGCCCAGTACCTGTTCCAGCTCCTTGCCCAGCACGCTGAGTTCGGCGGCGTTGGCGCAACGGTCGATCTCCAGGTACATCAGCGACTCTTGCTGGATGCCTTCGCCCTGGGTGCCCTTGGGCAGGATTTCCAGCAGCTCGCCCTTGCTGCCACGACGTACGCTGAGCACGGTGGTCTGCAGGGTGTGGATGCTGTAGCCGCGACGGTTGAGCTCGGTGCGTACCGAGTCCACCAAAAACGGCAGGTCGTGGTGCAGGACTTCCACAGCAGTGTGGGTCGACTGCCAGCCATGGCGTTCGTAATCGGGGTTGTAGACGCGGACCTGCGGTTGCCCGTGGTCGAAGCGCTCAAGCAGGCGCCAGGCAGAAAGGGTGCAGCCCGCCAGGTCGGACATGCGACGCTGGGTGAGTTCGTCCAGGGAAATGATGCCGAAGAATTGTTCAGCGAACAGCGCCACTTGTGGCAGTGCCTGTTCACTGATGTGCTGCGCCAGTGCCGCTTGCAGTTGGTGCTGGAAGTCGGCTTTGCTGGCTGCGGTGAAGAACGCCATCTGTGGTACTCCGCTTGGGCTTGTTATTGATGGAAGCGTCGCGTGCAAACCCCTCGCGGGGCGGTGCTGCATCCTGCTCCTGGTCTCGGGCAGAGGTAGCAGGATGACAGGTGGGTGAAGCTGGACGAGACGCACAGGTCACATTCACCTTCCGGGGATGGGCATCTGCAAAAACGACTGACGCTTGCCGGGAAACCGAGCGCAATGCCTTTACAGGTGACCATCACAAATCAGACGCAACCTATTGCACTAAGAACAAATTGTCCGCTGCGCAGCTTAACGAGTGCGATGTGACAGCTGCTTGCGATGCTGCGACATATTCGGTCAACGGCACGCAGCAGAACGCTCACGCTTTGAGCAACACTAGCAGCCGCGGTGGAAAAACCGGTTTTTTTCCCCGGATTCACGGTACTTGCGTACCAAAAGTGACTGCCGCAGCGATTGTGTTCACGACCTGTTCTCTGACAGACAAGCCAGCAGAAATTCCATCGGGCTGGCAGAATTGTTTCCTTTCTGCCCGCCCGGCCACTCTCTCAGGAATGCCCCCATGCACATGACCACCGCCCACCTGATCGCCAACCCATGCGACGACGAAGAAGACAACATGGCCATGCTCTGCTGCCACAGCACCCAGGGCGAGATGTTCCTGATGAGCCGCTACCCGGACGAAGACGAACTGGAGATCACCCTCGACGGCGAGCCCTCGACCCTCGATGGCGTCAAGGTGACCCTGAGCCCCACCACCCTGCTGATCGAAATCGCCGCGGCCGACGCCGACGCCCTGAACGGCGCCGACCACCTGGAGATCCGCCACAGCACCGCTGCCTCGGACCTGGCCGAAGTGGAGGAAACCCTGCAGAACATCCTCAAGGGCACCGGCACCTACATCAGCCAGCTGTCCTGAGCGACAGTGCCCTTCCCGGTAGGAGCTGGCTTGCCTGCGAAGGCGTCTTCGGCCCCGCCGCAAACCTTGCCGGCCCCTTCGCCGGCAAGCCGGCTCCTACCAGAACCCCAGCACCGCGCCCGAGCGTAGGAGCTGGCTTGCCAGCGAAGGCGTCTTCGGCCCCGCCGCAAACCCTGCCGGCCCCTTCGCCGGCAAGCCGGCTCCTACCAGAGCCCCAACACCGCGCCCGACCGTAGGAGCTGGCTTGCCAGCGAAGGCATCTTCGGCCCCGCCGCAAACCTTGCCGGCCTCTTCGCCGGCAAGCCGGCTCCTACCGGGGGTGCGCGTGGTGCTGAATAAAACACGGATTTTTTTCGACTAATTCGCCAAATCAGGTTTTCCCCGTTAGTCGCCGACCCCCGCTATGGATTAAAGTATCGCCCCCAGCCCCGACGTTCCCTCAACGCCCGGGGCGCACCCTCTCCAGGAACAGTCACCGATGGAACATCGTGAAGCGCTTTTGGCGCTGCGAACCTTTCTTTCAACGCAGATTCTCGGCCAGGAAAAACTCATCGAGCGCTTGCTCATCGCCCTGCTCGCCGACGGCCACATGCTGGTCGAGGGCGCTCCGGGGCTGGCCAAGACCAAGGCCATCAAGGAGTTGGCCGAAGGCATTGAAGCGCAATTCCATCGGATCCAGTTCACCCCCGACCTGCTGCCCGCCGACATCACCGGCACCGAGATCTATCGCCCGGAAACCGGCAGCTTCGTGTTCCAGCAAGGCCCGATCTTCCACAACCTGGTGCTGGCGGACGAAATCAACCGCGCTCCGGCCAAGGTCCAGTCGGCCCTGCTCGAAGCCATGGCCGAGCGCCAGGTCAGCGTCGGGCGCAGCACCTATGAACTGTCGCCGCTGTTCCTGGTGATGGCGACCCAGAACCCCATCGAGCAGGAAGGCACCTACCCGCTGCCCGAAGCCCAGCTCGACCGCTTCCTGATGCACGTCAAGATCGGCTTCCCGGACGCCGCGGTGGAGCGGCGGATCCTCCAGCAGGCCCGTGGCGAAGCCCTGAACGGCGAAACCAAGCCCGAGCGCCGGGTCAGCCAGCAGGCGATCTTCGCCGCACGCAAGGAAATCCTCGGCCTGTACATGGCCGATGCGGTGGAGGAATACCTGGTGCAACTGGTGATGGCCACCCGCACCCCGGCCAAGTTCGACCCGGAGATGGCCGAGTGGATCGCCTACGGCGCCAGCCCCCGCGGTTCCATCGCCCTGGACCGCTGCGCCCGGGCCCACGCCTGGCTCGCCGGCCGCGACTTCGTCAGCCCCGAAGACATCCAGGCCGTGCTGTTCGACGTACTGCGCCACCGCATCATCCTGTCCTTCGAGGCTGAAGCGGCCGGCATCGACCAGGACCGTGTGGTACAGCGCATCCTCGACGTCGTTGCCGTCGCCTGAAGCCCATGACCCAGCCCGTTGCCGAACCCGGCATTCGCATCACCCTCGGCGAGCTGATCGAGATGCGCCATCGCGTGCGCGAGGTGCAGCTGTTCTCCACCCCCAGCCAGCGCAGCCCGCTGATCGGCCTGCACCACTCCAAGCTGCGCGGGCGCGGCGTGGACTTCGACCAGGTGCGGGTCTACCAGGCCGGCGACGACGTGCGCACCATCGACTGGCGGGTTACCGCGCGCACCCAGGAACCGCACACCAAGCTGTTCCACGAAGAGCGCGAGCGGCCGATCTTCATCATGGTGGAACAGAGCCGCCAGCTGTTCTTCGGCTCGGGGCTGATGTTCAAGTCGGTGCTCGCCGCCCAGGCCGCGAGCCTGATCGGCTGGGCCGCCCTGGGCCATAACGACCGGGTCGGCGGGCTGGTCTACGGCGACGACGAGCACTACGAGATCAAGCCGCGGCGCAGCAAGCAGAGCCTGTTGCAGCTGCTCAACCGCCTGGTGCGGGTCAACCAGTCGCTGCACAGCGAAGCCCGGCCCCAGCGCGACGCCCTGGGCACCGCGCTGCTGCGCGGGCGCGAAGTCCTGCGTCCCGGCAGCCTGGTGATCGTGATCTGCGACGAACGCGCCCTGAGCGACGCCGCCGAGCAGCAACTGAGCCTGCTGTCGCGCCATTGCGACCTGCTGTTGATGCCCCTTTCCGACCCGCTGGACCACGCCCTGCCCGCCGCCGGCCTGCTGCGCTTTGCCGAACGCGGCGCCCAGCTGGAACTGGACACCCTGAACTACGACCTGCGCCAGGCCTACCGCGCCATGAGCGAAGCGCGCATCGCCCGCTGGGAACGCCTGGCGCAAAAGCTGCGGGTGCTGCTGATGCCCCTGAGCACCCAGAGCGAGATGGTCGAGCAGCTGCGCGAGTACCTCAACCCGCAGCGCCCCGGAGCCGGCCGATGAGCAGCCTGGAACAACTGCAACCGCTGCTGCCGCCGCCCGCCGTCAGCCTGTGGCCACCGGCCCCTGGCTGGTGGCTGCTGGCGATCCTGCTGCCGCTGCTGGGCCTGGCCCTCTGGCACTGGCGCCACCTGTGGCCGCGCAAGGCCGTGCGCGCCCGCAGCGAGCAGCCCCTGGACCCGGTGCGCCTGGCCGCCCTGGCAGAACTGGCGCTGCTGCCCAAGCCCTATGACGGTGCCCCCGCCGGCGCCTGGCTGCAGGCCTTGAATGCCCTGCTCAAGCGCCTGTGCCGCAACCATTACCCCTACAGCCAGAGCCACACCCTGAACGGGCGCAAATGGCTGGCGTTCCTCGACAACCGTTGCCCGGCCGCCGGCCTGACCCGCTGGATGGTGCTGGTGGAAGGCGCCTACAAGCCCGAGTGCAAGCTCGACGACAAAGCCATCGCCGGCCTGACCCAGGCGGTGGACACCTGGATTCGCAAGCATGTTTGAGTTCGCCTGGCCCTGGGTCTTCGTCCTGCTGCCGCTGCCCTGGCTGCTGCGCCTGGTGCTGCCGGTGGCCGACAGCGGCGAGCCGGCGCTGAAAGTGAGTTTTCTCAGTGACCTGGAAGGCCTGTCCAAGCGCCGGGCCCGCGCCCACCTGCCGGCCTGGCGCCAGCAGGTACGTTTCATCCTGCTCTGGCTCCTGCTGCTGTTGGCCGCCGCGCGCCCGCAATGGCTGGGCGACCCCTTGCCGGTGGCCGCCAGCGGCCGCGACCTGCTGGTGGCGGTGGACGTTTCCGGCTCCATGGATTTCCCCGACATGCAATGGCAGGACGAGGACGTCAGCCGCCTGAACCTGGTCAAGCACCTGCTGGGGGACTTTCTCGAACACCGCGAAGGCGATCGGGTGGGCCTGATCCTGTTCGGCAGCAAGGCCTACCTGCAGGCGCCCCTGACCTTCGACCGGCACACGGTGCGGGTCTGGCTGGATGAAGCGAAGATCGGCATCGCCGGCAAGAACACCGCCATCGGCGATGCCATCGGCCTGGCCCTCAAGCGCCTGCGCCAGCGCCCGGCCCAGAGCCGGGTGCTGATCCTGGTCACCGACGGCGCCAACAACGGCGGCGAGATCGCCCCCATCACCGCCGCCCGGCTGGCCGCCGAGGAAGGGGTGAAGATCTACCCCATCGGCATCGGCGCCGACCCGGAACAGAGCGCCACCCTCGGCGTGCTGGGCATCAACCCGAGCCTGGACCTGGACGAACCGGCCCTCAAGGAGCTGGCGCAAGTCACTGGCGGGCGCTACTTCCGCGCCCGGGACGGCCAGGAGCTGCAAGCGATCAAGCAAACCCTCGACCAACTGGAACCGGTGGCCCAGCAACCGACCCAGGCACGCCCGGCCCAGGCCCTGTACCACTGGCCCCTGGCCACGGCGTTGCTGCTCAGCGTGCTGCTGGTGCTGCGCGAGCGCTGGCCGCAGAACCCGCTGCAACGCTTCTTCACCCAGTCGAACTTCCTGCTGCCTGCCCATGACTGGCGCCAGCGGCTCAAGCGCCTGCGCTTGCGGAGGCGTCGATGATCAGCCTCTGGCCCCATTGGTTCCGCCCTGGCTGGTTGCTGGTGCTGCCCCTGCTGGCGCTGCTGCTGTGGAAGCTCTGGCACCGGCAGAAACGGGCCGGGCGCTGGCAGATGATCCTGCCCCCGGCCTTTCACGCCGCCCTGCTCAGCGGCGGCAATGGCCGCGAAAGCAAGCTGCCCTGGGTGGCCCTGGGCCTGGCCTGGCTGCTGGCGGTGCTGGCCCTGCTGGGCCCCAGCTGGCAGCGGGTGGAACAGACCAGCCAGAAACCCGCCGACCCGCTGGTGGTGCTGCTGGAGCTGACCCCGCAGATGCTCGCCAACGACGTGCCGCCCGATCGCCTGGAGCAGGCCCGGCACAAGCTGCTGGACCTGTTGCAACTGCGCAGCGACGCGCAGACCGCCATCGTGGTCTACGCCGGCAGCGCCCACACCCTGGTGCCGCTGTCCGATGACCTGGCCACCAGCCGCAACCTGCTGGACGCCCTCAAGCCATCGATCATGCCCCAGGCCGGCCAGCGCGCCGACCTGGCCCTGCTCAAGGCCCTGAAGCTGCTGGACCAGGGGGCCCTGGGCCAGGGCCGGGTGCTACTGATGGCCTCCTCCCTCAACGAAGAGGAACGCCAGGGCATCCGCCAGGCGCTCAAGGGCGACGCGCCGCAGTTGCTGATGCTCGGCTTCGGCAGCCGCGACGGCGCCCCGGTGGCCCTGGAAGACGGCAGCTACCTCAAGGACGACCAGGGCGCGATCCTGGTATCGCGCCTGGACAGCCCGGACCTCAAGCACTTCATCGGCGACGTGGGCGGGCGCTACCGCCAGGCGCGCCTGGACGACAGCGACCTGCGCGGCCTGGGCCTGCTGGGCGGCCCGCAAGGCCTGCGCAGCGACGGCCAGACCCTGCGCCTGGATACCTGGGCCGACCAGGGCTACTGGCTGCTGCTGCCGCTGTTGCTGCTGGCCGCCTGCGCTGGGCGCCGGGGCTGGCTGTTCTGCCTGCCCCTGCTGCTGTTCGCCGTGCCGCAACCGAGCTACGCCTTCGACTTCAATGACCTGTGGCTGCGCCCCGACCAGCAGGGCCAGCGGCTTCTGCAACAGCAGCGCCCGGCGGAGGCCGCGCGGCATTTCCAGGACCCGCAATGGCAAGGCGTGGCCTTGTACGAAGCCGGCAACTACACTGCCGCCGCCGAGCGTTTCGCCGAGGGCAACGACGCCCGCGCCCACTACAATCGCGGTAACGCCCTGGCCCGCAGCGGCGAGCTGGAAGCCGCCATCGACGCCTACGAGCAGGCCCTGGAACGCCAGCCGGACCTGCAACCGGCGTTGCAGAACAAGGCCCTGGTGGAAAGCCTGCTGCAACAGCAACAGGCCCAGGCGCAAACACCGCCACCGGCGAAGAAGCCGGACACCCCCGAAGGCGACGACACCCGCCCGGGCCCCAGCGGCGCGGCCACCCAGCCACCACCGGGCAGCGATGGCCCGCAGGACCCGGCACAGACGCCGGCCAACGAAGGCGACACGCCGCCGCCGGATCCACAGGCCGCCGGCCACAGTGAAGTGCCCGGCAGCGAGCTGGACGACCAGCACACCACCACCCCGCTGCGCCCGGTGGAGGACAGCCTGGACGCTGAACACCAGCAGGCGCTGGAACAATGGCTGCGCAAGATCCCCGACGACCCGGGTGAATTGCTCAGGCGCAAATTCTGGTACGAACAGCAACAACATCAGGATCAGGGAAAAACTCGATGACCCGCTGCACCGCCCTACTGCTTGCCCTCGCGTTCTGCACTGGCCAGTCCCAGGCTGCCGGCCTGCTCGCCAGCCTGGACCGCAGCCAGGTCAATTCCGGGGAAACCGTCGAGCTGACCCTGGAGTCCACCGATGTCACCCAGTTCGGCAAGCCGGACCTGGCGCCCCTGGAGGCACAATTCGAGGTGCGCGGCACACGCCAGGTCAACCAGCTCAACGGCCTGGGGGACAACCACGCCAGTACCCGCTGGATCGTCACCCTGCTGCCGCGCCATACCGGCACCCTGGAAATCGCCCCGCTGCAACTGGGCAGCCTGCAGAGCCAGCCCCTGAGCCTGCAGGTCAACACCAGCCCGGCCCAGGACCAGAACGCCCGCCTGGAACCGGTGTTCATCGAAGCCGAGCTCGACCAGCCCAGCGTCTATGTCCAGGCCCAGGCCCTGCTGACCCTGCACATCTACCACTCGGTGCCGCTGTTCGACGACAGCAGCCTGAGCCCGCTGCTGCTGAGCGACACCCGGGTGGAACAGCTGGGCGAGCCGCGCACCTACGAAAAGCTCATCAATGGCGTGCGCCACGGGGTGATCGAGATGCGCTACGCGCTCTATCCCCAGCGCAGCGGGCCGTTGCAGATTCCCGCGCTGACCTTCAGCGCCACCCTGGCCAACCCGGACCCGGGCCAGGAAACCAGCTCGCAGACGCCCCGGGCCGGCAAGCTGATCCACGTCAGCTCCAGTGACATCAGCCTGCAGGTCAAGGCCAAGCCCGCCACCTACCCGGCCGACGCGCCCTGGCTGCCGGCCCGCAGCCTGAGCCTGAGCGAAAGCTGGAACCCGGAGCCCGAGCACCCTCAGGTCGGAGACTCCCTGACCCGCAGCCTGACCCTGCGCGCCGAAGGCCTGTCCAGCGCCCAGTTGCCGCCGCTGCCCCTGGCCGACGTCAATGGCCTGCGCAGCTACCCGGACCAGCCGCAATTGAGCAACCAGCACGTTGAACAGGGCCTTCTGGGCATTCGCGAAGACCGCCAGGCGCTGGTGCCCACCCGCCCCGGCAACGTCGAACTGCCCGCCATTGAAGTGACCTGGTGGAACACCGTCGAAGACCGCCTGGAAAGCACCAGCCTGCCGGCGCGGGCCCTGCAGGTGGCGAACAACCCGAGCCTGGTGGTGGACGCCCCGGCAGGCAACGCCCCGGCCGGGCCCGACGGCGGCAACCTGTGGCTGTGGCAACTGAGCACCCTGCTGCTGGCTTGCACCACCCTGCTGGGCTTCGGCCTGTGGTGGCGCGCCCGCTGGCAGCCGGCGGTGCTGCGCGCCACCCAGACCGGCCCCAGCCCGCGCTCGCTGCTGGACGACCTCAAGCGTGCCTGCCAGGCCAACGACCCCCAGGCCACCCGCCAGGCCCTGGACGCCTGGGCCCGACAGCAGCCCGAAACCCTGGCCGAAATGGCCGCGCGCTTCGTGCCGCTGTCCGACGCCCTGGACGGCCTCAACGGCGCGCTCTACAGCGAGACCGGCCAGTACTGGCAGGGCGAGGAACTGTGGCGAGCGATACGCGCCATCCCGATCGACGAACGGGTCCAGGACCCGGTGACGGACACCACCAGCCTGCCGCCGCTGTACCCCAAGTAACCGGCGCTTCGCGCAGCCCCCTCCCCCGCAGGAGCCGGCTTGCCGGCGAAAAGCCCCGTAAGCCATGCCGCGCCTGGGCGGGCCTGTTCGCTGGCGAGCCAGCTCCTGCAGCGCGTGCCCCCCACATTCAGCAGTGACGACAGTGCACCAGAACGCAAAAAGCCCTGCACCCGGCGACAAGCCAGGTGCGCCTGGCTGCGCGTAGCTTAAGGCCGTGGGCGCAACAGCCGTCGCGCCCCACCCCGAGAACAACAAGAACTCAGGTGAGCCATGAGCACAGTAGATCCGATCACCCTCGCCGTGGTGCGAGGGGCGCTGGAAACCGCCCAGCGTGAAATGACCCTGACCCTGGAGAAAACCGGCCGCTCCAGCGTCTTCAACCTGGCCCACGACTACTCCAATGCCTTGTTCGACCACCTCCCGGAAATGGTCCTCCAGGGCCAGGACATCCCGATCCACCTCGGCTCGCTGATCCCGGCGATGAAATGCGTGGCCGGATTCTTCGGCGACGACATCCATGAAGGGGACGTGATCTACCACAACGACCCGGCCTACCAGGGCAGCCATATCCTCGACTGCTGCATGTACAAACCGGTGTTCTACCGGGGCGAGCTGGTGTTCTGGGCGGTGTGCAAGGGCCACCTCACCGACATCGGCGGCCCGGTGCCTGCCGGCTACAACCCGGACGCCAGGGAGATCTATGCCGAGGGCCTGCGGATTCCGCCGGTCAAGCTCTGGTCCCGGGGCCAGCGCCGCGAGGATGTGATCAACCTGCTGCTGACCAACATGCGCGCCCGGGTCTACCAGGAAGGCGACCTGAATGCCCAGTACGGCGCCTGCAGCGTCGGCGAGCGGCACCTGCTGCAACTCCTGGAGCGCTACGGCGTGGAACAGGTGCGCGCCTGCATCGGCGAGCTCAAGGACATGGCCGACCGGCACATGCGCGCCCTGCTGCGCGAGGTGCCGGATGGCTTCTACCACGGCAGCGCGGTGCTGGAGGATTCGGGCCACGGCCTGGGCCAGCTGACCATCACCGCCCAGGTGCAGATCAGCGGCGATCAGGCCCGGGTGCGCATCGACAGCCCGCCCCAGGTGCCCTACTTCATCAATTCCTACGCCGGCAACTCGGTGTCCGGGGTGTACCTGGGGCTGATGATGTTCGCCCAGGTGCCGCCGCCCTATAACGAGGGCCTGTACCGCTGCATCAGCGTCGACCTGGGGGAGCCCGGAACCCTGTGCAACGCCAGCGAACCCGCGCCCCACGTCAACAGCACCACCACCCCCATGGAAACCCTCGCCGACGCGGTGCGCCAGGCCCTGGAGCAGGCCGCGCCGGAACGGGTCACCGCGTCCTGGGGCCATGCCAGCGGGATCAACATCGCCGGCCACGACCCGCGCAACGACAACGCCGAATACGTGACCATGGTCCTGGCCTCGATCATCTCCGGGGCCGGGGCCAACCAGGCCATGGACGGCTGGCCGGCCTGCGGCCCGCTGTGCTGCTTCGGCGCGCTGATGTCCGGCGACATCGAACTGCTGGAATACGCCTACCCGATCCTCATCCACCGCTACAGCCTGATCACCGACAGCGGCGGCGCCGGGCAGTTTCGCGGCGGCTCGGGCACCTGCATCGAGATCGAACCCTTGCAGCACCCGATGACCGTGGTGGGTTTCGGCGAAGGCCGGCAACTGCCCACCGCCGGCGCCGCGGGGGCGCGCAACGGCCTGCTGGCGCCCAAGCTCGGGCGCCTGACCCATCGCCGCACCGACGGCCAGGAACACACCTACCAGCACAATGCCCAGTTGACCGCGCAACCGGGCGAGCGGGTGATCAACCTCAACCCCGGCGGTGGCGGCTATGGCGACCCCTTCCTGCGGCCCCTGGAACGAGTGGCCGAAGACCTGCGCAATGGCCTGGTCTCCCTCGAAGGCGCGCGCCTGGACTACGGCGTGGTGTTCGACGCCGATCAGCGCCTGGACCACGACGCCACCCGCGCCCTGCGCACCCGCCCCTGAACCCACGGAGCATCCCCCATGAGCAAACACTATCGCCTGGGCATCGACGCCGGCGGCACCTTCACCGATTTCATCCTCGCCGACCAGCTCGGCAACGTGCAGCTGTTCAAGGCCCCCTCGACCCCGCAGGACGGCACCCTGGCCATCCGCAACGGCCTGGCGCAGATGGCCGACGCCCTGGGGCGCAGCCCGGCGCAGATCATTGGCGACTGCGACCTGTGCATTAACGGCACCACCGTGGCCCTCAACGCCCTGATCGAGAAGACCGGGGCCAAGGTCGGCCTGCTGTGTACCGATGGCCACGAAGACAGCCTGGAAATCCGCCTGGGGCACAAGGAAGACGGCCACCGCTACGACGCCAGCTACCCCCAGGCCCACATGCTGGTGCCGCGCCACCTGCGCCGGCCCATCGGCGGGCGCATGCGCAGCGACGGCCAGGAGCACGCGCCCCTGGACGAAACGGCGATCCTGCGGGCCATCGAGTACTTTCGCGAGCAGCAGGTGCAGGCGGTGGCCATCTCCTTTGTCTGGTCGGTGCGCAACCCGGCCCACGAGCAGCGCGCCGCACAGCTGGTGCGCGCGGCCCTGCCCGGGGTCTTCGTCTGCACCGGCAATGAAGTGTTCCCGCAGATCCGTGAATACACCCGCACTTCCAGCACCGTGGTCAACGCCTACCTGAGCCCGGTGATGCAACGCTATGTGGCGCGCATCGACAGCCTGTTCGAAGAACTGGGGGCACAGCAGCCGACCCGCTACTTCCAGTCCAACGGCGGCCTGGCCCCCGGCGCGATCATGAGCACCCGGGCGGTCAATGCCATCAATTCCGGCCCGGCCTCGGCGCCCCAGGCCGGGCTGTGCGTGGCCCGACCATTCGGTATCGACAACGTGATCACCGTGGACATGGGCGGCACCTCCTTCGACATCACCCTGAGCCAGGGCGGGCGCACCAACTTCAGCAAGGACAGCGACTTTCTGCGCTACCGCATCGGCGTGCCGATGATCCAGGTGGAAACCCTCGGCGCCGGTGGCGGCTCCATCGCCCACCTGGACCCCTTCGGCATGCTCCAGGTCGGCCCGCGCAGCGCCGGGGCCAACCCCGGGCCGGTGTGCTATGGCAAGGGCGGCAGCGAGCCGACGGTGACCGACGCCAACCTGGCGCTGGGCTACCTGGCGGACGGCGCCTTGCTCGGCGGCAGCATCCGCCTGTCACGCCAGGCGGCGCTGCAGGCCATCGCCAGCCGGATCGCCGAGCCCCTGGGCATCAGCATCGAGCGCGCGGCGCTGGGCATCATCACCCTGGTCAACCTGAACATGGTCAGCGGCATCCGCCGGGTATCGGTGGAGCGCGGCTACGATCCCCGCCAGTTCGCCCTGATCGGCGCCGGCGGCGCGGCGGGCATGCACGTGATCCGCCTGGCCGAGGAAATCGGCAGCCAGGTGGTGCTGATTCCCAAGGTGGCCTCGGGGCTGTGCGCCTTCGGGCAGATCCTCTCGGACATCCGCTACGACCAGCTGACCACCCTGCCCATGCGCCTGGACGACCAGCACGTGGACCTGGCGCTGCTCAACCGGACCCTGGCCCGGCTGCGCGAACAGGGCCTGGAGAACCTGCGCCAGGACGGCTTCAGCAACGGCAACCGGGTCGATACCCAATACCACCTGGAAATCCGCTACCTGGGGCAGATCCACGAATGCAGCGTCGAACTGGCCAGCAACGAGCTGGACCCGGCCGGCCTCAGCGCCCTGCGCGAAGCCTTCCACAGCCGGCACAAGGCGCTGTTCTCCTACAGCGAGCCGCAGAGCCCGATCGAGCTGGTGAACCTTGAATGCTCGGTGATCGCCAGGCTGCAGCACCCACCGATGCCGGAGATGCCGATCCCCGAGCAGCAGGTGCCGGCAACGCCTCGGGAACAGCGCTCGATGCTGTTCGACGAAGCCGGCGGCTGGCAACCGACGCCGGTCTACCAGGGCGAACAGCTGCAGGCCGGGCAGACCCTCACCGGCCCCTGCGTGATCGAGGAAGCCACCACCAACATCGTGGTGCCGCCGGGCTGGCAGGCGACGCTCGCGCCCTCGGCCTGCTACCGGCTGACGCCTGCCGATTGACCGACCCGCGCTCTTGCCCAAAGATCACCGGCACCGTGGCTGACCACCCGGTGCTGTCCTGACTAAAAAACACAAGAAAGCAGGAGTGATGATGGTTCAGCAGCTATCCACCCGTTACTGGCCCGAGCACCAATGCCAGCCCCGCTGGGCCGAAGCCATTGGCAACGCCTACTTTCCCCTGTCCCTTGAATTCAGCAGCGACCGCCCCTTCCAGGGCAACCTGCGGATCTGGGAAACCCCCAGCAGTGCCCTGGCCCTGTCGCGCCTGCGTTCCAGCCGCCTGGGCTATTCCCGGAGCAAGGCCCAGGTCAGCAACGACACCCAGGCCTGCTACCTGGTGACCATCCCCCGGCGCCACGAGGTGCTGTTCGAACAGGACGGCCGCGAGCTGCATTGCCGCCCCGGCAGCTTCATCTTCGAACGGGGCGATGCGCCCTACCGCTTCCGCTACGCCAGCGACAACGACCTCTGGGTGTTCAAGCTGCCGGAGCAGGCCCTGCACGGCCAGTTGCGCGGCGCCGAGCGCTACACCCGTTTCTGTTTCGATGCCCGGCGCGGCCTGGGGCGGATCTTCGCCGACCAGTTGGCCATGTGCGCCGCGCGCTTCGACGAATGCGCCCCGGCGGCGCGGCATATGCTGCTGGAACAGGCCCTGGCGACCCTGCTGCTGACCCTTCGCCAGGACGAACGGGTGCTCAGCAGTGAAAGCTCCAGCCTCGCCGCCCTGCACCTGCAACGCATCGAAAGCTACGTGGAGCAGCACCTGGGCTCGGCGGAGCTCAACCCCAGGCAGATCGCCAGCGCCTGTGGCATTTCCCTGCGCTATCTGCACAAGCTCTTTGCCGACAGCCCCTTCAGCCTGGGCGAATGGATTCGTCAGCAGCGCCTTTGCGCCGTGCACCGCCAACTGCGCGACGCCCACTGCCGCCTGTCGATCGGCGAGCTGGCCGCGCGCTGGGGGTTTGCCGACCAGGCCCAGTTCGCCCGGCACTTTCGCCAGCAGTTCGGCTGCACCGCCAGCGAAGTGCGCGCCGGCCAGGGCACTGCCGTACCGCGTCACTGAACGCCGGCCCCACTTGGCAGCGCCGGGGCATTTGCCACGGCTCGGGCATGAACACGCATTTGCCAGTAAACTCTCTGCCCTTTCGCCGCAGTCACCCTTATGTGCGGCCAAGCCTTTTGCATGCGGAGCCTGCCTTGCGTCTGTTTCACACCTCCGACTGGCACCTGGGCCAGAACCTCCACGGCCAGGAACGCGACTTCGAACACGCCTGTTTCCTGGAGTGGCTGCTGCGCCAGCTCAAGCACGAACAGCCCGATGTGCTGCTGATCGCCGGCGATATCTTCGACACCGTCAACCCGCCGGTCAGCGCCCAGGAGCGGCTCTACGACTTCATCGTCAGCGCCCACGAGCAGCAGCCGGCCCTGACCGTCGTGATGATCGCCGGCAACCACGACTCCGGCTCGCGCATCGAGCTGCCGGCGCCCTTGATGCGCCGCCTGCGCACCCACGCCCTGGGCCGGGTGCTGTGGCTGGACGACGGCCAGCTGGACGCCGAGCGCCTGCTGCTGCCGCTGCCCGACGCCAGCGGCCAGGTCGCCGCCTGGTGCCTGGCCCTGCCGTTCCTGCGGCCGGCGGAAGTCACCGGCCGCCAGCTGGGCGACGACTACCTCAAGGGCATTGCCCAGGTCCACGAATGGCTGATCGCCGCGGCCAACGCCAAGCGCCAGCCGGGCCAGGCCCTGGTCGCCGTCAGCCATGCGCACATGGCCGGCGGTTCGGTCTCGGAAGATTCCGAACGCAGCCTGATCATCGGCAACGCCGAGGCCCTGCCCGCCAGCCTGTTCGGCCCGGACATCAGCTACGTGGCCCTGGGCCACCTGCACAAGCCGCAGAAGGTCAACGGCGAGGAGCGCATCCGCTACAGCGGCTCGCCGATCCCGTTGTCGTTTTCCGAGATCGGCTACCAGCACCAGATCCTCGACGTGCGCCTGGACGGCGAGACCCTGGTCAGCGTCGAACCGCGGCTGATTCCCCGCGCGGTGAACCTGCAACGCCTGGGCCCGGCGCCCCTGGGGGAACTCCTGACCCAGCTCGGCGAGCTGCCGGACATCGACCTGTTGGCCGAGGAGCAGCGCCAGCCCTGGCTAGAAGTGCGGGTGCGCCTGGACGAGCCCCAGCCGGACCTGCGCCAGCAAGTGGAAAGCGCCCTGCAAGGCAAGGCCGTGCGCCTGGTGCGGATCGCCGCCGAATACGCCGGCAAGGGCGCAGGTGACGGTGAAGAGGCCAGTGCCGAGCTGATCGAGCTGGACCAGCTGACCCCCGAAGAGCTGTTCCGCCGCGCCTGGCGCGACGCTTACGCCAACGAGGTGGACGAAGCCACCCTCAAGGATTTCGCCCTGCTGTTGCAGGACGTCCAGCAAGAAGGTGAACAGCCATGAAGATCCTGGCCATCCGCCTGAAGAACCTGGCCTCCCTGGCCGGCCCCTTCGAGATCGACTTCACCGCCGAGCCCCTGGCCAGCGCCGGGCTGTTCGCCATTACCGGGCCCACCGGCGCCGGCAAGAGCACCCTGCTGGATGCCCTGTGCCTGGCGCTGTTCGGCGCGGTGCCGCGGCTGAACAATATCGGCCGCGAGACCAAGGTCCCCGAGGTCGACAGCGAGATCCTCACCAGCGACCCGCGCACTCTGCTGCGCCGCGGCACCGGCAGCGGCTATGCCGAAGTGGATTTTGTCGGCATCGACGGCCGTCGCTACCGCGCCCGCTGGGAAACCAACCGCGCCCGCGACAAAGCCACCGGCAAGCTGCAAGGCAGCCGGCAGAACCTCACCGACCTTGACAGCGAACAGCTGCTGAGCAACCAGAGCAAGAGCGAATACAAGCAACTGATCGAGGCCCGCCTGGGGCTCAACTTCGAACAGTTCACCCGGGCGGTGATGCTGGCCCAGAGCGAGTTCAGCGCCTTTCTCAAGGCCGACGACAAGGAACGCAGCGAGCTGCTGGAAAAGCTCACCAACACTGCGGTCTACAGCCAGTTGGGGCGCCGCGCCTACAGCAAGAGCAAGGAGGCCGAAGACGCCCACAAGGAGCTCAAGGCCCAGGCCAGCGGCATCAGCCCGCTGGAGCCCGAGGCCCGGGCCGAGCTTGAACAGCAGTTGAGCCAGGCCCAGCAACAGCTCAAGGAGCAACAGGCCCAGCTCAGGCAGTTGGAAGCCCAGCACGTCTGGCTCAAGGAACTACGCCAGTGGCAGGAAGCCCGGCAGAGCGCCGCCGAACAACTGCAAGCGGCCGAACAGGACGCCCAGGCCCTGGCCCCGGAGCGCCTGCGCCTGCAACGCCTGGAACAACTGGCGCCGCAGCGGCACCAGTTCCTGCGCCAGGCAGAGCTGGGCGCCAGCCTGCTGCCGTTGCGCCAGCAGATCCAGCAGCAGGTCGAACAGCAAGGCGCCCTGCAACAACAGCAGGAACGCCTGCAACAGCAACTGCAGGACGCCGGCACGGCCCTGTCCCAGGCCCAGGAACAGCACAGCACCAGCGCCCCGTTGCTGCGCGAAGCCTTTGCCGAACAGGCCAACCTGGAGCGCCTGGGGCAGAGCCTGGCCCAGGCCGAGGCCCAACGCAGCCGCGCCGAGCAGGCCAGCACCGAGGGCCAGCAAGGCATCCAGCAACTGCTGGAAAAACAGCGCCTGGTGGGCGAACGCCTGGAGCGGATCGCCGGGCAACTGGCCCACAGCGTCGCCCTCGCCCCCTTGAGCGACGCCTGGAACGCCTACCGCGAACGCCTGCAACAACTGATGCTGATCGGCAATCGCCTGCACCAGGGCCAGGCCGAACTGCCGGCCCTGGAACAGCGCGCCAGCAGCGCCGCCCAGCAACTGAGCGAGCAACGCACGCAGCTCGAACTGCTCTACAGCGAAGCCGGGGCCGAGCCCCAGGCGGTGGCCGAGCAGATCCAGTTGCTCGGCACCCTGCTCCAGGACAACCGCAAGCAGCAGCGCGCCGTCGAAGAGCTGGCCCGGCTCTGGGCCCAGCAACGCGAACTGGACCAGCGCGGCCAGGCCCTGCAGGACAGGCAGCAGGCGGTGGCCGCCCAGCGCGAGGAGCTGAACAAGGTCGGCCTGCAGGCCAAGGCCGAGCTGGTGGTGGCCGAGCAGACCCTGAGCGTCACCCAGGCCCTGCTGGAGCGCCAGCGGCTGGCCCGCAGCGCCAGCGTCGAGGAATTGCGCGGGCAATTGCAGAGCGACCAGCCGTGCCCGGTGTGCGGCAGCGTCGAGCACCCCTACCACCAGCCTGAAGCCTTGCTGCAGAGCCTCGGGCGCCACGACGAGAACGAGGAAGCCAGCGCCCGCAAGACGGTGGACAGCCTCAAGGAACAGCTCAACGAACTGCGGGCCCAGGTCCAGGGGCTGATCGCCCAGCAGAAGGAATTCCTCCAGCAGCAGGAACAGCTGGCGAGCCAGCAGCAGGCCCTGGCCCCGAGCCTGCAAGCCCACCCCTTGAGCGCCAGCCTCCTGGACCAGGACCCGCCCAAGCGCGATGCCTGGCTGCAACAGCAACTCGACCAGCTGCAGCAGAGCATCACCCAGGACGAAAACCGCCAGGGCGCCCTGCTGACCCTGCAAAAAGATGCCGCGCGCCTGCAAAACCAGCTGCAGGCAGCAATCGACGCCAGCCAGCAGGCCGCCCAGCACCTGGACAAGCAACAGCAGCAACTGAGCGCCGACCGCCAGCGCCTGGACGAGGAACTGGCCAGCTTCAGCCACCTGCTGCCGGCAGAGGTCCTCGACGGCCTGCGTCGCGACCCGGCCAGCACCTTCATGCAGCTCGACCAGCAGGTGCTGCAACGCATCGAGCAACTGCGCGAGCAGCAGGAAGAGGCCGAAGAACAGCAACAGCGCCAGCTGACCCTGGAAAAGGAACAGGACCGCCAACTGACCCGCCAGCAGCAACTGGCCGAGGCCCAACAGCAGTTCGACACCCTGCACCAGCAGCAACAGGCCTGCCAGCACAGGCTCGCCGAACTGCTGGGCCAGCAGCCCAGCGCCGAGCACTGGCAGCAGCACCTGGAGCAAGCCGTGGACCAGGCCCGCAGCGCCCAGGCCCTGGCCCAGCAACAGCAGCAGGCGCTGCACCAGCAAGCGATCGAGTTGGGCGCCGAGCTCAAGGCCCGGGAAGAACGCCTGCAAGCCCTGGAAAGCGAACAACAGCAACTGGCCGCCAGCATCGAGCAGTGGCGCGCCGGGCACCCCGAACTGGATGACGCCGGCCTGCAACAGTTGCTGGAGCTGGACGAAGAACAGGTGCAGCAACTGCGCCAGCGCCTGCAAGACAACGACAAGGCCATCGAGCAGGCCAAGGTGCTGCTGCAGGAACGCCAGCAGCGCCTGGAACAGCATCAGGCCCAGCACAACGGCAACCTGGAGACCGAACAACTGGCCCAGGCCCTGGAACAGCTGCAGCAACAGGCCCAGGCCAGCGAACAACAGGTGGCGGACCTGCGTGCACGGCAAAGCGAGGACCAGCGCCGCCAGGCCGCCAACCAGGCCCTCAACCAACGCCTTGAACAGGCCTACGCCCAGTGGCAGCGCTGGGCCCGGCTCAGCGCCCTGATCGGCTCGGCCGAAGGCGACAAGTTCCGCAAGATCGCCCAGGCCTACAACCTCGACCTGCTGGTGCACCACGCCAATGCCCAACTGCGCCAACTGGTGCGCCGCTACCGCCTCAAGCGCGGTGGCAGCATGCTCGGCCTGCTGGTGCTGGACACCGAAATGGGCGACGAACTGCGCTCGGTGCACTCGCTGTCCGGCGGCGAAACCTTCCTGGTGTCCCTGGCCCTGGCCCTGGGGCTGGCCTCCATGGCTTCCAGCACCCTGAAGATCGAATCGCTGTTCATCGACGAAGGCTTCGGCAGCCTCGACCCCGAGTCCCTGCAACTGGCCATGGATGCCCTCGACGGCCTGCAGGCCCAGGGCCGCAAGGTGGCGGTGATCTCCCACGTACAGGAAATGCACGAACGGATTCCGGTACAGATCAAGGTCAGCCGCCAGGGCAATGGCCTGAGCACCCTGGAGGTGAAATGAGCACGCTGCAAACGCCGGGGGCGACCCTCTACTCCTTCCGCCGCTGCCCCTACGCCATGCGTGCGCGGCTGGCCCTGCGCTATGCCGGGGTGCCATTGCGGATTGTCGAAGTCAGCCTCAAGGCCAAGCCGGCCGAGATGCTCGCGCTGTCGGCCAAGGGCACGGTGCCGGTGCTGGCACTGGAGGATCGGGTGATCGATGAAAGCCTGGAGATCATGCACTGGGCCCTGGCCCAGCATGACCCCGAGGATTGGCGGCTCACGGAGGACCCGACGGCCCAGGCGCAGATGGCGGCACTGATTGCCGAGAATGACCAGGTGTTCAAGGTGCACCTCAATCGCTACAAGTACGCCGAGCGCTACCCCGAGGCGCCCATGGAGCACTACCGGGCCCAGGGCGAGGCGTTTCTGGCGCGCCTCGATAGCCTGTTGCAGCAGCGCCGCTATCTGCTGGCGGCGCATCCGAGCCTGGCGGACATGGCGCTGCTGCCGTTTGTTCGCCAGTTTGCCCATGTGGACCGGGAGTGGTTTGCCCAGACGCCTTATCGCTCCTTGCAGGAGTGGTTGCAGGAGCGGCTAGCATCAGAGTTATTCCTGGCAGTCATGGCCAAACAATAACCTTCACAAGATGCGCGTATCGGCAGCCTCAAATAGATTGAGCTGCCGAAACAACAGGCTTTCAGAATCTTCCTAAAGACTTCATCCGCAACTAATAACTAAACTAACCCGACACATCAAATTCATATCCAACACAGCAATTAGTTAAACGCCCAGTTACTACTCTCATGTAAGCAAGAGAACTTCGATTCACACTATCGCGCCCCACTCAGCCCCAAACCCCAAGCCAGTCGGGCATCACACCCTCATTACCGCGTAAAGCAAGCCATTACTTCGGCAGTAGCCTGCTCGCCCCCAGAAAAATCCATTATTCAGGCCGCTGTAGTCATTTCCTTTATCGCCAGGTTCATTACATTGAAATCGCCTTTTTCAACAGCCGCATTAACCCTGATCTATGGAGTGATTTATTCAGCACAGTCCTGTGCCGACACTACTATCGACCTGAGTTCTTTGGGCGCTGATGGCTCGGTAGCCTATGGCGTATCGGCTGACGGCCATTTCATCGTCGGCACTGCGTTCGCGAACGGCAATCAATATGCGTTCAAGTACAGCGATGCGACCGGCATGGTCAATCTGGGCTCCCTCCCGGGGGGACGCCATGCCTCTGCCAAAGCCATATCCGCTGACGGCAATGTGATCGTGGGAAGCGCTAGCACCTCTAGCACGGTTCACGCCTTCAAGCACACCGACGCAACCGGCATGGTCGACCTCGGCACGTTGAGTGGAGGGGGAATCTCAGATGCGGTAGGCGTATCGGCTGACGGCGCGGTTGTCGTAGGCCATTCGAGTGCAGCCAATGGAGCGCTTCATGCTTTCAAGCACACCGATACGACTGGCATGATCGATCTGGGCACCCTGGATGCGGGCAACAGCGGCTACTCCGGTGCCACTGCCGTGTCCGCGGACGGCAGCATTGTCGTGGGATACGCGAATATCGATGCCAGCACAGGCATGCAACATGCCTTCAAGCACACCGACGCAAGCGGCATGATCGATCTGGGCACCCTGGGAGGGCAGGCCTCACAAGCGTCCGGCATCTCCGCCGACGGCCGCGTTATCGTGGGAATGGCCGAGACAGCTACAGGCGGCACTCAAGCGTTCAAGCACACTGACAGCCGGCATGGTCGGCCTGGACTCCTGGGGTGGCGATTCCTTCGCTTATGGCACTTCCTCCGACGGTAGCGTCATCGTAGGTGTAGCCGCGACGGCCACTGGCTATGTCCATGCATTCCGGCACACCGATGCCAGCGGCATGGTCGACCTGGGCACCCTGGGCGGTGAAACGTCAGCGGCGACCGGCGTCTCCGCTGACGGCAATGTTGTCGTGGGCCTCAGCCTTACGGGTGAAGGAGCCATGCACGCCGCGCTATGGAAAATCACCGAAACAGGCTCCCACCTTGTCGACCTGGACAACACCCGCACCGCCATGGCCAAAAACGCCAATCGGGCCTGGGGGATGCTCGATTTGCGCAGCGAACAACTGGCTCGATTGATGAGCCAGGAATGCCAGATCGACAGTGGCTCGTTCTGTATCGGTGTGGGCCCAAGCTACAGCCGCAACGGCGTGGCCAGGCAGACCAGCATGAGCCTGACCCTGGGGGTTCGTCCCACCGAGCATCTGCGCCTTGGCGTGACCCTGGATCAGGACCTCGATCGGCAACTGCCGGACAACTACACCAAGGCAGGGTCGGCAGCACCGGCGGTCGCCCTCTTCGCCGCCGTTGATGAAACAGGCCACGGGCTGGGTTGGCAGGGCCGTGTGGCCGCAGCCTATGTGTCTTCCAAGGTCGATATCACACGCGAACAACTGGCTTACACCGAGGCCGGCCAAGGGCGTTCGAGCCTGCGCGGCAAGTCCTTGAGCATCGAAGGCGCCTACGGCGTGATGCTCAATGCAATGACCCTGACGCCGTATCTGGGCCTCAGCCAGACTCAGGTCAGCCGCCAGGGCTATCGTGAAAACAGCGGCGCGGTGTTTGCGGCCAGCTACGCGAAAATGGGCCGCACGACCACCAGCCTGAACCTCGGTGTGCGGGGCGCCAAAAAGCTCACCCGGCAGCTGGAACTCAGTGCCAACCTGGAGCTGACCCAGGACCTGCGCAACAAGCGCGATGCCTTTCACGCCCAAATGGAGTACCTGGGGCGCTACACCTACCAGGCCGGAAAACAGCACGACGCTCGCCTGGGGGCCGGCACGGGAGTGAGCTATGCCCTGAACGAACACAGCGCCGTGCATACGGGCGTGTTCTGGGCGCAGCAACCAGGTGGCAATGATGTGACCGGCATTCAGACAGCCTTCACTTATCAGTTCTGATAGCAGCCTGCCCCACCGGCCTGAATTCGAAGCCGGCCGGGGACGCGGATGCACGTTCGCCATTGCGTGATTCGGGCAGGCCCGGGAGCCAGACGCCATGCTAAGGTTTGGCCACTTCCACTCTCGCGAAAATGCCCATGTCCGTCGTCATCCGCACCCACCCCCGCTTGACCATCGGCGTCCTGATCGGCTGCGCCATCGGTCTGCTCGCTCCTGCCCAGACCCTGACCGGCAAGATCCTCATTGGCTGGAACGCCGCTGTCTGGAGCTACCTGGCACTGATGCTCTGGCTCACCGTTCGGGCCCGGGCCGATGAGGTCAGGCGCATCGCCGAAGCCGAGGATGAAAACGCCGGCCTGGTGCTGTTGATCGTCTGTGTGGCGGCCATCGCCAGCCTGGTGGCGATCACCCTGGAGCTGGTGGGCAGCAAGGACCTGGACAGCACCCAGCGCCTGGTCCACTACGGCTTCACCGGGCTGACGGTGATCGGCTCGTGGCTGCTGGTGGGGGTGATCTTCAGCCTGCACTACGCGCGCCTGTACTACACCTGGGACGGCAAGGAACCGGCGCTGCGCTTTGCCGAAGGCCCGACCAACCCGGACTACTGGGACTTCCTGTATTTCTCCTTCACCATCGGCGTGGCGGTGCAAACCTCGGACGTCGGCGTGGCCACCCGCGAGCTGCGCAAGATCGTCCTCGCCCAATCGCTGATCGGCTTTCTGTTCAACACCGCGATCCTCGGTTTCTCGATCAATATCGCCGCCGGGCTGTTCAGTTGAGGCTGCACAAAACTTCTAGACCCCAGCCCTGCCAGCGGCGTTAACTGCCAGGGTTGCCGCCACGCCCCACGGACCGCCCCATGACCACGCCCAACTGGATCGACCTGGCCCAGGATGCCGACACCGGCATCGAGACCCTGCGGGCCCATTTCACTGGCCACGCCTATGACCCGCACTGGCACGACAGCTACCTGGTGGGCGTCACCGAGCAAGGGGTGCAGCAGTTCAACTGCCGCCGGGCCCGGCACCAGAGCACGCCGGGCAAGGTGTTCCTGCTGGAACCGGGGGAAATCCACGACGGCGAGGCCCCCACCGAGGGCGGCTTTACCTACCGCATGCTGTACCTCGACCCGCAGTGGCTGGAGCGCGAACTGGGGGCGCTGTTCGCCGAGGCGCCGGCCAATGCCCAACTGGCATTCGGCAGTACCCTGGCCAGCGATCCGCGCCTGGCCCGGGCCACCAGCGCGGCCTTTCACAGCCTGCACCATGGCGAGTTGCGCATCGTCCGCCAGAGCGCCCTGGACCAGTTGCTGGAACAACTGACCGGGCACTTGCACTGGCGCCGGCGCTACGCCCAGGACCCGCGCCTGCCGCTGGTGGCGCAACGGGCCCGGGACTACCTGCATGCACACCTGGCCCAGGACCTGAGCCTGGAAGCCCTGAGCCAGGCCTGCGGGGTCGACCGCTTTCGCCTCAGCCGCGCCTTCAAGGCCGCCTTCGGCCTGCCACCCCATGCCTACCTAGTGCAACTGCGCCTGAGCCGGGCACGCCGCCTGCTGGCCGGCGGCGCGGCGCCGGCCGAGGTCGCCACGGCCCTGGGCTTTGCCGACCAGAGCCACCTGGGGCGCTGGTTCATGCGTGCCTACGGGCTGAGCCCGGCGTTGTATCGCAAGCGCTGCACAAAGCTTCCAGACGCCTGAAAGCACCTGGGCCAGGATCAACTGCCGATCACTTACCGGAGTTGCCTGCCATGCCCCTGTCTCTCTCGACCCTGCTGCCCTTTGTGCTGTTTGCCTTCGTCGCCTCCATCACCCCGGGGCCGACCAATATCCTGGTGCTGAACAACAGCGCCCGCCATGGCCTGCGGGCGGCGCCGCCGATCATCCTCGGCGCGGCGCTGGCTGCGGCCGGGATCGTGCTGCTGGTGGGCGCCGGCCTGGGCGACTGGCTCGCCGGCAGGCCCAAGGTGCAGCAGGCCATGCAGTGGCTCGGGCTGCTGTGGCTCAGCTACCTGGCCTGGCAGATCTGGCAGGCCCCGGCCAGCGCGCTGGATGCCAGTGCCGGGCAGCCGCGCCGCCTCGGGCTGGCCGGCGCCGCCGCGTTGCAACTGGTGAACCCCAAGACCTGGATGATGGCCCTGGCGGTGGTCAGCGTGTTCGCCGGTACCGAGGCCGACCGACAGTGGCGGGCGCTGTGGCTGTCCCTGGTGTTTTTCCTCATCGCCCTGCCGTGCCTGGGCGCCTGGGCACTGCTGGGGGCCGGTTCGGCGCACTGGCTGCGCTCGCCGCGAGCGCTGCAGGCGTTCAATCGGGGCATGGCCCTGCTGTTGCTGGCATCCACCTGGATGAGCCTGTGGGCCTGAGGTCGCCACAGTGCAACGGGCGGTCGCTCCAGTGCCTTTGGCTCGGCACCGGGGCCCTGTAGGGTGGCGCACACGGCGCAACAAGACGCCGCCCCGAACAAAAACCACTGCCCCACGAGAGCCTCCGATGAAAACACCGTTCAAGCGTTGTTTCCTGGCCTGTTGCGCCAGCGCCCTGCTGAGTGCCCCGACCTGGGCCGCCGAGCCCGCCGCCTGCAAGACCGTGCGCATGGGCGTGGTCAACTGGACCGACGTGATCGCCACCAGCGCCATGGCCGACGTGCTGCTCGGCGGCCTGGGCTACGACAGCAAGCAGACCAGCGCGGTGCAGCAGATCATCTTCGCCGGCATTCGCGACCGGCGCCTGGACATCTTCCTCGGCTACTGGAAACCGGCCATGGACCTGAACATCGCGCCCTTCCTGGCCGCCGGGCAGGTCAGGGTCATGGCCCAGCCCAGCCTGGCCGATGCCCAGGCGACCCTGGCGGTGCCGGACTACGTGGCGCAAGCGGGCCTGAAGACCTTCGCCGACATCGCCCGCTTCAAGGAGCAACTGGGGGGCAAGATCTATGGCATCGAACCCGGCAGCGGCGCCAATACCACGATCAAGACCATGATCGACACCGACCATTTCGGCCTCAAGGGCTTCAAGCTGATCGAGTCCGGCGAGGCCGGGATGCTGGCGGCGGTGCAGCGGGCGATCAACCGCAAGGAGTTCGTGGTGTTCGTCGGCTGGACCCCGCACCCGATGAACATCAACCTGGCCATCACCTACCTCACCGGCAGCGAGGACGTGTACGGGCCCAACGAAGGCGCGGCCACGGTGTCCACGGTGACCGCCCCGGACTATGCCGAGCGCTGCCCCAACGTCGACCGGCTGCTGAAGAACCTGAGCTTCACCGCAGCCCAGGAAAGCCAGCTGATGGTGCCCATCATGCAGCGCCAATCCCCCCAGGAGGTGGCCCGGCAATGGTTGCGCGAGCATCCCGAGGACCTGCAGCGCTGGCTGGCGGGAGTGACCACCTTCGACGGCCGCGATGGCGTGGCAGCGGTCAAAGCGAGCCTGTAGCCACCTCTGCAGGAACCGGCTTGCCGGCGCAGGCGGTCTCACGGGCCCTTCGCCGGCAAGCCGGCTCCCACACTCCAGGACTGTCCATGAACCATTACCCGCTTTCTGCCGAGCTGGCGGCCTTTGTCCAGCGAACCCTGAGCTACACCAGCGCCGACAGCAGCTTCCAGGGCCTGCGCGACAGCTACGAGCGCATGTGCCGGGCCTTCACCCCGCCTCGCCCGGCCGGGCTGGCGGTACAGGAGCTGCAACTTTCCGGGGTGCCACTGCGCCTGTATCACCCCGAGCGCCCCGCTGCGCCTTCGGGCTGGCCCTGGCTGTTGTACCTGCACGGCGGCGGCTGGGTGCTGGGGAGCCTGGACTCCCACGAGTTCATCACCGCCCGCTTGGCCAGCGAGCTGGGAATACTGGTGATCGCCGTGGACTACCGGCTGGCCCCGGAGCACCCGTTCCCCGCCGCCTTCGACGATTGCCTGGGGGTCTGGCGGGCCCTGGAACAAGGGCTGCTGCCCCTGCCACTGGACCCGCAGCGCCGGGTGCTGATGGGCGACAGCGCCGGCGGCAACCTGGCGGCGGCGCTGTGCCTGGCCCTGCGCGATGCCGGCGAACCCGGGCCGGCGGCCCAGGTGCTGGTCTACCCCGGCCTGGGTGGTGCCGCCAACCTGCCCTCGCGCAGCCAGTGCGCCGACGCGCCCTTGCTCAGCAGCAGCGACCTGGACTGTTTCCAGGCCCTGTACCTGCCCGGCCCGCAGCAGCGCTCGGCCTATGCCCGGCCGCTACTGGCGCAACAGTTCGCCGGCCTGCCCGCGGCCTTTATCGCCCTGGCACAGTTCGACCCGCTGCGCGATGACGGCGAGCGTTATCACCAGCACTTGCTCGCAGCCGGTGGGCAAAGCCAGCTGTACCCGGGCCTGGGGCTGGTGCACGGCTGCCTGCGTGCCAGGGGCGTGGCCCCTGAAGTGGACGCCCTGTACAGCGCCCTGCTGGCCTACCTGGAACAGCACCTGGGTCGCCCCTGAACGCGACCGTTGGTCAGCCACCGACCTGCCCGGATGCTATTTCCTGCCTCCGCACTATTGACGGCCGAAGCGCTTTTGCGGTTTCCTGAAACCGGTTTCAGCGCAACTGGAACCCATAATTCCAAAAACAAGGTCGTCGCCCGTGAATCAGTTTTCCGCCGCCCAGCGCAGCCGCGTCACCATGCTCGATGTCGCCCGCCGCGCCGGGGTCTCCAAGGCCAGCGTGTCGCGCTTTATCGGCGAGGACCGGGCCCTGCTCTCCGATGCCATTGCCCTGCGCATCGATCAGGCCATCAGCGAACTGGGCTACCGCCCGAACCAGATGGCCCGCAGCCTCAAGCGCGGGCGCACCCGCCTGATCGGCATGCTGGTGGCCGATATCCGCAACCCCTATTCGATTGCCGTGATGCATGGCGTGGAAACCGCCTGCCGCCAGCACGGCTACAGCCTGGTGGTGTGCAACACCGACCGCGACGACGAACAGGAAGCCCGGCACCTGGCCAACCTGCGGGCCTACAACATCGAAGGCCTGATCGTGAACACCCTGGGCCACCACCTGGAACAGTTGCAGCAATTGCAGGAAGAGATGCCCATGGTCCTGGTGGACCGCAAGCTCTCGCAGTTGCAGGCCGACCTGGTGGGCCTGGACAACCCGGCGGCGGTGCGCAGCGCCCTCGACCACCTGCAACAGCAGGGTTATCGCGACCTGCTGCTGGTCAGCGAACCCCATGACGGCACCAGCTCGCGGCTGGAGCGCAGCGCCAGTTTCCAGGCCGAGATCGAGCGCCGTCCGGCCTTGCGCGGCCAACTGCTGGAAACCGGCAGCCACCTGACCAGCCAGTTGCAAGCCTTTCTCGCCGCCCCCGGCCCCGGGCCCAAGGCGCTGTTCTGCGCCAACGGCGTGGCGACCCTGGCCGCCACCCGTGCCCTGCGTGAGCTGGAGTGCCCGCTGTTCGAAGGCGTGGGCCTGATCGCCCTCGACGACCTGGACTGGTACCCCCTGGTGGGCAATGGCATCACGGCCCTGGCCCAGCCCACCGAAGCCATAGGCACCAGTGCCTTCGAATGCCTGCTCAAGCGCCTGCGGGGCGACGATGCCCCGGCGCGGGTGGTGGATTTTCCGGCGCAGTTGATCGTGCGCGGCTCCACCCGGTTGTAACAGTGGGGGCAAGGCCCACCACTTTTTTCTCGAACAAAAATGAAACCGGTTTCAGAGGTCAGGAACATGCAGCAATCCCCCGTCTCCATCAGTTTGTCCAGCTACGGCGCAGACCTTGTGCGCGCACAGGGTCAGGCGCATTTCATTCCCCTGGTGGCCGCCGCCGGCGCGTCCTGCATTGAATGGCGCGAAGAACTGCTGACCCATGAGCAGCCCGCCGAGCTGGCCCGCAGCGCTGCGGAGCACGGCCTGGAAAGCGTGTTTTCCTCGCCCCTGGAGTTGTGGCAGGCCGAGCGCAGCGAGCCCAACCCGCAACTGAGCGCCACCCTGCAACGGGCCCGGGAGTTCGGCGCCAAGCGGCTCAAGGTGTCCCTCGGGCACTTTCGCGAACACCACAACCTGCGCAGCCTGGCCAGCCTGCTGTTTCGCCAGCCCCTGGCCCTGCTGGTGGAGAACGACCAGACCGCCCACGGCGGGCGCATCGAGCCGTTCCAGCGCTTTTTCAGCGCGGTAGAGGCGCTGAACCTGCCGCTGCGCATGACCTTCGACATCGGCAACTGGCAATGGCAGGAGCAATCGGCGCTCAACGCCGCGCGCCTGCTGGGCCGGCACGTGGCCTACGTGCACTGCAAGGCGGTGCGCCTGCGGGTCGACGGCAAGCTGGTGGCCATACCGCCCGGCGCCCCGGAGCTGCATCAATGGGAACAACTGCTGCGGCACATGACTCAAGGTATTACCCGGGCCGTGGAATACCCCTTGCAAGGCACCGACCTGCTGCAAGTGACCACCGAGCAGGTCAGCCTGCTGGCCCACCTTGGCCAATCGCGCCTGGAGCATGCAGATGCCTGATATCGATATCCTCTCGTTCGGCGAAACCATGGCGATGTTCGTTGCCGAACACGGCGGCGACCTGGCCCAGGTCCAGCACTTCCACAAGCGCATCGCCGGGGCCGACAGCAACGTGGCCATCGGCCTGGCACGCCTGGGCTTCAAGGTGGCCTGGCTGAGCCGGGTAGGCAACGACTCCCTGGGGCGCTTCGTGCTCGACACCCTGCGCGCCGAAGGGCTGGACTGCCGTTTCGTGCGCTGCGACCCGATCCATCCCACCGGCTTTCAGCTCAAGTCCCGGGAAGACGGCGGCGACGACCCGCGGGTCGAGTATTTCCGCCGCGGTTCGGCGGCCAGCCACCTGGCCATCGGCGACCTCGACCCGGCCCTGCTGCGGGCCCGCCACTTGCACGCCACCGGCATTCCCCCGGCGCTCTCGGACTCGGCTCGGGAGCTGTCCGGCCACCTGATGCACACCCAGCGCAGCGCCGGGCACAGCGTGTCGTTCGACCCCAACCTGCGCCCCGCCCTGTGGCCCAGCGAAGCGCTGATGATCCGCGAGATCAACCGCCTGGCGGCGCTGGCCCATTGGGTACTGCCGGGGCTCGCCGAAGGCCGCCTGCTCACCGGCCGCGACGACCCGGCGGACATCGCCGCCTTCTACCTGGACCAGGGCGCCGAAGCCGTGGTGATCAAGCTCGGCGCCCACGGCGCCTACTACCGCACCCAGCTGGATGCCGGCTTCGTCGAGGGCGTGCCGGTGGCCCAGGTGGTGGACACCGTAGGCGCCGGCGACGGCTTTGCCGTGGGCCTGATCAGCGCCCTGCTGGAAAGCCGCGGCATCCTCGAAGCGGTGCAGCGGGCCAACTGGATCGGCAGCCGCGCGGTGCAGAGCCGTGGCGACATGGAAGGCCTGCCCCTGCGCCACGAACTACCGGAGCACACACCCAGCCTGAAAACCGCCAGCGCCCTGTAGGCGCTGGCTTGCCAGCGAAGACGCCCGCCCGGCGACACACGCCCCAAGGGCCCCTTCGCCGGCCAGCCGGCTCCTGCAGTGACCGAACACCACGAACCACCTGCTGCGACAAAAACAACAAGCTCAGGAGAACTTTCATGGACACGCTCAAACTCGCCACCCGCCGCTGGTGGTACATCATGCCCATCGTCTTCATCACCTACAGCCTGGCCTACCTGGACCGCGCCAACTACGGTTTCGCCGCGGCCTCGGGCATGGCCGACGACCTGCAGATCACCCCCGGCCTGTCCTCGCTGCTGGGGGCGCTGTTCTTCCTCGGCTATTTCTTCTTCCAGGTGCCCGGGGCGATCTACGCGCAAAAGCGCAGCGTGAAGAAGCTGATCTTCGTCAGCCTGATCCTCTGGGGCGGCCTGGCCACCCTCACCGGGATAGTCGCCAACGCCTACATGCTGATCGGCATCCGCTTCCTGCTGGGGGTGGTAGAGGCCGCGGTGATGCCGGCGATGCTGGTGTACCTGTGCCACTGGTTCACCCGCGCCGAACGCTCCCGGGCCAACACCTTCCTGATCCTCGGCAACCCGGTGACCATGCTCTGGATGTCGGTGGTCTCCGGCTACCTGGTGCAGCACTTCAGCTGGCGCTGGATGTTCATCATCGAAGGCCTGCCGGCGGTGATCTGGGCCTTTATCTGGTGGCGCCTGGCCGATGACCGGCCCAGCCAGGCGCAGTGGCTGAGCCAGGACGAAAAACGCGACCTGGAAAGCGCCCTGGCCGCCGAACAGCAAGGGATCAAGGCGGTGAAGAACTACGCCGAGGCGTTCCGCTCGCCCAGGGTGATCATCCTCGCCCTGCAGTTCTTCTGCTGGAGCATCGGGGTCTACGGCTTTGTCCTGTGGCTGCCGTCGATCCTCAAGCACGGCGCGCAGATGGACATGGTGGAAGCCGGCTGGCTCTCGGCCCTGCCTTACCTGGCGGCGGTGATCGCCATGCTGGCGGTGTCCTGGGGCTCGGACCGCACCCAGAAGCGCAAGCGCTTCGTCTGGCCGCCGCTGCTGGTGGCGGCCATCGCTTTCTACGGTTCCTACCTGCTGGGGGCCGAGCACTTCTGGTGGTCCTACAGCCTGCTGGTGATCGCCGGGGCCTGCATGTACGCGCCCTACGGGCCGTTCTTCGCCATCGTCCCGGAGATCCTTCCGGCCAACGTCGCCGGTGGCGCCATGGCCCTGATCAACAGCATGGGCGCCCTGGGCTCTTTCGGCGGCTCCTACCTGGTGGGCTACCTGAACAGCGCCACCGGCTCCCCCGGCGCCTCCTACCTGCTGATGAGCGGCGCGCTGCTGCTCTCGGTACTGCTGACCCTGTTGCTCAAACCCGGTGCCGACCAGCCGCAGGCCAAGGCCCTGCCCCTGCGCCGGCGCCTGGCCCACCCTTGAAACGGTCTAGAGAACCCCATGAAAAAACACCTGGTGCTGTACAAGAAACTCTCCCCAACGCTGATGGCGCGCCTGCAGGAGCAGGCGCAGGTGACCCTGATCGAAACCCTCGACGCGGCGGGGCTGAATGCCCTGCGCCAGGCGCTGCCGAGCGCCGACGGGCTGCTGGGTGCCAGCCTGCGCCTGGACGCCGAACTGCTGGACCTGGCGCCCCGGTTGCGGGCGGTGGCCAGCGTTTCGGTGGGGGTCGACAACTATGACATCGACTACCTGACCCAGCGCCGCATCCTGCTCAGCAACACCCCCGACGTGCTCACCGAGACCACCGCCGACACCGGCTTCGCGCTGATCCTGGCGACCGCCCGGCGGGTGGTGGAACTGGCCAACCTGGTGCGCGCCGGGCAATGGCAGCGCAACATCGGGCCGGCGCACTTTGGCACGGATGTCCACGGCAAGACCCTGGGCATCATCGGCATGGGGCGCATCGGCGAAGCCCTGGCCCAGCGCGGGCATTTCGGCTTCGGCATGCCGCTGATCTACCACAGCACCCGGCCCAAGCCCGCGGTGGAGCAACGCTTCAATGCCCAGTACCGGAGCCTGGAGCAACTGCTTGAGGAAGCCGACTTCATCTGCCTGACCCTGCCCCTGACCGAACGCACCCAGGGCCTGATCGGCGCCCGGGAGTTCGCCCTGATGCGCCCCGAAAGCATCTTCATCAATATTTCCCGGGGCAAGGTGGTGGATGAAGCGGCGCTGATAGAAGCCCTGCAACAACGGCGGATTCGCGGCGCCGGGCTGGACGTCTTCGAACGCGAGCCGCTGGACCACGACTCCCCGCTGCTGCAACTGCCCAACGTCGTGGCCACCCCGCACATCGGCTCGGCCACCCACGAAACCCGCGAAGCCATGGCCCGCTGCGCGGTGGACAACCTGCTGGCGGCCCTGGCCGGCCAGCGCCCGCCGAACCTGGTCAACCCCGCGGCGTGGACCGGCCCGCGCCCCTAACGGCCAGCCTGCGCAGCGCCCCCGAAGAACTCCCTATCGCCGGGAATGCTCGTGTAGGAGCTGGCTTGCCAGCGAAGGCGGCCGCAAGAGCAGCGCAAGGCTCAAGGGCCTGTTCGCCGGCAAGCCGGCTCCTACGGAGGAAGACGTATCGCCGCGGACGCTCGTGTAGGAGCTGGCTTGCCAGCGAAGGCGGCCGCAAGAGCAGCACACGGCTCAAGGGCCTGTTCGCCGGCAAGCCGGCTCCTACGGAGGCAGACGTATCGCCGCGGACGCTCGTGTAGGAGCTGGCTTGCCAGCGAAGGCGGCAAGAACAGCGCAAGGCTCAAGGCCCTGTTCGCCGGCAAGCCGGCCCCTACGGAGGAAGGCGTATCGGCGGTGGGGATTTCAGACCGGCAAGGGGTACAGGGCTTCGTCGAACTGGTCCAGGCGCGGGAAGACCAGGGGCTGGTCGTCCGCCAGGTGCTGCAGGCGCTGGCGGTAGCTGTGCAGGAAAGCTTCACGAGCCTCCTGGCTGATGTAGGGCACGTGCCAGGCCACGAAGGGTTCCAGCACGTCATAGCCGACATAGGCCAAAGTGCCGCGCAGCAGCGGGCGCAGCATGTCCTGCAGCGGGCCGTGAATCGCGCCTTCGCCGAACATGTGCTCGCGCCCGCCCAGGGTCAGGGTCACCAGGGCTTTCTTGCCCGCCAGCCCGCCCTGGTCATAGAACCGCTTGCCGCCATAACACACCCCCGACACCAGCACCCGGTCGATCCAGCCCTTGAGCATGGCCGGCACCGAGAACCAGAACACCGGGAAGTTGAGGATCAAGAGGTCGGCCCACAGCAGCTTGTCCAGCTCGGCCTGGATATCCGCGGCAATGCTCTGGTTCTTCACCCCCAGGCGCTGTTCCAGGGCATACACCAGGTAGTCCGGATTGTCCCGGGAGGCAAAATCCGCGGCGCTGGCCACCGGGTTCCAGTTCATCGCGTACAGGTCGCTGACCTGTACCTGGTGCCCCTGGGCCTCCAGGGTGCTGCGGGCCTGGTCACGCAAGGCGGCGGTGAAGGACTGCGGTTCGGGGTGGGCGTGGACGATCAACACATTCATGAAGCTTCCTCAGACAGGTTGCACAGTAACAGGGGCATCGCGTTCGGCCAGGCACTGCCGGGCGCACAAGGCGATGCGCCGGCAGGCTTCGCGCAGGTCATCCGCTTGCAGCACCAGCCCCAGGCGGATATGCCCGGCGGCGCTGGGGCCGAAGGCTTCGCCAGCCAGCACCGAGACGCCCTGCTCATCCAGCAGGCGCTCGCTGAAGGCCTGGGCGCTGAGCCCGGTGGCGCGGATATCGACCATGACGAACATGCCGCCATCGGGTTTCAACGGCCGGGCACCGGGGCAATCGGCCAGGCAGTCGCACACCAGGTCCCGCCGCTGGCGATAGGCCTGGGCCATGTCCCGCAGCTGCGGCAAGGGCTGTTCCAGGGCCACCACGGCGGCGTCCTGGATGAATTCCGGTGAGCCGTAGAGCATGCAGAGGGCGAGGTTTTCCAGGTGCGCGGCCAGGGCCGTCGGCGCCACCACCCAGCCCAGGCGCCAGCCGGTCATGGCATGGGACTTGGAGAGGCTGTTGAGGGTTGCGGTGCGCTCGGCCATGCCCGGCAGGCTGGCCGGGCTGACATGCTCGCCCTCGTACAGCAGTTCGCTGTAGACCTCGTCGCAGATCAGCCACAGGTCATGTTCGATGCACAACGCCGCCAGGGCCTCCCAGGTGGCCCGGGGAATGCTCGCGCCAGTGGGGTTGTGCGGGCTGTTGAGCACCAGGGCCCGGGTCTTGCCGGTGATGCGCGCGGCCACCGCCTCGGGCTGTACCCGAAAGCCGTCCTCGGCCCGCACCGGCAGCGGCACCACCCGGGCATTGCAGGCACCGAACACTGCTTCATAGGTGACGTACATCGGCTCGGCCACTATCACTTCGTCACCCGGGTCCAGCAGGCACTGGGCCACGCTGTAGAGGGCGCACTGGGCACCGGCCAGCACCACCACTTGCTCGGCATCCACCACTTGCCCGCTGCGCTGCTGATGGCGGCGGGCGATGGCCTCGCGCAAGGCGCGCTTGCCGCGCACATCGGCGTAATGGGTGTGGCCGGCCTGCAGGCTGTCGATGGCCGCCTGGACGATGGGCTGGGGGGTGTCGAAATCCGGGTCGCCCACCGACAGCAACCAGACTTCCTCGCCACGTTCGCGCTTGGCCAGGGCCCGGTAATGAATGTCCCAGGCGGCGGCGCCGTCTCCGGCAATACGTTGGGTCAGTCGAGAAAAGCGCATGCACAAGCTCCAGGAAAAAGGGATGGTCAGCGCGCGCAGGCGTGCTTGAGTTCGATCAGGGTCACGCCGTTGCGGGCAAAGCCCTCGCGCAGCTCCTGTTGCAGCTCATCGAGGCTGGCGGGCTGGCTGACGCTGCAACCAAAGGCCCGGGCCAGGGCGGCAAAATCCGGATTGCGCGGCAGCACGCCAATGGGCTCGATGTTCAGATCCAGCATGTCATCGCGGATCTGCCCCAGGGCATCGTTGTTCCACAGCAGCACCACCAGCGGGCTGCGCAGTTCCTCCACCGCCGTGGCCAACTCCTGCACGGTGTAGAGAAAACCACCGTCGCCCACCAGCACCAGCCCGGGACGCTCGGGGGCACCGAGCTTGGCGCCGATGCCCGCCGGCAAGCCGTAGCCGAGGGTGCCGTAGCCGGTGGGGTGCAGCCAACTGCGGGTGGCCCGGGTCGGGTACAGGTAGTTGCCGCTGTAGGCCAGCTGAGTCATGTCGCTGGCGATAAAGCCGTGCTCCGGCAACTCCGCGGCAATGCGCTGCAGGATAGAGCGGTGAATCTGCTGCAAGGGCCCCTGCCCGTTCTGCACCGCCTGGCGCAGATCGGCCACCGCATGAATCGCCGCCCCCGCTTCGGCCGGTGTGGGTGGCAAGGCCTGGAGCAAGGCGTCCAGGGTGGCCCGGGCATCGCCGTGCAAGGCCACCGAGCACGGGTAGAAGTCATTGAACTTGCGCGGGTCGATATCCAGGCGCAGCAGCTCGCCGTTCAGCGGCAGGCGCTCGCGCCAGTAGTCGGTGTCGGCCATCTCGGTGCCCACCGCCAGCACCACATCGGCCTGACTGATCAGCTGCCAGCCGGGCTCCACGCACAAGGTCGCCCCGGCGTTCAGCGGCGCTTCATCCGGCAGCAGGCCCTTGCCGGCGACGCTGCTGAAGAACACCGCCCCCAGGCGCGTGCTCAGGGCCCGCAGTTGCTCGGCGGCGTGCAACGCGCCGCCGCCGGCAATGATCATCGGCCGCTTGGCGCGGCGCAGTGTGTCCGCCGCCTGCCGGATATCCGCCGCCGCGGCCGGGCCACGCCCGGGGCGGCGCACCACCTCGCCGGTCCAGTCCCGGGCGACCTTGGCCGCCAGCACATCCAGGGGCACGCTGATGTGCACCGGGCGCGGGCGCTCGCTGTCGAACACGGCAAAGGCCCGGGCGATCAGCTCCGGCAAATCTTCCGGGCTCAGGGCCAGGGCCGAAAAGGTGGTGATAGGCGCGGTAATCGCCCGCTGGTCCTGGGTTTCGTGCAGCGAGCCGCAGCCCTTGCCCAGGCTGGCGCTGTGGTTGACGCTGGAAATCACCAGCAGCGGGATCGAGTCGGCATAGGCCTGGCCAATCGGCGTGGCGACGTTGGTCACCCCCGGGCCGCTGATGACGAAACACACCCCGGGCTTGCCACTGACCCGGGCGTAACCGTCGGCCATGAAGCCCGCGCCCTGCTCGTGGCGGGTCAGCACATGGCGGATGCCGCTGCCGGGCAGCCCGCGGTACAGCTCCAGGGTGTGCACCCCGGGAATGCCGAACACCGTGTCGACGCCGTAGCCGGCCAGCAGCCGCACCAGGGCCTGGCCACCGGTCAAGGTCTGATCGTGCATGTCTCTCTCCTCAAGCCTGGCCAAGGCGAATCAACGCATCGACCGCGACGGTGCCCTGGGCACCGACCAACAATGGGTTCACATCCAGTTCCAGCAGTTGCCCGGCATGTTCGCAGGCGTAGTCCGCCACCGCGCCGATGGCCGCCACCAGGGCCTCAAGATCGGCCTCGGGGCGCCCGCGAAAGCCTTGCAGCAAGGTAGCGCTGCGCAGGCTCAGCAAGGCCTGGCGGATCGCCCCTTCGGTGGTGGGCAGCAGCAGGCTGCGGCTGTCCTTGAGCAGTTCCACCAGCACCCCGCCGGCGCCGATCACCAGGGCCAGGCCGAAGTCGTTCTCACGCTTGATGCCGACAATCAGCTCCGCCAGGGGCGCCGCGGCCATGGGCTCCAGCAGGATCTGTTCAAAGGCCAGCCCCGGCGCATGCTCGGCAATCCGCGTGCGCATCAGCCGCAATGCGGCGCTCAGGGCTTCAGGGTCCTTGAGATTGAGGGCCACCGCCCCGGCCTCGGTCTTGTGCGGCAGCTCGGCGCTCACCGCCTTGAGCACCAGCGGGTAGCCAATGCCCGCCGCCGCGCTCAGGGCCTGCCCGGGGGTGGTCAACACGCCGTCCGGGGTACAAAGGCCAAAGGCGCGCAAGGCCTGCTTGGACTGCCACTCGTCCAGCAGCACAGCGCTACCGTCCAGAGCCTGCGGGCACAGCGGCACCAGGGCCGACTCCCCCAGGGCCAGCAACACCGGGCGCCGCTGTTGATAGGCGACGATCCGGCCCCAGGCCGCCAGGCCGTCCTCCACCCCTTGCAAGGCGGGAATGCCGTGGCCGTGCAAACGCTCGCGGGCACTGGCCGGCAGCAGCTCGGGAAAGGCCGAAGTGACAAAACCGCGCTTGCCGTGGCGCTGCAACGCGGCGCAGAACAGCTCCAGCAGCAGGTCGCATTCCTTGCGCTCGCCGGTAAACTCGGCCGGGTAATCCAGCACCAGCATGGCGCTGTCGGCCTCGGTACGCAGCGCCGTGTCGAGCATGGCTTGCAGGGCCTGGGCATCGCCCCAGATGGCGGTGGTGAAATCCAGCGGGTTCACCAGGTTGGCGTAGCCCGGCAGCACCTGGGCCAGCTCGGCGCATTGCCCGGCATCCAGCTTGGGCAACTGCAGGCCGTTGCGCTCGGCGTAGTCGGCGATCAGCCCGGCATCGCCCCCGGAACAGGCCAGGGCCATCAGCTGCGGGCCAGCTGGCAACTGCCCGCAGGAGACGGCCTTCAAGGTTTCGACAAAACTCACCGGGCCGCTGACCCGGATCACCCCCAGGCGCTGGAACAGCGCGTCGTACAGCGCGTCCGATCCCGACAGCGAACTGGTGTGACTCAAGGCCAGCTCGGCACCGATCTGCGACACCCCGGTCTTCAGGGCGATGATGGGTATGCCCTTCTCCAGGGCTTTATGCGCCGCCCGGGCAAACCCCGGCACGTTCTTCAGGCCTTCCAGGTGCAGGCCGATGGCGGTCACCCGTGGTTCGTCCAGCAGCACGTCCATCAATTCGGCAATGCCCAGCTGCGCCTGATTGCCCACCGACGCCATGTAGGCCACCGGTAGCGAGCGATCGCTCATGGACAGGTTGTAGGCAAAGTTGCCGCTCTGGGTCAGCACCGCCACACCGCGTTCCACGGGTTGACCGCCATGGGCCACCGGCCACAGCGCGGCGCTGTGCAGGTAGTCCAGCAGGCCGTAGCAGTTGGGGCCCAGCAGCGCCATGTCGCCGGCGGCCTGGAGCAGTTGCTGTTGCAGGGCCTGGCCCTGGGCGCCGGTTTCGGCAAAGCCCGAGGCGTAACAGATCGCCCCACCCGCGCCCTTGGCCGCCAGCGCCGCGACGCAGGTCAGGGTCAGCTCGCGGTTGGTGGCGACGAACACCGCGTCCGGGCCACAGGGCAGCTGTTCGATGCTGGCCACGCAGGGCACGCCATCAAGCTCGGCATGCTGCGGGTTGACCAGCCACATGGGCCCGGCAAAACCGCCTTCGGCGCAGCGCTTGAGGGCCCGGGCCATGCTGCGCCCGCCGACGAAGGCCAGGTGCCGCGGGGCCAGCAGGCGCTTGAGATTGTCACGCAAAGTCTGGGACATGACGGCAATTCTCCAGGGCGCTCAGCGCATCAGCGGCCGCAGCAGTTCACGGGAAATGATGTGGCGCTGGATCTCCGAGGTGCCTTCCCAGATCCGCTCGATCCGCGCGTTGCGCCAGATGCGCTCCACCGGGCCTTCGTCCATCAGGCCCATGCCGCCGTAGATCTGCACCGCCTCGTCGGCCACCCGGCCCAGCACTTCACTGGCGAACAGCTTGGCCATGCCGGCCTCGCCATCGGTCATGCTGCCCTGGTCCATCTTCCAGGCGGTGTGCAGGGTCAACAGCTCGGCGGCGCGGATCTGCGTGGCCATGTCCGCCAGCTTGAACGACACCCCCTGGTAGCTGCCGATGGCCTGGCCGAACTGCTTGCGATCCGCCGCCCATTGCAGGGAGGCATCCAGGGCGCGCTGGGCCTGCCCCACGCAGTTGGCGGCGACCATCACTCGCCCGGCGGTGAGCCAGGCGTTGGCCACTTCCCAACCCTTGCCCACCTCCCCCAGCACCTTGCTGGCCGGTACCCGGCAGTCGTCGAAGAACATCTCGAAGGTGTGGTAGCCGCGGTTGCTCACGCACTTGGGGCCACGGCGGATGGTCAGGCCCGGGGTGTCGCGGTCCACCAGGAACGAAGTCACCGCGTTGCGCTGACGGCCGTTGTGCTCATAGGTGCCGGTGACCGCAAAGACAATGGCGAAATCCGCATGCCCGGCGTGGCTGATGAAGTGCTTGCTGCCGTTGAGCACGAAGTCACCGCCGTCGCGCACGGCGCGGGTCTTGATCGCATTGGCGTCGGAGCCGGCCCCGGGTTCGGTCAGGGCGAAGCAGTCGACCTTGCGCCCCTGCACACAGGGCAGCAGGTAGTCGCCGATCTGCGAGCCGGTGCAGGCCATGAGGATTTTCGACGGCCGGGCAACGAACACATGCAGGGCCCAGGAACACTTGGCCAGCTCGCGCTCGATCAGCGCCTGGGACAGGTAGTCCAGGCCGCCGCCGCCCACTTCTTCCGGCATGTTGAAGGCATAGAAGCCAGCGGCAATGGCTTTGCTGCGGATTTCCCCGGCGAGGTCGGCGCTGACCTCATCGGCGCGGTCCACCGCGTCCTCGTGGGGCAGCAACTCCTTGCTGACAAAACTGCGAACCGCGTCCACCAACATTTCTTGTTCTTGGCTGAGTTGGAAATTCATGGCGCTACCTGTGAGTGATTGACGGTGCAAAAAAACCAGTGATCTGGCAGGACGATCTGGCGAAAAACACCTTCCCGTAGGAGCCAGCTTGCTGGCGAACAGGCCCTTGAATAAGGCGCTGTTCTTGCGGGCGCCTTCGCCGGCAAGCCGGCTCCTACAAAATGGGCGCATGGCCCAGGGGCCCTTTCGCCGGCAAGCGGAACGCCGCCCGACCGCCCCTACAACCCTTGGAAACGTGGCGGGCGTTTTTCGCTGACGGCACGCAGGGCTTCGGCGCCGTCGGCGCTGCGCCCGCAGAGCAGGCCGGCGGCCAGTTCGGCGGCCAGTTGCTGCGCCAGGCTGCGGTCGGCGCCCTGGCGGATCAGCTTCTTGGTCTGGGCAAAGGCGAAGGTCGGGCCCGTGGCCAGGCGCGCCGCCAGCTCGCTGACGCTGCCGATCAGTTGCTCGTCGGCGCACACCTCGCCGACCAAACCGGCGGCCAGGGCGCGTTCGGCGCTCCACAGCTCATCGAGGAACAGCAGGCGCTTGGCCTGTTCGCTGCCGATCAAGCGCGGCAGGTGCCAGCTGGCCCCGGCGTCCGGCGAGTAGGCCATGCTGGTGTAGCCGGCCTTGAAGCGCGCCGACTGCCCGGCCACCCGCAGGTCGCAGCACAGCGCCAGGTCCATGCCACCGCCCACCGCCGTGCCGTTGATGGCGGCGATGGTGGGTTTGTCCAGGCTGTGCAGGCAGGTCATCAAGGCGTGGGCGGTTTCGGTCCAGCCGTAGCTTTCCAGGGCGCCCCGGGCCTCGGCTTCGGCCCATTCCGCCAGATCGGCCCCGGCGCAGAAACTGCGGCCGCTGCCGGTCAGCACCAGCACCCGTACCGCCGGGTCACTGTTGCAGTGCTCCAGCAAGGCATGCAGTTGCTTGAGGGTGGGGATGTCCAGAGCATTGCGTTGCTCCGGGCGATTGAGGGTGATCCAGGCTACGCCGGCTTCGACCCGGCTGAGCAGCGACGATGAAGGGGTCATGTGCGTCCTCGAATTATTGTGGTTGGCGTGAGGGAGGTGACGTGAGCGCCATACTAAACGAGTGTTCAACAAGGCGGCAATTGGTGGGGTTTGGGGGGCTTTTTGGTCGATTTTTGGAGATATCCCTTTGTTTTTATTAGGTAAACATCTGGGTTCTGGGGGTGTGGTGTGTGGGGGTTGTTACAACTTCGAACAAGCCTCGACAAAAGGGGGATTGGGGGAGGTTTTTGTGGTGTGGGCGCTTGTGCCCGCTCGGGTGGGCAGTGGTCGTAGATTCTGAGTGTGTGTACATATCCGTTGCTGCGGGTGTGGCGGCTTATGGTTTCGCTCTTACAGCGAGTCACTTTGGAAAGAGCCCAAAGTAACCAAAGGCTATTGCCCCTCCACTCGGTGCCTCGCCTAGGCTCGGCATGCCCTCACTCCGGCATTGATCCGTGGGCCGCCGCCACCGGTCATCCCTGGCCGGGTGGCGGCTAACCCGGCATCCCTGCCGGGTTAGCCACGGATCAATGCCTGCGTTCGGCCATCGTGGTTAACGGGGCGCTCAGATCAAGATCAAAATCAAGAGCGCGACGGCGGCCTACCGGCCGGCCTGAAGCTGAAGCGGTGTGTATCGCCCCCCGTGTAGGAGCTGGCTTGCCAGCGAAGGCGTCCGCCCAGACGCTGCATGACTTACGGACCTCTTCGCCGGCAAGCCGGCTCCTACGAAAAGCGCGTAAAACGCGCTTGGCTTTTGATCTTGCTCTTGATCTTCAAGCCCCTTCCCAGCCGGCCGAGCGTAGGCGTTGCGTAGGGGGCAGCTCGGCAGGGATGCCGAGCTAGCCGCCACCCGGCCATGGATGGCCGGTTGGCGGCGGCCCCCGGAGCAATGCCGGAGTGAGGGAACCCCGAGCCCCAGCGAGGGGCCCATGGAGGGGCAAGCGTTTTTGGTTCCTTTTTAGGCGTTTGTAAAAAGGGACTCGCCGTAAGGGCGAAACCATAAGTGGCCGCACCCGCAGAAATGGATATGTACCCCCTCTAGCCGCAAAGGCAGCAAAGTCAGCGAAGGCGTCCGCCCAGGCGCTGCATGTCTCCCGGGCCCCTTCGCCGGCAAGCCGGCTCCTACACGGCGGCTGCAGGTTGCAGTTGGCGTTTGCGCTGCATCAGGTAGTAGGCGCCGTAGCACAGAGCGATAAAGCCCGAGCCCCAGTACAGCGACGGACGCTGGGTTTCATCCAGGGCCAGGAACACGAACAGCGAACTGCACAGGACGATGCACAGCAGCGGCACCAGGGGGAACCAGGGCGCGCGGTACTTGAGCTGCTCCAGTTGCCCGCCTTCGCGCAGGAACTGGCGACGGAAGCGGTACTGGGCCAGGGCGATGACGATCCAGGTCACAGTGCCGGCCATGCCACTCACCGCCATCAGCACCATGAACAGGGTGTCGGCAGCGATAAAGCTGGTCATCAGCGAGATCAGGGCAAAGCACAGGGTGATGAACAGGGCGCGCAGGGGGACGCCTTGTTTGCTCAGTGGCGACAGGGCCTTGGGCGCCATGCCGGATTTGGACATGGCCCAGAGGATGCGCGTGGAGGCATACAAACCGGAGTTGCCCACCGAGAGGATCGCCGTGAGGATCACGAAGTTCATCAGGTCGGCGGCGTAGGGAATGCCCACCATGTCGAACACCTGGACGAAGGGGCTTTCCACCAGCCCGGCCTGCTGCCAGGGAATGATCGCCGCCAGCACCATCACCGCCAGCACGTAGAAGATCAGCACGCGAAACACCACGTTGCGTACGGCGCGCGGAATGCTTTTTTCCGGCTGGTCGGTTTCACCGGCGGCCACGCCCATGATCTCGCAGCCCTGGAAGGCGTAGACCACGGTCATCATCACCGCGAACACCGCCGGCAGGCCGTTGGGGAACAGGGAGTCGCCCTTGAGGTTGTCGAACATCGGCGCCGGGGCGCCGCTGGGCAGGTCGATGACGCCGAAGATCACCAGCGCGCCCACCACGATAAAGCTCAGGATCGCCAGCACCTTGACCCCGGCGAACCAGTATTCGGCCTCGCCAAAGGCCCGGGTGGCCAGGGCGTTGATGCCGAACAGCAAGGCCACGAACAGCGCCGACCAGTACCAGATCGGCACCCCGGGAAACCAGCGCTGCATCAGCATGCCGGCGGCGGTGAACTCCAGGCCCACGGTGGTGGCCCAGCTCATCCAGTAGACCCAGCCGATCATGAAGCCGGTGGCCGGGCCGATGTACTTGGTGGCGTGGGCCTGGAACGAGCCGGACACCGGCATCTGCACCGACAGCTCGCCCAGGCAGACCATTACCAGGTACATCAGGAAGCCGGCCACCAGGTAGGAGAGGATCGCCCCCCAGGGCCCGCCCTGGTTGATGGTGACCCCGGAGCCCATGAACAGCCCGGTGCCGATCACGCCGCCCAGGGACAGCATGAAAATGTGCCGGCTCTTCAGCGAGCGCGTCAGTTGGATGCCTTTGCGTTCAGTACTGGTCGTCATGGTGCACCTCAGCAGTCGGTGAGGCGCAGGGCGCGGGGCGATGGGACGGGACGTGGGGCACAAGCAGCTTGCAGGCAGTTCATTATTATTATCTCCAATAAGCTTCGAAGGCCGCGGCGGGCGCGGCTCAAGCGATTATTGGAAAGCCATGTAAGTTCGGGTTGAAGCAAAAGATCGAAGATGTAAAAAGTCGTAAGGATTTTGTACGTCAGGCCGCCAGCAAGCGCTGCAGCAAGGCCCGAGACTCTTGCCAGGGCCGCTGCAGCCTCGCCGCCAGGGGCGCCAGAGCCGGGCGATCCGCCTGCTGCGCTGCCTCCTCCAACTCCCGCAGCACCCGGGCCAGCGCGCAAAACCCCAGGGAGTCGGCACTGCCCGCCAGCCGATGGGCCAGGTGCAGGACCTCGGTGCAGTCTTCGGCGGCCAGGGCGTCGGCCAACAGTGGTTGTTGCTGATCCAGGGCATCGGCCAGGATCTGGAGCAGGTCCTGCAACTTCTGCTCGCCCAACAGACTGCGATGAGTGTCCAGCAAGCCCTGGTCGAGCAAGCCTTGCGGGGCCTGCAACGGCGGTGGCTGCAGTTGCCCGGCCAGCGCCTGACGCAGGCTGGCCAACTGCAACGGCTTGCCGAGAATGCCTTGCATCCCGGCCTGCAGATAACTGCGCACCACAGACGGCTGGACGCTGGCGGTCAGGGCGAAGATCCGCACCTGCCGATTGGGCCCGGGACGGCGGCGGATGTCCCGGCACAACTCGACCCCGCTGATGCCAGGCAGGTGCACATCCAGCAGCAACAGGTCGAAGGCTTGCTGCCGGCACAGGGCCAGGGCCGTTTCACCGTCTTGCGCCAGCCACACCTGATGGCCGTCACGCTCAAGCAGGCCGCTGGCCACTTCGCGGTTGAGGGCCACGTCTTCGACCACCAGGATCTTCAAACCCTGCGCCGGCACCTGAAGCTGTGGCGACGGCAAAGGCTCTTGACCCACCCCCAGCACCAGCTCGAACCAGAAACAACTGCCCTGCCCCAGCTCGCTGTCGACGCCGATGCGTCCGTCCAGTTGCTGCAGTAGGTGCTTGCAGATGGCCAATCCCAGGCCAGTGCCGCCATAGCGGCGGCTGACTTCATCACTGGCCTGGACGAAACGCTCGAAGATCTTTTCGCGCATCGACGCGGCAATGCCGATGCCGTTGTCGCGCACGCAGCAGCGCAGGCGCTGGCCCTCGGCGGCGCTGTGCAGCACCTGCACCTCGACCCGCACCCAGCCGTCTTCGGTAAAACGAATGGCGTTGGCCAGCAGGTTGCTCAGCACTTGGCGCAGGTACTGCTCGGCGCCCTGCTGGCGTGGTGCCAGTTGTTCGTCGATGTGCAATTCCAGGCGGGTGCGGTTGGCCTCGGCCCGGGGCTGCAACAAGGTGGTGACTTCTTCCAGCAACTGACGCAGGGAGAAGTCCCGCACTTCCGGGCGGCTTTCGCCCTCCTCCAACCGGGCAAAGGACAGCACTTCGTTGAGGATGCTCAGTAGGCCCTCCCCGGCTTGATGCAAGGCCTGCAAGCGCTGGCGATCCTGGCTGCCCAGGGGCGCCGAACGCAGCAGTTCGGCCATGCCGAGGATGCCGTTCAAGGGGGTGCGCAGTTCATGGCTCATGGTCGCCAGAAAGCGCGACTTGGCGAGGTTCGCGGCTTCGGCCTCGTCCTTGGCGTGCATCAGGCTGGCGGTGCGGCGCTGGACCATTTTCTGCAGTTCGTCGCGCTTGTCCTGCAAGGCCAATCGGTCGGCTTCGCGGCGCTGCACATCGTCGAGCACCGCCCGGCGCATGTCGTCCAGGGCCCGGGCCACGGTGTCGATCTCGTCGCCGCCGAGGCGCTGGCGCTTGTCCAGGTGCAGGGGCTCGTGCAGCTCGCCGGCCGCCACGCGCCGGGCAAAATCGGCCATCACTTGCAGGTGCCGGGTCACCAACCGGTAGAACAGCCCGGACAAGGCCACCGCCAAGCCGCAGAGAAACACGCTCATCCACAACAGGCTGGCCAGCCCGGTGGCGTACAGGCGCCGGTACACCGCCCCCAGATCGGTGCTGACCTGCAACTCGCCGAGCTGGCGCAGCGGCCCGGACGGCGGCTGGTAGCTCAGGGGGAAACGCTCGACCCGCAACGGCCCGATCAGCTCGGCGCTGCCCTGCTGCAAATCGAAATCGTTGCTGATCAGGTGCACCCGGGCCACATCGGAAAAGTCCACCAGCCCCTGCAACTGCACGGTCAGCTGCTCCTGGTTGAGGTCCCACAGGTTGCGTTCCAGGCTGCCCAGGTAACCGGCGCGGATCAGCTCCATGCGGCTGTCGATGTCGCGCATTTCCCGGCGGTATTCGAAGTACAGCTGCACGCTGCTGGCGAGCACGGTGAAGCACAGGCTGAACAGCAGGATAAACAGCAACAGGCGGCGCAACAGGCCGCTGGGCCGCAGCGCAATCATGGCCGGCCCTCCACCTGGGCCTTGAGCATGGCGCGGTAGCCGTCCTGGCTTTGCGCCAGCCAGCGCTGGATCGCCCCGCTGTCCACCTGGCGCTGCAACTGGGTGTCGATCTCGGCCATGCGCGGCGCCAGGGGCGAATGGCGCGACACCGCCAGGCGCAGGTAGTCGACGCTCACCGCCTGGGGCAAGGCGATGATGTCCTGGGCCCCCGGCAACTGCTCGATAAACAGCTGCCCGGTGCGGCGTTCATGGGGGATGAAATCGATGCGCTGGCGGATCAGCTTGCCGAAGTTCTGCTGGCTGCTGGAGACCCATTCGATATTGCCGTGCTGCACCACTTCGCGGTCGAAATCCTGGCCGTAGCTCTCGCCGAACAGCAGGCCGCCGCGGTAGGCCCGCAAGTCCTGCAAGTGCGCAAAACGCGGCAGATGGCGGCGGTTGACGAACAGCGCGACTTCTTCGCGCAGCACCGGCACCCGGGAAAACAACAGGTCCTGCTGGCGCTGGCCGGTGCTGTAGGCCAGCACCACATCCACCCGGCCCGCGGCGGCGTCCAGCAGGCAGCGCTTCCAGTTGCCCAGCACCACCACCTGCACCTGATAGCCCAGGTTCCCCAGCACCTGGCGCACCACCGTCGGTGCCAGGCCACGCACCTGGCTGCCGTCGCTCCAGGAAATCGGTGGGTACACCGGGTAGTCGCAATAACGCAGCACGGGCTGGGGCTGCGGCGCGGGCTCGGCCCAGGTCGCGCCGGCCAGCGGGATCAGGCACAGGCCCAGGCACAGCACCAGCGCGCGACGCAGCAATTCAGGCCGCCACGCTGGCGGTGAACAGGTAACCGGCGCCGTGGATGGTGATGATCAGCTCCGGCTCGGCCGGATCGTCGTGCAGCTTGCGCCGCAAGCGGCCCACCAGCACGTCGATGGAACGGTCGCTGGGCACCCATTCGCGGTTGCGGATCTGGTCCATCAACTGGTCGCGGCTCAGGGTATGGCCGCTGTTGCGCAGGAACACGCTGAGCAATTGGTATTCGCCGTGGGTCAGCAGGGTTTCAGCGCCCCGCGGGTCGATCAGCCGGCGGCGGTCGGTGTCCAGGGCCCAGTCGGCGAACTGCTTGACCGGGCTCGGGCTGTTGGCCGGGGCCTGGGGCGGGCTGGCCTGGCGCACCCGACGGATCAGGTTCTTGGCCCGGGACACCAGCTCGCGCGGATTGAGGGGTTTGATCACGTAGTCGTCGGCGCCGCATTCCAGGCCGACGATCCGGTCGATGTCGTCGTTGCGCCCGGTGATCAGGATGATCCCCACTTCCGAACGCACCCGCAGCTCCCGGGTCAGGGTCAGGCCGTCCTTGCCCGGCAGGCGGATGTCCAGCATCAGCAGGTCCACCGTGTGCTGGCCGAGAAAGCTCTCCGCCTGCTCCGCGGTGGCGGCGCAATGCACGTCGTAGCCTTCCTGAGAGAGATAAGCCTGAAGCAGCTCGCGAATCAGCGGATCGTCGTCGACGATCAATACCCGAGGAGTCATCGCCTGTGTTCCTGATTATTTTTATTAGAGAAACCACCTACAGCGCAGCAGCCTAGCCATTACTGAACAACCGATCAACAGCCCTATGTCGGCACAGCGAAACCTCGCCCGCCGCTGGCCAGCAGCCCCTCGACCCAGGCCTCGCAGATCTGCACGCCCTGCTGCGGGCTGAAGGTCCCCGGGTTGAGCCCGGATTCCAGCCACAGGCCGTCGAGCAAGGCGCTGAGGCTGATGGCCGCCAGATCGGCGTCGAAGCCTTTCCAGCCCTGAAGGCCGGCCAACTGGCCCAGCAGGCCGGCCAGCTCGTTACGGTATTCACCATAGGAATGTTCGTGGGCCAGGTTGATCGCGTCGGCGGTCTTCACCGCGCCCCAGAAGGCCAGCCAGGCATCCAGCAGCCGCGGGTCCAGCAGTTCGGCGCAGAACGAGGCGCGAAAGAACGCCGACAGCCGCTGCCGGGGGTCGGGCGCGGCCTGCTCCATGGCCTCGCGCAGCAGGGTCATGACCCGCCCGGTGATGGCGCGATAGGCCTCGGCCACCAGCTCGTCCTTGCCGGAATAGTGATGGCTGATCAGCCCCACCGAAACCCCGGCCTCGGCGGAGATCTTGCGGATCGACGCGCCCTGGAAACCGTGGAGCTTGAGGCAGGTCAGCGTCGCCTCGATCAGCTCGGCCTTGCGCAGGTCGGGTTCCAGGCGGGAAAAGCGCGCTTCCTGGCTCATGGGGCGGGTTCCTTGGACAGTGGCGGGAAGTTGAAACTGAACGACTGTACAACAGGCCTTCCGTGGCTATCCAGCGTTTGTGTGGCCGCCCAAGCCGCACCGCTTCCTGTGGCCGCTGCCGAAGGCTGCGAACGGTCTGGGCGGCATTCCGTCGTAGGGACGCAACGATCTTCAAGGCGACACAGGTTCGGCGGCAGATCGTCAAGCAAGGCCCTGCGGGCCTTTTCGCAGCCTCGCCGTGGCTCGGCAGCGGCTACAGGTAGATACAAACCCACGTGTGGTCAGGCGCGATAGTCGGGGGCGATGCGCTCCAGCAGGCGCAACAACGCTGCCCAGGCCAGTTGCATGGCGTCCGGGTCGTTGAGCTCGCCTTCCTGCAGCGGCCGGCCCGGGTCGTTGAACTGGCGTTCGGTGTGGGCGCAGACCGCGTCCGGCGGTAGCACGATCTCCCCCGCCGCCTGGGCCGCCAGCTGGATCTCGCAGGCCTTCTCCAGGTAGTACATGCGCAAAAACGCCTGGCTCACGGTTTCGCCCACGGTGAGCAGGCCATGGTTGCGCAGCATCAGCACGCTCTTGTCGCCCAGGTCGGCCACCAGCCGTTGCTGCTCGCTCAGGTCCAGGGCCACGCCTTCGTAGTCGTGGTAGGCCACGCGGCCATAGAACTCCATGGAAATCTGGTTCACCGGCAGCAAGCCACATTTGAGCGCCGCCACCGCGCAACCGGCCTTGGTGTGGGTGTGCAGCACGCACTGGGCGTCTTCCCGGGCGCCGTGAATGGCGCTGTGGATCACGAACCCCGCCGGGTTCACCGGGTACGGCGACGGCTCCACGGCTTCGCCATTGAGGTCGATCTTTACCAGGTTGGAGGCGGTGATTTCATCGAACATCAGGCCGTAGGGGTTGATCAGAAAATGATGCTCGGGCCCGGGCAGGCGCACCGAGATATGGGTGAAGATCAGGTCGGTCATGCGAAAGTGCGCGATCAGGCGGTAGCAGGCCGCCAGCTCTTCGCGCAGGCGCTGTTCGGTGGCGCTGCGCTCGGTCAGGGAGTGGGGGCTGGGAGCGATATTGTTCATTGTTGGAGTCCTCCAGGCAGGTGGGCGGGCAAACGGGGCCGGTAAAAAGAGCCCGCAAACAATAGGACCGGACGCCCGCAGGCGTCCAGCCCGTTGCGCTTACTTGCTGGCCCAGGCGTTGAAGCGCTCTTCCAGCTCTTCGCCATGATCAACCCAGAACCCGACGTCCATCGCCAGTGCACCCTTGAGGTTCTGTTCCGAGGTCGGCACCCACTGCGCCAGCGCCGGGTCGAGCTTGGCTGCGGCCAGGGTGTTGGTGGGGCCATAGGGGATCTGCTTGACGTAGTTGACCTGGACCTCGGGAGTGTTGGCGAAGGCGATGAAGCGCTTGGCCTGATCCACGTGTTTCGAGCCCTTGATGATCGCCCAGTAGTCCATGCCGTAGAGGCTGCCGGGCCACACCACCGCCAGCGGCGCGCCGGCCTGGGCGGCCACGGCGATGCGGCCGCTGTAGGTCGAGGTCATCACCACATCACCGGCGGCCAGCCACTGCCCCGGCTGGGCCCCGGCCTCCCACCACTGGATGTAGGGCTTGAGTTCGCTGAGCTTGGCAAAGGCCCGGTCCACCCCCTCGGGCGTGGCCAGGACCTTGTACACGTCCTCGACCTTGACCCCGTCGGCCATCAGGGCGAATTCCAGGTTGTACACCGCGCGCTTGCGCAGGCCGCGCTTGCCGGGGAACTGCTTGACGTCCCAGAAATCCGCCCAGGATGTCGGGGCCTTGGCCAGCTTGTTGCGGTCGTAGGCAATGGCCACGCTCCACACCAGCACCGCCGAGCCACAGGGCTGGGCGGCATCGGGAATCAACTGCTCGGCACGGCCCAGAGTCTTCCAGTCCAGGGGCTCGTACATGCCTTCGTCGCAGCCGCGCATCAGGTCCGGGCCTTCGATCTGCACCACGTCCCAGTCGACGTTGCCGGTGTCGACCATGACCTTGATCCGGGCCATTTCGCCGTTGTATTCGCTCTGGATCAGCTTGCTGCCATCGGCCTTGCTGAAGGGTTGGAACAACGCCACATCCTGGGCTTTTTGTCCGGCTCCGCCGTACGCCACGACCACCATGTCGGGGGCTGCCTGGGCAGTGCCCTGGCCCAGGGTCAGACCCAGGGCGAGGCTCAGGGCCAGGAAAGAACAACCGTGCTTGCGGGTGAGCGCTTTCATTCTGTGAATCCTCTTCGCGGTGCCACACCGGCAGGCGCCGGCACAGCCCTTTTTTATTGTTGTGAGGTTGGCCCCGGGAGCGGGCGCAGATCGAAGCTACTGCAAGCCTTAGTAAAAAAACAAGTTGATTTTTTACTGGCGGTAAATTTTGATAGGCCAACAATAACAACGCCAAGGCTGCGCGCCCTGCCCTTGGCCCGCCTGGAGTCACCGCAATGACCAGCGCCTTCCCGCACCTGTTCGAACCCTTGCAGATCCGTGGCAAACGCCTGAAGAACCGCATCATGTCCAGCGGCCACGACACCTCGATGCCCACCGACAACCTGGTCAACGAACAGCTGATTGCCTACCACCGCGCCCGGGCCGAAGGCGGCGTCGGCCTGATCGTGCTGCAGGTGGCCGGGGTCCACGACAGTGCGCGCTACACCAGCCACGTGCTGATGGCCACCGACGACGCCTGCATCGACGGCTACCGGCGCCTGGCCGAAACCTGCCACGCCCACGGCACGGTGGTGCTGTCGCAGATCTTCCACCCGGGGCGGGAAATCATGGAGTCCGCCGACGGCCTGCTGGCGGTGGCCTATGCGCCTTCGGCGGTGCCCAACGAACGCTTCCGGGTCATGCCACGGGCCCTGGACCAGGACATGATCGACGAGATCATCCAGGGCTACGCCGACGCCGCCCGGCGCCTGCATCAGGCCGGGCTGGACGGCGTAGAACTGGTGGCCAGCCACGGCTACCTGCCGGCGCAGTTCATCAACCCGCGGGTCAACCGCCGCACCGACGGCTACAACGGCGAGCTGGAACAGCGCCTGCGCTTTATCCGGGAAATCCTCGGCGCCATGCGCGCCAGCACCGATGCCGACTTCATCATCGGCCTGCGCATTTCCGCCGATGAGCGCGACCCCGAAGGCCTCACCGAAGACGAATCCCTGGCCGCCGTGCAATTGCTGCAAGGGCAACTGGACTACGTGCACATAGTCGCCGGCACCTCCGCCTCCCTCGGCGGCGCCGTGCACATAGTCCCGCCCATGGCGGTGGAAGCGGCCTATCTCGCCCGGGAAGCCGGCACCTTCAAGGCCAAACTGTCGATCCCGCTGTTCGTCACCGGGCGCATCAACCAGCCCCAGGAAGCCGAGGCGATCATCGCCAAAGGCCAGGCCGACGTGTGCGGCATGACCCGTGCGCTGATCTGCGACCCGCAGATGCCCAACAAGAGCGACAGCGGCCATGCCGAAGACGTGCGCGCCTGCATCGCCTGCAACCAGGCGTGCATCGGCCACTTCCACAAGGGCCTGCCGATCTCCTGCATCCAGCACCCGGAAACCGGCCGCGAACTGCTCTACGGCCAGCCCAAGCCCAGCGCCCGCGGCAAACGCATCCTGGTGGTGGGCGGCGGCCCGGCCGGGATGAAAGCCGCCGCCGTCGCCGCGCAACGCGGCCACCGCGTCACCCTCTACGAAGCCAGCGCGCAACTGGGCGGCCAGATCCAACTGGCGCAACTGCTGCCCCGGCGCAGCGAATTCGGCGGCGCCAGCACCAACCTGCAACGGGAAATGCAACTGGCCGGGGTGGAAGTGGTGCGCAACACCCGGGTCGACCGCGCCCTGATCGAGCGCGAAAACCCCGACCACGTGATCATCGCCACCGGCGCCCAACCCTACTGGCCGAACTTCGAACGCGGCGGCGACCTGCAAGTGGTGGACGCCTGGCAAGTACTGCGGGACGAAGTGCAACTGGGCCGCAGCGTGGTGGTGGCCGACTGGCGCTGCGACTGGATCGGCCCCGGCATCGCCGAGCGCCTGGTGCGCGCCGGGCACCAAGTGCAACTGGCGGTCAACGGCACCCACTGCGGCGAAAGCCTGCCGCTGTACGTGCGCGACCAGATGGCCGGCGAACTGCACAAACTGGCGATCCCGATCATCCCCTACGCCCGCCTCTACGGCTGCGACGACAGCACCGTGTACCTGCAACACACCGCCAGCGGCGAACCCATGCTGCTGGAAAACGTCGACAGCCTCGTCCTGTGCCAAGGCCACCAATCGGTGGACGACCTCGGCCAACAACTCAAAGGCCTGGTGCCCTTCCAACGCATCGGCGACTGCCTGGCACCGCGCACCGTCGAAGAAGCCATCCATGAAGGCTTGAAAGTCGCCTGGGCGCTTTGAGGCTGCTTTATACTCCAGAGCTTTTGCAGGACGGGCGCCCGGATGCGCCCGTCTTCCAGGCCTGGAGCCCGCCATGAACCCAAGCAGCAAGACGCCGCCCGTGAGCACCCCGCCCGAGCCCGGCAGCGACAACCAGGCCCCTGGCGGCCCACAGTTTCTTGGCACCCGCATCCGCGGCCTGCGCAAACGCCGCGGCCTGACCCTGAGCGAACTGGCCCAGCAGAGCGAACTCACCGCCGGCTACATCAGCCAACTGGAACGCAACCTCGCCTACCCCTCCATCCCCGCCCTGTTCAACATCGCCCGCAGCCTGGGCGTGACCATCCAATGGTTCTTCGCCAGCGAAACCCAGACCGCACCCGAAGACCAAGGCTATGTGGTACGCAAAAAACAGCGGCTGCAGGTGAATTATGAGAACGGGATTATCGATCAGCTGCTGACCCCGCAGCCGACACGGCAGTTGGAGTTTTTGCACTCACGGTTTCCGCCGGGGACCTACAGCAAGGAGAGTTACAGCCATGAGGGAGAAGAAGCCGGGTATGTGCTGTCGGGGAGTTTTGAGCTGTGGGTGGGGGAACGGTATTTTCAGCTGAGTGAGGGGGATAGCTTTAGCTTTTCCAGCCAGGAACCGCATAAGTATGGAAATCCTGGGGAGGAGGATGCGGTGGTGTTGTGGGTGATAACGCCGCCGACGTTTTGAGGGGGTGTTGAGCGGGGTTAACCGAAAGGCTGCTACCGGCCATTAGCGGACGCTCGCAATAGACAGCCCACGGTCAATAGCATCCAATCACGAAGGGTTGCATTTGGCTACAAATGGCATTTAATTGGTCGGACGATTACCTTTAACCCACTATGCTGCTATTTTCATTGAGTTTCGCAGATGGCTAAAATCAACATCATCGAGAATCAGGGTTATACAATCTAACATTGCACAAAACACAGGACTATGCGAATTGGATAATAACGTCGGATTCATCTCATCCATCAAGGTCGTTTCGGACTTTGAAGAGCTTGTACGACGCTTCGCTCAGAAAATATATGGAGCAGATGCGTTCCTTGTTGGCGGGCCTTACGACGGAGGAAGAGATCTTTCCTATTCAATTCGCGGAAGACAAGTAAGTGAAGCAATTCAGATATCAATTCAAGAAAAAAATTTAGAAGCGAAATTAATTGAAGATTTAGAAAAGACTACAAATTTAGTAGATAATCATAATTATCCAGCAATTTTGCATTTTTTCTGGTCGCACTCGATCAGTGCTAGCAAGGAAGATTCATTTAGAACGCTTGCTCGCACAAAATATGGAATTTCACTTGAGTTCTATGATGCCAACAAAATAGCTCAGAAAATCACAAATGATTATCCAGATATTTTGAAGTTCTTACTTGAGACAATACACAATTACACGCCATCTACTCTTTCAGATATTGATATAAAACAAAGAGCGTTTTATGACTACCTTGTTTTGAGTAAAGATACCGCAAACCTTAAGCATGTGATTGTAGATTCGCACGTCGTATCAAATCTTTATGAAAAGCAGTTGCTTGAGGCTGATCTAATTTCTTTGCTTGGAGAACTTGGCATTAAGCCTGGACAGGCTAAAGCTAGGTTCTCAGTATTAAAAAAAGCTGATCGTATAACCATTCACGATGGCTTAGTTAAACTTTCAGAAAAGGAGACTCTACGAATAAAAAATGTAGAGACAAACGATGCGGTACGCCGCAAGGAAGTGATAGAAGCGATCGCGAGCGTTGCAGGTGAGTTTACCAAGGAAAATATTTCAGAGAGAATTTTTGAATTAATAAAGGCTGCATATGCAGCATCGGTTGATATTCAGGTTTCCGAGGAAAATTTTGAGCCTCCAAAAGTTCAAATGTTGCGAAATGCGATTAGTGACATTGAATCTTTGCTCAAAGATAGCGCCAATCTTGATGATGCAACTGCGAAAAAAGCTTCTCATGCACTGGTAGAAATTTCAGCGAAGAATGAATACCTATCAAGTTACTGCTCGTCAAGGCTATGCATTAGTCTTCTTAATCAAAAAAAACTTGAGCGGTACGTAGAAAATAAAAGTTTTTTTATATATTTGGATGCTCCTGTTCTTATCAGATATATGGCAGTGTTGCGATTTAATGAATTAGATAACGTGGATAATGGATTCAAAACAATTAAAAATCTGCGCGACAGCATTAGATCTCTCAGAAGCAAATCCGTGCGCAGTACTTTAGAGCACTTTGAAGAAACTGTTCGTCACTTGGAGTACGCTGAAAAAATTAGCAGATTTGCTAACGATGAGTTGATTGCGCAGTTCGGCGATTCGAAAAATGTATTCTTCAACGTTTACCTTCAAAGGAAAAAGAATTCGAACGCAAACTACAATTTCCAAAAATTCTTAGACGAGTTTATTGGCTTCGAGGATACTCCCTCAGCTACATACTCTAATTTTAGCTCACTCCTCAGTTGCTCCAGAAGTTTTATTGAACTTAACGGAATCGAGATTAAACAGCTCGACTCATACTCATCTGATAGCTTTTATGATGACATGGTACGCCAATTTTATAAAAAAATCGGCGTGAGACGAAAATTTCAAACAATTAAGAATGATGTCATTGCGTTTGAAATTCTTGGCGATACAAAAAATCACTGTGACAAAGATGGAATTGGCCAGACTCCGATACTAGTAACATGGGATAGCACCCTGCAGAATTTCCGAACCACGTATCGAGGAAAAAGACCCCATGACGAGTGGTTGGTCTACATGCCTCAGCGCGCAATTGAAAGACTTTCTATGCTGGACCTTAAAATCAACAGTTCTGATCTAAAAGACGGAGTTCTCGCACTAATTGATGATGATTTTTTCAAAGACTCTAGAAACAGCCTCATTGATACGCTCGGCGTCTTCCTTGGAGATGACACAGCCGAAAGCGGAGCAGTGATTAGCCTGCTTACAAAACTTACGCGACGCGTGACGGAAGAGGCACATGACCCTAAGCACGTAGAGCAAGATAGTTACAATACATTGAACGAAGTACTAATCTATACTCAGAAGGAATTTCATTCTGAGTTTGCCAATGTCAGAAAGCTGTTTCAGGATGAACGCTTTATGAGTGAAATATTCGAACTGCTCAGAACCACTATAACTTCACAGTTTGAGGAGAAGGAAAAGGAAATTTATACTAGCACCCTCAAAAACTTACTTTCTACGAGCGAGTCTTGATGGAGTATATTTGATTGGAGGGTTGTAGCCTCGCTATCCTCCTTTCAACACAAAACGCATGCTCAGAGAGAAAGCTATCTATATATCTATCTTTTTTGGGCTGCGATGAAATGTGTGTTCACTATGTTACTCTGAATTGCGACTCGATTTTTTAGTGAGAGTGCACAACATTCGGAAAGCGGTCCCTCACGAAGGTAAGCCAACGGTTGATACCAGCCCCTGCGGCTAGCGTCCGAAAGCAAATTGATGACTCGTTCATATCTATCTTTGATCTAGCACCTGAACATGCTCTCGCTTGATGAATTCAGGCTTGGCATTAGCGCGGAATTCGTACATCGGACCATCGTAATCAAAAACGTTCAGTACCAATCGATAAAACAATGTAAGAGTATTAGAAATGCGTTTTCGTGTCTTGAGTTCACTTGCCTCGTTGTTTTCCTTGAATATAGGATGCGCAGCGGAATTACGGAGATCGCCCCACGATTTTTTTTCGATCTGCAAGACTAAGCCTTTTTCCACCAGAATGGTAAGGGCCTTTGCTGGATGTATATTTCCCCAACGCTCAACACTTGAAATCAACGTATTCTTGTGATCACGAGTGATTGCTAGCTTTTCTAGCTCTTTAATCAATGTGACCTTGGCTTCCTCTAACTCAGGATCGATGCTAGTGAGTTTTAATTCAGGAATGAATACATCATTCAGTAGCCCCTCAACCGCCACACCGAGCGACAAAATTGATATGTTGTTTTCAGATTGAAACGAGTGCCAGACTCGTTGCCATTGACTATAAGTGCTGTTAAAGCGCAACGGACTTTTCCGCTTTGTTCTCAATATCGATACTAAAATTCCATAATGACAAGCAGGAAATTCTTCGCCGAAAGCTAAATCAGTGACGGGAGCAGGGATCGATTTGCCCCTGAGCCCGTTTCGTATAGTTTTAAAATAAAAAAATATTTCACTGCCAATGTGTTTTATTAAGCAATAAGGCTGTGGCAGTCGTCCTGACGACAATCCAAAATAGAAAAGCAACGACTGATAAAGCTCATCTGAATCGAAAGTTCCTCTAGCTCGAACCTCCACCCTGTCGTTTCTTTTTGTTATATTAATCCTAGTATCTTCAACTTGTATTTCAGACTCATTCCATAAATGTGATTCCTCGCCATAACTGCTGGACTCAGTATTCATTTTATTGGTTGGAATGTTCGGACTCTCTAAAAGCTCAAAGAACATATAGTTTTCCGAGTCGATCTGGAATTTATTATCCTCAACAATATATATCTCATGAAAGAATATATGAAGTCTGTACGGCGGCTTTCTATTAAATACACTAATGCGAAGCGAAAATTCTTCGGCATATATTTTGTCGCCATTAAGCGACTCTGCCTCTAGATATAGCTTCTGGCTTTTGTCAAAAGGATCATCCGGAAAGGACTCATGAAACCCCGTCATGGAGACAAATTTAATTTCTGCTTCTAAGCAAATAAACTCAAGATAAATCGTGCCCACGTTATTTGTTTTTAGTACACCATAACCTTTGAGTGAAAGCCCCTCTTGGCACTTTTGTGTAATTGTAACGGAAACGCAATGTAACTCTAGCTTTCCGTCACGCATCGAATCGATCAATTTTTCAGCAGTCATTACGAAAGCCCTACCTTTAGCATTCAGTCGCTTGAACGAAATTTCAACTATTCCTCGTAATCTGCAAGTTCAAATTCAAATAGGGCTCCTGAAGTTTTTTAAAATAATACTGCGTAAATTTCGTGCTTTGAACCTACCCAAATCAATGGGCGCTCAATGACAGTAAATGGCCGGAAGGTGCCGCTTTCATACGTCCGCTTCTGGCCGGAAGCAGTCGCTCGTGAGGGTCCGCTAATGGCCGAATGCAGCCTCTCAAGCAATAGAGACACCGCTTATCAAGCAGCGATATGCGGTGTCTCTATCTACCTCATGCGATGTTGCCCTAACTCAGAGCCCCTCCCTCAGCCGCTCTTCCACCCAACCCCAACCCCACATCATCAATCACCGCCTTCCCCATCTCCGCCAAAAAATACGCCGCCCAGGCATACCGCTCCCCCTGCTCTTCCATAGCAGCATCCAGCGCTAACTTCTTGGCGTAGTACAACAACGTCGAAGCCTGCTCCAACGCCTGCTGCAAAGGCACATCCGCATTGACGCGAAACAACGTTAGTTCAGGATCGGCACATTGGCCAAAGGTTACAAAACCTTGGGTTTTGATGGAGTTTGAATGGCTCATCGTGCACCTCCCGCCAGGGTCTGACAGCAGAGGCTTTTGAGCGGGGGAAGGTGAAAGGAACAGCAGCAAACTTCACACAGATTACCGGCAGACATGATTGAAACTCCCTGATCAACAATGTGCCTGCATCTGATCGGGTTCTCAGGCCCGGTCGCTGATTTTGCAGCGACCGCAGCAGACTAGGCGGTCTGCTCAGGGTCCGGCAACCGCTAAACCGTAGCCGGTTATGTCGCTCGGATTAGCGAGCCGTTATGCTCTCCCCCACCCCGGATAAGGACATCTGCCCCCTCATGATCGACCGCGAACAACTCCATCAAAACGGTTACCAGTTGCTGCGTCAGGCGGTGCCCGCCGACTGGCTGGATGAGCTGCGGGCCACGTTCGAGGCGGGGGTGATCGGGCCCGAGCAATGGCCGGTGCCTCGGGGCCACGATTGGCGGCATGCGCTGGTGGATCTGGATGCACAGGTGCAGGCGGTGTGTCGCTTGCCGGCGCTGTTGGCGGTGGCCGGGGAGTTGATCGGGGAAGGCTTTTTTCTGGCTCAGGTGGAGGGCCGCGAGCCGTTGGCGGGGGGCGGTCATCAGGTGTTGCACCGTGATCTGTCGGATCAGCGCCTCGGTGACCGGGTCACGGCGCTGGTCTATCTCGATGACTATGGGCCGGCCAATGGCGCGACGCGCATCGTGCCCGGCAGTCATCGCCCCGGGGAGCAGTTGGCGCCCTTTGACTTCAGTGATGAATCCCGGGTGGTGCAGTTGGCGGGCAATGCGGGGGACGTGCTGCTGTTCGATGCCGATCTGGTGCATGGGGCCAGTCTGAACCCCAGAGGTGCGCGCCGCCGCAGCTTGCTGGTCAGCTATTGCGCCCTGGGGCTGTATGAGTCCCATCTGCAGACGCTGGGCCTGCGTGCTATCCGCATGGACACCAGCGAGCGTTTCGAGCCGGCGGATTTTGCCTGAGTGGGCTCGGGCGCCAGGGGGGCGTCAGCCGCAGCGTGGCGCTCATTCAGTCGGCAAGGCGGCCGGCCAAACGTTGCAGTGCCTGGGCCAGTTCCACGGCCTGTTCTGCCGTCAGTTCCACAGGGTCGTTGTGCGGGCTGATGGCCTTGAGATGAATGGCACTGCCCTGCTCTATCCATAGGCGCACGTCGCCGTCGCTGCTCTCGAAATAATCCGTTGTGCGGTCAATCGGCATGCTCATTCACCTTGAACGTGGGCGCTGGCCAGTTCCAGCAGGCGGGTGAAGTCGGCGATGGCGAAATACAGGTCATCGCGGGTGTCGCCGTCCCAGTCTTCGACGGCTTCCCTGTCTGCCTTGAGTGAGGCGATGCGGGTTTTGATCTCGGCGATTTCCGCCGCGCCGCACTGGGTGGCGATGGCCTCCCAGCGTTCCTGGGGAATGTTTTGCTGGACCGACAGCCCGGCTTGGGCTTGGGCGATCAGTGCGGTGAGTTGGCTCATAGGGGTATTCATCCTTAAAATGCAGCCTTTGAATCGGGGCGCAGCTTGTGCGTCAGGCGCTTTGAGGCGGGTCACTTTATCGCGTTCAAGCCCAAACAACGACCTCAAGAATGGAGCCAAGCCCATGTCCGCCATACCACTGGAGAACTCGTTGCCGGCGTCTCCCCCCAGGGTGCCCACAAGGTCACATGTCGCTAAGCGTCCCGTGAACACAGCATGCTGTTCTCAACGACAAGGGCAAGGATGTCCGAGCAACGACCATGACAATGCTTGGCGCTCATAGCCGGGCAGTGCTGACCGGCTATGAGCGGATAGAGAACCTCAACGGCTCGCTTTCAGCGTTTCAAGCATCGCCTCGGCGGCCAGGCTGTGGACTTTGCGGGTCGGGTGCCATTCATCCCAGTAGTAATGGCTATCCGGATCCGCACACACGGGTTTGACGTCCGGGTAGGTGGCTTGGCACGGGGTATCCAGATCCTTCAGGCCCGCCACCTCGGGTGCCGCGCGAAGCGTGTTGCTGAAGGCCAGATGGTCGAAGTAGCCAATGCTCACGTGATGGGCGTTAGCCAGTGTTGTCAGCACGGCGGGCAGTTTTTGTTCGAGTATCTGCTGGTAGTGCGTTGCGTTCTTGACTTGATTGCCCTGCACCACAGCCGGCACATGGCTCAAATCCGTGGTCCCCACCACCATCAGGTGCTTCGCCCCTGCGGCGATCAGCGTCTCGGTGCTCTTCTGTATGTTCGCCACGCTGTTCTGGCCAAGCACGTCAATCGTTTCCGGGTGCGCGAAGTCGGCCCATTCAAAAAAGTCGTTGGCTGAGATGAAAATGAAATACAGCGCATCCGGATCCGCCTTGTGTGTTTTAGCGGCCTTCAGGTGATCGGCGATTTGGCCGAAAACCCCAGTGTCGCGAGAGGGCTGCATCCAGGCGTAGTAGTTGCCGTTGCCGCTTTTGGCGCCGCCAATGGCGTAGTCGGTCAAGGGGATTTTCAAGGCCTGCGCCAAGTGCTCGACCGCGGTGGGACCATTGCTCCAGCGTCCCTGCCAATACAACGAACCGGGCAGCTCCTGTGCATCTTTGACCTTCTGCGCGGCCATGGTTTTGGTGAAGGTTTCACCCGCGCCATTGTCAGAGTAGCTGTCACCGAAAGCATAGAGATGATCGTAGCCCGGGCCGCCAAAGGCGGTTGCGGCAGTCATGGTCAATAGAGCGGCCAAGCAAGCGCGTCGAATCATTGAAAGTCTCCCGGGTGGTGCTCTTAGACTACCGGTGGCGACGTTTTGCCTCGCCACGCTTGCGACCTGTATTTAGCCGAGGGCGCAAAGAGTGTGCTGTTCGCGACAGGTCGGTGGCGGGTGAGTCCTGCGGGTGCGCCTTTTTTTTATCCCGCCTGTTGCCTTGGGTGCTTGGCAGCGCCGCACGGGTCGGCTTCAATAACCGCCCCTTTTCATGTTCAGGAGCTAGAAGGATGCAGCTTTATTACCGTTGGGCGGCCGCATGGGTCATGGCGTGGGTACTGGGAATCGGGCTGGCCCAGGCCGAGGAACGGCCACAGGTGGCGGACAAGATCCTGGCCTACACCGGGCCGCACGGGGTGAAGGTCTGGACCTTGCGCATCGGTGAGCGCAGCGCCAATCAGGCGCTGGTGCAGGTGGAAGACGCCGACCACGACTGGAACATGCGCATTCAGAAAATGAACGTGGAGCAAACCGATCGCGACACCCGTTACTTCACTCAGGTGGACGGGCAGAAGTTCGTGGTGCTGCTGCTTCAGGAAGGCTATGGCGAGTTGCATCTGCCGGGTGAGGCCAAGCCGCTGAAGGTGGGTTATGACAGCAACCTGTCCAGCTATGGCGATGCCCAGGCGTTTCTTAATGAATACCTCAAGGCCCAGTAAGCGCTTGGCGGGCGCTATATGGCCCGCCTTGATTGCCGCCAGTCGTGCTCGAAACGCCTCGATCGCGCCGGCAAAAACGCCTCCCTAGGGAGGCGTTATCGTTTTACCCGGTCTGAAGTGGCCTTGAAGCAGATCAAGCGACTCGGGGCCATCACCTGCCGCGGCCTATCAGTCAGCGACCCTGCGCTGCATTAGGTCCGTTTGAAAAACAACATTGCATCAACGAACCGCTGAGCCTTCTGCTGCGTGTCGACCTGCGAACTGTTCAGCACTCCACCTGCCTGGTTCCTGGTCTGCACGACCCAACGACCACGCTTTGAGTAGAGCGTGACGCTACCAATCGAGTTGAAGTAGATACGGGTTTGCACCGCTTTGGAGGAAGTCTTGGAGCTGCCGGCTGCTATGGCTCCTACACCGATAGGCGTTGCACTTGCAAAGCCACTGGTAGCAGAAATAGTCCCACTTCCGTAGCCAATGTATTCATCCGTGAAGAACACTTGTTCGGGCCTGGTTTTCAGCGGTTGTTCCATCAGTACCTGTTCAATGATCGATTCCGCCTGACCCTGTGTAATAGGCAATGCCTTGTATTCAACAACCTTTGCTACGCAACCTGTAAGTAACAGTAGCGCTGCGATGACAATAGCTTTCATCCCTGACTCCCTGAATTGATGCAGGGCATTTTGCCATAGTGGACCCAGCACCGCGCGAGTTCGCAGAGCCTTTTGCCTGACACTGATTCTGCTGCTGGGGGGAACAAGAGGGGTCGAGGAATTCGCCAGCACTTGCCACAGACAGCCGTAGCCCTCGACCTGAATACTCAAGTCGAGGGCCGCCAGTTGCTGGACGTTAATCCCCTGCCCTCAACGCAAATCGAACCGATCCAGGTTCATCACCTTGTCCCAGGCCGCGACAAAGTCGCGCACGAACTGCTCACCCGCATCCGCCGCTGCATACACCTCGGCCAGGGCCCGCAGTTGCGAGTTGGAGCCCAGCAGCAGGTCGACCCGGGTACCGCTCCATTTGTATTGCCCGCTGGCGCGGTCGCTGCCCTCGTACAGGTCGCGGGCCTCGGACTGGGGTTTCCATTGGGTGCCCATGTCCAGCAGGTTGACGAAGAAGTCGTTGCTCAGGGTGCCCGGGCGCGAGGTGAACACGCCGTGGGGCGATTGCCCGACGTTGGCCCCCAGCACTCGCAGGCCGCCCAGGAGCACGGTCAGTTGCGGGGCGGTCAGGGTCAGCAGTTGCGCTCTGTCCACCAGCAGGGCTTCGGCGGTGACGCCGCTGACCGGCTTGAGGTAGTTGCGGAAGCCATCGGCCACGGGTTCAAGGACGGCGAAGGAGTCGACGTCGGTCTGTTCCTGGCTGGCGTCCATGCGCCCCGGGGCGAAGGGCACGCTGATGCTGTAGCCGGCATTTTTCGCCGCCAGTTCCACCGCCGCGCAACCGCCGAGGACGATCAGGTCCGCCAGGGATACGCGCTTGCCAGTGCTTTGCGCGCTGTTGAAGGCGCTCTGCACCCCTTCCAGCGCGCGCAGCACCTGGGCCAGTTGTGCCGGTTGGTTAACCTCCCAGTCCTTTTGCGGGGCCAGGCGAATCCGTGCGCCGTTGGCGCCGCCGCGCTTGTCCGAGCCGCGGAAGGTCGAGGCCGATGCCCAGGCGGTGGACACCAGTTGCGCCACGGACAGGCCGGAATTGAGGATCTGTCCCTTGAGCTGCTGGATGTCCTGGGCGTCAATCAGCGGGTGGTTCACGGCGGGAATCGGGTCTTGCCAGATCAGTTCCTCGGCCGGCACTTCCGGGCCCAGGTAGCGGGCGCGCGGGCCCATGTCGCGGTGGGTGAGTTTGAACCAGGCCCGGGAGAAGGCTTCGGCCAGTTGCTCGGGGTGCTCATGGAAGCGCCGGGAGATGGCCTCGTAGGCCGGGTCGAAGCGCAGCGACAGGTCGGTGGTGAGCATCGACGGCGTGCGGCGTTTGTTCGGGTCGTGGGGGTCGGGCACGCTGTCGGCCCCGGCGCCGGCTTTGGGCCGCCATTGGTGGGCGCCGGCGGGGCTGGTGGTCAGCTCCCATTCAAAGCCGAACAGGTGGTCGAAGAAGTCGTTGCTCCAGCGGGTCGGGGTGGTGGTCCAGATCACTTCCAGGCCGCTGGTGATGGCGTCGCCACCGACGCCCGTGCCAAAGCTGCTTTTCCAGCCCAGGCCCTGCTCTTCCAAACCGGCGGCTTCCGGTTCCGGGCCGACATGGGTTGCGGGGCCGGCGCCATGGGTCTTGCCGAAGGTGTGGCCGCCGGCGATCAGGGCCACGGTTTCTTCGTCGTCCATGGCCATGCGGGCGAAGGTTTCGCGGATGTCCCGGGCCGCCGCCAGCGGGTCGGGGTTGCCGTTGGGGCCTTCCGGGTTGACGTAGATCAGGCCCATCTGCACCGCCCCCAGGGGGTTCTCCAGCTCGCGGTCGCCGCTGTAGCGCTGGTCGTCGAGCCAGGTGGTTTCGCTGCCCCAGTAGACGTTGTCTTCCGGCTCCCAGACGTCCTGGCGGCCACCGGCAAAGCCGAAGGTTTTAAAACCCATGGATTCCAGGGCGACGTTGCCGGTGAGGATGATCAGGTCGGCCCAGGAAATCTTGCGCCCGTACTTCTGCTTGATCGGCCAGATCAGCCGCCGCGCCTTGTCCAGGCTGACGTTGTCCGGCCAGCTGTTGAGCGGGGCGAAGCGCTGCTGCCCGCCCCCGGCACCACCCCGGCCATCGGCGATGCGGTAGGTGCCGGCGCTGTGCCAGGCCATGCGGATGAACAGCGGACCGTAATGGCCAAAATCCGCCGGCCACCAGGGTTGGGAATCGGTCATCAACGCCTGCAGGTCGCGCTTCACCGCGGCCAGGTCCAGGCTGTTGAATTCGGCGGCGTAGTCGAAGCCCTCGGCCATGGGATCTGACAGGCGCGAGTGCTGGTGGAGGATCTTCAGGTTCAGTTGGCCGGGCCACCAGTCACGGTTGCTGGTGCCTTCGCCGGCGGTGTGTTTGAACGGACACTTGGATTCGTTGGACATGGGACTCTCCTTCGGTCATCCCTACCCGGCTGCTCGATATGGGCCCGAGGCTGGACGTGCGTATGAAAAGCGTAGTGAACGGCAAGCGAAGGTAAAAATAGACCCGCTTGATGACCCTGGCAGAAAAAAACCATGACGCCTGCAAGGTTTCTGCGCGGGGCGCCCTGCCCCCTGGGAACCTGCCCCGGATCTGGCGAGCGGAGCCCAGGCTTGTTTAGCGCAGCCGATGCTGAACCGCGGCCTGAGCCTGGGCGTCCAGGCGGCGCTGGGTGTCGGCATCGATCTGCTGGCGCAGGGCCTGGAACAGCGGGCTGGCATCGGTGTAGCGGCGGCCGTAGCCGAGGTTGAAGCGATAGTCGAAACCCGCCGGGTTCTGGCCCTGGGTGTGTTGCAGCAGGGTTTCCAGCTTGTCCAGGGCCTTGACCGCGCGCGCCTCGTTGCTGGCGGCGCCTTCGTATTCGTCCCACAGCTCCAGCAGGTGCTCGCGGGCCGGGGCGTCCAGGGCTCGGGCCAGCAGTTGCAGGTCCGCGCGCTCCTGCTGGCTCTTGTCCGGGTGGGCGGCCTGGGCCACCGCCGGGATGTCGCCGTGAATGGCCTCCCCCAGGTCGTGGACGATGCACAGTTTCAGCACCCGCAGCAGGTCCAGGTCCCCCAGTTGGTCTTCGAACAGCAGCGCCATCAGGCATAGGCGCCAGCTGTGCTCGGCCGTGCTTTCCTGGCGGCCGCTGGAGGTGTGGGCGCTGCGCAGCACGTCCTTGAGTTTTTCCGCTTCACGGAGAAAGTCGAGGCGGCCACTGAGAAGTTCACTGTTCATGGAAAGACCTGCGCGGGTGGGCAAAACACAGCCGGCACTGAAAGGCGGCGAGCGATGGCTAACCAGACTAGCCAAGGGGTGCTGCCGGGGCCACGGATAAAATATCCGTGGCGCCGTTTCAGAGGGTTTCCACCAGCCGCACGGCGTTGCCGTCAGAGAGGTTGAGGCGGGTCCAGCGGCACTGGCTGGGGGCGATGGGCACGATGGCCGAATCGTTGTGGCCGCTGAAGAATTCCAGGGACGGCGGCGCCAGCACTTCGCGCCAGCCCAGGTCATCCAGGGCGGCTTCCTTGCGCACGATTTCCTCGGTGCAGAAGCCCCACAGGGAGTGCCCCAGCAGCTCACTCAAGGGCACGCCGAACTGCCCGGCGCGGGTGGCGGAACAGGCCAGCAGGCGGTGGGTCAGGTCGCACACCAGGTGCACGGCGCGCGGGCTGTCGTTCACCAGCCGCGCCAGGGCCTGATCGGCGGCGGCGCTGAGGTTGGCCGCCAGCAGTTGTTCCAGGCGCGCGCGTTCCGCCGGTTCCATGGCTTGCCGACCGTTTTCCCAGCGGGAAATGCTCGACTGCGCCACACCGAACAACTCGGCGGCGTGCTGCTGCTTGACCCGGTGCAACAGGCGCCAGCGCCTGAGGGCCAGGCCCAGATGGGGGGAGGTGAACGGGGCTGCGGGCATGGAATAAGTGATAGGGGTAAAGGGGCCGACAGTTTCGCAGCCCCGGCGCTTGACGGGCAACTGGCGCTGACCCACGCCATTCACCCGGCCTGCCACAAGTTGCTGGACAGCGCGGCCAAAGCCACGAAAAATCAGCGCCTTTGCCCTGCCCTCCATGGGCCGGGCGCCTGTGCCAAGGAGTTCGGCCCAATGCTCAATGTCCTGTTTGTCTGCAGCCAGAACAAGCTGCGCAGCCCCACCGCCGAGCAGGTGTTTGCCGACTGGCCGGGGATCGAAACCGCTTCGGCGGGGCTCAACCACGATGCCGAAGTGCCCCTGGGCCCGGAGCTGGTGCAATGGGCCGGGCTGATTGTGGTGATGGAAACCCGCCACCGGGAAAAACTGCGCAAGCGCTTCAAGGCGCAGTTGAACAACCAGCAGATTGTGTGCCTGAACATTCCCGATGATTACGAGTTCATGGACCCGGAGCTGATCCAGTTGCTGCGGCAGAAGGTGCCGCAGTTTCTTCCCGATGGCGGCGAGGCTCGCTGATATGCCCCTGATATTCAGGGCCCCACCTGAGCTGCGGGTGGAGCTGGACATCCTTGGCTACCAGTTCCCCGGCAGCCACGATCACCTGGACGCCAACTGGCTGATGGTGCAGGGCCGCATCGAGCATCCCCAGGGCGACTGGCGTTTCAAGGATGCCTGCCTGAGGACTCATGAGCTCGATCAATTGGCCCAGTGGCTACAAGCCCTGGATCAGCCCGAAGGCCCTCCCCGGCCCTGCTGGTTCACCGAGCCCTGCCTGGCGTTTCACTACCTGGGCGGCCCCGAGCCGCAGATCCAGATCCACTTTTGCCTTGAAGCCGCACCGCCCTGGCTGAACCCGGAGCAACGGCTGGACGGCTGCCAAGTGACGCTGCCCCTGGCCTGCAATTCCGTGCCTCGGCTGCTGGCAGGGGTGGATGCCCTGCGCCGGGATTTCCCCCATCGCTGAACCACAGCCGCCCGTCTGTAGCCGCTGCCGCAGGCTGCGATAGGCACCGAAGGGGCCTAGGCGCCAGGGGGATCGCCAGCGAGCCTGCGGCTCGTGCGCAGCCTTCGGCAGCGGCTACAAGAAGCGGGGCACGCGCGGGGTTGGACTCTTTGTGGCCGCGAAGGAGCCTCGGTGGTGGTTAGACGGAGCCGAGGGCGGCGATCAACGCAGGGGAGGCGTTGTACAGCGGCGTGCTGCCCTGCAACAGAATCTGCGCGCTACGCCGGTAGGCGGCGCCATCGATCAGCAGCTCTCCACCGGCCAGCCGGGCGTTGATCAGGGTCTCCAGCACCCCGGCGGGGTTTTCAATCGCCAGCGGGTATTCGCCCGGCTCCTCGCCTAGCACCGGCGCCCGCGCCAACAAGGCGTGGGCCACGGTGCCTTCGGCCAGGCAGGCCGCCGCCAGGCAGCAACCGCCGGACACCGCCAGGGACGGGTGGGCGTTCTGCGGGGTGAAGTAGCGGGTGGCAATATCGCCGCCTTCTCGCGCCGGGCTGACGATGCAGATCTTCGGGATGGTTTCGCTGCGCCGCAGCTCGTCGGCGCTCATCAGGCTGCCGTCGCGCTTGCGCAAGCCCATGCGCAACCCGCCCAGCACCATCAGTTCCAGCAGGCGCGCCTTGAATTGCGGGTCGGCGTCCAGCTGGGCCGGGGTTTCCTCGCCGGTCTTGCCCAGGTCCGCCGCGCGCAGGATGACCATGGGCACCGCCACGTCGATGCAGGTGGCGGCGATGCCGTCCAGCAGGTCCACCCGTTTGCCGGTGGGGAACAGCGCGCCGGTCTTGGCCCCCACCGGCTTGTCGAGAAACAGGTCGACCCCGGGAAACACCCCGTTGACCCCGGGAATCCGCGTGTCGCTCAGCAGCCGGCCATTGGCGAAGCCCAGGCGCGCATACATCGTGGTCTGGGTGTTGCTGTTGTAGATCTCGATCTGCCCACCGCCCTCCCCGGGCTCCAGCCAGCCGCGCTGCAGGGCATACAGCGGCAACGCCGCGGACATGTTGCCGCAGTTGACGCTCCAGTCGATGGCGCTCTTGCCCGCCGCCAGTTGCGCCAGTGTGCTGACCATGCGCGTCTCGCCGGGGCGGCGCTCAACGATGAATACCTTGTTGCTGGTGGGCCCGCCGCGCCCCAGGCCGGTGATCTGGGTATTGCCCGGCCACTCGCCATGCAGCGGCACGCCCATCAGGTGGCGCAGCAGTTCTTCCACCAGCGCTTCGTCCCGGGGCAGCGCTTCGCGGGCCAGGATCAGCCCGGTGGAGGTGCCGCCACGGGCGTGGCACACGGGGAATTCAGGGATGGCAGCAGGCTTGGGCAGATCAGGCATGGCGGGCGCCTCCAGGGTGGGCGAATGGAGCAGCCCCTTGTCGCACGGGCAACGGGCGGCAGCGCAGCATGATAAACCGTCGCGGCCGATCCCGGGGCTTGCCGCTTGGCGATCCGGGGTCGCCCGATTGCGCATCGTGCCCGGGGCCGATCACGACCTGGGCCTGAGCCATGCCGCCCAGGCGGCGCTATGGGCCGATCAGCACCTGGGCCTTGGCACGGGTGCTACAGGCTTGTAGTCCGAAGCGGCCGGGACGCCCTCGCGGCGCTTTTTTGACCGGCCCATTTGACTAACAGTCTTGAGCTTCTAGATTCCACTGGCGACCTCATGGAAGTGCATTTCGCCCGGTGCCCGACAGCTGTTGCGCCGCGCCCGGATGCTCGGTGGCCGCACGCTGCACAGCCGATGACACCCGGGCCTGGATCGCCAGGCCCATAGCGCGACAACAGGGAGCCGGACATGAACGAAAACATCGTGGATATCCTTGTCACCATTGACGTGGACACCATTCTGGAAAGCAACGGCAAGACCTTCGACGGCGGCAACACGCTGACCTTGAGCCAGCACAGCGCCACCCCCACTCAGCTCTACAACTACTACAGCAACGGCCAGCGCCTGTCCGACCAGGTGGTCTACATGGTGGCCCGCCGCGACAACACCGACGGGCCGGACGGCGGCTCCGAACTGGCGGTCAACCTGCGTCAGGGGGACATTGTCCGCTGGCGCGCCACCAGCCTGTCCAAGGGCATGTACAACGCGGTGCTGCTGTACCAGTACACCCAGACCAACCCGGTACCGAGTGCCGGCAATCCGCCCTATCTGACCGACGTCACCCCAATCGTCCTGGACAGCACGCCGCTGCCCATCATCGACAAGGACAACCCGGCCGGGCAGCCCATCGCGCAAAGCGTGCAGAACTACTACTGGCAGGCCAACGCCACCCGGGTCGGCTCGCGCATTACCTACACCTGGGCCTTCATGATCCTGGACAGCAACAACAAGGTGATCGCCTACTGCTCCTGGGACCCGTACTTCTCCATCCACTGATGGCCATGGCCTCTCCCCGTTGCGGGGAGAGGCTTGCTCCAGGCTTCAGGCGCGCCGGGCCAGCAACAGCACCGAGGCCGCCGCCGACAGCAACGCCGCGCAGCAGCGATTGAACAGGCGCTTGCCCGCAGGCTCGCTGAACCAGCGGCGCATGTGCAGGCCCATCAGCGCATAAGCGCTGATGGCGATCCACTCCAGCAGCAGGAACAACAGCCCCAGCACCAGGAACTGCGAACCCACTGGCGCCCCGGGCTCGACGAACTGCGGCAGAAACGCGGTGAAGATCAGGATCGCCTTGGGATTGCCGCAGGCCACCAGAAATTCCTGCCGGCTGAGGGCCAGCAGCCCGGACACCCGGCTGCGCTCCGCACTCTGCACCTGGGGGTCCGCGGTCCACAGCTGATAGGCCAGGTACAGCAGGTAGCCCGCGCCGAGAATCTTGATCCCGTAGAACAACAGCTCCGAGGCTTGCAGCACCACCGCCAGGCCGGCGGCGGCCAGGGCGATCATCAGGGCGAACGCTGCCAGGCGGCCGATGCCCGCCAGGCACGAGGTGCGAAAACCGTAGGTGCTGGCATTGCGCACCGACAGCAGGTTGTTCGGCCCGGGGGCCATGTTCAGGGCGAAACAGGCCGGGAGAAATAGCGCCAGGGTGGCGAGGTTCATAGGCACTCCAGAATCGGCAAGGCGTCGTTGTTGACCGGCAAGGAACATAAAACGCCTGGGCCCCGGGACACAAGCCAGCCCCGGCGATTACGCCCCGGCCAGGCGCAAGGCATAGGCACGGATGTCCTGCGGCCAGTCCTCGATGCACTGTTGCAGGCGCGCCAGGTCCGCGGCGAACAGCGCCCGGGTGGCTTCCTCATAACCGGGAAGATCGCCGCCCATGGCCAGCATGAACTGGTAGGCCGCCTCTTGCGCGGCCCGCTGGCGCTGCGGTTCGGCGCCATGTCGCCGGGCTTCGTCCACCAGCCGGCGCAGCACCGCCGAGGCGCCACCGGGCTGCTCGGCCAGCCAGTCCCACTGGCGCGGCAACAGGGTCACTTCCCGGGCGATGACCCCCAGCTTGGGTCGCCCCCGCCCCCGGGGCGCAGCCTCTTCGCCCTCGACCGGCGCAGCAGCAGGCTGGCGCGGGCGATAGCGCCCGTTGCCCGGCGCCGGCGTGGCGGCCAGGCGCTGGCGCACTTCGTCCGGGGTGCCCCGCAGGTCGAGGTCGATGACCCGGCCGCTGGCATCGTCGAACACCAGCAACGGCTGCGGCGCCGCCTCTTCGCTGGCACGCTTGACCGCCAGCGCGACCTCCAGCAACGGGCCGGCTGCCAGCACCTGCTGGGCCTGAAACGCAGTGACGGGTTGGGCAAGTGAGTCGGACATGGTTATGGCCTCAAGGAAACGAGGCTGCATATTACCCGGGTATTAATAAGACAAGCAATAATACCCGGGTAATATTTAAACGGCGGTCGGCCCTCGCGACTGCCGCTGTGGGGCCGGCTCGCTGTCGGCGGGCATCTCGATGCCCCAATCGCCGTCCAGGTACCAGTCCTCCCCGAGCATTTCCGCCGGGTGCATGGTGCGATCGGAACCATTGCCGCAAGCCAGGGCATTGGCCGCGCAGTAGCGGTCGCAGCCCCAGCAGATCCGCTCGGGGTGTTTGGGGCGCAGGGGAAAGGGCTTGGCCATGACGGCTCCCGGAACCTGGATGAAGGAGCCTGCACCTTAGAACCTGCGGGACCTTCGAGCCTTGATCCCGATCACAATGGCAGGGTGCGGTCCTGGATCACCTGCTTCATCACCAGGGTCGAGGTCAGGCGCTGGACGTTGGGCAAGGTCGACAGGCGTTCGTCATACAACCGCTGGAACGCCGGCAGGTCGCGGGTGATCACCTGCAGCAGGTAATCGGGTTCGCCAAACAGCCGCTGCGCCTCGACGATCTGGACAATGCCCTGCAAGGCAGTTTCGAAGGCCGCCACGGCCTGATGATCGCCCTCGCGCAGGGTGACGAACACCATGGCCGAGAAATTCAGCCCCAGGGCGCTGGGCGCCAGTTGTGCGCGATAGCCCAGGATCACCCCGGACTGCTCCAGCGCCCGTACCCGGCGATGGCAAGGGGACAGGCTGAGACCGACCCGCTCGGCCAGGTCGGTGACCGAAAGGCGGCCGTCGGCTTGCAGCTCGGCAAGAATCTTCTGATCAATCCGATCCATTTGAATAACTCTCCCCATTCGAAGGTTTGCAGTTGGAATATTAGAGAAAAAATCCCCCTCGATCTTCACTATTCTTTCTTCACACCTTGAAGCCCCTGTTCACCGCAGCTGTGCGGCGGTCGAGCCCCTGATGACCGTGAGAAAGCCCCATGCCCTACCCCCTTGCCAAGCCGCACCCTGCGCTGCCTAGCGCGACCGCCTGCCCCGCCCACGCTACCTGCAGCCAGCCGAGGTAAGCCAACATGGAACCGAGCATGTTGGCCGCGTTCTGGGCAGTGTCGCTGCTGTTCGTGATCACCCCCGGCGCCGACTGGGCCTATGCCATCTCTGCCGGGCTCAACGGCCGGGTGGTGATTCCCGCGGTATCCGGGCTGCTGAGCGGGCACCTGCTGGCGACCCTGGTGGTGGCCGCCGGGGTCGGCGGGCTGGTGGCGCGTTACCCCCTGGCCCTTGCGGGCCTGACCGTGGCCGGTGCCGGCTACCTGCTGTGGCTGGGCGTCGGCCTGCTGCGCCACCCGTCCACGCCCCAGGCCGGCGCAGGCCAGGCCGATGCTTCCTGGGCGCGCTGGTCGTTCAAGGGCCTGTGTGTCAGCGGCCTCAATCCCAAGGTCTTCCTGCTGTTCCTGGCCCTGCTGCCACAGTTCACCAGCCCCGCGGCCGCCTGGCCGGTGTCGCTGCAGATCCTCGCCCTGGGGCTGCTGCATGCCTTCAGTTGCGCGGTGATCTACCTGTTGGTGGGCTTCGGCTCGCGCACTGTTCTGCAGGCGCGGCCGGTGGCGGCGCTGTGGGTCAGTCGCCTGTCGGGCGGGTTGATGGTCCTGATTGCGCTAGTGTTGCTGGCGGAACAACTCCTGGCTTGAGGAAGACCCATGCACAGCTTCAGACAACGAGCGGCTCGCGGGCTGCAAAGCGGTGACAGCTTCAGCCTGTCGCGATGCTTCACTCCCCAGGACATCCAGCGCTTTGCCGAGATTTCCCGGGACTACAACCCGGTGCACTACCACCCGCCCTTCGCCGAGGCCCGAGGGTTTCGCGAACCGGTGGCCCATGGCCTGCTGACCGCCAGCCTGGTGACCGAGATCGGCGGGCAGATCGGCTGGCTGGCCTCGGCGATGAGCTTCCAGTTCCGCCGCCCGGTCTATGCGGGGGATACCGTGACCTGCCGCTGGCTGATCACCGAGGTGGATGCCCGGGGCCGGGCTACGGCGGTCATCACCCTGAGCAACGAAGATGGCGTGATCGTGCTCGAAGGCGAAACCCGCGGCGTGCTTCCCGGCGAACAGGAACGGCAGTTACTGAGCCAGATGCTCGCCGAAGGCGACCCGGGCAACCCCTTGGCTCGGTAGGCCTCAAGCCCTGCGACGCACCCGAAGCCCCCTTCGCTGGCAAGCCAGCGCCTACGCAAAGCCCCACCACTACCCCACCTCGTAGGAGCCGGCTTGCCGGCGAAGAGGCCCTCAAGCCCTGCGGCGAACCCGAAGACGCCTTCGCTGGCAAGCCAGCTCCTACGCAAAGCCCCGCCACCACGCCATCTCGTTGGGGCTGGCCGGGCACAGAATTTTCTCTGACAGCGGCTACGGGATCGCTATGATGGATCACCATGAACCCCAGCCCCGCGATCCGCCAACCCTGTCCGCCCGGCGCCTGCATTTGCGAGCGCGAGCAGTTGCTGGACACCCCCGGAGCCGACCTGCGCATCCTCAATCTCACGCGCCAGGAGGAAAAGCGCCTGCTCGAACGCCTGGAAAACCTCAAGGACCTGGCGGACCTGGAACACATGCAGCGGCGGATGTACGAACAACTGGGCATCCGCGTCCAGATCAGCCCCAGTGACAACGTGGTCCGCAGCATGCGCGGCATCGCCATTTCCCTGGGCGAGTTGCCCGGCCTGTGCCGCAAGACCCGGCAATCGATCCCGGCCGCCATCCGCCGAGCCATGGAGCAGCGCCCGGAAATCGCCTACCGCCTGCTGGACTCCCAGGACCTGTTGCGCGGCACCTGAGGGCCGCGCACTCAAGCGCCGCCCATACCGTTCAAGGCTTGCAGCCCGGGGCCTGAACCCGGAAACTTGCCGCTGCTTTTTCCAGGACTTCTCTCATGCAAAACACCCCATTGAACGCCGCCGACTTCGAAACCCTCGAAGACACCCTGCTCAAGTACGGCGACGACCACTCGGTACTCAACCCCTGCGAGCTGGACGGCTATTTCACCGCGCTGGTGTCGGGCCCGACCCAGGTGGATATCGCCGAATGGTTCCCGGCGATCTGGGGCGGCGAGAACCCCAATTGGGAAACCCCGCAAGAGTGCCGGCAGTTCATCGACCTGTGCGTGCGCCACATCAACACCCTGGCCGAACAACTGGCCAGTGATGCCCAGGGTTTCCATGCACGTTTCGAAACCACCGAACACCAGGGCCAGGACCTGCTGCTGGCCGAAGAATGGTGCTTTGGCTACCTGCGTGGGGTGGCCGTGAGCAACTGGCCGCAGATGCCGGCACCACAGACCGGCCTGTTGCAGACGATCATCGACTGTGCCGAACAGGACAACTTCGAACTGCCGGCCGACCTCGACCTGGACCAGCATCGCCAGCAGGTAGCGGCCATCGAACCGGCCGCTCGGGCGCTGCATGCCTACTGGGCGGCGCAGCGCTGAAGTAAACCGCATCCAAAAAAAACGCCGCGGGCTCCAATCAGGGCCCGCGGCGTTTTTGTCTGCGTCCTGCCAGCAGCGCGAGGCTTACAGCAGTTTGCGTTGCACCGCTTCATCCAGGGTGCTGCGGGCCAGTTGCTGGACCACGTCGCGGGTATCCGCCTGGAAAGGAATCGCCACGATCAGCAGCAGTTGCATCCAGGTGCGCACCGACTCGCTCTTGCGAATCCGCCCCAGTTCCTTGCCGTCCTTGTCCTTGAACACCGTCTCCAGGGTGAAGGTGTTCTTCGCCGTGGACGGGATGATGAAGAAGGTGGCGCCGGTGATGATGGCCGAGGCCATGCTGAACTGCTCGTTGTTGTACAGGGTGGCTTCGGCGTACAGGTCCGACTCGACCTTGTCGGTGCTGACCCGGGCAAAGCGCCCGGACTGGCGGTAGGTATCGGCCACCGCCGCTTCCCAGGCGGCGGCCGGGGCGCCGGCGGCAGCATTGGCCGGGCCGCCATTGACCTGGTTCATCGCGGTGGTGCGCACGAAGGCCGTGGGTTTGTGTTGCTCCGCCTGGGCGGTGGGTGGCCAGGCCGTGACCGGTGCCAGTTCGTGTTGCGAATAGGACACGCAGCCGCTCAGCAGTACCGCGGCCAGCACCAGTAGGTGCTTGATGGAACCGAACATGTGACGCTCCTTGATCCTAGTGCGCCAACCGGGCGGTGGCGTTGTCGAGCAATTTGCCAACCAGCTCGTTGAGCTGCTTGGCGCCCTGGGTCGGGGCCCAGTATTCGCGCCCGTAGAGACCGACATTGCGCTCGAACTTGAGCTGCTCCCTGGCGCTGGCCAGTTCCTTGCCGTCGCGATCGACGATCGACAGATCACCGGCCAGGTCGAAGCTGTCGACGTAGATCGGGCCATTGACCCAGATCCACAGCGTCAGGGTCAGCAGGGCCCCCGGTACATAGCCCGGGTGCGGCCCGCGATGGCCCTTGAGGGAGGTCATGTTGAACTTCAGCACCACGTCGTTTTCCCCCAGGCGGGTAGGAAACTCGCTGAGTTGCGGGAAGTAGCCGGCGCTCTTGACGTAGGGCGTCAGTTGGGCGGTCAGGGAGCGACTGATGGCGGTACGGGTGGCTTCGTCGATACCGGCGGCGGAAACCTGCACATCGGCGATTTGCGCGGTGCGCGGGCTGCTGGCAGGCGCGGGATGCAGCGGTGCGCCCAAGGGGCCGGTGACGTTGTAGGACACACAGCCGGTCAGCGCCAGGGTGGCGACAAGGGCGGTGGCCCTGAGGAGGGTTCTGAACACGAAATATCCTTATTGAGGGACGGACAGCACCAACGTCTCGACCCCGGCGCCCAGAACTTTAGGAAAACCTCGCATTCGGTTGGGCGGGACAGGCCCGCTCCCGGGCCTTATTGATAGTCCTCTTCATAGGCCTGGAGCAGATTGAACAAGTGCTCCTGGGGCATCGCGCAGTCCTCCAGCGCTTCGGGCGCAACGCCGTTCCACTCCTCATCGGGGTCGCTTTCGACAATCAGCAGCGGCACCTGAGCGTTGTTGCAGAAGGCGAGGATGTCGCGCAGTTCCTGCTCACGTTCCACATGGTCGTTGTGAAACAGCTTGGCGCTGTAGAAGAAGCCCTCGGCGCCACGGCGCAGATAGCCCTGGGCAACGCTCAGGGACAGGCCCAGGCGTTGATGGAGAAACTTGACCAGCGCCAGGTCAGTGCTGGGAGTCGCGGCGGCGATGCTTATTCTGGACATGGCAGGTTCCTTGATAAATCGGCGGGCAGCCCTCGCCCTGCTACTCGGGCCGCCACAGTTCGAGCCCCTCCACATGGCGCTCGATGTCGTCCATGTCGTCCTCCCCCAGGGTACGGTCGAAGGGTTCGCTGAGAATCCTGCGCACCTGGGCCAGGCGCTGGGTGACCTGCTGGTTATCGATGAAATCGGTGGTGGCGCGCTGGTAGTCGGCCACGGGTTTATCCATGTAGTAGGCGCCCATCTTGTGCAACGAGATCAAGACGAACTCCAGCTCCGCCAGGGCCTGCAGCGCCTGCTCGCCAGAGAGGGTGATGGTGCGGTTGCTTTCCAGCATCGAAACTTCCTTGGTGCTCAACAGTTGGACAGAACGCCGCCTGGGTGGCGTGCGGCGCGCGCTTCAATCAGGCAGGCCACGGCCCATGCTGATCATGGCCTGGCCGGGCTGAACAACAGGCCCGGCTGACACCGCTCACCGACTCGGTGCCGGAGCCAGCTTGAGCCGGGTCGGATCGACCGCGCAGGCCATGTTGCGCAGCTCCCCGATCAACGATTGACGGGGAAAGGCGGCCCATTGCGCAAGATCGTCCTTGCGCATGACCTCCACGCCCTGGGCGAAGGGCTCGGAGAAGTACACCCGGCCGAATTGCGCCGACTCATCCTTCTCGCAGTTGATCACCCGGGTCGCGCGGGAGCTGTAGATCGGCGGCTTGCCACCGCCCAGCGCAGCAGGCTTGGCGTAGTTGTTGACCAGATAGAACTGCCGCAGGTTCGGGTTGTTCTGGTAGAGGGCCAGCGAGTTGGCGGCAAAGTAGGTGGCCAGTTCCGGGCTTTCCAGCACCTTGAACATGCCGTCCGGACGCTGCGGCGCCGGGGCCTCCCCGGGGGTACCCGAATGCGCGCAACCGGCGAGCAAAAGCGCCGCGCTCAAGCTCGACAGCTTGTTCATCGGCCCGCTCCCTGGGCCAGGTCCGGCCGCTCCTGCTCCAGCAATGGCTGATCGACAGTGCCCTGCAGCGAGCAGAGCAAACGGGTCTTGCCGTCTTCCTGGCTGAGCATGAGGATCTTTTCCGCGGAGCCCGGCGCCGGGGCGATGCCCGAAGCGGCGGCCGGGTTGTCCTGCCAGGGGGTCGCGGCGTTGAGTTTGATCTGCGGCCGGGAGACGAAGTATTCGCCAGTCTCCTGCCAACCGGCCTGGGGCAGCGCGGCCATGACGGCCTCGCGGCTGGCATCGATTTCAAAGCCCCAGAAGTGAAAGGTGCCCTGCTCGCCCAGGTCGAACTGGCGGTCGTAGTAGGCGGTCAGGGGCAGGCCCTGATCCAGCAGCGGCCGGGAAAACGCCATCAGCGCGGTGGCGCTGTCGCGGCGCTCCGCCACCGGAATCCAGGCGATGCCCTGGCGCTGATTCTCCGCCAGTTTCACCACCTGCCCGAGTTCGGCGCGCTGCTGATACAGGGCCTTGAAAAAGCTCGGCTGGCACTCCAGCAGGCTCTGGCTGAGGCTGGCTGCCTGGGCAGCGCCGGCACTCAAGCCCAGGAGCAAGGCCAACAGCGGTGAGGTGGAAAGGCGGGGCAAGGTGCGCGTCCGTTGCATGGTCTGGAGCATCCTGAGCAGGCGAAAAAAACGCGACTCTACTCCCGCCGGCACCGCCGAGACAAATCCGCCTGCAGGCACCAGGCCTGCATGGCAGAGCGGCGCCGCAGCCGGTTCAGAGGAAAATACGGCCCTTGAGGTACAAGGCGCCGTAGCCGCTGATAATCACCCGCCCGTTGTCCAGCACCTGACACTCCAGCTGGCCCTTGCGCGCCCCGCCCTGCTGCGCCCGCAACTGACGCTTGCCCAGGCGCGCGGCCCAGTAAGGCGCCAGGGAGGTATGGGCGGAACCGGTGACCGGGTCTTCATTGACCCCGACCCGCGGGCCGAACCAGCGCGAGACGAAATCGAATGCTCGGGACGGCGCCGTCACGGCGATGCCGCGCACATCGAAGGCGGCCAGTGCGGCGAAATCGGGCTTGAGCGCCTCCACCAGAGATTCGTCGTCCACCACCAGCAGGTAATCGTCGGTGCGATACAGGGCCTCGGCCGCCGGCAACCCCAGGGCTTGCAGCAGGGCCGGAGCAATCGCCACGGCTTCGGGCTGCTTGGCGGGAAAGTCCATGGACAGCAGGCCGCCCTCGCGGCTCACCCGCAACTCGCCGCTGCGGGTGGCAAAGCGCAGCACGTCGCGGCGCTCGCCCAACTGCTCGAACAGCACCCAGGCCGCCGCCAGGGTGGCGTGCCCGCACAGGTCGACCTCCACCGTGGGGGTGAACCAGCGCAGTTCGAAGACTTCGCCCCGGGGCACGAAATAGGCGGTTTCCGACAGGTTGTTCTCCAGGGCGATGCGCTGCAGGACCTCGTCCGGCAACCAGGCATCCAGGGGGCACACCGCCGCCGGGTTGCCACCGAAGACGTGGGAGGTAAAGGCATCCACTTGAAAGATATCGAGCTGCATCGCGGTCATTCCTCGGCGCCTTGGGCGCGGATCTGTTCCAGGTAGTTGTAGATGGTGTAGCGGGTCACCCCCAGGGCCGCGGCGGCCTTTTCGATCCCGCCCTTGACGATGAACACCCCGCGCTCCTGCATCTGGCGCACGGCGTCGAGCTTGTGTTGCTTGCTCATGCGCGCCCCGTTTCCCGGGCAGGCGCCCTGGATGATCTGGGCCAGCAACTGTTCCATGTCGGGGGCTTCGTCGCGGCGCGGCGCAGGCGCGCTGCCCAGGCCCAGCAACTGCCCGAGGCAGGCATGAGCGGCGGCGATACCGCTCAGGTCGCTGTTGCTGCACAGGCTGGCGAAGGGCTGCCCGCTGCTGTCGCGAAAGATCACCGTGGAACTGCGCAGCTCGCGGCCGTCGGGGGCCAGGGTCGGGTAGTTCTCCAGCACCAGCGGGGTCGCCGCGGAGCGGTCTTGCAGGGCGCGTCGCACCGCGGCAAAACCCAGGTCCTGGCGCGGCCCGACCAGCACCGGGTCGCCTACCCGGCGCCCGGTGACATGACCATTGGCGATGGCGACGATCGAGCACTCGGGGCGGTCCAGGTCATGCAGGACAATCTCCACGTGCCGGCCGACCACGCTGCCCAGCATCTGCAAAGTGCTGTGCAGCACCTGCAGCACCAGCTGACGTTCGGCAAGCAGGGAAGCGCAAGATCGGTTCATGGGTGACTACCAAGGTGAACGGCCAGGAAAAATATCAACACTTTGTTGAATATTCAACTTCTTGTTCGATTGATCCCGGTCATGCCCGCCCATCATGGCAATTGCATAGCCAAGGGCATTGCTGCAATATTCGCAAATGTAAAACGTTCTCATTAAATATTTCCATTCAAGTGCTCTGCCCCATGACCCCCAACCTGCTTCTCGTGGAAGACGACGCCCGACTGCGCGACGACCTGGACCTGCATTTCCGCCAGCGCGGCTTTACCGTCACCACCTGCACCGACGGCCGCCAGGGGCTGGCCGCGGTGCGCGCCGGCCACTTCGACCTGGTGCTGCTGGACATCATGCTGCCGGGCATGGACGGCCTGGCCCTGCTGGAAACCCTGCGCCAGGAACAGGGCACGCCGGTGATGCTGATGTCGGCCCTGGGCGCCGAGCAGGACCGCATCACCGGCTTTACCCGAGGCGCCGACGACTACCTGCCCAAGCCCTTCAGCCTGGCCGAACTGGACGCCCGCGCCGACGCCCTGTTGCGGCGCATGGCCCGGGTGCAACAGCTGCAGGCCACGCGCCAGGACCCGATCCTCAGCTTCGACGACCAGGCCCAGGACGTGCTGCACCAGGGCCGCGCAGCGGGCCTGACCGGCTCGGAATACCGGCTGCTGGTGACCCTGCGCGAGCACCCCGGGGAAACCCTGAGCAAGCCGTTTCTCTATCAGCACGTACTGCACCGCATCTACACGAGGCTCGATCGCGGCCTGGATGTGCACGTGTGCAACCTGCGGCGCAAACTCGCGGACCTTGGGGTGCAGCACCTGCAGATCCAGGCGGTGCGCGGCGCGGGCTACATCCTGGTGGAAGCGGAACGCCACTGATGCGCCGTCACCCCCTGCTGTGGAAACTGGCGCTGTTGCAGATCGGCTTCTGCCTGCTGCTGACCTGGATCATCTGGACCTGGGGCCTGTCGGCCGAGCGCAGCACCTATTTTCTCGACCCCGCCGACCGCCAGTACCTGGCCAGCTACGCCCAGCAGGCCGAGCACGCCTGGCGCCAGGGCGGCGTGGCCGCGGTCGATGAGTTCCAGCGACAACTGGCAACCCGGGAAGACACCTGGGTCGCGGTGATCGGCGATCGCCTGCAGAGCCTGGGCAGCACGCCGCTGACCGCCGAGGAAGCCAGCCACCTGACCTTCATGCGCAAGCTCGACTGGCCCATGAGCCGGCGCCTGCAGGACGAGTTGCCCTACGTCAGCATCGAATTCCCCGAGCACCCGGAGCAAGGCCGGCTGGTGCTGCAACTGCCCGAGCGCCTGCTGCCCAGTGGCCTGACGCCCTGGACCCACCTGCTCAGCCATGGCGTGGTGCCGACCCTGCTGGCCGCCCTGCTCGGCCTGTTGCTCTACCGCCACCTGGTGCTGCCGTTGAACCGCCTGCGCGACCGCGCCGATGCCTTGCGCGCCGACGACCTGGAAAGCCAGGGCCTGGGCACGCCCCTGGTGAACCGCCACGACGAACTGGGGGAACTGGCCCTGGCCTTCGAGCACATGGCCGAGCGCCTGCGCCAGAGCCTGGCCCAGCAGCGCCTGCTGCTGCGCACGCTGTCCCATGAGCTGCGCACGCCCCTGGCGCGGTTGCGCATCGCCCATGACAGCCGGTTGCCGCCGGAGCAGTTGCGCCAGCGCCTGGACCGGGAAATCGCCGACATGCAGCGCCTGCTGGAAGACACCCTGGACCTGGCCTGGCTCGACACCGAGCGCCCGCAACTGCCTACCGAAGCGGTGCAGGTGCTGTCGATCTGGGAAGCCCTGCGCCAGGACGCCTGCTTCGAAAGCGCCTGGGACGCCGAGCGCCTGCCCTGCCTGCTGGACGCCGAGTGCCGGGTCCAGGTGCACCTGGACAGCATCGCCCAGGCCCTGGAGAACCTGCTGCGCAATGCCATCCGCTACTCCCCCGCCGGCGGCCGGGTGAGCCTGCGCGGCTGGCGCGAAGGCGCCTATTGGCACCTGTGCCTGGAAGACCAGGGACCAGGGGTCGCCGAACAGGACCTGCAACGCATCTTCCAGCCCTACCAGCGCCTGGACTCGGCCCAGGGCGACGGCTTCGGCCTGGGCCTGGCCATCGCCCGGCGCGCCGTGGAGCTGCACCAGGGGCGGATCTGGGCCAGCAACGGCCACCCCGGGCTGTGCATGCACCTGCTGCTGCCCGCCGCCTAGGCCCGACACAAGCGCGCCCGGCTCCCTGACAGAACCTCGTACCGACCTGGAAGTGTTTAGAAAGTTAATGCGCTTTACTCGCAAATAGCAGTCATTATCATTCGTGATCTTCTGTTTCTGCCTCTGTCCGGAGATCACCGATGTCCATGCGCTCGATGCGTCCTTTCGCCCCTTTCCTGCTGTCCACCTGCTGCCTGCTCAGTCAGGCCGTGCAGGCTGCCAATGAAGGCTCGACCCAGCCGGTCCTGGAGCTGGAACCCCAGAGCGTCATCGCCACCGCCAAGGAAGAAACCAAGCAGGCACCGGGGGTCTCGGTGATCACCGCCGAGGACATCCAGAAGCGCCCGCCGGCCAACGACCTGTCGCAGATCATCCGCACCATGCCCGGGGTCAACCTCACCGGTAACTCCACCAGCGGCCAGCGCGGCAACAACCGGCAGATCGACATCCGCGGCATGGGCCCGGAAAACACCCTGATCCTGGTGGACGGCAAGCCGGTGGGCAGCCGCAACTCGGTGCGCTACGGCTGGCGCGGCGAGCGCGACAGCCGCGGCGACACCAACTGGGTACCGGCCGACCAGGTCGAACGCATCGAAGTGATCCGCGGCCCGGCGGCGGCCCGCTACGGCAACGGCGCCGCTGGCGGGGTGATCAACATCATCACCAAGCAGGCCGGCATCCAGACCCACGGCAACGCGACGATCTACAGCTCGTTCCCGACCCACAAGGACGAAGGCGCCACCCAACGCATGAGCTTCGGCCTCAACGGCCCGCTGACCGACAGCTTGAGCTACCGGGTCTACGGCAACGTGGCCAAGACCGATTCCGACGACGCCGACATCAACGCCGGCCATGAATCCCTGCGCACCGGCAACCAGGTCGGCACCCTGCCCGCTGGCCGCGAAGGGGTACGCAACAAGGACCTCAACGGCCTCTTGAGCTGGCACCTGACCCCGGACCAGAGCCTGGACTTCGAAGCCGGCTTCAGCCGCCAGGGCAACATCTACACCGGCGATACCCAGAACACCAACAGCAACAGCACGGTGAAAAACCTGCTGGGCCACGAGACCAACCGCAGCTACCGCGAGACCTATTCGGTGACCCATCGTGGCGAATGGGACTTCGGCAGTTCCATGGCCTACCTGCAATACGAAAAGACCCGCAACACGCGGATCAACGAAGGCCTGGCTGGCGGCACCGAAGGCATCTTCAGCAACAGCGAGTTCTACACCGCGGTGCTGCGCGACCTGACCGCCCATGGCGAGGTCAACCTGCCCCTGCGCGCCGGCTTCGAGCAGACCCTGACCCTGGGCAGCGAATGGTCCCAGCAAAAGCTCGACGACCCCAGCGCCAACACCCAGAGCACCAGTGAAGGCGGCGCCGTGGGCGGCCTGAGCTCAAGCAACCGCAGCACCCAGTCCAGCGCGCAGATCTTCTCGCTGTTCGCCGAAGACAACATCGAACTGCAGCCGGGCACCATGCTCACCCCCGGCCTGCGTTTGGACCACCACAGCATCGTCGGCGACAACTGGAGCCCGTCTCTCAACCTGTCCCACGCCCTGAGCGACACCCTGACCCTCAAGGCCGGCATCGCCCGGGCCTACAAGGCGCCGAACCTGTACCAGCTGAACTCCGACTACCTGCTCTACAGCCGCGGCCAGGGCTGCTACGGCCAGAGCACCAGCTGCTACCTGCAGGGCAACGACAAGCTCAAGGCGGAAACCAGCGTCAACAAGGAACTGGGCCTGGAATACAAGGCCGACGGCTGGGTGGCCGGCCTGACCTACTTCCGCAACGACTACAAGAACAAGGTGGAATCCGGCCTGGCCCCGGTGAGCCATGCCAGCGGCGGCAGCGGCGCTTACCGCAACTCGGCGATCTACCAGTGGGAAAACGTGCCCAAGGCCCTGGTGGAAGGCCTGGAAGGCACCCTGACCATTCCGTTGGCCAGCCAGCTGACCTGGAACAACAACTTCACCTACATGCTGCAATCGAAGAACAAGGAAACCGGCGACTACCTCTCGGTGACCCCGCGCTACACCCTCAACTCGATGCTCGACTGGCAGGCCACCCAGGACCTGTCGCTGCAGGCGACCGTGGCCTGGTACGGCCAGCAGACGCCGAAGAAATACGACTACCACGGCGACCGCGTCACCGGCAGCGCCACCCAGCAACTGGCGCCGTACGCCATTGCCGGGGTCAGCGGCACCTACGCCCTGACCCGCAACCTGAGCCTGACCGCCGGGGTCGACAACCTGTTCGACAAACGCCTGTTCCGTGAAGGCAATGCCCAGGGCGTGAACAACATCGCCGGGGCCGGCGCCGCCACCTACAACGAACCCGGGCGCACCCTGTACACCAGCCTGACCGCTTCGTTCTGAGCCATTACCAAGAGCCATCACCAAGAGCCTGCCGAGAACGCCTGATGAGAACTTTTTTCCTGCCCCTGGCCCTGGCCTGGGGCCTTGCGGGAGCGGCCCTGGCCGCCCCCGCCCCGGACCAGCCCATGGACCGCAGCCTGCTGCAACGCCAGGACCTGCCCTACCGCTTCACTAGCCTGCAACTGGATTCCGCCGACGGCCAGCGGCACTACCAACTGTGGATCGGCAAGCCGTTGCAGGCGCCGCCGCCACAGGGCTACCCGGTGCTGTGGATGCTCGATGGCAACGCCGCCATCGGCGCCCTCGACCCCGAGCAGCTCAAGCGCCTGGACCAGGGCCAGGCGCCGCTGCTGGTGGCAGTGGGTTACCAGACCCCGCTGCGTATCGAGCGCAACGCCCGCACCTATGACTACACCCCGCAGCAACCGGGCCAGGCGCAGCAGCAAGACCCGCTGACCGGGCAACCCAGCGGCGGCGCGCAAGCCTTCCTGCAACTGCTGCGCGAGCGCATGCGCCCGGCCGTGGCGGCCCAGGCACCGATAGATACCGCGCAACAGACCCTGTGGGGCCACTCCTATGGCGGCCTGCTGGTGCTGCAGGCGCTGTTCAGCCAGCCCCAGGCGTTTCGCCACTACGCTGCCGCGAGCCCTTCGCTGTGGTGGGGCGACGGCCTGATCCTGCCCCAGGCCCAGGGCCTGGCCGAGCGCCTGCAGGGCCATCATGCGCAATTGCTGCTGATGCGCGGCGGCGCCGAGCCGGGCAACCCGCGCCAGCCAGCAGGGCCCGAGGCCGACCAGCGCGCCCGACAGTTGCAGGCGCAACTGGCCCAGGTGCCGGGGTTGGCCCTGGACTACCACAGTTTTGAAACACTCAGCCATGGCCAAACCCTGGCGGCCTCGTTGCACTACGTGCTGGAGCGGCTCTACTTGCCGGCGACCAAGGACTGAAAACCCTGCGCCCGGGTGCAAGGCCCGGGCCGCGAGTTCCAGCGCAAGAGACAGGGTGCAAGCCTTGGGGCGGCGGGCTAATCTGCCGCTCGCCCCGCCACTTGTTCCGGATCACCAATGCCCACCTGCCCCGCCACTCGTTTTCTTGCCGCACTGGATGCCGACTGGGCCGCGCTGATCGCCGCCGTCGGCCCCTGCCTGCACCAGCCCCGCCCGGAGCGCGAGCCTTATCAGGCGCTGGTGCGCGCGGTGGCCTACCAGCAACTGCATGCCCGCGCGGGCGACGCGATACTCGGCCGCCTGCGCGCTTTGTTTCCCGGGCAGGACTTCCCTACGCCCGGGCAACTGGCCGATGCCAGCCTGGAGAGCCTGCGCGGCTGCGGCTTTTCCGCACGCAAGGTAGCGACCCTGCAGGGCATCGCCCAGGCCACCCTGGACGGCCGCGTCCCCGATGCCGCCAGCGCCCGTGGCCTGGATGACGAACAGTTGATAGAGCGCCTGATCCAGCTGCCCGGCATTGGCCGCTGGACCGTGGAGATGCTGCTGATCTACAGCCTTGAGCGCGAGGACATACTGCCCGTGGACGACTTTGGCGTACGCGAAGGTTATCGCCGACTCAAGGGCCTGGAACAACCGCCCAGCCCCCGGCAGCTGCGCCAGATCGGCCAGGCCTGGAGCCCCTGGCGTACCACCGCTGCCTGGTACCTGTGGCGCGTGCCGACGGCCTGAACACCGCGCACTTGACCCGGTGCGGACTGGCCGCTGCGCGGTTCGCCGGCAAGCCGGCTCCTACGGGATTATGCGCGCCTGTAGGAGCTGGCTTGCCAGCGAAAGCGCCCGCAAGATCGCCCATTCCCTCGCCATCAACCGCGCCCAATGGCCGCTGCGCGGTTCGCCGGCAAGCCGGCTCCTATGGGGATATGCGCGCCTGTAGGAGCTGGCTTGCCAGCGATGGGGGCGCTACATGCCCAGCCAGTTGGGCAAGGCCAGGGAGATCAGCGGCACGTAGGTCACCAGGATCAGGAACAGCAGCAGGATCATCAGCCACGGCATCGCCGCGCGGATGGTCTGGCCCAGGGTCAGGCCGGTCACCGCCGAGGTCACGAACAGGTTCAGGCCCACCGGCGGATGCACCAGGCCAATCTCCATGTTGACCACCATGACGATGCCCAGGTGAATCGGGTCGATCCCCAGCTTCATGGCAATCGGGAAGAAGATCGGCGCCAGGATCAGCACGATCGCCGAGGGCTCCATGAAGCTGCCCGCCACCAGCAGCACCACGTTGACCATCAGCAGGAAACCGATCGGCGTCAGGCCTTCGGAAATCACCCAGGCGGTGATTTCCTGGGGGATCTGTTCGGTGGTCAGCACATGGGCGAAGAGCATGGCGTTGGCGATGATGAACATCAGCATGATCGACAGCCGGCCCGACTCCAGCAGCACCTTGGGGCAGTCCCGCAGCTTCATGTCGCGGTACACGAACAGGGCGACGAAGGCCGAGTACACCGCCGCCACCGCCGCCGCCTCAGTGGGCGTGAACATGCCGCTGTAGATGCCGCCAAGGATGATCACCAGCAACAACAGGCCCCAGAACGCCCGGCGCGCAGCACTCAGCCACTGGCCAAAGGTGGCCCGTGGCTGGGCCGGCAGCTTTTTCACCCGGGCCACGATGTAGATCGCCACCATCAGCAGCAGGCCCAGCAGCAACCCGGGCACCACGCCGGCCATGAACAGCTTGCCCACCGAAGTCTCGGTGGCCGCCGAGTACACCACCATGACGATCGACGGCGGAATCAGGATGCCCAGGGTCCCGGCGTTGCAGATGATCCCGGCGCCGAACTCCTTGGGATAGCCGGAGCGCACCATGCCCGCCACGGCAATCGAGCCTACCGCCGCCACGGTGGCCGGCGAGGAACCGGACAGCGCGGCGAACAGCATGCAGGCCAGCACCGCGGCAATTGCCAGGCCGCCACGGATGTGGCCGACGCAGGCGTTGGCGAAGTCGATCAGGCGCTGGGCCACGCCGCCGGTGGTCATGAAGGCCCCGGACAAGAGGAAGAACGGAATCGCCAGGAAGGTGTAGGCGTCGGAGGTCTCGAACAGCTTGATCGCCAGGGAGCTCAGGGAGTCCTGGCTGAACATCAGGATCGACACCGCCCCCGACAGGCCCAGGGCAATGGCGATGGGCACGCCGAGGAACATGAACACGAACAGCAGCAGAAACAGACAGAGCACGGCCATCAGTGACGCTCCTCATGGCTGCCCGCCAGCTTGCTGGCCTCGCCCGCCTCGTCGGCCAGGCCCAGGCCGAACTGCCGTCGGGTGAAGATGCGGTAGAAGATTTCCAGGTAGCGGATCAGCACCAGGGCGAAGCCGATGGGCACTATCACCACGATATGGCTGACCTGGATGCCGAAGCGGTCCAGGTCTTCGGCGCCGATATGGGCGGCCATGATCGCGCTCAGCCACTTGAAGCTGGCGACCATGAACAGCCCGGCGTACACCAGGCAGCACAGGCAGGCGAGCAGCGCCAGGTAGCGCTGCACCGGGCGCGGGGTCAGGCGCACCAGGGCGTCCACCCCCAGGTGCCCGGCGGTGCGCACGCCATAGGAGATGCCGAAGAAGATCAGCCAGCCGAACATCGCCTTGGTCAGGGCCACGCTCCAGGTCATGTCCTGGGCCAGGCCCATGGTGGCGTCGCCCAGAGCGTTGAAGAAGGCGCTGCTGGCGGCCCATTTGTCGGCCAGCGCGAAGAACAGGGTGTAGATGTTGTTGAGCATCACGTAGACGAAGGTCACCAGGGTCATGGTCGCCAGCAGCAGGGCAATCAGGCCCTCCTCCAGGTGCTCCCAGATACGTCTCAGGGACTGCATAGAGATACCTCGCGAAACGGGCAGTGGCCGTCCGCCGCGGACGGCCGGGAGGGCGTATCAGTGGCGCTGGTTGGCGGCGTCGGCGGCCTTGATCAGGTCGGCGCCGATCTCGTCCTCGAACTTGCTCCACACCGGGCGCATGGTGTCGCGCCAGGCCTGGCGCTGCTCGGGGGTCAGTTCGATGATTTCGCTGGTCCTGGCCTCGACGATCTTCTGCCTGGCGCTCTGGTTCAGGGCCTCGGCCTGTTTGTTCACCTCCAGCGAGACCTCGGCCATGATGGCTTCCAGCTCGCCGCGCACGTCCGCCGGCAGGCCGTTCCAGAAGCTCGCGTTGGTGATCACCATGTAGTCGATCAGGCCGTGGTTGGACTCGGTGAAGTACTTCTGCACCTCATTGACCTTCTGGCTTTCATAGTTCGACCAGGTGTTCTCGGTGCCGTTGACGGTGCCGGTCTGCAGGCCCTGGTAGACCTCGGCGAAACTCATCTTGCGCGGGTTGGCGCGCATCGCCTTGAACTGCTCTTCGAGCACGCTGGAGGCCTGCACGCGAAACTTCAGGCCACGGGCGTCCTTGGGTTCGTGCAGGGGCTTGTTGGCCGACAACTGCTTCAGGCCGTTGTGCCAGTAGGCCAGGCCGAGAATGCCCTTGCCCTGCATCGAGGTCAGCAACTGCTTGCCCTCGGCGGCCTGGAAGCGGTCCACCGCCGCCAGGTCGTCGAACAGGAACGGCAGGTCGTAGATCTGGATCTTTTTCGTGTACTGCTCGAATTTGGCCAGGGACGGTGCCAGCATCTGCACATCCCCCAGCAGCAGCGCCTCCATTTCCTTGCCATCGCCGAACAGCGACGAGTTGGGGTAGACCTCGACCTTGACCCGCCCCGGCAGGCGCTCCTCGGCGAGCTTCTTGAACAGCAGCGCGCCCTGGCCCTTGGGGGTGTTCTCGGCCACCACGTGGGCGAACTTGATGATGATCGGGTTGCCGGTGGATTCGGCGGCCTGGGCCACCCCGGCAGCGAGCAATGCGGCGGCACAGAACAGCGCTCTTGAGAGCTTGAACATGGACTTCACCTTTTTATTGTTGTGATTGAGGGAAGAGTGCCTAAGGCATGGCGTATAGAGAATTTCGAATTTTTGATACCCGCGTTCACCCCCGCCGAACGCTCCGCCCCATGTAGGAACCGGCTTGCCGGCGAAAGGGCCCCCGAGTCCTGCGCCACCCCCGCCAGCGCCTTCGCTGGCAAGCCAGCTCCTACAACGGGCAGTGCCTGCGCAATCGGCGCCGCCCACCTCCCCGTAGGAGCCGGCTTGCCGGCGAAAGGCCCTCGAGCCCTGCGCCGCCCCCGCCAGCGCCTGCAAGGGGCAATTGAACCGCGGGCGCGTAACCCCTAAAGTCACGCCTCCCGATATCACTCTGAGATCGTCGATGACCGCCCTTCGCTTGACCACCCTGCATACCACCCAAGCGGTGCTGGACGCCTTCCGTGACAGCGACGTACCCGCCCAGGTGCTGCTGGAGGGCAGCGGCATCCAGCTGGCGGACCTGGAGCTGCCCAACAGCCTGATCAATATCAGCCAGGAAATGCGCGTGTTCAGCAACGCCGTGCAGTTTCGCCAGGACCTGGGGCTGGTGCTGGGGCGCAACCTGCACATTTCCGCCTACGGCATGTTCGGCCTGACCCTGCTGACCAGCGCCACCCTGCGCGAAGGCTGGTCCCTGGCGCTGCGCTACCCCTTGCTGCTGGGCACCTTCTTCCGCCTCGACCTTGAGGTCCGCGACGGCCTGGCCTGGCTCACCGCCGACCAGTACAGCGAAAGCGAACTTGAGGTGTTCAACACCGATTTCTGCATGTCGTCCTACCGGGTCACCTGCCAGGACCTGCTGGGTTGCTCCCTGCCCCTGCGCCAGGTGCAACTGATGCATGGCCCCCAGCCCTATATGGACAGCTACGAGCAGGCCTTCAATTGCCCGGTGCAGTTCAATGCCGGGCGCAATGCCATCGGCTTCGACATGGAGTGGCTGGACCGGCGCCTGCCCCTGGCGGACCTGGTGACCCAGAACGACATGCTGCAACGCTGCATCCGCCTCAACGAGGAGCTCAGCGCGCGGCCGACCTGGATCGACCAGGTGCGGCGCATCCTCAATGAACAGCTGCACGCGGTGCCGGATTTCGACAGCCTGGCGCGCCAGGTGCACTGCTCCCCCAGCACCCTGCGCCGACGCCTGCGAGCCCAGGACACCAGCTATCAGCAGTTGCTGGACGAGTTGCGCTACGCCCGCGCCCAGCAGTTGCTGGGCCAGCACAGCCTACCCATCTACCGCATCGCCGAAGCCCTGGGCTTCAAGGAAACCGCAAGTTTCCGCCACGCCTTCCAACGCTGGAGCGGCGTCGCTCCCGGGCGCTTCCGCCAGCTGGCCGGCCAGCTCGGGCCGCTCTCGGACTGCGCCGAAGATTGACGCTAAATATCCCCTATTGACCGTTGCAAGCATTCTCTCTGCGACCTATCCGACGAAAAATGTCCGCCTCGGATGGTTCCGCTCATTTCGGACATGGAGTTGTCATATGAAATCGTTGCACACCGCCCTCTCCCGCCTCGCCACGGCCTGCACCCTCGGTGCCCTGGCCCTGGCCGCCTCTGTCACCGCCCAGGCCGCCCCCGAGCGCACGGTGAACATCTTCAACTGGTCGGAGTACATCGCTCCCAACACCATCAAGGATTTCCAGGCCCAGAGCGGGATCAAGGTCAAGTACGACATCTTCGAAAGCAACGAAGTGCTCGAAGCCAAACTGCTGACCGGCAACAGCGGCTATGACGTGGTGGTGCCCTCCAGCGGTTTCGTCAGCAAGCAGATCAGCGCCGGCGCCTTCCAGCCCCTGGACCGCGGGCAGTTGCCGAACTGGAAGAACCTCGACCCGGCCGTGATGAAGCTGCTGGAGCAGAGCGACCCGGGCAACCGCTACGTGATTCCCTACATGTGGGGCACCAACCTGATCGGCTACAACCGCGACAAGGTCCAGGAATTGCTGGGCAGCGACGCGCCGGTCAACAGCTGGGACTTGGTGTTCAAGGAAGAGAACCTGAAGAAGCTCAGCCAGTGCGGCGTGACCTTCCTCGACTCGCCCACCGAAATGCTGCCCCTGGCCCTGCACTACCTGGGCCTGGACCCCAACAGCCAGAACCCCGAGGACTACCGCAAGGCCGAGGCCATGCTGCTCAAGCTGCGTCCCTACGTGCGCTACTTCCATAGCGCCAAGTGGATGGGCGATATCGCCAACGGCAACATCTGCGTGGCCGTGGGCTACTCCGGCGGCTTCCTGCAGGCGGCCAACCGCGCCAACGAAGCCAAGAACGGCGTGCACATCGAAATGCGCATTCCCAAGGAAGGCACCCTGGTGTGGATCGACACCGTGGCCATTCCCGCCGGCGCCAAGCACGTGGACACCGCCCACGCCTTCCTCAATTACCTGATGGAACCCAAGGTCATTGCCTCCATCAGCAACTACGTCGGCTACCCCAACGGCGTGACCGATTCCAAGCCGTTCATCCAGCAGTCGCTGCTGGACAACCCGGACCTGTTCCCCAGCGCCGAGACCATGACCCGCCTCTACCCCCTGGCCCCGCTGCCGGCCAAGGCCGAGCGCACCCGGACCCGGACCTGGGTCAAGGTCACCAGTGGCCGCTGAGTCATTCACTGCGAAGGCCCGCCAGGACGCCGCCAACGGCGTCCATGCCGCCTTTCCACGCCGTGGCGCAGCCCGCGCCCGGCGTGCTTGAACGAAGAGCCGAATATGCCGTTGCCCACTTCCAGCCAAGCGGCCCTGCCGCACCTGTCGATCGAGGCGCTGCTGCAGGGTTTCGCCACCTTGCAGTTCACCCCGGTGGACGTGCTGCAGGCCGTGCTGGCGCAGATCGAGCGCCACGAGCCACAGCTCAACGCCCTCTGCGAACGCCAGGACCCGGCCTCGCTGCGCGCTGCCCAGGCGTCCACCGCGCGCTGGGCCGCCGGGCAACCCATGGGCCGGCTGGATGGCATTCCGATCCTGGTCAAGGACAACAACGACGTACAGGGCTGGCAGACCCGCAGTGGTTCCCGGGCCCTGGCCAACCGCCCGGCCATGACCCGGGACTCCAGCCTGGTGGCACGCCTGCGTGAAGCCGGGGCGATCTTCATCGCCAAGACCACCCTGCCGGAACTGGGCAGCACGCCCCTGACCGACAGCCCGTTGACCGGCATCACCCGCAACCCGTGGAACCTGGCCCTGCATGCCGGTGGCAGCAGTGGCGGCAGTACTGCGGGGGTCGCAGCCGGTTATGCCCCGGCCGCGACAGGCAACGATGCCGCCGGTTCGATCCGTACCCCGTCGAGCTTTTGCGGCGTGGTCGGGTTCAAGCCCAGCCATGGCCTGGTGTCCGCCTGCCCGAGCATCGACCCGGGCGGCATGGCCGCCGAAGGCCCGATTGCCCGCCACGTGCGCGACATTGCCCTGTTGATGGAGCTCATGGCCGTGCACGAGCCCGGCGAGCCCTTTGCCTGGCCCCATGGGCCCAGGGATTTCCTCAGTTCCATCGAGGACGGCGTCGCCGGCCTGCGCATCGCCTTCAGCGCCGACCTGGGCTACGCCGCCCATGTCGACCCGCAGATCGCCGCAGCCTGCCTGAACGCTGCCAGGTTGTTGCAGGAAGCCGGCGCCACCCTGGTCCTGGCCTCGCCGGACATCGGCAACCCGGCGCCGAACTACCTGCGGGCCTGGCCGGTGGAAGTGGCCTGCGCCGTGGCCCAGGAAATACCCGCCGAGGACCGCCATCTGGTGGGGGACTTTCTCCAGCAGGCCCAGGTCCGCGCGCGCCAGCTCAATGCCCTGGACTACGCCTGTGCGGTGCAAGAGCGCCATAAGGTGGCGCAGAAGCTTCACGCTTTCCTGGGTGAGTACGACCTGCTGCTGACCCCTGCCGCGGTGGTCGAACCCTTCGCCGTGGAACGCCTGTTGCCGCCGGACTGGCCGGAACAGATCAGCGCCATGTGGCAGCCCACCACCTTCCCGTTCAATTTCAGCCGCCAGCCAGCGTTGAGCCTGCCTTGCGCCCTGAGCGAGGCGGGCCTGCCCATCGGCCTGCAGATCGTCGCCCGCTTCGGCCGCGACGCCCTGGTACTGAGGGCCGCACGGGCCCTGGAAAAACGGCTGCCCGAGGGGGTGTTCCGCCACCCCGCCGGGCTGCACGACGCCCCCCAGGCGTCACCCGCAAACCGCTAGACCCGCACAGAACACAATGCCGACGCCGGCCACGGCGAAGGCTCACGGACAAGGAGGTGGACCATGGATTCTTCAAGCAGTTGGTATCAAGACACCCAATTCGACCACGACATCTACGTGATGATCATTCGTGAACCGAGCTCTCCCAGCCTTGATCCCCATCAGTCCGGTTCCAGCTACAGCTACGTCGGCCGCCTCACCGGCCACGGCCAGCACCCGTGCTTTTCCGTGCACTTCGCCTGCCCGCCCTACGGCAATGACTACGCCAGCACTGAAGCCGCGCTGCAGGCCGGCCTGGCCCATGGCCGGGCGCTGATCGAGCACTGGCGCACCCGTGGGCGCAAGCCACCGGCACGCACCGCCGAAGTGGCGCTGTCCAGCTACAGCAACTGACGCACCAAGGCCCCTGGCTGGCAGGAGGGCAGCGGCTGTCGTAGGCTGCCCTGCCGCCCGTTCATGTGCCATCACCTGGAGTGTCGATCCATGCCCTATATCAACCTGCAGATCACCAAGGGCGCCACGCGCCAGCAGAAGGCCCAACTGGTCAAGGAATTCACCGAATCCCTGGTGCGGGTACTGGGCAAGAAGCCCGAGCATACCCACATCGTGATCCAGGAAATCGACGGCAGCGATTGGGGGTTTGCCGGCGAGCTCAGCGACGACGACCAGGCCTGAGCCGCTGCTGGGCGCAGGTATCACGAGCTCAGTCGCACGCCAGTGAGTTCAGGTAATCCGTGGCCTGGCGGTACTTCTCCAGGCGCCGCAGGTCTTCGGCACCCGGTTCGGGGATGCGCGACAGGTCGCTGTTTTCCGCCAGATCCGCCAGCTTCACTTGCCGCGCCAGGGGGTTCGCGCCTGCGCGGCGGATGAACGCCGGGTAGTCCTCGCCTGCAACCTTGGTCAGCGCCAGCAGCGCCGCCAGCACCTCTTCGCTGAAGCCCTCGCCCCGCAACTGCTCCGGGGTGATGGGGCAGTCTTCCAGGACATCGTGCAGCACCGCGACAATCCGCGCCTCGGGGTGTGTCAGGCGCAGCATCACGCGCAAGGGATGCAGGATGTAGGGCGCGCCGCCCTTGTCGACTTGCCCGGCATGGGCCTGGGCGGCCAGCGCGATGGCCCGCTCCAGGCTGCTCATCGGACGCTACCGCAGGTGAATGGGGCTGAACCGTGCATGGTGCCACCTCGATAAAAAGACCGCGCCATTCTACCTGCGCCGCGGCCCGGGCGCAGGCTCAGGCCATCGCCAGCAAGCGCTGGGCCCGCAGCAGCACCGGGGCATCGACCATCTGCCCATCCACCTGGTAGGCCCCGGCACCCTCGCGCCCGCCTTCCACCACCCGTTGGGCCCAGGCCAACTCCTCGGCGCTGGGCGCCAGGGCCTGGTGGATCACCGGCACCTGGGCCGGGTGGATGCACAGCGCACCGGCAAAGCCCATGGCGTAGGCGTGGCGGACCGAGGCGGCCAGGCCCTGGCTGTCGGCGATGCCGGGAAACACCCCGTCCAGCGGCGCCTGCAGCCCCGCCGCCCGGGAGTGCAGGATCAGCGCCAGCCGCGCCTGGTCCAGGGCGAACTGGGCCGCCGCCGAGCCGCTGCTGAGGTTGAGGTCCAGGGCCAGGTCCAGGCCGCCGAACGACAGGCGCTGGACCCCGGGGGCGCTGGCGATCTCGCCCAGGGTCAGCAAGCCCCGGGCACTTTCGATGATCGGCCAGACCAGGCGGCCGCTGGCGGCCACCCGCGCCACTTGGGCTGCGCTCTCGACTTTCGGCAGGAGAATGCCCACCACACCGGCATGGGCCTGGCAGAACGCCAGGTCGGCCAGGTGCTGGGGGTGCTCGGGTGCGTTGATTCGCACCCAGGCCCGCACCTGGGGCTGCGCCAGCAGGAAGCGCCCCAGGTGCTCTCGCGCCTGCACCTTGAGGGGTTCCTCGACGGCGTCCTCGAAATCGACGATCACCGCATCGGCGCCACAGGCCAGGGCCTTGGCGAAACGCTCGGGGCGGCTGCCGGGGACGAACAGCGCGGAGCGGACAATGGGGTTGGACATGTTCGGATCCTTGTTATTGGAAGACCAATGGCGGCCAGGCTTGCTGCCCGGCCCCTACGGCAAGAGCCTGGTGTTGCCCTGCCCTCCGTAGGAGCCGGCTTGCCGGCGAAGGCGATCTCGCGGCCTCTACGCTGGCAAGCCGGCTCCTACGGCGAGGTTGGGGTTCAGATGACTCCACGGGCCTGCAGTTGCTCGATGCCTTGCGGGCTCAGGCCCAGCTCGGCGAGTATCGCTGCGCTGTGCTGGCCCAGCGCCGGGACTGCGTCCATGCGCGGCGCATAGGCGCTGTTGCGCGCCGGTGGCAACAGCGCCGGCAGGCGGCCCGCCGGGCTGTCCACCTGGCGCCAGGCGTCCCGGGCCGCCAGTTGCGGGTGCTGCCACACGCCCTGCATGTCGTTGACCCGGGCGTTGGCGATCTGCGCCTGCTCCAGCCGTTCGATCACCTGGGCGACGCTGAGCCGGGCAAAGCGCTCGACGATGATCTGGCGCAGCGCCTCGCGGTTGGCCGAACGCTTGAAGTTGGCGCCAAAGCGCTCGTCCGTGGCCAGTTCGGGCAGCTCCAGCACCTTGTCGCAGAAGGCCGCCCATTCCCGTTCGTTCTGCAGGCCGAGCATCACCGTACCGCCGTCACCCGCGGGAAACGGCCCGTAGGGGTAGATGGTGGAATGGGCCGCGCCGGCCCGGGGTGGCGGTTCGGCGCCTTCGAAGGCGTAGTACAGGGGGTAGCCCATCCACTCCACCAGGCTTTCCAGCATGCTGATGTCGATGCGGCTGCCCAGGCCGGTGCGCCCACGCAGTAGCAGGGCCGAAAGAATGCCGCTGTAGGCGTACATGCCGGCGGCAATGTCGGCGATCGAGCAACCGGCCTTGGCCATCTGCTCCGGTTCGGGGCCGCCGGTCACTGATACAAAGCCGCCTTCGCTCTGGATCAGCAGGTCGTAGGCCTTTTTCCGCTCATAGGGGCCGCCTTCGCCGTAGCCGGAAATATCGCAGACGATCAGCCGCGGAAAGCGCTCATGCAGCGCCTCGAACGACAGCCCCATGCGCGCCGCCGCCCCCGGTGCCAGGTTCTGCACCAGCACGTCGGCCCCGGCCAGCAGGCTGTCCAGCAGGCCCTCGGCTTCGGGCTGCTTGAGGTCCAGGCTCAGGCTTTCCTTGGAGCGGTTGGTCCACACGAAGTGCGAGGCCAGGCCCTTGACCCGCTGGTCGTAGCCCCGGGCGAAATCGCCGCTGCCGGGGCGCTCGACCTTGATCACCCGGGCGCCCAGGTCCGCCAGCTGGCGGGTGCAGAACGGCGCGGCAATGGCGTGTTCCAGGCTGACCACGGTGATGCCGTCCAGGGGCCGTGGCTGTGCTGTGTTATCAGTCATGTTCGGTCCTCGCCCTGTTCGATGTCGGGCATTCAGAGCAATGAGTTGAGATCGGCAGCGTCCCGCAGGGCCCAGACCCGACGGATCAAGGCATTGCCCTGCTCCGGGGTGCGGGCGCCGGAGAACTGCAGCAGGCGCTGGAACTTGTCTTCCAGCTCAGCCCGGGACAGGCCATTGCCCGGGTCACCCTTGGGCTCATCGATGGCGCCGTGCAGGGTGCGGCCGTCCACGCACTGCACCTCGACCCGGCCCAGCCAGCGCGCTGGATAGGCCGCATCGACTTCAGGGTCCAACTGCATGCCGACCTTGTCGCGAAACGCCGCGACCCGGGGGTCGTTCAGCCCATGGCGCTGGAACTCCGGCAACCCGGCCTTGCCGTGCACGGCGATCAGGCCGAGCACGGTGCCCATGGAGAACTTGGCCTGGTGCACGGTCTGCGGCACCTGGACCCGGCCCAGCACATCGATGGCGCCCTGGTGCACCCGGGTCAGCACCCGGGCAATCTGCCCGTGTTCCAGGCCTTCGCGCTGCATCACCTCAAGCAAGGCATCGGCGGCGGGATGGGTGTGGCGGCACGAGGCGTGGAACTTGAACGAGGTTTCCAGCAGCGCCCAGCGGCTGCCCAGGCGGGCACTGAGCAATGCCGGTTCGGCATCCCGGGACATGCCGGCGGCCATGCCCTGCTCGCCTTCGAGGATATTGCGCGCGCCGCTCAGGCCGTCCCGGGTCAGGTAGGCGGCCAGCAGGCCATCAGCGGCGGCCTTGGCGGTGTGCAGTTGCTTGGAGTCGGCGGCGTCGCGCAAGAATTCCCAGAGCCCGGCGGCCTGGGTTCCGGCGCTGCCCAGCAGGTTGATGAACTGCTCGCTGTCGAATTCCATCAGCTTGCCCACCGCCACCGCAGCGGCCAGGGTGCCGACGGTGGCCGTGGTGTGGAAGATCCGGTAGTGGGAACGGCCCATGAATTCGCCGATGCGGATCCCCGCCTCATAACCGGCCACCGCCGCCAGCAGCAGCTCGCGGCCGGACTTGCCCAGGTCCTGGGCCGCCGCCAGCGCCGCCGGGAACACCACGGTGGCCGGGTGCAGCACGGAGCTGTTGTGCAGGTCGTCCTGCTCCACCAGGTGCGACGAGGCAGCGTTGACCAGGGCGGCGAAATACGCCGAGCTGCCGGCCCCATTGACCAGGATGCGCGCCGGGCCACTGGCCGGGCCCATGTGCCGGGCATAGGCCTCGAACAAGGGGATCGGGTGCGCGCCCTGGGCCGCCAGGGCCGAGCCCAGCCAGTCGAGGAACAGCTCTTGGGTGCGCAGCAGGACGCTTTCCGGCAGGTCGGCGTAGCGCAGGCCGGCAAGGAACCCGGCCAGATCGTGGGTATGGCTCATGGGGGCTCCTTAGAAGCTGCGGGGCAGCTCCAGCAAATGCTCGGCGACGTAGGACAGGATCAGGTTGGTGGAGATCGGCGCCACCTGGTACAGCCGGGTCTCGCGGAATTTGCGCTCGACGTCGTACTCGCAGGCAAAGCCGAAGCCGCCGTGGGTCTGCAGGCAGGCGTTGGCCGCCTCCCAGGAAGCCTTGGCCGCCAGGTACTTGGCCATGTTGGCGCTGGCCCCGGCGTTGTGCCCGCTGTCGTATTCCTCGCAGGCGCGCCAGCGCATCAGGTCGGCGGCCTCGATCTCGATATGGGCCTCGGCAATCGGGAACTGCACGCCCTGGTTCTGGCCGATGGGCCGGCCGAACACCACCCGGTCGCGGGCATAGGCGCTGGCCTTGTCGATGAACCAGCGGCCATCGCCGATGCATTCGGCGGCGATCAGCGTGCGCTCGGCGTTGAGGCCGTCGAGGATGTACTTGAAGCCCTTGCCCTCCTCGCCGATCAGGCTGTCGGCGGGCAGCTCCAGGTTGTCGAAGAACAGCTCGTTGGTCTCGTGGTTGACCATGTTGGCGATGGGCTGCACGGTCAGGCCGTTGCCGATGGCCTGGCGCAGGTCCACCAGGAAGATCGACATGCCTTCGGACTTCTTGCGCACCTCGGCCAGCGGCGTGGTGCGGGCCAGCAGGATCATCAGGTCGGAATGCTGAATGCGCGAGATCCACACCTTCTGCCCGTTGATCACGTACTTGTCGCCGCGGCGGATGGCAGTGGTCTTGATCTTGGTGGTGTCGGTGCCGGTGGTGGGCTCGGTGACGCCCATCGATTGCAGGCGCAGTTCGCCGCTGGCGAGCTTGGGCAGGTAGTAGCGCTTCTGCGCCTGGCTGCCGTGGCGCAGCAGGGTGAACATGTTGTACATCTGCCCGTGCACGGTGCCGGAGTTGCCGCCGCAGCGGTTCACCTCTTCGAGGATCACCGAGGCTTCGGCCAGCCCCAGGCCGGAGCCGCCGTACTCGGCAGGGATCATCGCCGCCAGCCAGCCGGCCTCGGTCAGGGCCTTGACGAAGGCTTCCGGGAAGCCCTTGCGCTCATCGATGCCGCGCCAGTAGGCGGCGTCGAATTCGGCGCACAGGGCACGCACGCCTTCACGGATGGCATTGAGTTCTTCAGTGTCATGGGGGGTCATCAATCGGCACTCCGCCTTTGCTTATTGTTGGAATTCAGTCGAACTGCACTTCGCCGCGCTGGGCCAGCCCGGAGCCGTCGCCGGCCCACAGTTCGGCGTGGCCAGGGGCGCTGATGCGCCCGCCGACCTCGAAAGGCTGCGGGGCAATCAAGGGCCGCAGGCCGCGGTAGGCGAAATGGCGCAGGCGCGCCTCGGGGTGGGCCCGGCAGAAGGCCCCCAGGCTCAGGGTGGCGATCAGCGGGCCGTGCACCACCAGCCCCGGGTAGCCCTCGGTGGCGGTGACGTAGGGATAGTCGTAGTGGATGCGATGGCCGTTGAAGGTCACCGCGCTGTAGCGAAACAGCAGGGTCGGCGTGGGCTCCACCGGCTCGCGCCAGTCGCCTTCGGGCAGCAGCTCGCCACTGCTCATTTTCGGCGGGGACGCTTCGCGGTAGACGATGTCCTGTTCTTCGCGCAGCGCCAGTTGGCCGCCCTGAAAATATTCGTGGCACAGGGTGACGAACAGCAGCTTGCCGGTGCGCCCGGCCTTTTCCTCGACCTGGAGGATGGTAGTGGTGCAACTGGCCTCGGCGCCGGCCCGCAGCGGCCGGTGAAACGCCAGGCGGCCACCGGCCCACATGCGGTTGCGGTTGGCCGCCGGCGGCAGGAAACCGCCCCGCGCCGGATGCCCGTCGCCGCCCAGGGCCGAGGCCGGCTGTGGCTGCTGGAAGAAACACCAGTGCCACAACGGCGGCAGGGCCTCGCCCGGGGCCGGGGCGGGCTGGCCGAACGTGGCGGCGATGCGGGCCAGCAGGTTATGGCTGAGGTGGTCGTCGATCCGCTGGCTGCGGCCGATCCAGGCGCTGGGGTCGGTGGCACTCATGGTGGCAGGGTCCTGTGGCACGAAGGTGATGGCGGCCATCATGCAAGGGGCTGGCGCGTATGGAGAATTTGCATTTCTATAAACCGGCGTTCGTTTATGCTGAACGCCATTCGCCCCTACCCCTGCCTTCAGGAGCCCGGACATGCATTTCGATCTGGCGGACCTGCGCCTGTTTATCCATATTGCCGAATCCCCCAGCCTGACCCAGGGCGCGCGCCGCGCCTTCCTCTCGCCAGCGGCCGCCAGCGCGCGGATCAAGGCCCTGGAAGGCCAGCTCGAAACCCGCCTGCTGTACCGCGACAGCCGTGGCGTGGAAGTCACCCCCGCCGGCGAACGGCTGCTGCAGCACGCGCGGCTGATCATGCGCCAGGTGGATTACCTGAAAAGCGAATTCACCCAGTACGGCGGTGATTCCTCCGGGCACATCCGCATCTTCGCCAACACCACGGCGGTCACCGAATTCTTGCCGGAAGTGCTGGCGAAATTTCTCTCGGTACGCCCGGGAGTCACGGTGGACCTGCAGGAGCGCCTGTCCCGGGACATCGTTCGCGGTGTGCTGGACGGCACCAGCGACATGGGCATCATCGCCGGCCCGGTGGAAGCCAGCGGCCTGCAGGTGCTGCACTTCAGCACCGACCACCTGGTGCTGATGGTGCCCGTGGGCCACCCGCTGTCGGGGCAGGCTTCGGTGACCCTGGAACAGACCCTGGCCTACCAGCACATCGGCCTGCATGAAGGCAGCACCCTCTTGACCTTCCTGCGCGAGCACGTGGAGCGCCTGGGCAAGCAACTCTCGCTGCGCATCCAGGTGTCGAGCTTCGAAGCGATCTGCCGCATGGTGGAAGCCGGGGTCGGCATCGGCATCATTCCCGAGTCCGCGGCCTTGCGGCACAGCCGCACCATGCAGCTGGTGACGGTGAAGCTGGATGAAAGCTGGGCCGTGCGCGAACGCAGCATCATCGTCCGCGAACTGGAGGCCCTGCCCGGCAGCGTGCGGGCGCTGATCGCGACGCTGATGCCCGATGCCCGGAGCCCGCAAGCCTCGTGACCGGTGATCGCCCTGGCCGGCAGCGCAAGCAGAGACATTGATGCCGATCAAGTGCCCGCCTCGCCAGCGGAGTAAACCTGAAGCCAATCAGGGCTGTGTGCGCAGCCCGCCCTTTGGCTCCGCGGAGACTTGACCATGCCCAGCACCGCTCTCGATACCCTCGCCCACCCGCCGTTCCCGGCGCAGCAAGGCCAATACTGGATCGACGCCCTGAACGACGGCAGCCATGTGCTGATCCGCCCGCTGCGGCCCCAGGACCGGGAGCGGGAAAAGGCCTTTATCGAAAACCTCTCCCCGGCCACCCGGCACCAGCGCTTTCTCGGTGAGATCAAGGAAGTGGGCGAGCAACTGCTCAATCAACTGATGGATGTCGGCACGCCGCAGCGGGTGGCTTATGTGGCCCTGGTCCACGACAACGGCGAACTGCGGGAAGTGGGGATCAGCCGCTACGCCCAGGTCGACGAGCAGCCCTCGCATTGCGAGTTCGCCGTGACCATCGCCGATGAGTGGCAAGGCAAGGGCCTCGGCGCGCTATTGATGCAGCACCTGATCGACGAAGCCCGCAACAACGGTTTCCAGCAGATGTACTCGGTGGATTCCGCCGCCAACTACAGCATGCGCCGCCTGGCAAAACAGCTGGGCATGCGCAGCGCCATCGACCCCGATGACGCCACCCAGGTGATCCACAGCCTGGCGCTGTAATGCCAGAGCGCTCCGCGCCTCGGCCCGAGGCGCGGCCGCATTGCCCGCAGAACCGCCCCGCCGCCGATACTGAAGTCAAGCCACAGCCGACAGGTGCTCGTAGAGAATTCCCGAGCCGACGATGATCAGCACCACCCCGCCCAGCACTTCGGCGCGCTGGCCCATCACCGTGCCAATGGCGCGGCCCAGCATCACTCCCAGGGTGACCATGGTCATGGTGGCCAGGCCGATGGCGCTGGCCGCGACCCAGATGTTGACGTTGACGAACGCCAGCCCCACCCCCACCGCCAGGGCATCGATGCTGGTGGCCAGGCCGGTCACCGCCAGCAGCCAGAAGCCGTGCTGGCGCGGTTTTTCTTCCTCGGCCTCAGCCTGCTGGCGGGTGCCGTTGTAGATCATGTGCAGGCCCAGCAACAGCAGCAGGCTGAAGGCGATCCAGTGGTCCCAGTTGGCCACCCATTGAGTCGCGGCCTGGCCGATGAACCAGCCCACCACCGGGGTGATGGCTTCAATGACGCCGAAGATCAGGCCGATGCGCAAAGCTTCCAGCAGGCGCGGCTTGAGCATGGCCGAACCCTTGCCCACCGCGGCGGCGAAGGCATCGGTGGACATGGCGAAGGCGAGAAAGATGATCGAGGCTGGGTTCACGTTGAGTCTTCCGGTCGGGCTTGAGTCCACGACATGCCCACGCGCCCGACTTCAGCGCAGGTATGTCGATGGTCTCACCAACCGAAACGGTGCCCGTACCACGGCAGGTTGCCGAGAATGTTGATACGGGCGCCACCGCAGGGCGCGGTGGCAGGTTACTCCCCAAAGAGGCGCGCAGCTTAGCCGGCCACATGTGAAAATTTCATCGGCACCGCGCCACGACAGCTGCTCGCACAGCGGCTAGCCTGTGCAATCCACCCGTTGATTCGTGGAGGTACCCCATGCAACTCCAGGGCTCCTGCCATTGCGGCGCCGTGCACTTCAGCCTGTCCAGCCGCCATCCCTATCCCTACCAGCGCTGCTACTGCTCGATCTGCCGCAAGACCCAGGGCGGTGGCGGCTACGCCATCAACCTGGGGGGCGATGCGGCCAGCCTCAAGGTACGTGGACGCAAGCACATCGTCATCTACCATGCCCGGCTCAAGCCCGCCGGTGCCGCCCGGGCCCACAGCAGCAGCGCCGAACGGCACTTCTGCGGGCGCTGCGGCTCCGGGCTGTGGCTGTTCAGCCCGCAATGGCCGGAGCTGATCCACCCTTTTGCCTCGGCCATCGACACCCCGTTGCCTGTGCCGCCGCAACACACCCACCTGATGCTCGACTCCAGGGCGCCCTGGGTCGAGGTCGATGCCGGGGCGCACGACCTGCAGTTCGCCGAATACCCCGAGGAATCGATTGCCCAGTGGCACCAGCGCCTGGGGCTGGAGGCCTGAGCGCAACCGGGTCTTAACAGTCTTTGACAGTTTCCCGACAAAGCTGTCAAAGACTGCCACGCCCCCCTTCCCTAGCATCCGCTGATCCAATTGGCCCTCGGGTGCTGCATGTCCCGCAAACTTCTCGGCCTGCCGCTGGTGGGCCTGCTCTTGAGCAACCTCGGCTGCAACGGCCAGCCTCCAGCGCCGCCGCCCATCGCGCCCGGCGATTACGCCAGCATCATCGGCTACCTGAAGCAGTACATCCCGCAACAGATGGCCGAACATCAGGTGCCCGGGCTATCCATAGCCCTGGTGGACGGCCAGCAACTGATCTGGGCCCGGGGCTTTGGCTTCGCCGACCAGGCCCGGGGCCTGCAAGTGACCGAAAACACCGCGTTTCGCGCCGGTGCCCTGTCGCAATTGCTGACTGCCACGGCGGTGATGCAACTGGTGGAACAAGGGCGCCTGCAACTGGACGCGCCGCTGCAGGACACCCTCAGGGAGTTCTACGTCCGCTCGCGCTTCCACGAGGACCAGAACGCCGCCGACCGGGCCGTGACTCTGCGCCGCCTGCTCAGCCACCAGGGCGGCATTCCCAGCGAATACCTGCGCGACGCACGCACCCCCAACGCCCTCGACGAACTGCCGGGAAAGCTCAGCGGGCTGTGGCTGAGCAACGCTCCGGGAACCCAGACCGCCTACTCCAACCTCGGTTATGCCCTGCTCGGGGCAGCGGTGGAGCGCAGCAGCGGCGTGGATTTCGAACAGCAGTTGCAGAAGAGCCTGCTGCGCCCACTGGGCATGAGCCAGTCGAGCTTTGTCGGGGACAGCCGCGCCCAGCCCTACCGGGCAAAAGGCTATGAAGACGGTGTCAGCAGCGATGCGCTGGTCCGCGACCTTTCCGCCCAGGGCCTGTGGAGCAGCCCGCGGGACCTGAGCCGCTATGTGCGCATGCTGTTCGCCCAGGGCCGGTACCAGGACCGCCAACTGCTCTCGGCGGCATCCATCGACGAAATGGTGCGCACGCAGAACGCCGGCAACCCGCTGGATTTCGACTGCCAGGTAGGCCTTGGCTGGTTCCTGTCGCCCTGCGGCGAGGAATGGGTCCGGCCAGATATGCGCACCTGGCAGCAAAGCGGTTTCGGCGAGGGCTTTCATGCCCGGATCAGCGTGCTGGCCGAGCAGCAGCTGGCGGTGATCGTGATGAGCAATTCCGACAGCGGCGAGGCCCTGGCCCAGCCCCTGGTGCCCCAGGTACTGCGCATGCTGCTGCAGGCCCACGGCACCCCGCCACCGCCACCGCAACCGGCCACGCCCCCCCAGGCCCAGCAACGTCGGGTTCCGCAAGCGGCGGATCGCCGGCACCTGGCGGGCTTCTATGCCACCCGCTGGGGTGTGCTGCGGATCCGCGACCAGCACCAGCGCCTGTACGCCGAGCTGGCCGGCGAGCGCTACGAACTGCTGCGGGACGAACAGGGCTGGCTAAGGGTGCGCAAGAAGCGCCTCGGGCTCTGGCCCCAGGACCTGGGCCCGCTGGGGCAGCTGCAACTGGACGTGATGCAGGTCCAGGGCCATCGGGTGTTCACCGCCAAGAGCCACGGCCAGTTGCTGGCGGTGGGAGAACGGATCGAACCGGTGCCCCTGACGGACAACTGGCTGGCCACGGTCGGCACCTACCAGGCTCTGAGCGACGCCCCCGGCGAACCGCCCATCAACGGCATGGACATCGCCCTGGAGGATGGCTTCCTGATGATCCGCAGCCTGCAGCGAGGCCGTCCCCTCACCGACTACATCCTCGCCCCGGTGGACAACGCCCACGCGGTGATCGCCGGCAACGGCCCGGGCCTGGGCGACACCGTGCGCCGCCAGGTCAACGGGGTGAACGTCCTGGGCTACTCATTCAAACGCACCTATAACGCCAACCACCTGAGGTTCTGACCCTTCATGAAAACCCTGAAACACTCCACCACCGCCGCCTTGTGGGCCGGCACCCTGGGCCTGAGCACGGTCTGCGGCACGCTGCACGCCGAAGACTGGAAGTACGGCGTGCACGCCGGGGTGGCCAGCGTGCCGCGCTACAGCGGCAGTGACGAACGCGCCCTGGCGCCGATTCTCGGCGGCGAGATCATCAGCCCCTGGGGCGTGTTCCTCAATACCGACCAGGGCCTGGGCTGGGGCAACGAATGGGGCGACCTGTCGTTCAGTACCTGGGTCGGCCCGAGCGAATCACGGCGCGACAAGAACCACCTGGGCCAGGGCTCCAAGCGCCTCAAGGGCATGGGCGAAATAAAGACCCGGGCACAGTTCGGCGCGCACCTGGGCTATGACCTGGGGCCGTTCGAACTGGGCGCCACCCTGACCCACGCGGTGAAGAAGAACGACAACCGCGACACCGGCTCGGCCTACAGCGCACTGGAACTGAGCATTGGCAGCAACCTCTACCAGGGCCGCTTCGGCAGCCTGGATGCCAGCCTCAACAGCCTGTTCGGCAACGCCGACTACATGCAGACCTGGTACGGGGTGAGCGACACCCAGGCGGCCCACAGCCGCTTCGGCGCCTACCGGGCCAAGGGTGGACGGGTCAGCAGCGGCGCCGACCTGGCCTGGACCCTGCCCCTCAATGAGCAGACCAAGATCTCGACCCTGCTGTCGATGAAGTACCTGAGCAAGGAAGCCGGCGACAGCCCGATCGTCGACCGGCGCATGCAGACCAGCATCGCCACTCAACTTGAGTACAGCTTCTAAGAAAGGGAACGCGCGGCCCGTGATCACGGGCCGCGTTGCTGCGCAGGTTCAGGGCTGCGCGCGAACCTCAGTCGAGGTGGGCCCAGGTCATGCGGAACGAGGCACCGCCCCACTCCGAATCCGCCACTTCGACCTTGCCGCCGTGCCATTGCGAGACCCGCCGCACCAGCGCCAGGCCCAGGCCGAAACCGCCGGTACGCCGGTCACGGCTGGCGTCGAGGCGGGAAAACGGCTCGAAGATCTTCTCCCGGCCATCCACCGGCACCCCGGGACCATCATCGTTGACCCGCACTTCGTAGCCATGCTCCAGGCGCACCAGGGACACCTCGACCCGGCGGTCGGCGTAGCGGATGGCGTTGCGCAGCAGGTTGATCACTGCCCGGGCCATGAAGCGCGGTTCGATGCGCACGTACTCCACCTGGCAGGAACGGATCAGCAGTTGCACCCCGGCTGCCTCGGCCTCCAGGGCCACGCTGCCGACCACGCTGTCGAGCCAGCTCTGGGCCTGGATGTTTTCCCGGTTGATGGTGGCCGCGCCATGTTCCAGGCTGGCGTAGCTGAGGAGTTCGGAGACCATTTCCTCCAGCTCGCCGAGGTCGGCATACATGTCGGCGATCAACTCGCGGTTTTCATCCGGATCTGGCTGTTGCTGCAACTGGTCCAGCTCGAAGGACAGCCGGGCGATGGGCGTGCGCAGTTCGTGGGACACCGCGTTGGTCAACTCGCGCTGATTGGCGATCAGCCCCTCGATGCGCGCCGCCATGCGGTTGAAGTGCTGGGCCAGGTCGCGGATGTTGGAACGCCGCGACAGGTGCAGCCGGGTGCCCAGGTCGTTGTCGCCAAAACGTTCGGCGGCCAGGCGCAGGCGCTCCAGGTCGCGCCAGTGCGGGCGCACCCAGAAGTACAGGACGATGGCCAGCAGCGCGCCGAGCAAGGCATAGGCGGCGATGTTGTAGAGCAGGGTCAGGGGCGGGTCTTCCGGCAGCTTGATGCTCAACAGTTGCTTGCCACCGTCGATGCTGCCGATGAATTCGGTGAACTCCTCGCGCACCACCAACTGGTTGGAATCCAGCAGGGCCTGTTCGCGCACGCTCAGGTCCAGGTCGTCGGCCTGCACCAGTTTGAGCAGCAGCCCGTAGTGCGGCTTGAGCTGCTCCAGCTGCTGTTGACGCCCGGCCTCGTCGAACGGCCGCAACTGTTCGCTCAGGCTGTAGGCCGGCCCGCGCACCGCATCGCGGTTGTAGGACTCGATCAGGTCGGCGGCCAGGTAGTTGATGAAGATGTGTTGCACCGCGGTCATGGCCCCGGCGAAGCCCAGGGCCAGGAACAGGTAGAGCCCCAGAAACAGACGCAGCATTCAAACCTCCCAGGCGAACGGATTGAACAGGTAGCCCTTGCCCCACACGGTCTTGATGCACACCGGCTCGCGCGGGTTGTCCTTGAGCTTGCCCCGCAGCTTGCTGATGTAGACGTCGACACTGCGGTTGAGGCCGTCGAACTCGATGCCGCGCATGCGGTTGAGGATGTCGTCCCGGGACAGGGTCTTGCCCGGCGCGCTGGCCAGCAGCCAGAGCAGCTCGAATTCCATGGTGGTCAGTTCCACCGGCTCGCCCGCCAGGCGCACCTCGCGGCTGTTGCGGTCGATGCTCAGCACGCCGAATGCCAGGGCCCCGCGCAGGGTGGTGGTTTCCGGCACCTGGCGCCGTTGCAGGGCCCGCAGGCGCGCCAGCAGCACCGCCGGTTTTATAGGCTTGATCACGTAGTCATCGGCGCCGGATTCCAGGCCGAGAATGTGGTCCAAGTCGTCTTCCTTGGCGGTAAGGATGACGATGGGGGTGTCCGCCACGGCGCGGATCTCCCGGCACACGTGCAGGCCGCTCTGGCCGGGCAGCATCAGGTCGAGCACCACCAGTTTCGGTTTGAATTCGAGAAATGCCGCCAGGGCGGTATCGCCGCGGTGGACCGTCAGCACTTCAAAGCCGTGCTGGGACAGAAAATGCGCGATCAGCCCGGCGAGCTTCTCGTCATCTTCCACCAGCAACACCTTGCCAAGACCCAGGTTTTCCATATTTGCCAATCTGTGAACGCACAATTTGTGCGCGCGCATTATAGGGGGCAAGAGGTTAAGGAAAGGATAACGCAAGCCACAAAACCCGGGACTTGCAGCGGTTTTGCGCGATATTTCATTCTTTTAAGAGTTTTTAACAATTTGCCCCTGCTTTTACACAAGGGCAGTCGTTCACCAGGCCGGCACGCCACTGTGAAAACGGAACTCCGGATCCGGCGACTCGATCAGTTCCTGCTCCGCCGCCCGCACCCGGTCGATGACCTGGGCGATGTCCTTGGCGTCGCCATACTGATAGGCCAGCTTCAGGTAGCCTTGGTAGTGCCGGGCCTCGCTTTTGAGCAGGCCGAAGTAGAACTTGCCCAGTTCCTCGTCCAGGTGCGGCACCAGGGCTTCGAAACGCTCGCAGCTGCGGGCCTCGATAAAGGCGCCCACCACCAGGGTGTCCACCAGCTTCACCGGCTCGTGGCTGCGCACCACCTTGCGCAGGCCCGAGGCATAGCGCCCGGCATGCAACTGGCGCAGCTCGACCTTGCGTTTCTTCATCAGGCGCAGGACCTGCTCATGGTGCACCAGCTCTTCCCGGGCCAGGCGCGACATCATGTTGATCAGGTCGACATGGGCGTGGTACTTGGCGATCAGGCTCAAGGCGGTGCTGGCGGCCTTGAACTCGCAGTTCTTGTGGTCGATCAGCAGGGTTTCCTGGTCGGCCAGGGCCGCCTGGACCCAGGCGTCGGGCGTGCGGCAGCCAAGAAAGTCGGGAATTTCAGGAAAGTTCATCGGCGCATTTCCGAACAATCAGCCACCACCGCAAAGCGGCAGGCAGCACTATCAGTGATCGTTAACATGAGGCTCACGGGACAAAAGGCTTCATAGCGAAAGGCCGGCGATTATACCGGCCGGGCCGCAGACCACCAGCGGCCGCGATTGATATGCATCAACATCCGGCCCGGGCGCCAGCAACTATAGTTGTGCACGCTAGGGTCTGTTCCCGTTTGGTGACGAGCCGCGTTGCTGGGCCAAACGGGAACAGACCCTAACCGTTCATCCCTTCCTGGAGATCCCGATCATGCAAAGCATCCGCAGTATCCTGGTGGTCATCGATCCCACGCCCGGCGAAAGCCTTGCCCTCAAGCGCGCCAAGCTGATTGCCGGGGTCACCCAGGCCCACCTGCACCTGCTGGTCTGCGACAGAAAGCACGAGCATTCGGCGCTGCTGAGCGTACTCAAGAGCAGCCTCACCGGCGAAGGCTACAGCGTCACCACCGAGCAGGCCTGGAACGAAAGCCTGCACGAAACCATCATCGATGTGCAGCAGGCCGAGGGCTGCGGCCTAGTGATCAAGCAGCACCTGCCGGACGCCCCGCTGAAGAAAGCCCTGCTGACCCCGGCGGACTGGAAACTGCTGCGCTACTGCCCGACCCCGGTGCTGCTGGTCAAGACCGCCACGCCCTGGGTCGGCGGCGTGGTGATGGCCGCCATCGACGTCGGCAACATGGACGGCGAGCACCGGGCCTTGCACGCCAGTATCGTCGACCACGGCTTCGATATCGCCAGCCTGGCCAAGGCCCAGTTGCATGTGATCAGCGCTCACCCGTCGCCGATGCTGTCGGCCGCCGACCCGGTGTTCCAGCTCAAGGAAACCATCGAGGCGCGCTATCGCGAGCAGTGCAAGGCGTTCCAGGCCGAGTTCGACATCGACGACGCCCACCTGCATATCGAGGAAGGCCCGGCCGATGTGCTGATTCCCCACCTGGCCCACAAGCTTGGCGCCGTGCTGACCATCATCGGCACCGTGGCCCGCACCGGGATTTCCGGGGCACTGATCGGCAACACCGCCGAAGTGGTGCTCGACTCCCTGGACAGCGACGTGCTGGTGCTCAAGCCGGCGGACATCATGGATCACCTGGAAGAGCTGGCGGCCAAGGCTTGAGCCCCCTCCCCGCAACGCCATCGCGTAATCTGCGCCGTCCATGACGGCGCTTTCGCTGGCAAGCCAGTCCTACAGAACCCGATCAACCTCACCCCGTAGGAGCCGGCTTGCCGGCAAAGAGGCCCGCAAGCCTTGCACCGCCCTGGCGGCCGTCTTCGCTGGCAAGCCAGCTCCTACAGAGCCCGATCAACCTCACCCCGTAGGAGCCGGCTTGCCGGCGAAGAGGCCTACAAGCCTTGCACCGCCCTGGCGGCCGTCTTCGCTGGCAAGCCAGCTCCTACAGTGGCATTTGCGTGGGAGTTATTCGCGTAGCGAAGCACTCAGCCGAGGGCATCCTTGAGAAAGCCGGGGGCGATGTAGCGCTGGTAGTGGGCTTCGGACAGCAGGAAGAATTCCCGATCAATGGCGTCGCGCAACTCCGGCAAGGCCCAGTCGCGAAACTCCGGCAGCAGCACCATTCCATAGGCATCGAGCTGGTTGATCACTCGCGCGCCGCGGGCAATCAGCTGGTAGGCCCAGCAATACTCGGACTGATGGGGCACGAAGCGGATCTTGCGCTGCTCCAGCTGCTCGCGCAGGCGCGCCGGATCGAAGACTTCCAGCTTGGCCGCCATCACCTGCACCAGCAGGTGCTCAAGACGCAGCCAGACCGCGCGTTTTTCCTCCTCGTTGTAACCATTCCAGTTGATCACTTCATGGTGGAAACGCTTGCAGCCACGGCATACCAGATCGCCGTAAACCGTGGAACAGAGGCCGACGCAGGGGGTCTTGATGGTCTGATTGGGCATAGATAGACAACGCACGCAAAAGCAAAACAGTGGGCAATGTTAGCCCTTTGTCTAAGATTGATCACCCCTCAAACTTCAATACAGCAACTTACGTTGAGGCTTTTTTTACCGTAGAATCAGCCAGCCTTTTTAGGCGCCAATGTCCGTTTGAAGCTGTTTTCAAAGCGTCACGAGCACAGTCGTTCCTTCAGAGCGGTGTTGGCGAGGGGTTTTTCCAGCGGGGAAAAACCCAACGCCAACCCTCATCAGCTCCCCGTTCTGCAGGCGTAAAACTTTGAAAGCAGCTTCTGTAAGGAATTGTCGGTAATTCTGGCTAAGTGGCCCACAACGCCACGCAGCGCATGAGTACGGCAATTTCGGGATGAGCGTCCCGGACACCCATTTGGGACCACTGATGAGGGTAATAACTGTGCTTGAAGCCTACCGCAAACATATCGAAGAGCGTGCAGCACTGGGTATCGTTCCCCAGCCGCTTAACGCCGAACAAACTGCAGGCCTGGTCGAGCTGCTGAAGAATCCCCCGGCTGGCGAAGAAGCTTTCCTCGTTGACCTGATCACCAACCGCGTTCCACCAGGAGTCGACGAAGCCGCCTACGTCAAGGCCGGTTTCCTCTCCGCGCTGGCCAAAGGCGAAGCCTCCTCCCCTCTGATCGACAAGAAGCGCGCCGTTGAACTGCTGGGCACCATGCAGGGCGGCTACAACATCGTGACCCTGGTGAACCTGCTGGACGACGCCGAGCTGGCGCCAGTGGCCGCCGCTCAACTCAAGCACACCCTGCTGATGTTCGACGCCTTCCACGACGTCGCGGAAAAAGCCAAGAACGGCAACGTTCACGCCCAAGGCGTACTGCAATCCTGGGCCGACGGCGAGTGGTTCAAGAACCGCCCGGTACTGGCCGACAAGATCAGCCTGCGAGTGTTCAAGGTCACCGGCGAAACCAACACCGACGACCTCTCCCCTGCTCCTGATGCCTGGTCCCGCCCGGACATCCCGCTGCACGCCCTGGCCATGCTGAAAATGGCCCGTGACGGCATCGTTCCGGACGAGCAAGGCAAGACCGGCCCGATGAAGCAGATCGAAGAAATGCGCGGTCAAGGCTTCCCGATCGCCTACGTCGGTGACGTGGTCGGTACCGGTTCCTCGCGTAAATCGGCCACCAACTCGGTGCTGTGGTTCTTCGGCGACGACGTGCCTTATGTTCCGAACAAGCGTGCCGGCGGCTTCTGCTTCGGCAGCAAGATCGCCCCGATCTTCTACAACACCATGGAAGACGCCGGCGCCCTGCCGATCGAATTCGACGTGTCGAAGATGAACATGGGCGATGTGATCGACCTGTACCCGCACGCAGGCAAAGTCTGCAAGCACGGTACCGACGAAGTCCTGGCCACCTTCGAAATGAAGACCCCGGTCCTGCTCGACGAAGTCCGTGCCGGCGGCCGTATCCCGCTGATCATCGGCCGTGGCCTGACCGAGAAGGCTCGCGCCGAACTGGGCCTGCCTGCGTTCGACCTGTTCAAGAAGCCCGAAGCCCCTGTTGAAAGCACCAAGGGCTTCACCCTGGCGCAGAAGATGGTCGGCAAGGCCTGCGGCCTGGCAGAAGGCAAAGGCGTGCGTCCTGGCACCTACTGCGAACCGAAGATGACCACCGTGGGTTCCCAGGACACCACCGGTCCAATGACCCGTGACGAACTGAAAGACCTGGCGTGCCTGGGCTTCTCCGCTGACCTGGTGATGCAGTCCTTCTGCCACACCGCGGCGTATCCGAAGCCGATCGACGTGACCACCCACCACACCCTGCCTGACTTCATCATGACCCGCGGCGGCGTTTCCCTGCGTCCGGGCGACGGCATCATCCACTCGTGGCTGAACCGCATGCTGCTGCCAGACACCGTCGGTACCGGTGGTGACTCCCACACCCGTTTCCCGATGGGCATCTCGTTCCCGGCCGGCTCCGGCCTGGTGGCGTTCGCCGCTGCCACCGGCGTCATGCCGCTGGACATGCCGGAATCGATCCTGGTGCGCTTCAAGGGCAAAATGAAACCTGGCATCACCCTGCGTGACCTGGTCCATGCCATTCCTTACTTCGCCATCCAGAACGGCCTGCTGACCGTCGAGAAGAAAGGCAAGAAAAACGCCTTCTCCGGCCGCATCCTGGAAATCGAAGGCCTGGAAGGCCTGACCCTGGAGCAGGCGTTCGAACTGTCCGACGCCTCGGCCGAACGTTCGGCTGCCGGTTGCACCATCAAGCTGTCGAAAGAGTCGATCACCGAGTACCTGCAGTCCAACATCACCCTGCTGCGCTGGATGATCGGCGAAGGCTACGGTGACGCACGTACCCTGGAACGTCGCGCTCAAGCGATGGAAGCCTGGATCGCCAACCCTGAGTTGATGGAAGCCGACGCCGACGCCGAATACGCCGAAATCATCGAAATCGACCTGGCCGACATCAGCGAGCCTGTACTGTGCGCGCCGAACGACCCGGACGACGCCCGTCTGCTGTCCAGCGTTGCTGGCGAGAAGATCGACGAAGTGTTCATCGGTTCGTGCATGACCAACATCGGTCACTTCCGCGCTGCCGGTAAACTGCTGGATCAGGTCAAGGGCCAGCTGCCAACCCGTCTGTGGCTGTCGCCGCCGACCAAGATGGACGCTCACCAACTGACCGAAGAAGGCTACTACGGCATCTACGGCAAGGCCGGCGCACGCATGGAAATGCCAGGCTGCTCGCTGTGCATGGGTAACCAGGCACGCGTCGAGCCGAACAGCACCGTGGTGTCGACCTCGACCCGTAACTTCCCGAACCGTCTGGGTGATGGCGCCAACGTCTACCTGGCTTCGGCCGAGCTGGCGTCGGTGGCTTCGATCCTGGGTCGCCTGCCGACCGTCGAGGAGTACATGGAATACGCTGGCAAGATCGACAGCATGGCGGCCGATATCTACCGCTACCTGTCCTTCGACCAGATCGCCGAGTTCCGTGAAGCGGCTGCCAACGCCAACATCCCGGTGGTGCAAGCCTAAGGCTGTAGCGTTGTAAGAAGGAACGCCGCGTATTCCACGATACGCGGCGTTTTTTTATGCCTGGGAAATAGCCCCGGCCTTCCAGCCCCGCAGGCTCTCCTGCAGCGTGTCGTCGACGCTGGTGCCGCTGAGCAGCACCTGGTACTCGCGGCTCGACGGCAGCAGTGCCAGGGCGTCCTTGGCCTCGTGCTTGAGCCGCGCCAGGGCCAGGTGCTTGTGCTCCAGGCTGACCTGGCGGAAGAACTCGTCCAGGGCCTCGATGCTGGTGCCGTCCAGGTCCGGGGACTCCTCCAGGCTGAGGATGATGCTGTGGATCGGCGCCTGCACGTGGCGGATCAGGCGCAGGGCGCCGCCAAGGATGCGTTCGGCGTTGGCGAAGAACAGCGCCTCCCCCGGCCGCAGGATCAGCACGCCGGGCACCTGTCGGGCCTGAGGATGACGGCTGAGATCGACAAAGTCGTGGCCGCTGCCCAGTTGCCCGAGGATCTGGATATCCGCCGCCGACATCTGCCGCAGCAGCAACAGGATGCTGATGCCCACTGACAGCAGCAGCCCGTCCAGCACCCCCAGCACCAGCACCGCGCTGACCGCGCAGATCACCAGCACCCGGTCACGCCGCCAGATGAAGTAGCGCCCCAGGGGTTGCAGGCTCAGGCCATGGCCCAGGGCGTACATGACAATCGCCGCCAGCACCGGCTCCGGGGTCAGGGCGATATAGGGCAGCACGGTCAGCACGATGAGCAGCATCACCGCCGCCGCGGTCAGCCCTGCCAGGCGCGAGCGCGCCCCGGCCGCTTCATTGGCGGAGGTGGCCGAGTAGCCGGCCCCGGCGGGCATGCCATGGAACAGCCCCGAGAGCAGATTGGAAGCGCCCAGGGCCAGCAGGTCGCGGTTGGAGGAAACCCGGTCGCCATGCTTCAGGGCAAAGGAGCTGATGGAACCATAGGATTCGGCATACAGGATCATCACCAGGGCGAACGCCAGCTCCCCCAGGCGCAGCCAGTCGGCAAAAGGCAGTTGCGGCAGGCTCGGCACCTCCAGCTTGAGTTCGATGACCCCGATCAGGTCGACGCCATGGGCCGGCAGGTTGAACCACTGGCCGGCGCCAATGCCGATCACCACCGCCACCAGCCCGCCGGGCACATAGGGAATTCGCGAGCAGATCCCCAGCACCAGCAGCGCCACCGCCGCCACCGCGGCGCCGGCCCAGTTCCATTGCGGCCACTGCTCCAGCAACTGCGGCAGGAAGCGCACCAGGTTACCGGTGCTCAGGTGCACCCCGACCACGGTGGCGAACTGCTTGAGGACAATGGTCAACGCCAGGCCGAAGGCAAAGCCGCGCAGCACCGGCTTGGCAATGAAGGCGGTCACGCCGCCCAGGCGGAACAGCCCGGCCAGGAGGAAGAACACCCCAGTGAGCAGCACCAGGGCAAAGGCCAGGCTCAGGCGCAGCTGGGCGTCGCCACCGGCCAGGGACAGGGTGGCCGCCGCCAGCACTGCGGCCGACGATGAAGTGGCAGAAACAATGGCAAAGCGGCTGGTGCCCAACAGGCCGTAGCACAGCAACCCGGCAAACAGGGCAATGACCCCGGCCTGAGGCGGCAAGGCGGCGATGCTGGAATAGGCTACGGCTTCCGGCAACAACAGGCCGGCAATGGACAGGCCGGCCAGCAGGTCGCGGGTGCGCTTGGGTGCAGCGGTTGGGTGGATCAGGGGTTCAGTGGCCAATCGGGTTCATCCGTGACAACGCAAAATCCAGATTCAGGGGGTGTCGCCCAACGGAATAAACATGTTTGGGCAGGCTTGCAGCCAGAGGGGCGGGAATGGCCATGGGCGGGTTCCTGGCAGCAATAAGAGCACCAGCTTAGCCCTTTATTCAAGGCAGCAAACAATCCTGATCAATGCCTTGAACGACAACGCCGCCGGTACAGTGAAGTACCGACGGCGTTGTGTGCAGCAGCGGGTTCGCCAGGGAGGCGTCCGCGCGCCTTGCAGTTGGCTTGCGGCGCCGGCAAGCCGGCTCCTACCGGAAGGCGCCGGGAGGCTGTCAGGACGCCAGGGAGTACACCAGGGCAGTAATGGCCACCAGGCCCACCAGGGTCACGAAGACGTTGGAAGCCTGGCCGCGGTAGCGGGCCATGGCCGGCACCTTGCGGATGGCGTACATCGGCATCAGGAACAGGATCGCCGCGATCACCGGGCCGCCCATGGTCTCGATCATCGTCAGGATGCTCGGGTTGAGGGTGGCCACGGCCCAGCAGATCACCAGCATGAAGGCGGCGGTGACGCGGTCCAGGGTTTTCGTGCCCGGGCGCCGGCCGCTCTTGCCGATCAGGCCCTTGAGGCCTTCGCTGGCACCGATGTAGTGGCCCAGGAAGGACTTGGCGATGGCCACGAAGGCAATCAACGGCGCGGCGAAGGCGATGGTCGGGTTCTGGAAATGGTTGGCCAGGTAGGACAGGATCGACAGGTTCTGCGCCTTGGCTTCGGCCAGCTGCGCCGGGTTCAGGGTCAGTACGCAGCTGAAGACGAAGAACAGCACCATGCCCACCATCAGCAGGTGGGCACGCGAGAGAATCTGCGAACTGCGCTCTTCGGCGTGCACGCCATAGCGGCGCTTCTGGTCCACGGCAAAGGCCGAGATGATCGGCGAATGGTTGAACGAGAAGACCATCACCGGAATCGCCAGCCACAGGGTATGCAGGAAGGCCGAAGGCGCCGGGACATCGCTGACGGTGGCGAGGATGCCGCCATTCCAGTGCGGGATCAGGAACACCGCGAGGAACAGCAGGGCCACGATGAACGGGTAGACCATCAGGCTCATGGCCTTGACGATCACCTGCTCGCCGCAACGCACCACCACCAGCAGGCCGAAGATCAGCACCAGGGCCAGGATCGCCCGCGGTGGCGGCGCGATGTGCAGTTGGTTGGTCATGAAGCTGTCGACGGTGTTGGTCAGGGCCACGCTGTAGATCAGCAGGATCGGGAAGATCGCCAAAAAGTACAGCAAGGTGATCAGGGCACCGGCGGTGAGCCCGAAGTGCTCTTCCACCACGTCAGTGATGTCCGCACCGTCACGCCCGGAAAGCACGAAGCGGGTCAGGCCGCGGTGTGCATAGAAGGTCATGGGGAAGGCCAGCAGCGCCAGGATCAACAGCGGCCAGAAACCGCCGATGCCGGCATTGATGGGCAGGAACAGGGTACCGGCACCGATGGCCGTGCCAAACAGGCCGAGCATCCAGGTGGTGTCTTGGCGGTTCCAGCGGGTCAGGGTCGCTGGGGCCGCGGTTTCAAAGCGTTGATCAACGCTGTTGGCCTGATCATTCATCCGGTGGGATCTCCACATTCCGGTCGTTTGCCATTCACCCGGGCGTATCGGAGTACCCGACAGGCAGTGCCCGAGCGAAAAGAGGGGGCGCGATTGTCCGGGATTCCAAGGGCGCTGCATAGACTCAGCTGAGGAACGGTTTATGCGCTGCAGGTATTTTTTCGTTTGATGGGAAAGCGTCTGGCCCGGCCCTCTCCCGCTCAATCCGGGTTCCGCAGGAGCTGGCTTGCCAGCGAAGTTGCCCGCCTGAAGACGCCATTCGCCGGCAAGCCGGCCCCTAGCGGGCCGCGTTGACAAGCCTCACGGGCAGGCGGCATGATCGGACCCCATGAATATCTACGCGCTGAACCCTACCTCCACCACCACGACTGCCTCCGGCGGGTCGTGTGGTGGCTGTGCGGGATGACACAAGCACAGTAGAACCAAGGCCCCGCCAGCAATGGACGGGGCCTTTTGTTTCTCCGTCCAGCTGGCACTACAAGGAGAGACAAGATGCCTTTATCCAACGCCAAGCGTGCCCTGCTGGTAATCGACATGCAGGTCGGGTTGTTCAATGGACCGGACAAGCCCTACAAGCGCGAGCAGGTCCTGGAAAACATCAACCAACTGATCCGCCGCGCCCGCCAGGCCGGGGCGCCGATCTTCGCCGTGCGCCATACCGGCCCCGCCGAATCCCCGATTGCCGCTGGCAGCCCCTTCTGGCAACTGCTGCCGACCCTGGAAGTAGATGAAGAGCTGGACTGCGTACTGGACAAGACGCGCCCCAGTTGCTTTGTCGGCACCGGGCTGGCCGAGCGCCTGCAGGAGGCTCAGGTCAATGAACTGGTGATCGCCGGCATGAAGACCCAGTACTGCGTCGATACCACCTGCCGCGCCGCCGGCGACCTGGGCTTTGCCGCCGTGCTGGTGGAGGACGCCCATACCTGCATGGACACGCCGCTGATCGGGGCAAGAACCATCATCGCCCACCATAACGCCACCCTGAACGGCCCCTTCGTGCGCCTGGCCACGACCGCCGACGTAACCTTCTGACCCCATCGTTCCCACACCGCCCCGGGCACGCCGAACATGGCGTGATTCCCCCGGGAACGGTGCCGGCGAGCATTGCCAAAATCCCTCGCAACCCGCACCCTTGAGCCTTCGCCCCTGCCCGTATGGAACCCTCCATGAGCGCCACGACGATCGCCGGCTGCCTCCTCTACAGCCTTGATCCACCTTCCCTCGCCCGCTTCTATGCCGAACTGCTGGGCTGGCCCATCACCGAACAGCAAGCCGACTACCAGCAACTGGCCCACCAGGGCTTCGAGCTGACCCTGGTCCAGGTGCCGCCAGCGATTGCTGCGCGCATCGTCCTCCAGGAACCGCCGCTGCCCCGCAGCGATTGCGCCTGCAAGCCGCTGTTCCAGGTAGACGACCTGGCCCGGGCCCGACAGCGCGCTGCCAAGGCCGGTGGCCGGGTGTACGAGGCCGAGCGCGAATGGCAATTCAAGGACGCCCGGGCCTGCGACGGCATCGACCCGGAAGGCAACATCTTTCAATTGCGCCAACCCCTGCCCCGCTAACCCACGAGGAGTCCGCCATGCGCGCCACCGTTCTGGTCCTGGTTGAAAACGTCAACGCCTACCTGCCGCACCTCGAAGACCTGGGTTTCAGGCTGATCCTGGCACCCACCCCACAGACCCGGGCCCAGGCGATCCGGGACCACGCCGGGCAGATCGATGCGGTGCTGACCCGTGGCCCCCTGGGGCTGAGCGCGGCGGAAATCGCCGCCCTGCCCCGATTGCAGATCATCTGCGTGATCGGCGCCGGCTATGAGCAAGTGGACCTGCAAGCGGCGAGCAATCGCGGGATCGCGGTAACCAATGGCGCCGGGGTCAACGCCTCGTCCGTGGCCGATCATGCCCTGGCCCTGTTGCTGTCTCTGGTGCGCGGCATTCCCCAGTCCGACGCCGCGGTACGCCAGGGACACTGGCCGAAGGTGCTGCGCCCGTCCCTGGCCGGCATGCGCCTGGGGGTGCTCGGCCTCGGCGCCGTGGGCCAGGCCATCGCCCGGCGCTGCGCCCTGGGTTTCGACATGCCGGTGAGCTACCACAGCCGCCAGCCACGCCCCGAGCTGCCCTACCGCTTCTGCCCGACCCTGGTGGAACTGGCCCGGGACTCGGACGTCCTGGTGATCGCCACCCCGGGCGGCGCCGACACCCGGCACCTGGTGGACCAGCCGGTGCTGGAAGCCCTTGGCCCCGAAGGTTTCCTGGTGAACATCGCCCGGGCCAGCGTGGTGGACACCAACGCCCTGCTGCAGGCCCTGCAGCAGCGGCGGATTGCCGGCGCGGCCCTGGATGTGTTCGATGACGAACCCCAAGTACCGGACGGTTTCAAGGGCCTGGACAATGTGGTGCTGACCCCTCACGTCGCCGGCCTTTCGCCCCAGGCCAGCCGCGATACCGTGGCGATGGTCGGCCAGAACCTGCTGGCCCACTTCGAAGGCCGGCCACTGCTGACCCCGCTGGCCCTGCCGGCACCGAACTGACCCAGCCCCGAGTCAACGCCTATGCTCGTGGGGCGGACAACCTCTGTGCCTGCATGACTGGTGTAGGAGCCGGCTTGGTCTCATCGGGTCGTAGACACACGGGGCTAAATTCAAACGCTTGTATCAAAAGCAATGATTGTCCGGCAACACGCGCACCTATAAAGGCCCGCCGCGATTGTGAGGGGCCGGTAGGCGCATTAGATTAGCCAATAATCTCTGGCCTCCAGAATAAGCAGAAGGGATAAGCATGGCGCTTACAGACCAGTCCACCCGCACTCGCTCCGGCGAGGAACTCGATGCCAACCTGATCGACCCGTACCTCAAGGCGCACATTCCCGGCCTGAGCGGTACGCCGCAGATCAGCCAGTTCCCGGGCGGTGCCTCGAACCTCACCTACCTGCTGGAATACCCCGGGCAGGAGTTTGTCCTGCGTCGCCCGCCCTTCGGCCACAAGGCCAAGTCGGCCCACGACATGGGCCGCGAGTTCCGCATTCTCAACCAGCTCAAGGACGGTTTCCCCTACTGCCCCAAGGCCTACGTGCACTGCACCGACGAGTCGGTGATCGGTGCCGAGTTCTATGTCATGGAACGGGTCAAGGGCATCATCCTGCGCTCCGACCTGCCGCCGGAGCTGGGCCTGGATGCCGGCCAGACCGAGGCCCTGTGCAAGAGCTTCATCGATCGTTTCGTCGAGCTGCACCGGGTCGACTACAGCGCCTGCGGCCTGGGTGACCTGGGCAAGCCCGAAGGCTATGTGCAGCGCCAGATCAAGGGCTGGAGCGACCGCTACGAGAAGGCCCTGACCCCGGACGCGCCGCACTGGGAAAAGGTCAAGGCCTGGCTCAACGAGAAGATGCCCGCCGACCACCCGACCTCTAGCATCGTGCACAACGACTACCGCTTCGACAACGTGATCCTCGACCCACAGAACCCGATGCAGATCATCGGCGTGCTGGACTGGGAGCTGACCACCCTGGGCGACCCGCTGATGGACCTGGGCAACACCCTGGCCTACTGGATCGAGGCCGGCGACCCGGCGCCGGTGCAACTGATGCGCCGCCAGCCGAGCAACGCCCCGGGCATGCTCACCCGCCAGCAGTTCGTCGACTACTACGCCGAGCGCGCGGGAATCGAAATCGGCAACTTCGACTTCTACTACACCTACGGCCTGTTCCGCCTGGCCGGCATCGTGCAGCAGATCTACTACCGCTTCTACCATGGCCAGACCCAGGACAAACGCTTCGCGCAGTTCATTCACATGAACAAACTGCTGGAGCAGATGAGCCTGCAGGTCATTCACAAATCCAGCCTCTGACCGCGCCCCGGCGCTCGACAGCCAAAACAAGGAAAAACCATGTCCAAGACTCAGTTGTTCGACCTCGACGGCAAGATCGCATTCGTCTCCGGCGCCAGCCGCGGCATCGGTGAGGCCATTGCCAAGTTGCTGGCCCAGCAAGGCGCCCATGTCATCGTGTCGAGCCGCAAGCTCGAAGGTTGCCAGCACGTGGCCGACGCGATCATCGCCGCCGGCGGCAAGGCCACCGCCATTGCCTGCCACATCGGTGAAATGGAGCAGATCAGCCAAGTCTTCGCCGGCATCCGCGAACAGTTCGGGCGCCTGGACATCCTGGTCAACAACGCCGCGACCAATCCGCAGTTCTGCAACGTCCTGGACACTGACCTGGGGGCCTTCCAGAAGACCGTCGACGTCAACATCCGCGGCTACTTCTTCATGTCGGTGGAAGCCGGCAAGCTGATGCGCGAAAACGGCGGCGGCAGCATCATCAACGTGGCCTCGATCAACGGCATCTCGCCGGGGATCTTCCAGGGCATCTACTCGGTGACCAAGGCTGCGGTGATCAACATGACCAAGGTCTTCGCCAAGGAATGCGCGCAGTTCGGCATCCGCTGCAACGCCCTGCTGCCGGGCCTGACCGACACCAAGTTCGCCTCGGCCCTGGTCAAGAACGACGCCATACTCAAGACCGCCCTGGCGCAGATCCCCCTCAAGCGCGTAGCCGACCCCAGCGAAATGGCCGGCGCGGTGCTCTACCTGGCCAGCGACGCCTCCAGCTACACCACGGGTGTCTCGCTCAATGTGGACGGCGGCTTCCTCTCCTGAGGCCCGCTTGCACCACAAAAAAGGCAGCCTCCGGGCTGCCTTTTTCATTTCCCGCAGGAGCTGGCTTGCCAGCGAAGAGGGCCTTGAGCCCGGCGCAACTCAGGCGGCCCTTTTCGCCGGCGAGCCGGCTCCTACAGGCGTCTTTCAAAATTTTAATTCCACCAATTGTAATTAAAGAATATTTATTCCATAACTAGCCCTCCCTAGAACAATAATTCTGCAGGTGCGGTTATGGACGAGCTCGGCATTGGTTTGATCGGCACCGGTTTCATGGGGCGTGCCCACGCCCTGGCGTTTCGCAGTGCCGGCGCGGTCTTCGAATTGCCGGTACGCCTGCACCTGGCGGCCCTGGCCGACGCCGACGCCCAGCGCGGCGAACACTGCGCCGGCGCCTGGGGCTTTGCCCAGGCCCATGCCGACTGGCAGGCCCTGGTGGCCAACCCCCGGGTCAACCTGGTGGCCATCACCACTCCCAACCACCTGCACTTCCCCATGGCCATGGCGGCGCTGGCCGCAGGCAAGGCGGTGTACTGCGAAAAGCCCCTGGCGGTCAGCGTCGAACAGGCCCGGCAGATGCACCACGCGGCCCAGGCCGCCGGGGTGGTGACCCGGGTGGGCTACAACTACCAGCACAACCCGGTGATCGCCCAGGCCAGGGACATGATCGGCAACGGCGAACTGGGGCAACTGGTGAGTTTCCAGGGCGAGTTCAGCGAAGACTTCATGGCCGACCCGGATGCCCCCTGGTCCTGGCGTTGCGAGCCGCAGCACGCCGGCGGCGCCCTGGCGGACCTGGGCAGCCACCTGCTGGCCATGGCACGCTTTCTCATGGGGCCGGTGCAGGCGGTGTGCGCCGATACCCAGACCGTGCACCTGCAACGCCCCACCGAAGCCGGCAGCCAGGAACGCCGCGCCATCGCCGTGGATGACCAGGCCCATGCCCTGCTGCGCTTTGCCAATGGCGCGCGGGGCACGCTGAGCAGCAGCTGGATCAAGCATGGTTACAAGAACCACCTGAGCTTCGAGATCAGCGGCACCCTCGGCACCCTGGCGTTCGACCAGGAACGTCTCAACGAACTGCGCCTGTACCGGGTCGGCCAGAAGGGTTTCCAGCGTCTGCTGGCCGGGCCCGCCCTGCCCGGCTACGCGGCCTTCAGCCCGGCCCCGGGGCACCAGCTGGGCTACAACGAACTCAAGACCCTGGAAGTTCACGAATTGATCATGGCCCTGTGCGGCCAGGGCCGGGACGGCACGGATTTCGCTGAAGCCTGGGAAGTGGAGCGCCTGGCCGCGGCGATCCGCACTGCCGCCGCCGAACAGCGCTGGGTGGCACTGTAGGAGCCGACTTGCCGGCGAAGGCGATCTTGCGGGCGCCTTCGCTGGCAAGCCAGCGCCTACGGTTGGTGGTTGGCCAGGCGCGCGGCCAGGGCCTTGGCCTGCAGGGCGACGTCGGTGACGGCGGTGCTTTCCCACCACAGGCCGCGCAGGGGCGGCCCCATGGCGAACAGGCGCTCGCAGGCCTGGCCCTGGGCGTTGTGCACGGCACCATCGGGTGCGGCGCTGATGCCCAGGGCCAAAGGCCCGGGTGTCACCAGGCCGCGGGCCAGCAGCTGGCGCGGCAAGGGCCGCGCCACCCGGCGCCAGTCGTATTCGATGCCGCTGGAGTTGATCAGGGCATCGCCCGCCATGCGCACGCTGTCCTGGCTGCCGCGGTAGCGCAGGCGGATCGCCAGCCGGCCTTCGTCGCCCGGCTCCAGGCCCTGGTAGCAAGCGGCATGAATCCGCAACCGCCCTTCTTCATGCAGGCGCGCCACCAGCTCGGCGCTCAGGGGCGGCGAGCGATGGTGATGGCTTTCCCACCAGGGCCGTACATGGCGCACGAACTGGCGTTTGTGCACCTCGCTGGCCTGGCTCCACAGGCGCCCTATATGCACCCGCACCGTGTCCAGCGGGGCCTGCCAGTCGATGCCCTGGGCCTCGGCCGCGCGGCATTGCCGGCGCAGCGCCCGCAGCAGTTGCCGAGGGCTGCGGATGCTCGGGTCGGCGCCGAGAAAGTCTTCCCAGGCCGGGGGCTGGCGGCGCACGTGCGGCAGCAGCCCATGCCGGGAAAACACCTCGATCGGCCCACGATGCCCGGCCTGCTCCAGGGACACCACGGCGTCCACCATGGTCAGCCCGGAACCGATGATCAGCACCGTCGCCCGGGGATCGAGGCGGGCCATGGCGGCCACATCCCAGGGGTCCAGCGCCGCGGCATTCAGGCCGCTGGAACGGGTCTGCGGGGTACGCGCCGCCGGGAACATGCCGGTGGCCAGCACCGCCACCGCGCCGGGCAGTTGCCGGCCATCGGCCAGGGTCAGCAGCACGCCGTCAGGGCCGGTTTCCAGGTCCACCGCCTCGCCCTGCACATGGCTCAACGAGGAGCCCTGCGCCCGGCCCTGCACCTGGGCCTCGGCCAGGCGCTGCTGGACGTAGACACCAAACAGCCCGCGGGGTGGAAACAGTTCGCTGACCGGCACATGCTGGCGGTCCGACTCGGGCCAGCCGCCCTCGGCAATGTGGCGGGCCAGCCATTGGGTCAGGTCGTCGGCGTTGTCCGGGTCGACGCTCATGCGCGCGGCGTTGCCATTGAGGGTGTGCCCCAGCTCCACGGCGCTGTAGGCCTCGCCGCGCCCCAGCTCGCTGCGCGGTTCTATGACCAGGATCCGTCGCTGGCCCGGCAGGCGCAGCAACTGGGCGGCCAGCAAGGCGCCGCTGAGGCCGCCGCCGACGATCAGGATTGGCGCATCACGGGTGGCAGGGGTTGCCTGTCCGGTGTGGGTTTGGCTCATGGAATGCTCACGGTCAGTGTTTGCCCAGGTAGAAATCCTGCAGGTCGCCCCGGGCCAGCAGTTGCTCGGCGCTGCCGGACAAGGCCACGCGGCCGGTGTCCAGCAGGTAGGCATGGGAAGCGTACTTGAGCGCCAGATTAATGCTTTGCTCGGCGATCAGAAAGCTCACCCCCGCCTCGCGATTGAGCTGGGCGACGATCTGGAAAATCTCCTGGACGATAATAGGCGCAAGGCCCATGGACGGTTCATCCAGCAGTACCAAAGTAGGACGAGTCATCAACGCCCGGCCGATGGCCAGCATCTGCTGCTCGCCACCGGAGGTCAGCCCGGCGCGCACCCGGCGCTTGGTCAGCAGCCGCGGAAACCAGCTGTAGATACGCTCCAGGTCCTGTTCCAGCTGGCGCCGGCCCAGGCCACGGACAAAGCCGCCGGCGCGCAGGTTGTCTTCCACCGTCAACTGGGGGAAGACGTGGCGCCCTTCCAGCACATGCACCATGCCCTGGCGCACCCGCTGGCTGGGGTCGACCCCGGCCAGGTCCTGCCCGGCAAAGGCGATGGCGCCGCGGCTGAGCTCGGCACGCTCGGCCCGCACCAGCCCGGAAATGGCCTTGAGGGTGGTGCTCTTGCCGGCGCCATTGGCCCCCAGCAAGGCGACGATGGCCCCCCGGGGCACGCTCAAAGATACCCCGGCCAGCGCCAGGATCACGCCGTCGTAGATCACCTCGATGTCCTGTACCTGCAGCAAGGTCTCGGCCGTCGCGGCCGTGGCGCTGTGGCTCATGGTTCAGTCAGCCTCGTTGCATGTACGGGGCACCAGGCGCTTCTCCTTGGCAAAGGCCGCGGCCTTTTCGTCGATCAGCGGCCGTAGCAGCGCGCGGTCGGCGGCAATCCACTCGCTGATCAGGGTCCAGTTGGCGCCGTCCCATTGCTGCACCCGGGCCGCGCCGCCGCCTTCGTGATCGCGGCAGGACAGCTTGAGGTTCTGCATCAGCCCCAGGTAACCCATGTCCTTGAGCCGGGCGTCGTCGATGTTCAGGTGTTCCAGGCCCCAGCGCCCTTCCTCGCCATTGAGCGGGCGCTTGCCGAACTTGCCCTGGGCGGTCCGGATCGCCTCCACCGCCACCGCCGCGTTCACCAGGCCGGAGTTGTAGTACACGCTGCCGAAATTCTTCAGGTCCTTGAGGTCGCTCTTGCCGGTATCGAGGATGTACTGCTTCAGGCGCTTGTGGATCTCGAAGTCACTGCCCGCCGGGTAGGGCGTCAGCGCCAGGTAGCCCTTGGCCGCGGCGCCGGCCGGCAGCACGTCTTCGCTGGAGCTGGCCCAGATATCGCCGATGATGTGGTCCACCGGGAAGCCGAAGCGCGCGGCGGTCTTCACCGCCACCGGGGTGGACACGCCCCAGGTGCGCAGGAACACCCAGTCCGGGTTCTGCTGGCGGATCTGCCGCCATTGCGCCGACTGCTCGTTGCCCGGGTCGGCCACCGGGATCTGGATGTTCTCGAAACCGTACTTCTCGGCCAGCAGCTTGAGTGGCCCGAGGGTTTCCCGGCCATAGGCGGAGTCGTGATAAAGCGTGGCGATCTTCTTGCCCTTGAGCCGGTCGAACCCGCCCTCGCGCTGGGCGATGTAGTTCACCAGGGTCGAGGCCTCGCTGTAGAAGGTCAGCATCACCGGGAAGTTGTAGGGGAACACCGTGCCGTCGGTGGCTTCGGTGCGGCCGTAGCCCAGGGTGATCAGCGGGATTTTGTCCACCTCGGCACGCTCACTCAGGGCATAGGCCGCCGGTGCGCCGTTGGGCTGGTAGACCGCTACCGGTGCGCCATCCAGGCCGTTCTTGAAGCGCTCGTAGCACTCGATGCCCTTCTCGGCGGTCCATTCGGTCTCGCACTCCTGCCACACCAGCTTGACCCCGTTGATGCCGCCCTCCACCTGGTTGATGTAGTTCAGGTAGTCGATCATCCCGGCCCACACCTGCACCCCGCTGGAGGCATAGGCGCCGACGCGGTAGGTGACCAGGGGGAAGAACTGCTGGTCCGGCCCGGCCTGGGCTGCCGGGGCAACGGCCGCCGCCAGCAGCAACGCCGCGCCGGCCAGGGAAGCTTTCAAGGATGCACGCATGTTGTCTCTCTGTTCTGGGAGGAGGAATTCAGAAGCGCAGCGGCCAGTGCCGCAGGCGCTCGCGCAAGTTGCCCAGCAAGCGGATCAGGCCCTCGGGTTCCTTGATCAGGAACAGGATGATCAGCACGCCGAAAATGATTTTCTGCAGGTTCTGCAACTGCCCGGCGTCCACCGCCCCGCCCAGCAGTGCCTGCCCGGCATGGCTGAGGAGAATCGGCAACAGGCTGATGAAGGCCGCGCCGACGAAGTTGCCGGCCACGCTGCCCATGCCGCCGATAATGATGATGAAGAGGATCTGGAACGAACGATTGATATCGAAGCTGCTGGCGCTGGCGGTACCCAGGTAGGCGAAGGCCCACAGCGCACCGGCGATGCCCAGGTAGAACGAGCTGACGGCAAACGCCTGGCGTTTGTAGCGGGCCACCGGGATGCCGATCACCGCGGCGGCGGTGTCCATGTCGCGGATCGCCATCCAGTTGCGCCCGACCTGGCTGTGCACCAGGTTCTGCGCGACCCAGGTCAACAGCAGCACCGTCACCAGGGTCAGCAGGTAGCGCCCCTGGGGGTGGTTCAGGTCATGGCCCAGCAGGCTCAACTGCGGCGCCGAAATGGTGCCCGAGGAACCGTAGTTGTAGAACCAGGGAAACTTGACGAACAGCCACTCCAGGAAGAACTGCGCCGCCAGGGTGCTGACCATCAGGTAGAAACCCTTGATCCGCGAGCTGGGCAGGCCGAACAGCCAGCCCACCAGGGCGCTGATCAGGCCGCCGCCGAGCAGGGCCAGGGGCAGCCCCAGCTGCGGCAGGCGCAGCAGAATACCGTAGGTGGCAAAGGCCCCCACGGCCATGAAGCCGGCGGCGCCCACCGAGGTCTGGCCGGTGTAGCCGGTCAGCAGGTTGAGCCCGAGCCCGGCCAGGGACAGCACCAGGAACGGAATCAGGATCGCGTTGAGCCAATAGTCGTTGCCCAGCACCGGCACCACGCCGAAGGCCAGCAGCAACAGGCCGGCCAGGCCCCAGGGCAGGCGGCGCTGGACCATCAGCAAGGGGGCGGTTTGCCGCGTCAGAAGAAGGGACATCAATTCACACTCGCTCGATGGCCCGCTCGCCGAACAGGCCGGCGGGGCGGATATAGAGGAAGGCCAGGGCCAGGACATAGGCGAACCAGGGGCTGATGCCGCCGCCAATCAGCGGGCCGATATAGACCTCCGCCAGGTTTTCGGCGGCGCCCACGATCAGGCCGCCGGCAATCGCCCCGCCGATCGAGGTGAAGCCGCCGATGATCAGCACCGGCAGCGCCTTGAGCACCACCAGCGATAGAGAGAACTGCACCCCCTGGCGTGCCCCCCAGAGCAGCCCGGCCACCAGCCCTACCACCCCGGCCACCGCCCAGACGATCTGCCAGATGCGGTTGAGGTTGATGCCGATGGACAGCGCCGCCGTGGTGTCGTCGGCCACCGCCCGCAGCGAGATGCCGATGCGGGTCTTGTTGAACAGCAGCGCCAGCACCGTCACCAGCACCAGGGCGGTAGCCGCGGCAATCAGGTCGAACTGGCTGACCATCAGCGGCCCGAGGAACAGCGGTACATCGTCGATGCCCAGGTCCAGGGCCCGCACCTGGGAGCCCATCAGGCCCTGGGCCAGGCCCTCGATGATGAACGACAGGCCCAGGGTGGCCATGAACAGGGTGATCGGCGAGCGGTTGACCAAGGGCCGCAGCACCAGGCGTTCGATCAGCCAGGCGCCGAGGATCATCACCAGCACCGTCAGCAACAGTGCCAGGGCGAAAGGCACGCCCTGCTCGTGCAGGCTGACGAAGGTCAGCGCGGCGAACAGCAGCATCGAGCCCTGGGCGAAATTGAACACGCCACTGGCCTTGTAGATCAGCACGAAGCCGATGGCCACCAGTGAATACAGGGTGCCGGCCAGCAGACCGCCGAGCAGGGTTTCGAAGAAGAATGCCATCAGTGCACGGCCCCCAGGTAAGCGGCGATCACCTCGGGGTTGGCCTGGACCTCGGCCGGTGTGCCATCGCCCACCTTGCGTCCGTAGTCGAGCACCACCACGTGGTCGCACAGGTCCATGACCACCGCCATGTCGTGCTCGATCAGCACCACGGTGGTGCCCAGGTCACGGTTGATGTCGGCGATGAAGCGGGCCATTTCCTGCTTCTCCTCGGCATTCATTCCGGCCAGGGGTTCGTCCAGCAGCAACAGGCTGGGCCCGGCGATCAGCGCCCTGCCCAACTCGACGCGCTTTTGCAGGCCATAGGCCAGGTTGCCCACCGGCACATCGCGCAATGCCTGCAATTCCAGAAACTGCAGGATGCCTTCGGCCAGCTGGCGGAATGCCCGGGCTTCACGGCGGGCCCGGGGCAAGCCCAGGGCCTGTTCGATGAAGCGCGCGCGGGAGTGGCGCGAAAGGCCGGTGAGCAGGTTGTCCAGCACGCTCATCTTCTTGAACAGCGCGTTGTTCTGGAACGTGCGGCCGATGCCCCGGCGCGCGGCGTCCAGCGGGTCGATGCGCTGCAACGGCTGGCGCTCGAACACGATGGTCCCGGCGTCAAAGCGATAGACCCCGTTGAGCACGTTGAGCAGCGAACTCTTGCCCGCGCCATTGGGGCCGATCAGGGCACAGATCTCGCCCCGGCGCACCTCGAACGACAGTTGATTGATGGCCTTGACCCCCTTGAACGACAGGGAGATGTCACTGACTTGCAAAATGGATTCGGCGTGGCTCATGCAATGTTCCGTGTGAATTCGACGATCCAGGCCGGGGTGGCCGGTGGCGTCGTGGCCTGGGGGGCCTGCCAGATGAATTGCAGGCGAGCAAAGCCCAGCAGGCGGCGCACCCGATGCTTGAGCAGGCGCGCCAACAGGCCCTGGGGATGGGCCAAGGCCCACTCGCACAGGCGTCGGCGCCAGCTGTCGGGGGGCGCCAGGCGGCTCTCGATCTCGTCCGCCAGGCGTTGCAGGCGCTGGGGCGACAGCAGCAGGCCGCTGGGGGCTACCTCCCGCCGGTCGCGGCTGGTCGAGCCGCGGCTTTCTGCGAAGGCCAGGCACTGGCCACTGCCCAGCCATTGCTCCAGCAGCACCGTCAGGCCCTCCTGCCATTGCGTGCCCTCCTCGCTCCACAATTGGCCGCTGCCGACCGGGGCGCGCCAATTGGCCTGGCGCCGGGGTGGCTCGCCCCGGCCCAGCAGCTCGCGCAATTCCAGCAGGGGCAGATGCGCGCCTTCCGGCAGGCGCGGCAAGGCTTGCCCGGCAATCAGCAACTGCGGGGCCAGAGCGTTTTCACTGGCGGCGACCCAATCCAGCACCTGCTGGCGCGAATGCACGAAGGCGTGGCTCGGTTGCAGGCGCCACAGGGTCTGGCGCAGGGCTTGGGGCGGCAGCTCGTCGTCCAGGCTCAGCACCTCGGCGCCAAGGCTGTGGGCCGCCAGAGCCAGCAGGAGCAGGTCCGGTTCGAAGCGGGCGCTGACTGCCAACCGCGAATCCGGCGTCAGGCCCTGCTGGCGCAGGCCGTCGGCCAGGCGCTCGACGTCCCGCAGGGCGTCGATCCAGCGCCAGGCGTACCAGTGGCCGTGGCGCTTGTGGCGCAAGGCGTTGTGCAACGGGCTGACCTGAGCCCAGTGGCGCAACCGCTCCAGGGCCCCGCTCAACTGCAGCCGGGCCTGGGGCGCTGGCGAATCCGCGCTCGGCGCACGCTTGAGTTCATGCACGCTCATGAGTTGACCTCGATCTCTTGGCAATCGCGTGCGGTGGTCCGCTGGCTGGAAATGAACGGGGGCCTTGTGGGCCTTTTCGCTTGTAGGAGCCGGCTTGCCGGCGAAGGCGTGGGCCCCTTCGCTGGCGAGCCAGCTCCTACAGGGCGCGGGGTTCAGGCGCTGGCACGTTGTGCGGCTGCTTGGCGTTGCCCGCCCAGGTTGCGCCAGGCGCTGCCCGGGTGGCTTTCGGGCAGGCGCGGGCCGGCGCCGAAGAGTTTTTCCCGCAGGGTGCCCGGGGCGTATTCGGTCTTGTAGACGCCCCGCTTCTGCAACTCCGGCACCAGCAGTTCCACGGCGTCGATAAAGCTTTCGTGGGTCAGCGCATACGCCAGGTTGAAGCCGTCGACGTCGGTTTCTTCCACCCATTCCTGAAGCAGGTCGGCGACGGTTTCCGGGCTACCGACGAACAACGGGCCAAAGCCGCCGATGCCCACCCAGTCCGCCAGTTCATGGGGTGTCCAGACCTTGTTCGGGTCTGCCGTGGAGAAGGCCTCCACCGCCGACTGGATGGCGTTGGTGTGCACGTGCTTGAGGGGCTCGTCGGGCTTGAAGCGGCTGAAGTCGATGCCGGTCCAGCCGGAAATCAGCGCCATGGCGCCCTCATAGCTGACCCAGGATTTGTATTCCTCGAACTTGGCCTTGGCCTTGGCGTCGGTCTCGCCCAGGATCACCGTCTGCAGGTTGAAGATCAGGATCTTCGACGGATCGCGCCCGGCCTCGGCGGCCCGGCGGCGGATGTCGGCCACGGTCTTTTTCAGCAGCACCTTGGACGGCGCGGCGACGAACACGCATTCGGCCTGCTCGGCGGCGAACTGCTTGCCCCGGCTGGATGCCCCGGCCTGGTAGAGCACCGGGGTACGTTGCGGCGACGGCTCGCAGAGGTGGATGCCCGGCACCTGGAAGTGTTTGCCGACATGGCGGATCTCGTGGATCTTGCTCGGGTCGCTGAAGATCCGTCGCTCGCGGTCGCGCAGGATCGCGCCGTCTTCCCAACTGCCTTCCCAGAGCTTGTAGCAGACCTCCAGGTACTCCTCGGCGTAGTCGTAGCGAGCGTCGTGTTCGGTCTGGGCCTGCTGCCCGATGTTCTTGGCCCCGCTCTCCAGGTAGGAGGTGACGATGTTCCAGCCGGCGCGGCCCTTCGTCAGGTGATCGAGGGTGGATAGGCGCCGGGCGAAGGGGTACGGGTGCTCGAAGGACAGCGACGCGGTGAGGCCGAAGCCCAGGTGCTCGGTGACCAGGGCCATGGGCGGGATCAGCTGCAGCGGGTCGTTCACCGGGACCTGGGCGGCCTGGCGGATCGCTGCCTCGCCGTTGCCGTTGTAGACGTCGTAGATGCCCAGCACATCGGCGATGAACAACCCGTCGAACTTGCCCTTTTCAAGGATTTTCGCCAGGTCGGTCCAGTACTCCAGGTCCTTGTACTGCCAGGAGCGGTCCCGGGGGTGGGCCCAGAGGCCCGGCGACTGGTGGCCGACACAGTTCATGTCGAAGGCATTGAGGCGGATTTCACGGGACATCACACAACACTCCTGAAACCTTGGGGTGGCACGCCATTGAGGCGGTAGTTGCCGATCAGTTGGTATTTCCAGCGCAGCGGGTCATCCAGGGTCTGGGGCTGCGGGCTGCGCTGACCGGTGAGTTCGAACTCGGCGTCGCTGGCCGCCAGCAGCGCCTGGCCCGCGGCAATCGCCGCCTCGGCCAGGGCCACCGCAACTTCCGCCGGGTCCGGCTCTTGCTCTATCTGGTGCTGGGCCCGTTCCTGCAGGGCCGCGGCCAGGTCGATGCGGATGTTCAGGTCGCCAAAGCGGCTGATCACATAGGGGTCGTCGCTGGCCCTGGCCAGGCCGCTGCCGCTCCAGGGCCGGGCCTGCTCGCGGATGAAATCCAGGGTTTGCTGCAGCAGGACGCGGGCCCGCTGCAGGACCTGGGCGTTGTGTTCCAGGGCCGCTTGGGGGGTGTCGGGGCGGGTCAGTGCATTCATGGCGCAGTCCTTCAGTTCCAGGCGTGGCGGGCCGGCTTGATGCCGTTGAGCAGGTAGTTGCCGATCAGGTGATATTTCCAGCGCGCCGGATCGTGCAGGGTGTGGGTGCGGGCGTTGCGCCAGTGGCGGTCGAGGTTGTACTTGCCCGACACCGAGCGGGTGCCGGCCAGTTCGAAGAGTTTGCTGGCGGCGAGCAAGGCACTCTCCGCCGACAGCACCTTGGCCTGGGCCACCACCAGGGAGGCCTGGGCGACGCTGTCTTCGCTGGGGCTGGCCAGGGCCTGATCGACCGCCTCGGCGGCCTTGGCGAGGATTGCCTCGGTGCCGTGCACCCGCCATTCCAGGTCGCCGATGGCGGCGATGGTGAACGGGTCCTGCCAGCCATGGTCCAGGCCGCTGTCGATCCATGGCCGGGATTGCCGGGCATGGTGCTTGGCGTCTTCCAGGGCGGCGACGGCGATGCCGGTGTCCACCGCGGCCTGGATGATTTGCGAGATCGGGCCATCGGCGGTGGGCTGGTCGAAGGCCCGATGGGCCGGGATCACCGCGCTGCGTGGCACCCGCACCGCCTTGAGGCTGACCCCGCCGCTGGCGGTGGTGCGCTGGCCGAAGCCGTCCCAGCTGTCGACCACCGTGAGGCCAGGGTTGTCGCGCTCGATAAAGGCAATGTGCGCCTGGTTGTGTTCGTCCACCGCCACCGCCGGGACGATGTGGGCGAACAGCGCCCCGGTGCAGTAGAACTTCTCGCCGTCGATCTGCGCCTGTTCGCCGTCGAAACGGATCTGGGTTTCAAAGGCGCCGACGTGCTTGCTGCCGGCCTCGGAAAACGCATTGCCGAAGCGGTAGCCCTGCAACACCTTGGCGAAGTAATGGCGCTTCTGCTCTTCGCTGGCGGTCTGCAGCAGGATGTCCACCACCCCCAGGTGGTTCTGCGGCAACTGGCCGAGAGACGGGTCGGCGGCGGAAATGAGCTTGATGACTTCCACCAGGGTGGCGTAGGACACCCCGGCGCCGCCGTACTCTTTGGGGATGGTGATGCCCCACAGGCCGCTGGCGGAAAATTCGTCGAGCTCTGCCCGAGGCAGGCGCCGCTCGCGATCACGCAGCGCCGCCTCCACGGCAAAGCGCTGGGCCAGGGCCCGGGCCACGCTGATGGCTTGCGCATCGTTCTGGATGAGATGGGCACTGCGAGAGGGTTGGGCTGGGGCTGTCATGGGCCGACTCCGCTTCCTGAACATCAAGGTGAACACCCGTCGCGGGGTTCTTTCCAGGACAATTGCAGGAGTCGTGCCTAAATATAAAAACCTTTAATATCAGCAAGTTGCTTGACAATTCAGCTAAAAGACATCAACTGAAAACAGGCAAAATGTCCAACTGCTGTTGCTGGGCAAACAGCGCTTGCCGGGCCACGGGGCGTCAGATCACCACGTTGCGCACGAAGCGCGTGGCCCGGGTGCCGTCGTTGCGGTAGCCGTGGGGCACGTGGCTGGCGAACATGAAGAAGTCACCGCATTCCAGGCGCCGTTCAGTGTCGCCGAAGAACACCGTCAGGCAGCCTTCGAAGACGTAGATCTGCTCGCTCCAGCCCTCGGCGTCGCACTCCGAGTGATAGACCTCGCCAGGCTCCAGCTGCCATTCCCAAAGCTCCACTTCACGGGTGGCCTCGGCCTTGGCCAGGAGCAGCGCCTTGCTGCCGGGGATAGCACCGGCCCAGGCCAGCTCATTGATGCGGCTCGGGTCCCGGGCATCCGGGGCCTGGATCAGGTCGCTGAAGGCCACGTTCAAGGCTTCCGCCACCCGGTCCAGGGTGCCGAGGCTGACGTTCTTCTCCCCCGCCTCTATCGCCACCAGCATCCGCCGGCTGACATTGGATTTTTCCGCCAGGGCGCTCTGGCTCAAGCCCGCGGCATTGCGCAGGCGGCGGACGTTGAGGCTGACATGTTGCAGGACCGAGGCCCGCTGGACGTTTTCTTTGTGCACTATATTGCTCACTCCTGGGGCCTGCGCAGTATACTGCCCAACTTCCGGCGCATTGTGCGTCCCCCTCAGGTAGCACGCAAGGCCATGACAGCAACGCCCTCCCGCGGATTCCAGTTCAAGTTGAGCAAGGCCGAAGCCGTGCTGGTGCTGATCACCATGATCTGGGGCGGCACCTTCCTGCTGGTGCAGAACGCCATGAGCGTCAGCGGGCCGATGTTCTTCGTCGGCCTGCGCTTTGCCGCAGCGGCGTGCATGGTCGGTGCATTCTCACTGCGCCACTTGCGCGGCCTGACCCTGTTCGAACTGCGCGCCGGGGCCTTTATCGGCACCGCCATCATGCTCGGCTACGGTTTGCAGACCGTGGGCCTGCAAAGCATTCCCAGCAGCCAGTCGGCGTTCATCACCGCCCTTTATGTGCCCTTCGTGCCGTTGCTGCAATGGCTGTTCATGGGCAAGCGCCCGGGGTTGCTGCCGAGTATCGGCATCATGCTGGCGTTCACCGGGCTGATGCTGCTGTCCGGGCCCAATGGCGCGTCCCTGGACTTCAGCCCCGGGGAGATCGCCACCCTGATCAGTACCGTGGCCATTGCCGCGGAGATCATCCTCATCAGCAGCTTCGGCGGGCGGGTGGATGTGCGCCGGGTCACCGTGGTGCAACTGGCGGTCACCTCGCTGCTGGCGTTCGCCATGGTGTGGCCGACCGGGGAAGCGCTGCCGGGGTTTTCCTGGCTGCTGCTGGCCAGCGCCCTGGGCCTGGGGGCTGCCAGCGCGGTGATCCAGCTGGCAATGAACTGGGCGCAGAAAAGCGTCTCGCCGACCCGCGCCACCCTGATCTATGCCGGCGAGCCGGTGTGGGCCGGGATTGTCGGGCGCATCGCCGGGGAGCGCCTGCCGGGGCTGGCGTTGCTGGGCGGCGCCTTGATCGTGCTGGCGGTGATCATCAGCGAATGGAAGCCCAAGGCAGAAGCCGGACAGCAGAGCGGCGAGGCGATGGAGTCCTGAGCAACGGCCCGCTGCGGGGGGCGGCTTGCTGGTGAGGGAGCTCTTGAGGGCCCTTTCGCTGACAAGCCAGCGCCTACGGCTGGCTGGGGTAGTGGTGGGGACTGCAGGAGCCGGCTTGCCGGCGAAGGTGCTCTTGCAGGCGCTCTCGCTGATAGGCCAGCGCCTACAGTGCGGGGTCCCCGGGGGCATAGAGCCAGGTGGGGACGGTCAGGGAGCCCTTGTGCTTGGGCTCCAGCAGTACCCGGTCATTTTCAGGCTCGCCGTGATAATAGAAGTAGGCGTGGTAGAGCGCGTGCCCCTCGGCAAAGGCGCGGTCGAAATAGAGCACCGTGCCCGGCGGCAGCACATAGTTGCGCTCATCCCCCTGCGGGCCTTCGATGACCAGCGCCTGGCGGGTCTTGAGCATGTCGGGGCGGTCCAGATAATGCTCCAGGCCAATGCCCGATGCCGCACCAAAGGCGGTGAACAGCACGGCGAACGCGCCCCGTCGAAACAGCCGGCCCAAGGCCGATCCTTTAATCATGTGCACCCTTGTCGATCCTTGTGGCGGCTTGAGCTGGGCAGGGCATTTGCCCCACAGCACCCGGTGAACGGGCGCATCAGGCATTTGTCTCCTACCTTTGAAAGCGTATGTAACATTTCTTAGGGGGCCCGGGCCGCGCATGGCGGTTGGTGATCCAGGGCCTGGCACGTATTATGCGTCATACTTTTCCGCAGATTAGAAGCCTATGTCCCTGATAGTTCTACTGCTTCTGCCATTCATCGGCAGCTGTCTGGCGGCCCTGTTGCCGCACAACGCACGTAACACCGAATCTCTGCTGGCCGGCCTGGTGGCACTCATTGGCACCATCCAGGTGGCTCTGCTGTACCCACAGATCGCCGATGGCGGGGTGATTCGCGAGGAGTATGCCTGGCTGCCGAGCCTGGGGCTGAACTTCGTGCTGCGCCTGGACGGCTTCGCCTGGCTGTTCTCGCTGCTGGTGCTGGGCATCGGCAGCCTGGTGGCGCTCTACGCGCGTTATTACATGTCGCCGCAAGATCCGGTGCCGCGTTTCTTCGCCTTCTTCCTGGCCTTCATGGGGGCCATGCTCGGCCTGGTGATTTCCGGCAACCTGATCCAGATCGTGTTCTTCTGGGAGCTCACCAGCCTCTTCTCCTTCCTGCTGATCGGCTACTGGCACCACCGCTCCGATGCCCGCCGCGGCGCCTACATGGCGTTGATGGTCACCGGTGCCGGGGGCTTGTGCCTGCTGGCCGGGGTCATGCTGCTCGGCCATGTGGTGGGCAGCTACGACCTGGACCAGGTACTGGCTGCCGGAGACAAGATACGCGCCCACGCGCTCTACCCGATCCTGTTGCCCCTGATCCTGCTGGGCGCCCTGAGCAAGAGCGCGCAGTTCCCCTTCCACTTCTGGCTACCCCACGCCATGGCCGCACCGACCCCGGTCTCGGCCTACCTGCACTCGGCGACCATGGTCAAGGCCGGGGTGTTTCTCCTGGCCCGCCTGTGGCCGTCGTTGTCCGGCACTGAAGAATGGTTCTACATCGTCAGCGGCGCCGGGGCCTGCACCCTGGTGCTGGGCGCCTACTGCGCGATGTTCCAGAACGACCTCAAGGGCCTGCTGGCCTATTCCACCATCAGCCACCTGGGGCTGATCACCCTGCTGCTGGGCCTGAACAGCCCGCTGGCCGCGGTGGCGGCGGTGTTCCACATTCTCAACCACGCCACGTTCAAGGCCTCGCTGTTCATGGCGGCCGGGATCATCGACCACGAAAGCGGCAGCCGTGACATCCGCAAGCTCAACGGCCTGATCAAGCTGATGCCCTACACCGCGACCCTGGCCATGGTGGCCAGCGCCTCCATGGCCGGGGTGCCGCTGCTCAACGGCTTCCTGTCCAAGGAGATGTTCTTCGCCGAGACGGTGTTCATCAACTCCAGCGCCTGGGTGGAAATCGCCCTGCCGGTGATCGCTACCATCGCCGGGACCTTCAGCGTCGCCTACGCCCTGCGCTTCACGGTCGACGTGTTCTTCGGGGAGCCGGCCACCGACCTGCCGCACACGCCCCACGAGCCGCCGCGCTGGATGCGTGCCCCGGTTGAACTGCTGGTGTTCACCTGCCTGCTGGTGGGGATCTTCCCGGCGCAGATCATCGGCCCGCTGCTGGCCGCCGCGGCGCTGCCGGTGGTGGGCGGAACCCTGCCCGAGTACAGCCTGGCCATCTGGCACGGCCTCAATGCCCCGATGATCATGAGCCTGATCGCCATGTCCTGCGGCATCGTCCTCTACCTGCTGCTGCACAAGCCGCTGGTGGCGGGCCGTTTCGCCTACCCGCCGGGCGTGGGCCGTCTCAACGGCAAGCTGTTGTTCGAGCGCAGCCTGGTGGGCATGACCCGCCTGGCCCGGCGCCTGGAACGCCGGTTGAGCACCAAGCGCCTGCAGACCCAGCTGTTCGTGCTGATCCTGGCGGCGGTGATCGCCGGGCTGATCCCCATGCTCTACAGCCAGCTGACCTGGGGCGACCGGCCGAAGATCCCCGGTTCCATCGTCTTCGTGACCTTCTGGCTGCTGGCCATCGCCTGCGCCCTGGGCGCCGCCTGGCAAGCCAAGTACCACCGTCTGGCCGCCCTGACCATGGTCAGCGTCTGCGGCCTGATGACCTGCGTGACCTTCGTCTGGTTCTCGGCGCCGGACCTGGCCCTGACCCAGCTGGTGGTGGAAGTGGTGACCACGGTGCTGATCCTCCTCGGCCTGCGCTGGCTGCCACGGCGGATCGAGGACGTCTCGCCCCTGCCCAGCAGCGTGCCCAAGGCGCGCATCCGCCGCCTGCGCGACCTGAGCCTGTCGGTGGCCGTGGGCCTGGGCATGGCAGTGCTGTCCTACGCCATGCTGACCCGCCCCACTCCCAACGACATTTCCTCGTTCTACCTCAGCCGCGCCCTGCCCGAAGGCGGCGGCACCAATGTGGTCAACGTGACCCTGGTGGACTTCCGCAGCTTCGACACCCTGGGCGAGATCACCGTGCTGGCGGCGGTGGCCCTGACCGTGTTCGCCCTGCTGCGCCGCTTCCGCCCGCCCAAGGAAAGCATGCAGTTGCCGGCGCAGCAGCGCCTGCTGGCCCCGGACGTGGTCACCGACCTGGTCAACCCGCGCCAGGCCAGCGACACCGCCCTGGGCTTCATGATGGTGCCGGCGGTGCTGGTGCGCCTGCTGCTGCCGATTGCCCTGGTGGTGTCCTTCTACCTGTTCATGCGCGGGCACAACCTGCCGGGTGGCGGTTTCGTCGCCGGGCTGGTGATGTCGGTGGCCTTCATCCTCCAGTACATGGTGGCGGGCACCCAGTGGGTCGAGGCGCAGATGAGCCTGCGGCCGCTGCGCTGGATGGGCACCGGGCTGCTGGTTGCCCTGGCCACCGGCCTCGGCGCCCTGGCCTGGGGCTACCCGTTCCTGACCACCCACACGCTGCATGTGGACCTGCCGCTGTTCGGTGATATCCACATCGCCAGCGCGCTGTTCTTCGACATCGGCGTGTACGCCGTGGTGGTGGGTGCGACCCTGCTGATCCTCACGGCCCTGGCGCACCAGTCGGTGCGGGCCCACAAGCCGGCCAGCCAGGCCAAATCCCTGACTCAGAACGGAGCCGCCTGATGGAAGAAGTCATCGCAATCGCCATTGGGGTCCTCGCCGCTTCCGGAGTCTGGCTGGTGCTGCGCCCGCGGACCTTCCAGGTGGTGATGGGCCTGTGCCTGCTGTCCTATGCGGTCAACCTGTTCATCTTCAGCATGGGCAGCCTGTTCATCGGCAAGGAGCCGATCGTCAAGGACGGCGTGCCCCAGGACCTGCTGCACTACACCGACCCGCTGCCCCAGGCGCTGGTGCTCACGGCCATCGTCATCAGCTTCGCCATGACTGCGCTGTTTCTGGTGGTGCTCCTGGCTTCCCGGGGCCTGACCGGCACCGACCACGTCGATGGCCGGGAGCCCAAGGAATGAATCCGTTGTCGCACCTGATCGTCGCCCCCATCCTCCTGCCTCTGCTGACCGCGGGCATCATGTTGCTGCTGGGGGAAAAGCATCGCCCGCTGAAAGCCCGGATCAACCTGCTCTCCACCCTGCTGGGCCTGTGCCTGGCGGGCTACCTGCTGTACTGGACCCAGGTCCAGGGCGCCACCGGTTCCTTCGGCGTGTACCTGCCCAGCAACTGGCAGGTGCCGTTCGGCATCGTGCTGGTGGTCGATCGCCTGTCGGCGCTGATGCTGGTGCTCACCGGTATCATCGGGGTCAGCGCGCTGCTGTTCGCCATGGCCCGCTGGGACGGCGCCGGGGCCAGTTTCCATGCCCTGTTCCAGATCCAGCTGATGGGCCTCTACGGGGCCTTCCTGACCGCCGACCTGTTCAACCTGTTCGTGTTCTTCGAGGTGCTGCTGGCGGCGTCCTACGGCCTGATGCTGCACGGCTCGGGGCGCGCGCGGGTGTCTTCGGGGCTGCACTACATCACCATCAACCTGCTGGCCTCATCGCTGTTCCTGATCGGCACGGCGATGATCTACGGGGTCACCGGGACCCTGAACATGGCCGACCTGGCGATGAAGATCCCCCTGGTGCCGGAAGCCGACCGCGGCCTGCTGCACGCCGGTACGGCGATCCTGGCGATCGCCTTCCTGGCCAAGGCCGGGATGTGGCCACTGAACTTCTGGCTGGTGCCCGCCTACTCCTCGGCCAGCGCGCCGGTGGCGGCACTGTTCGCCATCATGACCAAAGTCGGTGTGTACACCGTACTGCGCCTGTGGACCCTGCTGTTCTCCGGGCAAGCCGGGGCCTCGGCCTATTTCGGCAGCCAGTGGCTGGTGTACGGCGGCATGGCGACGATCTTCTGCGCGGCCCTGGCGATTCTTCCGGCCCAGCGCCTGGAACGCATGGCCAGCCTGAGCATCCTGGTGTCGGCCGGCATCCTGATCTCGGTGATCGGCTTCGCCCAGCCGGCCCTCACCGGCGCGGCGCTGTTCTACCTGTTCAGCTCGACCCTGGCGATGTGCGCGCTGTTTTTGCTGGCAGAACTGATCGAGCGTTCGCGCTCGGCCAACGAGATCCCCCTGGAGGATGAAGGCGAGATCCTGCCGCGGCCCATGGAGTCGCTGCACCCGCCACGGGGCAGCAACCTCGACGATGAACAGAAAGTGGTGGTCGGCCAGGTGATCCCCTGGACCATGGCCTTCCTCGGCCTGAGCTTCATCGCCTGCGCCTTGCTGATCATCGGCATGCCGCCGCTATCGGGCTTCATCGGCAAGCTCAACCTGATTGCCGCCCTGCTCAACCCCGAGGGCCTGGGGGCCAGCGAGGGCGCGCCGATCACCCCGGCGGCCTGGTGCTTCCTGGCGCTGTTGATCCTCTCGGGCCTGGCCTCGCTGATTGCCTTTGCCCGCCTGGGTGTGCAGCGCTTCTGGACCCCGGAGGAACGCCCTTCGCCGGTGCTGCGGCGCCTGGAGTGCCTGCCGATCGTGGCGCTGCTGGGGCTCTGCGTGCTGCTCAGCTTCAAGGCCGAGCCGTTGCTGCGCTTCACCCAGGCCACCGCCGACAGCCTCAACCACCCGGAGCATTACGTGATGGCGGTGCTGGGCACCCGCACCGTGCTCAGCCCTGAATCCAAGACCGCAGCGGCAGTGGAGGTGCACCCATGAAGCGCCTGTTCCCCGCGCCATTCCTGTCCCTGGCACTGTGGCTGCTCTGGCTGGTGCTGAACCTGTCCCTCAGCCCGGGCAACCTGCTGCTGGGCGCCCTGCTGGGCTTTCTCGCGCCGCTGCTGATGCAGCCCCTGCGGCCCCTGCCGATCCGCATCCGCCGCCCGGGCACCATCCTGCGCCTGTTCCTGGTGGTGGGCCGCGACGTGCTGGTGTCCAACCTTCTGGTGGCCTGGGGCGTGCTCAACAACGGCCGGCGCCCGGTGCACTCGGCCTTCGTCAAGATCCCCCTGGACCTGCGGGACGCCAATGGCCTGGCGGCGCTGTCTACCATCACCACGGTGGTACCGGGCACGGTCTGGTCCGAGCTGTCCCTGGACCGCAGCCTGCTGTTGCTGCACGTCTTCGACCTGAAGGACGAGGCGCAATTCATCCAGCACTTCAAGGCCACGTACGAGCGCCCGCTGATGGAGATTTTCGAATGAGTGTCCTGCTGACCAACGCGATCTTGCTGAGTCTGTTCATTTTCTCCCTGGCCATGGTCCTGACCCTGGTGCGCCTGTTCAAGGGCCCCTCGGCCCAGGACCGGGTTCTGGCCCTGGACTACCTGTACATCCTGGCGATGCTGATGATGCTGGTGCTGGGCGTGCGCTACGCCAGTGACACCTACTTCGAGGCGGCGCTGCTGATCGCCCTGTTCGGCTTTGTCGGCTCCTTCGCCCTGGCCAAATTCCTTCTGCGTGGCGAGGTGATCGAATGAACAGCCTGGAACAATTGCCACTGTGGGTGGAAGTGCTGGTGGCCCTGCTGCTGGTGATCAGCAGTGTGTTTGCCCTGATCGGGGCCCTGGGCATCCTGCGCATGAAGAGCTACTTCCAGCGCATGCACCCGCCGGCCCTGGCCTCCACCATGGGCTCCTGGGCCGTGGCCCTGGCGTCGATCCTGTACTTTTCCGCGCTCAAGTCCGGGCCGGTGCTGCACGCCTGGCTGATCCCGGTGCTGATGTCCATCACCGTACCGGTGACCACCCTGCTGCTGGCGCGGGCCGCGCTGTTTCGCAAGCGCATGGCCGGCGACGATGTGCCGGCGGAAATCAGCAGCAAACGCAGCGAAACCGGCAACTGAGCATATCCGCTGCACCTAGGAGCCGGCTGCCGGCGACGAGGCCCGTGAGCCTTGCGGCGACTTCGAAAACGCCTTCGCTGGCAAGCCAGCTCCTGCACCAGCCAGCACCTGCACTGGCCAGCGCCGGCTGACTGCCCTCAGGCCCAGGCCAGCACCAGCAACCCGGCCCCCAGCACCACGCACAGGGGGGAATAGAACAGGGTGTCGAGGCGGGCGAATTTCGAATCCCGGACTTCCTTGAAAAAACCCACCAGCTCGGAGTCGCCGATGGCCCGGGCGAACATCAGCAAGGCAATGGCGCTGATCACCCACTGCAGAGACGGATGGGTCACGGTCGGCAGGTAGAGCCCGACCCTCAGGCACACCAGCATCGCCACCAGCAACAAAGCCACTGCCACCAGCATCGTGGCCAGGGCCGGCGGGCGGAACGCCGGCTGGGTCATGCCGGGCCCTGGCCCCGGCACTTCGGGGATCACTGCATCACTGCCACGCTTGCCACCCGCAGCCCAGTACAGATGGATCAGACTGATCAACAGGAAGCTGCCAGCCACCCCCTGTGCGAGCAGAAGATTCATGTTCAGACGTCCGTGCAGAAAATGTCGCTGAAGAATGGACTCGATTGACCGTTTTTGTAAGTACGTTCGTCGCCTTCGATGATAAAGTGCCGCCCCATGAAATTTGCCCGTTCCGATCGCTCGCTCGTTGCCTGGATGCTCTATTGCTGCGTCCTGTTCAACGTGTTCGCCTGCAGCATCGGCCACGGGCAGATGCTCGGCATGCAGCTCAACGGCATCGGCGGGCAGTTCTGCAGCGTCGACCCTGCCACCCAGGCGCCGCTGCAGAAACCGGCCGACCAGGGCTCCCTGCCCACTCTATCCAAAGCCTTCGGTTGCCCGCTGTGCTCCACCGGCGGCATGGGCCCGGCCCTGAACTCCAGCCTGACCCTGGCCCTGCTGCCGCAGCCCCAGGCCCCGCCTGCGCGCACCCTGGCCAAGACCGACCTCCCCGCCCGCTCCACCTGGCCCGCGGCCCATCCCCGGGCACCGCCTCTCGCCTGATTCCTGCTCGTGCTCAACCTGCCCACTGCGCTGTCGCGCGGCGCGCGTTCGTGGGCCTTTTCCTAGCCAAGAATTCAGGATGCACCGATGAAACACCTTCCTTTGCTGGCGAGCCTGCTGGGCTGCCTGTCGATCAATGCCTGGGGCCAGCCGAGCCTCGAACTGGCCCCCACCACCATCGGCGCCGATGAGGCCGATGCCGAGCCGGGCCTGAACCTGGACCAGTCCAGCGGCATGGCCTCGCGCCTGGGCCTGAGCCTGCGCGAAACCCCGGCCTCGGTGGCCGTGGCCAGCCGCCAGGACCTGGAGCAACGCGGCGCCCGCACCTTCCAGGAAGCGGCCAACGCCCTGCCCGGGGTCAACGCCAGTGCGCCGCCGGGGTTCGGCGGCTTCGTCTCCTACCGTGGTTTTACCAGCAGCCAGATCACCCAGATGTTCAACGGCATCAACGTCGCCACCGGCCTGGCCCGGCCCGTGGACGCCTGGATCTACGACCGGGTGGAGCTGGTGGGCGGCCCCTCGTCGCTGATCAATGGCGCCGGCTCCGTGGGCGGTTCGCTGAACTACGTGACCAAGCTCGCGGACCGCCGCGAACAGGCTGCCGAAGGCCTGCTCGGCTACGGCAGCTACGACACCACGCAGACCGCTTTCGGGGTCAACCATGCCCTCAGCCCGGCCGGTGCCGAGGTGCAGCACTACGCGCGCTTGGACGTCAGCCACAACACCAGCAACGGCTACATCGACCGCCAGGAAAGGGATGCCTGGAGCCTGGCCTTCTCCCTGCTCAGCGACCTGACCCCGGACCTGTCCCACACCCTGGCGGTGGAATACCAGGATGAACACGAGGACAGCCCCTACTGGGGCACCCCGGTGCTCAATCCCAAGGCCGGTGAGCTGAAGATCGACAAGCACAACCGCTTCAACAACTACAACGTCGCCGATGGCCTGTATGAGCAACGCACGGTGTGGCTGCGCTCGATCATCGACTACCGGATCAACCCCAGCACCAGCCTGCGCAACACCCTCTACCACCTGGACAGCCAGCGCGACTATCGCAACCTGGAGACCTACCAGTACAACGCCGACAACAGCCGGGTGAACCGCTCGACCGCCTACCTGGTACGGCACCAGGGCCAGCAGGACGGCAACCAGTTCGAACTGCGCCACGATGATCAGCTGTTCGGCCTCGACACCACCTGGTCCGGGGGGTTTGAGTACAAGGTCAACAGCACCACCAACTTGCCCTGGAACGTGCCGGCCAGCAACAGCGTCGATCCCGGCAACTTCCAGCCGGGGTACTTCTATGACCTGAAGGGCACCCGCCAGGGCTGGGCCAAGGACAAGACCAACCAGGTCACCACCCGCGCCCTGTTCGTCGAGAACCGCTTGGCCCTGACCGACGAGCTGTCACTGCTCAGCGGCCTGCGCTACGACGCCATCGACCTGGACGTGACCAACCACCGGCTGATCACCGCCAGCAACCCGCGCCACCTCAAGCGCAGCTGGGAACCGGTCACCGGGCGCCTGGGCCTGACCTGGCAGTTCCTGCCCAGCGCCAATGTCTACGTGCAGTACAGCACCGCCGCCGAGCAGCCCAGTGGCACTCAGAACTTCGAGGTGTCCACGGGCAAGCAATGGGAAGTGGGCAGCAAGTTCGACTACCTGCAAGGACGGGGTTCGGCGACCGTTGCCGCCTATCGCATCGAGCGCAAGGACTTTGCCGTCACCGATCCCCTGGACCCGGCCAACAGCATCCCGGTGGGCCAGCAGACCTCCAGGGGCATCGAGCTGGCCAGTTCCCTGCACATCACCCCCAAGCTACTGGCGCAAGCCAACTTCGCCTGGGTGGATGCCGAGTACGGCGAGTTCAACGAGAAGATCGCCAGCGGCGCGGTGGTTTCACGCAAGGGCAACACGCCGACCAACGTACCGGACCGGCTGGCCAACCTGTGGCTGACCTATGACCTGTCGCCCAACTGGCAGACCGGGGTCGATGCGCGCTACGTGGCCTCGGTATACGCCGACAACGCCAACACCCTGCGGATGCCCGCCTACACCCTGTACGGCAGCTTCCTGCGCTACAAGGTCGACAGCCACACCACGGTGACCGGCCGGGTGCGCAACCTGACCAACGAAGTCTATGGCCAGTTCGCCCATGTGTCCCCGGCGTACTACCTGGGCCAGCCGCGAACCTTCGAGGTGGCGGTGCAGACCCGCTTCTGACCCCTGCCCTGCACCCGCCGGGCGCAAGGTTCAAGGGCCCATTCGCCGGCACGCCGGCGCCTACAAGGTGGCGGCGATCCTGTCCGCCACGTCCCGGGGCACCCAGGCGCGCCAGACGTCGGGGTGCTGCTTGAGGAAGGCCCGGGCCGCGTCCCGCGGGGCACTGTGATTCTCGCTCATCTGCGCCAGGGCGCGGTTCAGGGGCTCGATGGGCAGGTCAACCTTGGCGAAGAACTGCGCCAGTTGCGGGTACTGCTTCTGGAATGGCGTGGATACCCCGATCGACAACCTGGAGGCCAGGGAACGGGTTGGCCGGGGGTTGGGGTTGGCGGCGTCGGTCAGGGTCTTCCAGGCTTCGGCGTCAAAGGGCGGTTCTTGCAGTTGCACCAGCTTGAAGCGCCCGAGCAGCGGCGTGGGCGACCAGTAGTAGAACAGGATCGGCTTGCCGCGACGGATCGCCGAGCTGATCTCCGCATCCAGGGCCGCTCCGGAACCGCTGCGAAAATTCACGTAGCTGTCCTGCAGGCCATAGGCCTTGAGCTTCTGCTGGTTGACGATCTCCGAGGTCCAACCGATCGGGCTGTTGAGGAAACGCCCCTTGTCCGGGCTCTCCGGGTCCTTGAACACGTCCTTGTAGCGGGCCAGGTCGGTCACGCTGCGCAGCTCCGGCGCCAGGGGCTTTATACCCTTGGCCGGGTCGCCCTTGATCACGTATTCCGGCACCCACCAGCCTTCGGTGGCGCCCTTGACCGTATCCCCCAGGGCCTGCACCTTGCCTTCGGCCTCGGCCTTGACCCACACCGGGCTGCGCCCCGCCCACTCTTCGCCGATCACCTGGATGTCGTTGTTGGCCAGGGCCGTTTCCAGGGTGATGGTGGTGCCGGGCAAGGTGTCGGTGGGCAAGCCATAGCCCTGCTCCACCATGATCCGCAGGATCTCGGTGATCAGGCTGCCGCTTTCCCAGTTCAGGTCGGCGAAATGAATCGGTTGCGGCGCCGCCACAACCGGCTGCACCGTACTCAGGGCGGCAAGGCTCAACAGGCTGCTGGCCAGCAGCGCGCGGATTCCTTTCATCGGGGTACACCTCTTGGGTCAGGACCTGGGCCACAGGGGCAGGCAGCGCCTAAGCGCACGGCCCCCAAAGCATTAAGTCAACTGACTGTAGTAGAGGTTCAGTAGTTTCAACCCCAGGCCATTCCCGGATGGCCGCTCAAGAGGCCGGAGGCTCCTGCAACCGCTGTAACTCGCGGCGCACCATGCTGGCGTAGGCCGCGGGGCGCAGGTTGTACAGCTGGGCGGCGACCCAGTTCAGCCAGGCGCCCTGGAGCACGGTCTTCTGCGCGAACAGGCGCTGGGCTTCAGCGCTCGCAGCCTGTTGATGCTCATGGTGAAACGCGGCGCGGCCCTGGCTCATCACTCGCTGGCCTTGAAGCTCACCAGTTCGCCCTTGCGCCATTTGGCGGCCTTGGCGGTCACCGCCTTGAGGGTCTTGGTCAGGCCTTCCTGCAACTGCTCGTTGGCGGCAAACACGGTCACCACCGAATGGCCTTCCTTGAACAGGATGCCCTGCCCCAGGGGGCTGCTGACAAAGGCGTAGTCGCCCAGGCCGTAGACCGTCAGCTTGATCTCGCGAAAGCGGATCTCCATCTTGCCGCCTTCACGGCTGGGCAGCACGGCGGCGCGAAAATGATCGCCGACCTTGAGTTCAAGGCGCGGCTTGTCGTCCACCACCAGGGCCGTCTCGGTGTCGATCTCGGCGACGTAGATGCCTTCGGCGGACTGTTCGGTGAGGTAGACAAAACGAGATTGGAACTGCTTGACCAGCTTTGCGCGCAAATCACCCAACACGAACAATGCATGCATTTCAAGATTACTTACTGCCAAGGAACACTCCCCGATACTCAAAATGATGTCGCCCGGAAAAAAACGGACGGCACGAAAAAACCGCCATGACGGCGTAGTCACCCCAATCGGTTACCCAATACACACAAGTGCAGCTGGCACTCCTGGCCACGACGCTGGCGGCGGCACTGGGCAAGGGGCATTTCGCCGATGCATCAGGCACATGTCGAAGGCGTGAGGAGTGAGCTCTGACCCGCAAAGCGTGGCGGCGCGTCGTCGGGGGTGGGTGCTGGAACAGGCCTGCTGGCCGGATGCACCCGGGTCACGATTCCCCCGGTCGGCAGCCACTTCGGGTTGCAGAGGCAATTCTAGAGCAACTTTGTGCATTTCGACTATTTAAAGCGCACACCGGCTTCGCGCGCACCCACTTCAGCAAAAGCCGGAGTTGACGCGCAGCCGGTAATATTACCCAGCAACAGAAGCAGGAAGTTTCAGATTAGATCATCAGAATAATCGCCACCTAGAATCCAAATGATATAACTCAGCCCGCCATCACCCAACAACTGCCATACTCCGCCATTGATTGAATGCCCCCCTCTTGGGGGGCGTTCAAGCACTCACTCATCTCCAAGGGAAGGCTAGAAGTGACCGAACTAGATATTGGCGAGTTTTTCATTCGTGGCGAGTGCAGAGAAGTCGAAGGCGAGTTCCAGGCCGTGATTGCCATGCGCGCCAAACCCCCACTGACCCAGGTCACCTTCCACCAGGTGGAACGCGATCGCTGGTTCAAGACCTCGGAAGACGCTGCCGCGGCTGCCAGAGCGTCGGCCAAGGCCCTCAAGCAGGCCATCGACCAGGGCGCCCTGAACGCCTGACAGACAGCGCCAGTCAAGGATCCGACAGCGCGACCGATACAAAGGCGAGATCCGTTTAAGAGCATCATGATGATCGACTTGAAACCCCCATCTCGCCTGGCCGACTTTCTCAAGCCGGATCCAAGCACTGCGGTACTGGAAGCCTCGGACGACGGCGAGACCCTGGTCCTGAGCCGCTCCAGCGCGCAAACCCCGGAAGAGGCGCTGTTGCTGGCGAAGAAGAAACGCATCCGCCAACTGAAAAAGCAGATCGAGCTGCTGCAACAGAAACTGCAACGGGCCAAGGCCCGCCTGGCCACGGTCAAGGGCGCCAGTTCCGGCTCCGACACCGGCCGGGCCATGGCCCTGTCGTCCGCCCGGGCCCAGGTCATGGCCTACAGCACTGCCCTGTCCATGGCCCAGACGGCGTTGTTCCAGGCCGAGAGCGGCACCCTGGCCTGAACCCTTGGATCGAACTTGCGCGCCTGCCATGCCTCAGATGCACTGAGGCAGCGCCGGTGCTGCCCGTCACCCAAGGAGATCACCATGGAAGCGCCCACCCATAACCTCGAAGGGCTGTTCGACCAGTTGGGCCTGGATTCCAGCCCCGCCGCCATCGATGGTTTCATCGCCCGGCACTCGCCCCTGGACGAAGACCTGAAAATGATCGACGCCCCCTTCTGGACGCCCCAGCAAGCGGCCTTTCTCAAACAGCAACTGCGCGAAGACGCCGACTGGGCGCCCGTGGTGGACGAGCTCAACCTGCGCCTGCACCAGGCCGGTTAAGCCGAATGCCGCAGGTGCCGGCCGCCGGGCAGCAGCACCTGCAGCTGCTGCTGCCAGGCCAGCCGGCACTCCTCGGCCTCGGCGCGGCTGGCAAAGGCCGTGCCGCGCTGCTCGCCATTGACCAGAACCACCCAGCACGCACGACGGCCCTCGGCCCGCAGGCTGGCTGGCACGCCGCTGCCAATCATCACCGCTACATCGACTTTGCTGTGCATGGAGCTACCTCCAGAAAATTAGTTAGCTGCCTAACGATGTTGGCATACTAACTAACTTGCCGGCCCCTGGAACAGCCTGTTCCTGCATTGCAGCATTACCGATAGCGTAACAATGGAGGCCTCAGCCCTTGCCCGAGCCTGGCGCCTGCTCGGGTTTGTAACCCAGGCGCAGCCCGCCCCAGTGCCGGCCGCGGACCATGATCGGCACCGAAAGGTCATGCATCAGCTCGCCGGTATCCCGGGTATAGGTCTGCAGAAGCAGCGGTTGCTGGTGGCTGCCACAGCGGATCCCCGTGCGGTCGGCGAACTTGCGCTTGCTGCGGTTATGCAGGTTGTCCACCTCGGGGTCGCCGGTCAGCGGCTGGGAAAAAACCTTGTTGTGGGTCGGCACGTAGCCTTCCTGGGTACAGGCGATGGCGAACACCAGGCCATCGTGGCGCGGCAGCAGGGATTCCTGGATCGGCGGCAGCACCTGATCGGTGTAGCGGTCGAAGCGGGTCTGGTATTTGGCCGGGTCGGTGTTGGCGATCAACTGGTAGTGACGATCGAACAGATCGTCGAGGCTGATGCGGTTCTGCTCCAGGTCGGCCTCGAACTGCTCGGCAATGCGCCGCGCGCCTTCGCGGGCCAGGTCGTAGATGCGCTGGTGATAGTCATCCAGGCCCACCGCCGCCAGGCGTTCGCTGATGGTTTCCGCCTGCCCTTCCATCTGCACCGCGGCCTGCGCCAGGCTGCGGGTCTGCTGGTCGCTGACCGCCAGGTCGCTGCGCATCTGCTCCACGGCATGAAACAGGCTGTCCAGTTGCTCGCGGTTGGTCTCGGCGCCCCGGGCGATCTCGCTGACCTGCCCTTCCACCCCGGCCGCCAGGCGCGCGATGTTGTCCAGGTGACGACCGGTGTGCTCCACCTGCTCGACCCCCAGGTTGAGGTCGTCGGCCAGCTGGCGGATCTGCTCCACCACGTCGCTGGTGCGCTGCTGGATATCCGCCACCATCACCCCGACCTCGTCGGTGGCCGCGGCGGTGCGCCCGGCCAGCCCGCGCACCTCATCGGCCACCACCGCGAAACCGCGCCCGTGTTCCCCGGCCCGGGCTGCCTCGATGGCCGCATTCAGCGCCAGCAGGTTGGTCTGGCTGGCGATGGACTGGATCACCAGGGTCACCCGCTGGATCTCCTCGCTGCGCTGGCTCAGGGCCTCGATCAGCTCACGGCTGCCATTGGCGCGCTGGCTGAGCAGGTGCATGCGGCTGATGGATTCCCCCAGCACCGTGCGCCCTTCGGCGCTGCTGGCGTGGGCCTCGCTGGCGGCGCCCAGGGCCTGCTGGCTGAGTTGGGAGGTGACCTGCTCGGTCTTGATCATCACTTCGGCGTTGCCGACGATGCGCGCGGCGGCGTCGAGCTGGGATTGCAGCTTGCCTGCCAGCTGGGTCACCGAGTAGGCCACGCCCGCCGCAGACAGTGCGTTATGGGTGGTGCTGTAGGACAGGTCGCGGGTCAGCGCCGACAACTGATCGTCAGCCGTCGCGTTCGCCACCAGGGGCCGCCCGCGCCCGCGCAACCGCGGCAGCCAGATCACCAGCACCGCCACGGGCAGGCACAGGTACAGCGACCAGCCGCCCAGGGCCTGGCCGGCGAACAGCGCCATCAGCGCCGCGCTCTGCAAGGACGGCGCCCACCAGCGGGCGGCGGTTTCGGGTGTTGCCAGCGGCTGTGCGACCGGCGCCGCTAGAGATCCATCTCTTGACATCTGTGTCACCCCACATCGTTCTAATTGTTTGCGGCATTAGACGCCACTAGAGGGCCATTATCCATGGTCCCTTAGTCGCGGGTTTGCAGCAGATCAAGAGAATGTGCGGGCGGGCACTGCCCGAAAAAACAGAGCCCCCGCTGTGGCGGGGGCTGGCGATCAGGCTTGACGCTGATGCTTGTCAATCTGCTCGTGGCGCTCTTGGGCCTCGATGCAGTACTTGGTGGTGGGGCTGATCAGCAGGCGCTTGAGGCCGATCGGCTCGCCGCTGTCGTCGCACCAGCCGAAGCTGTCGTCGCTGATCCGGCCCAGGGCCTGTTCCAGTTGCGGCAGCATGCGCTGGTCGCGATCAATGGCGTTGACCAACCAGGTGCGCTCTTCTTCGACGGAAGCGGCGTCGGCCGGGTCAGCCGGGGTGTCCAGGCTTTCAATGGCGATCCGGTTCTGTTCGATGCGCTCGTGGGTTTCCACCTTCATGGCTTGCAACAGGTCGCTGAAAAAAGCGTGCTGCTCGGCATTCATGTAGTCATCCGCCGGCATGGCCAGCAACTTTTCCTTGGTCATTGATTTCTCTATAAAAAATACGTGCATTAAGGCGAATTCAAACTGTTTCCGGTTGACCCGTCAGGTCATCAGAAAGGCGCCATACCTTCCAAGCGCCACCCGGCACTCAATTTACGAGGGGCGGCAGTCTAAGGCCGGTTTGAGGGCGCAGCAACTGAAATGACAGCGAATCTGTCCGACAAACCGCACAAAGCCCGCAAATGCGGGCTTTGGTGGCGTTTATTGGAGTGCGTTTATAACAAAAAATTCCATAGCCATGGGTCTGTTAGAAGACAAACGGCAGTGCCGGACGGCGGATTCTGGCCGTTTTCAACGATTTCCAGGGGCACCGGCCGGCCGGCGAAGAGGCCTTTGGAGCGGGCCAGGGCTCGGGAGCGTATTCGCTGGCACGCCGGCTCCTGCACCAGCCGGCGCCTCTCCCCTGCTCAGCGCTTGAGCTTGCGCTTGTTGCGGTACTGGTCGATGACCACCGCCACCACGATGATCAGGCCCTTGATGATGTCCTGGATGTAGGCATCGACCCCGACAAAGGTGAAGCCACTGGCCATGACCCCGAGGATCAGCGCGCCGATCACGGTGCCGGTGATGCGCCCCACCCCGCCGGCCAGGCTGGTGCCGCCGATCACTGCCGCGGCAATCGCGTCCAGCTCGTAGGACATGCCCATCCCCGCCTGCCCGGTGGCCGCACGTGCCGAGGCCACCACCCCGGCCAGCCCCGCCAGCAGCCCGGCAATGCTGTAGACAATCACCAGGTGGCGCTTGACGTTGATCCCCGAAGTCCGCGCCGCCTGCATGTTGCCGCCGATGGCATAGGTGTACTTGCCGTACTTGGTGTAGCGCAGGGCGATATGAAAGATCAGCGCCACCACCAGGAAGATCACCACCGGCATCGCCCCGTGGCCGATGGCGGTGTAGGAATCGGAGAGCATGCTCACCGGCTGGCCCTGGGTGTAGTAACGCGCCAGCCCCCGGGCCGAGACCATCATCCCCAGGGTGGCAATAAAGGGAGGAATGCCGGTCAGGGCAATCACACTGCCGTTGATCGCCCCCGCCAGGAGGCCGACCCCGAGCCCGGCGAGCACCGGGATCCACACCGGCAGGTCGGTCAGCGAGGGAAACACCGCCCGGGTGAAGTCCGAGGTCTGGGCCAGGCTGGCGGCAATCATCGCCGACAGGGCCAGCACCGAACCGGAAGACAGGTCGATGCCAGTGGTAATGATCACCTGGGTCACGCCGATGGCCAGCAGGCCGATCACCGAGACCTGGAGAATCATCAGCACCAGGCGCTGGGAATTGAGCAGGAAACTCTGGTCGCGGACGATCCAGCCAAACAGCTCGAACACCAGGCCGATACCGATCAGCACCAGGAAGATGCTCAGCTCGGTGGGCAGTCGTCGCCGGGGCTTGACTGCCACCGCCGCGGGTTTGTTGTCGATTATCGCGTTCATTGCCAGCCACCACCCTTGGGTTGAATGTCGTCTAGTTCAGGCCCGAAGCCAGTTGCATGACCCGTTCCTGGGTCGCCTCGTTGCGGTCCAGGGTGCCCATCAGTTGCCCTTCGTGCATGACCATGACCCGGTCGCTCATGCCCAGCACCTCGGGCAGTTCCGAGGAAATCATGATCACCGCCATGCCCTCACCGGCCAGACTGGCGATCAGGCGGTAGATCTCGGCCTTGGCCCCCACGTCAATGCCCCGGGTCGGCTCGTCGAGAATCAGGATCCGCGGCTGGGTCATCAGCCAGCGCGCCAGCAGAGCCTTCTGCTGATTGCCCCCGGACAGGGTGTCGATGCATTGCTCCAGGGACGGGGTCTTGACCCGCAGCTTCCTGCACATGTCCTCGCACAAGGCGCGCAAGGCCTTCTGCTGGACAAAACCGCCGCCGGCGTAGTGCGGCAGTACCGCCACTTCCATGTTTTCCAGGACCGACAGGCAGGGGAACAGGCCACTGAGCTTGCGATCCTCGGTCAGCAGGGCAAGGCCCTTCTCGATCGCCCGGTGCGGGTCGCCGATGCGCAGGGGCTGGCCGTCGAGGACAATCTCGCCGCCATCGCTTGGGGTGATGCCGAACAGGGTTTCGGCGACATTGGTCCGCCCCGAGCCCATCAGCCCGGCAATGCCGAGGATCTCCCCGGCATGCAGATCGAAGGACACGCCCTTGAACACCCCGTCCAGGCGCAAGTCGCGGACCTTGAGCAGCAGCTCGCCGATAGGCTTCTCGCGCTGGGGAAACAACTGGCTCAGCTCGCGCCCCACCATCATCGAGATCAGGCTGTCGCCGTCCAGGCTGTCGGCCCGTTGCAGGCCGATGTAGGCGCCATCGCGAAACACCGCCACCTCATCGGCGATGGCGAACACTTCGTTCATCTTGTGGGTGATATAGACGATGCCCTTACCCTGGGCCTTGAGGTCGGCAATGATCGAGAACAGGTGCGCCACCTCCTTGTCGGTGATGGCCGAGGTCGGTTCGTCCATGATCAGCACGTCGGAGTCGTAGGACACCGCCTTGGCGATCTCCACCATCTGGCGCTCGGCGATGCTCAGGTTGCCCACCTGCTCCTCGGGGTCCAGTTCGATGCGCAGGCGGGCCAGCAAGGCGGCAGTGCAGCGGTGCATTTCCCGGTGGTCGATCAGGCCCAGGCGGTTCTGTTGCTCGCGGCCGATCCAGATGTTCTCGGCGATGCTCATGTGCGGCATCAGGTTGAGTTCCTGGTGGATCATGGCGATCCCCGCCTGCAGCGCCGCCAGCGGCGTGGTGAAGGTCACCGGCCGGCCCTTGAGGCGCAGTTCGCCGGAGTCGGGCTGATAGATGCCCGCGATGATCTTCATCAGGGTCGACTTGCCGGCACCGTTTTCGCCCATCAGCGCCAAGACCGTGCCGGGGCGTACCCGCAGTTGCACGTTGGCCAGGGCCACCACCCCGGGAAAGCCCTTGCTGACATTCAGCACTTCCAGCAGGTAGGGCTCCTGGGGCGCCACGGCCGGGCTCAGGGAGTGCAGGCTCGAAGCAGTAGCACAAGCGTTCATGATCAGCTACTCCAGCGGCCGGGCAGCCAGCGCCGCCCGACCCGCGTGTGATTGAAGGGCCGGCGCCTACTTGAACTGGGCGACCGTTTCCGGGGTGATCAGGCGGTAGGGAATCCACACCGCGGCGTCCACCGGCTGCTTGTTGGCCATCTTCACCGCGGTTTCCACCGAGCCGTCGGCCTGGCCCTTGGCGTCCTGGAACACCGACACCGCCAGCTCGCCGCGCTGCACCGCGCGCAGCCCGTCGGGGGTGCCGTCGACCCCGGCGATCAGCACGCTGCCCTTGGCCACCCCGGCCTGGTTCAGGGCCATGGCCGCACCGATGGCCATCTCGTCGTTGTTGGCCACCACCGCATTGAACTCGCGGCCCTGGGTCAGCCAGTCGTTGACCAGGGTCATGCCCTTGTCCCGCAGCCAGACGCCGGTCTGTTCCTGGTCGACCTTGATCCCGGGGTACCGGGCCAGCACCTCCTTGACCCCCTTGGTGCGATTGGTGGTGGAGTTGTTCGCCAGGTCGCCGAGAAGGATCACGATGCTGCCCTTGCCGCCCATTTTCTCGGCCAGGTACTGCATCTGCATCTTGCCTGCCTCCAGGTCGTCGGAGGCCACGGTGACCACGCCCTTGGGCAGGTTCAGGTCGTCCGGGCGACGGTTGACGTAGACCAGGGGAATCCCGGCCTTGACCGCCGCCTCGGTGATCTTGCGAGTGGCGGCGGTATCCACCGGGTTGACCACGATGGCGTCCACCTTCTGGCTGATGAAGCTTTCCACCTGGCTCAGCTGCTTGACCACGTCACTGCGGGCGTCCTCGAACTGCAACTGCACGCCTTCGGGCATGGACCTGGCCTTCTGGTCCATGGACTCGCGCAGGTAGGTCAGCCAGGTGTCGTCGAACTGCGACATGCTCACGCCGATGCGCACCTGGGCCAGCGCCGCGCCACTGAACAGCAACAGCGACAGGGCAAGACACGCCACTCGGTTCTGAATGTTCATTAAGAATCGTTCTCCACATGCTTGTTGGTGGGTGGCCGTGCTCAGGCCGGCGAATACAGAACCGGGGCCCCGGGCATGCAGCCCAGCAGCGCGCCCTGGTGTTCGACACACAGGCCGCTGAGCAGGGTCAATAAACGAGAGGACCAGGGAGTGACGGGCAGATCGCGGGAGGCGGCGCCCCGGGTACGGGACAGCCATTGCAGAGCAGAGCGGAAGGTTTTCATCGACGGCACCTGTTTGTTCTTGTTGGTGGGTTCTCCAGGGCTCAAGCGGGGCTTGAAGGCCATGGGAACCTTGTAGGGTCGGCTACCTGGAAACGACTTTATTGGAAAATAATTTCTATATCAACTCATTTTAGAATTTTACTGCAATTGCATTTCCAGCAGTCAGATCCCTCGCTTCCCGCAGGAGACGGCTTGCCGGCGAAGGGGCCCGCACGCCTTGCAGTGCCCTGGAAAACACCTTCGCTGGCAAGCCGGCGCCTACAGAAATCCCGGGGTTCAGGCGTAGAGCGCCGGGCGCTGGGGCAGGCTGATGGGGACGATCGCCCCGCTCTGCTGGGCCTCGATGCAGGCGTCGGCCGCCACCGCCGCGGCCAGGCCGTCCCAGGCCGAGGGCCCACCCACCCGGCCAGCGCGCACGCCATCGACAAAGGCCTGCAGCTCGACGTCATAGGCGGCGATGAAGCGCTCCTTCCAGTCCATCAGGATCGCGCTGGACAGGCTGGCCGCGCTGCGCAGCTGGACCTGGGGCGGCTCCGGCAGGCGGGCGATGCCGCTCTCGCCCACCACTTCGCACTGGATGTCGTAGCCGTACTGGCAGTTGACGAAGATCTCCACGTCGATCCGCGTGCCCCGGGCGGTTTCCAGCAGCACGATCTGCGGGTCGCGCAGTTGGGCGTGGGCCTTGCCGGTCTTGCGCGGGAACAGCACCTGCACCGACACATAGTCGTCCGCCAGCAGCCAGCGCAGCACATCCAGCTCGTGGATCAGGGTGTCGGTGATGGCCATGTCGGTCTTGTAGTTCTCCCCCACCCGCGGGTTGCGGTGAGCGCAGTGCAGCATCAGCGGCTCACCGATGCGCCCACTGTCCACCACCGCCTTGAGCGCCTGGTAGCCGGCGTCGTAGGGGCGCATGAACCCCACCTGCACCAGGCGCCGGCCGTGGGCAATCTCGGCCTCGACGATGCGCCGGCAGCCGGCGGCGGTCACCGCCAGGGGCTTTTCGCAGAACACCGGCTTGCCGGCGGCGATGGCCGCCAGCACGAACTCTTCGTGGCTCGGGCCCCAGGACGTCACCAGCAGCGCCTGGACCTCCGGCGCCTGGATCAGGGCATGGCCGTCGGGGTAGACCTCGGCCTCAAGCGTGAGCCCGGCCAGCACCCGGGCCGCCTGCTGCGGGTCGATGTCGGTCACCGCCACCACCCGGCAGCCCTGCAGGGTCTGGCTGCAACGCCGAATGTGATCCTGACCTATGGCACCAGTGCCGATAACGCCTAGCTGCAAAGACATGGGTGTACTCCTGTGGTTGTTCGGTTGGGGAGTTTCAGTACTGGCGCGCCTTGGCCAACTGCTGATCGATGGCGGCGGCCGCGGCGGCCACCCTCTCACTGCCGCTGACCTCGGCCACCGCCACATGCCACCAGGACAGGTAGCCGTGGAGCATGGTCTTGGGCAGCACCTTGATATCGATCAGGGTCGAGACCCGCTGCAGCCGGGCGTCCGCCAGGGCGGCGTGGAGCTGCTCCAGGTTCCTCACCTTGTAGGTCTTGCAGCCGTAGGCCGCGGCGCTCATGGCGTAGTCCACCGGGATCAGGCCGCCGTCTAGCTGGTCGCTGTCTGGGTTGCGGTAGCGGAACTCGGTAGCGAAGCTGTCCAGGCCCTGGCCCAGTTGCAGGTTGTTGATGCAGCCGAAGGCCATGTTGTCCAGCAGCACCACGTTGATCTTGCGTTGCTCCTGGATCGAGGTCAGCAGCTCCGAATGCAGCATCAGGTAGGAGCCGTCGCCCACCAGGGCATAGACCTCGCGCTCGGGGGCGGCGAGCTTGACCCCCAGGGCCGCGGCAATTTCATAACCCATGCACGAATAGCCATATTCCACGTGGTAGGTGTTGAGCCCCTTGCTGCGCCAGCTGCGTTGCAGGTCCCCGGGCAAGCTGCCGGCAGCGGCGACAATCACCGCATCGTCGGCCAGGGTCTGGTTGAGCACCCCCAGCACCTGGCTCTGGGTCAGGCAGGAGCCGGTCAGCTCGATGAACTCGCGCAGCACCGCCGGGTCCAGCGCGTCCTTGACCTCCGGCACAAAATCCTCGCCCTGATAGTGCACGCCGTGGACCCGCTCCAGCTCGGCATCCAGCTGCGCCCTGGCCTCGGCCACCCGAGTGCCCCAGCCGGCGCGGTAGGCGCTGCCGGCCAGGGCCTCGCCCAGTGCCTGCAAGCCGGCCCGGGCATCGGCCAGCAGTTGCACGCCATCGAGCTTCACGGCATCGCCGGGGTTGATATTGAGGTTGAGAAACTGCACCTGGGGGTGCTGGAACAGCCACTTGGACGAGGTGGTGAAATCGCTGTAGCGGGTACCGACGCCAATGATCAGGTCGGCCTCCCGGGCCAGCAGGTTGGCCGCCAGGCAGCCGGTTTCACCGATGCCGCCCACGTTCAATGGATGGCTGGACAGCAGCGCGCTCTTGCCGGCCTGAGTCTCGGCCACCGGGATCGCGAAGCGCTCGGCAAAGGCCTGCAAGGCCTGGTTGGCCGCGGCGTACTTGACCCCGCCACCGCAGATCAGCAACGGCTTGCGCTTGCCCCGCAGCAGCGCCACGGCGTCCGCCAGCATCGCTTCGGTGGGTGGCCGCCGGTCGATGCGATGCACCCGTCGGGCGAAGAAGCTCAGCGGGTAATCGTAGGCCTCGGCCTGCACATCCTGGGGCAGCGCCAGGGTCACCGCGCCGGTTTGGGCCGGGTCGGCCAGCACCCGCATCGCCTGCAGCGCCGCGCTCATCAACTGCTCCGGGCGGTTGATCCGGTCCCAGTATTTGCTCACCGCCTTGAAGGCATCATTGGTGCTGATGCCCAGGTCATGGAACTGCTCGATCTGTTGCAGCACCGGGTCCGGCTGGCGGCTGGCGAACACGTCGCCGGGCAACAGCAGCAAGGGAATGCGGTTGGCCGTGGCGGTGGCCGCGGCGGTCAGCATATTGGCCGCGCCGGGGCCCACCGAAGCGGTGCAGGCATAGACCTTGCGCCGCAGGTGCTGCTTGGCAAACCCGATGGCGGCATGGGCCATGCCCTGCTCGTTGCGGCCCTGGTGCACCCGCAATTGGCCCGGGTCCTGCTGCAGCGCCTGGCCGATGCCCAGCACATTGCCGTGGCCGAAGATCGTAAAGACCCCGGCAATGAACCGGCTCTGCTGCCCGTCCACCTCGACGTACTGGTTATCGAGGAATTTCACCAGGGCTTGGGCCATGGTCAGTCGAATCGTGCTCATCTGTGTTCCTTCAATGGCCATACAGCACTCTCACTGTTCTTTGTGCGGAAGCCGGCTTGCCGGCGCCTACAAGGGGGGTCAGGCCAGGGCCTGGCGCAGGTGCCGGATACTGCGCTCCAGAGCCTGCTGCAGGTCCGGTCGATCGTGAACGCTCGCGGCAAAGGGCTCGAAGGACAGGTAGCCGCGGTAACCGCCCGCCAGCAACGCGGCGATCTGCGTCGTGTTGCCCAGCCGGTCCGCCGCGCCCACCAGCACCCGATGACCGTCCCGCAGCGCTGCCAGAGGCAGTGGCGGCCCCTCGACACCGGAGAGGTGCACCAGCCCGGTGAGCTCGGCGAACAGCTGGGGTTCGCCGGCCAGTGTGTGGTGGAAGGTGTCGTGCACCAGGCTCAGCACATCCAGCGCGCCAACGGCGCGGATCGCGTCCACGGCGCTGCGCTTGTCACGCAAGGCGCACTCGGCAAACCCCAGGGGCTCGACAAAACCGCGCAGGCCATGCTGGCGAAGAACCTCCGCGATCCGGGTCAGGGCGGCCGCCAGCCCCTGGGCCCGCTGACCCGCGCTGCGCCGGTCGCCGGGGTCGTTCAGCGGGCACAACACCAGGCCCTCGGCACCGCAGGCGCGGGCATAACCGGCCAGGTGCAGCAACTGCTGGCGGCGCTGTTCATCCCACAGGTCGAAGGGGTACAGGGCATTGATCGACAGCAGCCGGATGCCACGCTGCTCACACAGCTCGCGGACCTGCTCGGGGGGCGTGCCATCCTCGATCTCCACACCCTTGAGGTCATTGCGCAGCTCCACCCCATCGATCTTCAAGGCCAGTGCCAGGTCAAGAAAATCCGCCAGAGGCAGGTGCGGTGCGACCATTCGGTTCAAGGCAAAACGCAAAGGCTGAGTCATGTTCCAGCTCCCCGAAAATCGGCAAAGGTGCGTCGCTCACAGATCCAGCAGCCAGCTGTGCCGGGGGTCGTTATGGAACTGCCAGACCCGCTTCGGCCCGGCCATCACGTTCAGGTAATAGGACTCGTAGCCATAGGGCACGCTGACCGGGTGGTACCCCCTGGGCACCACCACCAGGTCGTGGTGCTCCACCGCCATGGCCTCGTCCAGGCTGCGGTCGTCGGTGTAGACCCGCTGGAAGACGAAGCCCTGGGGCGGGTTGAGCTGGTGGTAATAGGTCTCTTCCAGAAAGCTCTGGTGCGGCAGGTCGTCGGTGTCGTGCTTGTGCGGCGGGTAGCTGGAGGAATGCCCGGACGGCGTGCGCACCTCCACCACCAGCAGGGAATGGGCCGGCTCGCTGTCGGGCAGGATGTCGCAGACGTAGCGAGTATTGGCGCCCTTGCCGCGCACGCTGCGCCTGCACTGTTCCGGGCGGATCAGCCGTGGGCCGAGGTCGTTATCGACTGCCCCCGGGGCGGCACACACAGCGATCTGCACATCGCTCAAGGCGGTGACACGGGCCCGGCTGCCCGGCGGCAGGTAGGCAGCAAAGGGGGATTTGTCTTCGAACACCGATTGCCGGTCACCCAGGTTGGGCCACTGGAAGGCGCCCTGGGGCGCTTCGCCCTGCACATCGATACGGCCGCTGAGCAGCACCAGGCACAGCTCCTTGTCGCCGGCGCTGACCGGCAGGCTTTCCCCCAGGCCCAGGCGGTAGGCACTGAACCCCACGTATTCCAGGGCGCCCTCTTGCAGCTGGACCATGGTCCGGCCCTTTGCAGCGCTTTTAACCAGCAGGCTCATTGGGCAGCCCTCCTGCGTTGCAGGCCAGCGTCCAGCAGGGCCCGCAGGGTGTCGTAACCTTTTTTTGCGTAGACGTAGCTCGGCGCCACCGCCGGGTCCTGCTCGGCCTCCACCACCAGCCAGCCCTGGTAGCCTGCGTCCAGCAGCACATCGAGCAAGGCGGCGAAGTCAATGTCGCCATCGCCGGGCACGGTGAAGGTGCCGTTGACGATGCAGTCCGGGAAGCTCCACAGGTTGTTGCGCGCCAGTTGCACCACCGGCTTGCGCACGTCCTTGAAGTGCACATGGCACACCCGCCCGATATGCCGGCGCAGCACCTCCAGGGGTTCGCCGCCGCCCATGTAACAATGGCCCGAATCGAACAGCAGGCCGACTTCCTCGCCGGTCAGGCGCATCAGCGTGTCGATGTCCGCCGGGGACTCGACGTAGGCGCCCATGTGGTGGTGATAGGCCAGGCGCACGCCCTGGGACAGGGTGAAACGCGCCAGCTCCGTGAGTTTGTCCGCGTAAACCTGCCAGGCCTGTGCACTGTGCCAGCGCGGGCGCTCGATCAGCCGCACCGGCAAGCCCTGGATCGAGTCGGCCACTTCGCCGTAGACCAGCACCGAGGCGCCGTTGCGCTTGAGCAGTTCGACGTGGCTGGCAATGGCGTCGATTTCCTCGGCCACCGAACGCCGGGCCAGGCGGCTGGAGTACCAGCCCGAGACCAGCGCCAGGTCATAAGGGCGCAACACATCGCCCACGCCCTTGGCGTCCTTGGGGAACTTGCCGTTGAGTTCGAAGCCTTGGTAACCGATCTCGCGGCCTTCGCTGAGGGCGGTGCTCAAGGGCGTTTCACCGCCCAGGGCCGGCAGGTCGTCGTTGCTCCAGGAGATCGGGTTGATGCCAATTCGGATCGCGGGCATGGCTGCACCTTTTGTTGTTATTCATGAAAGCGTGGAGAACGGCCTTGCACTCGCAGGAGCTGGCTTGCCAGCGAAGGCACCGGCGAGCCTGGCACCAGGCTCAAGACCCTCTTCGCCGGCAAGCCGGCTCCTACACAGGGCGGGCGCTGCGCCAGGCGTTGATCAGTTGCTCGAAGGTGCCCTGCACTTGCCGGATCAGGGTGTCGTCGTCGATCTCCCCCGCCAGCCACGCTCGGCTGGGCTCCTGGAAAATCGTGCGGCCCACGGCAAACCCCCGGCAGGTGCGGCTGTCGGCCGCTTGCCGGAAGCCCTCGGCGAGGGCTTCGGCCGAGGCATTCAGGCCCAGCAGCACCACGCCACGGCAATAGGGGTCGCGCTCCTGGATCAGCTCATCGAGCTTTTTCCATTCCTCGGCCGACTGCGCTTCGATCTTCCACCACGCGGGGTAGATGCCCAGGTTGTACAGGCGCTTGAGGCTGCGGTAGAGCACCTCGGGATGAGCGCCGGGCAGGTCCCTGGGCGGGATGATTTCCAGCAGCAGCTCATGCCCGCTGACCTGGGACGCCTGGTACAGGCCACGGATCTGCGCTTCCTGTTCCAGGCGCAGCAAGGGCTCGTCGTCCGGGTGAAATTGCACCAGGCACTTGATGATCTGTTCCTGGGGCCAGGCGATCAGGTTGCTGCCCACCGAGCGCCCGTGCTCGAACGCCAGGGGCCGCGAGCCCTGCACTTCCACCGGCCGCGCCACCCACCAGCCGCGCCCGGTGGCGGCGTTCAGCGCCTCCTGGCCGAAGCGCTGGTCGGCCAGCAGGCCGACATCGGCTTCGATGCCCCGGCGCCGCAGGTCGGCTTCGACCCGCTGCACCGCTTCTATGAAGAGTTGCTTGAGCTGACCGATGGCCTTGAGCTCGCGCCCACCTTGCTGCGCCAGTTCCACCAGTTGCCCACGGTGGTCGAAGGCGAAGACGAACAGGGGCTTCCAGGCCTTGCGCGGCACACTGACCTGATGCAGGCGTTGCAGCACCGGGTCCTGGTCGGGACGGGTGATGGGCACCGGGCTGCTGAACAGGTAGTCCAGTTCGGCCCGGGTCGGCATCGCCGGGGCGCAGGCGTGGCGCGACACCACCAGGCCGCCGCAGGCGTTGGCCAACTGGCAGCAGCGCTCGTCACTGGCCTCTTCCAGCCAGCCACTGAGGAAGCCGGACATGAAGGCATCGCCGGCGCCCAGTACGTTGAGCACCTCCACCCGCACGCCGGGGTAGATCGCCCCGTCTTCCAGGCGCTCCGGAATCTCGCCGTGGATCACCGTGCAGCCCTGCGGGCCAAGCTTGACCACCAGGGTCGCGGCACTCAGTGAACGCACGGTGCGCAGGGCCGTCAGCAGGTCGTCGCTGCCACCGGCAATCAGGAATTCCTCTTCGGTGCCGACGATCAGGTCGAAGCGCGGCAGGATGCCCTGCACATGCTGGCTGACCTGCGGGTCGGCCACGAACCGGGTCTGGCCGTCGGCCTTGCCCGCCAGGCCCCAGAGCACCGGCCGGTAGTCGATGTCCAGGACCCGCTTGACCCCGTGCTTTTGCGCGTAGTCCAGGGCCTGCAGGCTTGCCCGGTAGACGCCGTCAGCGGAAAAATGGGTGCCGGTGATCAGCAGGGCCTTGCTGGAGGCGATGAAGGCTTCGTCGATGTCGGCGGCGCACAGCGCCATGTCCGCGCAGTTCTCGCGGTAGAACACCAGGGGGAAGGTTTCACGGTCCTTGAGGCCCAGCAGGACCAGGGCGGTGAGGCGCTGCGGGTCGACCTTGACGGCGCTGACGTCACAGCCTTCGCGCACCAGCGACTCCAGCAGGAAGCGCCCCATGTGGTCATCACCGACCCGGCTCAGCATCGCCGACTTGAGGCCCAGCCGCGCAGTGCCAAAGGCAATGTTCGCCGACGAGCCGCCGAGGTATTTGGCAAAGCTTGCGACGTCCTCCAGCCGGGCCCCCACTTGCTGCGCGTAGAGGTCGACGCCCAGGCGTCCGAGGCAGATCAGATCCAATTGACGCCCACTGGCAAAACGAGTCTGGCCCATGCTGGCTCCTGTTATTTTTATCAGCCGCTGCCTGCCGTCGCGCACTGCCCCGGCAGGCCTACTTGGTGGATGCAGACTAGAACGTCTCCCGGCGCCAATCAATATTTATTCTATAAATTTTTTACGTAGAATATTTTTTCCATTAAACTTTTCTGCAATGCCCAAGGCTGCGCCGTGCATCGTTTCAGCAAGGCGCCCGGGGCCCGGCCCCTCAAGATTTTCCCGGCGCCGACCCTGTAGACTGCCCGCAGCCCATTTATTGTCAGGGGGCGACGCCCGCGGTCGCTCCCATCAGTACCCTCAGAAGGATCCGTTATGTCCCGCACCGATCAGCCGGCCCTGTCCGATCGCACGCCCGAGAGCGACCTTGCCAGCCCTCCGGCCAATGCCGAGCGGCTGCTGCAGTTGATCACCGAGGAGTACGAGAGCCTGCCGCGCCAGCTCAAGCGCATCGCCAGCTACATGAGCCAGCAGAGCGACCGGATCATGGTCGACCGGATCAGCGACATCGCCCGCGAGTGCGAGGTGCACCCTTCGGCCATCGTGCGTTTTTCCCAGCGTTTCGGCTTCAGCGGCTTCAGTGAAATGCAGGCGCTGTTCCGCCAGGCCTACACCCACAAGGCCACGCCGGTGCAGAACTACCAGCAGCGCATCCGCAGCCTGATCGCCAACAAGTCGCAGAAGGCCAGCGACGGCGACCTGGCGCGCGACTGCATCAGCGCCACCCTGTCGGGGATCGAGCGCCTGGGCCTGGAGCTGGACGACGCGGCCTTCGAGCAGGCCGTGGACCTGGTGGTCAACACCGACAATATCTATGTGGTGGGGGTGCGCCGCTCCTTCGCCGTGGCCGACTACCTGGTGTACAACCTGCAGCACACCAACAAGCGCATCCACCTGGTGTCGGGGCTGGGGGGCAGCTACCGCGAGCAGATGCGCAGTATCCGCCCCAACGACCTGGTGATCGCCATCAGCTTCACCCCCTACGCCAAGGAAACCCAGCACTGCCTGCGCATTGCCCAGCACAACCAGGCCAAGACCCTGATCATCACCGACAGCACCCTGTCGCCCCTGGCCAAGCGCGCCAACAGCGTGCTGCTGGTCAACGAGGGCAGCTCCTTCGCCTTCCGCTCACTGAGCGCCACCCTGTGCCTGTGCCAGGCGCTGTTCATTGCCGTGGCCTACCGCCTGGAACTGAAGATGGACGAGATTCACGAACAGGGCGGCTTCGACGACTAGCCCTTCGGCTGGCGCAGCGCTATTCGTAGATCTTGCCGCAGTACAGGAACACCGCGAAGCGCTGCCAGGGCGAAGCCTCCACCAGCCCCTGGGTGGCACCGATGCCGGTGGCCTCGGCCCAGGCGTGGGCGCCGTCGAGAAAATCCTCGATGCAATGGTTCTGCCAACTGTCGGCCTCGCCGGCCTGGGCCATGCGCTGCGCCTGGCGGCGGTCGGCAATCAGCGCCTGGACGAAGTCGAGGAAGCTCTGCTCGTCATGCACCTGCTGCAAGCGTTGTTCAAGGTCCATTGGGGCTCTCCGGGGTCAGGACGTTGCCTGGAGCGCCAGGCCCTTGCGCAGCAGTTCCTTGCGCAGGATCGGCCGGCCCGGGCAATGCACGCCGTCCAGGGTGCTGCACTCTAGCAGCCGTTCCAGCTTGCGGGCACTGCCCGGGCTGCCGGTCAGCAGGTAGCTCGTGCCTTCGCCGAGGCTGATCAGGTTCAGCAGCCAGTCATCGCCCCACTGCCCCAGCACCTGCTCGATCAGGCTGCGCTGGCGCACCAGCAGGCCCTGGGCATGCCACAGGGTCAGTTGGGCGAAACGCCGCGGCAGGTTGCTGGACGCTTCGAACACTTTCAGGTCCTTGAGCAGGGCCTCGGGCAATTGCGCTTCGATCTGCTGCTGGCACTGCTTGAAATAGTCTTCGGGCCAGTCGGGGCCCAGGCCGGCCAGCGCGGCCAGGTCGGCGTAGGCCTGGCGGTCCGACGCGGTGCACCCCTGGTCGGTGAAGTTCAGGGTGTTGTCGAGAATGCCCGCCGCCAGCAGTTGCGCGCTGTCGCGGCTGATCCTGGGCAGCAGCCCGGAGTCGCGCCAGCGCTGGTAGACCTGGGTACAGGCGGCACCGATCTGGCGGATATCCGCGTGCTGGCCCAGGCGCTCGTTCCAGAAGGCCTCGAAACCCGGGTGATGGTCGATGACCTCCACCACCCGGTCCAGGTCCACCAGCGGGTCCAGGTGCAGGTGGTTGGAAATGTCCACCAGCACGAACTGCTCGGTCCCTTGCGGAACATGGGCGTCCAGCCCCTTGAGACGCTGGCGGAAAGTGCCCGGGATGCTCTCGTTGAGCGGCGCGCTGCTTAGGGCCCGGGCCGGGCGGCCGCTGAGGTTGAGCCATTCGGCATAGGCAATGCAGCCGGCGTAGGCGTCGATATCCAGATAGGCCGCGCCGGCGGTGACAATGATCATGACGTCCCTGTAATCCACAAAGGCCGGAGGCCGGGGCGCCGAGGGTGCCTGAGCCACATGACAGCCAGATGACAGTCAGCGGCCCTCTACAGGCCCTGCCTCGGCCACCAGCAGCGCCGCCAGCCGCGAGCCGCTGAAGCGGATCTGCGCCAGGCTCAGGGCCGCGTAGCCGACGATCACCGCCGCCGGCCGGCGCACCTGCTGGCAGTGCTCGGCCAGGCCCTGCAACAGCAGGCCCTGCTGGGCCGCGCGCTGGCGAAAGCGCGCCTCATCGCTGCCCGGCGGCAACGTCAGCAGCAGATGCAGCCCGGCCTGCTGGCCGCTGATGCTGTAGCAGCCCGGTGCTTCACTGGCGAGGATCGCCAGCAGCAGGTCGCGGCGTTCCTGATAGGCCTGGCGCGCCGCCCGCAGATTGCGCAGGAAGGCGCCGCTGGCGATGTAGTCGGCCAGGGCCAGTTGCTCGATCACCCCCACCGAGCGCCCGGTGTCCTGCAAGGTGGCCAGCAACCGTGGGCGCAGGCGCTCGGGCAGCAGCATGAAGCCCACCCGCAGGCCGGCGAACAGGGTCTTGTTGAAGCTGCCGCAGTAGATGACGCGGTCGTCCCGGTCCAGGGACTTGAGGGCCGCCAGGGGCGCGCTCTGGTAGTTGAATTCGCTGTCGTAGTCGTCCTCCACCACCCAGGCCTCGCTGTGCCGGGCCCACTCCAGCAGGGCCAGGCGCCGGGACACCGGCATGGTCATGCCCAGGGGCGCCTGATGGGCCGGGGTGACATAGACCATGCGGGCATCCTGATGGTGTTGCAGCTGCTGTACATCGATCCCGTCCTCCTCCGCCGGAATCGGCACCAGCCGCGCTCCGGCCAGGGCGAACAGGCTCCGGGCCGACAGGTAGCCGGGGTCTTCGAGGCACACCTTGTCGCCCGCTTGCAGCAGGCTGCGGGCCAGCAGGTCGAGGCCATGGCGGATGCCGGTGGTGATCATCACCTGCTGCGGCTCGCAGGCGATGCCCCGGTGCTGCCCCAGGTACTGGGCGATCTGCTGGCGCAGGGCCGGCAGGCCGCCGGGGTCGGCGTCCCACAGCGACTGCGCCGAGGCATTGCCCAGGGCCCGGGTCAGGGAGCGGGTCCAGCGTTGCAGGGGAAACAGCGCCGGGTCGGCCAGCCGGGCGACAAACGGCTGGCCGGCCCGCACGCTGAGCGGCGGGTACGGTGGTTCGCTCTCGCTGACGATGGGTGCCGCCGCCCGTGCCGGGGCGCTCAGGTACAGGTCCGGCACCACCGCGCAGACCCGGGTCCCGGAACCGCTGGCCCGGCTCACATAACCTTCGCTGCGCAAGCGGTCGAAGACCACTTCCAGGGTGCCCCGGGACAGGCCCCAGCGCTGGGCCAGGGTGCGGGTCGAGGGCAAGCGGCAGCCGGCCGGCAGGCGTTTTTCCAGGATCGCCTGGCGCAGGGCACTGTAGGCGCTGTCCTGTTTGCCCAGGGCTTCATCGCAGTGCTGGGGCAGCGGCAGGTCGAGGGGCACGGGGTGTTTTCCACGGCTCATAGTGGTCCAGTCAAAAGCGGCCTAAATGGTGCTCGGCATTAAACCACAAACCCCTTAATTTCAGCGCCATCGCCCTCTGCCCCGAGCCTGCCATGCCGCCCGCCAGCCCCATCACCACCCGCTCCATCGCTGTTGAACGCCCCCTCGCCCCCTGGCTCTGGACCCTGTTGCTGCTGGTGGTGGTCTGCCTGCCGCGGATCAGCATCGACCTGTACCTGCCGGCGCTGCCGGCCATGGCCGACCAACTGGGGGCCAGCGACGCCCAGCTGCAACTGACCCTGAGCCTGTACATGCTCGGCTATGCCCTGTCGATGCTGCTGGGTGGCCCGCTGTGCGACCGCTATGGCCGGCGCCCGGTACTGCTGGCGGGCACAGCGCTGTTTCTCGCGGCCAGCCTGGCCTGCATGCTGGCCGCCAGTGTCGAAGTACTGATGGGCGCCCGCCTGCTGCAGGCCCTGGGCGGTTGCTGCGGCACCCTGGTGGGCCGGGTCATGGTCCGCGACCGCTGCCCGCCCGAGGAGCAGCCGCGGCTGCTGGGCCTGTTGTCCATGGGCATTGCCCTGTCGCCGATGCTGGCACCGCCCCTGGGCAGCCTGATCGACCAGTTGCTGGGCTGGCGTGGCCTGTTCCTGTGCCTGAGCCTGGTGGCCGCGGCGGCCTGGCTGCTGATGTTCAAGCGGCTGGCCGAAACCCGCCCGCCGCAGCTCGCGCCAGTGGCCGTGAAAAGCCTGCCGCGCCTGTACCTGCGCCTGCTGGGCGAGGCCTACTTCATGCGCTATTCCCTGGCCATCGGCTGCCTGTACTGCACCTACTTCCCGTTCATTGTGCAATCGCCGGCCCTGTTGCAGCGCCAGCTGGGGCTGTCGCCCACGGCCTACGCCCTGGTGTTCGCCGCCACCGTGGCCGGCTACCTGATGGGGTCGCGACTGTTCCAGCGCCTGGGGGTACGCCACAGTGCCGACCGCCTGATCACCGCGGCCTGCCTGTTGAACCTGGCCGGCGCCGGCCTGTTGCTGCTCACCCGCAGCCTGTGGCCCGACAGCCTGTGGGCCATCGTGCTGCCGATGCTGGCGCTGATGCTCTCGGTGGGCCTGGCGATTCCCGCCTGCCAGCTGGCGATCCTGCAGCCCTATGCGGCGGTGGCGGGCACCGCCTCGGGGCTGTTCTTCTTTATCCAGATGGCCATGACCGCCGGCTGCGGGCTGCTGGCCAGCCTGCTGGCGGACAGCCCGGCGGGCTCGCTGCAGGCCCTGACCGGCCTGTTCAGCCTGGCCCTGGGGCTGGCCTGGTGGTGCCTGCGGCCACGGCGGCGGTAGGCGCCGGCTCGGAACGCCTTCATGCACCCCTGTAGCCGCTGCTGAGCCTGCGAAGCTGCGAAAGGCCGGGCCGCGTTCGGTACGCAGGGCCTTGCGTGGCGGTCTCCAGCCGAACCTCTGGCGCCTTCAAGATCCCCGCGTCTTCTTCGAAGCCGTTCGCAGCCTGCGGCAGTGGCTACAGGTTTGCACTGTGCAAGGCCGCTTCAATACCGCTAAATTGGCCGCGCCTTTCCCATCCGTTGTGCCGTTCAAGACAAGGAAATACGTGATGAAGCTTATTGGAATGCTCGATTCACCCTACGTGCGCCGCGTCGCCATCAGCCTCAAGAGCCTGGGCCTGCCCTTCGAGCATCACTCGCTTTCGGTGTTCAGCACCTTCGAGCAGTTCAAGGCGATCAACCCCGTGGTCAAGGCCCCGACCCTGGTCTGCGAGGGCGGTGAAGTGCTGATGGATTCGAGCCTGATCATCGACTACCTGGAAACCCTGGCCGGCCCGCAACGCAGCCTGATGCCCACCGCCCTGCCCCAGCGCCTGCGTGAGCTGCGGCTGGTCGGCCTGGCCCTGGCGGCCTGCGAGAAGTCGGTACAGATCGTTTACGAGCGCAACCTGCGCCCCGCGGAGAAACAGCACGGCCCCTGGCTGGAGCGGGTTGGCGGCCAGTTGCAAGCCGCCTATGGCGAGCTGGAGCAGGAGTTGCAGAAACAGCCGCTGCCCCGGGACGGCTCCCTGGGCCAGGCCGGCATCAGCCTGGCGGTGGCCTGGAGTTTCAGCCAGATGATGGTGGCGGACCAGTTCAACCCCGGGCAATTCCCGGCAGTACGCGGCTTTGCCGAGTACGCCGAACAATTGCCGGTATTCCTCGCCACCCCCGCCACCTGAGCCACACCCTCCCCGTAGGAGCCGGCTGCCGGCGAAGAGGCCCGCAAGCCTTGCAGCGCCTTCGCAGACGCCTTCGCTGGCAAGCCAGCGCCTACAGCAGCGGTCAGGCCGGTTCGGGCTGTTTCTTCACGGCGGCAGTGGCGAAGCGCCGGGCCAGGAAGGGGGTGATGTCCAGCGGCAGGGCTTCATCGTTCACCAGTTTGTCCAGCAACACGCCGGTGATAGCCGAGGTCAGGATGCCGGTGCGGAAGTGCCCGCAGGCATTGAGGTAGCCTTCGACCCCATCCATCGGCCCGAGGATCGGCAGCTCATCCGGCGAACCCGGGCGCAACCCCGCCCAGCAGCGCTTGAGGTTGACATGGGCCAGCTCCGGTACGCAGCGCACTGCGCCCTGCACCAGGCCGTTGATCTCCGGGTAGGTGGTGGTGACGTCGAAGCCCTTGTCCTCGGTGGTACTGCCGATCAGGATCTCGCCGTTGTCCTTCTGCGCCATGTAGCAGTCGCTGGTGGTCAGGCAGCCGTTGAGCAGCTTGGGCATGCGCTCGGTGAGAAGGATCTGGCCCTTCACCGGCTTCACCGGAATCTCGATGCCAGTGGCCTGCAGGCTCAGCTCGGCGGCCCAGGCGCCGGCGGCGTTGATCAGGGTCGTGCAGCGGAACAAACCAGCAACGTCGGTCTTCACCCCGCTGACCCGATTGCCCTGGTGCAGGACCCCGGTGACGTTGGTGTTGAAGTACACATCCACGCCGTTCTGGCGTGCGCCTTCGGTGTAGGCGTCGGTGAGGCGGAACGGGTTGACCTGGTGGTCGCAGAGGAACTCCAGGGCGCCCTGGGCTTCATGGCTGACATTGGGTTCCGCGGCGCGCAGGGCCGCCTGGTCGAGCCAGCGTACCTGGTCGCTCAGGTGCGGGATGCAGCCGACGATGTGCTCGGCGTACAGGCGGTCTTCCTCGTCATAGATGACGAACTTGAGCCCGGTCTGCTCGAACTTGAAATCCATGTTGTGCAGGCCCATCAGCTCGCGGTGCAGGCGCGGGTACAACTCGTTGGACTGCAGGGCGAAGTCGAAGAACGACTGCGGCAGGATGTGCGGAGTGCTGGAATCCACCACCACCGCCGAACCCTGGGCCTCGCGCTTGCGGTTGGCCGACATCATGCGAAAGAAGATCACCCCGCAGCCCAGCCCCACCGACTCGCCGATGGCCCACAGGCCGCCGGCCGAAGCGCGGCTGGCGTTGCCCGGGCGCTTGGCGTCGATCAGCGCCACCTTCAGGTCCTTGCGCTTGGACAACTGGTAGGCGCAGGAAGCGCCGATCACGCCGCCACCGGCAATGACCACGTCGTAATGCTTAATCATGCTGGGAGACCTCCTGGTCAGACGGCGGGAACGCGGAAAACGGAATCGGGTCCAGGGGGAAGCGCGGGCGGATCCAGCCCACGTCCTTGCGCCCGGTGGCCTGGCGCAGGCGGTCGCTGCAATAGCCCACGCACATGCGCCCCTGGCAGTCGCCCATGCTCACCCGGGTGCGCATTTTCAGGCTGGCCATGTCCTGCACGCCCTGGCTCAGGGCACGCTCGATGTCGTTGCGGGTGGTGTGTTCGCAACGGCAGATCACGGTGTCGCCCTTGGGCAGCTCTACCTGCCCGGCGCCACGCGCGGTATAGCGGTCCACCGCACCACGAAAACGCAGGATCGAGGCCAGCTTGCGCTCGTAACCCTGGCGCCGTTGCAGGGCCGCTTCGTTGCTCAGTACGCCACGCTGCATGAGGATCGACAGCGCGGCGATACGCCCGCTGAGCATGGCCGCCTCGCCGCCGCGGATGCCGCCCATGTCGCCGGCCAGGTGCACGTGGGGCTCGCTGCTCTGCTGCCAGGCGTTGGCGCTGGCGCGCAGGTAGCCGTCGTCGCTGAAGTTGTGTTCCAGGCCCATCTGCTGGCTCAACTGGGTGCGCGGGATGAAGCCGTAGCCCACCGCCAGGGTCTGGGCAGCAATGCGCTGGGCCTTGGCCATGTCCGGCTGCCAGTCGCTGGAGTACGGCGCCACGGTGACCACGCTCAGGGCGTCCTGGCCCTGGGCTTCGACCACGCCCCAGCCATAGCGCAGGGCAATGCCGTGCAGCTTGAGGTAGGCGAGCATGCTCAGGCCGTCGAGAAACAGTTGCGGCTTGTTGAGCATGGCCAGGCTCTGCTTGGCGATCTTGCCCAGGGCACAAGCCTCGTAGACCCCCGCCACGCGCACGCCGGAAGCATGCAGCTGACACGCCACCAGGGGCAGCAAGGGGCCGGTACCGGCGATCACCACCGGGCTCTGGGGCTTGACCACCCCGCTCTTGATCTGCAATTGCAGGCCACCCAGCAGCTTGACCCCGGGCAGGGTCCAGCCGGGGAACGGCACACTGCGCTCATGGCAGCCGGCGGCCAGTATCAACTGCTCGTAGCTGACCTGCTGCACCTGCTCTTCGCCATCGAGCAGCACCAGGCTCTGGGTGCCCTCGGCGCCCACTACCCGGCTGTTGAGGCGCACGTCGATCATCTGTTCGTGGTCGGCGAAATCGCCGTGCAGCTTGGCCAGCATTTCGCAGTAGCGCGGCCCCAGGTAATCCAGCTGCACGCCGTCGCGCAGCGGCCCGCGGTAGACCACGCCCCCCAGGCGCGAGGCCTCTTCGATCAGGGTGCTGCGCACGCCGTGCTCGGCCAGTTCGATGGCGGCCGCCATGCCCGCCGGCCCACCGCCGACGATCACCGGGTTCAGGCTCATAACGTGGGCTCCGTTTCAGTGATGCGGTTGCTCAGGGTCTGCACCTGCATCCCCGGCTTGACCAGGGTCTGGCAGGCGCGGCGCTTGTGCCGGCCGTCGATCTGCACCAGGCAGCAATGGCACACGCCCATGCCGCAGTAGGCGCCGACCAGTTGCCCGTGATCGTTGCGCGCCACCTGGCGCAGGCCGGTGGCCTGGATCACGCTGAGGACGGTTTCACCCAGGGCGGCAGTGACTGGCTGGCCATTGAGGCTGATGGTCATGTCCGCATGCTGCAGCGGCTGAATATCGAAGTTGCGGTCTATCTGACGCATTGTGGGTTCATCCGTGAAAAATGAATGGGGTTGCCGGCGTCCCGCCGTCCATGCTGCTGCGGTCGGGACCGGGCAACGTCCCGGTCCCAAGCTGTTTGTCAGAACCGAGCGCGGGCCAATCTAGTCGGTTTGTCGGACACGGATATTGATCTGGGCCAAGCAAACGGCTGCCTCGCACCCGACGGTGGCCAGCCCTTGCAAAACTGCGATACCGCGCACAAAAACGCCGCTGGCGGCAATGGCCGGCAGCGGCGTTCGGGAAGGCCCGGGCCCGTTCGGGCCGGGCTTTATAGCTTGAATCAGTGCATGAACAGGGCGATCAGGATAATCACCGGGATCGGCACACCGAGGAACCACAAGAGTAATGAGCGCATGGGAAATCTCCTGGATCAGTGAACGGGGGTGGGGGCTACGGTGCGCGGCTGGACATCGCTTTCAAGCCAGACCACGGCGTCCCGACGACGACCGCCAAAGGTCGCCGCGAGGCTGGCGAAGAAGGCCCCGCACAGCAGCGAGATAAACATCCACAGCGACGACCAGGCAGCCACCTTGGCTGCGGTGTCGGCAGCTTCCTTGGCGGCCTGCTTGGCTTCTTCCACGGCCTGGCGGGTCTTGGCGAAGACTTCATCGACCCGACGCTCGGCATCGGCCTGGCTGAGGTTGGTACGCTGGGCCACCAATTGCGCCAGGTAGCTGCGGTCCTCAGGGGCCAACTGGCCGTCGTTGCTCAGGGTGCGCACGAAGATCCGCGATACCGTGCCACGGGCCGCGTCATCGCTGACCGCCGCCGGGCGATCGTCGCGGAACAGGCTGTCGACGAAGTAGCCGTAGTCATCCTGGGAACCCTGGGCGGCAGCATGGCCGGCCACCTGGGTCATGGCACCGGCGGCGCCGGAAGCCACCTGGGCGCCGGCATGCACGCCGCCGCTGATGACGCTGCTGACCGACCCCACCACCAAAGTCGCGGTGACCAGGGTGGCCACGGCCCAGGCCAGGAAGCCATGGGCGGTGTCGCGGAAATACACTTCATCGCCATGCAGGTTGGCCCACTTCACCCGCAGGCGCCCGGCGATGTAACCGCCCAGGCCGGCAGCGATGATCTGCGTCACGGCCAGCCAGACAATGCTGGAAATGCCCAGGCCCTTGGCGCTGATGCCGCTGCCGGCCCAGGGCGAAACCGCGGAAAAGCCCAGGCCGAAGCCCAGCAACAGGAGGATCAGCGAAAGAGCGGCGGCCGCCGCGGCGCCAGCGAAGATCGCCGCCCAGGACACGCCCGAGTGATGACTCGAGGCATCTGCGGTGGCCAGCAGGTGTTCAGAGGGTCTGTTCATTGTTGTTCAGCTCCAGGCATGAAAAATGGTGTTACACGTCTCGAAGGGACAAGTGCAGCCACCGTGCCAGTTGCACGAACTTTATAAGCGCTTTTATTTCAATGACTTGCGATAAGCAGACAATCCCGGATCGTGCAATTTACCGGCCCGGGAGTTTTCGGGCGGGCGTTCTGCACGGCCCGCCCGGTGCTCAGGCCTGCCGGCTCCGGTAGAGCTCCCGGCCGCGGGTCCAGCACAGGTGCACCACCAGTACCAGGATCCACAGGGCCAGCAGCAGGTTGCCCACCAGGGTCAATTGCCCGATGCCCTGCCCCCACAAGGTAAAGAGCGGCAATGCCAGCCAGGCCGAACGACGAAAATCCAGCAGCCGCATGATTCCCGGCACGGCCACCGCCATCAGGGCGATGACCAGGACGTCCAGGCCGCGATACGCCAGCATCCAGCGCGCATAGCGAGGGTCGGCAGCATAGGCCTCCAGGTAACCCGGCAGGCGCAGCGCCAGATCCACGGCGAGGCTCAACAGCAGGCTGGCCAGCAGCAGCCACAGCAGTCCTTTGAAACGTGATGCGTAGTTCATTGCACAACACCTTGATACACAGAAGGTCAATCGGGTTTTCAATGCCGCTTGTAGCTCTTGTTGCCACTGGGGGTCAGGCAGTACACCCCGCCCCGGGGCCCGGTGCAGAAACTGCCGCTGCCACAGTTGCATCCCTGGGCGTCGCGCAGCAGGGGCTCGGCCCGCGGGGTAGTGGAGCGCTGGCCGGACATCAGGGCGCAGTTCTTTTTCGACGCGCTGATGGAACCGTCGTTGCACAGGAACAGCTCGCCGTCGCAACGGGCGATACCGCCCTTGCGCCCGGAACAGGGCTGGTTGGCCGCCAGCACCGCGCTGCTGCACAGCACCATCAGGCAGAGAAAGGACAATGGCTTCCAGCCAACCCGGGGCAGGCCCGTCATGGATGTGCCTCCTGGCCATAAAAGTGGCGCGATAATATCAGGCAGCGCGGCCTCTGGCAGGGGCTTGTTCAAGGTCTGGACAGAGGCCTGGAGGCGCAGATGAAAGTTTTTTTAGAATTGCGGCCGCCGTTTCTTGGCAAAATGCCCGCCTGTGTCACGAACCGCCAAACAGGTAACGCCTATGACCCGCATTCTGACCATCGAAGACGACGCCGTGACCGCCCGGGAAATCGTCGCCGAACTGAGCAGCCACGGCCTCGACGTGGATTGGGTGGACAATGGCCGCGAGGGCCTGGTGCGCGCCGTGAGCGGCGACTACGACCTGATCACCCTGGACCGCATGCTGCCGGAACTGGACGGCCTGGCCATCGTCACCACCCTGCGCACCATCGGTGTGTCGACACCGATCCTGATGATCAGCGCCCTCTCCGACGTCGATGAACGGGTGCGCGGCCTGCGCGCCGGTGGCGACGACTACCTGACCAAGCCCTTCGCCTCCGACGAGATGGCGGCCCGGGTCGAAGTGCTGCTGCGGCGCAAGAACACGGTCAAGGATTTCGACACCAGCCTGCGGGTGGCGGACCTGGAACTGAACCTGATCAGCCGCGAGGCAACCCGCGCCGACCAGTTGCTGAGCCTGCTGCCCACCGAATACAAGCTGCTGGAATTCCTCATGCGCAACACCGGCCAGATCCTCTCGCGGATGATGATCTTCGAGGAGGTCTGGGGCTATCACTTCGACCCCGGGACCAATCTGATCGACGTGCACATCGGCCGCCTGCGCAAGAAGATCGACCCGCCCGGCATGACCCCGTTGATCCGCACCGTGCGAGGCTCGGGTTATGTCATTGCTGAACCCCTCTAAAGGCTGGCGTTCCTCCAGCAGCCGCCTGCTGGCGCTCTACAGCACGCTGTTCGTGGCCTGGAGCTGCATCCTCATGGGGGTGCTGTACTACGAGGTCTCCACCTACCTGGACAGCCTGGCCAAGCACTCGCTGATGCAGCGCCAGCACCTGTTCGCGCGCTTCGAGGGCGACCAGCTGGTGGAAGCCCTGACCACCAGCATGACTTTCGACATGCGCGCCATCGACGCCTACGGCCTGTTCGATGAGCAGCGCCGGCCCCTGAGCGGGCCGATCCGGCAGATACCCGACGACCTGCCCCTGGACGGCAAGATCCACGAACTGAAGAACTGCATCGACTCCGACGACCCGAGCCTGCCCCGCGACAGCTGCGACGCCGTGGCCACCCACACCCGGGATGGCCGCTGGCTGGTGCTGGTGCGCGACAACGGCTCGCTGTTCGCGGTGACCCGGATCATTCTCCACGCCCTGCTCTGGGGCATTTCCCTGACCATCATTCCCGGCGCCGCCGGCTGGCACCTGCTGCGCCGCCGGCCCTTGCGGCGCATCCGCCAGATCCAGGCCAGCGCCGAAGCCATAGTCGCCGGCGACCTGACCCGGCGCCTGCCACTGTCGGACCGGCGCGACGAGCTGGACATGCTGGCGGCCATCGTCAACGCCATGCTCGAACGCATCGAACGGCTGATGCATGAGGTCAAGGGCGTGTGCGACAACATCGCCCACGACCTGCGCACCCCGCTGACCCGCCTGCGGGCCCAGCTCTATCGCCTGCAGCAACAGGCCGAGGAAGGCTCGCCCCAGGCCCTGCAGATGGACCAGTTGCTGGCCGAGGCCGACACCCTGATGGCGCGCTTTCGCGGGTTGCTGCGGATTTCCGAACTGGAGGACCAGCAGCGGCGCTCGGGCTTCCTGGTGCTCGACCCCCTGCCCCTGCTGCACGAGCTCTATGACTTCTACCTGCCCCTGGCCGAGGAAGGCCAGTTGACCCTGGTGCTGGATGTACCGGCGAGCCTGCCCAGCCTCACCGGTGACCGCGCCCTGTTGTTCGAGGCCCTGGCCAACCTGCTGAGCAACTCCATCAAGTTCACCCCACCGGGGGGCGAAGTGATCCTGCGGGGGATTGACGACGACGGCAGCCCGCGCCTGGAAGTGCTCGACTCAGGCCCCGGAATACCCGCAGCGGAACGGGCGGCGGTGTTCCGGCGCTTTTACCGGGTGGATGAAAACAATGCCCAGGGCGGGTTTGGCCTTGGCCTGTCGATCGTCGCGGCGATTGTCAGCCTGCACGGCTTCAAGCTTGAGGTGGGCAGCAGCGAACGCGGCGGCGCGCGCCTGAGCCTGGACTGCCGGCCGAGCCTGATTGCCGACAATTGATCCCGGCCTCCACGCCCCTATGATCCGGTGCCTGTGGCCCTGTGACCCTGTGATCCTGTGATCCTGTAGCCGCTGCTGAGCCTGCGAAGCTGCGAAAGGCCGGGCCGCGTTCGGTACGCAGGGCCTTGCTTGACGATCTTGCGCCAAACCTTCCGCGCTCTCGCGCTCCCGGTGTCTTCTGCGTCGCAATGCCGCCCAAGCCGTTCACAGCCTGCATCAGCGACTACAAGGCCTTGGGCAGTTGCCAGCCGTAGCGCACCGAGAGCATGCGCAGGGCGAAACAGACGGTGCCCGCCAGCCAGGCCGACCATAAAGGCGGCACGCCCAGGCGCCGGGCGATGACCAGGCTGGCCGCGCCGACAAAGGCCGAGCTGGCATACAGGTCGACCTGCAGCACCAGGGGAATGCGGGCCAGGACAATGTCGCGAATCACCCCGCCCCCCACCCCGGTCACCGTACCCATGAGCATCGAGACAAAGGGCGAGATGCCGAAGTTCTGCGCCTTCTGCGTGCCCGCCACGGCAAACAGCCCCAGCCCCGCGGCGTCCAGCAGAATCAGCAGCGGCCCGGACCACCCCAGCACCCAGTCCCGTGCCACGAAGGCCAGCCCGCCCATCAGCAGCGCCAGCGCCGGGTACCGCCAGTCGGCCACGGCCTTGGGCGGCGTGGCGCCAATCAGCAGGTCACGGGTCACCCCTCCGCCAAGGGCGACGATAAAGGCGATCACCATCACCCCCAGCAGGTCCAGTTGGGCGCGCATGGCGCTGATCGCACCCTCCACGGCAAACACCGCAGTGCCCGCCAGATCCGCCACCAGCACGATGTTTTCCAGGCGCCGGGGCAAGCCCTGGGCCCGGGCGTTCATGGGCCCATCCAGAAAAGCGAGGTGATCAGGAAAATACGGCGCGGCAACAGGGTTGAAGGCATGCCCGGGCACCTGCAAAAGGCTGGAGATGACGGCCGGGAACCCGACCGTCGACCCATTGCTTATAGTTCAGGCCGTGGGCTGTCGCCATCGACCGGCCCCAGTGCAAGGCCGGGTTCAGGGCGCCAGATCGAGCTGGCCCAGGGAGTTGCTGCCCAGCTCATAGAGCAGTTCGTCGATGATCTTCTGCACATCGGCCTCGCTCTGCAGCGCCCGGGCGCTGAGCCCGGTCACCACCAGGTCGACCCGGCCGCTGGCCGGCTCGAACACCCGCAGGGTCAGGGTGCCGTCACCGGCGTTGCTGAAGCTGCAGGCCAGGGGCGCCAGGCGCTGCTCGATACAAGCGCGCAACTGCGCCAGGGTGATGGCCGCCGGCATTTCAGCGGCGCCGCAGCAGCAGGCCCGCCAACAGGCCGACGCCGGCCAGCAGGGCCACGCTCAACAGCGGTTTGTCCCGGACCCAGCGCTCGCCCTGGTCCAGGGCCTGGCCGTACTTTTCCTGCAATTGCCCGGCGGCTTCCCGGGCCATGCCGCGGGCTTGCAGTTGCTCATCATCCAGCCACTCACCCACCACGGCCTCGGCCTTGCCGGCCACCTTGCCCACTGTGCCCTTGATCTGTTCGCTAGCCATGCTGGCGCTCCTTCTACTGCGGTTCATGAATGGCAGAGGCCCGATACAGAGCCCTGCGCAGAATCACAGGATAGAAAGGCCCGCCCCTGGGCAAAAGGCGCATTTGCACTGGTTGCACTGGTGCATTTGCACCGGGTCAGCCGGCACTGCCGGCAAACAGCCCGCGCTCCCGGGCCCAGACAATGGCCTCGCCGCGGCTGTGCACATCGAGCTTGGAGTACAGGGTGGCCACGTGATTGCGCACGGTGTTGGGGGCCAACTGCAGTTGCGCGGCAATTTCCTTGTCCGCCAGCCCCTGGTAGATCAGCCCCAGGACCTCGCGCTCGCGGGTGGTGAGCTCGGCAGAGGTTACCGCCGGGGCTTGCGCGCTGCGAGTATTGCGCACATTGGCGAGCTTTTCGATCAGGGTCTGGCTGAACCAGGAGGCATCGCGCATCACCTCCTCGATGGCGCCCACCAGCTCCAGCTCCGAGCGCTTGCGCTCGCTGATGTCCATCAGCACCAGCAGGTAACAGGGGCTGTCCTGGATCAGCACCGTATCGGCGTAGGCCACGCAGTCCACCTGCTCGGCGCCCTTCTTGCGCACCTTGAGGTCCAGGCCCATGACGTTGCCGCTCTTCTCCAGGCGGCCGAACAACTGCTCGGCGGCCTGGGGCTCGGCGATAAAACCGATGTCCTGCACGGTCTTGCCCAGCAGTTCTTCGCTGCTGTAGCCGCAGGTGTCGAGAAAGGCTTCGTTGACATCGACGATCTGCTGCTCGGCGCTGCACACCAGGGTCGGCACCGGGGTCAGGCGGAACGACTTGGCGAAACGCTCCTCGCTCTGGCGCAGGGCGATCTCGGCCTTGCGCCGCGGCTCCAGGTCCATGAAGGAAAACAGCATGCAGTCCTCGTCGTTGATGTCCAGCGGCTGGCCGGCGACGATCACCAGCTTGCTGCCGCCCTCGGGCAGACGCAGCTCGGCCTGCATCTGCGGGATGGTCGCACCCTGCCCCAGGCGTTCGACGGCCAGTTCCTTGTGCTCGGCGTCTTCCAGCACGTCCAGCTCGTAGACCGAACGGCCGATCACCTGGTCCCGGGCATAGCCGGTCATCTCCAGGAAGCCCTGGTTGACCTTGATGTAGCGCAAATCCCCCAGGCGGCAGATCACCGCCGGCGCCGGGTTGGCGTTGAAGGTCTTCTCGAAGCGCTGCTCGGCGCTGGCCCAGTCGGTGGCGTCACTGAGGATCAGCACCAGGGACTCCGGCGCGCCATTGCGGTCCTCGAGGATCATGCTGCGCACCCGGTGCACCCAGTGCCGGGGTTCGCCGTCGATCTCGGCCTGGACCTCCACCACCACGTCGCTGAAGGTTTCTCCGGCAGCCACCCGGTTGATGGGGTAGCTGTCCAGGCCCAGTGGATGGTTGTTGCGGTAGCGCAAGGCATAGCGCCGGGCGTATTCGCGCAGATTGCCGCCCAACTGCTCGACCGTGCTGACGCCGTGCATGGCCAGGGCCGCTTCATTGGCCCAGAGCAGGGTCCGGGGCTTGTCGGTCTCGATCAGGATCACCCCGTCGGACAGGCCGGAGATGATCTGCTGCAATTGGCGGCGGTTGGTTTCGGTGGCAAGTACGGCCTGGCTCATGGCATCTCCGGAAGAACCCGACGCTGCGCCAAACATCCCGCACGCCGGAAAAAAGGGGGCTGCAACTACGACCACGGCGCGCCGCCATCGTGCCCCGGCCCGAGCGCTGGAGCCCCTTTGGGCAACGGAGTAAGCTGCCCCGTCCGGATTGCGGGCCAGCCGCCAGCCCGGCGACACCGGCCAGCCGCCCCTCGAGGAATGACGCATGATCACCATCCGTGAAGCCGACAGCCGCGATATCGACACCCTCCAGGCCATTGGCTGCGCCACCTACCGCGAGCACTTCGCCGCGATCTGGAGCACCGAAGGCATGCAGCAGTTCCTGGCCCAGGACTTCGCCCCCGCCCCCCTGGAACAGTCCCTGGCCGACAAGCACCTGCACCTGTGGCTGCTGGCCCTGGACCCGCAGCAGCAGCCCATCGGTTTTGCCAAGCTCAACTGGAACCGGCCACTGCCCGATGGAGCCCGGCGCGGGGCCGAACTGCAGAAGATCTATCTGCTCAAGTCCGAGGCCGGCAAGGGCTATGGCCGCCGGTTGCTGGAGCATGTGCTGCAACGGGCCAGCGCTGCCGGTGAGCCCTGCCTGTGGCTGGACGTGCTCAAGAGCAACAGCGGCGCCCGGCGCTTCTATGAAAGCGCCGGCCTGCGGCAGGTCGACGAGGTGCCGTTCAGCACCGACGTGGAACAGATCGGCATGTGGGTGATGGCCTGCGACCTTCCGCGCACCGGCGAACGCACGGCCTGAGGCTCAAGATCCCGTCCAGGGGCAGCGCCTGCTCCGTCCCCTCCTCCCTCCAGAACCCCGCACGTTCAGCCCTTCCGGCGGCCTGAACGTGCGGCGCCCGCAACAAAGCGACTAGTCCGAATAGACGATGTCCAGCCCCCGCTGCATTTCCGATAGTCCCTTCCCCCCCTCCACAACCCTACGGTACCTCGACGCAAAAACAGACATTCAGAGGCAGCAATGAAAAAAACAACAACGCCTTACGCTTTCTCCACCTTGCTCGCAGTTCCCGGTTCCTTGCTCCTGTTCAGTTCCCCGCTGGCCGCCCTGGTCTTCGAAATCGGCGACGACCTCAAAGTGCAGAACAGCAACGTCGTCTCCTATGGCCTGGCCTGGCGCACGGCAAAGCCGGCCCATGCCCTTGGCGGGCGCAACAATGCCAACGGCAACGACGGCAACAACGCTTTCGACCGGGGCAGCCTGATCACCCATCGCCTGGGCCTGGTCAGCGACGCCGACTTCAACTTTCGCCGTGACTTCGGCCTGTTCGTGCGCGCCAGCGCCTACTACGACAATGTCTACCATCGCCGCAATGACAACCACACCGGCACCTCGAACTGCTATGCCGCCGGGCAATGCTCGCGCCCCGACCAGTTTTCCAGGCCCACCCGCGACGCTCACGGCGGTGCCGTGGAAATGCTCGACAACTACCTGTATGGCAGTTGGCAGGTCGCTGACAGGCCCTTCAACCTGCGCCTCGGGCGCCAGGTGGTCTACTGGGGCGAGAGCGTCTACAACGGCAACGGCATTGCCTCGACCATGAGCCCGTTTGATGCCAGCAAATCCAACGTGCCCGGGGTCGAGATCAAGGAGCGTACCCTGCCGACCGGCCAGCTGTTCGCCTCCTACAGCCTCACCGACGCGCTCGACCTGCAGTTCTACTACCAGTACGAGTGGAAGAAGAGCCGACTCAACGCGGTCGGCAGCTACTTTTCCACCACCGACCTCCTCGACAGGGGCGGCTACAGCAACTCCACCGGTCAACTGGTCCGCTTGAAAGATGACGAACCCCGCGACAGCGGGCAGTTCGGCCTGGCCCTGCGCTATGTCGCCCAGAGCCTGAACAACACCGAGTTCGGCCTCTACCGCCTGCGCTATCACAGCAAGACACCGGTGGTGGACAACCTAAGCCGCCGCGGCAGCTACCAGGCGCGCTACTTCGAAGGCATCGAACTGTATGGCGCAAGCTTCGCCACGGTCGTGGTCGACACCAACATCAACGGCGAGATCAGCATCCAGGATCGCCTGCCCCTGGCGATCGACCTCGGCGGCGCCCGCCACACTGCCCGCGGCAGGACCGGCCAGGTACTGCTGTCGATGACCCACGGCTTCGGCCAGACGCCCTTTTCCGACAATTTCACCCTCAATGGCGAGGTCGGCTACAACCGCGTCTTGAGCAACGACAGTGCCTACCTGCCCCAGCGCACCCCCAGTGACAAGCTCTGGAACGACCGTTCGGCCTGGGGTTACACCTTGCGCGCCAGTTCGCGCTACATCGAGATCATGCCCGGCTGGGACCTGACCATTCCGCTGTCCTTCAACCAGGGGGTGAACGGCAACTCCTCTCTGGGCAGCTACAACCAGGGCAGGAATCGGCTGTCCCTGGGCGGCACCCTGGAGTACCTCGGGAACCTCTCCCTGGAGGCCGTCTACAACGCCTACCTGGGCAGCCCCCGGTACAACAACCAGAGCGATCGCGACCACATCGCCCTGAACGCCAAGTACAGCTTCTGACCCTCGCCCAGACAACCGGAGAACATTTCATGTCCTGCCAAACGCAATTCCCTGCCTTTGTGCTCGCCGGCCTGCTCGGCCTGTGCCCCCTGGCCCAGGCCGCGCTCAGCGAGGCCGAGCTGGCTCGCCTCGATCAAGATCTCACGCCCGTCGGTGCGGAGCGTGCCGGTAACGCCGACGGCAGCATTCCTGGCTGGTCCGGCCAGTGGCGCGGCACTCCGCCCCATGTACAGTTCGCCGGCAGCGGCTCGCTGTACCCCGATCCGTACGCCAAAGAGCGCCCGTTGTTCAGGATTACCGCGCAGAACCTGGAGCAGTACCAGAACCGCCTCAGTGACGGCCAGATCGCCCTGTTCAAGCGCTATCCACGCAGCTACTGGATGGACATCTATCCCAGTCATCGCGACATGCGCCCGAGTGCAAAAATCGAAGAGCAAATCCGCGAAAACGGGCGCACCGCTCGACTCACCGAGGATGGCAACGGCGTCACCGGGGCCTGGGGCGCGTCGCCGTTCCCGATCCCGAAAAACGGCAACGAACTGATCTGGAACCACGCCCTACAAGGGCGGGGGCCCGGCGAGGAAGGCGTCTACAGCCTGGTCGTCACCCTGGCCAACGGCAAGCAGGCACGTCAGGTCCAGCATCACCAGACGCTCAATATCTGGACCAACCCGGACAGCCCCCGGCAAGACGACCGCAACGCCATCAACAGCCACTTCATGTACCGGACCCTGGAACCGGCCCGGGAGCTGGGCAAGATCACCTTCGGCCACGGCTTCGTCGATCCGGTGGCCAACGCCCAGCAGAGCTGGCAATACGACCCGGGCAGCCGACGGGTGCGGCGCGCGCCCAACGTCGGCTACGACAACCCTTCCAGTGGCGCCAGCGGCGGCCTGCGGGTCAACGATGACAGCCGCATGTTCAATGGCGGCACCGACCGCTACCAGTGGACGATCATCGGCAAGCGCGAGCTGTTCATCCCCTATCACAACTATGCAATCAGCGACCCCGCGACCACCCTGGCCAAGCTCACCGAAACCATTGGCCACCCCAACCCCGAAGCACTGCGCTACGAATTGCACCGGGTATGGGTACTGGAGGCCAGCCTCAAGCCCGGCAACCGTCATGTGTATGCCAAACGCCGCTTCTACATCGACGAAGACACCTGGGGCGCGGTCATGGCCGACAGCTATGACGCCCGCAACCTCCTCTGGCGCACCAACCTGCAGACCACCTTCTACGCCTATGACACCCAGAGCTATCAGGCGGGCCCATCGGTGTATCACGACCTGATGTCCGGGGCCTATCTGGTGGATCGCCTGACCAATGAGCACGGCCCGATCCGCCTGACGGACCTGGCCCACGATGCCAGCGATTTCACCCCCGCCGCCGTGCGCAAGCGCGCCAAATGAAGACTCACGGAGAGCACAACATGACCCGATTCGACCTGGCCCTCGGGGCCGCCCTGCTGTGCACCATCGCCACAGCCAATGCGGCCCCTGCCGAGCAGCCAGCGCCCCCGCAAGAACTGCCCGCCAGCGAACGCCAGGCGCTGCGCGACCTGAACCTGGCAAGCGCACCCAACCTGCGCGACCTGGGTGGCTACCGCACGGCCGACGGACGTAGCGTGAAGTGGGGCCTGCTGTATCGCGGTGGAGCCCTGGACTCACTCAGTGCCGAAGATCAACGCAGGCTGCAAGGCCTGCAACTGCAGCGTGTGGTGGACCTGCGCAGCCGCGAGGAAATCGCCGACGCCCCCGACCGCCTGCCGCCGGCGCTGATGCAGCGGCGGATCGAGATGCCGATCAGTGCCGGCAACATCGACATCCGCGAGCTGACTCGGCGCATCAACAGTGGCGACACCGCCGAGCTGCACCTGGACGATGTGCTGGTTCGGGCCAACATCCAATTCGTCCGCGAGCAGAGCCCGCTCTTTCGAGCCTGGCTGCATGGCCTGCTCGATGACCAGGGCACCCCGGTTCTCTACCACTGCACCGCGGGCAAGGATCGCACCGGCTTCGCTTCGGCCATGGTGTTGCTGGCCTTGGGGGTGCCGGAAGCTACGGTGATGGAGGACTATCTGGCGTCCAACCGCTACCTCGGGGAAAAAAACCGCCGGATCGCCGAGCAAGTCAGGCTCGCGTCAAAAGGCCGTACCGATCCTGCCCTGCTACAGCCCTTGCTAGGCGTCGAGGCGCGCTACCTGCAAGCGGCGTTCATGGCCATGCGCGAAGACTACGGCTCGGTGGAGAACTACCTGCGCGAGGGCCTGGGGGTCGATGCCGCGTTTCGCTCGCGGCTGCAAAGCAAGTTCCTCGAAACCGCCGCCCCCTGATCAGCTGCGGCACTCAGAGACCCAGGGCCTTGAGCCGCCGGTACAGGGTCCGCTCGCTCAGGCCCAGGGCCCTGGCCAGCTCACTGCGCGAACCCTCGAACACCTCCAGGGCATGGGCCAGTTGCTCCAGGTCCTTGTTGCCGCGGCGGCGGCCGGGGGGCGCTGGTGCCGGCGTGCTGCGCAGCTCCGGCGGCAGGTCCGCCAGGCGGATCACCCCGTCGTCGCTGAACAGCCGCGCCCGCTCGAGGATGTTGCGCAGCTCGCGGATATTGCCCGGGTAGGTGTACAGGCTCAGTTGGGCCAGGGCCTGGGGATCGACCCGCGGCACCACCCCGGGGTCAAGCCGGCGCAGCAGGCTGTCGATCAGCAGTGGCAGGTCGTCGCTGCGCTCGCGCAAGGCCGGCAGGCGGATCGGGAAGGCGCTGATGCGGTAGTACAGGTCCTGGCGGAAGGTGCCGGCGGCGACCATTTCCTTGAGCGGCTTGTGGGTCGCCGCCACCAGGCGGAAATCCGAGTGCACGGTGCGCAGGCTGCCCACCGGGCGAAAGCTGCCGGACTCGATCAGGCGCAGCAGTTTGACCTGCATGGCCAGGGGCACTTCGCCGATCTCGTCGAGAAACAGGGTGCCGCCATGGGCGGCTTCGGCCAGGCCGATCTTGCGCTGCAGGGCACCGGTGAAGGCGCCCTTTTCATAACCGAACAATTCGCTTTCCAGCAGGCTTTCGGTAAGCCCGGTGCAGTCCACCACCACCAGCGGCCCGCTGGCCCGGGGGCTGCCGTCGTGCAGGGCACGGGCGAACAGCTCCTTGCCGGTGCCGGATTCACCCTGGAGCAATACCGGGATCGGCGCCGGCGCCGCCCGCTGCAAGGCGCCCAAGGCTTCGTTGAAGGCCGGCGAGCGCCCCACCAGGCCCTTCTGCTGGGGTTGTACCGAGGCCACGGCCACCGAACTCAGGCGCTCGACATAGGCCACCACCGTGCCGTCTTGGCCAATGATCGGCCGCAGCTCCACGTCCACATGTTCCGGCCCCCGGGGCGTGTGGTGGATGTGCAGCATGCGTTCCGGCACGCGGCTGTCATGGGCCTTGCGCATCGGGCAATGCTCGCCGGCCTGGTCGCAGGGCACGGCGAACTGGTGGGACACCCGGTAGCACTTGGCGCCCACGTGGGGCTTGCCGGCCACGCCGAACTGACGCTGGTAGGCGGTGTTGGCGGCGATGATGTTGTAGTCGGTGTCCAGCACTATGGTGGGCTGCGGGTCGTGTTCGAGGTAGGACACCAGGGCGGACATCGGTGGCGGGACTAGGTCGGTGGCAATCAGGGACATGGGCAACTCCGGGGCAGAGGCGGCAGCTTAAAGCATGGGCGCCATCACTGCCATTTTCTGCCAGCAACTGCCAAATGACTGCCAAGCCCGGGTGACAGTCCTGGCGACAACACATCACCAAGGGGTTGAAAAAGCGTCTAGACCAATGAACAGGCGCCAAACGACGCCGTTTCGGGTTGGCACGCTTATTGACACTTCAAGAAACGAGCGTCAGCGCAGACTGCCCTCACCTTCATTGCCTGGAGTGCCCCATGATCATCAGCGACACGCTGCGTGTAGAAGCCTTTTTCGACAGCCATACCTGGACCATCAGCTACCTGGTGATGGACCTGGCCAGCCGCCACTGCGCATTGATCGACAGCGTGCTGGACTATGACCCGAAATCCGGCCGCACCCACACCGAGTCCGCCGATCGCCTGATCGCCCGGGTGAAAGAGCTGGACGCCCGGGTCGACTGGATCCTGGAAACCCATGTGCATGCCGACCACCTGTCGGCCGCCGCCTACCTCAAGGCGCAGCTCGGGGCCCAGGTGGCCATCGGCAACCAGATCACCCGGGTGCAGAAGACCTTCGGCGCGCTGTTCAACGAAGCCTCGGCCTTTGCCCGGGACGGCAGCCAGTTCGACGTGCTGCTCGAAGACGGCGCCGAATTCGCCATCGGCGGCCTCACCGCGCGGGCCATGCACACCCCGGGGCATACCCCGGCCTGCATGACCTACCTGGTGCAGGTCGGCGACGAAACCCTGGCCTTTGTCGGCGACACCCTGTTCATGCCCGACTACGGCACCGCCCGCTGCGACTTCCCCGGGGCCGACGCGCGGACCCTGTACCGCTCGATCGGCAAGATCCTCGCCCTGCCCCCCAGCACCCGGCTGTTCATGTGCCACGACTACCTGCCCAACGGCCGCGAGCTGCAGTACATGACCACCGTCGCCGAGCAGCGCGCCAACAACATCCACATTCACCAGGGGGTCGACGAAGACAGCTTCGTGGCCATGCGCGAAGCCCGCGACGCGACCCTGGACATGCCGGTGCTGATCCTGCCTTCGGTGCAGGTCAACATGCGCAGCGGGCACTTCCCCGAGCCCGAGGACAACGGCGTGAGCTACCTGAAGATTCCCCTGAACACCCTATAACTATTACCTACTCCACACGGAGACCTTGCCATGCGCCCCTTCAACCCGGCCCTGCCCACTGTCGACGGCAGCCACCAGGTGCTGATCGTCGGTGGCGGTGCCGCCGGCATCGCCGTTGCTGCCAGCCTCTTGACCCGCGATCCACACCTGGACGTGGCACTCATCGACCCTGCCCGGCACCACTATTACCAACCCGGCTGGACCCTGGTGGGCGCCGGAGTATTCAGCGCCCAATCCACCGAGCGCGCCATGGCCGAGCTGATGCCCCAAGGGGTCAAGTGGATCCAGGACGCAGTCAGCCGCTTCGACCCGGAACACAACGCCCTCGTGCTGGAGGACGGCCGGGTGCTGGCCTATGACCAACTGATCGTCTGCCCCGGGCTCAAGCTCGACTGGGCCGCCATCGACGGCCTGCCCCAGGCCCTGGGCAACCACGGCGTGACCTCCAACTACCGCTACGACCTGGCGCCCTACACCTGGCAACTGGTGCAGCAACTGCAACAGGGCGAGGCGCTGTTCAGCCAGCCGCCGATGCCGATCAAGTGCGCCGGAGCGCCACAGAAGGCCATGTACCTGTCCTGCGACCACTGGCTGCGCCACGGCCGCCTGGGGCAGATCAAGCCGCGCTTCCTGAATGCCGGCGGTGTGCTGTTCGGCGTCGCCGACTACGTGCCGGCGCTGATGGAATACGTGAAGAAATACGCCATCGAACTGGATTTCGGCCATAACCTGGTGGCGGTGAACGGCCCGGCCAAACGCGCGACCTTTGTCCGCACCCTGGCCGATGGCCGCCAGGAAACATTGGAACGGGCCTTCGATATGCTGCACGTGGTGCCTCCCCAGTGCGCCCCGGACTTCATCCGCCAGAGCCCCCTGGCGGACGCCGCCGGCTGGATCGACGTCGACCCGGGCAGCCTGTGCCACAAGCGCTACGTGAACATCCACGGCCTGGGGGACGCCACCAATACCAGCAATGCCAAGACCGCCGCAGCGGCACGCAAACAGGCACCGGTGGTGGCCAACAATGTGCTGGTGGCCCTCAAGCGCCTGACCCGCCTGGCCGAATACGACGGCTACGGTTCCTGCCCGCTGACCGTGGAACGGGGCAAGATCGTTCTCGCCGAATTCACCTATGGCGGCAAGCTGGCACCGAGTTTCCCGCGCTGGCTGCTGGACGGGCGCCAGCCAACCCGTCGCGCCTGGTGGCTGAAGGAACGGATCCTGCCACCGCTGTACTGGCGCGGAATGCTCAAGGGCCACGAATGGCTGGCCCACCCGACCCTGGCCACGGACACCCCGAAAGCATGAGCGAACACAGTCTTCTGGGCGCCGGGCTGGGGGCGATCATTGGCGCGATCCTGGCCCTGACCGGGGCCGGTGGCGGCATCCTCGCCGTGCCGCTCCTGGTCTTCGGCCTGGGCCTGAGCATGGTCGAGGCCGCGCCCATCGGCCTGCTGGCGGTGGGCCTGGCAGCCAGCGTCGGCGCGGTGCTGGGCTTGCGCCAGGGCATCGTGCGCTACCGCGCGGCGGGGTTCGTGGCCGGCATCGGCATCCTCATGGCGCCGCTGGGCCTGTGGCTGGCCCACCGCCTGCCCAACCTGCCGCTGGCGCTGCTGTTCTCCCTGGTGCTGCTGTACGCCTGCGGGCGCATCCTGCGCAAGGCCAGCCTGGAACTGAAACAGGGCCAGCCGGCGCCGCGCCCGGCCTTCATGCCCTGCGTGCTCAACCCGGCCCAGGGCCGCCTGCGCTGGACCCTGCCCTGCGCCCGGGCGCTGACCTTCACCGGAATGCTCTCGGGGCTGCTTTCCGGGCTGCTGGGGGTGGGTGGCGGCTTCGTCATCATCCCGGCCCTGAGCCGCTACACCAACCTGGACAGCAAGAGCATCGTCGCCACCTCACTGGCGGTGATCGCCCTGGTCTCCCTGGGCAGCGTGGTCACCGCCAGCCTCAGCGGGATCATGCACTGGGCGGTGGGCGCGCCCTTTGCCCTGGGGGCGGTCCTGGGGCTGGTGCTGGGACGCCAGGTGGCCAGCCACCTGGCCGGCCCGCGGTTGCAACAGCTGTTCGCCATCACCGGGATCCTCGCTGCCCTGCTGCTGGCCGGCGGCGCCCTGGGGCTGTTGCCACGCTGAAGCATTCGCGCCCGCCACGGGTTACGGCCTGTGGCGGGCCTGCCCCGGTTATCAACGGCAAAGGTCGCCTCAGTGCGCAAAACAGTCGCCCTGGGTCTGATGACCAAGCCCAGGATGTCGCACCCTTGAGCCTGCAGACTCGAAAGGAGACGACGATGCTTGCCCTGATTCAAGAAACAGATCATTGCCTGGTGAAGGCAGTCCCGTTCAGCGCCGATGAGATCGCAGCCTTTCGCAGCCACGGTTTCATCAAGATCAAAGGCTTTTTAACGGCGCATGCTATAGAGGCGCTCAAGCACGAGGCCGGTGCTCGAGTCATTTCGGCCCGGGACGCGAAGTCGGCCTATGGAGATTCCTTCAACCGGTTGACTTACGACCTTGGCCGCACCGAGGTGCTCAAGCGCATCTACTCCTCGACGGCCTTCAGGACGGCCTGGTGACCCTGACAGGTCATCCGCTGATCATGACCGAGTCCCAGAGCTTCGAGCTCACCGCGCACCAGCAAGGCTTCGCCTGGCATTACGATTCACTGAGCTTTCGCTACATTCGCCCGCAGGATGCGGCCTTCAGCGTGTGGATCCCATTGGACCCCATCCACAATGCAGGGCAACGCGGGGGAATGGCCTATGTCCCTGAAAGCCTGTATTCAGCCAAGGCCAACTTCCAGCTGGCCAGCCTGCTCTCAAGAAAGATGGCCGCCGGCCTCTCGGTCGAGGATTTCTCTGCGCACCTAAGGGGTATCTTCAATACGCCGAGCCTGCTGACAGAGATATTCGAGGAACATAAGTCCCAGGACGATTTCGCGCTGGGCGATGTGTTGTTCTTCAGCAAATCCCTGTGGCACCGCTCCGAGCCGCTGCTGCCGGGGCCACTCCAGGCGCGGTTGGCGGTGACCATACGCTTTCTGGATTGGCGCTCACGGCTGGACAGAACCCTGTTCGAAGGTGAGTCTGAAAGCGGTGGTGGCGTGGGGATGGGCGTCAACTGGGGCAAACCCACCCAGACGGCCTACGGCTCGCAGTTCACCGATATCGACGACGGCGAGGAAATTCGCACGTCCAGGCATTGCGGCCCGATTATCTAGCAGCGCCCAGATCGTGGTCAGTCAGCCTTGAGGAGCAGGAATGTCGAAGTCTTATGCCATAGGCGTGGCCGCAGCCCTCTTCGCCACCTTCAGTTGGGCGCTGAACTTTCTATCGCCCTATCTGATGGGCGACTTCGGCACGTTCGACTTCATTACCCTGCGCTTCATCGTCTCCGGCGCCATTGGCCTGGCGATGCTGCGCCTCTACCGAGCCGGCCTTGCGCGCTTGAACGGACGCACCATGGCCACCGCCGCGCTGCTGGGGGTGGTGGGCTACACCCTGTACATCGGGTGCGTCATGGGCAGTGTGCTCAACGGCGGCGCGATCATCGCGCCGGCGTTTTTGAGCGCAGCGCCGATCATGGTCGCCCTCATCGGCAACCTGATCGAACCCACGGTCTCCTGGCGCGCCCTCTGCGTACCGGTGCTGCTCGCGCTGCTGGGGCTGGTCGCCACCAACTACGGCGCCTTCGCGAGGGTACTGGACGGCGATCTGTCCACCTACCTGCAAGCGGTCGGCTACGCGGTAGGCGCCACCCTGTCCTGGTTGATCTTCAGCCTCTTGAACCAAGTGATCCTGGCACGGCTGCCGCATGTTTCCTCAGGCCTCTGGACCGGGCTGATGATGGTGGGAGCGGGCTTGAGCGTGGTGCTCTTCGTGCCGTTCGGGCTCACTTTCGACCTGTACAGCGCGCCCCATGTGGAGTGGCGTCTGGACAATACCCTGCCGGTGCTCGCCGCCGCCTCGGCCTTGGCCTGCGTCGCCTCGGTAGGTGGGGCCTGGGCCTGGAACTTCGCGAGCCAGCGGTTACCCCTGGCCCTGTCCGGACAACTGATTTCGGTCGAAACCCTCTTTGCCGCGGCGTTTGGCCTGATCGCCGAACAGCGTTTACCCACCGCCCTTGAAACCCTGGGAATCATCGCCTTGCTGAGCGGCGCCTCGATTGCCGTCAGGGTCATGGCGCACCATCAACGGGCCGGGGCGAGTGTGCGAGCATGAAGAGCCTGAATCCCTCCACTCATTAACCGCCGGTGTTGCAATCCAGAGGCAATGGCCCGGTCTGAGTGTTTTTTCAGTGCCTGGAGCGCTTGCGGCGCTGTTGAAACAGATGGGAGTGAAGGACATGGCTGCCGGGTACTTCCCAGGGAAGTTCTCTCCACTGCCCGCGCACGCTCGCAACGCCCACCATGACCTGGCGCCCCGTAACCGCAAGGAGCCCGCCATGTCCACCGACCATAGCCTGGAAAAAAGCTTCCACCGCTGCCTCTGGCGCAAGATCGGCCGCTATACCTCGCGCATCGGCCGGGCCTTGATCCAGAAAGCCCTATGGCTCTACTACGCCGCGCAACGACCGCAAACCCCGATCTGGGCCAAGGCCACCATCTACGCCGCCCTGGGTTACTTCATACTGCCAGTGGACATCATCCCGGACCTGATCCCCGGGGCCGGGTACGTCGATGACCTTGGACTGCTGACCAGTTCAGTGCTGGCCGTGGCTGCGCATATCAACGCCGAGGTCAAGGAGCAAGCCAGCGCGCGCCTGGCCGACTGGTTCGGCAGCGAGTCGGAATGAGCCAGAGGTCGGCGCCAGGCTGGGCATTCGACTCACCAAGGCAGTGCAGCGCCCCCGACACCATGGCCACCCGACTCACCGCGCCTGGGTGTCCAGGGCATAGAACTCCTGCAACTTGGCCTGCAGCAGTTGCTTGTCCGGCAGTTGGGTCCGGTACTCGGCGATCAGCGCCGGTGACAGGGAACGGTTGAGGGCATATTCCACCACCTCGTCCTCCTTGCTGGCACAGAGCAACACGCCCAGGGCAGGGTTCTCGTGGGGCTTGCGCACCTGGCGATCCAGGGCCTCCAGGTAGAAGTCCAGCTTGCCCAGGTACTCCGGCTCGAAGCGCCCGACCTTGAGTTCAACGGCCACCAGGCAATTCAACCCGCGATGGAACAGCAGCAGGTCCAGGGCGAAATCGCGCCCGCCGACCTGCAGGGGATAGCCTGAAGCGACAAAGCAGAAGTCGCGCCCCATCTCGATCAGGAAATCCTTGAGTTGGCGCAGCAGCCCCTGGTGCAGGTCGGCTTCGTTATGCCCCTGGGCCAGGCCCAGAAACTCCACCATGTAGGCATCCTTGAAGACCTTCAGGGCCTCGGGACGGGCCTGCTTCAAGGTTGCCGAGGCATTGGCCGGGCGGGTCAGCGTGCGTTCGAACAGCGCGGATTTGATCTGCCGTTCCAGTTCTCTGCGTGACCACTGTTCCTGGACCGCCAAGCGCAGGTAGAACTCACGTTCACTGGGCCCTTTACTCTGCCCCATCACCACCAGATGGTGGCTCCAGGACAATTGTCGCACCAGTGGTGCGACTTTCTCGTCAGCACGATAGGCCTCATAAAACTGGCGCATGCGAAACAGGTTTGCCCGGGTAAAACCCCGCAGGCCCGGCTGCTGCCGCGCCAGGTAATCCGCCAATTGCCGGACCACGCCATCACCCCACTCCGCCGCCTCGATCTTGCGGCTGATATAGGCCCCGACCTGCCAATACAGCTCCACCAGTTCAGTATTCACCGCGCGCACTGCCCGCTGCCGCGCGGCGGTGATCATTTGCGCCACTTCGCCAAATGCCACTTCGGTGGAAGAGATCGCCGCTTCAGCCTCTTGCTTCATGACGCTCGCCCGCTTGCTGGGAGACAGGCCCCTATCATCCCGTGGCTCGCCATGGGCCTGAAGTCAGGCCTGTCTCTTTGTGGTGAGCGAAATGTCCTTGTTTGAGCGCGGTAAACAGCCTCGTCAGCCGGGCATGCAATTGAAGTCGTGGGTACTGGCTACCTGCTTGCCCTTGGCGTCATACAGGCGCGCCGACACCTCGTTCCCCAGGCTCGACTCCACCAGTGTGTAATGCTCCCCAGCCTTGAAGCCGCCGTAGCTGATGTGGCCGTCGCAGTCTTGCTGGTTGGAGTCGCCGACGTTCTCTTCAAACAGGGTCACGTCCAGGCGGTGAGCACCGGGCTTGACCTGGAAATAGCGACCATCGTCGGTCTTCTGCCCGTCCACCCGTTCGGCCATCAGGTCGTTGGGCGCCTCTTCCTGCAGGCCGATCCAGGCCTCGCTGGGATCAGGCCGGGGCACGGGCCCGGCGCAAGCGCCGAGCAGGCACGCGAGGCCCAGGACGGGTATCAGCAGCAGCGGTTTGAGTGTCATGAAAATCTACCTTGGCAATGGAAAAAAGAAGCCCTACAGGCAACTGAACGGCCGGCTCTGGGCCACCTGCCGGCCCTGGGCGTCCAGCAGCTCGGCGCTGACGTCCTGGCCCTGGCTGGACTCCACCAGTCGGTAATGGCCCCCCGCCTGGAACCCGGCATAGTCCAGGCGCCCCAGGCAGTCGGGTTGCGCCGAGTTGCCGTTGGCCCCTTGCAGCAAAGCCATCTGCAAGCGGTGCTGGCCGGAGCTGACCTGGAAGTAGCGGCCATCGTTCAGGCGCTTGCCATCGACGCTGTCGGCCAGCAAGTCGTTGGGCGACTCCGGAGCAAGATCGATCCAGGCCTGCTGCGGATCGGCCTTGGGCAGCGGCCCGGCACAGGCCGAAAGCAGGCACACCAGGCCCAGGCCCGGCAGCAGCAACAAGGGTTTGAGGGACATGGAAGCAACCTCGCAAATGACAGTCATGAGTGCGGCGCAAGCCCGGAAAAATCCCCTGCGCCGATGGCCACCAAGCTTGTCGAGGCCCCGGTGCGAGAACAAATGAATCCACATGAAAGGAAATACAGGCCTTACCTAAAACTTCCTTCACTTAGCTGAAAGCCGCGTGTTAGGTGGGTCGCTGCAGGCTGCCGAGGTTTGCAACCCCACTCCCTCGGAGGTTTTCGGCATGCTCGGGCTGGTCAAGACCGCACTGCTCAAGCCCTACACGTTCATCGTGCTGGCGATATTCATCTGCATCATCGGGCCCCTGGCGGCCCTGCGTACCCCCACCGACGTGTTCCCGGATATCGGCATCCCGGTGGTGGCGGTGGTCTGGCAGTACAACGGCCTGTCGCCGGACGCCATGGCCGGGCGGGTGATCTACACCTACGAGCGCTCCCTGAGCACCACGGTCAACGACATCGAGCACATCGAGTCGCAGTCGCTGCCGGGCATGGGCATCGTCAAGATCTTCTTCCAGCCCGGGGTCGATATCCGCACCGCCAACGCCCAGGTGACCGCGGTGTCACAAACCGTGCTCAAGCAGATGCCGCCGGGCATCACCCCGCCGCTGATCCTCAACTACAGCGCCTCGACGGTGCCGATCCTGCAGATGGCGTTTTCCAGCCCGACCCTGTCGGAGGCGAAGATCCGCGACCTGGTGCAGAACAACATCCGCCTGCCCCTGAGCTCCCTGCCCGGCCTGGCCATGCCCACCCCCATGGGCGGCAAGCAGCGCCAGATCACCCTCGACCTGGACCCGCAAGCCCTGGCCGCCAAGGGCCTGTCGGCCCAGGACGTGGGCAATGCCCTGGCGGCGCAGAACCAGATCATCCCGGTGGGCACCGCCAAGCTGGGCAGCGATGAATACACGGTGCTGTTGAACAACAGCCCGACCGCCATCGAGGAGCTCAACGACCTGCCGATCAAGACCGTGGACGGCGCGCTGATCACCATCGGCCAGGTGGCCCACGTGCGCGACGGCTCGCCGCCGCAGACCAACATCGTGCGGGTCGACGGACGCCGCGCGGTGCTGATGCCGGCCCTGAAGAACGGCAATATCTCCACCCTGTCGATCGTCGACGGCATCCGCCAGATGCTGCCGCGCATCAATGAGACCCTGCCGCCAGCGCTGAAGACCTCACTGCTGGGGGACGCCTCGGTGTTCGTCAAGCAGTCGGTGGGCAGCGTGGCCCAGGAAGGCATCATCGCCGCCCTGCTGACCAGCGCGATGATCCTGCTGTTCCTCGGCAGCTGGCGCTCCACACTGATCATCGCCGCCTCGATTCCCCTGGCGGTGCTCTCGGCCATTGCCCTGCTGGCGCTCAGCGGCCAGACCCTCAACGTCATGACCCTGGGCGGCCTGGCCCTGGCGGTGGGGATCCTGGTGGACGATGCCACCGTGACCATCGAGAACATCAACTGGCACCTGGAACAGGGCAAGGCGGTCAAGCAGGCCATCCTCGACGGCGCCAAGCAGATCGTCGGCCCGGCCTTTGTCTCGCTGCTGTGCATCTGCATCGTCTTCGTGCCGATGTTCCTGTTGCAGGGCATCGCCGGCTACCTGTTCCGGCCCATGGCCCTGGCGGTGATCTTCGCCATGGCCAGCTCGTTCATCCTCTCGCGGACCCTGGTACCCACACTGGCCATGTACCTGCTCAAGCCGCACACGCCAGAAGCCGGCCCCGGGCACCACCCGGAAGATGCCTTCATCAACCACCACGAAGGCGAACAGCACGCCAAGCCACGCAATGCCCTGGTGCGCGGGCTATTGGCCTTTCAACAGGGTTTCGAGGCGCGTTTCTCCAGCGTGCGCGACACCTACCACGGCCTGCTGCACCTGGCCCTGGGCCGGCGCAAGACCTTCATCCTCGGCTTTCTTGCCTGCGTGCTAGCCTCCTTCGCCCTGCTGCCGAGCCTGGGCCAGGACTTCTTCCCCGCCACCGACGCCGGGGCCCTGGCCCTGCACGTGCGGCTGCCCCTGGGCACACGGATCGAGGAAAGCGCGGCGGCCTTCGACCGTATCGAAGGGCGCATTCGCGAGGTGATTCCGGCCGAGCAACTGGACAGCATCATCGACAACATCGGCATCCCCTTGAGCGGCATCGACATGGCCTACAGCAACAGCGGCACCATCGGCCCCCAGGACGGTGATATCCAGGTCACCCTCAAACCCGGCCACGCCCCCAGCGCCGACTATGTGAAACAGCTGCGTGAAGCCTTGCCGGAAAGCTTCCCCAGCAGCCAGTTCGCCTTCCTGCCGGCAGACATCAGCAGCCAGATCCTCAACTTCGGCGCCCCGGCCCCCCTGGACGTGAAAATCTCCGGGCCCGACGCCGCGGCCAACCGCGCCTTCGCCCTGCAACTGCAACGGCGCCTGCAGCATGTGCCGGGCATCGCCGACCTGCGCATCCAGCAGTCCACCGGCTACCCGTCCTTGCAGGTCAAGGTCGATCGCCTGCGGGCCAATGGCCTGGGCATCACCGAGCGCGACGTGACCAACAGCATGGTGGCGTCGCTGGCCGGCAGCTCCCAGGTGGCGCCGACCTTCTGGCTCAACCCGAAGAACGGCGTGTCCTATTCCATCGTCGCCGCCACCCCGCAATACCGCCTGGACAGCCTGCCGGCCCTGGAGGCGCTGCCGGTCACCGGCAGCAACGGCCAGTCGCAGATCCTCGGCGGCCTGGCGGACATCTCCCGGGTCGAGAGCCCGGCGGTGGTCAGCCACTACAACATCCAGCCCACACTGGATCTGTACGCCAACGTGCAGGGCCGCGACCTCGGCGCCGTGGCCCACGACATGCAAAAGGTCCTGGACGACGCTGCGGCCCTGCGGCCCAAGGGCGCCACGGTCAGCCTGCACGGGCAGATCGACGCCCTGCACGAAGCCTTCAGCGGCCTGAGCCTGGGCCTGCTGGGTGCGGTGGTGCTGATCTACCTGCTGATCGTGGTCAACTTCCAGTCCTGGGTCGATCCGTTCGTGATCATCACCGCGCTGCCGGCAGCCCTGGCCGGGATCGTGTGGATGCTGTTCTTGAGTGGCACCTCGCTGTCGGTGCCGGCGCTGACCGGGGCCATCCTGTGCATGGGGGTGGCCACCGCCAACTCGATCCTGGTGGTGAGTTTTTGCCGCGAGCGCCTGGCGGAACACGGCGATGCCCTCAAGGCCGCGCTGGAAGCCGGCTACACGCGCTTTCGCCCGGTGTGCATGACCGCCCTGGCGATGATCATCGGCATGCTGCCCCTGGCCCTGTCCGAGGAACAGAACGCCCCACTGGGCCGCGCGGTGATCGGCGGGCTGATCCTCGCCACCGTGGCCACCCTGATCTTTGTCCCCGTGGTCTTCAGCCTGGTCCACGGCCGCCGTCCCCAATCCGCTGTTGCTGGAGAAAACACCCATGTCGCCTGATCACACCCCTTCGCGCAAACGCCTGATGCTGCTGGGCATCGGCGGCCTGAGCCTGGCTGCCCTGCTGGTGGCCAGCGGCCTGGCCGCGCGCACCCGGCATGAACGGGCCGTCGTTGCCTGGACCGAGACCGCTGCCGTGCCGCAGGTGCTGGTGTTCCAGCCGCAGCACAACGTGCTGGGCGACACCCTGCGCCTGCCGGCGCACCTGGAGGCCTGGAGCAAGGCGCCGATCCATGCCCGGGTCAGCGGCTACCTCAAGGACTGGACCCAGGACATAGGCACCCACGTGGCCGCCGGGCAGGTACTGGCCCATATCGACAGCCCCGACCTGGACCAGCAAGTGGCCCAGGCCCGGGCGCGGATGATCCAGCAGCAAGCCAATGCCCGGCTGGCCCAGACCACCGCCGAGCGCTGGCAGAACCTCTTGGCCAGCCACTCGGTATCGCGCCAGGAAGCCGATGAAAAGACTTCCAACGCAGCCGCCGCCAAAGCCAATGCCGAGGCGGCCGCCGCCGACTATGCGCGGCTCTCGGCGCTGGAGGACTACAAGACCATTCGTGCGCCGTTCGCCGGCACCATCACCGCCCGCCACACCGATATCGGCCAGTTGATCAAGGCCGACAACGACAGCGACCCGGAGCTGTTCGACCTGGCGGACACCCACAAACTGCGGCTCTACGTGCCGATTCCGCAGAACTACGCCAGCGTGATCCGCCCCGGCCTGCACGCGCAACTGACCGTGCCCGAGCACCCTGGCCAGCACTTCAGCGCGCAACTGCTGGGCGACTCCACCGCCATCGACCCACGCTCCGGCACCCTGCTGGCGCAGTTCGTCGCCGCCAACCCGGACGGCGCGCTGATGCCCGGCGACTATGCCGAAGCCACACTGGCCATCCCTGCCGACACCCACGGTGTGAGCATCCCCGCCAGCGCCCTGATCTTCCGCGCCCAGGGCACCCAGGTGGCGGTGATCGACGGTTCCCGCCACGTACACCTGCGCAGCATCCATATTGGCCTGGACCTGGGCGAGCGGCTGGTGATCGACCAGGGCCTGCAAGCGACCGACCAGGTCATCGACAACCCGCCGGACGCCCTGCGTGAAGGCGACCTGGTGCAACTGGCGGACGCGGGAGGCGAACATGCGCCCAAGGCTTAAGCCCCTCGCCGCCCTGCTGTTGCTGGCCCTGCACGGCTGCTCCCTGGCGCCCCACTACCAGGTGCCGCCCATCGACCTGCCGGCGCAGTATCGCGAACAGAACGCCGACGGCCCCTGGCACCCGGCCGCCACGCCCCAGATGATCGCCGAGCAATGGTGGCTGTTGTACCAGGACCCGCGTCTCAACGACCTGCAACAGCGCCTGCTCCAGGCCAACCCGGACCTCGCCGCGGCCTTGGCTCACTATGACGGCGCCCAGGCCTACGCCAGCCAGCTGCAGGCCGGGCTGTTCCCGCAGATCAGCGCCAGCGCCCAACCGTTGCGCCAGCGTCAGTCGGACAACCGCCCGCTGCGCGGCAGCACCCAGCCTTCGGTATACAACAGCAACACCGCCGGTTTTGCCCTGGGCTTGGACCTCGACCTCTGGGGGCGGATTCGCAATCAAGCGGCGGCCGGAGACGCCCAGGCCCAAGCCTCCGGCGACGACTTGGCAGCGGCGCGCCTGAGCCTGCAAAAACAATTGGCGAGCCTGTATGTGCAACTCAATGGCCTGGACGCCCAGAGCCGCATCCTCAGCCACTCCCTGGAGGATTACGCCCAGGCCCTGCAACTGACCCGCGACCGCTACCAGGGGCAGATCGCCTCGGAACTGGACCTGACCCGGGCCCAGAGCCAACTGGCCAGCGCCGAAGCCGAACTGGACGAAGTGCGCGCCCAGCGCAACCTCACCGAACACGCCATCGGCGAACTGGTGGGCGAGCCGGCCAGCCAATTCCACCTCTCGCCCTCTGCGCAACTCTTGAGCCTGCCGAGCATTCCCCGGCAGCTGCCCAGCACCCTGCTGCAACGAAGGCCGGACATTGCCGCCGCCGAACGCCGTGTGTACGCCGCCAATGCCGGCATCGGTATCGCCCGCGCCGCCTGGTATCCGGATTTCAGCCTGACCGGCATGCTCGGTGGCCAGACCCAGGGCGTGGGCAACCTGCTGGCGGCGGGCAATCGCTATTGGGCCCTGGGGCCGTTGGTGAACCTGCCGATTTTTGACGGCGGGCGGCTGAGCGCCAATGAGCGCCAGGCCCACGCCGAGTTCGAAGAAGCCGCCGCCCATTACCGTGGGCAAGTGCTGCGGGCGGTGCGCGAGGTGGAGGATAACCTGGGGCAACTGCGGGATTTGCGCCAGGAAGCGCTGGACCAACAGGCGGCGGTGAATGCTGCCGAGCACACGCAGACCTTGGCCATGAACAGCTATCAGGCAGGTGCCGTCAGCTACCTGGATGTGGTGACGGCGCAGACCGCAGCCTTGCAGGCGCAACGGGGGTTGCAGGCGGTGCAGACAAGGGAGCTGCAGGCCAGTGTGGGGTTGGTGGTGGCGTTGGGTGGGGGGTGGAACGGGTGAGTTTTTGAGGAGGGTGTACATATCCGTTGCTGCGGGTGTGGCGGATATTGGTTCCGCTCTTACAGCGGCTCACTTTTGAAAAGCGCAAAAGTAAGCAAAACGCTCTGCCCCTCCACTCGGTGCCTCGCCTAGGCTCGGCATGTCCTCACTCCGGCATTGATCCGTGGGCCGCCGCCACAGGCCATCCATGGCCTGGGGCGGCTAACCCGGCATCCCTGCCGGGTTACCCACGGCTCAATGCCTGCGTTCGGCCATCGTGGTTAACGGGGCGTTCAGATCAAGATCAAAATCAAGAGCGCGACGGCGGCCTGCCGGCCGGCCTGGAGCTGGAGCTGGAGCGGCGTGTAGCGCCCCCCGTGTAGGAGCTGGCTTGCCAGCGAAAGCGTCCGCCCAGGCGCTGCATGTCTCACGGGCCCTTTCGCCGGCAAGCCGGCTCCTACGAAAAGCGCGTAAAACGCGCTTGGCTTTTGCTTTTGATCTTGATCTTGATCTTCAGGCCCCTTCCCAGCCGGCCGAGCGTAGGCGTTGCGTAGGGGGCAGCTCGGCAGGGATGCCGAGCTAGCCGCCACCCGGCCAGGGATGGCCGGTTGGCGGCGGCCCCCGGAGCAATGCCGAAGTGAGGGAACCCCGAGCCTTAGCGAGGGGCCCATGGAGGGGCAAGCGTTTTTGGTTCCTTTTTAGGCGTTTGTAAAAAGGGACTCGCCGTAAGGGCGAAACCATAAGTGGCCACACCCGCAGCAACGGATATGTCCCCTATCAAAACCCAACCACACCCACCACACCGAACACCCGGTGTTCTACCTCGACACCGAAGCCCCCTTGAGCGACCTGGCCAGCCCCTACAAAAGCCTGCGTACCTGCAAACGATCAAATGTGGCAACTGCTCAGGCCGTTCTTCTCCAGGTAACGCTGGTGCGCTTCATCCGCCAGGTCGAAGCGGCCCAAGGGCACGATCACCGTGGCCACGGGTTTGTTGAGGCGGCCGGAGTCTTGCAGGGCGGTCTTGGCCGCCCTCGCCTGTTCGGCTTGCGCGGCGTTGGTGTGGAAGATCGCCGAGCGATATTTCACACCGCCATGCTCGCCCTGGCGATCCACCGAGGTGGGATCGTGCAAGCCCCAGAAGTGTTCGATCAGGGTCGAATACGCCAGCACCTGAGGGTCGAAATCCACCTGCACCACTTCAATCTGCAAGGCTTCATCCGCCGCTTCCACGGCGTAGCCGACGCGGCTGTCCACGACCCCAGGCAGCGCCCGGAACGCGGCTTCCGCACCCCAGAAACACCCGGCGCCGAAGGTCGCCTGTTCGAGGCTGTTCACCGGCGCCCCACTCATTGCGCCACTCCCACTTTCTCGCCGCTGGCACCCAGCCAGCCATCAACGATCTGCGGGTGCGCCGCGACCCATTCCTTGGCCGCCTGCGCCGCCGGTTGCTGTTCCTTTTCGATCTTGAGAATCAGGTCGTTCAGGGCCTGAGGTTCGATGCTGAAGTTCTCCAGGAACGCGGCAATTCGCGGTGCGCGTTTTTGCAGGGCGCTGGACGCCAGGACATACACCCGGGCATCCGGGTAGGCGCAGGTGATCTTGCTCTTGCTCAGCCAGTCGGCATCCACCGTGGGGCTGATGAATTTCCAGCAGCCGTCGGCCTTGTACAGCGGGTCGCCCTTCTTGTTGTCCTGGGCGTAGCCGTCGAACGCCGGTTCATCCAGGCGGCGCAGGTCGAAGGCGGAGAAGATCCAGTCCGGGGTGTAGGCGTAGAAGACCACGCCGCGTTGGGCCTTGTAGGCCGCGGCCAGCTTGGCGTAGGTCACCGAGGCTTCGGTGGACACCGATTCGAATTTGTCGGCAAAGCCGAAATCCTTGGCCTTGATCTCGCCGATGTAGGTCGATTCCCAACCCGCCGGGCCCACCAGCAGTTGCGCCTTGCCGCCGCCCAGGGGTTCGAAGAGTTTCGCCACTTCGGGCTTTTGCAGGTCGTAGACCGACTTCACGCCGTATTTGTCTTGCAGGTAGCCGGGGATGTAGAAGCCCTGCACCCCCAGGTACGGCTGCTTGTTGGGCACCAGCGAGCGAGTGCCGCCGGTGACGTATTTGGCCCAGGCGGCGGACTGGTTGGGCAGCCAGATATCGGTCAGCACGTCCACCGAGCCGTCGCCCTTGGCGGCGGCAGCGAACAGCACCGGCACGTCACCGGCGAGGTAGGAAACCTCGCCGTCGAGGCGGCTCTTGATCACTTCGCCAAGGATGTTCTGGATGGCGATGGCGCCGGTCCAGTTCTGCTCGCCAATGACGATCTTGTCCTTGGCCAGCACCGGCAGGGACAACCCCAACAGCAGCGCGGCAGCGCCAAGGGTACGGGTAAACGACTTGTTCAAGGGACACCTCATGATTGATGCAATGTGCGATCCCGCTGGCGCAGGGTCGCTTGAATGATGCGGTCGGGAATCAGCGCGCAGAACACGATCGCGGCGCCGGCCAGCATGCCCTCGCCGCCCTTGATGTTGCGCAGCGCGGTCATCACGTCGTAGCCCAGGCCGCCGGCGCCGATCAGCGCCGCCACCACCACCATCGACAGGCTCATCACCAGGGTCTGGTTGATCCCCAGCAGCAAGGAGCCCGCAGCCAGGGGCAGTTCGACCTTGGTCAGGATCTGCCACGGCGTGGCGCCGTGGGCCAGGGCCGCCTCGACGGCGGTCTTGGGCACTTCCTGAATCCCCAGGGCGGTGAGGCGGATCATCGGCGCCAGGGCGAAGATCACCGTGGCGATCACCGCCGGGGTCTTGCCCACCGAGAAGAACGCCACCGCCGGGATCAGGTACACGAAGGTGGGCAAGGTCTGCATCACGTCCAGGAGCGGAGTGATCAGGCGCCGGGCCAGGGCGCGCTTGGCCAGGAGGATGCCGGCGGGTACGCCGATCAACAGCGAGATCAGCACCGAGGAGCCCACCAGGGCCAGGGTGGCGATGGTCCGTTCCCAGAAGCCGAACAGGCCGATGTAGAGCAAGGCCGCGGCACTGGTCAGGGCCAGGGCGGCGCCGGCGCTGCGCCAGGCCAGCAGCACCAGGGCCAGGGCCGGCACCGGCCAGGGCAGCCAGCCCAGCAGGCTTTCGATGCTTTCGATCACCGTGCGCACGGCGACTATCACGCCGACGAAGGTGCTTTCGAACGTCACCTGGGACCAGGCAATCAGTTGATCGATGGCCGCGGCGGTGCCCAGCAGCACTTGCCGGTCGGCGGGAAATTGCAGCCAGGGGCCAGAGGCATCGGTGGCCAACACCCGCCACAGCACCAGGGCCTGGGACAGCAGCAACACCAGCCACGGCAGACGCCAGTCCGAACGCCCCAGGCGGCTGGGGCGGCGGGCCAGGGCCAGGCTCAACAGGCGGCTGAGCAGCAAGCCGATGAGCGCCAGGGCGGCCCAGGCGAAACTGGCCGTGGCCAGCCCTTGCCCCAAGGCTGCGGCCGCCCCCAGTTCCAGGGCGAAGCCCAGCCAGTACAGGCCACCGCGACCGCTGGCGGCCAGGGCGGCGGGCCCCAGCAGCAGGGCCTGGGCAGAGGACAGTCCGGGGTTGACCGGCGCCGGGGTCGTCGCGCTCTTGCGCGGGGCAATCGTCGCCACCGGCGTGGCGCTGCGGGCGCCGTGTTCCTGGAAGAAGTCCGCCACTTCGGCATCCGCCGGCTGCTTCAGCAATTCCTCGGGCGTGCCGACCTGAATCAGCTGGCCGTGGCGCAGCACGGCGATGCGGTCCGCCAGGCGCAGGGCTTCCGCCGGGTCGTGGGTCACCAGCAAGGTGGTGATGCCGCGCTCGCGCACCACCTGCAGAAAGTGGCTTTGCAGGTCGCGGCGGATGGTCGGGTCCAGGGCGCTGAAGGGTTCGTCCATCAGCAGGATGTCCGGCTCGCTGACCAGGGCCCGGGCCAGGCCGACCCGCTGCTGCATGCCGCCGGACAGCTCATGGGGGTAGTGATCGCCCCAGCCTTCCAGGCCCATTGCCTGCAGTTGCACGTCGGCTGCGGCATGGCGCAGGGCCTCAGGCTCGCCGCGCAGTTCCAGGGGCAAGGCGACGTTGTCGCGCACGCTGCGATGGGGCAGCAGGCCGAAGTGCTGGAACACCATGCCGATGCGCCGCGAACGCAGGGTGCGCAGTTCCCTGGCCGAAAGCTGGCTGATGGCCGAACCGTCGATCAGCACTTCGCCGCTGCTGGGCTCGATCAACCGGTTGATATGGCGCAGCAAGGTGGACTTGCCGCTGCCGGAGGTGCCCATCAGGCACAGCACTTCTCCACGGCGCACCTTGAGGCTGACCTGCTCAACCGCAGGCGGAGCGGACGGGCCACGGCGGCGGGCGTAGTGCTTGGTCAGGTGGCGCAATTCCAGCACCACGTCGGCGTTAACCGCGGGCGGGCTGATTGAGGCAGGGACGGCAAAGGCCTCTTGGGGGTGAACGGCAGACACGGGAACTCCTGACGCCGGGCGCGGGATGGCGTAACCGGCGGTGAACAAGAAAAAGGGGGGGCCTGTTCGCCGGCAAGCCGGCTCCTACAAGCGAAAGCGACCTAACGACCCACTACAAGGATTTGGGGCTCCACAACTGCACGGCCCGGGCATCCACTGGCTTGGGCAACAGCTTTTCCTGGTAGAAGGCATCGGCGATTTTCTGCTGCTCGCCCAGGGCGTCGGGCTTGACCGCTTCTACCTTGTAGGTGCGGCGGCTGTTGGCCAGTTCCACCGTCGGCACATCCAGGTTGCCCCACAGCGGGCCCAGCAGTTTTGCCGCCTCGGCCGGGTGCGCCTTGACCCAGGTGCCGGTCTTCTGCAACTCGGCGAACACTTGCTGCAGCACCTCGGGATGGGCCTTGGCGTAGTCGTTGGAAGCCAGGTAGTAACGGCGATAGCTGGCCAGCCCCTGGCCGTCGTGCAGCACCCGCGCGCCCTGCTGGCGCTGGGCGCTGGCGACAAAGGGTTCCCAGGTGACCCAGGCATCGACCTTGGCGGTTTCCAGCGCCGCGCGGCCATCGGCCGGGGTCAGGTACACCGGCTGGATATCGGCGAAGCTCAAGCCCGCTTCGCGCAAGGCGGCGATCAGCAGGTAGTGGCTGCCGGCGGCCTTGGTCACGGCGATGCGCTTGCCCTTGAGGTCGGCCAGGGACTTGAGCGGCGAATCCTTGGGAATGACGATGGACTGGGCCGCCGGGGAGGGAGTTTCGCTGGCGAAATAGGTCAGCTGGGCCCCGGCGGCCTGGGCGAAGACCGGTACCGTGTCGGCGACATCGGCGCTGATATCGACATTGCCCACATTCAGCGATTCCGCCAACGGCAGGCCACTGGTGAACTCGTGCCAGGTGATGTTGACGCCCTGCCCCGCCAGCTGTTTTTCCAGGGTGCCCTGGGCCTTGAGCAAGGCCAGCAGGGTCGAGGATTTCTGATAGCCGATGCGCAGGTCGGTATCGGCCTGGGCATTGAGGGCCATGCCCAGCGCCAGGCCGGCCAGGGCGGTGATCGACAAGCTACGACGCAAAGCAAAGGGCAGGCGCATGGGGGCGAACCTTCTGGGAGACAGGAAAGTCGCTAAAAGCTAATCGATCTAACAAATCTAAAATAAATACTTTTTAGGAATTAGCTTAGGTTCGGCTGGCAGCTCTATCTCGGCCCTGCCCCCTACGCCCGTGCCGGGCGTGCGCAGCCTGCGGCAGCGGCTACAAAAACCCAGCTCGCCACGGACCCTGTAGCCGCTGCCGAGCCCGCGAGGCTGCGAAAGGTCGGGCCGCGTTCGGTACGCAGGGCCTTGCTTCTTGGCTACCGACCGCACGGTGTCGAGCCGCCGAACTTTGTAGCCCGCAGGCAGAAGAAACTGTCCTTTTTCAGGGTCATCGGCGCCACTGCGCAGGGCAGCAAGGCCTGGTTGACCTCGATCGACAGCTGTTCGCCCTGCAACTCGCGCGGGCCCAGGTCGATGATGCACAGGCCTTCGCCGCTACGCCGCGAGAAGCCAACTGCCTGAATGGGCCGGTTGTCCAGCTTCAGCAGCAGAGGGTTTTGCGCAGGCGAAGCACATGCCATCAGGCTGGGGTGACTGGCCCTGATCCATACATGGCCGTCATCGTCCGACGCGGAAAACAACGGGATGAAGAACAGCGATAAAAGTTGATGGGAGGCGTGGGTCTCCACGTTCACATAGAGTGGGCTGCCCCCGCAGGCCAGTTGGAACGCCGTGCCTTTGTCGAAACCGACAACGCTTGCGTCTTGCCAGCCGCCCGGACTGTCGGCCTTCCAGTCGTGGCCCCATTTGTAATCGATACAACCGCCGAGACTCAGAGCCAGGGCCAGGCAGAGCACCATCCTGTGCATATTCGGCATCCCATGGGAAAAGTTCGCCAGTGTACGCCAGGCAAAGCCCACCACGATGCCCCTTGCAGGAACTGGCTTGCCAGCGAAGGCGTCGGCATTGGCGATGCATGTCTTGCCGGCCTCTTCGCCGGCAAGCCGGCTCCTACGGTTGGCGCTGGGCGATGGCCTGGGAGGCGGCGAGCATGGCGCGCAGCAGCACCGCGCAGCCGGCGGCGAGGTCGTCGGGGTCGGCGTTCTCGATTTCGTTGTGGCTGATGCCACCTTCGCAAGGCACGAAGATCATCCCCGCCGGGCCCAGCTCGGCGACGAAGATCGCGTCATGCCCGGCACCGCTGACGATGTCCATGTGGGACAACCCCAAACCCTGCGCGGCGCCGCGCACCGCATCGACGCACACCGGGTCGAAGTACAGCGGCGGAAAGTCCGCGGTGGGGGTCAGTTCGAAGCTCAGGCCGTGTTCTTCGCAGGTGTTGTCGATCACCTGGCGCACCTCGGCAATCATCGAGTCCAGGCGCGCCGGCTCCAGGTGGCGGAAGTCCAGGGTCATGCGCACCTCGCCCGGAATCACGTTGCGCGAACCCGGGTAGGCTTGCAGGCAGCCAACGGTGCCGCAGGCGTGAGGCTGGTGGCCGAGGGCGGCGCGGTTGACCGCCGCCACCACGGCGGCGGCGCCCACCAGGGCGTCCTTGCGCAGGTGCATGGGGGTCGGGCCGGCATGGGCTTCGACACCCCGCAGCTTGAGATCGAACCACTTCTGCCCCAGGGCGCCGAGCACCACGCCTATGGTCTTGCGCTCATCTTCCAGGATCGGGCCTTGCTCGATGTGCGCTTCAAAATAGGCGCCCACCGGATGCCCGCTGACCGGGCGCGTGCCGGCGTAGCCGATGGCGTTCAGGGCCTCACCGACGCTGATGCCATCGACGTCGGTCTTGGCCAGGGTGTCCTCTAGGGTGAACTTCTCGGCGAACACCCCGGAGCCCATCATGCACGGCGGAAAGCGCGAGCCTTCTTCGTTGGTCCACACCACCACTTCCAGGGGCGCCTCGGTTTCCAGCTTGAGGTCGTTGAGGGTGCGCAGCACTTCCACCCCGGCCAATACGCCGAAACAGCCATCGAACTTGCCGCCGGTGGGCTGGGTGTCGATATGGCTGCCGGTCATTACCGGCGGCAGGTGCGGATTGCGCCCGGGGCGGCGGGCGAAGATGTTGCCGATGCCATCCACCGTGACCGCGCAACCGGCCTCCTCGCACCATTGCACGAACAGATCCCGGGCCTGGCGGTCGAGGTCGGTCAGGGCCAGGCGACAGACGCCGCCCTTGACCGTGGCGCCGAGCCTGGCCAGTTCCATGAGCGACTGCCACAGGCGGTCGCGGTTGATGTGCTGATGGCTGGATTGCAGAACCTCGACGGCAGCGTTCATGGTGATTTCCTCAGGCGTTTCTTCTGATTTTGTCGGGGGATGCGTGGCGCAATCGCCCGGGATAACGGCCTAGCAACAATCGGTAGGAGCCGGCCGGGCGGCGTTACGCTTGCCGGCGAAGGGGCCCGCAAGATGTGCGTCGCCCGTGCCGACGCCTTCGCTGGCAAGCCAGCTCCTACGGGACGGGGGTGGTGCCCGCGAGCACGCTGGCTGGGTGTTCATGTTGGGGTCTTGGCGGTGGCCACCTGGGGGCTGCGCAGGCTGCACAGGCCGTAGTAGATCAACCCGCCCAGGGCCGAGCCGGTGAACCAGCCGTAGCTGTAGAACCAGTTGAAGGCGCTGCTGCCCAGGGACATCAGGGTCAGGGCCACCGGTACGCCGAAAGCGATGAAGCCGTGCCAGTTCCACGCCGGGTAGACGTCGTCGCGGTACAGGCCGGCCAGGTCCAGGCGCTGTTTCTTGATGATGAAGTAGTCCACCACCATGATCCCGGCAATCGGCCCCAGCAGGCTGGAGTAACCCAGTAGCCAGTTGGAATACACGGTCTCCAGGCTGACATCGGAAATCAGCAGGCCGAGTTTTTTCAGCAACTCGTGGCCCATCAGCGCCAGCCCCACCAGGCCGGTGAGGATCACCGCGGTGGTGCGGCCGATCAGCTTGGGCGCCAGGTTCTGGAAGTCGTTGGTGGGCGAGACGATGTTGGCCGCGGTGTTGGTGGACAAGGTGGCGATGATGATCAGCGCCATGGCCAGGGCCACCCAGCCCGGGCTCTGGATATGGCCGATCAGGCTCACCGGATCGGAGACGGTGACCCCCACCAGTTTCACCGAGGCGGCGGTCATCACCACCCCCAGGGCGGCGAACAGGAACATGGTCAGCGGCAAGCCGAAGATCTGTCCGAGGATCTGGTCCTTCTGGCTTTTCGCGTAGCGGCTGAAGTCGGGAATGTTCAGCGACAAGGTGGCCCAGAAACCCACCATCGCCGTGAGCCCGGCCATGAAGTAACCGGTGACACTGGCGCCCTCGGGACGCTTGGGCGGGATCGCCAACAGCTCAGTCAGCGACACGCTGGGCAAGGCCCATACCAGCAGGCCGATGCCCACCGCCACCAGCAGCGGCGCGGACAGGGTTTCCAGCCACTTGATCGACTCGGCGCCGCGCAGCACAACCCACAGGTTGAGGGTCCAGAAAATCATGAAGCCGATCACCTCGCCGGTGCCGCCCAGGGCCTTCCAGCCCTCGAAGATCGAGCCCAGGAACAGGTGGATCGCCAGCCCGCCGAACATCGTCTGGATGCCGAACCAGCCGCAGGCCACCAGGGCGCGGATCAGGCACGGCACGTTGGAGCCGATGATGCCGAACGAGGAGCGCAGCAGCACTGGGAACGGAATGCCGTACTTGGTGCCGGCAAAGGCGTTGAGGGTCAGGGGCACCAGCACCACGATATTGGCCAGCAGGATCGCCAGCAGCGCCTCGCCGACACTGAGGCCGAAGTAGGCGGTGAGCACCCCGCCCAGGGTGTAGGTGGGCACGCAGATCGACATGCCGATCCACAGTGCGGTGATGTGCCATTTGTTCCAGGTGCGTTCCTGGACCTTGGTCGGTGCGATGTCGTGGTTGTAACGGGGGCTGTCGAGTACGTCGCTGCCGGCGTCCAGCTCGTACAAGCCGGCGCGCTCGGTCACCTGGGATCTGATCTGTTGCATGGCCGCTCCACTGTTGTTCTGATTATTTTGCTCATCAGGCCGGCACACCAAGGGACAGCGCGCCGGACGATGGCCGGAGAACTTACGACTTCCACCCTCCTGGCCAGCGATCTGCGGCGGCACTCAATAAAGGTGCCAACTACTGCCGGATACGCGACTGCACAGTGTGCGGAATCCATGTAAACAACTGATGTCATTCAGTTTTATTCAATTAACTTTGAAGTCCTCGGTTAGTTGCCAACTCACTCAGGCCGGGTGTTTGGCAAGTTGTCCATTCGATCAGGACCCAAAGCAGTGCACGGTTATTTTCCTAGTTATTTCCCGGCCTTCCCAGCGCCTCCTCAAGCAGCTGATTTGACATAGGAAATCTCGACTATTTTTTGATCCTGTCAAGTGCGTCAAAATGGTGAGAGGCTGCACCATTTTGCAGATTTTAACTTTTAATCTTTATATTTCAACAAGTTATATTGAATATAAGCTTATAAAAAATATTCTTGATGTTTCTTTGAAGTGCGACTAGCTTCTAATCCTGTCACCGATGACAGGATTGTTTAAGTTATCAGTGCGTTCAATAAAAAAGTTAGAACCGACAGCAGTCGGTCATGCCTGCGAGGAACTCGGAATGTCTCTGTTGATCCGTGGCGCCACCGTTATTACCCATGATGAAAGTTATAAAGCCGATGTGCTCTGCGCAGACGGTCTAATTCGCGCCATCGGCAACAATCTGGATATTCCCGTCGGTTGCGAAGTGCTCGATGGCAGCGGCCAATACTTGATGCCCGGCGGCATCGACCCCCATACCCACATGCAGCTGCCCTTCATGGGCACCGTGGCCAGCGAAGACTTCTTCAGCGGCACGGCAGCGGGCCTGGCGGGGGGCACCACCTCGATCATCGACTTCGTGATTCCCAACCCCCAGCAGTCGTTGCTGGAAGCCTTCCAGCAGTGGCGCGGCTGGGCGGAAAAATCCGCCAGCGACTACGGCTTCCACGTGGCCATTACCTGGTGGAGCGAGCAGGTGCGCGAGGAAATGGCCGAGCTGGTGCAGCACCACGGCATCAACAGCTTCAAGCACTTCATGGCCTACAAGAATGCCATCATGGCCGCCGACGACACCCTGGTGGCGAGCTTCGAGCGCTGCCTGGAACTGGGGGCGGTACCCACGGTACACGCGGAAAACGGCGAGCTGGTGTATCACCTGCAACGCAAGCTGCTGGCCCAGGGCATTACCGGGCCGGAAGCCCACCCGTTGTCGCGGCCTTCGCAAGTCGAAGGCGAAGCCGCCAGCCGGGCGATTCGCATCGCCGAGACCCTGGGCACGCCGCTGTACCTGGTGCACGTCTCGACCCAGGAAGCCCTGGACGAAATCAGCTATGCCCGGGGCAAGGGCCAGCCGGTCTACGGTGAAGTGCTGGCCGGGCACCTGCTGCTGGACGACAGCGTGTACCGCGACCCGGACTGGCAGACCGCCGCCGGCTACGTGATGAGCCCGCCCTTCCGCCCCCGTGGCCATCAGGAGGCCCTGTGGCGCGGCCTGCAATCGGGCAACCTGCACACCACCGCCACCGACCACTGCTGCTTCTGCGCCGAACAGAAAGCCGCCGGCCGCGACGACTTCAGCAAGATCCCCAACGGCACCGCCGGCATCGAGGACCGCATGGCCGTGCTCTGGGATGAAGGGGTGAACAGCGGGCGCCTGTCGATGCAGGAGTTCGTCGCCCTGACCTCCACCAACACCGCGAAGATCTTCAACCTCTACCCGCGCAAGGGCGCGATCCGCGTCGGCGCCGACGCCGACCTGGTGCTCTGGGACCCGCAAGGCAGCCGCACCATTTCCGCCAAGACCCACCACCAGCAAGTGGACTTCAACATCTTCGAGGGCAAGACCGTGCGCGGCGTGCCCAGCCACACCATCAGCCAGGGCAAGCTGGTGTGGGCCGACGGCGACCTGCGGGCCGAACGCGGTGCCGGGCGCTACATCGAGCGCCCGGCCTACCCGGCGGTGTTCGACCTCTTGAGCAAGCGCGCCGAGCGGCACAAGCCGACGGCGGTTAAACGCTGAGACCGGGGGGGGGCGTTGCCCCCCTATCGCGAGCAAGCTCGCTCCTACAGAAACCCATGCCCCCTGCAGGAGCTGGCTTGCCAGCGAAGGCGCCCGAAGATCCCTTGTAAGAGTCAAAGGCCTATTCGCCGGCAAGCCGGCTCCTACGGATATGGGTGATCCCAGCTATAGAAAATGCCCGTCAGAGGCAACCAAGAAACGAACCGTGAGGCCAAAACCGTGATCAAGACCTTGAACCACTTGCCCCACCCGCCCCTGGACGGCGCCACCCTGGCCGGCCACTTCAGCGACCTGGCGCCGCCGCTCAACGCCCGCCAGGCCCACCTGGAAGCTTCGCGCTGCCTGTATTGCTACGACGCGCCCTGCGTCAACGCCTGCCCCAGCGAGATCGACATTCCTTCGTTCATCCGCAATATCCACACCGACAACGTCCAGGGTGCGGCGCAGAAGATTCTCTCGGCCAATATCCTCGGCGGCAGCTGCGCCCGGGTCTGCCCCACGGAAATCCTCTGCCAGCAGGCCTGCGTGCGCAACAACGCCCAGGAGTGCGCACCGGTGCTGATCGGCCTGTTGCAGCGCTATGCCCTGGACAACGCGCACTTCACCCAGCACCCGTTCCAGCGCGCCGCGCCCACCGGCAAGCGCATTGCCGTGGTCGGCGCCGGCCCGGCGGGTTTGTCCTGCGCCCACCGCTGCGCCCTGCACGGCCATGAGGTGGTGATTTTCGAAGCCCGGGACAAGGCTGGCGGCCTCAACGAATACGGGATCGCCAAGTACAAGCTGGTGGATGACTTCGCTCAGCGGGAGCTGGAGTTTCTACTGGGCGTTGGCGGCATCGAGATCCGCCACGGGCACAAGCTGGGCGCCAACCTGAGCCTGACCGAGCTGCACCAGCAGTTCGACGCGGTGTTCCTCGGCCTCGGGCTGGCCGCCAGCAAGCAACTGGGGCTGGAGCATGAAGACGCCCCCGGGCTGCTGGCCGCCACCGACTACATTCGCGAATTGCGCCAGGCCGACGACCTCAGCCAGTTGCCCCTGGCGGAGCGCTGCATCGTGCTCGGCGCCGGCAATACCGCCATCGACATGGCGGTGCAGATGGCGCGCCTGGGTGCCAGTGACGTCAACCTGGTGTACCGCCGGGGCGTCGAGGACATGGGCGCCACCGAGCATGAACAGGACATCGCCAAGGCCAATCAGGTGCGCCTGCTGACCTGGGCCGCGCCGCAACAGGTGCTGCTGGATGACCAGGGCCGGGTGCGCGGCATGCGCTTCGCCCGTACCCGCATGATGGAAGGCCGCCTGCAAACCACCGGCGACACCTTCGAACTGGCCGCCGATGCGATCTTCAAGGCCATCGGCCAGAGCTTCGACGCTACAGCCCTGAGCGACCCGCTGGCCCGGGAGCTGCAACGCAGCGGCGAACGTATCCAGGTGGACGAACACCTGCGCACCAGCATTCCCGGAGTCTACGCCGGCGGCGACTGCGTCAGCCTCGGCCAGGACCTCACCGTGCAGGCGGTACAACACGGCAAGCTGGCCGCAGAAGCCATGCATGCCCGACTGATGCTCAACCAGGAGGCTGCATAAATGGCCGATCTGTCGATTGTCTTCGCCGGTATCAAAGCCCCCAATCCGTTCTGGCTGGCCTCAGCGCCACCCACCGACAAGGCCTACAACGTGGTCCGCGCGTTCGAGGCCGGCTGGGGTGGTGTGGTCTGGAAAACCCTGGGTGAGGACCCGGCGGCGGTCAACGTCTCGTCCCGTTATTCGGCGCATTTCGGACCGAACCGCGAAGTGATGGGGATCAACAACATCGAGCTGATCACCGACCGCTCCCTGGAGATCAACCTCAAGGAAATCACCCAGGTGAAGAAGGACTGGCCAGACCGGGCGCTGATCGTCTCGCTGATGGTGCCCTGCGTCGAAGAGTCGTGGAAAGCCATCCTGCCGCTGGTGGAAGCCACCGGTGCCGACGGCATCGAACTGAACTTCGGCTGCCCCCACGGCATGCCGGAACGGGGCATGGGTGCGGCGGTGGGCCAGGTGCCGGAGTATGTCGAGCAGGTGACTCGCTGGTGCAAGACTTATTGCTCGCTGCCGGTGATCGTCAAGCTGACGCCGAACATCACCGACATCCGCACCGCCGCCCGCGCCGCCCATCGTGGTGGGGCGGACGCGGTGTCGCTGATCAACACCATCAACTCCATCACCAGCGTCGACCTGGAGCGCATGGTGGCCCACCCGATGGTGGGCAGCCAGAGCACCCACGGCGGTTATTGCGGCTCGGCGGTCAAGCCGATCGCCCTGAACATGGTGGCCGAGATTGCCCGCGACCCGCAGACCCGCGGCCTGCCGATCTGCGGCATCGGCGGCATCGGCAGCTGGCGCGATGCGGCGGAGTTCGTCGCCCTGGGCTGCGGCGCGGTGCAGGTGTGCACGGCGGCAATGCTGCATGGCTTTCGCATCGTCGAGGAAATGAAGGATGGGCTGTCGCGGTGGATGGACAGCCAGGGCTATCGCAGCCTGCAGGACTTCTCCGGGCGCGCGGTGGGCAACACCACCGACTGGAAGTACCTGGACATCAACTACCAGGTGATCGCCAGGATCGACCAGCAGGCCTGCATTGGCTGCGGCCGCTGCCATATCGCCTGCGAAGACACCTCGCACCAGGCGATTGCCAGCCTCCGGCAAGCCGACGGCAGCCATGTATATGAAGTGATCGACGACGAATGCGTGGGCTGCAACCTGTGCCAGATCACCTGCCCGGTGCAGGACTGCATCGAGATGGTGCCCCAGGACACGGGCAAACCGTTCCTCGACTGGCTGCACGACCCGCGCAACCCCTACCGCGAAGCTGTTTGAGAGAGAGGCCTGCTCTTGCCGGCGAAGGTGGTCTTGCGGGCCTCTTCGTTGGCAAGCCAGCTCCTACGGCTGGCAGGAATATCGCGGGAGGTTCTGTAGGAGCCGGCTTGCCGGCGAAGGCGGTCTTGCGGGCCCCTTCGCTGGCAAGCCCGCTCCTACGGGAAGCGGCGATGCAGGTTCAGGGTTCCAGGCCGATGCCGCGCAGGATGACGCTGGTGACGGTCTGGACTGCGCGTTCAAATTGCAAATCCGATAAAGGTTGATGGTCGTTGAGGATCATCACTTGATGATCGAAGTCGGCATAGTGCTGGGTCGAGGCCCAGATCATGTACAGCAGGCTCGACGGCTCCACCGGCAGGATCCGCCCGTCCTCCACCCACTGGCGGATCTTCGCTTCCTTCATCTTCGCCCAGTCGTACAGGCTGGCATCCAGGGTCTCGCCCAGGGTCGGGGCGCCGTGCATGATTTCGTTGGCCCAGACCTTGGAGCCATAGGGCCGGCTGCGTGAATGCTGCATCTTGGCGCGGATGTAGCTGCTGAGCACCACCCGCGGGTCATCGAACATCTCGAAGCACAATGCGTCCTGTTTCCACACATCCAGCAGGTCCAGGAGCACAGCGCTGTACAGCTCGTTCTTGGTGCTGAAGTAGTAATGCAGGTTGGAGCGCGGCAGTTGCACTTCTTCGGCAATGTCGGCCATGGCGGTGCCGGCATAGCCTTTTTCAGCGAAGATTTTCTCGGCACCCAGGAGGATCTTTTCCACGTTGCTGCGACGAATCTCGATCTTGTGATTGCCCATGAGGGCTCCTACGAAAACAGTCTGGGGCAAGACTAGCATCCGCCCGCCCGCTGCGGGGAGCTGTCAAGCCTGCGACATCGCCGGCCTGCGTCGGTCTTTCACCACCCGGCCATATTGGGTAGGATCGGCCTCCCGCTCATTTGCAGCAGCCACTGCGGTGCTCCGTCCAGGCGTTAATTCGCGACACGGGCATACAGGTCTCTGCCCGAATGCCGGCCCTGCACCATCGCCGGCCATCTGTCCTGTTACCGATGGAACATGCTCATGAAGATTCGCCCTCGCGTCGCTGCGGACGACGCCCTGCTGACCGCGCTCTGGGAGCGTTCGGTCCGCGCCACCCATGACTTTATCGCTGAAGACGATATCCAGCGCCTGTACCCGCTGGTACGCGACAGCTACCTGCCGGCCCTTGAGGCCTGGGTCTGGGAGAACCCCGACGCCAGCCCCGGCGGTTTTATCGCCACCAGCGACGACACGGTACAAATGCTGTTCATCGAACCGGCCCAACGGGGCCAGGGCATCGGTCGAAAGCTCCTGGATCACGTACGCCGTCCCGGCCTCAAGGTCGACGTCAACGAACAGAACCCCCAGGCCCATGGTTTCTACCGTCGCTACGGCTTCGTCGACTGCGGTCGTTCGGAAACCGACGGTGAAGGCCAGCCGTTTCCGATCATTCACATGCAGTTGCAAGACCAATGAGCCCCATTCTCTTTAAAGGTAAACCTGCCATGTCCCTGAAAAACCTCTTCACCACCACCGCCCTGCTGACCTCCCTGCTGGCCGCCAGTTCAGTGTTCGCCCACGCCCACCTGAAAAGCTCGACCCCGGCGGCCCAAGGCAGTGTCAGCGCGCCCAGCGAGCTGCGTCTTGTATTCACCGAAGGCGTGGAAGCGGCCTTCACCCAGGTCAAGCTGAGCAAGGACGGCGCCCCGGTGGAGGTCAAAAGCGTCGCCACCGAAGGCGCGGACAAGAAGACCCTGGTGGTCACCCCGGCCGCCACGCCGCTGCGCGCCGGCGAGTACAAGGTGGAATGGCACGCCGTGTCGGTGGATACCCACAAGAGCGAAGGCAGCTACAGCTTCAAGGTGAGCCAGTAATCCATGGCGTCATGGCTGGTGCTGTGCCGCTTCGTGCACTTTGCGGTGGTGCTGACCCTGGTCGGGGCCTGGGTGTTTCGCCCGCTGTTGCTGGGCCGTGATTCCGCGCACAACGGCCATGGCGCCGTGCATCGACAGCTCGATCGGCTCAGCCGCTGGCTGGCGCTGGCCGGCCTGGGCAGCGGCCTGTGCTGGTTGCTGCTGATCACCGCCAGCATGGCCGGCTCCTGGCCGGCGGCGCTGGACCCGGCGACCGTGCAGTTGGTGCTGGGCAAGACCTTCTTCGGCCAGGTGTGGAGCTGGCACCTGTCGCTCAACCTGCTGTTGCTGGGCCTGCTGCTGACCCCGCTGGGCAGGCGCCTGCCACTGCAACTGGGCCTGGGCGCCCTGCTCCTGGCAACCCTGGCTCCGGTGGGCCACGGCGCCATGCTCGATGGGTTGGCGGGGCAGTTGCTGATCCTCAATCAGATCGTGCATTTAAGCTGCGTCGCCATCTGGTTGGGGGGCTTGCTGGTGTTGTTGCTGGTGTTGCGGCAACCCGCTGGGCTGTCTGTCGAGCCCTTGTTAAAGCGCTTCAGCGGCGTGGGTTATGGGCTGGTAACCGGCTTGCTGCTAACCGGCCTGATCAACGTGCGGGTGCTCACCGGGCAATGGTGGCCGACTCCATTGTTCAATGGTTTTGCCCTGATCCTGCTGATCAAGGTGCTGCTGGTGGCGGGGATGCTGGGGCTGGCGCTGTTCAACCGCCTGCGAATCCGCGGTTGCGACCAGCGCCTTGCCAGCCTGCGCAACAGCGTGCAGCTGGAATGGCTGCTGGGAGTGGCCGCAGTGGCGGCGGTCTCGTTGCTGGGCACCTTGCCGCCGATGCAGGCGGTCTAAACCTCAGCCTGTAGGAGCTGGCTTGCCAGCGAAAGCGTCGGCAGCATCGCTGCAAATCTTACGAACCGCTTCGCCGGCAAGCCGGCTCCTACGCAAAGCATCGAGCCTTGGGAAAACCCAGCCCTTGCAGGAGCTGGCTTGCCAGCGAAGGCGTTTGCAGCATCGGTGCAAATCTTGCCGGCCCCTTCGCCGGCAAGCCGGCTCCTACGTGAGGTGCTGTGTCGGCTATTGGCTGGTATCAATGCTGACCACCACCGACAACCCCGGGCGCAGGCGTTCAAGCTCCGGCTGGTCCGGGTCGACGGTGATCCGCACCGGCACCCGCTGGGCAATCTTGACGAAGTTGCCGGTGGCATTGTCGGCCTGCAGCAAGGCGAACTCGGAACCGGTGGCCGGGGAGATCCGCTGCACCTTGCCGGTGAATTTGCGGTGGTTCAGGGCGTCCACGGTAAAGCTCACCGGCTGCCCGACCCGGACGTTGTCCATCTGGGTTTCCTTCATGTTGGCAATCACCCACAGCTGGTTCGGCACCAGGGCCATGAGCTGGGCGCCGGAGTTGACGTAGGCCCCCAGGCGCACGCCGATCTGCCCCAGCTGGCCGTCCCGCGGGGCGAGGATGCGGGTGTTGGACAGGTCGATCCGCGCCAGTTCCACCGCGGCTTCGGCGCTGGCCACCGCCGCTTCCAGGGAGCCGCGGTTGACGATCACGGTCTGCAGGTCCTGGCGGGCTATTTCCAGTTGCGCCTGGGCCTGGGCCACGGCGGCCACGGTCTGGGCATTGGCCGCGCGGGTCACGTCCAGTTCACGCCGGGACACCGAGCCGTCGGCAATCAGTGCTTCGTTGCGTTGCAGGTCGGCCGCGCTCTTGCGCGCCTGGGCCTGGCTGTCGGCCAGGGCCGCCTGGCGCAGCTTGATGGTGGCTTCGGCGCTGTTGCGCTGTTGCAGGGCATTGGCCAGGGCCGCCTTCTGCACCGCCAGTTGCGCCAGGGACTGGTCCAGGCGCTGCTGGTAGATGCGGTCGTCAAGGCGCACCAGCAGGTCGCCGGCCTTGACCTGCTGGAAGTCCTGCACCGGCACCTCGAACACGTAGCCACTGAGCTGCGGGCCGATGATGGTCACCTGCCCCCGCACCAGGGCGTTCTCGGTGCTTTCGATGGCGCTGGAGAAGGGTGGCAGTTGCCAGGCGTAGAGCACGATCAGCACACCGACGATGGCGATGGCGGCAAAGCCCAGGGACGAGATGATGCGCACCGCCAGCGGCCGTGGCTCGGTGGCCGGCATGGTCGGCGGGCCGCTGGGCTCGGGAGTCGAGGCAATGGCGTTGGTGGTGGGGTTGACGGTTTCGCTCATGAAGAAGAGGCACCACTTTGTTGAACGGGAGCCGGGGCGGCAGGCGCGACCGCTTGGGTCGTGCTCATCAGCCACAGGCTGCGAATGAATATCCAGATCATGGTCAGTACCGCAATCACCGCGATCAGCATGAATACATCGTTATAGGCCAGTACGTTGGCTTCGCGCGTGGCCGCGGTGGCCAGGCTGCGTATGCCTTGCAGGGTGCGCAGGTCCGGGTCGGCGATGACCTTGCCGTAGGCCGCCCCGCCGCTCTGTACCCGGGCCAGGACCTGGGGATCGAGCAGGGTCAACTGCTCGACGATATGGCTGGAATGGTACTTCTCGCGCACGATCTGGAAGGTCCCGAGCAAGGCCGAGCCGATCAGCCCGCCGAGGTTCTGGCAGATGCCGAACAGCACCGAGAAGCTCACCAGGTTGCGCGGGTTGGTCAGCACGTTGCGGGTGCCCAGGACCATGGTCGGGCCAAGAAAGAACGTACCGCCGAAGGCCAGCAGGAACTGGCTGAAGTACATGTTGGCCGGGCGCGTGAGGTTGCTCGAAAAGCTGTCCATTACCGACCCAACGGCCATCAGCGCCAGGGAAATGACCAGTGGCATCAGCAGGTGCGCCGGGTTGATGGTCAGGGCGCTGGTGGCCAGCCCGGCAATGCTGCCCAGCAGCATCACCCCGTAGAGCATGCGCATCTGCTGGCTGCTCATGTTCAGCGCCTGGAGAAAGCCTACGGCGCCGGTGGACTGTTCCGACAGCACCATGCGAATCAGTATCACTGCCAGGGCCAGGCGGATTATCGCCCCGCTGCCCAGCCAGCGGGTCATCAGCATCGGGTTGCTGCGGTTATGTTCGATGCACAGCCCGGCCATGATCAGCAGGATCGAGGCGGCGCTGGCGTAGCCGATCCACGGCGCCTCCAGCCACCAGTCGATGCGCCCCAGGGACAGCACCGCGCACAGCAGGGCCACGCCAGTGGCCAATAGGGCAAAGGTCAGGAAATCGAGCTTCTCGAAGGTACGGAAGCGGTCCCCCGGCGGCAGCTTGAGCATGAACACGCAGCCCAGGGAGGTCAGCGCCAGGCCCAGTTCGAACAGGTACAGGCCGCGCCATTCGGCGATCTGCAGCAGGTCCTCGGAAAACAGCCGGGCCAGGGGCAAGGCCAGTTGCGAGGCGCCCAGCCCCAGCACCAGGGCCTTGAGCCGCCACTTCGCCGGGAAGGCCTGGACCATGTAGTACAGGCCCAGGGAGCTCAGCGCCGCGCCGACCATGCCGTGGGCCGCGCGCACGGCGATGGCCGAGCTCAGGTCGTTGACGAACAGGTGGCCGAAGGTCACCAGGGCGTAGAGCACCAGGAACACTTCGGTGAAGGCGCGCAGGCCGAACTGCTGGCGAAACTTCACCAGCAACAGGTTCATCGACACGTTGGTCATCACGTAGGCGGCCGGCAGCCAGGCCATTTCCGCGGTGGTCGCCCCCAGCGCCCCCTGCAGGTACGGCAGGTTGGCGATCACCAACGAGTTGCCCAGGCCACCGGTGATGGCCACCAGCAAGCCCACCAGCGCATAGGCCAGGCGCTTGTGGGTGGGGTGCAACGGTGTCGAGGGGGAGCCGGGCAAGCTGGGCTTTTCGTGGGGCTGCCAGTTGCGCGGGGCGTAGTGATCCATGCCATGACCTTGTGCTGTGCCGGCCGCTGTTGCGGCGGTCGGCGATATTCCCGGTGGTCCGGCAGTGTGCCGGAAAATCCCGCCGCCCAGGCAATGCCCGGGCTTGCAGGATGAATTTTATTTTAAGGCGCTGGCGTCGGTGGCTTTTTTTCGGAATCCTGCATGCGCTGGCCCCCGCCCTTCCCTGCCCTCGCCTGTTGGAGCCCGAATGCCCCTGAACTTTGTGAAGATGCACGCCAATGGTGACGACTTCGTGCTGATCGATGCCCGTGGCCGCACCAACCCGATCACCCGCGAGCTGGCCAGGGCCCTGGGGGACCGCCGGCGTGGCATCGGTTTCAATCAGTTGGTGGTGCTCGGCGATTGCAGCGACAGCGCGGCGCAACTGACCTTCTTCAACGCCGATGGTTCCAGCCTGGACACCTGCGGCAGTGCCACCCGGGGCGCCGCCGACCTGCTGATGCAGGAAAGCGGCGTCACCTCGGTGCAGGTGAAAACCGCCCGCGGCCTGCAGCAATGCCTGCGCCTTGAGGATCGGTCGGTGTCGGTGGAAATGGGCCTGCCTTCGTTCGACTGGCAGTCCATCCCCCTGGTCCGAGAGCTGGACAGCCTGCACCTGCCACTGCCGGGAACACCGGCGGCGTGCAGCATGGGCAACCCCCATTGCAGTTTTTTCGTCGACGACCTGGCACCGCTGGACATTGCCACGCTGGGCCCACAGATCGAGAGCGACCCGCTGTTTCCACACAAGACCAATGTGCACTTCATCCAGGTGATCGACCGCCAGACCATCCGCCTGCGCATCTGGGAGCGCAATGGCGCCATCCCCCTGGGTTCCGGCTCCTGCTCCTGCGCAGCGGCAGTCAACGGCATCCGCCGCGGCCTGCTGGACAGCACGGTGCAGGTGCTGTGCGATGGCGGGCCGGTGACGGTGAGCTGGGACGGCCAGGGCAAGGTGCGCCTGGCCGGCAGCGTGACCCGGGTGTTCAGCGGGTCACTGTGAAGGGATTTACTTTTCCTACATCCAGCCCAGCCATTTCCACCAGGTCATGGCGAACACCAGCATCAGCAGGTAGCCGATCAGCGTCACCAGCAGCCCGACCTTGGCGAACTGCCGGGCATTGAAGGTCTCGGTACCCAGGCAGACCATGTTCTGCGGCGCGTTGATCGGCAGGATGAAGCCGTAGCTGACCACAAAGCCCAGGAGCATGGTCATGCCCAGGCGGCTGAACTCACCCGGCAGGGTCTGCAGCACGGCGATCAGGATCGGCAGCAAGGCCGAAGTCAGCGCCGTGGCGCTGGCGAACCCCAGGTGGATGAGGATCAGGAACGCCGCGAGAATCGCGAACACCGCCAAAGGCCCCACCTGGTCCAGGCCGGTATGGGCCACTACCTGGCTCCCCAGCCACTGCCCGGCCTGGGTGCTGAGCAGCGCCGACCCCAGGCTGATGCCGACGCCGAAGACGATCACCGTGCCCCAGGGAATGCGCGACTGCACATCCTTCCAGGTCATGATGCCGATCCGCGGCAGCAGCAGTATCACCAGCCCGGCGTAGGTGGTGGTCGTGGTGTCGAAGGGGTGCAGCTTGCCTTCGGTGGACCAGGCCAACAACAGCAGCACCGACACCGCCAGCAGGCGTTTCTGCGGCCCGGTCATGGGCCCGATGTCCGCCAGGGACTGGGCCACCGCCTCCTTGCCGCCGGGAATGCTGTCGGTTTCAGGCGGCAGCAGTTTCAGCACCAGCCACAGCAGCACCAAAGACATGATCACCGCCCAGGGCGCGCCGGCGATCAGCCAGTCGAGCCAGGCCACGCGCTGGCCGAGCATCTTGTCCATGAAGCCCACGGTCAGCAGGTTCTGCGCCGCGGCGGTCTGGATCCCGACGTTCCAGATGCTGGTGCCCTGGGCGACCACGATCATCAGCCCGGCGGCGATATTGGAGCGCTTGTCGACGCCGAAGGCGGCAATCACCCCCATCATGATCGGCACCACGCAGGCACTGCGGGCGGTGGCGCTGGGCACCAGCAGGCTGAGGAGGATGCTCACGGCAATGGCGCCGATAAGGATGCGCCGGGTGCTGGTGCCGACCCGGGTCAGGGTCACCAGGGCGATGCGCCGGTCGAGGCCGGTGTGGGTCATGGCGGCGGCGATGAACAAGGCACCGGCCACCAGGGCCAGGGCCGAGTTGGAGAACCCGGTGAGGGCCAGGCCGATGGCCGCCGAGCTGCCATAGAGCTGGCTCGGGTCCTGCAGGGTCGGCGCGGTGCCGATGAGGAAGGCCATCAAGGCGGTGATCATGATCGCGCTGGCCTCGTAGGACACCGCCTCGCTGATCCACACCACCACGGCAAAGGCCAGGATCGCCAGCATCCGGTGCCCCGCCACCGGCAGGTCGGCGGGCAGTGGCAACAGCAACACGACAACCATCGCCAGCACGGCGATCAGCAATCCAATCGGTAATACAGCCTTGGCCGTGGGCGCCGTTGTTTCAGGCTTGGACATGGGCCTTTTCCTTTTCAATTGGACAGGCGCCGAGCATGGCGCAAAACCCCGGAAAGCGCCTTGATGAAGGTCAAGCACGGCGTCCTGCAAGGGCTCAAGCTGTCTGCGGGCTGAACAGGAAAACACCCGTAGAAATATTTTTTTACATCTATGCAGATTTTTCACAACTTTGAGATCAGAGTGATATCAAGGCGACAAGGAGTCGAAACGTACTTGGCTGTATCACTCCAACCTGCAAGGTGCCTTTATGGTGACAAGAAACATGAAACTGACTTCCAGGGCGCTACTGAGTTTCGGCGCCATCTGTGTACTGCTGATTGGTCTGGGAGGGCTGGCACTGTGGAAAATGGGACAGATTCACGACGCGGCACTGGATCTGCAAACCAACTGGCTGCCCAGCGTCAGGCAAGCCACGAAAATCGAATCCGGCACCTTGCGCGTGCGCCTGGAAGCACTGCACTACGCCACTGAGAACGATGCCCAGAAAGCCGCTTCGCTGGACAAGCTGGGGACCCTGAAGGCCAGCCTGGCCCAGGCCATCAAGGATTACGAACCGCTGGTTTCCAGCGCCGAGGAAAAAACCACCTTTGATCAGGTCAAGCGCGGCGCCCAGGACTACCTGGACAAGCTGGCGGTGCTGATCGAGAGCAGCAAGACCAACACTGCACAACAAACCAGCGACTACATCAACCAGGTCACCGTGCCCCTGGCCAACACCCTGCAGTCCGCCATCGAGGCACTGATCGCCATCAACGAAAACGGCGCCGAGCACTCCGCCAACCAGGCAGGCCAACAGTTCGACACCGGCCTGACCCTGACCTCGGTGATCATCGTCCTGGCGATTGTCCTGACGATCCTCATCGCCACCCTGTTCACCCGCAGCATCATCCGCCCGGTGCTGTCGCTGCTGGCCACCACCCAGAAGATCGCCGAGGGCGACTTGCGGGCCCAGGTGGACGTCAGCGGCCAGGACGAGCTGACCGACCTGCAGAAATCCACCCAGGCCATGCTCGACAGCCTGAAATCCACCATCCGCCACATCGCCGATTCGTCCACCCAACTGGCTTCCGCGGCCGAGGAAATGAGCGCCATCACCCGCGAGTCCAACGCCGGCATCCAGCAACAGAGCATGGAGACCGACCAGGCCGCCACCGCGGTCAATGAAATGACCGCTGCGGTGGAGGAAGTGGCACGCAACGCGGTGTCCGCCTCGCAATCCACCCAGGCCTCCGAGCGCTCGGCCGGGCTGGGCAAGGAGCGGGTCGAGCAGACCATCCACTCCATCGAGAAACTCACCGGCACCGTGGAACACACCCGGCTGGAAATGGCCGGCCTGGCCCAGCAGGCCCAGGACATCACCAAGGTCCTGGATGTAATCCGCGCCATTGCCGAGCAGACCAACCTGCTGGCCCTGAACGCCGCGATCGAGGCCGCCCGGGCCGGGGAACAGGGCCGCGGCTTCGCCGTGGTGGCCGATGAAGTGCGCGCCCTCGCCCACCGCACCCAGCTCTCGACCCAGGAGATCGAGCAGATGATCCAGGGCATCCAGAGCGGTTCGAGCAAGGCTATGCTGTCTATGCAGCAAAGCAGCGAGGACGCCAGCCAGACCCTGGCCATCGCCCACGAGGCCGGCGCCGCCATCGGTCATATCACCCAGGCCATCAGCGAAATCAACGAACGCAACCTGATGATCGCCACCGCCTCGGAGGAACAGGCCCAGGTGGCACGCTCGGTGGACCAGAACCTGATGAGCATCCGCGACCTGTCGCTGCAAAGCTCGTCCGCCGCCAGCCAGACTTCCATCGCCAGCAGTGAACTGTCGTCACTGGCGGTCAGTCTGAACAAACTGGTGGCACGCTTCTCCCTCTGACCGGGCGCGACCGGTCAAGCGGTTCAGGATAAGTAACGGCAAGGAGCGTTATCGATCAGCCAGCCCGGGCCGCCTCTTGGCGCCCGGGCCGGTCTGAATCAGGTGGGGGGCTCGACCGTGCTCAAACTCATTTCCGTGCAGCAGTTGCAGATGGGCATGTATATCCACCAGTTCTGCGGTTCGTGGCTGGACCATTCGTTCTGGAAAGCCGGCTTCGTGCTCAATAGCCACGCCGACCTACAGCGCCTGCGCCAGTCCAATGTCAGCAGCCTGTGGATCGACTCGGACAAGGGCCTGGACCTGCCGGCGAACCCGCAGCCCAGCGCGCCGGCCGCCCAGCCGCCGCTCAAGGGCGAAGCCCCGCTGCGGGTCGAGCGGGCCGAGGAAATCCAGCGTGCGCTGAAGATCTGCGCCCACTCCAAGAAGGCGGTGATGCAGATGTTCCAGGAGGTGCGCATGGGCCAGGCCATCGAGCTGGTCCAGGTGGACGAGCTGGTGCACAACATCTCCAGCTCGCTGCTGCGCCACCCCGACGTGCTGATCAGCCTGGCCCGGCTCAAGACCGCCGACGACTACACCTACATGCACTCGGTGGCGGTCTGCGCGCTGATGGTGGCGGTGGCCCGGCAACTGGAGCTGCCGGTGGAGCAGGTGCACCAGGCCGGAGTCGCCGGGCTGCTGCACGACATCGGCAAGCTGACCATCCCCGACAGCATCCTCAACAAACCGGAAAAACTCTCCGCCGACGAGTTCGAGCGGGTCAAGCTGCACCCTGCCGCCGGTGGTGCCATCCTGCGCCAGAACCCGCAGCTGGACGCGCTGGTGCTGGATGTGTGCCTGCACCATCACGAAAAGATCGACGGCAGCGGCTACCCGCACCATCTGGCGGGGGAGCAGATCAGTCTGTTCGCACAGATGGGCGCGGTCTGCGACGTGTATGACGCCGTGACCTCGACCCGCCCCTACAACCGTGGCTGGGACCCGGCCGAAGCCTTGCAGCGCATGTCCGGCTGGACCGGGCATTTCGGCCCGCGGGTGTTGCAGGCCCTGGTCAAGTGCGTGGGCATCTACCCGGTGGGTTCCCTGGTGCGCCTGAACAGCGGCAAGCTGGCTGTGGTCCTGGAGCAGAACAGCGAGTCGCTGCTGCTGCCCAAGGTCAAGGTGTTCTTTTCCACACGCTCGAAGATGCCCCTGCCGCAACGGGTCCTGGACCTTTCACGGCTGCAGGGCGAGGAACACATCGTCGCCCGGGAAGCGCAAGAGGCCTGGGACTTCAAGCAACTGCAACAGCTGTGGAGCGAAGTCCCGGCCTGAACCTCAGGTGCCCAGGGTCAGGCCGTTGGCCGGCAAGGGCAGCGCGGTCTTGTAGCGCACCTGCTTGAGGGCAAAGCTGGAACGGATATTGGCCACCCCGGGGACCTTGGTCAGGAAATCCATCATGAAGCGTTCCAGGGACTGGATGCTGGGCACCAGCACCCGGATCAGATAGTCCGGATCACCGGCCATCAGGTAGCACTCCATCACCTCCGGGCGGTCGGCGATGGCCTCCTCGAAGTGCTGCAGGGCCTCTTCCACCTGCTTCTCCAGGCTGACGTGGATGAACACATTGACGTGCAACCCCAACAGGTCGGCATCCAGCAGGGTCACCTGCTCGCGGATCAGCCCCAGCTCCTCCATGGCCTTGACCCGGTTGAAGCACGGGGTGGGAGAAAGATTCACCGAGCGGGCGAGGTCAGCGTTGGTGATGCGGGCATTCTCCTGAAGACTGTTGAGAATGCCGATATCGGTACGGTCCAGTTTGCGCATGAGACAAAACAACCTGTTTTTTATGTTTATGCAGATTTTTTATCTGCAAATACCGTCCAGCGCAATGAAACAGAGATAAATATTCTTCTACGCCCGGCCTATGATGTTTGTAGGACAAGATTTCTCTTACCCAGGGAATGACTGTCAGCTAGCGCGCCCAATTACAAGAAATCCACAAGATCGAGCGTAGAAAGCCATGACCCCAGCGTATGCACCGCTACGCCTGCACGTTCCCGAGCCCTCGGGGCGTCCCGGCTGCAAGACCGACTTCACCTACCTGCGTCTGAACGATGCCGGCCTGGCCCGCAAACCTCCTATCGATATCGAACCTGCCGACTGCGCCGACCTGGCCCGTGGCCTGATCCGCGTGCTCGACGATCAGGGCAACGCCCTGGGCGACTGGGCCGCGGACGTGCCTGTGGAGATCCTCCGCCAGGGCATGCGCGCCATGCTCAAGACGCGGATCTTCGACAACCGCATGGTGGTCGCCCAACGGCAGAAGAAGATGTCCTTCTATATGCAGAGCCTGGGCGAGGAAGCCATCGGCAGTGCCCAGGCCCTGGCGTTGAACATCGACGACATGTGCTTCCCCACCTACCGCCAGCAAAGCATCCTGATGGCCCGGGAAGTGCCGCTGGTGGAGATGATCTGCCAACTGCTGTCCAACGAGCGCGATCCGCTCAAGGGGCGCCAGCTGCCGATCATGTACTCGGTGAAGGAATCCGGGTTCTTTACTATCTCCGGCAACCTGGCGACCCAGTTCGTGCAGGGCGTGGGCTGGGGCATGGCCTCGGCGATCAAGGGCGATACCAAGATCGCCTCGGCCTGGATCGGCGACGGCGCCACCGCCGAGTCGGACTTCCACACCGCCCTGACCTTCGCCCACGTGTATCGCGCACCGGTGATCCTCAACGTGGTCAACAACCAGTGGGCGATCTCCACCTTCCAGGCCATCGCCGGCGGTGAAGCCACCACCTTCGCCGGACGCGGCGTGGGCTGCGGCATCGCCTCCCTGCGGGTCGACGGCAACGATTTCATCGCCGTCTACACCGCCTCGCGCTGGGCCGCCGAACGTGCCCGCCGCAACCTTGGCCCGACCCTGATCGAGTGGGTCACCTACCGCGCCGGCCCCCACTCCACCTCCGACGACCCGTCCAAGTACCGCCCGGCCGACGACTGGAGCCACTTCCCCCTGGGCGATCCGATTGCCCGCCTCAAGCAGCACCTGATCAAGATCGGCCAGTGGTCCGAAGAGGAACACGCCGCGGTCAGTGCCGAGCTGGAAGCCCAGGTCATCGCCGCCCAGAAGGAAGCCGAGCAGTACGGCACCCTCGCCGGCGGCCAGATCCCCAGCGCCGCGACCATGTTCGAGGATGTCTACAAGGACATGCCCGAGCACCTGAAACGCCAACGCCAGGAACTGGGGATCTGAAATGAACGATCACAACAACAATATCCAGCTGGACACCGCCATGACCACCACCACCATGACCATGATCCAGGCCCTGCGCTCGGCCATGGATGTGATGCTCGAGCGTGACGACAACGTCGTGGTGTTCGGCCAGGACGTGGGCTACTTCGGCGGCGTGTTCCGCTGCACCGAAGGCCTGCAGGCCAAGTACGGCACCTCGCGGGTGTTCGACGCGCCGATCTCGGAAAGCGGCATCGTCGGCGCGGCCATCGGCATGGGCGCCTACGGCCTGCGCCCGGTGGCGGAAATCCAGTTCGCCGACTACGTCTACCCGGCCTCGGACCAGATCATTTCCGAAGCCGCGCGCCTGCGCTATCGCTCCGCCGGCCAGTTCACCGCGCCCATGACCCTGCGCATGCCTTGCGGCGGCGGGATCTACGGCGGGCAGACCCATAGCCAGAGCATCGAGGCGATGTTCACCCAGGTCTGCGGCCTGCGCACCGTGATGCCGTCCAACCCCTACGACGCCAAGGGCCTGTTGATCGCCTCCATCGAGAACGATGACCCGGTGATCTTCCTCGAACCCAAGCGCCTGTATAACGGCCCCTTCGACGGCCACCACGATCGCCCGGTAACCCCCTGGTCGAAACACCCGGCGGCCCAGGTACCGGACGGCTACTACAAGGTCCCCCTGGACGTGGCGGCCATCGCCCGCCCGGGCAAGGACGTGACCATCCTCACCTACGGCACCACCGTCTATGTGTCGCAAGTGGCGGCCGAGGAAACCGGCATCGACGCCGAGGTCATCGACCTGCGCAGCCTGTGGCCCCTGGACCTGGACACCATCGTCAAGTCGGTGAAGAAGACCGGCCGTTGCGTGGTGGTGCATGAAGCCACCCGTACCTGCGGTTTCGGCGCCGAACTGGTGTCGCTGGTGCAGGAACACTGCTTCCACCACCTGGAAGCCCCGATCGAGCGCGTCACCGGTTGGGATACGCCGTATCCCCACGCGCAGGAGTGGGCATATTTCCCAGGGCCGTCCCGAGTGGGCGCGGCGCTGCAACGGGTCATGGAGGTCTGAATGGGCACGCACGTAATCAAGATGCCGGACATCGGCGAAGGCATCGCGGAAGTTGAACTGGCGCAGTGGCACGTCAAGGTCGGCGATCAGGTAGTGGAAGATCAGGTTCTGGCAGACGTGATGACCGACAAGGCGATGGTCGACATCCCCTCCCCGGTGCACGGCAAGGTCATTTCCCTGGGCGGCGAGCCCGGTGAAGTGATGGCGGTGGGCAGCATCCTCATCAGCATCGAGGTCGAAGGCGCGGGCAACCTCAAGGAATCCGCCCAGGCAGCCGCACCGGCGGCAAAAGAGCCGGCAGCTATTAATAAGCCCGTGGCCACCGCGCCAGTGGCCCAAGCCCCCAAAGCGGAAAAACCCGTCGCCAGTCCAGCAGCAGCCTGCCGCCCAGCGCCCCAGGCACCGGTGGCCCGGGAAGCCGACGAGCGTCCGCTGGCCTCGCCGGCGGTGCGCAAGCATGCCCTGGACCTGGGTATCCAGCTGCGCCTGGTGCAAGGCAGCGGCCCGGCCGGGCGCATCCTGCACGAAGACCTGGACGCCTACCTGGCCCAGGACAGCCAGCCGCTCAAGGGTTACTCGGCGCCAGGGGCCGGCTATGCCGAGCGCCATGATGAAGAGCAGATCCAGGTCATTGGCATGCGCCGCAAGATCGCCCAGCGCATGCAGGAGTCCAAGCATCGCGCCGCGCACTTCAGCTATGTCGAGGAAGTGGACGTCACCGCCCTGGAAGAGCTGCGCATCCACCTCAATGAAAAGCACGGCGCCACCCGCGGCAAGCTGACCCTGCTGCCGTTCCTGGTGCGGGCCATGGTCGTCGCCCTGCGCGACTTCCCGCAGATCAACGCCCGCTATGACGACGAAGCCCAGGTCATCACCCGCCACGGCGCGGTGCATGTCGGGGTCGCCACCCAGAGCGACGTCGGCCTGATGGTACCGGTGGTGCGCCACGCCGAAGCCCGCAGCCTGTGGGGCAACGCCGAGGAAATCGCGCGCCTGGCCCAGGCCGCTCGCAGCGGCAAGGCCGCCCGGGATGAACTCTCCGGTTCCACCATCACCCTCACCAGCCTCGGCGCGCTGGGCGGGATCGTCAGCACGCCGGTGCTGAACCTGCCGGAAGTGGCGATTGTCGGGGTCAACCGCATCGTCGAGCGGCCCATGGTGATCAAGGGCCAGATCGTGATTCGCAAGATGATGAACCTCTCCAGCTCCTTCGATCATCGGGTGGTCGACGGCATGGACGCTGCGCAATTCATCCAGGCCATTCGCGGCCTGCTCGAACAACCCGCCACGCTGTTTGTGGAGTAAGACATGCAACAGACTCTCAATACCCAACTGTTGATCATCGGCGGCGGCCCTGGCGGTTATGTGGCGGCCATCCGCGCCGGCCAGCTGGGCATCTCCACCATTCTGGTGGAGGGCCAGTCCCTGGGCGGCACCTGCCTGAACATCGGTTGCATCCCGTCCAAGGCGCTGATCCATGTCGCCGAGCAGTTCCACCAGACCCGCCACCACAGCCAGGGCTCGGCCCTGGGCATCGAAGTGGCGGCGCCAACCCTGAACATCGGCAAGAGCGTGGAATGGAAGGACGGCATCGTCGACCGCCTGACCACCGGGGTCGCCGCGCTGCTGAAGAAAAACAAGGTCCAGGTGATCCAGGGCTGGGCCAGGGTCATCGACGGCAAGACCGTGGAGATCGAAGGCGCCGATACCCGCATCCAGTGCGAGCACCTGCTGCTGGCCACCGGTTCGAAAAGCGTCAACCTGCCGATGCTGCCCATCGGCGGGCCGATCATTTCCTCCACCGAGGCCCTGGCACCCAAGACCCTGCCCAAGCGCCTGACCGTGGTCGGCGGCGGCTACATCGGCCTGGAACTGGGCATCGCCTACCGCAAGCTCGGGGTCGAGGTCAGCGTGGTGGAGGCCCAGGAACGCATCCTGCCCGCCTACGACGGCGAACTGACCCAGCCGGTGCTGGACTCGGTGAAGCAGTTGGGGATCAAGCTCTACCTCAAGCACAGCGTGCTGGGCTTCGATGCCGCCAGCAGCAGCCTGCAGGTACGCGAGCCCAATGGCGACACCCTGAACCTGGCCACCGACCAGGTGCTGGTGGCGGTGGGCCGCAAGCCCAACACCCAGGGCTGGAACCTGGAAAGCCTGAACCTGGACATGAACGGCGCGGCCATCAAGATCGACCACCGGTGCCAGACCAGCATGCGCAACGTCTGGGCCATCGGCGACCTGAGCGGTGAGCCGATGCTCGCGCACCGGGCCATGGCCCAGGGCGAGATGGTCGCCGAGCTGATCGCCGGCAAGCACCGGGAATTCAACCCGGCAGCGATCCCCGCGGTGTGCTTCACCGACCCGGAACTGGTGGTGGTGGGCAAGACCCCGGACGAGGCCCGCGCTGCCGGCCTGGATTGCATCGTCAGCAGCTTCCCGTTCGCGGCCAATGGCCGGGCCATGACCCTGGAATCGAAAAGCGGTTTCGTGCGGGTGGTGGCCCGAAGTGACAATCACCTGATTGTCGGCTGGCAGGCAGTGGGAGTCGGAGTCTCCGAGTTGTCCACGGCGTTCGGCCAATCCCTGGAAATGGGCGCGCGCCTGGAAGACATCGGCGGCACCATCCACGCCCACCCGACCCTGGGTGAAGCGGTCCAGGAAGCAGCGCTGCGGGCACTGGGCCACGCCCTGCATCTGTAACCATTCAAGGGGCACACAGGACAGTGCCCAGGTAGGAGCGAGCTTGCTCGCGAAAGAGCTGGCGGGGATAGCCAAGCGTTCGCGCCGGGGCCTTCGCGAGCAAGCTCGCTCCTACAGGGGTATGGGGCTGTTAGGGGGGAAGCTTCATAAGCAGGCTAAGTTTTTTTTGCGCCCCCTCCCATCGTCCGGGATGCGGCACGCCCCCGGAATGCAGTATTGTTGTGCCCATCCAAAAAAACGTCAGAAGCCTTGAGCCGTTCCGACGGTTGTTAAGCGATAGAGGGTGTCATGGGTAACGAAAGCATCAATTGGGACAAGCTGGGTTTTGACTACATCAAGACAGACAAGCGCTATCTGTCGCACTGGCGTAACGGCGAGTGGGACGCAGGCACCCTGACTGAAGACAATGTGCTGCACATCAGCGAGGGCTCCACCGCCCTGCACTATGGCCAGCAATGTTTCGAAGGCCTCAAGGCCTACCGCTGCAAGGACGGTTCGATCAACCTGTTCCGTCCGGACCAGAACGCCGCACGCATGCAGCGCAGCTGCGCCCGCCTGTTGATGCCGCAGGTCTCCACCGAACAGTTCATCGAAGCCTGCAAGGCCGTGGTCAAGGCCAACGAACGCTTCATCCCGCCCTACGGCACCGGCGGCGCGCTGTACCTGCGCCCGTTCGTGATCGGCGTCGGCGACAACATCGGCGTGCGCACCGCGCCGGAGTTCATCTTCTCGATCTTCGCCATCCCGGTCGGCGCCTACTTCAAGGGCGGCCTGACCCCGCACAACTTCCTGATCTCCAGCTACGACCGCGCGGCGCCTCAGGGCACCGGCGCGGCCAAGGTCGGTGGCAACTACGCCGCCAGCCTGATGCCCGGCGCCCAGGCCAAGAAGGCCAGCTTCGCCGACTGCATCTACCTCGACCCGCTGACCCACAGCAAGATCGAGGAAGTGGGTTCGGCCAACTTCTTCGGCATCACCCATGACGACAAATTCGTCACCCCCAACTCGCCATCGGTACTGCCGGGCATCACCCGCCTGTCGCTGATCGAGCTGGCCAAGACCCGCCTGGGCCTGGAAGTGGTCGAAGGCGACGTGTTCATCGACAAGCTGGCGGACTTCAAGGAAGCCGGTGCCTGCGGTACTGCCGCGGTGATCACGCCGATCGGCGGCATCGAGTACCAGAACAAGCTGCACGTGTTCTACAGCGAAAAAGAAGTCGGCCCGATCACCCAGAAGCTCTATAAAGAGCTGACCGGTGTGCAGACCGGCGACGTCGAAGCGCCAGCGGGCTGGATCGTCAAGGTCTGATTCCCCCCCTGCTTCAGCCGAGCCCGCCCCTGGTTGCCAGGGGCGGGCTTTTTCATGCCTGGAATCTGCCTCTTCGTTCCGGGCAGACCGGCGTCAGACTTTTCTTGCGGAGCTCTGGCAACGGTCTATATGATAAGCGTTATCATTCGCAACCTCCCGACCCCGGTAATTTTCCGCCATGCCTGCTCCCGCCCAAGCCAGCGATCTGACCCAGCTGTATCGCCAGCAACATCAGTGGCTGAAGAACTGGCTGCGCCTGCGACTGAATTGTTCCCACAGCGCTGCCGACCTGGCCCAGGACACCTTCCTGCGGCTACTGGCCAAGCCTGAGCCGGTGCAGATCCAGGCGCCCCGCAGCTTCCTGGCGAAGGTGGCGCAGAGCGTGCTGAGCAACCACTACCGGCGCCAGAAGCTGGAGCGGGCCTATCTGGAGGCCTTGCAGTACGTCCCCGCGCACGTGGTGCCGGACCTGGAAACCCAGGCCATCCTCCTGGAAACCCTGATGCAGTTGGACGCCGTGCTTGAACGCCAGGAACCTGCGGTGCGCCAGGCATTCCTCTGGTGGCAACTCGAGGGCCTGGGCCATGAGCAGATCGCCGAGCGCCTGCAAGTCTCGGTGACCACGGTCAAGCGCTACATCATCAAGGCCGGTGCCCAGTGCATCCTTCTCGACGACAGCCTGGGCTCGCTGTGAATCATCCGCTGAGCAGCAACGCAAATGCAGAACCCCAGTCCATCGACATCGCCATGGCCGAACAGGCCATGCAATGGCAACTGGACCTGCAGGAACCCCAGGTCAGTGCCGCCACCCTCGCCGCCTGGCACCGCTGGCGGCAGGCCCACCCTTTGCACGAAAAAGCCTGGCAGCGGGCCGAAACCCTAGCTCAACGCCTGCAGCAGGTGCGCAGCCAGGGCCACAGCGAGCTGGCCCGGGCCACCCTGGTGCCGAACCTCGGCCGCCGTCGTGCCCTCAAGCAACTGGGGCTGCTGCTGGTCACCGGCGCCGGTGCCTGGGCCGCGCGGGACACAGCCCTGGTACAGGACTGGAGTGCCGACTACAGCACCCGGGTCGGCCAACAGCGGCGTATCACCCTGGCGGACCAGACCCGGGTCCAGCTCAACACCGATACCGCCATTGCCCTGCGTTTCGACCGCCAGCAACGGCGCATCAAGCTGCTGCGTGGCGAACTGCTCCTGACCCTGGCACGCCAGGATTCGCTCCCGGCCCTCCAGGTGGAAACCGCCGAAGGCTGGATTGAAACCAGCACAGCACGCTTCAGTGTGCGCCAGCTGGCCGGGCGCACCGAACTGGCGGTGTACCAGGGCAACCTGACCCTGCGCCCCCGGGATGGCGGGCAGCCAGCACTGTCCCTGGGAGCCGGTGAACAGGCACGCTTCAACCGCCAGGGCTTGCTGCTGCGCCAGGCACAGAACGCCACGCAACCAGCCTGGAGCCAAGGCATGCTGGTGGCCCAGGGCCAAGCCCTGGCGCAGTTCCTGGAAGAACTGGGCCGCTACCGTCACGGGCACCTGGGCTGCGATCCAAGCCTCGCCCAGTTGAAGGTTTCCGGCACCTTCCCCCTGGCCGACACCGACCGCGTGCTGTTCGCCGTGGCCCGGACCCTGCAACTGGAGGTGCGCCAGTTCACTCGCTACTGGGTCACCCTCAAGCCCCGTACCGCCCTGAGCTGAAAATAATGTTGCAACAAGGTGGTCTGTTTTTCGTGCTGGCGAGACTTACCCCCCAGAACATTCATTTGCATGGGGAGCAACACATGTCATCTGCAGTAACGCAGCGCCGCCACCGAACCTTTTCACTCAAGCAGAATCTGGCCGGCGCCGTGGCCCAGGGCCTGGTCTGCCTTGGCGCAAGCACCGCGACCGTGCTGTTGCCCACCTGGGCGCTGGCAGCAGAACAGGCCCAGGTCGAGTTCGATATCGCCCCCGGCAACCTGGCCAGCGCCCTCACCCGCTTCGGCCAGAGCGCGCACATTTTGCTGTCCTACCCGGCGAGCCTGACCGAGGGCCGCAGCAGCCCCGGGCTGCGCGGCCGACATGATGTCGACAGCGGCCTGGCCCTGCTGCTCAGCGGCACCGGGCTGCAAGCGGTGCGCGGCGCCAACGGCGACTACTCCCTGCAACCCCGCGGCAACGGTGCCAGCCTGGAGTTGAGCCCGGTATCGATCTCCGGCAAGGCGCCGGGCTCCACCACCGAAGGCACCGGCGAATACACCACCTATTCCTCCAGCAGTTCCACACGCTTGAACCTGACGCCCCGGGAGACCCCGCAGTCGATCACCGTGATGACCCGCCAGCGCCTGGACGACCAGAACCTCAGCACCCTCACCGACACCCTGGAAGCCACCCCGGGGATCATCGTCACCCGCGACGGCCTGGGGGCGGAAACCGACAGCTACTGGTCCCGTGGCTTCGCCATCCAGAACTACGAGATCGACGGCGTCCCCACCAACACCCGCCTGGACAACTACTCCCAGAGCATGGCCATGTACGACCGGGTGGAAGTGGTGCGCGGCGCCACAGGCCTGATCAGTGGCATGGGCAACCCGTCGGCGACCATCAACCTGATCCGCAAGCGCCCTACCAGCGAGGCCCAGGCCAGTATCACCGGCCAGGCCGGCACCTGGGACCGCTATGGCGGCGGGGTCGACGTCTCCGGCCCGCTGACCGACAGCGGCAATGTGCGCGGGCGCCTGGTGGCCGACTACAAGACCGAAAGCGCCTGGGTCGACCGTTTCAAGCAACAGACCCAACTGCTGTACGGCATCAGTGAGTTCGACCTCAGCGAGGACACCCTGCTGACCCTGGGCTTGAGCTACCAGCGCACCGACGTCGACTCGCCGCTGCGCACCGGCCTGCCGACACGTTTCAGCAGCGGTGAGCGTACCAACTTCAAGCGTTCCACCAACACCTCCCCGGACTGGTCCTACAACGACCACCAGCAGACCAGTTACTTCGCCTCCATCGAACAGCAGTTGGGCAACGGCTGGAGCGGCAAGATGGAGTTCACCCACGCCGAGAATCAGTTCGACGAGCTGTTCAATTTCGCCATGGGCTCGGTCAACAAGGACGGCAGCGGCCTTACCCAACTGCCGGTGCGTTTCTCCGGTACCCCGCGCCAGGACAACCTCGACCTCTACCTCACCGGCCCCTTCAGCCTGTTCGGCCGCGAGCATGAGCTGATCGGCGGCATGACCCTGTCCCAGTACAAGGAGCGCACCCCGAGCTGGGGCGGCTGGCGCTATGACTACGCCGGCTCCCCTGCCGGCCCCATCGACAACCTGTTCGACTGGGACGGCCACTCGCCCAAGCCCAGCCAGAACGTGAGCGGCAAGGCGTCAATCGATGAAAACCAGTACGCCGCCTACCTGACCTCGCGCCTGAGCCTGACCGACGACTTGAGCCTGATCCTCGGTAGCCGGGTCATCAACTGGAGCAGCGACAGCTCCGACCGCCCCTACGGCGGCGACGAAACCAAGGTCAAGCGTGAAGAAAACGGCGTGTTCATTCCTTACGCCGGGGTGGTCTACGACCTCGACGACACCTGGTCGGTGTACGCCAGCTACACCAGCATCTTCAACCCCCAGGCGTCCTGGGTGCGCAGCGAAGACAACAAGCCCCTGGACCCGATGGAAGGCAAGGGCTACGAAGTCGGGATCAAGGGCAGCCACTTCGACGGCCGCCTGAACTCCAGCCTGGCGCTGTACAAGCTGCAACAGGACAACCTGGCGATCTGGCAGCACGACAACGTCTACAGCTCCGAGCAGGACACCACCTCCAAGGGCGTGGAACTGGAGTTCAACGGTGAGCTGGCCGAAGGCTGGCAAGCCTCCGCCGGCTACACCTACTCGGTCACCACTGACGCTGATGACCAGAGGATCACCACCGGTGTACCGCGCAACAGCTTCAAGACCTTCACCAGCTATCGCCTGCAAGGTCCGCTGGACAAGCTGACCGTGGGCGCAGGAGTCAACTGGCAGAGCAAGATCGGCGGCGACCTGCACACCTTCACCCAGGGCAGCTACGCGGTAACCAACCTGATGACCCGCTATGACATCAGCCGCAACCTCAGTGCCTCCCTCAACCTGAACAACCTGTTCGATCGCACCTACTACAGCAACGCGGGTTCCTACGGTAACTACGGTGCACCGCGCAACCTGATGACCAGCTTCAAGTACAGCTTCTGATGACCGCCGAACCGCGCCGGGGCTGAGCCCGACGCGGCCTGCGCAACCTGCCTTCGTCATGACGAAGGCAGGTTCGGTGCTAGAGGCCGATACCGAGCAGCGCCAGTACCCGTCGCGACCCATCCACCACCAGCAGCGCGGCCTGGGATGCCATCAAGGTGTAGAAAAAGCTCGCGATCAACACGCAGAGCTCGAACCAGACGAACATCGGCCAGTTGCTGGCGCGCAGCGGCCGCTCCTGCATGAGTTGCCTCACGCCGTTGCGTGGCAGGTGATAGACGATCTCGAACACCTTGGTCTCGCGAAAATTCTTGAACACTGCATACATCACGGCAAAGCCGGTGACAGCCGCCATCCACCAGAAACCGACCAGTTCCACCCCGCTCTGCCCCTGGGACTGGAGGCTGGCGCTCTGTTGAAAAAAATGCATGCCCACCGCTGAAACCAAAGGCATCACGACCCCGAAGTAGACCACCAGCCCCAGGCTGGCCATGGCCACACCGCTGGCAAAGACACTGATGCGGATCACCCAGGCGAGAAACCCGGGGGAAAACTTCGAATAGGCCCTCTGGGTCTCGATCACCAGCAAGGGGATCAGCATGGTCAGCACTCCAACCGCGATGTCCACGACCTTGAACCCGGTCTTGGGCAGCAGCAGCGCCGCCAGGAAGGTCACGCCGCGGCTGCCCACCCGCCACATCATCTTCGCGTCGTCAGTCACTCCCTTCGACCAGAATTCCTCGGTAATGCCCTTGCCGTCATCCACGCCGTCATCCATTGGCTGCCTGCCTCATTGTTCAAAGCCGCCCATTGTCAGGGAAGGCCCTGGGGCCTGCCCAGCGCTATCGCCGCGCGGCTGGCCGATCCGCTTGCCTGGCCGTGCTGCCACCTGGCTGGCCTGGCCGTCGCGCTGCTTGCCGTGGCGAGCCTGGTTGATCAGTGCCGGAATCAACGGCCCCTCAGGCAGGTGCTTCCAGAAGCGCGCCGGCAAATGCCCCTGCATCACCCGGGGGTTGAGCCGCGCCGGATTGAAGATATGGCTGTAGTAGGCCAGCCACAGCTCGCCCCCGGGGTCTTCACCGGCCTGGGCCAGTTGCCGCCAGGCGCTGGGGCAGCGCCTGTGGTGGTGCAGTTGCGTACCGTCGAAATACACCCCGTCCCGGGGCGTGGCGATCATCCAGCGGTGGCGCCCCATGCGCCCGATGAAATGCCGGCTGGCCTGGGCCAGGATGTCGTGGGCCGGCTCGTGCCAGGCCACGTATTCAGGCTGCTCGGCCAGCTGTGAGCGGCCCGCGGGCAAGCTGACGAAGCGCACGAAGGCATGCAGGTGATGGGCCTCGCGGTCGACTTGCTTGATTCGCCGCTGCAACTCGCTGCCCAGTTGATCGCCGCTGAGCATGGCCGTGCGGTCGCCATGGCTGACCCGCCACAGCACCTCGTACAACAGGCTCCAGCGCTGCTCGCCGCGATAGCAGGCGGCCCGTTCCAGCAGCTCCAGCAGGGCCAGGGGAATCCGCGCACGAAACGGACCGGGCTGCTCAGGGCAAGCCTCATCGCTGGCGAACAGATCGGCCTCCTGCGTCCCGGACCAACTGACCCGGCTCGGGTCGATGGAATGGCTGAGCAGCCAGCGCGCCTGCTGGCGCCAGGTGTCGAACAGGTCGTCACAGTCCAGGCTGATCATCCCCAAAGCCCCATCTGCTGCGGTTGCGGGCGTTCCCGCAGTTGCTGGTAGAGCAGCGCGCTGCTGGTCTCCGCCTGCTGCGGGTGATAGTCGCTGGTGATAAAGAACGGCCTGGCCTTGCTCAGCACACAGCGCATGCGCGCCAGGTCCTCGTAGCGGATACGCCGCTCGCGGCGCAGTTCCACCAGGCGCTGGGTAGTGCGCAGGCCGATCCCCGGAATGCGCGAGATCAGCGCCGGTTCGGCACGGTTCAGGTCCAGGGGAAACACGCTGCGGTTGTCCAGGGCCCAGGCCAGCTTGGGGTCCATGTCCAGGGCCAGGTGCCCCGGCCCCTGGAACAGTTCGTTGGCGCTGAAGCCATAGCCGCGCAGCAGGAAGTCGGCCTGGTACAGGCGGTGCTCGCGCATCAGCGGTGGCGCGGCCAGGGGTACGCTTTTCGGGCTGTTGGGAATCGGGCTGAAGGCCGAGTAATAGACCCGGCGCAGGCGGAAGTTGCCGTACAGCGCCTCGGCGCTGTGGAGGATGGTGCTGTCGTCGGTGTCATCGGCGCCGACGATCATCTGGGTGCTCTGCCCGGCCGGGGCGAAGCGCGGCGCCCGGGGCTCGTTGAGCACCGTCTGCTCGCCGGTATAGATGGTGCCCATGGCCTGCTTGATCGAACCCAGGTGCTTTTCCGGGGCCAGGGCCTTGAGGCCCTGGTCGGTGGGCAGCTCGACGTTGACGCTGAGGCGGTCGGCGTAGCGCCCGGCCTGCTCGATCAGCAACGGGTCGGCGTCGGGGATGGTCTTGAGGTGGATGTAGCCACGGAACTCGTGCTCTTCGCGCAGCAGCCTGGCCACCTGCACCAGTTGCTCCATGGTGTAGTCCGCCGAGCGGATGATCCCCGAGCTGAGGAACAGCCCGCTGACGCAATTGCGCCGGTAGAAATCCAGGGTCAGGCGCACGACTTCCTCGGGGCTGAAGCGTGCCCGGGGTACGTCGCTGGAACGGCGATTGACGCAGTACTGGCAGTCGTAGAGGCAGAAATTGGTCAGCAGCACCTTGAGCAGCGAGACGCAGCGCCCGTCCGGCGTATAGCTGTGGCAGATGCCCATGCCATTGCTCGAACCCAGCCCGCTCTTGCCTTCGGAACTGCGCTTGGGCGCGCCGCTGCTGGCGCAGGAAGCGTCGTACTTGGCGGCATCGGCGAGGATGCTCAGCTTGTCGATCAGTTGCATGGTCGGGCCCGGATACTGTTTTTATATACAGTACAGAGTAAAACCCCGGGACCACAAGAGAGCTGCCGGGGGCAAATTGAAAAAAAACGTCTCGCCACCCCGTCGGCAGCCTGGAGCTATTGGCGAAAATCCTTAAGATACCCCCCGCGCCCACGCCCCCTGGAAAGGACTCTGCCCCATGCATCGCCTCTACCGTTTCTGCCTGTTCGGCATGGCCTTGCTGTCGAGCATTGCCGCCAGCGCCGCGCCCACCGACCAGGAACTGATCGCTGCCCTGTACGCCAAAGTCCAGGCCCGGCAGGACTGGCAGGCCCAGGCCAGGCAATGCCCCGGCGACAACATGCCGGCCAGGGCCGCGATACGGGCCACGCAGGCCAACCGCTGCGAAACCCCGGAGCAGCTGGGGGCCTGCCTGCAGCGCTGCGAGACCGGCGACGGCAACGATTGCTACTGGCTGGCAACCACCCTGCAACAGGCCAAAGGGCCGGCCGAAGGCTATGAACCGCTGTACCAGCGCGCTTGCAGCCTGGGCCTGGTCTCCGGCTGCACCAACCGCGCCGCCGGCATGCTCACGGCCGACGCCGACAGCCAGGGCACCCGGCACTGTGCAGTGCAGACCTTCAACAAGGCCTGTGAGCTGGATGACCCCTGGGCCTGCACCATGTACGGCTTCCACCTGAGCCGGGGCATAGGCGTAGCGCCCGACGCCGATCTGGCGCTGAAGGTGCTGGATAAATCCTGCAAGCACGGCCCCGCCGACCCTGCCTGCAGCGGTGCCCGCCAGTTGCAGGAAGACATTCGCAACGCCCTTGAGGCGGCGAAACGCTGAATCGTCCCGGGAACGGTTTCGCTGGCAGGAGCCGACTTGCCAGCGCCCGGGCTTTCAAGAACTGCGCGGCGCCACCGGGCTTTCGCGATTGCGCTTGAAACGCTGGCGCAGCCACTCGTAGCCGCTGACCATGACAATCCCCGCCAGCACCAGCAACGCGCCGAAAATGAAGTTCGGCTCCAGCGGCTCATGCAGCAGCCAGACCCCGAAACCGATGCCGAACAGCGGGGTCATGAACGACAGCACGCCCAACCGCGAGGCCGGGTAGCGGCGCAGCAGGGTGAACCAGATCAGGAAGCTGGCGAACGACACCACCAACACCTGGAAGCCCAGGCTGGCGACCACCAACGGAGTGAAACGGATGCTGGTCTGATCGGTCAGCAGCGCCGCCAGCCCGAGCCAGACAAAGGCCCCCAGCAGTTGATACTGCAGGGTCCGGGTGGTGGGGCTGGAGGCTAGCCGCGAACAGCGCACCACCACGGTGGTCGCGCCCCAGGCGACCCCGCCCAGCACCCCGAGAAAATCCCCCAGCAGCACATGGCTGCCACCGCCGTGCCCGGCCGCGGCGGGGCCGCTAAAGGCCACGACTATGCCGCCAAAGGCCACGCTGATACCCAGCCACTGCGCGGGTTTCAACCGCTCGGCCGGCATCAGCCAGTGCAGCCCCAGGGCGGCGAAGATCGGCGCGGTATAGAGAAAGATCGCCATGTGCGACGCCGTGGTGTAGCGCAGCCCTTCACCCACCAGCAAAAACTCCAGGGCGAACAGCCCGCCCACCAGCAGGCCCGGGCGCCAATGGCCGTCGCCCAGCCCCAGGCGCTCGCCGCGCCAGCACATCAGCAGCCCCACCAGCAGCGCCGCGCCGCCGGAGCGCAGGGCAATCTGCAGCACCGGGGCGATGTCCGATGCAGTGGCCTTGAGCGCCACCTGCTGCAGGCCCCAGATCGCGCACAGGCCGACCATCAGGCTGCAGGCGGTGGCATCCAGGGGTTGGCGAGTGGCCATGGCAGATCCTTCATCGAGAAAAAGTGATGAAGGATTGTCCGCCTGACAGTTTTCCTAGATATAGTTTTAATCCGCCAGCCCATAGCACTTATCCGCCAACCGGTGCCCGCCGTGAACAAAGCCGCGCAACAGTTGCACCTGCCGCCTTTCAGCGAAGCCCTGCCGGCGCCGATCTTCTTTCGCGCGGCCAACCTGCCGGCCCACGCCACCTACCCGCGCCACCGCCATCCGTGGGGCGAGTTCGTCTATGCCTACAGCGGGGTGATGGAAATCGAGCTGGGCGACCACCATTACCTGGCGCCGCCGCAGTACGGCATCTGGCTGCCGCCGAATGTCGAGCACATGGGCTTCAACCGCCACGAAGCCTGCCACTGCTCGCTGTACCTGGCGCCCGAGCTGTGCACCGCCCTGCCCGCCCGGCACTGCGCCCTGAGCCTCAGCCCGCTGGTCCTGGCGCTCCTGGACGACTTGCGCCAGGCGCCACCGGGCCTGCCCCAGAGCGACGAGCAACAGCGCCTGCTGCAGGTGCTGGTGGACAAGCTGGGGCATGCCTCCTGCGCCGGCAGCTACCTGCCCTCTTCCGACGACCCGCTGTTGGGCCCGGTGCTGCGCACCCTCAAGGCCAACCCAGGCGACCCGCGCTCGCTGCCGCAACTGGCCCATGCCGCCAACACCAGCGAACGCACGCTGATGCGGCGCAGCCAGCGCGAGCTGGGCATGTCACTGGTGGAATGGCGCCAGCGCCTGAAGGTGGTGCAGGCCCTGGCCCTGCTGGAACAGGGACGGACCGTGGAAAGCATCGGCCTGGACCTGGGCTACAGCAGCGCCTCGGCCTTTATCAGCATGTTCCGGCGGATGATGGGCACCACCCCGGATGAATACCGCCGCCAAGCCATGGGCCGCGACTGAGGACCCGGTCAACTGCCAATCAGCTTCACACAAGGCTCAAGGTCGGATTTCAAACTGATGAAGGCCGCTTGCTCCACCGCCTGGTCACGAGCTTTTATGGCGTTGTCCAGATCGGTTTGGGCATTCTTCAATTCGTTGTCGGCTGCCAATTGCCTCTTTTGGAGATCACTCTCGGATTCCTCCTTCAGAGGCTGAATATTGGAAAGACTCTTCTTCTGTTCATAATGTCTCTGTGCAGCCAGGAGCTCTTCCTCTTGTCCGGCAATGTTGCTCCTCTTGAGTTCGCTGTCCTTGTTGTATTGCTCGGCATACCTTTTGAAATCGGCCTGGCTCGGCGCCATGGGCCTCTGGCCCCGTATCAGGCTGCGATAGCGGTCAAAAATATCGTTGATCCGCGAAATGCTGTCGGGCACGGCTGCCTGGGCCGCGCCCTTGATGTCATCCAACGCAGAACTAGCGGCCTGTACACGGGCCGCTTCAGTCAAGGGATCCAGCACGTCTGCAACACACCTGAGTGAGGTCAACGCCGTCTCATGAGTGTCGAGCGTGGTTACAGGGGCATAGAAACTGTCCAGAGCCAACGCCCCCAGAGCCAACCCCAGGCCGGTGTTTAGCAACCCTGTCTTGGAAGCAAGTTGGCCAACTGTTGCCGACGCACCGCCCACCAACGCCGTTTCCTGATAGGCCGTTCTCTGGCCGCTTTTCTGATCCGCGGCCTGCGAGACTTTGAGCTTCACCGCTACCAACTCTTGCTTGACCTCATCCAGCGTAATGGGATCTTGCCTGGCAGCTGTCGCTCTTGCCGAACGGATCATTTCACTGAACGTCTGGTCAGCGGAAATAGCCGAGCCGGGCCCCCAGGAGCCGCACTTTTTTTGCTGAAAACACGGAGAACTGCACCCGCCCATTGCAAGAATCAGCAGCCCACCCAGGATTTTGATAAGCATCGACGGCATAACGTGGAACTCCCTTTCAGCACTTAAAGCCCGGACGATTTCAGACATTGGCGCATCTCTGCCACCGACATGCCCGTATGACGCTGGTCCACCGCACGCTGGAGATTTTCCTGGCTCACAGCCTCCAACAAGGCACCGTAAGGAGGCTGTTCCTGCTTGAGCCGGGCGTCACTCAAGATAATGACCTCGACCTTCTCTTCGATGGCGGCGCGGATCCTGATATCAGCGGCGCCCCGGGGTCTGTTCCGGGTCTGCTCACAGCTGTCCTGTTTAAGGTCAGGCCTGGACAGAAAAGGCGGCAATAGGCCGGTTTCGATGGCCGTACAGCGTTGAGCCAGAGAGATCGGCCCAGGCAGTTGCTGTTTCAGCGCGCCGTAACGCAGCAGTTGATGAGCGGCAATAGAGGCTTCGCCAAACCTCGGACCGATATCCCCCACCACAGCTAGAACCTCTCGGCCGTTGAACTGCAGGGAGGCGACCTGCCCCAGGCGATTTCTTGCAACACGTGGCGCGACGATGAAAGGCACAATCGCTGCGTCCAGGGAGCGCGCCCTCTGCTGATCGTCCCGAAGCATCAATGACGTCAGAGAAATATAGGGCACCAGGGAAATGCCCTCTACGGTCGCCAGAGTGGGACCCTGGCGGGGAGCCCCCAGCCCTCCACCTACAATGTAACCCTCGATACCTCCGGACTTACAGGCTACGGGCTCGGCGCCATGGAGCCCGTCAACAGCAAAGGCAAAGACACAGAACTGCTTTGACGCGCGGCCAAAATGCAGCCTGTCAGCTTCGGCAAAGTGCTCTGAACAACGATTGCCGGCAGCTGTGCAGGACTCAGAGGCTCCATTGCCTTTCCAGAGCACCATGCCGTCGCCAAGATAGGAGAAACCGTGATTGCCTTGTGCGTAGGAAGCCTGTGCACCATCGGAGTTGACCTCCAGTGGGATTCGCATGGCGATACTGCCGTCCTTGAACTCAAGCAGTCGCAGATGCCCACCGGAATGGTTGACAGTACTCGGTGCAGGGCAGGAAGCAGTTGCAAAGGTTGGCGCAACAACAATCAGGCTGAACAGGCTCAGAATCCACCGAGACAACATACCGCCATCCTTGACCGCTTGGGTGCAGAGAGAAGTAAGGGCAGTGAAGCATAGGATCCGAGTAATAGCCTTAAGCCATAAAAGAAAATTTGCTGCCTGGAATCAGAGCCCTTTCTCAAGCTGGAACTGTCACAAAGGTCCCGAACACCAGGACCTCTGTCCCCTCCATGGGCCGCTGACAGGACTACTGCGTCTGCACCTGAAGCTGCGAGTTAACCCGCACCTGCACCTGAGCGTGCATCTGCTCCGCCCCGCCACCGCGACGCATGCCGCGTACCGGGCAGGCGTCCAGATAATCCAGGCCCACCGCCAGTTTCAGGTGGCGCTCGGGGCGGTCCAGGCGGTTGGTCACGTCGAAGCTGTACCAGCCGTCATCCAGCCAGGCTTCGGCCCAGGCATGGCTGGCCAGGTGGCTCTGGTCCTCGGTGCACAGGTAGCCGGACACGTAGCGCGCCGGTATGCCCAGGCTGCGGGCGCAGGCCAGGAACGCATGGGTGTGGTCCTGGCAGACGCCGGCACCGCCGGCAAAGGCTTGCGCGCCGGTGCTGCCGACCCCGGTGGCGCCAGGGCTGTAGGGCATGTGCTCGGCCAGGGCCTGCATCAGCTCGATCAGCGCGGCGCGATCGCGGCGCTCGCCACAATGCTGTCGGGCAAAGTCGCTCAGGGCCGGGTCGGCCTTGCTCAGGTGGCTGCTGCGCAGGAACGGCAGCGGCGACTGGCTGTCGCCCTCCACTTCGCGCAGCGGGTCGATCTGCACTTCGCCGAAAGCGCTGAGGACGATCGCGCCGTGGGGCTCGTCCAGGGTCATGACGTGGAGGATGTTGCCGTAGGGATCGCGCTGGGCACGCACCCGCCGCGGCAGCTCCAGGTGCCATTGGAGGATCTGCTGGCGCAAGCTGTTCTGGGGCGTCAGGCGCAGAAACTGGATGCTGGTGCAGACTTCATCGGTGTAGCTGTAGGTCGTGTCGTGACGAATGGACAGTTTCATACCACCTCCAGATAGGACTCGTGCACGGTTTGCCCCAGGTGGCGGATCTGAGCGATGCAGTCGGTCAGCCACTGGTGCAGCCCGGAGTCGAGAATCTCGTTGATCCCGGTGTAGCGCAGCCGCGCATTCAGCTCGGCGGCCAGGCGCTGTGCCGGGCGGCCGTTGTCCCCCGGCAGGGCGGCGAGGATCTGGTCCAGCTCCTCGACGCAGGCGTGCAGCGAGCGCGGCACATCGGCGCGCAGCAGCAGCATTTCGGACACCTGCTCGGCCCCCGGGGCGTTGCGGTAGATCTCGTTGAACGCCTCGAAGGAGGACAAGGCGCGAAGCAAGGCGCTCCACTGGTAGTAGCCGCGGGCCGAGTCGTCGCTGACCTCTTCGGACTCCTCGCCGAACATTTCATAGCGCGCATCCAGCAGGCGCAGGGTGTTGTCGGCGCGTTCGATAAAGGTCCCCAGGCGGATGAAGCGATAGGCATCGTTGCGCATGATGGTGCCGGCGGTAGCGCCGCGGAACAGGTGCGAACGCTCCTTGACCCACTCGCAGAACTGGCTGATGCCATAGCGCCCCAGGCCGTTGCGGGCGATGTTGCGCATCTCCAGCCAGGTGGCGTTGATGTTTTCCCACATGTCGGCGGTGATCCGCCCGCGCACCGCGTGGGCGTTGCTGCGTGCCGCGCGCAGGCAGCAGTAGATGCTGCCCGGGTTGCTCTCGTCGAGGGCGAAGAAATGCAGCATGCGCTCGCTGTTGAGTTCGCCGTGGCGCTGGTGGTAATCGTCCAGGGTGCCGGCGGCCAGCAGCGACATGGCCAGTTCGGCCTGGCCGTCGCCGCGCCCGGCCTGGGGCATCAGCGACAGCGAATAACTGACTTCGAGCATGCGTGCCAGGTTCTCGGCACGCTCCAGGTAGCGGGACATCCAGTACAGATCGGCTGCGGTTCTTGAAAGCATGGTTCAGTCCTCCACCACCCAGGTGTCTTTGGTCCCGCCGCCCTGGGACGAGTTGACCACCAGCGAGCCCTCGCGCAACGCGACCCGGGTCAGGCCGCCGGGCACCAGGCGGGTTTCCCGCCCCGAAAGCACGAACGGCCGCAGGTCGATATGCCGCGGCGCGATGCCGCTTTCGACAAAGGTCGGGCAGGTGGACAGCGACAGGGTCGGCTGGGCGATATAGGCCTCGGGCCGGGCCTTGATCCGCACGCGGAATTCCTCGATCTGCGCCGCCGTCGCCGCCGGCCCCACCAGCATGCCGTAGCCGCCGGAACCCTGGGTTTCCTTGACCACCAACTGCGCCAGGTTGGCCAGCACGTGGGACAGTTCGGCGGGCTTGCGGCACTGCCAGGTGGGCACGTTCTTGAGGATCGGCTCCTCGCTCAGGTAGAAGCGGATCATCTCGTCCACATAGGGGTAGATCGACTTGTCGTCAGCCACCCCGGTGCCCACGGCATTGGCCAGCACCACGTTGCCGCAGCGGTAGGCGGCGATCAGCCCGGGCACCCCGAGCATGGAATCGGGGTTGAACGACAGCGGGTCCAGGTAGGCGTCATCCAGGCGTCGGTAGATCACGTCCACCGCCTGGGCACCGGCGGTGGTGCGCATGTACACCCGGTCGTCACGCACGAACAGGTCGGCGCCTTCCACCAGTTCCACGCCCATCTCCCGGGCCAGGAACGCATGTTCGAAATAGGCACTGTTGAAGCGCCCCGGGGTCAGCACCACCACGGTCGGGTTGTCCAGGGGGCTGGAGCTTTTCAGGGTGTCCAGCAGCAGGTTCGGGTAATGGTCGATGGGCGCGATGCGCTGGGCGGCGAACAGTTCGGGGAACAGGCGCATCATCATCTTGCGGTCTTCGAGCATGTAGCTGACACCGCTGGGGGTGCGCAGGTTGTCTTCGAGCACGTAGTAGCTGCCGTCGCCGTCGCGCACCAGGTCGACCCCGGCGATATGGGCATAGATGCCGCGGTGCAGGTCCAGTCCCTGCATCGCCACCTGGTAGCCCTCGTTGGCCAGCACCTGTTCGGCGGGGATGATGCCTTCCTTGAGAATCCGCTGGCCGTGATAGAGGTCGGCGAGGAACAGGTTCAGCGCCTGCACCCGCTGGATGCAGCCGCGCTCCACGGTGCGCCATTCGCTGGCCTTGATGCTGCGGGGAATGATGTCGAAGGGAATCAGGCGCTCGGTGCCCTGCTCGTCGCCGTACAGGGTGAAGGTGATACCGGCGCGGTGGAACAGCAGGTCGGCTTCGCGCCGGCGCTGGTCCAACAGTTCCAGAGGAGTGTCCGCCAGCCAGCGGGCAAACCCCTGGTAGTGAGGCCGGCAGACGCCATCGGCAGCATACATTTCATCAAAGAAAGCGCGGGACATAGCCAACTCCTTGCCGTGACGTGAACGGCTTTTTATTTGAACCCTGTGTGTGCGTGACCCGGCTTCGAGCGTGAGGGGCCCAGCCCCCCTGAAAGAGTGATAGCAATCGCTATGCCGCAAATGCACGGTGCGCCGCCCCGGAGGTGGCCCGTGGCAAAAATGACCGCCTGGCGACAAATAGATTCAAAAAAGAGACATAAAGAAAGCTGGAGAACACCCAGCAGCAAAGCCCCAGCAGCGTAGCCGGCGCCGCTCGCGGCCCTGCGCGAACAGAATCGGTGCACAAAGCCCCCGCGCCGAATGTTTTGCCCCGTTATCGGGAGTTTTCCGGCCAATGCCGCCCCACAGCGCGGCCTTGAGGCGCCATCGCGGGGCCCTGAGCACTGACCATCAGCGCACCATCAAGGTTCAAAGACTTGGCGCCGCTGCCCCCGGCAACCTCAGGCGCCCGGCAGGCACGCCAGAATCACGGCCAGCGCCTGCTGCGGTGAGAGCTGCGCGGTGTCCAGGCGCAGCGGCGAGCTCGCCCAGGGCTGATAGTCATGCTCGAGCACCGATTGCCAGCTGGGCGGGCGCAGGCCCGGCACGTCCAACTGGCGGGTCTCGACCCGGCGCCGATGCTCCGCAAGATCGGAGCACACCACCTCGATCTCCAGCAGCCTCACCCCCTGTCTGCTGGCCAGGGCCTGCCAGGCCTGGCGGCTTTCCTGCACCGGATTGACGCAGTCGGCCAGTACCCGATTGCCCAGGGCCAGGTTGGCCTCCGCCAGTTGCAGGGCAATCTGGTAGCCGGCCTTGCCCACCTGCGCCAGGCCAGCGTCACGCAGGCCCTGTTCGATGCTGTCGATGCGCAGGTAGGTGGCCGCCAGGTGTGGCGCCAGGGTACGGGCGATGGTGGTCTTGCCGGTGCCCGGCAAGCCGCTGAAAACGATGAGCATGCAAGGCCCTGCCTACGTTGAAGGACGCACAGCTTTACCACTATTGCCACACGCGTCCAGCCCCGGGCTTGAGGACGGGCCGCCACTAGCCCTGATCCAGGGACGCCCGACCACCGCCCGGCAGCGCACTTGCCCAAGCCCCGGCAACCCAGGAAAATGGGCCGATTTTCTGCGCCCTCCCGTGATCTATATTGACTTCCAGCATTGACGGTAGGCTCTTGTATGGTGGCCGCTCAGCCTGCCACTCCTTCTCGACTCATCCTTGCGCCGTTATTCGTTCAGGAGCCCCAATGCCTCGCTTCATCCTGCCCATGCTGATGTGGCTGACATGCCTCCCGGCGATGGCCGACCCCGCGCGCGCCTTGCAACTGCTCAACTATGAATCTCCCCACCACCAGCAACTGCCATTGAGCGGCGACGATTGGCAATGGCTGCGCAACAAGCGTGAACTGGTTCTGGGCACCTCGCAGCAAAACCTGCCACCGCTGGAAATGGTCAACGAAGCCAAGGAATACGAAGGCATCACCGCCGACTATGCCGGCCTGCTGGGCGATGCCCTGGGCGTGAAGATCAGCGTTCGCGCCTATGACACCCGCGAGCAGGTGTTCAGTGCCCTGGCCAAGGGTGAGATCGACTTCATGGGCAGCGTCACTCAAGGCGAGGCCGAGCGACGTCAACTGTTGCGCAGCCAGACCTATCTGGCCACTCGCCCGACACTGGTCGCTCGCCTGGGGGATTCACCGTCGCTGAAAAACGGTTTGCAGGGGTACAGGCTGGCCATTTCCCTAGACACCATCAGCCTGCCCGTGGCCCAGGCCATGTACCCCAAGGCCCGGATCGAAAGCTATACCAGTGCCGATGCGGCCATGGCCGCGGTAGCCTTCGGCGATGCCGACATGCTGCTTGGCGACGCGGTGCTGGCGCAGTTTCTGATCTCGCGCAACTACAGCGACTACCTGCGGATCATCTACAGCGGCCCGGCCAGCACCAGCGGCTTTAGCTTCGCGATGGCCCCGGACAACCAACGCTTGCAGCACCTGCTCGACAACGCGCTGCAAGCAGTCCACAAGGAGCAAGGCACCAGCATCCGCAATCGCTGGGGCGACCGTCTGCTGCTGAGCATGGAGAAAACCAGCCTGACGGCCGAGGAACAGCGCTGGATCGAAAACAACCCGGTGGTGCGCATTGGCATTCACCGCTACCTGCCGCCGATGTCCTACTTCGACGCCGACAACAATTACCTGGGCATTACCGCCGACCTGCTGACCATGCTGGAGGCCAAGACCGGGCTGAGCTTCGACATCACTGCGCTGCCCAGCTTCAAGGACCTCAACGAGGCCGTGCGCAACGGCCGGGTGCAGATGGTTGCCGACCGGGCGCGCACCCCAGAGCGCGAAACCTACCTGCAATTCACCCGGCCCTACCTGGTCGGGCCCTACATGCTGGTCACCCGCGACGCCGCCGATGCGCCGAAAAGCCTCGAAGACATGGCCGGCAAGACCCTGTTGATCGGCAGCGGGCATGCCCTGGTATCGCAGCTGCACCAGCGCTATCCACAGATCCGCATCAAAGAGGTGCAGACCAACTTCGAAGCCCTGTCGCTACTGCGCGACCACAAGGCAGACGGCACGGTGCAGGCGGAAATCGCCGTCAGCTTCAACCTGCCGCGCATCAAGGAGGATCAGCTCAAGGTCAGGCCAGCCCTCGACCTGCCGTTGCTCAATGAATCCTTTGCCGTGCGCCGTGACCAGCTGGAGCTGTTCAGCATCATCGACAAGTCCTTGCGCAGCATCTCGCCCGACGCCATTACCGAGCTTAACAATCGCTGGCGCTCCAAGGCCGCCGTCGCCCCGCCCTCCTGGCGCGACTACCGCACCACCCTCTACCTGGCCGGGGCCGGTTCGATACTCCTGTTACTGATCTCCCTGGCCTGGGGCTACGCCATGCGACGCCAGGTCCGCCAGCGCGAACAGGCCGAACACGCCCTCAACGATCAGTTGCGCTTCATGGACGCACTGATCAACGGCACGCCCAACCCGATCTACGTGCGCGACCTGAAGCGGCGCCTGGTGATCTGCAACGACAGTTACCTGAAGAGCATGGGCAGCGATCGCCAGAGCATGCTGGGGACCGATCTGGAACAACTGACGGTGCCCGAAGCCGAGCAGTTCGCCAAGGACCTCCAAAGCATCTTCGACGGTGGCCCGCCCTTGCTGATCGACCGTACGGTGCATATCCGCGGCCAGGAGATGCGGATCTACCACTGGATGCTGCCCTATCGAAATGCCGAGGGCGAAATCCAGGGCATCATCGGCGGCTGGCTGGACATCAGCGAGCGCCAGCAACTGCTGCAAGAGCTGACCCAGGCCAAGGATGAGGCAGACAAGGCCAACCGGGCCAAGACCACCTTCCTGGCCACCATGAGCCATGAGATCCGCACGCCCATGAGCGCGGTGCTGGGCATGCTCGAACTGGCGCTCAAGCGTGCCGACCAGGGCCAGCTCGACCGGCCTTCGATCGAGGTGGCCTACGGTTCGGCGCAAACCCTGCTGGAACTGATCGGCGATATCCTCGACATTGCCCGGATCGAGAGCGGCCACCTGAGCCTGAGCCCTGCGCGAGCCAACCTGCGGGGGCTGGTGGAGCCGGTGTTCCGGGTCTTCGACGGCCTGGCCCGGCAAAAAGGCCTGCGCCTGGAGTTGGAGCTGGACAGCCACGCCGGTGACGATGTGCTGGTGGATCCACTGCGCTTCAAGCAGATCCTCTCCAACCTGATCAGCAATGCCATCAAGTTCACCCAGCAAGGCGGTGTACAGGTGCGCCTGGCGACCGGGCCCAGCGAACCGGAGTACCTGGCGTTGCTGCTGACGGTCAAGGACAGCGGCATCGGCATCGCCGCCGACGACCTGCAACAGTTGTTCAAGCCGTTCAGCCAGGTGCTCGGGCAGCATCAGGATGCCCGTTCCGGCACCGGCCTGGGGCTGGTGATCTGTCGCACCCTGTGCGAAATGATGGGGGGCACCCTGACCCTGCACAGCCAGCCCGGGCAGGGCACCGAGGTGCAGGTGCAACTGCGCCTGAGCCGCCTGCCCGCCCTGCCGCAGGCCCCCACCGTGCTCCCGCCGGCAGCGCCAGCGGTCGCCGCGCGGCAGGCGCTGCACATCCTGGTGGTGGATGACAGCCAGGCCAACCGGCAGTTGCTCTGCGAGCAGTTGAAGTACCTCGGCTACTCGTTGAGCCAGGCATGCAATGGCGCCGAGGCGTTCGAGATCTGGCACCAGGAGCCCTTCGACCTGGTCATCACCGACTGCAACATGCCGGTCATGAGTGGCTATCAACTGGCCCGGCATATTCGCGCGAGCGAACGCGAACAGCGGCGCACGCCCGTGCACATCCTCGGCTTTACCGCCAATGTCCAGCCCGAAGAGGAACAGCGCTGCCGCGATGCCGGAATGAACGGTTGCCTGTTCAAGCCCATCGCCCTGCCCGACCTCGACCTGCGCCTGCGCCACCTGGCCGCGCTGCCCCGCGTGCAATCGCAGGCCCCCCACGAGCGCTATGACATCCAGCAGCTCGACTACCTCACCGATGGCGACCCCAAGGTCATCCAGCGAGTACTGCGCAGCTTGCACCAGAGCAACCAGCAAGACCTCATGCACATCCGCGAACTGCTGGCCAGCGAGACCCACCAGGGGGTTACCGACCTGGCCCATCGGATTCGCGGCGCGGCACGAATCATCAAGGCGCAGGCGCTGATCCAGGAATGCGAATACCTGGAGCAAGCCTGCCTGCAGGGCGCCGCCAGCACCGAGATCAAGGCCGCACTGGCTCGCCTGGAGCAGGCCATGCTGGGGCTCGATCGCGACCTGCTCGATGCCCTGCAGCCCGAATGAAGCACGGCCCGGGCTTTCGAACTGGAGCTTGCAGGCTTCAGCCGCCGAGGCGTTGCAATTCAATGACGGCCGAGGACGACAGCGGCCGGGCCGGCTGGATCAGGGCCATGCCAAAGCGCTTGCTGATGTAGCGACCGCCGGTGCCGGTCAGGCTCAGGGCGCGGCTGTCCAGGTCCTGGATCAGCCATTTGCGCTCCAGCAAGGCCTGCAACAGCGCCGCCCCCAGGGCGCCCCCCAGGTGCGGACGGCGCATGCTCCAGTCCAGGCACGGGCAGGCAAAGCGTCGACGCAAGGCCTTGAGCCCGGCCACCTCGATCCCCAGGCTGCGGAAAAATTCTTCGCCGCTGTCGCTGACCCGGTAGGCCTCGCCCTCCCCGCCCTCCTCGGCCGCCTGCAGCCAGCCGGCCTCGAACATCCGGTCGTGCAACTGCACCCCCAGGGTGCCCGCCAGGTGGTCGTAGCAGGTACGGGCGAACTGCAGGCGGTCCGGGGTGCGCGGGGTGAAGCTGGGTGCGCGGCCCTGGCCGATCACCATCAGCGCCTCCAGGGCCTGGGCCACCAGCGGGTCGCCGAGGCAGTAGTAACGGTGCCGGCCCTGGACCTGCACCCGCAATAGCCCCGCCTCCTTGAGCTTGGCCAGATGGGCGCTGGCGGTAGAGGTGCTGACCTCGGCAATCGCCGCCAGCTCGGTGCTGGTGCGTGCGTGGCCGTCCATCAGCGCACAGAGCATGCGGGTGCGCGCCGGCTCGGCGATGGCCGCCGCCACTTGGGATACCCCTACGTCGTTCTGCACTACATTCATATTTCGCTCCCTGACGAATCGTGTCTTCGAAAGGGTCAGGATAGTAGCAGCCTGGATATCTGCAGAACAAAGAGATAAATCATGGACGCGATCAGCGCTGCTACTCACTCAGACCCGTACTTCTACTACACCCGCCTCCGCGCCCGGGGCGGCCTGACCTACGATTGCGCCCTCAGGCTATGGGTCGCCAGCAGCGCCGCGGCGGTGGCAGCGGTGCTCGACCACCCGGCCTGCCAGGTGCGCCCCAGTACCGAGCCGGTACCCCAGGCAATTGCCGGAAGGCCGGCCGGGCAGTTGTTCGGCCGCCTGATGCGGATGAACGATGGCCCGCGCCAGCGTTGCCCGCGTGCGGCCATCGAGCCGGCCTTGCAGGGTCTCTGTACCGCCGAGTTGGAGGCCCATCTGGCCCGGTGGCAACCGGCCCTTGTGGCTCCGGCCCGCGCCGCCGACCTGCAACGCTGGCAGTTCGTGCTGCCGGTGGCGCTGCTGGCCAGCCTGCTTGGCGTCCCCGCCGAACAGTGCGAAACACTCGCCCGGCGCACTGGGGAATTCGTCGCCTGCTTCTCGCCCCTGAGCGATCAGCCCCGATTGCAGGCCGCCGACCGGGCAGCACTGGAGCTGGACGCGCAAATGCAGGCCCTGGTGCAGGCCCCGCAACACAGCCCGCTGCTGCGGCAAATTCTCGACCGCAGTGGTGAGCTTGCTCCAGCGGACCTGCGGGCCAATCTGGCGGGCCTGCTGGCGCAGACCCATGACGCCTGCGCCGGCCTGGTCGGCAACAGCCTGGTCGCCCTGCTGGCTGCACCGGCCATGCAGCAACGCCTGCGCCAGGAACCGGGCCTGCTGGGCGACTGGCTGCTGGAGCGCCAGCGCCTGGACCCGCCGGTGCAGAACACCCGGCGCTTCGTCACCGCGCCCTGCACCGTGCACGGCGTGGAACTGCAAGCCGGCGAAATCATTCTGGTGCTGCTGGCCGCGGCCAACCAGGACCCGGCGCTAGCCGCCATTACCGGCAGCAACCCGGCGCATCAGGGCTTCAGCTTCGGCGCCGGAGCCCACCGCTGCCCTGGCCGGGAGCTGGCCCTGGGCATAGTCCAATGCCTGTTGCGCGCCCTGTTGCAGGGCCCCGGCCTGGATGCACTGGCCCTGGACTGGCAGTACCTGGCCTCGGTCAACGGGCGTATTCCGCTGTTCAGCGACCGCGGGGAGGCCGAACAATGATCGCGGTGATCTTCGAAGTACTGCCAGCTTCGGGCCAGCGCGACGCCTACCTGGAGCTGGCGGCCGGGCTGAAAAAGCAGCTGGGGGAGATCGACGGTTTCATCTCCATCGAACGTTTCCAGAGCCTGGCCCAGCCGGAAAAACTGCTGTCCCTGTCGTTCTGGCGTGACGAGCAGGCCGTGGCCCAGTGGCGCAACCTGGAATGCCACCGCCAGGCGCAGGCCCGGGGCCGCGGTGAGGTATTTGCCGACTACCGGCTGCGGGTGGCGACGGTGCTGCGCGACTATGGACTGCAAGAGCGTTGCCAGGCCCCTGCGGACAGCCGCCGGTTGCATGGCCGCTGAAACCGTCGGCCTTGGCCCGGCGCCCGGCTTGAGGTAAAACGTGCGCCCGCGGTGGCGGCACGCGCCACCACCTAGCCCGGAACAAGGAGCCTGCATGCTGTTTGTGGTGATGCTGGGGGGCAAGCACCCCAGAGCGAAAATTGAAGTCCATGATGTGCAGTTCGTGGTCGCCGACAGCCTCGAAGCGGCCTACCCGCAACTGCGCGAAGGCTGGTTCGGCAGCCCGGCGGGGCTGCACATCGACTCATGGATGCGGGTGGACGGTATCGAAGACTACAGGCTCGAACTCAGCGCCCTGGCCCCGGCGGCGGATGCGCCGCGCCTGTACTTCATCAACCTGGGCGGCTATGAAGCAGCGACCTTCGGCGAAGCCCACCGTTACCTGTTGGTGGTGGCCCGGGACAAGGCGCAGGCCAAGGCCAAAGGCAAGCAGCAGATGCTTGCCCACTGGCACAAATCCCACACCGATGCCCTGCTGGACGTCGACGACTGCCTGCCCATCGACCTGGCGGACGGCCGCTACGTGCACCTGGTGAAGGGCCCTCACCAGGGCATCGTGCAGCACAACGACTACATCATCCTGTAGCAGCCGGCTGGCCGGCGAAGGCGGTCTTGCGGGCCCTTTCGCTGGCAAGCCAGCTCCTACAGGGGCGGTGTGATCCTGTGGCAACCGGCTGGCAGGCCAGTGAAGCGCGCGCAGGCCGGCTATGCTGGCGTTTTTCTTCAGGGAGCAGAGCCATGCCGCTATGTTTGCGCAACGCACAGCAAGCCGACACCCAGTGCCTGAGCCAGATCGCCCGCCAGACCTTTGCCCTCGCCTGCCCGCCGGACACCCCGGCAACGGAGATCGAGGCCTTTATCCAGGAAAACCTGCTGCCCGAACATTTCAGCGCACTGCTGGAAGCCCCCGGCAAACAGTTGCGGGTGCTGCTCGATGACAACCGGGTCATCGGCTACAGCCTGGTCAACCTGCACCCGCAGGACCTCGGGGTGGCCGGTGCCGACGGCATCGCCGAGCTGACCCGTTGCTACCTGGATGCCGCCCACCATGGCAGTGGCGCCGCCCAGTTCCTGCTGGCACAGACCCTGGCACAACAGCCCGGCCCCCTGCGCCTGACCGTCAACGAACACAATGCCCGGGCGATCCGTTTCTACCAGCGCAACGGCTTTGTGAGGGTCGGCGAAACCCTGTTCCCCTGCGGCGCCGACCTGCACCGCGACTGGGTCATGCTGCGCCGTTGAAGCGGCCCCGCCATCAGCCCGCGCCAGGCGTCAGGTCAGCCAGTTCAAGGTCATCGATGGATACCACTTGCTCCAGCAGAAAGGCGCGCAGGCCGTCGATCTGTTCCCGGCGCGGGCTGTCCCGCAGCCACACCAGGTAATAGCCGTCCCCCGACGCCAGCGCACGGGGAAACGGCAGGCTGACCAGGCCCTGGCGGATGTCCTCGGCCACCAGGTACAGGTCGGCGATGGACAGCCCGTGGCCACGCATGGCCGCGCAGATCGCCTGGTCCAGGGTGTCGAAGACGTTGCCCCGGTCCAGCCGTACCTGCCCCAGCAGGCCCTGGGCCTGCAGCCAGCGCCGCCAGTCGCGGCGGTCCGCCGAAGGGTGGATCAGTGGTGCCTCCCTGAGCCGTTCCAGGGTCCAGGGCGGCGCATCCACAGCCTCCGGAGGGCCGATGGGAATCAGCCACTCATCGAACAGCTTGCAGGACTCGACCCCGGCGCCGAACTGCCCGTTGCCCAGCAGAATCGCGCAGTCATAAGGCTCGGCATGAAAATCCACATGATCGAAATCCATCCATACGCTGGCCAGTTGCACCGCCAGCGACGGCTGCTGGTGCTTGAGCTGGTCCAGGGCCCGCAGCAGCCAACGCATGGTCAGTGTCGAAGGGGCCTTGAGGCGTAATTGGCCACTGCCGCTGCGCAGCGGCAGACAGGCGTCCTCGATGATCCGGAACCCCGCCTTGAGCTCCCGGGCCAGGCGCTGCCCGACGTCAGTGAGTACCAACCTGGGGCCGTGGCGCTCGAACAGGCGGCAGCCGAACTGGCTTTCCAGGGTGCGGATATGCCGGCTGATGGCGCTTTGGGTCAGGGACAGCTCCTCTGCGGCCCGGGTGAAGGAGCTGGAACGGGCCGCCACTTCAAAGGCGCGCAAGGCATAGAGCGGCGGCAGGGACTCGACCATCGGCAAGCACTCAGCATGATTAAAAATCATAGTAGGTCACAGCTTTTTGCGTTTTTCAACGCAGGCTCAAGCCTTCAGGCTAGGGCCTTTGCCGATGATCGAGGAGTTGCCGGGTGGATGTGAACATGTCGTTATTGCTGGCCTATACCCTGAGCGTGCTGATGCTGGTGGCGACCCCGGGGCCGGTGGTGGCGCTGATCGTCAGCACCAGCATGAACGCCGGCCCGCGCCAGGCGCTGCTGACCGCCCTGGGCACCAACGCGGCGTCGTTGCTGCTGGCCCTGCTGGCGGTGCTGATGCTCTCCGGCGGGCTGGCCCTGGACCCACGGCTGATCCACTGGATCAGCGTGCTGGGCTGCTGCTTCATTGCCTGGCTGGCCGTGCAGGGGTTGCGCGAGGCGGCCACCCAACCCGCTGCGCAAGCACCGGCCAAGCCCCTGGCCGGGCGCGGCAGGGGCCTGGCCACCGGCTTTGTGGTGGGCATCGGCAACCCCAAGGACATCATCTTCTTTGTCTCGTTCTTCCCCCAGTTCATCCAGGTCGGCCGCACCTTCGAACACAGCGCCCTGCTGCTGACCCTGGTCTGGGTACTGATCGACCTGGCGGTGCTGGGGGCCTATATCCTGGTGGCGCGCCAGGGCTTCTCGCTGAAGTACAAGCGCCTGGTGACGGGGGTGTCGAGCTTGGTGCTGCTGGCAGTGGCCGTGGTGGGGCTGGCCTATTCGCTGCTGGAACTGTACCGCCCGGGCGCCACCTGAGGCGCCCGGCTTCAGACGCTGCGCAATTCCAGGGTCAGGTGCGACAGCCCGGGCAGCGCGGCCAGGCGCGCACGCACGGTCTCGGCACTGAGCGAGGCCCGGGCCACCACACTGACAATCGCCGCCCGGGCCCCGGGGCCCACCTGCCACACGTGCAGGTCGACGATACTGGCATCCCCCGGCCCTTCCACCGATGCGCGGATCTGTCCGGCCACCTGCTCATCGCTGGCATCGAGCAGCACCGCGGCGCTGGACTTGATCAGGGCATAGGACCAGCGGGCAATCACCAGCGCGCCGACAATGCCCATCGCCGGGTCGAGCCAGACCCAACCCAGGTAGCGCCCGGCCAGCAGCGCGGCAATGGCCAGCACCGACGTCAGGGCATCGGCCAAAACATGCACATAGGCCGAACGCAGGTTGTTGTCGCCCCCGGCCCGGTGCGACTGGTGATGCTCGTGATGCTCGTGATGCTCGTGATGCTCGTGATGCTCGTGATCATGAGAGTGGCCGTGGGAATGGCCATGATGGTCGTGCCCCCCGCCCAGCAGCCAGGCGCTGAGAATGTTCACCAGCAACCCCGCCACGGCGATCAGCGTGGCTTCGCCAAAGGCCACGCGAGTGGGCTGGAACAGCCGCACCAGGGATTCGCCGGCAATGCCCAGCGCCACCAGGCCGAGAATGATGGCCGAGGCAAAGCCCGCCAGGTCGCCGACCTTGCCGGTGCCGAAACTGAAACGCCGGTTGCCGGCATTGCGCCGGGCAAAACCTTAGGCCGCCGCCGCGATGCCCAGGGCCCCGGCGTGGGTGGCCATGTGCAGCCCATCAGCCAGCAGGGCCATGGAACCGGTGAGGTAACCGGCGACGATCTCCCCCGCCATCATCACCACCGTCAACAGCACCACCCACAGCGTACGGCGGGCGTTGTCGTCGTGATCAGCACCGAGAAACCGATGATCGTGGGCCAGGTGTGCAGCCTGCTGAGACAGGTTCATGAGCGGCTCCTACTTGGAATAACGGCGGATGGCTTCAAGCAGTTCATCCACGCCCCGGGCCCGCTCGGCATCGCTGAGCTCGGGGTTGGCCACGTGCTCCAGGGCATGGGCTTCGATGATCTCGCCCATCAGGCCGCTGATGGCGCCCCGAGTGGCGGCCACCAGGTGCAGGGTCTTGCCGCAGTCGGCCCCGCTTTCCAGGGCTCGCTCCACAGCCTGGACCTGGCCGAGAATGCGCCGGACCCGCTTGAGCAGCTCATCTTTCTGCGCGTGAGTGTGCGACATACCTATACCCCCTATACCTATATAGAGCGCATCTTGCTCCCCTGCCCTCGACGACGCAAGCCGGCCCGACGATGCCGAACGGTTCAAGCGCAGCCAATATTTTGCGCGGATCGACACCTGGGACTGGGAGGTCGATACCCAGCGCCTGTACTGGTCGGAGGCGATCTACGGCATGTTCGGCTTCCAGGCGATGTACGAGGCCCGGCGCAGCGGCAACAACCACTACCGTCTCGGGCAATAAGCCGCTGCCTAGGCCTCGGCGCCTTCGCCCAGCAGGCGTTGGCGCAGGAATCCCAGGGCGCCCTGGAACAGCGGGTGCCATTGCTCCGACGGCAAGCTGGCCAGGGGCTGCCAGAAAAACTCGAACCGATGGCCGCCGTCATCCGCGGTGAAATGGCTCCAGCTTTCCGGCAACGGCGCTGGCACCCGGCATTCATGGAAGGCCCACACCTGGCCGCAGAAACCCGAATGCCAGAGCCCCAGGAAACCGCTTTCCCCGGCCTGGACACCGGCCTCTTCCGCCAGCTCGCGAACAGCTGCAGTAGCCGTGGACTCCCCCGCCTCCACCGTACCCTTGACCAGTTGCAGGCCGGCCAGCGGATGGCGGAAAGCCAGGATCTCTAGCTCGGTGGAATGGCGCAGCACCACCGGGCAGGCTTTATTGGCACGCATCGGCCCCTCGCTCCTCAAGCCTTCAATCGTCCCGGGTCAGCACTTCCAGCAACTCGATCTCGAAGATCAGGTTGGAATTGGGCGGGATGGCGCCCATGGAACGCTCGCCATAACCCAGGTGCGCCGGCACCAGCAGCTTGCGCTTGCCGCCCACCTGCATGCCCATCAGGCCCTGGTCCCAGCCCTTGATCACCCGGCCGGTGCCGATCACGCACTGGAACGGCTTGCCACGATCATAGGAGGAGTCGAAGCTGCTGCCGTCCTCCAGAAAGCCCCGGTACTGGGTGGTGATCAAGGCGCCCTTGACCACAGCCTTGCCGTCGCCCGGCTGGATATCGATGACCTGCAATTCGTCGCTCATGGTTCACTCCCGTTCAAGCATTGCCCCGTCACGGGACTGCGGCGCGCTTTTTCGCAGAATTGCCCCGGCTTGGCAATCACTGTGGCGCCACCTCGATCAGGGTATCGGTATCGAGAAAGATCGCCCCCAGCGCCATCGCGACCTCCTCGACGCTGGCGAGCCCCGGCTTCCAACTGATCTCAAGGCTGGGCAAGCCCCGGCACCAGGCCTGGGAATCGCCAAAATGCAGGGTCAGGCGGCCCGGGGCCAGCAGCACCTGGCGGATGCCGCCATAGCCGGACACTGCCTGGCCGCCCAGTTCCACATGGTAAGTGTCCATGCCCAACTGCCGGTCCTGCTCGTCAAAGCATTCGGCGCGCTGCAACAGCAGGTAGTGCCCGGGCTGCTGCCCGTCGTCGGCAAAGCCCAGGATCTGCACCTCGTCTTCAGTGCAGGCACTGTAGCCAGTGGCATGAAATTTCAAACTCATCGCTCCTTGCTCCTTATTCGCGGTCACTGGCGCAACAGCCCGCTTTCATAATCCAGCCAATCCTGCTCAAAGCACTCCTGCAGGTACTCCAGCACGCTGTCCAGCGACACCGAGGCAGGCACATTGACAGCAAGGAACGCCTTGCTCATGCCTTCCCAGCTGCAGCCCAGAGCGTTGATCCGCGCCAGCACCTCGGGGGTCCGGGCCCTGCCGGCGTCAAAGAACACCAGGCGCAACGTGCTGTTGCCACTGCTGCGCCCGACCCGCCTGAACCACTTCAGGCCATCGGCCTCCACCTGGACTTCGACGTCGTCCTCGTAACAGGCATCCTGGGAGTAGAACGGAAGGTTGGCGATACGGTACAGGCCATCGGGCTGGCGTTCGGCCCAGACCCCTTCGCTGGCCACCGGCGGATAGTCGTCCACCACCGTCAACCTGAGCATGATCTTGTCCATCACCTGTCCCTGGTTCATTGAATAAAAGGCAGCGGTGCCTTTCGGCCCCCGCGCAAGCCGAGCGCTTTTTCGCAGAATTGCCGGCCCTTGGCAATCATTGACGGGTCGCCGGCGAAGGTGTGTCACCGAACAGGAAGATTCCGTTACCATTGCCGCCCCCACGCCTCACTCGATAAGGACATCCCATGGCCACCGCCGATATCGTCGCCCTGGTGCTGCTCGCCGCTCTGGCGCTGTACCTGGTCAGCCTCTACAACCGCCTGACCACCCGGCGTACCCGTCTGCGCAATGCCTTCGCCCAGATCGAGGTGCAACTCAAGCGCCGCTACGACCTGATCCCCAACCTGCTGGAAACCGTCAAGGGCTACCTGCAGCACGAGCGCCAGACCCTGACCGCCCTGGCCGAGGCCCGCAACAGTGCCCGGGATAGCCTGCAAGCCGCCGCCGCGCAACCCGGCGACAGCGCACGCATCGCCCGCCTGGGCCAGGACCAGGGTGCCCTGGACCAGGTCCTCGACCGCCTGCACCTGAGCCTGGAGGCCTACCCGGAACTCAAGGCCTCGCAGAACATGGCGCAACTCAGCGAAGAACTGACCAGCACCGAGAACAAGGTCGCCTACGCGCGCCAGGCCTTCAACGATGCAGTGACCGACTACAACCTGTGCAAGCAGCGGGTGCCGGCACTGTTTTTCGCCGGACTGTTCGGCCACCGGGCCGATGCCGCCCTGCTGCAATTCGCCGACAGCGCGCGCATTCAAGACGCCAGCAAAGTCTCCTTCCAGTAACTGCACCTGCCCCCGGAAACCTGCATGAAGTTCTTTCAACACCAGGCCCGAGCCCGGCGCCACACCCTCAAGCTGGTGCTGTTGATGATCCTGGCGGTAGCCACCCTGGTCAGCCTCAGCAGCCTGGGGCTGGGCCTTGCATGGCGCGAGCTGAGCCAGGAATACAAGCAGCCCAAGGTCTTGAGCTGGACCGCAGTGGCCGTGGTGGCGCTGCTGATGCTGCTGGTGGTGCTGCTGGGCAGTTGGTACAAGAGCTGGCGCCTGCGGGCCGGCGGCAAGGTGATCGCCGAGCATCTGGGGGGGCGCTTGATCAACGACTCTCCACGAGGCAGCGAGGAACAGCGCCTGCTCAATATCGTCGAGGAAATGGCCCTGGCCTCGGGCGCCACCATGCCTGCGGTGTATGTGCTGCCGGAAGACGGGATCAACGCCTTCGCCGCCGGACTGACCCCGCAGCAGGCCGTGCTCGGCATCACCCGCGGAGCCCTGGTCCACCTCGACCGCGACGAGTTGCAGGGCATGGTGGCTCATGAGTTCAGCCACATTCACAACGGCGACATGCGCCTCAACACCCGCCTGCTGGCCGTGATCCACGGCCTGCTGGTGTTCAGCCTGGCGGGCATCGCGGTGCTGCGCCAGGCTGAAAAGCAGCACCTGGGCAGCGACCGCCACCGCTTCTTCTGGCAGATCATCTTCGCCGTGCTGGGCCTGGCCCTGCTGGTCTTCGGTTCCCTGGGCAGCCTGCTGGGCAACCTGATCAAGGCCGCCATCTGCCGTCAGCGCGAGTTTCTCGCCGATGCCTCGGCGGTGCAGTTCACCCGCAACCCCCAGGGCATTGCCGGCGCCCTGAAAAAGATCGGCGGCAGCAGCGCCGGTTCGCGCCTGCGCGCCTTCGCCGCCGCGCAGTACAGCCACCTGTATTTTCACCAGGGGGTGAAACTGCGCCTGGGCCGCCTGATGGCCACCCACCCACCGCTGGCTGCGCGCATCCAGCGCCTGGACCCGCAGTGGGATGGGCGCTTTGCCCCCCTGTAGGAATCCCACGTGCCTGACGATCCACGCCTGAATCCCGCCGCACAACCCGAGCACCTCCAGGCCGCCGCCAGTCTGCTGGGCCGGCGCCTGCAGGCACTGACCCACGCCCAGTATCTGTACAACGGGCAGGTGCTGACCGATGGCTGTGGCGCCCTGCAACTGGATGGCCAGGACGGCAGCCAGGTCAGCCTGTTCCTGCTCGCTGACGGGGAAAGCGTCGGCGCCGCACAAAGGCCCATGCGCCTGCCTGAGGGCTTTGAACTCGAGGCCGGCGTGCGCTGTGCGTGGGAGGCCCGCGACCTCTTGCCCAGGCTGGCGGCCAGCCACCTGCAGGGCGCATTGATCGTCCGGGTGCAGGGGCTGTTCGACAACTGGCCAGAACTGGGACGCACCTTTCTCTGCGGTTTCCGGATCGACTTCGACAGCGGCGACTTTGTGGTTTTCTACAACCAGGGCGATGACGCCACTGCCCTGCTCAACCAATTGCCATCTGACACCCAGGGGGCCCACAGCCTTTGGCGCGACCTGCTCTGAAGGACCGCAAACCCGGCCACGGCCTTTGTCCTGCATTCATTTTTTTGCGCCGATCATCGCGGCGACCAACCGCCGCTGAAAGCGTCACCGATGGCTGTCTATCATCAGCCATGGAACCTTCCGCGCAGCGTTTTACCTGGAGTCCTGCCCATGCCCCATGAAGGCAACCTGCTACAAGCCGCCGTCGTGTTCCTCTGCGCCGCCGTGCTCATCGTGCCCCTGGCCAAGCGCCTGCAACTGGGGGCCGTGCTCGGCTACCTGCTGGCCGGGGTGCTGATCGGCCCCTCGGTGCTGGGCCTGGTGGGCAACCCCCAGAGCGTCAGCCATATCTCCGAACTGGGGGTGGTGCTGCTGTTGTTCATCATCGGCCTGGAGCTGTCGCCCAAGCGCCTGTGGGTGATGCGCAAGGCGGTGTTCGGCGTCGGCCTGGCCCAGGTGCTGCTGACCGGGATGCTGATCGGCGTGGTGGCGCTGTTTCTGTTCGGCCAGTCGCTCAACAGTGCCATTGTCCTGGGCCTGGGCCTGGCCCTGTCGTCCACCGCCCTGGGCCTGCAAAGCCTGGCCGAACGCAAGGAGCTGAACAGCCCTCATGGGCGCATGGCCTTCGCCATCCTGCTGTTCCAGGACATCGCCGCCATTCCGCTGATCGCCATGGTCCCGGTGCTGGCCGGTGGCGATCACCACACCAGCAGCGCCGAGGACCTGCGCCACGGCCTGCAAGTGCTGGGCAGCATCGCCGTGGTGGTGGTGGGCGGGCGCTACCTGCTGCGCCCGGTGTTTCGCATCGTGGCCAAGACCCGCTTGCCGGAAGTCTCCACCGCCACTGCCTTGCTGGTGGTGATCGGCACCGCCTGGCTGATGGACCTGGTGGGCGTGTCCATGGCCCTGGGCGCCTTCCTCGCCGGCCTGCTGCTGGCGGACTCGGAATACCGCCACGAGCTGGAAGCGCAGATCGAACCCTTCAAGGGCCTGCTGCTGGGGCTGTTCTTCATCAGCGTCGGCATGGGCGCCAATATCAGCCTGCTGCTCAGTGCGCCCATCGCGGTGCTGGGCCTGACCCTCCTGCTGATCGCCCTCAAGCTGCCGCTGCTGTTCGTGGTCGGGCGCCTGGCCGGTGGCCTGGGACGCGAGAGTGCGGTGCGCCTCGGGGTGGTGCTGGCGGCGGGCGGCGAGTTCGCTTTCGTGGTGTTCAAGATCGGTCGCGACCAGGGCCTGTTCGAGCCCCGCCTGTATGACCTGCTGGTGCTGACCATCACCCTGTCCATGGCCCTCACCCCACTGCTGTTGCTGGCCTGCACCCGCTGGCTGAAACCCAAGGCCAAGCCGCTGGAAATGCCCGCCGAGTACCGCCGGATCGATTCCGACGGGCCGCGGGTGGTGATTGCCGGCATGGGCCGCATGGGGCAGATCGTGGCGCGGATCCTGCGGGCGCAGAAAGTGCCCTTCGTGGCCCTGGACACTTCGGTGGAAACCATCGAACTGATCCGCAGTTTCGGCGGCATGCCGGTGTTCTACGGCGACCCGTTGCGCCCGGAGATCCTCAGCGCGGCCAAGGTCGGCGAAGCGGAGTACTTCGTCATTGCCACCGACGACCCGGAAACCAATATCAAGACTGCCGAGCAGGTCAGCCGGCTCTACCCGCACCTGAAGATCATCGCCCGGGCGCGCAACCGCCAGCACGTGCACCGGCTGGTGGACCTGGGGGCCCAGGCGGTGCGGGAGACCTACTATTCCAGCCTGGAAATGAGCCGCCGCACCCTGGTGGGGCTGGGCTTGAGCCAGGCCCAGGCCGATTCGCGGATCCAGCGTTTCACCCAGCACGACGAACAACTGCTGGCGGCCCAGCATGCCGTCTACGACGACGCCGCCAAGGTCCTGCAAAGCGCCCAGGAAGCCCGCGCCGAACTGGCCCGGCTGTTCGAAGCCGACGAACAGGACGAACAGATCGAAAGCCCGCTGCCGCCGATGCGCTGAAGCGCCAGGCCCTGCGCCACCTCGCAGGAGTCGGCTTGCCGGTGAAGGTGGTCTCAAGGACGCCGGGGAATGATCTGAGGGCCGTGGTGTACCCTTCGCTGGCAAGCCAGCTCCTACAGGCCCGGCACGACACACCGTAGGAGCCGGCTTGCCGACGAAGGCGGCCTCAGCAACACCGGAAAACGATCTGCATGACGCAACACGCCCTCCGGCGGCTACCGACAGATTCTGTCAGCAGAGGGCGTGTAGAGTGGACGCCGCCCCGGCTTTGAATGGATACGCCCCATGAGTTCTACCCAAGAGCAGGCCCCCGCCCTCAAGGAAATCTTCAACCAGCAGCGCCTGATGCATATCGCCGACGCCATGCACGCGGTGCACCCGGCCTTCGACCGCCAGGGGTTCCTGCAACGGGCCGGCCACGGCCTCGCCGAGCTGTCGCTGATGCAGCGCCTGGCCCGGGTCAGCGAGAGCCTGCACCAGGTACTGGGCCTGGACTACCCCAGCAGCCTGGAGCTGCTGAAAGCCCTGGCGCCGCGCCTGAACAGCCGCTTCGTGTGCATCTTCCTGCCCCACTACGTGGCCAGCTACGGCCTGCATGACTTCGAGCTGTCCATGGCGGCGCTGAAGTATTTCACCGGCTTCGGCTCATCGGAGTTCGCCGTGCGCCACTTCTTGCGCCAGGACTGCCAGCGCACGCTGGCCGTGATGCACGAGTGGGCCACGGACAGCGATGAACACGTACGCCGCCTGGCCAGCGAAGGCAGCCGCCCGCGCCTGCCCTGGTCGTTCCGCCTGGAGCAGTTGCAGGCCGACCCGCAACTGGCGGCGCCGATCCTCGAACGCCTGCGCAATGACCCCAGCCTGTACGTGCGCAAGTCGGTGGCCAACCACCTCAACGACATCACCAAAGAGCACCCGCAGTGGGTCCTGGAACGTCTTGAAGGCTGGCCCCTGGAGCAGCCGCACAGTGCCTGGATCGCCCGTCATGCCTTGCGCAGCCTGATCAAGCAGGGCGACCGCCGGGCCCTGGCGCTGATCGGCGCCGGGGCCCGGGCCGAGGTCCAGGTTTGCCGCTTCCAGGTGGCCCCCGGGCAATTGCGCCTGGGGGACAGCCTCAACCTGTCCCTGACCCTGGCCTCCACCTGCTCGCACGAACAGCGCCTGGTGGTGGATTACGCCATCGACTACGTCAAGGCCTCCGGCGCCACCGCGAGCAAGGTGTTCAAGCTCAAGACCTTCACCCTGCAAGGCCTGGCCCAGGTGGAGCTTGGCCGCAGCCAGCAGATCCGCGAACTGACCACCCGCCGCCACTATCCGGGGCACCACGGCGTGCGATTGCTGGTCAACGGCGAACCCCTGGCCACAGGCCATTTCGACTTGCTCGTCCCCTGATCCCCAAGGAAGCCCCATGGCAATCATCAGCAAATGGGCGAAATCCATCGCCCGGGTCCTGGAAAGCAGCTTCAGCGTCAGCAGCACCATCGCCAGCCACTCCGGCGTCCTCGGTGACGCCCGGGAGAGTTTCATCCGTGACGTCCTCAAGCGCTTTCTGCCGAGCAACATCAGCATCGGTGCCGGGCAGATCATCGACTCCGAAGGGAGCATCTCCAAGCAGATCGACCTGATCATCTACCGCAACGATTTCCCCACGCTGCGTACCTTCGGCTCGGCGGACGTGTACCTGATCGAAGGGGTGATCGCCACCGTGGAGGTCAAGTCCCAACTCAACGAGAAGAGCCTGTTCGAGGCGCTGGAGAACGGCAAGTCGGTGCGCAACCTCAAGCCCTCGGTGCTGCGCCACTCCCTGGACGAGTACAGCGCCCGCATCTATGGACGCGACTATCAGAACCTGACGGTGTCGCAGATGAATTCGGTCATGGGCCTGGTGCTGCCGCCAGCCTATGTGTACGGGTATCGAGGTTACCCCGGCAGCAGCCTGGAGCTTTTGCGCAACAGCCTGAACGCCTGGCACAACATCCCCGACCGTGCCGGTGAACTGGACGTGACCCTGATGCCCGAGGTCATTGCCACCCAGGGCTGTGTGACCCTGAAGAACCTCAACAACCACCTGGCCCTGCCCCGGCCCGGCGCCGCCGACCTGGAGGCCTGTCGCCAGAGCTACAACACGGCCATGTCCAGCAGCATGAGCAAGCAGGAATTCTTCGGTTGCTTTCGCGAAAGCAACGCTGAGAGCTTCGACTACGGCATCGCCATCAAGGCCTACGAAACGCCGCTGCAATACCTGATTTCCAGCTTGCTGGAGGCGGTGACCTCACGCATCGGCTACCAGCAACTGGGGGGGACGGCGATCCAGTACAACCTGTTGAAATACCACCTGAGTGAAGAGATGGAGGGCGGCTGGTCCGGCGCCGCGATCAACCTGACCCGGGTGCGTGATCCCAAGCTGGATCTGGCGGGCAAGTTCGGCTTGTGGAAGGCCGGGGCCTGAAGCGATCGGCAGGGCCCGCAAACCGCGACTGGGCGCTCAGCCCGCCGTGGCCTTCGTGGGCAGCGCGATCAAGTGCTCGCTGCAGCCGAAGCCACCCACTGCGTCGTCGTACCAGAACACTTCCACCACCGCGATGCAGCCGTCATAGGACTGCCCTACCAGCGTGCCGTCGGCCTTGAACACCCGCAGGTAGCCGCCAACGCTGTAGCGCGAGCTGTCGCCATCGCCGGGCATGGTCATGGTGGGAATCCAGGTGCGCCAGCTGAACAAGCGGTACTTCTGGTAGTAGAAGGCCTGGTCGGCGCTGTAGTCGCGGCCCTGATACGGCGTGCCGTAGTAGAACGAGCCATAGGCCTGGTACGCCAGGTACAGCGCCAGCGCGGCGCCGAGAATGAGGTTGATCTTTTTCATTGCAGGGTCGTTCCTTTTACCCGTGGAAACATCAAGAAGGAGGCAGGCCCAGCATGCGCAGGCACGCCTGGACAATGGCCTCGGCCAGGGCCCGGCCATCGTCCTCGCCGGCGGCGATCACATCGTCGGTGGCGCCATGCACCCCGGCGTAGATCAGCGAAGCAATCACCCCTGGCTGGGCCAGGGACCAGCAGCCGGCGCGCTGGCCGCCTTCGAGAAGGCCCAGCAACTGCTCGAGGATCGCGTTCTTTTCCGGGTTGCCGCGGTCGTGATGATGGTGGTTGGGGTAGACGATGTCGTGCAGGCGGTAGGTGTCGAGGTAGGCCTGCACGCTGGTGCGGATCCAGCTGCTGAGCTGCGCCACCCAGTCGTCCTCGGGGCAGGCCGCCACCGCCTGCTCCAGGCGCTGCAGGTAGTGCTGGGTATAGCGTTGCCCCAGGGCCACCAGCATGTCGTTCTTGGATTGGAAGTAGTGATAGAAGGTGCCCTTGGCCACCTCGGCGCGCTCGACGATCTCGCTGATGGTGGTGGCTTCCACGCCCTGGCTGAGGAACAGGTCTTGGGCGGCGGCCATCAGCTCTTCCAGGCGTACTTCGGCCGGTTTGGTGCGCGGCCGCGGCTGGGCAGCGCGCTTGGCAACCGGGGAGGTTTTGACACTCATGAACGAATCCGGGCTGTTCGACAAAGGTCGCCATTCTAGGGGATTTGTGGGGGAAAAGAGAGTTGAGAATCTTTTTCATTCTCCATTGACCGACGGTCAGTCGAAATACTATGCTCGCCCTGCAAGCCCATTCCAGACCTTGCGGGAGATACATCATGCAGCGCTATCGTCGCCCGGCCCTGGTCGCCGCCGCCTACCTCGGGACCTTCCTGGCGTCCCTCGACATCAGCATCGTCAACGTGGCCCTGCCAACCTTGCAGCAGGCCCTGGCCACCGACCTGGGCGGTCTGCAATGGGTGGTCAATGCCTACGCCATCTGCCTCTCGGCGTTCATGCTCTCGGCAGGCCCCCTGGGGGATCGCTTTGGTCACAAACGCTGCTAGCTGATCGGTGTGCTGCTGTTCTGCCTCGGCTCGGCGCTGTGCGCGCTGGCCCAGGAGCTTTCGCTGCTGCTGGCCGGGCGCGCAGTGCAGGGGCTGGCCGGGGCCCTGCTGATTCCCGGGGCGATGCCGATCCTCAGCCACGCCTTTCCCGAGCCTCGGCAACGGGCCCACGTGATCGGCGGCTGGTCGGCCTTCAGCGCCCTGGCCCTGATTCTCGGCCCGCTGCTGGGTGGCCTGTTGCTGGAGCACCTGGGCTGGCAGAGCATTTTCCTGATCAACCTGCCCATCGGCCTGCTGGCCCTGGCCCTGGGCGGCTGGGGCATCAGCGAGCGCAAGTACCCCCAGCACGCCGCGCTCGACCCCCTGGGCCAGATCCTCAGCGTGCTCTGCCTGGGGGCCCTGACCTACGGCCTGATCGTCGCTGGCGAGGACGGTTTCGGCAGCCGCGAGGCGCTCACCTCATTGCTGCTGGCGACGCTGGCGCTGCTGGCCCTGATCCAGGTCGAGCGTCGAGTGCAGCGGCCCCTGGTGCCCGTCACCCTGTTTCGCCAGCGGCCCTTTGCGGTGGCCAACCTGGCCTCGTTCATCCTCGGGTTTTCCTGCTACAGCAGCCTGTTCTTCTTCTCGATCTTCCTGCAGCAGATCCAGGGCTGGTCCGCCGCCGACACCGGCCTGCGCATGCTTCCGCAGTTCGTGGTCACAGGCGTTGTATCGATGCTCTTTGGCCGCTTGCACCGGCGCATCCCCCTGCCCTGGCTGATGGTTGGCGGCTATGGCCTGGTAGGCCTGGCCATGAGCGCCATGGCCGGCTTCGATGCCCACACGCCCTACTGGCTGGTGGGTTCGCTGTTCGGTCTGCTGGGGCTGGGCATGGGCCTGGCGGTGCCGGCCACCGGGCTGGTGGTGATGGCCTGCGCACCGGCAGAGCGCGCCGGCATCGCCTCGGCCAGCATGAACGCCCTGCGCCAGACCGGCATGAGCGTCGGCATCGCCCTGCTCGGCAGCCTGATGAGCGCCCGGGCAGTGCGAGTGCTCAGCGAATCCGGCGCTGCGGCCGGGTTCGACGGCGCCGCCGAACTGGCCCGGCAAGCGGTGACCGAACACCGCCTGCCGCTGCACGACCCGCTGTTCGCCGACCTCTATGGCGCCGCCATGACCAGCGGTTTTCGCCTGGCCATGGCCCTGGCCGGTTGCGCCAGCCTGCTGGCCATGGGGCTGTTGCTGGGAACTCGCCAGCAAGCGGTCCGCGAGCCTGCCGGCAGCCCCGGCACCAGGCCGGCTCGTTGACAAGCGCCGTGGTGGCACCGACCCTCCAGGCCCGGGACCGCTACATCCGGCCTGACGACTAAGGCGCCGTCCTCCCTGCCCGATGTCGCAAAGGCGTTGCTCAAGGTCGAATCCAGCCTGCCGCCCCAGCGCGCACTGTCCATACTCAAGGGCCTTGTCCCCTGGTAATGGAATACCCCCGTGAACCTGCCACCGGTCCTGCCTGACACCGCCCCTGCCCTGGTCAACCCGCTACGCCTGGACCAGGACGATCTACGGCATTTCAAGGAGCGTGGCTTCATCAAGCTGCGGGGGTTGTTGACGCCTGCGGCCATCCTGCAACTGCGCGAGCTGGCCAACAGCCAACTGCGCCCGACCTCCTCGGGCACCTCGGCCCATGGCGACGGTTTCAGTCGCCTGACCCACCGGGTGACCCAGGTCGGCATCCTCGAACGCCTCTACCGGCAACCGGCCTTCGCCCAGGTGCTGACCCGCCTCAGCGGCTGCCGCCTGATCATGAGCGAGGCCCAGAGTTTCGAGCTGGGGGTGGGACGCTCGGGCTTTGCCTGGCACTACGACTCGCTGAACTTTCGCTACATCCGCCCCCAGGACCCGGCCTTCAGCCTGTGGATGCCGCTGCAGCCGATCCGCCCCGAAGTGCAAGGTGGCGGCATGGCCTGGGTGCCCCTGTCGCAATTCTCGGCCCAGGAGAATTTTCAGTTCTCGCGCCTGCTGGCAGGCAAACTGGCACGGGGCGAGTCGGTGGCCGAATTTTCCGCGCACCTGCACCAGACCTACTGCACGCCCGGGATGCTCACCGACAGCTTCGAAGCACAGCGCATCGAAGACTCGTTCGAACCCGGCGACGCCCTGCTGTTCAGCAAGTACCTGTGGCACCGCTCCAGCCCCTTGCTGGCCGGCGACCTGGAACGCCGCCAGGCTGTGACCCTGCGCCTGCTGGACTGGCGCGCATGCCTTGATCCACTGATGCAGGAAGGCGAAACCCGCAGCGCCGGTGGCCTGGGCATGGGCCGCGAAGGCGGCCCGCTGAACCCGCAATCCTATGGCTCGCGTTTTGTCGACATTGCGCCCGGCGCACCGATCCGCAGCTCGGCCCATTGCGGGCCGATTCTCTGATCCAGGCTAGATCTCAGGCCCCAGCAGCACCTGCTGCTGCGCCGCACACTGCTCCACCAGGTAATCCCAGACCACCCGCAGCCGCACCGATTTGTGCAGCTCGCGGCGGGTGCTGATCCAGTAGGCGCGCTGGATGCTTTCCGCCGGCAGCAGCGGCACCAGTTGCGGATCGGCGGCGGCCATGTAGCACGGCAGCACGGCGATCCCCAGGCCGGAACGGGCCGCTTCCTGCTGGGCAATGACACTGGTGCTGTGGAACACCACCTGGGGGTTGCGGCAGAAGCTGTTGAGGAACATCAGCTCCTGGCTGAACAAGAGATCATCGACATAGCCGATCCAGGCATGCCGGCCCAGGTCCTCGCGGCTGCGCAAGGGCGGCGCGCGGTCCAGGTAGGCCTGGCTGGCGTACAGCGCCAGGCGGTAGTCGGTGAGCTTGCGGGTCACCAGCATGTCGGCGCTGGGGCGCTCCAGGTGGATGCTGATCTCCGCCTCACGGTTGAGAATGCTGACAAAGCGCGGCACCGCCACCAGTTCCACTTCCAGCCCCGGATACCGTTCGAACAGCCCAACCATGCGGCTGGCGAGAAACTTCACCCCCAGGCCCTCGGTGACCCCCACACGGATCTTGCCCAAAGGCGCGCTGGACTGGGTGATCTCTTCCTGCACCAGCAAGGCGACGTTTTCCATGGCCTCGGCGTGCTTGAGCAGCGCTTCGCCGGCCGGGGTCAGTTCGTAGCCCTGGGCGTGCTGGACGAACAGTGCGGTGCCCAGGGCCTTCTCCACCGCCTCGATGTGCCGGGCCACCGTGGCGTGGGTGGTGTTCAGCCGTCGCGCGGCGGTCAGCAAGCGGCCGCTGCGTTGCAGCTCAAGAAAGAAGCGCAGGTCATTCCAGTCGAACATGGGGTTTCCTTGCCGGAGTCGAAGGCCAACGCTGTTAGAAAACGCACAGCAGGTGGGTAAAAACTAACATTCTTTTAACGAAAGCTAACAACTAGGATGGCTCCCAATAAGAACGAAAAACGAGGTTAAGGATGCTCCCTGCCTTTGACGCCTACGACTACATCGTGGTCGGCGCCGGCCCCGCCGGCTGTCTTCTGGCCAATCGCCTGTCGGCCAACCCCCAGCACCGTGTGCTGCTGCTGGAAGCCGGTGGCCGCGACAACTATCCCTGGATCCACATCCCCGTGGGCTACCTGTTCTGCATCGGCAACCCGCGCACCGACTGGTGCTTCAAGACCGAGGCCGAGCCCGGCCTGCAGGGCCGCAGCCTGAGCTACCCGCGGGGCAAGGTGCTGGGAGGCTGCTCGTCGATCAACGGCATGATCTACATGCGTGGCCAGGCTGCCGACTACGACAGCTGGGCCGCTGAAGGCAACCCGGGCTGGGGCTGGGACCAGGTGCTGCCGCTGTTCAAGAAAAGCGAGAACCACTTTGCCGGCGGCAGCGAACTGCACGGCGCCGCCGGTGAATGGCGGGTCGAGCGCCAGCGCCTGTCGTGGCCGATCCTCGATGCCTTTCGCAGCGCTGCCGAGCAGAGCGGCATTCGCAACATCGACGACTTCAACGGCGGCGACAACGAAGGCTGCGGCTACTTCCAGGTCAACCAGAAGGCCGGGGTGCGCTGGAACGCCGCCAAGGCCTTTCTCAAACCCATCGCCCAGCGCCCGAACCTGGTGGTGCTGACCGGCATCGAGGTGCAGCGGCTGCTCCTCGAGGACGGCCGCGCCACAGCGGTGCGGGCCAGTTGCCAGGGGCGCCTGGAGAACTTCAAGGCGCGCCGCGAGATCATCCTCTGCGCCGGCTCCGTCGGCTCGCCGAGCATCCTGCAGCGCTCGGGGATCGGCCCGGCGCCACTCCTGCAACGCTTGGGGATCGGCGTCAGCCATGCCCTGCCCGGGGTGGGCGGCAACCTGCAGGACCACCTGCAACTGCGCCTGATCTACAAGCTGGAGAACGCCCGCACCCTGAACCAGATCGCGGGCAGCCTGTGGGGCAAGATGGGCATGGGCCTGCGCTACCTGTATGACCGCAGCGGCCCGCTGTCCATGGCCCCCAGCCAGCTTGGCGCCTTTGCCCGCTCGGGCCCGGAACAGACCCGGGCCAACCTGGAGTACCACGTGCAGCCGCTGTCCCTGGAGCGTTTCGGCGAACCGCTGCACGCCTTCCCGGCCTTTACCGCCTCGGTCTGCGACCTGCGCCCGCAGAGCCGTGGCCGGGTCGAGATCCGTTCCGTGGAGGCCGGCGATGCGCCGCTGATCCAGCCCAACTACCTGAGCCACCCCGAGGACCTGCGGGTCGCCGCCGACGCCATCCGCCTGACCCGACGCATCGTCGGCGCCCCGGCCCTGCAACCCTTCAAGCCCAGCGAATACCTGCCCGGCCCCGAGCTGCAAAGCACCGAGCAACTGCACGAGGCCGCGGCCCGCATCGGCACCACCATCTTCCATCCGGTGGGCACCTGCCGCATGGGCAGCGATGCCCAGGCGGTGGTGGACGCACAACTGCGGGTGCACGGCATTGCGGGGCTGCGCATCGCCGATGCCTCGATCATGCCGCGCATCACCTCGGGCAATACCTGCTCACCGACCTTGATGATCGCTGAAAAGGCCGCTGAACTGATCCTTGCCAGCGTCCCCAGGAGCACCGTCCAGCACAAGGAGCCCGCCACCCCGGCATGAGCGCAGGAGCCGGCTTGCCGGCGAAGGCGTCCCCAAGGCCGGCGCCCGGCTCACGGGCCTCTTCGCTGGCAAGCCAGCTCCTACGGGACAGCAGGAACAGATGCATCTGATGTAGGAGCCGGCTTGCCGGCGAAGGCGCCTCCAAGGCCGGCACCTGGCTCACGGGCCTCTTCGCTGGCAAGCCAGCTCCTACGGATGAGGGAAACAAGGGTTCATCGTGCGGTCGCGGTGAATCTGCAACAGCGGCGCCGGAAACGGCGTCGGCAGTGGAACAACAACAATAATCACTGTAAGGAAGCCCCCTATGTCAGAACACGCACAGCCCCTGAACGCGCCCCTGCAGGACTCCACTGCCAAGGGCAGCCAGAAGGTCATCTTCGCGTCGTCCCTCGGCACGGTGTTCGAGTGGTACGACTTTTTCCTCTACGGCGCCCTGGCGGCGGTGATCAGCAAGCAGTTCTTCGCCGGGGTCAACGACACCACGGCCTTCATCTTCGCCCTGATGGCCTTTGCCGCCGGCTTCGTGGTGCGCCCCTTCGGCGCCCTGGTGTTCGGCCGCCTGGGGGACATGATCGGGCGCAAGTACACCTTCCTTGCCACCATCATCCTCATGGGCGTTGCGACCTTCGCCGTGGGCCTGTTGCCCAACTACGCCAGCATCGGCATCGCCGCGCCGATCATCCTGGTGGCCCTGCGCATGCTCCAGGGCCTGGCCCTGGGCGGCGAGTACGGCGGCGCCGCCACCTACGTGGCCGAGCACGCGCCCCAGGGCAAGCGCGGCTTGCACACCAGCTGGATCCAGTCCACCGCGACCCTGGGCCTGCTGCTGTCGCTGCTGGTGGTGCTGGCCTGCCGTTACTTCACCGGCGACCAGTTCGAGGTCTGGGGCTGGCGCCTGCCGTTCCTGCTGTCCATCGTGCTGCTGGGCATCTCCACCTGGATCCGCATGAGCCTGCACGAGTCGCCGGCCTTCCTGAAAATGAAAGAGGAAGGCCGCGCCAGCAAGGCGCCGATCCGCGAATCCTTCGGCAAGTGGGAAAACCTCAAGGTGGTGCTGATCGCCCTGTTCAGCATCAATGCCGGGCAGGCGGTGACCTTCTATGCCGCGCAGTTCTACGTTTTGTTCTTTCTCACCCAGTTCCTCAAGATGGACCCGGCCCTGGCCAACAGCCTGCTGATCATCAGCGTGGTGATCGGCGCGCCGATGTTCATCTTCTTTGGCTGGCTCTCGGACAAGATCGGCCGCAAGCCGGTGCTGATGCTCGGCCTGCTGCTGGCCACGCTGCTGTACTTCCCGATCTTCAAGGCCCTGGCCCACTACGCCAACCCGGCCATCGACCAGGCCAGCCGCCAGGCGCCCATCAGCGTCACCGCCGACCCGGCCACCTGCACCTTCCAGTTCGACCCGGTGGGCAAGGCGCGCTTCGACAGCCCCTGCGACAAGGTCAAGACCTTCCTGGTGAAGCAGGGCCTGCCCTACAGCAGCATCGCCGCCCCCGCCGGCAGCCCGGTGCAGGTCAGCGTCGGTGATGTGAAGATCAACGGCTTCGACGAGGCCGCCCTGCGCGGCGCAGTGACCCTGGCCGGTTATCCGCAGCAGGCCGACAGCCAGAACGTCAACAAGACCATGGTGGTGGTGCTGATCGTCGCGCTGATCCTGATTGCCGCCATGTGCTACGGCCCGCTGGCGGCGCTGATGGTGGAGCTGTTCCCGACCCGTATCCGCTACACCTCCATGTCCCTGCCCTACCACATCGGCAACGGCTGGTTCGGCGGTTTCCTGCCGACCGTGTCCTTTGCCCTGGTGGTCTACACCGGCGATATCTTCTATGGCCTGTGGTACCCGGTGCTGATTACCGGGGTCAGCCTGGTGGTGGGGTTGTTGTGCCTGCGGGAAACCCGGGACGTCGACATCAACCACAACTGAGCAGCGTGCTCGGGCTTGCCGACGGGGGCGGTCTTGCGGGCCTCTTCGCTGGCAAGCCAGCTCCTACGGTGGCCGGTGATAGTGCGGGGAGCCCGTAGGAGCCGGCTTGCCGGCGAAGGCGGTCTGGCGGGCCTCAGGTGTTGTTGCAGCCCTTGGCGATGGAGTCTTCGTTGGAGGTGTAGGGCCGTGAAGGCTCCAGGTTCCACTCCGGCTTGTTGCGGGCGATGTTGAAGTGGCAGACCAGTTGCCGGCGCATGCTGCCCACGCTGCTGTCGCGGTTGTCCGGGTTGTTCTTCCACTGGGCGTCCAGGTAGTGGTCGCTGGCCAGTTCGTTGAAGAAGTTGTTGGTCTGGTTGTCCTTGACGTTGCGCCCGCAATCGGTGGGCGTGACTTCCAGGGTCATGACTTTCTTGCCGAAGCCCGGGTCATCACGTTCGATCCACACCGCACTCTGCACATAGCGATCGCAGCTGTTCTTCTCGGTGATCGGGTAGATCACCTGCTTCTTGTTGTCGTAGACGAAACTCGCGTCCTGCGCCGGCGTCTGCGGCAGCTTCATGTTGATCACCGGCAGGTACTGCTGCACGGCCTTGTACCACTGGATCTGGTTCAGCCGCGCACCTTCCAGGCCGCCATCCTCGGTGTAGAACAGGGCCAGGATCGAGGGCGATTGCGGCGGTTTTTCCTCCCACTTGGCCAGGCGCAGCTCATTCTGAGTGCCGAAGGATTCTGCGGCGATCTGCGCCATGGAACGGATGCTCTGGTAGAACGCCGGGCCGGCGGCGCTGTTGCGTTCGTCACGTACATCGAAGGAACACTGGCGCGAGTGGTCGCCACGGTTCTGTCGGTAGTTGGCGCCCCATTGCTCGGCGGTGGTCACACCGATCTCGTGGCAGTACTTCTCGACATTGCCCGGGGTGCGCCGCGAGTCGGTGCAGCCCTGCTGCCCGCGGTCGTCGGTGGCGGCGTCGATGGGGAAGGAACAGAGCACCGCATAGTCCTGGTGATCCTTGGGGTTGCCGAAGATGGTGTCGAAGATGAAGCCGCTCTGCAGTCCGTAGGCCAGCTTGCGGAACTTCGAATCCTTGCGCAGGTAGGACGCCGATACGCCGCCGCTGGCCTGGCTTTTCGGGCTGATGCTGTAGAACTGGTAGTCGGTGGACGGCCAGGTGGCGCGAAACAGCACCCCGGAACACAGGAATGCCGGTTTCGACGGGCCGCCGCAATCCTGGCGGGTGTCGTTGTACAACTGGTTGAGGCGGGCCACCGTGTCGCTGCCCTGGTCGGCCTGCACCGTGGGCAACAGGCACAGGCCGGCGAGGCCGATGGCAACGGCAATGGGGGTTCTGCGTGCTTTCATGGGGTGACTTCCGTGTGGTGTGTAAACCCTGGCCAGCCAAGTCGTGGTCCGGCAATAAGCAGAAGATAGAAGTGCTGGTTGGCCCTGATGGACTTTTCCCGGCCTGTGTCCCCGATCCCCACCACCGGCAGCAGGCGCACGGCGATGGCTTGAATAAAACGCCGCATTGCGCCACTGTCTCGGCACTTTTTCCGGCGGAGACCGAACATGCTGTTGATCTTGCCCGCAGTGGTGGCCCTGGCCCTGATCCTGGTGTTCTGGCGCCGTCAGAAAGCCCTCACGGCCTTGCGTCGGGAAGCCCACATCCGCAATTTCACCCTGCCGCCGCGCTTGTTCGAGCCCCTGCGCACCCAGCACCCGCACCTGAACCTCAAGGACTGCCAGCTGGTGGCCCAGGGCTTGCGCCAGTTCTTTCTCGCCTACCTCAAGAGCGGCCAGCGCTACGTGTCGATGCCGTCCCAGGTGGTGGACGACCTGTGGCACGAATTCATCTTGCATACCCGGGACTACCAGCAGTTCTGCAACCAGGCCTTCGGCCAGTTCCTCCACCACACCCCGGCGGCGGTGCTCGGCCAGAACGCCGCGCAACAAAGCGACAACGGCCTGCGCCGGGTCTGGCGCCAGGCCTGCCTGGAAGAAAACATCAACCCGGCCCAGCCCAGCCGCCTGCCACTGCTGTTCGCCCTGGATGCCAAGCTGAAGATCGCCCGGGGCTTTCACTACGTCGCCGACTGCCAGTCCCTGCGGCGCCTGACGGACAACGCCACTACGGCTGCCGTGGTGCACTGCGGCAGCGAGCTGTACAGCAGTTCCTTCGACAGCGACTCCTCCAGCGGCAGCAGCGACGGCGACAGCTCGCGTTTCGGCGGCGATGGTGACAGTGGCGGCAGTGATGGCGGTGGAGGCGACAGCGGCGGTTGCGGTGGGGGCGGTTGTGGCGGCGGGGGTGGCGATTGATCGCCTAGGGCCGCGCCACCGACAGCCCTCAGAATGGATTGCAGCCTGCGGCCTTCGCGGCTTCAGGCGATACCGTCGGACGGAACGGTCCAGGTTCCACAGAGTCTTGCCGCGGGCCTTCGGCGTGACGCTGAGGGTCCATTCGTTGTTCTTCGTACCCGGGTCGAAACGCGCGGCCCAGGTGGCCTAGGCAATGTACTGGAGCGGTGATTTGCCAGGCGCAGGCGCAGTGCCTGTCGTACCCGCGAAGTCCACCGCCTGATCTGCCACTACGTAGCGAAAACGCTGTTGCGGCGGCTGGGCGCGATGCCCAGCCCCCACATCAGAGCGCGCGGGCGCGGAAAAAATCGGGCGTTAGAACACGCGGATCGCCAGCTCGAAAACGCTCTCCCCACACCATGACGTCCTCCTGCGATGGCAACAGCATGGGGTGTGATCGATACCCTTTGAGCAGGGCCTCGATGCCTTGGGCAAAATCATGCCCAACAAAAAGCATCATGGACGCGACCAATCCGTTCAAGAACAAACGGCCTTGGCTGTCCAGCCAGAGCTGTCCATGACCATGATGTACATCACCCAAGCAAACAAAGTCGGTGCGCAGCGCTTCTTGCCAGCCATCTACTTGTTCATCGGGGCACGCCGGAGAGCCAAACTCGATGTCACTAGAGGCACACTCCTCCCCCGTGCCGATATGCCCTACGGTCAATTCGCCAAATGCTTGCAGGATGCGAAATGCCGGATGTGCGCGGGGTACGTGACGATCAACCACAACGGCCCTGCCAGGGACCCATCCGGCAGCTCTGAAAAACGGTTCTATGTTCGGAGTCAGGAGATTCATGCGGCGAAGATAATCAAAGTGCAGGAGAAACGCAAAAGCCCTGGATACGGCCCCTGCCGGAACGCTATCCGTTGCTCTGCGCAACAGCTCGACATCCACGGCTATCGACGGCAACGCCATGGCCAGCCCATCCCCTGCCTCGGTCAAACCTGCCCGGGACCGGGGAGAACAAGGGGGGATAGGGGAAGAGTGATGTGGAAGCGGCGCATCGCGCGCCGCTCCACTGTTTCCGATCGATCAGGCGATGATGTCGGTAACGGCCGCCTGGCCCACGGTACCCACGGCGAAGTCCACCGCGCCATGGCCGGTGAGGTCGATCATCAGGCTGGTCTGGTTGGTTTCGGCGTAGTAGGTGAGGATCGCGTCGCCGGCGTGCCCGGTGAAGCCGCTGACGAAGTTCAGGGTGGCGCCACCGGAGGCGAATTGCGGGATCCCGGTGAGGTCGATCTTGTCCTCGCCGCTGACGAAATCCATGATCCAGTCCGGGGCGTCGAAGGTCGAATCCGCGGCCGCGCCGTAGACGAAGGTATCAGCCCCTGCCCCGCCCCACAGGGTGTCGCCACCGCCACCGCCATAGATGATGTCGTTGCCGGCACCGCCTTCGAGGATGTTCGCCGCAGCGTTGCCGATCAGCAGGTCATTGCCCGAGCCGCCGATGGCGTTTTCCACAGTCACGCCATGGGCGATGGACACGTTGCCCACCAGGCCGCCGACATCGGAGAAGCCCCCTTCATTGAGATTGATCTTCTGGTTCTGGGTGAAACCCGAGAAATCCAGGGTATCGTTGCCGCCGCCGTCCCAGACCGCGAACACCAGCTTGTCCGAAGCGCTGTGGGCGCTGTAGAAGTCCCGACCGGTGTTGGAGTTGAAGCCGTAGACAGTGTCGTCGGCACGGGTTTCCAGGTTGGCGCCATAGAGCTTCTGCACCGCGACGATATCGTCCAGCAACGGCGCCGAGGCGTAGGCACCGCCGCCGTCCTTGCTGAAGTCCTGCCCGGTGTTGCTCTCACTCCAGTAGCTCATCAGGCTGTAGCCGCGGGTGTCCTGGGCGTAGGTCACGTCGTTGTAGGTCGGGCTGCCGCTGCCGGCGTTGTACACGCCCGGGTGGGACAGGCCCAGGCTGTGGCCGATTTCGTGGGTCAGGGTCTGGCGGCCGTAGTTGCCGTTGCCCGGGGTTTCGTTGACCCGGTACTGGTCGTTGATCAGGTACCAGGACTGGCCGTCGTAGCTGCTGCCGGACGGCAGGTAGGCAAAGGCCGCGCCGCCGGTGCTGACGTTGTAGTTGCCGAAGCTCATGTGGCCGTCGCCACCCTTGGCCGCTTCAGTGAAGGTCACGTTGGCCACGTCCGCCCAGGATTGCAGGGACAGCAGCGCCTGGGCTTTTTGCAGTGCGCTGAACTCGCTGAAGCTGCCCAGGGCCGGGTTGTAGTTGGCCGGTTTTTCGGTGAGGAAGCTGTAGCTCAGGTCGATCTTGCCGTCGCCGTTCTGGTCGTGCCAGGACAGGCCTTTGCGCAGGATCGAATCCGCCGCCTGGTCGGCGGTGAAGGATGGCTTGCCGTTCACCAGCTCGCTGCCGCCACGGTCATACAGGTGGCTGAAGGCCAGAACTTGCTGGTAGGCATGGCTGGCCTGAGCGGCCGAATCGATGCCGTTGCCGACTGCTTCCGAGAGTGCTTTTGACATTGCTACGTCCTTGTTCCAGACAAAAAATCCGATAGGACAGCTGCGACCCCGCCTGCGAGATCGTCCTATCACTCGCCCATTGAGGCGCTGGAAACCTGACATATCCGTCAGCCGTGAGTCCACGGTTTTTTTTGTCCTACAAAGCTCCCGAAACGCTCTGGCACGGGGTAAATTTTCCACTCGCACGAGGGGGCGCCAAGGGATAGGCTAGACACCGCACCGGGGCCCCGCGGCCCTCTTTGGATAGGAGTCTGTGATGCGCAAAATCCTGTTTCTGGGCACCTTGCTGATCCTTGCCGGCTCGGCCCACGCCGAAGGCATTCCACTGTTCAACGTCTCCTGCCCGGGCAATCTGGCAGTCAGCGCCGACCAGGGCGGCCCGGTTTACATCAACGGCAAAGCAGTCAAGAACAGCGCCGTGGATGACCGGCATTTCCAGGTCAAGACGGCAGAAATCAGCCTGTCCATCAGCGTCGAGGACGACGAATCGGTGACCGTCAAGTACACCGACAAGCATGGCGCCAGTGGTCTCTGCGAAGCCGTGGACGACTGAGCCCTCTCCCCTTTTGCCTCACAACCTCAAGAGCCGTGCATGCACATCAGCGCAATTCCCTTCGCCACCACCGACTGGTCGAACATCGAACCCACCGAGCATCGCGGCGAATCCGGCAGCGCCTTCTGGCGCACCCGGCAGTTCGGTGAAATTCGCGTGCGCATGGTGGAATACAGCCCCGGCTACCTGGCTGACCACTGGTGCTCCAAGGGCCACATCCTGTTGTGCCTGGAAGGCGAGCTGCACACCGAACTGGAGGACGGCCGGCGGTTCGTCCTGACCCCGGGCATGAGCTACCAGGTGGCGGACAACGCCGAGCCGCACCGCTCCTTCACCGCCGTGGGGGCCAAGCTGTTCGTGGTGGATTGAAGCGCTTCAGAACAGGCCCATCTGCCCACCCACCAGGGTGCTGAAATCGTCCTGCACGAACGGCAGGATGGCGTCCGCCACCGGTTGCAACTGGCGGGTCAGGTAGTGCTCGTAGTCGATGGCCGCGCGGCGGTTTTCCAGGGGCTCGGGGCCGGCCAGGGTGATGACGTAGCTGATCCAGCCGCCGTTCTGGTACTGCAATGGGCGGCCCTGCTCGCGGTTGTATTCGTCCGCCAGGCGCGCCGCGCGGACATGGGGCGGCACGTTGCGCTCGTAGTCGTCCAGGGGCCGGCGCAGGCGCTTGCGGTAGATCAACAGGTCATCCAGTTGCCCGGCCAGGGTGCGTTGCACGTAGTCGCGCACATAGTCCTGGTAGGGCTGGCGGTGGAAGATGCGCTGGTACAGCTCCTGCTGGAATTCCCGGGCCAGGGGCGACCAGTCGGTGCGCACCGTCTCCAGGCCCTTGTAGACCATCTCCTGGCTGCCATCGGCGCGCTGCACCAGGCCGGCGTAGCGCTTCTTGCTGCCCTCCTCGGCACCACGGATGGTGGGCATCAGAAAGCGTTTGTAGTGGGTTTCGAACTGCAACTCCAGGGCGCTTTCCAGGCCGTATTGCTGCTGCAGGTGATCACGCCACCACTGGTTGACGTGGGCCACCAGGGCACGGCCGATCAGGGCTGCCTGTTCCTCGTCATGCAGGCCGCCGAGCCAGACGAAGGTGGAATCGGTGTCGCCGTAGATCACCTGATGCCCCTGGGCTTCGATCAGTTGCCGGGTGCGGGCCATGATCTCGTGGCCACGCAGGGTGATGGAGGACGCCAGGCGCGGGTCGAAGAAGCGACAACCGCTGGAACCCAGCACGCCGTAGAAGGCGTTCATGATGATCTTCAACGCCTGGGACAGCGGCGCATTGTGCTCGCGCTTGGCCACTTCGCGGCCCTCGGCGACCCGGGTCACGATCGATGGCAGGCAATGCCGGGTGCGGGAGAAACGCGCGCCGCGAAAGCCCGCTACCGAATGCTGCTCGTCCGGTTGGCGCAGGCCTTCCACCAGCCCCACCGGGTCGATCAGGAAACTGCGGATGATCGACGGGTACAGGCTCTTGTAGTCCAGCACCAGCACCGACTCGTAGAGCCCGGGCCGCGAATCCATGACGAAACCGCCGGGGCTGGCCTGGGGCGGCAGCTCGCCCAGGTTGGGCGCGACAAAGCCCTGGCGATGCATCAGCGGCATGTACAGGTGGGTAAAGGCCGCCACGGAACCGCCGCTGCGGTCGGCGGGCAGGCCGGTGACCGTGGCCCGTTCCAGAAGAAAGGTCAGCAGCTCGGTCTTGGCGAAGATCCGCGTCACCAGCTCGCAGTCCTTGAGGTTGTAGCGGGCCAGGGCCGGCTTGTCCTCGGCGAACATGCGGTTGATCTCGTCCATGCGCTGGTAGGGGTTGTCGATCGACTTGCCCTCCCCCAGCAGGGTCTGGGCGACGTTTTCCAGGCTGAAGGAAGGGAAGCTCCAGGTCGCCGAACGCAATGCCTCGATGCCATCGATGATCAGGCGGCCGGCAGCCGAGGCGAAATAGTGGGTACGGCTGCCGTGCTCGCGCCACTGCATTTCCTCGCCACCACGCCCCAGGCGCAGCGGCACCGCCAGGCGCCGGGCATGTTCGTGGAGTACGCGCAGGTCGAACTGCACCAGGTTCCAGCCGATGATCGCGTCGGGGTCATGCTCGGCCAGCCACTGGTTGAGCCTCTCCAGCAACTGCTCGCGGCTGGCGCAGAACTCCAGGTCGAAATCCACCGCACTGTCGTCGTCCCGGGCCTTGCCGAGCATGTACACCTGGCGCTGGCCGCAACCTTCCAGGGCAATGGAATACAACTCGCCGCGCTCGCTGGTCTCGATGTCCAGGGACACCAGCTTGAGGCTCGGCCGGTAGTTTGGCGCCGGCTTCATCTGCGCCTCCAGCAACAAGCCATCGGGGCCGGGCTGGCCGCCGAAGGACACCGGCGCGGTGATGAAGCGCTCCATCAGGTAGCGCTCGGGCGGTCGTACATCGGCTTCGAACACCTCGACCCCGGCGCGCCGCAGGGTCTTCTCCAGGCGCATCAGCTGATTGTGCTGCGGGCAGTACAGGCCCAGCACCGGGCGCTGGTGGAAGTCACGCAACTGCAAGGGGCGCAGTTGCACATCCGGGTCGTCGGTCAGCAAGCGCTCGGCCTGGGCCCGCTGCGCCGCCGGGATAAAGGCCACGGAAGTCTGCAACGGCAGGCGGATCTGGCGCGGCCCCTGGTCGGTGGCCAGCCAGAAATCGACTTGCGTGCCCGCCGGCGTATCGCGCCAGTGCCGGGTCAGGACGAAGCCTTGTTGTACATCCACCGCTGCAACCTCAGAACATTTCAAGGCGCCGATTCTACCTGCCCAGCCTCGCGTTGGGGGGGCCGGATGATGGCTTTTCGGCTTTTGTCAGACAATATGTAGTGCATGAAAATTTTCACTACAAAACCGTTGACGAGAGGATTTCGGCCTTGCATGATGCAGACGTCTCCCCGATCGGGGGACGAGGCAAAGGTGTTATGAGCAAGCTCGTCTGACCGCCGAGCTGTGACCCGGATGTGTACTGCCCACAAGGCAGATTGATGAAACTGACCTGGCATTGACCGTCCAGTACCACGACGGGAAGCCGGCGAAAACTCTTCAAGATGCTTGTGGCCGATGGTGGGAATGTCGGCAGCTTCATCCAGGTTTACGCTGCTTCTCTTCGTTGTGACGCTATTGCGTAGCAGTTAATCAAGGCAACTACACGCATCAGGCTCTGGGCCTTATCTGTATCCGACAGACACCCTCTGTCGCCCTGTTTCCGGTATCAGGGTTCAACTTACCGACGTAGCAAGATGAATTAGCGAATCAACTTAGATAGATCGATAAATGGTCAAGGGGGCTACAAATGAATCTTAATAACCAACCCACTATTGATGAATTGGCACGTATGTTCGCCGCACAGAAAGACAGCCACGACAGCCACATCCTGTGGATCGCCAAGTCGGGCCAAGTGCATATCGACTGCCTGTCGCCCCATAGCCATGAAGCAGAGTTCGACCAGAACAACCGGGACCTCGCGGCCCGCCTGAAGATGTACCGCCGCGGCCAGGGCTACGTCGGCAAGAAAGCCGCCGCCGACAAGGACTTCATCGGCCGGGTCCTGGAGACCCTGAAAGCCGAATGGCAATCGCTGCGGGATAAATCGGAAGTTCGGGTTATTGATCGGTTCTGCTAAGTAACGCGATCAATTCGTTAATCACCAACTAGTTGTTTAAACAATTGAATGGGCGCTCTTCATGAGCGCCCATTTTTATTGAAGCCAATTTCAAACCCGTAGCGAAAGCGGTGTTAGCCTTGAAACCGCCTTCGCTGGCAAGCCAGCTCCTACAGCTCAGAACGCAAAACACGAACACCCAAACGCCCCCCAGAACCCCTGGAAGTCACTCACCGGTACATTGGACATGCGCGCTTTCTGGTGCCCGTGGGCATGCACCGCGCACGGGCCGCTGCACTGGTGCACCCGGTTCTGCAACGGTGCGTTGGGCTTCCAATGCCCAGGGACCTTGGCCACCGGCGACCAGTCCGGGGTCACCGGCAGGCTCGGTGGGGCCAGTTTTTCGAAGTCACCGGCGGCATGCACCACCTTGCCATCCACCACGGTGAGCAGGGATTCGATCCACTTGATCGCCTCTTCCTCGACGCTGAAGTAGTCCGCCGACAGGGCCACCAGGTCCGCCAGTTGCCCGACCTTGATCTGGCCCTTCTTGCCCTGTTCCGAGGAGAACCAGGCGCTGCCGTGGGTGTAGAGTTCCAGCGCGGTATCACGGCTCAGGCCCTGGGGGTACAGCTCCAGCCCGCCGACAGTCCGGCCGCTGACCATCCAGTACAGCGAGGTCCAGGGGTTGTAGCTGGAGACTCGGGTGGCGTCGGTGCCGGCGCCCACCGGAATGCCTTCGGCGAGCATTCGCTGGATCGGCGGGGTCATTTCGGCGGCCTTGGCGCCGTAGCGCTCGACGAAGTACTCGCCCTGGAAGGCCATGCGGTCCTGGATCGCGATGCCGCCGCCCAGGGCCCTCACCCGTTCGATGTTCTTCGGGCTGATGGTTTCCGCATGATCGAAGAACCACGGCAGGCCGTTGAAGGGAATGTCGCGGTCGACCTTCTCGAACACATCGAGCATCCGCGAGATGGATTCATCGTAGGTGGCGTGCAGGCGGAACGGCCAGCGTTGCTCCACCAGGTGGCGCACCACCGGTTCCAGCTCCTGCTCCATGCTCTGCGGCAGGTCGGGACGCGGTTCGAGGAAGTCCTCGAAATCCGCAGCGGAAAACACCAGCATCTCCCCTGCCCCGTTGTGCCGCAGGAAGTCGTCGCCCTGGCCGTAGGTGACGCTGGAGGTCCAGTGCTTGAAGTCCGCCAGTTCTTCCTTGGGCTTCTGGGTAAACAGGTTGTAGGCGATGCGCACGGTCAGTTGCTGCTGGGCCGCCAACTGGTTGATCACCTGATAGTCGTCGGGGTAGTTCTGGAAGCCGCCGCCGGCATCAATAGCGCTGGTGACCCCCAGGCGGTTGAGCTCGCGCATGAACTGGCGGGTCGAGTTGACCTGGTACTCCAACGGCAGCTTGGGCCCCTTGGCCAGGGTCGCGTACAGAATCATCGCATTAGGGCGGGCGATCAGCATGCCGGTGGGGTTGCCGTTGCCATCGCGGACGATCTCGCCCCCCGGCGGGTTCGGCGTGTTGCGGTCGTAGCCCACCACTCGCAGCGCGGCGCGGTTGAGCAAGGCGCGGTCATACAGGTGCAGGACGAACACCGGGGTATCCGGCGCCGCCTGGTTCAGCTCTTCCAGGGTCGGCATGCGTTTCTCGACAAACTGGAATTCGTTCCAGCCGCCCACCACCCGTACCCACTGCGGCGCCGGGGTACGCAGGGCCTGTTCCTTGAGCAAGCGCAGGGCGTCGGCCAGGGACGGCACGCCTTCCCAGCGCAGCTCCAGGTTGTAGTTCAGGCCGCCGCGGATCAGGTGCAAGTGCGAGTCATTGAGCCCGGGGATCACCGTGCGCCCCATAAGGTCGATGACCTGGGTGCCGGCACCGCGCAGGGCCATGGCCTGGGCGTCATTGCCCACGGCGATGAAGCGCCCGTCCTTGATCGCCACCGCGCTGGCCCGGGGTTTGGCCCGGTCCACGGTGTGCAGGCGGCCGTTGAACAGAATCAGGTCGGCAATTGCATCGGGTTTCATGGCATTGCTCCAAACGAAGGTCGGGAAGGAATCAGGCCGCATTGCGCGGCTGCAGCCAGCGGCTGAACAGGCGCGTGACCCGGGGCATGAAGACGTAGACCACCAGCAGCACGATGCTCAGGGTGATCAGCACCGTGGCCGGCACGTAGCCGCCAAGCCAGGGCAGTTGGGCGAACAGCGGCTTCCACAATTGCGGCACCAGGAAGCTCAGCGGCAGGATCACCAGGAAGGTCACACACGCCTGTTTCCAACGCGGTGGCGGGGTCGGTGCACCGCCGTCCTGGGGGGTGAACCAGAATTCGCGATCGGCGTTGATTTCGGTCTGGTCACCGTCGGCCAGCAGGTGCTGGGCCTGTTGCACCAGCTCGCGGCGGTCGGCGGAATCCAGCCAGTGCTGCAACTGTTCGGTGCTGGCAAAGCGCAGCACGCTGGTGAACAACCCGAGGCCGCCGCTGTGGCCACGCACCACGTCGATGCCCAGGTGCCCCGGATAGCTGCGGGCCTTGGCGATGATCTGCCGCAGCCAGGTTTCATAGGCCTGATCCTGGCCCTGCTTGATCCGGTGACGGACCAGCAGGGTCACGACACCGTCGGTGAGTTCGATATTCATCAGAAGGCTCCAGTGTCTGCTAGGAGATGCATTCGCGCATCACAGTTAAGGCCCGTAGGGGCTGGCTCGCCAGCGAAGCGGTGGGTGCGATCGCATTCGCCGGCCAGCCGGCGCCTACAGCTGACGTTGCGGGGCCTTGTGCACCATGCTGTAGGCATAGTCCACGCCCATGCCGTAGGCACCACTGTGTTCCCGTACCAGGCCCATGACCGCGTCGTAGCTGTCCTTGTGCGCCCAGTCGCGCTGGTACTCCAGCAGCACCTGCTGCCAGGTCACCGGTACCGCGCCGGCCTGGATCATCCGCTGCACGGCCATGTCGTGGGCCTCCTGGCTGGTGCCGCCGGAGGCGTCGGTGACGATGTACACCTCGTAACCTTCGGCCATGGCCTCCAGCGCCGGGAAGGTCAGGCAGACCTCGGTCCACAGCGCCGCCATCACCAGTTTCTTGCGCCCGGTGGCCTTCACCGCGTCCACCAGCTTGCGGTCTTCCCAGGAGTTCATCGACGTGCGCTCGATGGGCTGCTGGCCGGGAAACACCGCCAGCAGTTCCGGCCAGATGTAGCCGCTGAAGCTTTCGGTCTCCACCGAGGTGAGGATGCTCGGCACGTTGAAGATCCTGGCCGCCTTGGCCAGGGCCACGGTGTTGTTCTTCAGGGTCTGGCGATCGATCGATTGCACGCCGAAGGCCATCTGCGGCTGGTGGTCGATGAGGATCAGGGCGGAGTTGGTCGGGTTGAGCAATTCACGAATGGACATGGCGCGTTCCTTTTGCAGTCAGAGAGTGAGGGTCGAACATGACCGGCTGATGGCGCTGCTTGCGCCCCGTGGCGTCCGGCTTGGTGGCTAATCTAGGGCCTGGCAGAAAAAGGAACAATTACCTAAAATCGAGAATCATTGATTCTAAAATAGGGACAATCATGGACCGTATCGAATGCATGCGCGCCTTCGTCGTCACCGTCGACGAAAACGGCTTTGCCGCAGCCGCCCGCGCCATGGACGTGCCCCGTTCCAAGGTCAGCAAACAGATCCAGGCGCTGGAAGAGGCCATCGGCGTGCAACTGCTGCAACGCACCACCCGCAGCCTGCGCCTGACCGAAGCCGGCGCCGAGTACTACGAAAGCGTTCGGGAAGTGCTGGCCACGGTGGACGAGGCCGAACAGCGCGCGCGCGATGGCATCGCCGAGTTGCGCGGAGTGCTGCGAGTCAATGCACCGATGTCCTTCGGTCTGCGTCGGCTTGGGCCGCTGGTACCGCTGTTCCACGAACAGCATCCGCTGATCGAGTTGCAACTGGTGCTCAGCGACCAGCAGGTGGACCCGCTGCGCGGCGGCTTCGATGTCACCCTGCGCATTGCCAGCCTGCCGGACTCGTCCATGGTGGCCCGCCAGCTGGCACCGGCACCGCGGATCATGGTGGCCTCCCCCACCTACCTGGCCCGGGCCGGCATCCCGCGCCAGCCCAAGGACCTGAGCAGCCACCAGTGCCTGAACTACGGCTACCTGCAAAGCGGCGTCAGCCTGCAATTGAGCAACGGCAGTGACGTGCAGCGGGTGCATGTCACCGGACCGCTGCACGCCAACAACGGCGACCTGCTGGCTCAGGCCGCCGAGGCCGGCATGGGCATCGCCCTGCTGCCGGATTTCATCGTCGAGGACGCCCTGGCGGCCGGGCGCCTGGTGCCGGTGCTCTGCGAATGGCAGGCGCCGCCCATCAGCATCAACGTGGTCTACCCCTCTGCACGGCGGGTGCCGCAGAAGACCCGGGCCTTCATCGACTTTCTGGCGGGGCACCTGACCCAGAAAACCGCGGGCTGAACCTTGCAGCGGACGAACGTACGCCTTCACCCGCAGGCGGGCTCCTACACTCAACACAGGTTCCCGCTACTGGCGCAGCGCATCATGAAAATCTCCCTCAGGCTGGCCGTTTCCAGCATCCTCGGTGCCATCGCCTACCTGGGCCTGGCGATCTGGGGCATGGGCGGTTTCTCCGCCTTCTTCGGCCATCCACAGTTGACCCTGATCGCCATCGCCACCCTGCTGATGGTGGTCGCCGCGCTGTACAGCGAAGTCAACCTGAGCAGCGGCGAGCAGGAAGACCAGGGCAACCGCTGGGTGCTGCCGGTGTTCGGGGTGATCGGCCTGTTGAGCGGCTTCGTCCCGGCCTACAGCGACCGCATCGATTTCTGCACCTTCGGCGGCGAAGGCCTGCGCTGGCTCGGGGCCTTGCTGTTCATCCTCGGCGGCGGGCTGCGGCTGTGGCCGGTGTTCATCCTCGGCCGGCGCTTCAGCGGGCTGGTGGCGATCCAGCCCAACCACCGCCTGGTGGTGGATGGCCTCTACCGCCACCTGCGCAACCCCAGCTACCTGGGCCTGCTGGTGAATGCCCTGGGTTGGGCCCTGGCGTTTCGCTCGGGGCTGGGGTTGTTGCTGGCAGCACTGACCCTGGTCCCGCTGATTGCGCGGATTCATGCCGAGGAGGCCTTGTTGCTCAAGCATTTCGGCGAGGAATACGAGGCCTATCGCGCCCGCAGCTGGCGCCTGCTGCCGGGCCTCTACTAAGGCTCTGTAAAAAAAATCAGACACGCCTGGCAGCCGGGACGCGCCGCTCTAGCACGCGGTTTTCACCATGAGCGAAAGCCCCATGCCAAGGGGCTCGCGCCCTTTACCCCCCTTACATTGGCCTGCGCTTTCTTGCAGTATTGATCCGCCCTGGAGGCTCGCCGCAGCAGTTCGCATCCTCCAGCGCCCGGTGTAAACCAAGAATAATCACCCCGAACTCGACAGCGAGATCACCCGGCAGATGCATCCCCAGAGCCCGTTCCACGGATTGGCCTGCACCCGCTCCACGGCCCCGCGCCTTGGCGGTGGTACGCTTGTCGACGCTCGTATCGCACTGCCCTGCCACTCCCCGCTGCACCCTGCCCAACGCCCTCGTGAGGTGCATGAGGTGCGCGCTGGCGTCATCGGTTTTCTCTTCCTGGACAGGCCCTGCCCATGAAGCTTCTGGTCAACCTGCCCATGGCCCTGTGCCGTTCCCGCCTGCGCCATTCCTCACGCCCTCCGGATCACTCGCCGCTGGCCTGATCGCGCTCCTGCGTGGTCCCTCCCAGACCTGATTTCTGCCCTTGCAACCGGCCCGTGCGCGGCGTCGTTGCAGGACCTGAAAACCTGCGCGCCCCACGGGCGCCAAGCGAGCACAAACATGAATTTTGCAGCCCTAGACGAAGCCCGGAGTCTCCTCGCCGCCAACCCCGATATCGACATGATCGAGCTGTTCATTCTCGACGCCAACGGCGTGCCCCGGGGCAAGCTGTTGCACCGCGAAGAACTGCTGGCGGTGTACGAAAGCGGCCGGCCCCTGCCCAGCACCATCCTTGGCCTGACCCTCAACGGCGACGACGTGGAGAACTCCGGCCTGGTCTGGGATGTGGGCGATATCGACTGCCGTGCCTACCCACTGGCCGGCAGCCTGGTACGCCTGCCCTGGCGGCAGATCCCTACCGCCGCGGTGCAGGTCAGCATGCACCCCCAGGAGGGCCTGCCCGCCAGCATCGCCGACCCGCGCCACCTGCTGATCAAGGTGATCGACGGCCTCAAGGCCGAGGGTTACCACCCGGTGATGGCCTGCGAGCTGGAGTTCTACCTGCTGGACGCCAAGCGCGACGGCAATGGCCGGCCGCAACCGGCGCTGGACGCCGATGGCGGTCGCCCGCGCAGCACCCAGGTCTACGGCCTGCGCGAGCTGGAGCAGATCGAACCGTTCCTCGCCGACCTCTACGCCGCCTGCAAGCTGCAAGGCATTCCGGCGCGCACGGCGATCTCCGAATACGCCCCCGGGCAAGTGGAGATCACCCTGGAACACGGCGACGCCCTGGAAGCCATGGACCAGGCCGTGCGCTACAAGCGCCTGGTCAAGGCCGTGGCCCACAAGCACGGGATGCAGGCCACCTTCATGGCCAAGCCTTTCGATCACCTGGCCGGCACCGGCATGCACATGCACGTGAGCATCGCCGACGCCGCGGGCCGCAACCTGTTCGCCAGCCAGGACCCGGCCGGCACCCCGCTGTTGCGCCAGGCGGTGGGTGGCATGCTCGCGTCCCTGTTGGAGTCGCTGCTGCTGTTCTGCCCCAACGCCAACTCCTACCGGCGTTTCCAGAGCAACAGCTACGCGCCCCTGGCCCCCACCTGGGGCGTCGACAACCGCACCGTGAGCCTGCGGGTGCCCGGCGGCCCGGCCAATAGCCGGCACATCGAGCACCGCATCTGCGGTGCCGACGCCAACCCCTACCTGGCAGCGGCGGCGATTCTCGCCGGCATCCATCGCGGCCTGCGGGAAAACCTCGACCCCGGCGAGCCGGTACAGGGCAATGGCTACGCCCAGGCCACCGAACTGCTGCCCACCGACTGGCTGACCTCGCTGGTGGCCCTGGAGCAATCGGCCTGGGCACGGGATGCCCTGGGCTCCGAATTCCTCGGTGTGTACCTGGCGGTCAAGCGTGCCGAGTACCGCCAGTTCATGGCCGAAGTCGGCGAGCAGGACTGGCGCTGGTACCTGACCCAGGCCTGAGGTCCGTTGCCGATCTGCCGCGCAGGGCTCGGGCGCATCCATTGCGTGCCGGACCCGCCGGCCCATCGACCGATTTCAAAGCCCTGGCCGCTGCCTGCCCGCAGCGGCCCGGCTCACTTTTTTGCGAGGTTCTATCCATGACAGCCGCCTTCGATCCGCGGACCCCGGCAGCCGAGCGCTGCCCCAGCTACTACAGCGCCACCCTGAACCAGGAAACCCACTACCCGACCCTGCAAGGCACTCATCAAGTGGATGTGGTGATCATCGGCGGCGGCTTCACCGGCGTCGCCAGCGCGGTGGAACTGGCCGAGCGCGGCCTGAAAGTCGCCATCGTGGAAAGCCACAAGATCGGCTGGGGCGCCACCGGGCGCAATGGCGGCCAGGTCACCGGCAGCCTCTCCGGCGATGAAGCCATGCGCAAGCAGATGCGCCGCCACCTGGGCGAGGAAGTGGACGATTTCATCTGGCACCTGCGCTGGCGCGGGCACCAGATCATCCAGCAGCGAGTGGAAAAATACGCCATTGCCTGCGACCTCAAGCACGGCCACCTGCACGCGGCCTACAAGCCCAGCCACCTGCCGGGCCTGCGCGCCGACTACGAAGAAGCGGTGCGCCGCGGCATGGGCGACGAGGTCAGCCTGCTGGACCGGGCCCAGGTCCGCGGGCTGCTGGAAAGCGAGCTCTACCACGGCGCCATCAAGAACACCCGCAACCTGCACCTGCATCCGTTGAACCTGTGCATCGGCGAAGCCCGGGCCGCCGAAAGCCTGGGGGCGCTGATTTTCGAACACAGCGAAGTGCTGGAGATCATCCACGGTGAGCGCCCGGCGGTGGTCACTGCCCAGGGCCGCATCGATGCCCGGCAAGTGCTTCTGGCGGGCGATGTGTACCACAAGCTGGAACCGAAGAAACTCAAGGGCAAGATCTTCCCCGCCATGGGCGGCATCGTCACCACCGAGCCCTTGGGCGACCTGGCCAAGCGCCTCAACCCCGAGGACCTGGCGGTCTACGACTGCCGCTTCGTGCTCGATTACTACCGCATGACCGCCGACGGCCGCCTGCTGTTCGGCGGCGGCGCCAACTACAGCGGCAAGGACTCGCGGGACATCGCCGGCGAACTGCGCCCGTGCATCGAACGCACCTTCCCCGCGCTCAAGGGCGTAGGCATCGATTTCCAGTGGAGCTGCGCCATGGGCATCGTGATCAACCGCATCCCGCAACTGGGCAAGCTCTCGGACAACGTCTGGTACTGCCAGGGCTACTCCGGGCACGGCGTGGCCACCACCCACATCATGGGCGAGATCATGGCCCAGGCCCTGACCGGCCACCTCGGCCACTACGACACCTTCGCCGCCTGCCAGCACATCCGCGTTCCCTTCGGCGACCAGTTGGGCAACCCGATGCTGGCGGCGGGCATGTGGTACTACCAGATGCTGGAGAAACTGCGCTGAACCCGGGCCAGCCAAAAGCCCGCTACGGCTGAACCGCGCGTGCCTCTTTGTATCGACTGCGTCGTGTGCAGGCTTGGGCAGCGGCTACAGGGCGTCCTCGAGGATCAGGTCGGCGCCCTTTTCCGCCACCATCAGTACCGCCGCATGGGTGTTGCCGGAGGTGACGTTGGGGAAGATCGAGGCATCGACAATGCGCAGCCCCGCCAGGCCATGCACCTTGAGACGCTTGTCCACCACCGAGCGCTGCTCGTCGCGGCCCATGGCGCAGGAACCGCACAGGTGGTAGATCGAGCCGCTGTTCTCGCGAAAGTACTGCAGCATCTGCTCATCACTGGCCACCGCCGGCCCCGGTAGCACTTCATCCACGGTAATGCTCTTGAGCGCCGGGGCCTGCATGATCTTGCGCAGCAGGCGGCTGCCCTGGATCACCTCGGCAATGTCCTTGTCGGTGCTCAGGTAGTTGGGGTCGATCAGCGCCGCATCCCGAGGGTTCTTCGAGGCGATCTGGATGCTGCCGCGACTGGTGGGCCGGCACGGGTTGAAGCACAGCAGAAAGCCGGAATACGGCTCGGGCTTGAGGCTGGCCCTGTTGCTCTTGGGGATCTGGTACGACAGCGGGTTGAAGTACAGCTGCAGGTTGGGGTGTTCCTGCACGGCATCGCCACGGAAGAAACCGCCAGCCTGGTTGACGCTCATGGCCAGTGCGCCCTTGCGCGTCAGCAGGTATTGCAGGCCCAGCTTGAGCTGGCCGAACAGCGAGCTGAGCTGGTCGTTGAGAGTCGGCACATTGGCCTTGTAGTAGTAGCTGACGCACAGATGGTCCTGCAGGTTCTGCCCCACCGCCGGCAGGTGCCGCACCAGAGGAATCCGGTGCCGGGCCAGCAACTCACGATCACCAACCCCGGACAGTTGCAGGATCTTCGGCGTGTCCACCGCACCGGCACACAGGATCACTTCCTTGTTGGCATTGAAGGTCCGGATAACACCGTGCTGGGTCACACTGATTCCGGTGGCGCGCTGTTTCTGCTCGTCGAACTGGACCCGGTCCACCAGTGCGTAATGCTCGACCTTGAGATTCGGCCGGCTCAACGCCGGATGCAGATGGGCAAAACTGCTGGAGCAGCGCTGGCCATTGCGGGTGTTGACGTCGTAGATCCCGGCACCTTCGAATTTGGCACCATTGAAATCTTCACTGCGCGAGTAGCCCAGTTCCTCGCAGCCTTTGAGGAACACATCGCAGATGGGATGGGTCTGGCCCTTCATCGGGGTGATGTTGATGGGGCCGCTGCCGCCGTGGTACTGGCTGTCTCCCAGAGGATGATTCTCCAGCTTGCGGAAATACGGCAGCACCTCGTCGAAGCTCCAGCCCTCATTGCCATCGGCCGCCCAATCATCGAAATCATGGGCCTGGCCGCGTACATAGATCATCGCGTTGATCGAGCCGGAGCCGCCCTGGACCTTGCCCCGCGGTGCGTAGATAGCTCGGTCGCCGAGCTGCTTCTGCGGTTGGCTGTAGTACATCCAGTTGAAGTGAGGGTTGTAATACATCTTGGCGAAACCCACCGGAATCTTGAACCAGAACGATGAGTCCTTGCCGCCCGCTTCCAGTAGCAATACCGAGTATTGGCCCGAGGCCGAGAGCCGATTGGCCAGAACGCAGCCGGCGGCGCCGGCGCCGGCGATGATGTAGTCGTATGTCATGCAGGGTTACCGCTCAGGTCGTATTGAAGGCAGCCGTAGCGGCTGCCCATGCCCTGCCCGTTACCGGGCGGGAAATGCTCAGCCCTTGGCCGGGGAGTGGTCGTTGACGTCGGCCGGAGTCGCGGCCATTTGCAAGTGCAGGCGTTCACCGTTGTAAGGCGAGTGCCTGCGCACCACGTCCATGTTCAGCTCCACCCCCAGTCCCGGCTCGCTGGACGGGATGATGTAGCCGTCCTCCCATTGCAAAGGCTTGGTCAGCACTTCGGCATGGAAGCCGCCCCAGGTCATGATGCTTTCCTGGATCAGGAAGTTCGGTGTGCAGGTGGCCAGCTGGAAACTCGCCGCCGCGCCAATCGGGCCGTTGTACAGGTGCGGGGCGATCTGCGCGTAGTAGACCTCGGCCATGCTGGCGATCTTCTTCGCCTCCAGCAGGCCACCGCAGCGCGCCACGTTCATCTGCAGGATCGAGGCGCCACCGGCCTGCAGCAGCTTGAAGAACTCGTACTTGGTGGTCAGGCGCTCGCCGGTGGCGATCGGGATGCTGGTCTTGGCCGCCACCTGCGCCATGGCCTGCTCCTGGCCCGGCGGCACTGGCTCCTCGAACCACAGCGGGTCGTATTGTTCCAGGCGCTTGGCCAGGCGAATGGCCGAGGACGGCACCATCTGCCCATGGGTGCCGAACAGCAGGTCGCAGCGATTGCCCACCGCTTCACGGATCTTGCGGCAGAAGGTTTCACAACGCTCCAGCACTTCCAGGGACAGCTGGTGTCCGGAGTACGCGGTGTAGGGGCCGGCCGGGTCGAACTTCAGGGCGGTGAAGCCCTGGTTCATGTTCTTTACTGCGCATTCGGCGGCCAGGTCCGGGTCGTCGTAATCGTATTCGCCGCGGCTGTTGAGCGGATACAGATAGGTATAGGAACGCAGGCGCTCATGGACCTTGCCCCCCAGCAGTTCATACACCGGTTTGTTCGCCGCCTTGCCAATGATGTCCCAGCAGGCCATCTCCAGGCCGCTGACCACGCCCATCATGGTCAAGTCCGGGCGCTGAGTGAACCCGCTGGAATAGGCCTGGCGGAAGAAGCGCTCGATATGGTGCGGATCCTGGTCCAGCAGGTAGCGCTGGAACACATCCTCGATGATCGGCTGCATCGCCTGGGGACCGAAGGTGGCGGCATAGATCTCGCCCACGCCTTCGATGCCGCAGGCGGTGCGCAGCTTGACGAACAGCCAGTACATGCCGCCGATATGCGGTGGCGGGACGGCGACGATATGGGTTTCAAGGGCGACGATTTTCATCTCAGGCTCCTGTTTGCGAATGCTGCTGGGTACGGTTGACGCGAGCGCGCAGAGCGATCGCGGCCAAGGTGCCAAGGGCGCCGACCGCGGCGATATAGCCGAAGTACAAGCGATAGCCCAAGGCCCCGGGGAAATGTTCGGTGAGATAGCCGTTGATCAGCGGGATAAAGGCGTCCGGCAGGTAGCCCACCACCGACACGATGCCAATGGCCAGGCCGGTGATGCGCAGGGGAATCCGGCAGGTATCGAGGATCGCCCAGTACAGCCCGCGAATGGCGTAGGTCATCAGACCGATGAAGATCACTGTGGCGATCAACAAGCCCAGGCTGCCCAGGGCCGGGAACAGGATCAGCCCGACGATGCCCAGGGTCGCCAGCAACAGGGCGACGATCAGCACCGAGATGTTCGAGAAACGGTCCCCCAGCCAGCCACCACCGATGCCACCCAGAGGCCGCATCCACAGCTTGATGGTGGTGATGGTGCCGGCCATCACGGCAGTCATGCCGCTGCCCTGCAGGTAGTCGGAGAAGCTGTAGGTGGCCCAGAAGATGTGGTAGCCGCAGAACACAATGGCGGTTACCAGCCACAGCTCGGGGATCTTCACCAGGGTCGCCAGGTCGCTGAGCAGATTGAAGCGCCCCTGCTCCACCGGCGCCGTGTCCTCCATGGACTTGGGGTCCTTGAGCAGCACCAGTACGCAGCCGATGGCTATGCAGGTAAAGGAGTACAGATAGACCACGTGACGGAAACCCTCGGCCGTCGACTCACCACGGGTCTCGGTGGCCAGGGCGAACAAGCCCAGGGCCAGGGTCGCCAGCAAGGCTTCCACCAGGCCACGGCCACCGTCGAGGATGCCAAAGAAACGCCCCTGTTCGGTGTGGTGGGCAATCATCTTCACCCGCTTGAGCACCGAGGCCCAGAACGTCAGCCCGGTGGTCAGCCCCCAGCAGCCGAAGATGATCATCAGCGAAGTCAGTGATGGCGCAGTGGAGTACCACAGGCCCAGGGCGCCAGTGGCCACCAGGGAGAAGAAAATCAGAAAGCGCGGAGCGATGCGGTCCGCCAGCCAGCCGCTGGGCAGGTAGCTGATCAGGAAGATGGTGCCGAGCATGGAGTACAGGTAACCCAGCTCGCTGTGGTTGATCTGCAGCACCTCAAGCATGGTGGTCTGGTAGACCTGGCGCAGGTACAGGATCGGGTAGATCGCCCCGGCGGCCAGCACCAGCAGCATCAGTTGAAAGTAACGACTGCCCTTGTCGCTGTTACCCACCGGCAACCCGGCAGAATCCTGAGCCGAGATCAGATCGGCTGCATGCTTAGACATAACGATGCCCTCGGGCGCCGGTATCCGGCGCCGCTCATTGTTGTTATTGGGGGAGCAGCGGCAAGTTTTAAGCTTCAAGCGGCAAGAAGTGTTGCAGCGCTTTAGCTTGCAGCTTGCCGCTTGAAACTTGCAGCTGCCTTTAGAAAGGCATGACCACCAGACGGGTCTGGGTGAACTCGAGCATGCCGTGCTTGCCGTCGTCACCGCCCAGCCCTGAGCGCTTCCAGCCGGCGTGGTAGCCCTGGTAGGGGTCGGCCGGAGTTCGGTTGACGTACAGCTCGCCAGCCTGAATGGCCCCGGCGACCTTCATCGCGGTACGGTAATTCTCGGTATAGAGCACCGAAGCCAGGCCGAACTGATGGTCATTGGCCAAGGCCAGGGCTTCATCGATATCCCGGTACTTGAGCACCGGCAGTACCGGCCCGAAGATTTCCTCCTGCACGATCTCCATCTCCTGACGGCAAGCGCTGAGCAGCGTCGGCGGATAGAAATGCCCTGGCCCCTCGGGCATCGTGCCACCGGCTTCGAGCACCGCCCCCTGCGCTACCGCTCGCTGCACCAGACCATGAATCGCCACCCGCGAAGCCGCACTGACCAGAGGCCCCATGCGGCTTGGGTCCTGGCGCCGGTCGCCGAATTGGACGGCGGCGATCTTGTCCTTGAGCAGCGCCAGGAAGCGCTCATGCACGCTTTCGTGGACATAGACTCGCTCCACCGCCGTGCACAACTGCCCGCAATGGGTGGTCTTGGAAGCGATGATGGCGCTGGCGGCCTGCTCCAGGTCGGCATCAGGCTCGATGATGGCCGGGGTCTTGCCGCCCAGTTCCAGGGACGGCTTGGCGATATTGGCCTTGCAGTAGTCGAGCACGATACGCCCGGCATTGACGCTACCGGTCAGGGTGATCATGCCCACTGCCGGGTGGGTACAGACGGTGGCAGCGGTAGCATGGTCCATGGTCAGGATGTTCACTACCCCAGGCGGCAGGCCAGCCTGCTGGACCGCCCGAGCGATCTCAAAAGCCGAGATCGGCGTGTTGTTGCTCGGACGCACCACCACCGTGTTGCCGGCGATCAGCGCCGGCGCCACCTTGCGTAGCAGGGTGTAGACCGGGTAGTTGAACGGGATCAGGCAAGCCACGACGCCAATCGCCTCGCGGTGTAGAAACAGCTTTTCGTCTGGGCTGTCGCTGGGAATGATCTCGCCCTCGATGCGGCGCGCCCATTCAGCGTGATAACGAGTGATCTGCGCGGCATAGCGGGCTTCATTGCTGGCATCCGCCAGGCTTTTGCCCGACTCGGCTGCCAGAGCCTGGCCAATGGCGTCGGCACGCGACTCCAGGGCGTCGGCCAATGCACGCAGGTAGTCACCGCGCTGGATACTGGTCAACGCTGCCCATTTTTTCTGGGCAACGCAGGCGGCGGTCACCGCAGCATGGGCCTCTTCCTGATTCGCGGCCGAGACATGCCCCACGAGGGTTTCGTCGGCCGGATCATAAACCGCGATGGATACGCCGCTGGCTGGTTTGATGAAGTCGCCGTTAACAAAATTCTGTTCAAGTTGCATGGAAGTTGCCCCGTCGTTGGCAGAGAAGTGGCGCAGGCAGCCTGGAAGCGATCCAGGCCCGGCGGTCAAAGGGTCTGGCGTGGTCGAGCGGGCACAGCGCAGCGATCGACGGACAGGGCAATGGCGTGCAGGCAAGGCTGGAAGCCGCGGACAAGGTGCAGCGACAGGCAATCGACAAGGACCGGATATGGCATGGCTGGGCACTCGGGTTGTTGTTATGTGAGTGCTGGCAGTCTTGTCGTCCGGCATGACAAGGACAAACGATTAATTAAACGAACTAACATGCAAAAAACGCAGGTTATAACGCACTGATGATGGTGGCCTGACGGACATCTTCGCTGGCAAGCCAGCTCCTACACAGGTTGTGCATGTGAGCTTTTGTAGGAATCGGCTTGCCGACGAAGGCGGTCGCCCGGCCTCTAGCGCAGGGGCGTGGAGGCTGTGGACGGCTCAAGCTGGCGTTGCGCCAGCCAGATTTCCTCTTCGAGCCACTGGCTAAACACCTGCAGTTGCGGCAACGGAGCCTGTGCTGGACGTGTCACCAGCCAGTAAGACTGGTGCCCCTCCACATGCACGTTGTGCACTTGGGTCAACTGCCCCGCGGCCAGTTCCGCCGCCACCATGTGCCAGTCGGCAATGGTAATTCCCAAACCCTCGGTGGCCGCGTGGATGGCCAGATCCAGAAGGTCGAACTCATAGCCGCCCTGAGTATCGACCCCGGTGATCCGCGCGGCATCCAGCCAGTGCTTCCAGGTCAGGTAGCGCTGGTCTTCCCGGGCCAATACATGCAACAGGGTCATGCGCTTGAGATCGATGCCCTGCTCTGCCGACTCCCGGGCCAGTAGCGAAGGCGCGCAGACGGCGATGTGCCGCTCCTGAAACAGCAGCGAACTGTCCAGGCCATCCCACTCGCCGTCACCAAAGCGGATTGCGCAATCCAGGGTCGCGGTTTCCGCCAGGCTGTCCTGCAAACGCGTGGTCAGGCTCAGCTCCAGCTCCGGGTGCTGCTCGCGCAGGCGCCCCAGGCGCGGCAGCAGCCAGCGACTGGCGAAGGTCGGCGGCGCATTGAGGTGCAAGCGATTGGTGTGGGATTTCTGCGCAATCCCGCGCAACGTCAACTCGATCTTGTCGAAAGACTGGTGCAGGGCCCGCAGCAGCACACGCCCGGCACTGGTCAGCTCCAGGTGATGATGGCGCCGTTGCAGCAGGCTTTCCCCCAACTGCTCCTCCAGTTGCCGGACCTGACGGCTGACCGCACTCTGGGTGACGTTGAGCAATTCGGCGGCCCGGGTAAAACTGCCGGTGCTGCCGGCGACCTCGAAGGCTTTGAGCGCATTGAGCGCAGGCATCTTGCGTTTCACGACAGTCTCTCTAACGGCTGCAGGAGGCGCAGAGCATCGCATGCCAGCGCGAACAGAAGCCATGGGACTAACATTCATTTTAGTCATGCGTCGGAGCTGAATAAATCGTTTGTAGAGCCCACAGTGGCTGGCAACACTGCGGGCACACACAACAATACGAGTAACACTCATGCCTCATCTCTCCCTTGCACCGCCGGTCATCGCTGGCTGAAGCCACAGCGTTCGCCCCCTCTGATTCCTTTCACCCTTGGCTGCCGCCCTTGCTGCGGCCGGGTTCATCGCACCCGACAATAACAATCCGGGAGAAAACCCCATGCTTTACAAACGCTCTGGCCTACTGTGCAACTTCGCCCTGCTGGGCAGCCTCGCCACCCCCGCTCTGGCCGTGCAAGTCACCGACCACCTGGACCTGGGCGGCGCGGTTCGCGCGCGCTGGGACTACGATCCCGACCGGGATATCCAGACCTTCAACTTCGACACCGCGATCCTCAGTGCCAAATACAGCTCCGACACCTGGATCGGCGCCGCCAAGTACCGCTTTTACGGTCGCGCCTACCCGTACCGCTACACCGACAAAGTGGGCGACATCGCCTTCGCCGAGAGCGCCTGGATCGGCTACCGGTTCAACCCCGAGCAGCAGGTACAGGTCGGTCTGAATCAGATTCCGTTCGGCCTGCAGCCGTATTTCGGCAGCACCTTTTTCGAAACCCTGGGCAACGTGGTGGGCCTGGAGGACATCGAGCAAGTGGGCGCCAAATACATCCAGCAGAGCGGCGACTGGAACCTCCAGGCCGGTTACTACCTGCGCCCGGCCTGGCAAGGCAAGGGCACCAGCAACGGCCGTACCTATTCCAGCGTGGTGTCCTCGGCCGACAGTTACGTGGCCGACGGCAGCGACAACCGCGAGCGCAACACCTTGGTGCTACGAGTGGCCAGGGCCGTACAACTGGGAGGCTGGGCCTCGGAAGTCGGAGTCTCGGGCCTGACCTCGACCCTAAAGAACAACGACACCCACAGCGACGGCCGGCGCAACGCCATGGCGGTTCACTACCTGGGTAAAAACGGCCCCTGGGGCCTGCAGCTGCAGGCGGCGCGCCAGCAGATGTCGCCACGCAACCCTGGCACCGATGAGCTGGTGACCCTGGGCGGCTACGACGGCACCTTCAACGTCGCCAGCCGCGGCAACCTGTATGTCGCCGACCTGAGCTACGACGTTGGCGGCAAGTACCTGCTCGACCAAATCAGCGGGGTCAAGCTGTACGCCAATTACAGCACCTTCGACAAATCGGCCAGTGCCTACAAGACCTCCCAGAGGATGATCCTCGGCAGCTCGTTCTCTCTGAGCAAGCTGTGGATCGCCACCGAATGGCTGTTCGGCAAGAACGATCCGTACATCGGGGGCAGCAGTTATGCCCAGAGCCTGGGGGCCGGTGGCAGCAACCAGTGGGAAAACCAGGTGTATGTGAATATCGGCTACTACTTCTGAATCCTTGCCGGCCCTTTCGCTGGCAAGCCAGCGCCTACAGTTGGCAGGAATATCGCGGGAGACTCTGTAGGAGCCGGCTTGCCGGCGAAGGTGATCTCGTGTTCCTCTTCGCTGGCAAGCCAGCGCCCTCGGAGGGCGGCTACTGGATAAGATGGGCGCCCTAAAAGAAGCGCCTTACAACAACAATAAGCCTGCCCCGCCACTTCCTGCGCTCAGCCCGCCAGGCTTGGATCGCTGTTTTCTGGCGTCAGGTGCGGAGTCTGCCCGCCATGCGCCAACTGCCCTCCCTGAACATGCTCCGGGTCTTCGAGGAAGTCGCCCACCACCGCAGCTTCAGCCAGGCCGCTGTGGTGCTCAACGTCACCCAGGGCGCAGTCAGCCGACAGATCAAGCAGCTCGAGGACTACCTCGGCGTGGCGCTGTTCAGCCGCACCCCGCGCGGGCTGGCGCTGACCGAAGCCGGCACGGCCCTGGCGCCGCACCTGGGCCAGGCTTTCGATCACATCGAGCGCGCCCTGCAAGCCCTGCGCGTCCCCAATCTGCGTCAGCGCCTGCGCATCGTCGCACCGCCGACCTGGGCCACCCGCTGGCTGTCGGCGCAGTTGCGGGACTTCTGCCAGCGCTACCCGGATATCAGCCTCAGCGTGACCCAGCACAACAGTCACGACAGCCCGGCTGAAGTCGACTGCGAAATCCGCTTCGGCCTGCAGGCCGCCGCTCATTGCCAGAGCCAGCTGCTGGTGATGGAGCGGCATATCGCCGTGGCCAGCCCGGAGCTGTTCAGCGCCGGCCAGGCGCCGGATCTCAGGCGCTTTCCGCTGTTGCACATCCTGCATGCCGGCAAGCGTTTGCAGGTCTGGGAGAACTGGCTGGCGGCCGTAGGCCGCAACGACATCGACGCCCAGGCGGGGTTGGAGTTCAGCACCTTGGACCAGGTGATCCACACAGCCTTGGCCGGTGGCGGGCTGGCGGTGATCGACCGCCAGATGATCGAACGGGAATTGGCGGACGGCCGCCTGCTACCGATCACCCCGGTGGAGGTGATCGGCCCTTACGGCTACTGGCTGGACGTGGCGAATGGCAAGCAGGGGCTGTCCAAAGTGCAGCTGTTCACCCAATGGCTGGGGCTGGTGAGCAACCCCTGAGGGCCCGTGGTTTCTCGTAGGAGCTGGCTTGCCAGCGAAGGCAACCTCAAGACTTATGCAACACTCTCTGGCCTCTTCGCCGGTAAGCCGGCCTCTACAACGGTCGGGCGGGGCAACATCAGATCGGTGAGGCAACCTTCTGCAGATCGCGTCCGACCAAGTCAGCAGCGCTCACGCTGCACGCCTGGTTGAGCGTAAGGGACTTGGTCTCTGGCGCCCAGGCCCAGGAAATCAGCGCCCCCAGAGCCAGAATCCCGGCGAGAATGCCCATGGTCGGGCTGAGGCCGATCCCGGCCACGCTCACCGGCAGCAGGAAGGTGCTGATAGCCGAGCCCAGGCGACTCACAGCGGTGGCCAGGCCAATGCCGCTGGCACGTACCTCGGTGGGGAAACTCTCCGCCGGAAACACCCCCACCAGGTTGCTCACAGCCGACAGCACCAGGGTGAACACGCCGAACAGCAGCACCATCAACCAGGCTGCGCTGCCCGGCAATACCGCCAGCAGCAACAGCGCCACCGCCAGGATAATGAAGGAGTTGATCAGGAACCCCCGGCGGGAAAACTTCACCGTGCACCAGATGCCGATCAACGCGCCGAGGATCAGCAGCAGGTTGAGCATCAGTTCGGTGCCAAAGCCCTCGGCCAGCCCCATCTTCTGCAGGATCGACGGCAGGAAGGTGTAGATGGCGAAGTACGGCATGACGATGCATACGAAGAACAGGCAGTTGAAGGCGGTGCGCTTGCGGTACTCGGGGCTGAACAGCACCGCGTAGCCGGAACGGGTTTCACCCGAGGGCTGTTCGTCGAGCACCACGTTGGCCCCCAGGTGCTTTTGAACAATGGCGCGGGCCTCGGCCACGCGTCCGCGGTTGACCAGCCAGCGCGGCGACTCTGGGGTGCCGATGCGCGCCAGCAGGATCAAGCCGGCGGGAATCGCCGAGGACGCCAGCATCCAGCGCCAGGCATCGTCGCCGAGGCTGAGCATCGCGGTACCGACGAAAGTCGCGGCGACGTAGCCGAAAGTCCAGATCACGCTGAACGAACCCAGCAGCACACCACGGTGCTTCTTGGGGGCAAACTCGGCGAGCATGGCGTGGCCGACGCTGAAGTCACCGCCCAGGCCGATGCCGATAAGGACCCGACACAGGAACAGCCCCATGGCAGTCTCGGCGTAGAACTGCATCACCGAAGCCAGGGTGATCAGCACGAAGCTAACCAGGAAGATCTTCTGTCGCCCCAGATGATCGGAGATCCAGCCGAAGAACAGGCTGCCGATAAACAGCCCCATCAGCGCCGAGGCGCCGATCAGGCCCTGCCAGAACGCATCCAGCTGCATCTGCGGGCTGAGCAGGGTGAAGGCGATGCCGATCAGGCCAAGAATATAGCCGTCGGTGAAGTGCGCGCCGAAGGTCAGGCCGGCGATTTTCAAGTGGAACCGGCCAATGGGCAGGTCATCGATCTTGACGGTTACAGTGCTCATGTTCGTCTCCATTTATTGTTTTTGAATAAGAGATGAATCGAACCACGCAGGAGCCGGCTTGCTGGCGAAGAAGCCCTTGGGCCTTGCGCCCTTTCGCTGGCAAGCGGAACGCCGCCCGGCCAGCTCCTGCATTGGAGGATGTGAGGGCTAGAGGCCACCCATCAGCAGGTATTTGATCTCCAGATAGTCGTCCAGGCCGTATCTGGAACCTTCGCGGCCAAGACCCGACTCCTTGATCCCGCCAAAGGGCGCCACTTCGGTGGAAATGATGCCTTCGTTAATGCCCACCATGCCCGCTTCCAAGCCTTCGGCCATGCGCCACACCCGACCGATGTCACGACTGTAGAAGTAGGCCGACAGGCCGAATGGCGTGTCATTGGCTCGCTGCAGCACTTCGGCTTCGTCTTTGAAGCGAAAGCATGCCGCCACCGGACCGAAGGTTTCTTCCTGAGCGATCTGCATCGCGTCGCTGGCTTCAGTGAGGACGGTGGGTTCGAAAAAGGTGCCGCCCAGGGTGTGGCGACGGCCGCCGCACAGTAGCCCGGCGCCTTTCTCCAATGCATCGCCAACATGCGCCTCGACCTTGGCCAGGGCCGCCGCATTGATCAGCGGCCCCTGCTCGGTATCGCCGTCCAGGGCACCGCCAACCCGCAGCGCGGCAACCGCCTCGGCCAGCTTGGTGGTGAAGGCCTCATACACACCCTCCTGGATAAAGAAGCGGTTGACGCAGACGCAGGTCTGCCCGGTGTTGCGGAACTTCGAGGCCATGGCGCCCTTGACCGCGGCGTCGAGGTCGGCGTCGTCGAAGACAATGAACGGCGCATTGCCCCCCAGCTCCAGGGAGACTTTCTTCAGGGTGTCGGCGGCCTGGCGCATCAGCAGTTTGCCGGTGCGGGTCGAGCCGGTGAACGATAGCTTGCGCACCACACTTGAGGCCTGCAGCGCCTCGCCAATGGCCGGCGCATCGCCGGACACGATGTTCAGCACCCCGGCCGGAATCCCCGCCTGTTGCGCCAGCACCCCAAGGGCAAAGGCCGATAGTGGGGTTTCTTCCGAGGGTTTGAGGATCATCGTGCAGCCGGCGGCCAGGGCCGGGCCGACCTTGCGCGTGACCATCGCCAGGGGAAAGTTCCACGGGGTGATCGCCGCGACCACGCCAATGGCCTCCTTGATCACGATAATCCGCGCATCAGCCTTGTGGCTGGGGATCACATCGCCGTAGGCGCGCTTGGCTTCCTCGCCGAACCACTCCAGGAAACTCGCGGCATAGACCACCTCGCCCATGGCCTCGGCCAGGGGCTTGCCCTGTTCGCGACTGAGCAAAATGGCCAGTTCGCGCTGTTGGCCGAGCATCAATTCGCTCCAGCGCTTGAGCCGCTGGCTGCGCTCCTTGGCGGTGAGTGCGCGCCAGGCCGGCAGCGCGCGCTGGGCGGCCGCGATGGCCAGGCGGGTTTCCTCGGCGCCGGCCTTTTGCACCTGGGTGATCAGTTCGCCATTGGCCGGGTTGTACACCGGGTAGCTGGCGCCGCCGCTGGACCATTGGCCATCGATGAAGTTACCGGTACGGATCAACGTGCTCATGCCACGGCCTCGGTCAGGGAAAAACGCTCAAGCCCCGGACGGGCCGTGCGCAGGATACGTTTACCGGCGGTGTAGTCGTTGATCACATCGCAGGGGGTGTAGTTGCGCTCCAGCTCGTGCAGCTCCTCGGCGTCCAGAGGGGTTTCCAGGGCTGCCAGGGCACTGTCGAACTGCGCGGTGGTGTCGGCGCCCACCAGCATGCAGTCGACCCCGGCATGGTTGAGTACCCAAGCCTGGGCCACCTGGGCATTGGACAGGCCGCGGGCGCGGGCCACCCGCTGCACCGAGCGGGCGATCTGCAACGAGGCCTCATCGCTGTACATCTGCTGGGTGAAGAAGTCGGTCTGGTTACGGGTCGACTGCACGTCGCCGGTGAGCAGGCCCCGGGCCAGCGGGCTGAACACCGAAACCCCCAGGCCCTGGTCACGGCAGAACGGAATCATCTCGCGCTCTTCCTCGCGGTAGGCACAGTTCAACTGCAACTGCATGTTGATCGGCTTGACCCAGCCATTGCGCTCACAGGCCATGAGCAGCTTCGCCAATTGCCCGGTGAGCATGGTGGAAACCCCGATATAGCGGGCCTTGCCGGCGCGGACGATGTCGTTCAGCGCTTCCATGGTTTCTTCCACAGGGGTGTTCACATCGAAGTAATGCAGCATGAACACGTCGACATAATCCATGCCCAGGCGCCCCAGGGAGGCATCGATGCTGTCGAGGATGTGCTTGCGCGAATGGCCGCTGGCGTTGATCCCGCCGCGGGTGCCGTAGCCGACCTTGGTGGTGATCACCAGGTCTTCACGGCGCGCCAGGCGCTTGACGATGCGCCCCACCACCTCTTCGCCGACGCCTGCGGAATAGAAATCCGCCAGGTCGATGAAATTCACCCCCTGGTCAAGGGCGTGGGCGACGATGGGCTCGCTCTGCTTTTCATCGAAGATCCAGGGTTTCCAGTCCGGGGTGCCCATGTTCATGGTGCCCAGACACAGGCGCGAGACCTGCAGGCCGGAGTGGCCCAGACGAATGTATTGCATGGTGCGTTCCTCAGGCCTTGGGGGTGTAGAACGGGTTGCTGATCTGGCTCACCACGTCCGCCAGTTGCGCACGCTCGGGCTTGCCAGTGAGGGCCGCGCGAATTGCCGTGCGGCAGGCGCGGTAGTTGTTCTGGTAGACCGCATCCAGGTCGTCGCAGGCCGGGTTGACCCAATTGGCGGTAACGATCGCCCACTGGTCCTCGGCCTCGGCCGGCAAGGTGCCGTCCAGCAGAGCTTCGAGCACCGCCCTGGCGATCCCGGCCTGGGAAGCGCCCCAGGTGGCATTGCCGTGCAGCTCGCCGGCGATGGCCGCCTTGTTCACGTACAGGGTCATGGGCTTGACCGGGATATTCGGCTGGGCGATCACCATGAACGGGCAATGGCCCTGACTCGGCGAGGCTAGGCTGTTGGCGAAGGCCTGCCCGGCCGGGCCATTGCGCGGTCCGATGAGAATGTTGATGTGGGCCGCGTTGACGCCCGGGCCTTCGAAGCCTTCACCTATATAGAGGTCGAGTGGGTGCATGAGTACTTACTCGTTGAGGATGCAAGGGAAAGTAGCCGGATCAGCCGAGGCGGCACCGGGTCGGAGGAACAGACAGGTCAAGGAGCGTGGCCGCAGGCCGCTGCAACGCGGGCCGGGAAGCCCGGCAGGACGAGAGATAGTCATGGCGCAAACGCTCTTTTTTGTTATGGGTGAGCTGTGTTTGCGTTGTTTTAGCACCGGGCTCGCTGGATCCCGTAACCATTAAAAGTCATGCGGGCATGAGCTTTAGTCATACCCCGGCTCAGACCCAAGACGGCGGGCATGTGGTACTACCAGATGCTGGAGAAATTGCGCTGAGGGCACGACGCGAGTCGGGCGGCAGCCGAGGCTCCAGCAAAGCTTGATGAGCCGGCCCTTTGTTCAGTAGGCTGCCCGCCCCTCGAAGGCATGGACCGCCCCGAACCCGCGGGCGGTCCCTGTGCTTCGTCTTGTAAAGACCCGCCCAAGCCTGAGGCTTGGGCCCAGCGAGACCGCCGTTATCCGAGTCCTCGACCAGGAAAGAATCGACCGCATCAATCAAGATCTGACCCGCGCCTGGAAGGCTGATGTTGAAACCACCTGCGTCCTCTCGGGCATCCTGCTGCTCCCCTGCCTCATCCTCATCTGCCTGCTGGATGGCCCGCTGTTCGCCAAGGTCATCCTGTGCACCTTCCTCTGCCTGATGGTCGGTGGCTGGTGCACCGCCAAGTGGCTCAACGCCCAGGCGCAACCCAGGACTGACATCACGGGCGTGAAAGTGGAGCAACTGGAAGGCTACTTCGACCGCCGCTGGGTTCGGAACGGCGGCAAGCCCTATATCGAATACAGCTTTGGCAAGCATTGGTTGCATATCCAGACCTCGGCCTGCAGCTTCTTCAGTGGCGACACCCAGTTGAAGCTCAACCGCCGCTATCGCGTCGACGCTCTGTACCTCACAGGCCATTCCAGCGCCTACACCGGTTATTACCTTCTGGAAGAAACCTTCAAGGAAATCTTCGATGACAGCGACCTCAGCGCTACGGAGAAAATCCAGATCGCCGAGCGTGAGAAGCGGATCAACCAGGACCTAGAGGAACAACACAAACGCCTCTACCGCCTCTATCGCAACCCCCAGGGCGAACTGGAAGCCGTGGCCATCGGCTTCAATTTTGCCGCCTGCTTTCTCACCGTACTCTGGTCGTACTGCGTCAGCCTGTACTGGGTGACCGGCCTCACCCTGGCTGCCCTGGGCCTGATCCTGCTGATCCCTGATACAGGCGCCGGCCACCACGGGTTCGCCCTGGGCTGGCTGCTCAGCGCCGGGGTATTCGGCGCGTGCGGCAACCTGTGGCGAGAAAGGCAGGTGCTGTCCAAGGGTTTTGTCCAGGTCGATGCCCTGCTGTCCTGCAACCCCGACCAGGCCAAGGTGCAATACAAAAGAAAGGTCGAAGAGGCAGCGCCGGGGTTCGGTCAATAGCGCTGCCGGGCAGGTCATTCCGGGTAACGCGCTACACAAAGCCCTAAGGTTCTCGTACCATCGCGCCGCTCACGAGCGGCGCCAGGGAAGGCCATGTACAGACACTCATGCCTCCCTGCCTGCGCCTTGTCCAAAGTCACTTTCAGGGTTCCCCATGTTCCGCGTAATCAAGGCTTCGTCCTTGCTGCTGGCCACCAGCATAGTTTCTGGCTGCATCAGCCAACCCGCCGCCATCGTCAGCGCCCCTCTGCAACCCGCAGCCAACGAACCCACGACCTATCTGGTGGGCGCTATTGGCCCGCAGTACCTGGGCGGCGGCGGTGCCGCCACCAACCTGCGCCTGCTGATTCGCAAGCGCGGCTCAATCAATGGCGCCGCGGCACTCTGGGAGGGCGACCCACGACCAACGCCTGAGGACATCCATGAACCCCGCGCCGCCGGCAGTGTATTTGTCATGCCGCTCAAACCGGGTGATTACGAGTTCTACAACTTCCAGTTCTGGTCCATGGTCTACACCCCGGGGCTCGGCTCACGCCTGCAATCCCAGGAAGCGCGCGAAGAGTTCGTACTGCCGCTGCGCCTGGAGGCGGGCAAGGCGTATTACATCGGCGAGTTTCGCTCAGTCTGCAGCCAAGTGACCCAGTGCTTCTTTGCCTGGAGCAATCAAATGCCCCGTGACGCCGTGATTGCCCAGCGCCAGGTGCCGGGGCTGCCGGACCTGCAATGGATGCCGCTGGATCTGGACAAGGCCAAGCCCTTCATCCTTCCCGTCGACAAGCAAACCAGCCCAGCCAACGCCACTGCGGAGAATCATCCATGAAATCCTGCCTGAGCCTTTGCGCCCTTGTGCTGCTCGCGGGCTGCGCGGCAACCGACACCTTGCCGGACCGTCCGTTGACGGATGGCCAAGCCTATTTGATGCCCCTGCATGTGATGGTCGATGACCCATTGCGCGCCGCTGAACTACGTAACGCCTTGCGTGCCACCGGGGTGTTCGAAGATGTCCAGACCGGCGCCGGACAAGCTGGCGAATACAGCGCCCGAATTCAATTCAAGTCCGAGCGGGACATGCCGCCAATGCCGTTGATCTTCCTCAGTGCCGCCACTCTGTTCCTGATGCCGCTCTCCAATGGCATCGACACCCAAACCGACATCAGCCTGCTGCACGAGGGCAAGCTCCTCAAGCGCTACAGCTATCGCAACCTGACGCATAAATACACCTGGCTGCTGGATCAGGGCGGTGAAATGCAAGAGCAGAATATCCAGCGCATCGCCCGCGCCTTTGCTGGCGATCTGCGTCAGGATCAACTGTTGCCAACCGCGAGTCAGGCCCAATGAACCCCATAGGTTTGACCGCCCTGCTGTGCAGCGCACTGATCATCACCGGTTGTGGCACCCGAATGGCGCCGCTGGACTACCGCAGTCAACATCCCTATGTACCGCTGACCCTGGACCTGGGCCCGGTGAAAAGTCGCTTCGACGAACAGGAGCAACGGGAAACCATCGCCGCCCTGCGTCAAACCGGAGCCTTCTCCTTTCTCGATGGTGGCTACAGTCGCAGCGGCTACAGCCTCCTGATCAGCGAGCCTGGAGGCAAGAGTGCGGGACTGCTTGGCGCGTTGAATGCCATCACCCTGCTGACCTTCCCCATGCCCTACTCCTACCAGAGCAACTTGCGCGGCAGCCTGCTCAAGGACGGCCAACTGCTCAAGACCTACGACTACCGTCGTGAAGGCTATAGTGTGGCGGCCTGGTATGTACCGCCGGTGCAGATCGAAAGCCGCAGAGAGATGCTCGATGAACTGCTGCGTGACTTGGAAAAGGACCGTTTGATTCCTCAGGAGAACCCACGCTGATGACTGCCAGCCTGTACCAGGGCGGCTGCCTGTGCGGGCAGATTCGCTTCGAGGCCCAGGGGCCTGCCGCCAATCCCCACACCTGCTCGTGCCAATTGTGCCAGCGCCACAGCGGCGCGCTGACGCTGGCGTGGGTCGAATTCCCCCGAGAACGGGTGACCTGGACCGGCCCTGGCGGCGCTCCGGCGACCTTCAGGTCGTCGGACTCTTCGAGCCGGGCCTTTTGCCGGGCTTGCGGCAGCTCCCTGGGGGCCATCGATGATCAGCCGACCATTGCCTTGCTGCTGGGCTGCTTCGATGACAACCGCGACCCGGCCCTGATGCCGCACAGCCATTCGTTCAGCGACCGCTGGCCCGAGGGCTGGCAGCCCGCACCGACAACGCAGGATAAAGGCGAACAGCATGAGTGAAGCACCGTCGCGCTGCACCTCCCCCCTCGCCTCGAACGTCTGGACCTGGTACGGCCAGGACGAATACCGGAGGATCATCCTGTTGGGAGAACTGGGCGTGGCCCTGGAATTTCTCGCCCTGGACGCCAAGCGACAACGGGTGGAGGTCGGTTGCTGTGCCGAGTGCAATCTGTGGTCTGGCTATCTGGACTATCTCGCTGGTTTTGTGAAGCAGTTTCCGCTGCATCTGGCGCCGCACTTGCTGCCGCGCTTGCAAGCACTGTTAAGCGGCTGTGAAGTACTGTGCCGGGAAGCTTACGGCCTGACCCTGGAAGACAACGGCTTCGAACACCCGCAATGGCGACCGCTGCGAGAAGGCGCCCGCAAGGCGCTGGAGATATTGGGTTGGTCGCAGGTACGGGAGCATATGCCGGAGCTGACCGAGGATTGCCGTGAGGCGTTGCGCAGATGGCCGGATTGAACGCTCAAAGGGTGGCGGTGCTGCTCCGGGCCCCTTCGCCAGCAAGCTGGCTCCTACGGTATTGGGTGCAGCGCTGCCTGTAGGAGCCGGCTTGCCGGCGAAGGCGATTCGGCGGACCACACAAGTCCGTTGCTACAGGCCAGCTATCGCCGGGGTCCGTGGCAAGGCGCGTTTGTGGGCAGTGCGCAGGTAGGCACGCTCGATCAACTGGCGCACCGCGTCGGTAACGGGCTCGCCCATCAGGTAAGCGTCAATTTCTGCGTAGCTGCAACCATAAGCCGTTTCATCCAGCTTGCCCGGCGCCAGTTCCTCCAGGTCCGCGGTGGGCGCCTTGTACACCAGATGCCCTGGCGCGCCGAGGGCCTCGGCCAGCAGCCGCACCTGGGTCTTGGTCAGCCCCGACAGCGGGGCCAGGTCGCAGGCGCCGTCGCCGTACTTGGTGAAGAAACCCATCAGGGCCTCGGCGCCGTGGTCGGTGCCCACCACCAGGCCGTTGCTGAAGTTGGCCACCGCGTACTGGGCCAGCATCCGCGCCCGGGCCTTGACGTTGCCCTTGACGAAATCCGTGAGGGCCGGCGAAGGCTGCAGGCCGTCGATCCGCACCTGGTCCATCAGGCCCTCGACGCTGTCGGCAATGTTGCAAGTGCTCACCGCGTCCGGGCCAATGAAGTCCAGGCAAGCCTGGGCATCACTTTCATCCGCCTGTTGCCGATAAGGCAGGCGCATGGCGATGAAACGGGCCTCCTGCCCCGCGGCGCGCATCTGCTCCACCGCCAACTGGCACAGGCGGCCGGCGGTCAGGGAATCCACCCCGCCACTGATACCCAGTACCAGAGTGCTGCAGCCGGACTCGCGCAGTACCTGCTGGATAAAGGCCACACGCCGGGCGATCTCGGCGGCCTCGCCACCGCGAACCAGTTGCCGGTCAATGCCCAGTTCCCGGGCGATGCGTGCTTGGGTTGAATTGCTCATGTCAGGCCTCCAGGGGCGAGTGGGCAAGATCGACGTTGAACACCTGGGCCGCGTACCGGAGGAACGACGGGTCTTCGCAGACGTTCTTGATCGGGTCGTCGGAGAACTTCACCACCGGTTCACCGTGGACTCGCACCAGCTTCATCACGATGCTCAGCGGCTCCACGCCCTCCACATCGCAGGCCAGGCTGGTGCCCATGCCGAAACCGAAGCGGGCCTGGCCACGCACGTGGCGCAGGATCGGCAGGCATTTCTCGAAGTTCAGGCCATCGGAAAACATCAGGTCCTTGGTCCGAGGGTCGATGCCCAGTTCCCGGTAGCGGGCCAGGACCTTGTCGGCCCAGAGGATCGGGTCCCCGGAATCCTGGCGCAGGCCGTCGTAGAGCTTGGCGAAGTACAGGTCGAAGTCCTTGAGGAAGAAATCGGTGCTGATGCAGTCGGTCAGGGCAATGCCCAGGCGCCCGCGATACTCGTGCACCCAGTTCTCAAGGGCCGCATTCTGGCTCTCGCGCAGCCGCCCCAGTTGCTGGTGCACCATCAGCCATTGGTGGGCCATGGTGCCGATCAGCGGCAGGTCGAACTCATAGGCCAGGTGCGCATTGCTGGTGCCGACGAAGACCCCGGGGAAATCGCTGCGCATGATCTTCACCACTTCACGCTGGGCCTTGAACGACAGGCGCCGGCGGGTAGAGAAATCCGAGACGCGGAACTCGGCAAGCTCGTCGCGGCTGGCGTTTTTCTCCAGCCATTCGAACTTCTGATAGAGCCGGCGAGTGACATCCTCAAGCTCCACCTCGGGGTACTTATCGCGGTTGCGCAACTCACTGACCATGGCCAGCACCGGCTGCTCGAACATGATGCAGTGCAGCATCGGGCCGCGGACGCGGATGCTCAGTTGGCCGTCGACCGCCGCCACGTGGATGTAGCGCAGGTTGAAGCGGAACAGGCCGAGGAACTGTTCGAAGTCAGGGGTCAGGTATTCACGAAAGCGCTTGTTGAACAAAAAGCGCTGTTCGCCTTCGCGCATCTGCAGGCCGGCAAGCTTTTCCAGCTCCTGGCGGATCTCGGGGATCAGGTGCACCAGGGACTCTCTGGAGCGAACGATGAACTGGTATTCCACGTCCACATTGGGGTGCTGGTGCAACACCGCCTGCATCATGGTGAAGGTGTAGTAGTCGGTATCCAGCAGGCTCTGGATCACGCCGTTGTTGCGGTCAAATGCACTTTCCATGGTGACTCCTCAAACCTTGGCCAATCTGGCGGTTTCTTCGCGGGTCGCGGCAACCGTGATGCCCGCTTGTTGCATGTCGGCGATGGCCTCGGTAGCGCCCTCGGCGCTGATGGCCCGGCACGCCGGCAGGTGAATGAGCACCTTGAAACCGGCAGCGGCCAGTTGCAGGGCAGTGGTCTTGACGCAGAAATCCAACGCCAGGCCGCCGACTATGACTTGCTGTACGCCCTGGCCCTTGAGGTACTCGATGACCCCGGTCGACAGCTTGCCGTGCAGGTCGTGGTAGCAGGCGCCGTAGGGGTGCAGGTCCGGCTCCACGCCCTTCCACACGAAGTAGTCGTAGTCATAGGGCGCAGGCAGTTCGTCCAAAAGGGTGAAGCCTTCAGTGCCCGGAACGCAGTGGCTGACCCAGGTCAGATCGGCATGTTCAAGGCCCGTGGGCTGGAGCATCTGGGCGTGCCCAGCCACCACCCAGGGCGCCTGGGGGCTGTGGGCGTCCTTGCTGCCGATACGCAGGCTGGCGAGGGTCGCCATGAAATTCAGCTCGCCGCCGATGCGATCGCCTTCAGCCACGGGCAACTCGTCCGGGCACAGCGGGGTAAAGCTCTTTTGTGCATCGACATCGAAGGAAGCGGTCTTCATCGTTTGGCTGTTCATGCTGGGTCTCTCCTCTGCATGGATCACAAAGTACATGTCATGTACTTTCATGGCAAGCCCTCCTTGGATTTTATTTTTCTCAATCGGACTTCAATCAAACCGAACAAATAAGCTGAAAAAGAAGATTCTCCGCCGACAAAAGCGATGCCAAGGTACACGTCATGTACCTAACAAGGAAAAGCAGATGTTTGAACTGGCCCTCTATGGCGGCGCCTTCAACCCGCCCCACGCCGGGCACGCCCAGGTGATGCTCGAAGCCGCCCGCCATGCCCGCCGGGTACTGATAGTGCCCAGCTTCCGCCACCCGGACGGCAAGCGCATGGCCGACTTCGAGCAGCGCGCCAGCTGGTTGCAGGCAATCACCGCGCACCTGCAGCCAGAGTGCGACGCCGAGCTGGCGGTCAGCCGCCTGGAACGGCAACTGGCCCTGGCCGACCCGGGCCCGGTCTACAGCTTCACCCTGTTGCAACGCCTGGCCGACGACCTGGCCCTGGACGGCAAACGCATCGCCCTGGTGGTGGGCGAAGACGTCGCGCGCCAGTTGCCCAGGTTCCATCGCGGCGAGGAACTGATGCGGCGCTTTTCCGTCCTCTGCATCGAAGAGCAGCCCGGGGTGCGCAGCAGCGTGTTGCGCCAATGCCTGGCCCGTGGCGAAACGCCGCCCAGGCAATGGCTGGCTCCGGGAATGAATCCGCTAAACTACGGCCTCTACGCCGTCCACGGAAGTTGATATGCACGACCGCACCACCCTCCCCAGCGCCTACCTGCACACCATCGACCTGTGCCTGCTGCGCTATCACCGCGAACGCGGCGAGCTGCAGATCCTCCTCCATCAACGGGATGCCGAGCCCTTCGCCGGGCACTGGGCGCTGCCGGGCATCGTGGTCAACGGCGACGTCGAAGACCGCAGCCTGAATGACGCGGTGGAACGCCTGCGCCGTTCGAGCAAGGTGGACATGCCCCTGGCCTGGCTGGAACAGGTGGGCACGGTGGGCGACGCCTTTCGCGACCCGCGCTGCTGGTCGTCCTCGACCTTCTACCTGGGGATCCTCAGCGAGCCGGTGGAGCCCGCCGCGCAACAGGGCTTCTTCGCCCTCGGCGAGGTGGCCAGCGGTGCCTTCAAGCTGCCCTTCGACCACAACGCCCTGGTAGCCCAGGTGCACGAGCGGCTGTTTTCCAAATCCCTGTACAGCAGCCTGCCGCTGATGTTTCTCGGCAACGAGTTCAGCGCCCCCGAGGCGGTGAGCATCTTCTCCCTGGTGCTGCAGCGTCCGGTGCTCAAGACCAGCATCCGCCAGCGCCTGCTGAAGATGAGCGAGGCCGGCTACCTGCGCGACACCGGGCGCAAGAAGAGCGGCGACGGCGGCCGGCCCCAGGCCACCGTGGAGCAGCTCAAGCCCGCCGAGCTGTATTTGTTCGATCGTTGTTTCCTGGAGTGATAGCCCCCATGAGTTCCACCCCCGACACCCAGTGCCTGCTGGAAACCCCGTACTTCAAGGTGGTCCGTGAAAACGGCTACTTCATCATCAAGGAAGCCCAGGCGGTGAACGGCGTCGTGGCCGTGCCGACCCTGGCCGATGGCCGACTGATGCTGGTCAACCTGCGGCGCCGGGCCATCGGCGGCCAGTCCATCGAGTTTCCCCGGGGCGCCATCGATGTCGGGGAAAGCGCCTGCGACGCGGCGGCCCGGGAACTGCTGGAGGAAACCGGCTGGCAAGCCTCAGAGGTACGCCAGCTGGGGCTGCTGCACAGCAACACTTCGCTGATCGCCAGCGCCGTGGCGGTGTGCCAGGTGCAGATCGCCGAGCAGCAGGCCGCCGCCACCGATGGCGAAGTGGACCATGTGCTGTGGGCCAGCCGCCAGGAGTTGCTGGCAATGATCGCCGCCGGCCAGATCACCGATGGTCACACGCTGTCGGCAGCGATGATGCTGCTGGCCAGCGAGTCGGCCTGACGCCCCCATTTCTCCAGGGCAAAGTCGACAAAGCTGCGCAGCTTGGGCAGGCGATAGCGGTCCTGGGCATAGAGCAGGTGCATCGTCCGAAAGGGCAACTGATAGTCCTGCAGCACCGGTACCAGCCGGCCCTGCTGCAGGTCTTCCTCCACCAGCGCATCGGGCATCATCACCAGCCCCAGGCCACCCCGCGCCGCACGATGCAGGCCGGACGAGGTGTTGGCCAGCAATGACCCCGACACCGGAATCTGCACATCGCCTTCAGGCCCGCGCAACGGCCACAGGGTGGCGGTGGCGCTCCACTCATCACCGGCCGGGTAGGCAAATGCCAGACAGTTGTGCCGCTGCAGGTCCTCGGGGACCTGGGGCGTGCCGCAGCGCTCCAGATACTCCGGCGCAGCGCAGATCGTCAGGGTGTAGTCCTGCAGGCGCCGGGCAATCAGCGAAGCGTTGTCCAGGTTGCCCAGGCGCACCGCCACATCGAAGGTGCCATCGGTCAGGTCGAAGCGCTGGTTGGCCAGGGTCAGCTCGACCTTGACCTGGGGGCAGCGCTGGCGGAACTCGTCCAGCGCTGGCGCCAGGCGTTCGGTGCCGAAGGTCAGGGGTGCGGTGATGCGCAAGGTGCCGGTGGGTTCGCCCTGGACCTGCTCCGCCAGGCGCTCGGAATCCGCCACCAGCCCCAGCACCGCCAGGCAGCGCTGGTAGTAGTCACGGCCAAAATCGGTAAGCCGCTGGCGCCGTGTCGTGCGGTTGAGCAGACGCACCCCGAGGCGCTGCTCCAGGGCCCGCAGGTGATTGCCCACCATGGTGGTGGACATGCCGCACTCCCGGGCCGCGGCGGTCATGTTCCCCGCCTCCACCACCTTGACGTACACCGACATTGCCTGGAACAGATCCATTATCAATCCTGACTTCAAGATGATTAAAGAAATAGCGAGTTTATCTAGCCTGGGTGGCTAACGATACTGATAGCACACCCCCAAGATGGAGCCGCCCGCCATGACCGCCGCCTGCCTGATGAGCACCTACCAACCCCTCGCGCTGAGCTTCTGCAAAGGCCTGGGCAGCCGTCTCTGGGACCAGGCCGGGCGAGAATACCTGGACGCCATCGCCGGGGTCGCGGTGACCGGCATCGGCCACAGCCACCCACGGCTGGTCGGCGCCATCAGCGAACAGGCCGGCCTGCTGCTGCACAGCTCCAACCTCTACGACATCCACTGGCAGCAGCAACTGGCCGCCAAGTTGACCCAGTTGAGCGGCATGGACCGGGCGTTCTTCAACAATTCCGGGGCCGAGGCCAACGAGACCGCCCTCAAGCTGGCACGCCTGCACGCCTGGCACAAAGGCATCGAGCAGCCCCTGGTGGTGGTCATGGAAAACGCCTTTCATGGCCGGACCCTGGCCACCCTGGCCGCCAGCGACGGCCCGGCAGTGCGCCTGGGCTACGGCCAGTTGCCAGGCGGTTTTCTCAAGGTGCGCTTCGGCGATCTGGCCGCCCTGGAATCGGCCGTCGCCGAGCATGCTCCACGCATCTGTGCCGTATTGATGGAGCCGATCCAGGGGGAAAGCGGCATCCAGCTGACCCCACCCGGCTACCTCAAGGCCGTGCGCGAGCTGTGCACCCGGCGCAACTGGCTGTTGATGCTCGACGAGATCCAGAGCGGCATCGGCCGCACCGGGCGCTGGTTTGCCTGCCAGCACGAAGACGTGGTGCCGGATGTGATGACCCTGGCCAAGGGCCTGGGCAACGGCATTCCCATCGGCGCCTGCCTGGCCCGGGGCAAGGCTGCCCAGCTGTTTACCCCGGGCAGCCACGGCAGCACTTTCGGCGGCAACCCCCTGGCCTGCCGCGCGGCCTGCACCGTACTGGACGTCATCGAGGACCAGCAGTTGCTGGCCAACGCCGAACAGCGCGGTGCCCAACTGCTGCGGCGGCTGCGCGAGGAACTGGCGGCGCATCCGGCGGTGCGGGAGATTCGCGGACTGGGGCTGATGGTGGGTATCGAACTGCGGCAGCCGGCCCGAGAGCTGGTGCAGGTCGCCGCCCGTGACCACGGGCTGCTGATCAATGTCACCCGGGGCACCACCATCCGCCTGCTGCCACCCTTGGTGATCGATGGGCAGGAAGTGGAGATGATCGTCGATGGGCTGCGTCAGACCCTGGAGGCGCTCTAGCCTGGGCGAGGCGGGGCAATGCAGTCGGCAGGCACCGGGGCGGTCAGCGCCTGCCCCGGCCTCCGCCCATGGGCTTCAGTCGTCCAGCGCCTTGGGTGCTGCGGCGGGCTTGGCCGCCTTGCCGGCCTTGGCATTGGCCGGCTTGGCCTCCGGCTCGGGGGCCGGAGCCGGCGCTGCGGCCTGTTTCTCCGCCGCCGGCAACTGGTCGACGGCACTGAAGACTTCCTTGAGCTCGATGGCCCCGGAGTGCTCCAGCTTCTTCTCGCCGTCCTTGCCCACCAGGATCACCTTGGTCTGCGCCCCGGCGCCCAGCTTGAGGCTGCGGATCAGGGCCATGGTGGATTGCGGGTCGATGTCCTTGCCATCGCGCTGGCCGATGGTGTTGATCACCGTGTACAGGACCATGTTGCGTTCGTTGAAGGCTTGACGGGTGGCCGGCTCTTCCAGGGACTTCTTCAGGCTCACCAGGGTCGGGTCCACGGTGCTGGGGGCAATCACGATCAGTGGCCGTGACTTGCCCAGGTCCTGGGTCAATGGGCCGTCGTTGTCGGCCGCCAGGACAGGGCCGGCAACAGCGAGCAGAGTAGCGAAGGTCAATGACCGAATGAACATGCGTCTCTCCTTATGTTTTCCACGCAGTAATGATTGCGCATTGCGGGAAAAGGTCCAGGCCGGGACTCAAAATCTGACATTTTTTTGCCCACGGCGCAGCGCTGGTCTTCGGCTTGCCACAGGCCGCGCACGACCGGGGCTCGCGCCCTTCGAGCGGTCGGCACAACCAGGTTCGCGGTAAGGTTTTGTTGCATATGCAGCCCGACAATTACGTCCCTGCAGCACTCGCTCCAACAGCCTTGCGCCCGCTCTTTAATATTCGAATCAATACAACAGCGGCCCTGGGTTGTTTATAAGAACCGCTGCACGACACATTCAACCCACACAACTCCAGCGCTCTTAACAACCATTGAAACGAACCACTCGCAGAACCTCCGGCAACAATCAACAAGAAGATTCCGAAAGTTTTAAACTTATGCCTCAAGTGTCATTTTTCAAACGTCAGAAAACAGGCGCGCACTCCCTACCCCGATAGAAAAATCGGTCTATATCAAGGCTTACAGAGGCCTCTCAGTTTATTGCCACAGCCCACGCCACGGGCCGCCGCGGCCTTTTAACTGCTGCTCTGCAACAACTCTAAGTTACATGCCCAGGCCTGCTTGAATTGCAGCAGACAATGATCTGGAGCAAATAACCGAAGCCATCACTACTTGTTCTTTTATTGCCGAGGGAACTATAGTGCGGCGCGGCACGGACAGCCCGATACGGCACAACTATAAAGCGGCAACTCGCCCTATTACCGAACACTATCCCTTACGGATTTTTTCGAATGAGCGTCCGATACCGATGATCCCCCTCCTCATCTGCGATGACTCGAGCATGGCCCGCAAGCAGGTGCTGCGGACCTTGCCCAGCGAGTGGCGGGTGTCCGTGACCCAGGCCTGCAACGGGCGCGAAGGCCTGGAAGCCCTGCGCCGCGGGCTGGGCAAGGTGGCGCTGCTGGACCTGACCATGCCCGTGATGGACGGCTACCAGGTCTTGAGTGCGGTGCAGGAAGAAGGCATCGAGGCGCAGATCATTGTCATCTCCGGCGACATTCAAGAGGAAGCCGTGCGCCGCACCCGCGAGCTGGGCGCCCGGGCCTTCCTCAAGAAGCCCTTCGACCCGCAGCAACTGCGCGCCCTGCTCAACGAACTGCAACTGCTGGACAGCACTGACGCCAAGCCACTGGCAGCCCCTTCGCCAGCACCGGTGGTGACCTTTCGCGACGCCTTCCGGGAAACCGTCAACGTTTCCATGGGCTACGCCGCGGCGCTGATCGCCAAGGTCCTGGATGTCTTCGTGCACCTGCCGATTCCCCACGTCAATGTGCTGGAAGCCGGCGAGTTGCAGATGCTGCTGGCCGATGCCAACCGCGCCCGGCAACTGACCGCCATCTGCCAGAGCTACATCGGCAGCGGCATCGCCGGCGAAGCCTTGCTGATGTTCTACGACTCCGAAGTGGCCGACATCGCCCAGTTGATAGAGCAAGGCACCGACCCCTACCAGGAAATGGAAGTGCTGATCGACCTCTCCAGCGTGCTGATCGGCGCCTGCCTGAGCAGCATCGCCGACCAGCTGGACGTGTTCTTTTCCGTGGGCCATCCCCAGGTACTGGGGGAACACACCACCATCGACGAGCTGATCGTGCTCAACCAGCAGCGCTGGAAAAAGACCCAGGCGGTGGAGATCAGCTACAGCCTGGAAGAACAGAACATCCACTTCGACCTGTTGCTGTTGTTCACCGAAGGCTCCATGGCCTTGCTGGAACAGAAGCTCGCCTACCTGATGAGTTGAGCCATGCCCAAGAGAATGGATTTCAGTGAACTGCACTGGTTGCTGGCGGTGGTCCAGAGCATCGACGTGGGTATCGTCGTGCTCGACCTGGAGTGCCGGGTCCAGGTGTGGAACAGCTTCATGGAGAACCGCTCCGGGGTGCCCTCCAAGCAGGCCATCGACCAGTCGTTCTTCGAGCTGTTCCCCGAGGTCGAGCGCCCCTGGTTCACCCGCAAGGTGGGGCGCGTGGTGGCCCTCGGCACGCCGGCCTTCACCATCTGGAAGCAGCGGCCGTACCTGGTGCATTTCAACAACTACCAACCGATCACCGGCCAGGGCGAGTTCATGTACCAGAACACCACCCTGCTGCCGCTGCGCTCCTCCAACAGCGAGATCCACCACGTCTGCCTGGTGATCTACGACCTGACCGACGTGGCAATCAACAGCCTGGCCTTGCAGAAGGCCAACCAGCAGTTGCAGCACCTGTCGCGCACCGACCACCTGACCCAGCTCTACAACCGCGGCCACTGGGAACAGCGCCTGCAGTTCGAATACAGCCGCCACGGCAACAGCATCGCCCTGCTGATGCTGGACATCGATCACTTCAAGTCGATCAACGACCGCCATGGGCACCAGGCCGGCGATGCAGTGATCAAGCGCGTCTCCGAGCTGATCCACCAGCATGTGCGCGACAGCGACGTGGCCGGGCGCTATGGCGGCGAGGAGTTCGCCATTCTCCTGCCCCACACCGACCTTGCCGGGGCCCGCACCCTGGCCGAGCGCTTGCGCCAGTCGGTGGAAGAGCAGGAGATGATCCACAACGGCCAGGCCATCGCCTTCACCATCAGTCTGGGCATCGCCTGCCTCGACCGTCCGGCCCGGGATCATCGCTGCCTGATCGAGTGGGCCGACCAGGCGCTGTACGCCTCCAAGCGCGCCGGGCGCAACCGGGTCAGTACCTACGCGCCTTGAACGGCAGCCCTGGAAAAACCTGAAAAAAACTCGCTCCCTAGGGATAAACTGCGCGCTTTTCCGGTCCATCCCCCGGTCTGCTACGCCTTTCCCAGCGCCACAAGGAGTCCTGCGCGCATGTCCCAGTCGAATTCGAACCACTCCCCGCAAGAGCAATGGCAGCAAGCCGTGCTGACCTATGCCCGCGACATCAATCGCTATGTCGAGACCGGCAACCGCGACGGCTGGAAGGGCTTGAAGGAACCGCACTTGCCCGATACCGAGCACCTGCTGCCAGACTGGCAGGCGGCCCTGGAAGCGAGCAACCAGGAGCCCTACGACGCAGCCCGGCGCCAGGCATTCCGCCAGGACTGGCCGCCGGCGCACTTCCCATTGTCGCCACGCCTGGAAAGCCAGGGACGGATGATTCCGACCCTGGCCCTGTTGCCGGACGGCAGCCTGCTGGCGCGCATCGGCGCACCTTACGAGGCTGGCGAGGTGGTGCATATCGACGACGCAAGGATCCAGACCCTGGAGCAGGTGGAAGGCTTCGGCATGTGCCCCCAGCGGCGCTATTTCGCTTGGGCACGGGCTGACGGCATCCAGCTCACCGACGGCTGGAACGGGCCAGAGGTGGCAAGTTTTGCCTGGCCCGATCCCCACGCGAACCTGCCGGCGGGGGTGGCGCTTGAAGACACCGGGCGCTGCTGCCCCAGCAGCCTGATCCCCTTCCCCGACGGGCGCCGGGTACTGCTGGTGAGTTCCGACGGCATCTTCGTCCTGCAGGCCGAGGGCGCCACGCGCCTGCTGCCGAGCCTGGAAGACCTGCAGCAAGAGCTGGCCGATGGCGTCGCCCCCGAGGACCTGGGCATCGGCCTGAGCATGGAGCATGGCGCGGTGTCGCCCGATGGCCAGTGGATCGCCGTGGGCGAGCAAAGCAGCTCGCACCTGGTGTTCGATGCAAGGTTGCAACGGGTAGCGCAGATCGGCCCCGCCAGCGAGTACCCGCATTTCGCCCATTTCAACCAGCGCGGCGATCGCCTGCTGCTCAATGCCTGCCACTTCTATGGCGGTGCCAGCGTGGGAGTGGCGGTGGCCGACCTGCCAGGGCTGTCCACCGATTTCTACAGTGACGATGCGCGCACCCCGGTGCTGCAGGAAGGTGCCCGGGTGTATGCCGCGGCGTCACGGGGCGACGAATTCATCATCGGCGACGCCTACGGCTACCTGCGGGCCTTCAGCGAAAACGGCGAGGAACGCTGGCAGCACTATATCGGCTCGACCCTCACCGCCATGGACATCAGCCCCGATGGCAAGACCCTGGTGGCCGCCACCTATGCCGGGATCATCGTCAAGCTTGACCTGGACGCCGGGCGCCCGGACTGGCAGATCGGCACCGGCGAGCACCTTGAAGTGCAGCGCTGGCTGTTCTGGAAAGACTTCGCCAAGCCGCTGCTGTGGTGACCGGGGGTTAAACCGGCGGGCGCGAGAAACTCACTTGCAGTTGCAGGTGATCCGGATCGTCGATCGCCCGCAGGTACTCCTCCACGCTGACCTCGCCGGCACTGGACCGGGCCCCCGGGGCCGGCACATGGCCGGCGAGCAGCTTGTGCACCACCGCCACCGCCGCGCAGCTGGGAATCTCCGGCCCGTGGTCATGGGTTGCGGTGAGCTGCACGCTCATCGACAGTGGCTGGCCGTCCTGGCCCAGGCCGTGCACGTCGATGTACAGGGCACTGAGCCCATCTCCGAAACCTTCGAACCAGGTGCCGCAGCGATGCAGGCGCGCCGCCCAGGGCGCCGGGTCGCGCACCAGGCCGAGCTTCACCGCCTGGGCCAGCAGCGCATTGGCCAACCCGGCGATCTTCAGCCCGGCGCCGGCCTGGAAGCTCAGGGTGTGGGCACCGTAGCGCTCGGCGAACAGATCCAGGTCCGGCACATCGACATTGGCCACCAGCCGCGTGCCCAGCCTGGGCAGCTTGCGCAGGGTCAGGCCCTGCCAGCCGATCACCGGGTGCGGCCGGCCGTCCTTGAGTTGCAGGATGGGTTTGCCGGCATAGGCCAGCACGCCCTGGATGGTGGACAGGCCGGGCATCTTCGCCGAGGAGGAAATGCCGTGCTCGATGCGCTCGATGCGGGAAAAACGCTCACGGTGTTCATCGATCATCGCCGCCGACAGGGTCGGCACCGAGCTGCAGCCGCTGAGCAGCGTCACCCCGGCGGCCCGGGCGGCCTCATCCAGCGTGCCAATGCCGCGCACGAACTGGCGACAGTCGGCCAGGTCGCAGTAGTTGACCCCGGCCTCGATGCAGCCCCGGGCTACCGCGTAGGACTGGCCCTGGAACGGCCCGCCGGTATGAATCACCCAGTGCACCTTAAGGGCCTTGAGCGCCGGCGCCCATTGCGGCCCCATGGCATCGCCGCACCAGCCTTCGCAGGGCTGCCCGCCTTCAGCCTGCAAGGCCTGAACCTTGGCCGCGAGCTTGTGCGGGTCGCGCCCCGAAATCAGCAGATGCACCCCAGGGGTATGGATCAGATAGCGGCAGACGATGCTGCCGAAATTGCCATAACCACCCACCACCAACACCCTGAGCGCCATTGCCTGCATCCTTGAACTAAGCCGTTGCGCAGCATGAACGCTGCCATTCGAGGCGCGGCAGCTTGGTGGATTTGCCAGCGCTCGACAAGCCCCCGACAACCTTCGACATGCCCCCGAAACGCCCCTGGCAAGTGCTTGTAATATTCAGTTAGAAAAAAAATGCCAATGCCGGTCCGGCATAATGCTATGCAAAATCCTCATCATCTACGGCCCTGGAGCGTGATAGCCTCGTCCTGCTATGTCGGCCTCGCATAATAAACCCGTCGGTTCGCGCAACCGAACGGGATAAAGACGCCTTGCTACCCACCTTGTTTCATCTTCATCTGCCCAACTAACGTTTCGCTGTGAGCCGCTCTTTCCCCGGCTCGCCAAGGGAACTGATTGCAAAATTTGACTCGACCTCAAGGTCGATCTCTCGATCCTATCTCGGAGCTGTTATGTCCAGGCTTTCCCATCAAGATTTGCGCCGCGGTTTCCGTGAACTGATCGCTTCCAACTCCTGCTACCACACCGCTTCCGTATTCGACCCGATGTCTGCCCGTATCGCCGCCGACCTGGGTTTCGAAGTGGGCATCCTCGGCGGCTCGGTGGCCTCGCTGCAAGTGCTGGCGGCCCCCGACTTCGCCCTGATCACCCTCAGTGAATTCGCCGAACAGGCCACCCGCATCGGCCGCGTGGCGCAGTTGCCGGTCATCGCCGACGCCGACCACGGCTATGGCAACGCGCTGAACGTGATGCGCACCGTGGTCGAACTGGAACGCGCCGGCATTGCCGCGCTGACCATCGAAGACACCCTGCTGCCGGCCCAGTTCGGGCGCAAATCCACTGACCTCATCTCGGTGGCCGAAGGCGTCGGCAAGATCCGCGCCGCCCTGGAAGCCCGGGTTGATCCGGAACTGGCGATCATCGCCCGGACCAACGCCGGCATCCTTCCGGTGCAGGAAATCATCAGCCGTACCCAGCAGTACGAGCGTGCCGGCGCCGACGCCATCTGCATGGTGGGCATCCGTGATTTCGAACAGCTGGAACAGATCTCCGAGCACCTGAGCGTGCCGCTGATGCTGGTGACCTACGGCAACCCGGCGCTACGGGACGATGCGCGCCTGGCCGAGCTGGGCGTGAAGATCGCCGTGGACGGTCATGCCGCCTACTTCGCCGCGATCAAGGCCACCTACGACTGCCTGCGCGAGCAGCGGCAGATCTTCACCCAGGCGTCGGACCTGAGCGCCACCGAGCTGGCCCACACCTACACCCAGCCCGAGGAGTACATCGTCTGGGCCAAGGAGTTCATGAGCGTCAAGGAGTAACACCGGCGATTGGCCGGGGTGAGGCGCCACGCCTCAACCCTGGGCCGATTTCAGCGCGCCTTCCACGCAGTCGAGGATCTGCCCGATGGTCCAGGGCTTGCGGATGAAGGACACCGGATAACGCACCCCGGAACTCTCGGGGGTCTCGAAACCCGACATGACCACGATCGGCAACTGCGGCCAGCGCTCGCCGCACAAATTGCTCAGGCTCGCGCCATTGAGGGTGCCGGGCATGGTGATATCGGTCAGCAGCAGGGCCACGTCCGCGGCCTGTTCCTGCAGGAATTCCCAGGCCCGATCCGCGCTGTCCATCGCCTGGGTGGCAAACCCTTCGTCCTGCAGGATCTCGCAGAGAAACTCCAGCACCGTCGGCTCATCCTCCACCACCAGGATCAAACGGGATTGGGCGCCGGGATTGACTGGCGTGGCTGGGTTCATGAGGGTGACACTCCCTGACGGATTGAGGCGGCTACACACAGGACCGCTGACAAGAGTTATGAGCGGCGCCTTGACGATAAATTCATTTACGCTGCAAGGCCGGCGCGTTTTTAGTACCGGTCCGATCCGCACGCGGAAGCGGGCGCCCCGTTCTTTCACCCACGGCAGGAACATCTTCAACCATGCAGTTCGATCCCAAGCGCCTGGCCCAGGCCCGGCATGTGGTGGTATTCAGCGGTGCCGGGGTCTCGGCGGAAAGCGGCATCCCGACCTTTCGTGACGCCCTGACCGGCCTGTGGGAACACTTCGACCCGGCGCGCCTGGCCACCGTGCAAGCCTTTCGCGAAGACCCGGCGCTGGTCTGGGGCTGGTATGAATGGCGACGCCAGAAAGTGCTCCAGGCCCAGCCCAATCCAGCCCATCTGGCCCTGGCCGAACTGGCCCGGCGGGTGCCGCGCCTGACCCTGATCACCCAGAACGTCGACGACCTGCACGAACGCGCCGGCAGCCCCTCGGTGCTGCACTTGCACGGCAGCCTGCACACCCCCAAGTGCTTTGCCTGCAACCGCCCGTTCAAGGGCCAACTGCCCTTGCCGGACTTGCCGGAACAGGGCGCCAGCCTGGAGCCGCCGCGCTGCACCGGTTGCAACGGCAAGATCCGCCCCGGGGTGGTGTGGTTCGGCGAACCCCTGCCCCAGGCGACCCTCAAGGCCGCCTTCAACGCCGCCGAAGCATGCGACCTGCTGCTGTCGGTGGGCACCTCCGGGCTGGTCCAGCCGGCGGCGCGAATTCCCCAACTGGCGCTGCAGCACGGCGCCTGCGTGGTGCATATCAACCCCCAGCCCCAGGCTTGCACCGGCGCCGAGGAATACAGCCTGGAGGGCAAGGCCGGGCAGTTGCTGCCGGAACTATTGCGCCAGGCCTTTGCCTGATTCCCTGGCGGCTCAAGCCGGGCCGCCGCTTCTGTTCAAGGACGCTTTCACATGCCGCAATCCCCCGACTCTTCATGGCTCGAAGCCGCCTGGGCGCAACGTGAAGAACAGATCTACCCGGCGCTGTTCGGCGCACTGGGCCCGGGCATCTATCCCCTGGACATGGCGCTGTTCAGCCAGGTCTTTGGCCAGCACGACGTCGATCCGCGCTGGCTCACCCACGGGGTCTTCGAATCACCGCCCAATGCCGGACGCAGCAGTTGGCTATACGTCACTTCGGGCCTGTCCAATGCCTGGGAAGATGCCCGGCCCGATGCCGATGGCGAATCCGGCATGGGCCACGAACTGCTGCTGGAAACCCGTGAACAGTCACCCTGGGCCCTGCGCCTGTTACGCAATTTCTGCGCCTACCAATTGCTGCTGGCCGCCGGCCGTTTTGGCGAGCAGCCGCCGTTGGGCGAATGGGACCGCATGCGTACCGGCGAGCCGATCAATGGCGGCGACAGCCTGTTGCAGGCACTGCTGTTCATCCCCGCGCCGGGTTTTGCCGGCCCCCGGCAATTGCTGAGCGGGCGCTTCGGATTTCTGCAGATCATCGGCCTGACCCTGGCCGAACACGCCTGGGGCCAGGCCGAGGGCTACCCGGCCCTGATGGAGCGCCTGGCCCTGGCCGGGGCAGCGCCGGTGCTGGACCCGACCCGAGCCAGCCTGTGCTGAAGGCCGGTGAAAAATCCGCCACGACCAGGGCGGATCGTCATTTTTCCCGCCACGGCGGGCCCGCATGAGGTAGATTCAAGCAGCGAACAATCTCGCGACGACGTTTGCTTTCTTGCCCTGCCGCTGGAAACCAAGCCCCGTACCGGTGGCTCTGTTCACTGCCCCGCTATTTTTTCGCCACTGGCCGTACACGGCGCGGTGGCGACGCTTTCAGGAAATGGATGAATGCCGCAAAGACAAGTGATCAATGCTTCGGTGAGCCCGAAAGGCAGCCTGGAGACCCTCTCGCAACGTGAAGTGCAACAGCTCAGCGCCGCCGGTTCCGGCAGCATCTATACCCTGTTCCGCCAGTGCGCCCTGGCCATCCTCAATACTGGCGCCCACGTCGACAACGCCAAGACCATCCTCGACGCCTACCACGATTTCGAAGTGCGCATTCACCAGCAGGATCGCGGCGTGCGCCTGGAACTGCTGAACGCGCCGGCCGATGCCTTCGTTGATGGCGAGATGATCGCCAGCACCCGGGAAATGCTCTTCAGCGCCCTGCGCGACATCGTCTACACCGAGAACGAACTGGACAGCCAGCGCATTGACCTGGACAGCTCCCAGGGCATCACCGACTACGTCTTCCACCTGCTGCGCAACGCCCGCACCCTGCGCCCCGGCGTGGAGCCCAAGATGGTGGTGTGCTGGGGCGGCCACTCGATCAATACCGAGGAATACAAATACACCAAGAAGGTCGGCCACGAGCTGGGCCTGCGCAAGCTGGACATCTGCACCGGCTGCGGACCGGGCGTGATGAAGGGCCCGATGAAGGGCGCCACCATCGCCCATGCCAAGCAGCGCATGAGCGGCAGCCGCTACCTGGGCCTGACCGAGCCGGGGATCATCGCCGCCGAAGCACCGAACCCCATCGTCAACGAGTTGGTGATCCTGCCGGACATCGAGAAGCGCCTGGAAGCCTTCGTCCGCGTCGGCCACGGCATCATCATCTTCCCCGGCGGCGCCGGCACCGCGGAGGAGTTCCTCTACCTGCTGGGCATCCTGATGCACCCGGACAACCGCGACCTGCCCTTCCCGGTGATCCTCACCGGCCCCAAGAGCGCGGCGCCCTACCTGGAGCAGCTCAACGCCTTCGTCCTGGCAACCCTGGGCGAAGCGGCGCGCCAGCACTACCAGATCATCATCGACAACCCGCCGGAAGTGGCGCGGCAGATGACCGAGGGGCTCAAGACCGTCAAGCAGTTCCGCCGCGAACGCAACGACGCCTTCCACTTCAACTGGCTGCTGAAGATCGACGAGAGCCTGCAACGTCCCTTCGATCCGACCCACGAGAACATGGCCAACCTGCAACTGAGCCATGCCCTGGCGCCCCACGAACTGGCGGCCAACCTGCGTCGTGCGTTCTCCGGCATCGTCGCCGGCAACGTCAAGGACCAGGGCATCCGCCTGATCGAGCAGAAAGGCCCGTACAGCATCCACGGCGACCCGGCGATCATGCAGCCCCTGGACCAGCTGCTCAAAGCCTTCGTCGAGCAGCACCGCATGAAGCTGCCCGGCGGCGCCGCCTACGTACCGTGCTACCGCGTGGTCAACTGAGCCCTGCCCTGCCGCCTTGAACAACGCCGCGTTCCCTGCCTGGGAACGCGGCTTTTTTTTGCCCGGCCTGTACCGTTCGCCACGCGTCCCGTCCTGCTCCATGCCACTGCAACGCCCCTCTGGCGGGCCGTGCCACGGGGTAAGTATTTTTCGTTTTTTTTGCGCCACCGGCGCCGCCGCCCATCATTCACTGCCTGAGTACTATCGCCTCACTGCCACTTCCGGCGGTACCTAAAGGAGATGACTCACATGGCTAAAAAAGCCCCTTCTGCCAAGCCCTCGCCGATGAACCAGCCGGCAGCTTCGCGCATCGCCAGCACCACCGCCAAGGCCGGCAACGGCCAGGTGCCGGCGGACAGCTTCGCTGCCCGGGCCGAACGCGCCGCGGCAAAAAACGCCAATCCTTGATCCTCTCGCGCCCCACCGGCCTTCGCCGGTGGGGTCAGGCCAGGAGGCCGACATGACCCATTACAGCAATGACAAGAACATCGCCCGGCTGGTCCGCCAGCAATTACGTCTGGGCTGGCTGTTCCATCATGGCAAATGCCATGGGAAGCTCACTGCCCCAGGCAAGGGCTCGATCCCTGTGCCCTGCACACCCAGCGACTGCCGGGCACTGCAAAACTTCAAACTGATGCTGCGGAGGCTCGAATGCCGATAGCCCGTTCCCCCTTTCCCAGCCTGGGTGAGTGCTACCAACTGCTGACCGCCGCGTTCGATACCAAGGCCAGCGACCCAACGCGGCGCAAGCAACTGGCCAGGCTGGCAGACAGCGATCACGACTGGAGCCTGTTTCCCGCGATCAAGCGTGACCTGCTGATCGAACCCCTGGCCCAGCTGGACTGCGAGTTCGCCCAGTACGTGGAAGCCTTCATCGATTATCTGCAGGCGCACTACCTGGATCTGATCAAGAACGTGGAACTCGATAGCCTGAGCCGCGAGCAGGCATTACCGGTACTGGTCGAACACTATGCCGGCCTGGTCGGCGGCTTCCTCCAGCAACTGCAGCAACGCTTCGGCGGCCCGGACCTGGGGCAACTGCTGGACCCGGACCAGACGGCCTTCGGGCAGGTCTTGCAGTGGTATCAGCAGCACAGTGGCGACTCGCTCCAGCAACTGGCCCAGCGCCTGTATCCCGAGAGCAAGGATGCCCGTGACCAACTGGCCCGCTGGCACAACGGCACGCGGCTGGCCGACCTGTCGAGCCTCAAGGTGCTGCTCAAGACCCTGGAACAGGCCGCCAGCCCGCCCCTGCTGGTGCGCAACCTGGGGCGCTGGCTGGTGATTGGCCGGGCCCTTGGCTACCTCGATCAACAGCTGCTCGGCGCCGGGCGCGGAGCTTTTCGCCAGCCGGTATTGCAGGCCCTGTTGCTGATGCCCACCCCGGACAGCGGCCGGCAGGCGCTGCGGCGCCTGAATCTGGCGGCCGGCCAGCGCCTGAATATCCTCAAACCCGGGGCCCGATGGCTGAGCGAACACCTTGACCCGAGCCGAGACAAGGACAGTACCTGCCAGGCCCGAACCCGGCAGATGCTGGACGACTTCATCACCCTGCAAACCCGTTATGACGAAGATCACCGCACCGGCTATCTCAGTGCCTGGTACGAGGGCCGCTGGCAGTTGCTCTCGGGCAACTCCCCTGCCGCCCTGCGGCATTACGCCAAGGCCCTGGACGCGGCCCTGTATCGCGCCGGGCCCTTGCAGCTCGGCCTGCTGGAGGAAGCCCTGAGCCTGGCGGCGGCGCTGGAGGACAAGATCCTGCTCAAGCGCATGAAACATCAGGCCGTGGTGCTGGGACTGTTCAGCACCCTGGGCATGGAGCAGGGCCCGGTGATCAGTGACTGGGAAATCATTCAGTTGAAACAGGTCTTCGCACGGCTGTTCCCGCCGCAGGGTTTGTTCCCCCAGGCCGAGCGCCAGGAACTGCAGGTGGAGCGGCCCTTCCTGGCTTTCGACCCTGCCGAGATCGCCCGGATCAAGGTGGACCTGAAGCGCCCCGACCGGGTGATCACCGTGCATGCCCTGGACGGCCAGAAGCGTCGCTATCCGCAATTGCTGTGGTTCGCCTCCGAAGGTCAGGCCGATGCGGTGAGTGCGCTGTTGCAGGCCGGCGCCGACGTCAACCCGGGCGACGAGGCCGCTGGCTCGGCGCTGCTATGCGCCCTGCAATACGCCCACGATAGAAACCAGCGCGGCGCCCTCGACCTGCTCCTGGCCCGGCCTCATGCCGTCGCTACCCTCGACCGCCGCACCCACAGAAAACAACTGACGCCCCTGATACAGGCCATCGACATGGGGGATGCCGAACTGGTGGCCCGACTTCTGCAGATGGGCGCCTCGGCCGACGCGCGAGGGCTGTATCCGCTGCTGACCCCGCTGTATCACTGCCTCGGAAAGCTGTGCCAGGTGCAACGCCCGGACAAGACACTGGAGTTGGTACTCGAAAGGATCGGGCAACAGGACCCGGTCAGCCGCGAAGTCCTGCGCCGGACCCTGGGCAGCAGCGCCGGAACCTTCGGGCAACGGATGCCCATACCACCCGGGCACCCGCTGTATCAACAGGTGCTAGAAATGCTCCTGGAACTGCAGAGTGAACGCTGCGACCCCGGGCAACTGATGCATATCGCGCACCTGCTGCTGCATCACGGTGCCGACCCCAACGCTGTCCACGACTACCCCTGCGCCGGCCGGACCCCACTGATGCAGGCGGCCGAAGACGACCAGTTGGAGCTGTTCAAGGCCATGCTCGCGGCCGGCGGCGAGCCACAGCGCCAGGATCGCGAAGGCGCCGATTGCTGGCAAATCGCCCTGGCCCATGGCGCCCATCGGGTTCTGGCGTGGCTGCGCTCGATGCCGTCCTGAGAACCGTAGCCTGAAACTCCGGGACGGTTTGACAGCGTCCTGAGCAGTGTGGAATAGTTTTCCATAATAATGGAACAGAGTTCCATTTTATCTCACTGATCGAAAAAGGCCCTGTCATTGTGAGCGACGCTCCCGCTGCAACCCTCCCGCCCCTGGATTGTGATTTGCTGGTGATCGGCTCCGGCGCCGCCGGCCTGGCCTGTGCGGTGACCGCCGCGTGGCATGGCCTGAAGGTGATAGTTGTGGAAAAGGATTCCACTTTCGGCGGTGCCAGCGCCTGGTCCGGCGGCTGGATGTGGGTGCCGGGCAATCCCCTGGCACGTCGCGCCGGCATCCATGAAAACCCGCAGCAACCGCGCACCTACCTCAAGCATGAGCTGGGGGAGCGCTACGATGCCGCACGCATCGACGCCTTTCTGGATAACGGGCCGCAGATGGTGGCCTTCTTCGAACAGCACACGGCCCTGCAATTCGTCGACGGCAATGGCATCCCGGATATCCACGGCCAGGTGCCCGGGGCCGGGATCGAGGGCCATCAGGTGATCGCCGCGCCGTATGACGCCCGGGCCATCGGCCCACTGCTCAAACGGCTGCGCAAGACCCTGCGGGAAACCTCGTTCCTGGGCATGCCGATCATGGCCGGGGCCGACCTGGGGGCCTTTCTCAGCATGACCCGTTCCTTCAGGTCGCTGCTGCATGTGGCCGGGCGCTTTGCCCGCCACCTGCGGGACCTGGCGCTACACGGCCGGGCCATGCACCTGGTCAACGGCGTGGCGCTGATCGGCCGGCTGGGCAAGTCCGCCGAGGACCTGGGGGTCAACCTGCTGGAGTCCACCCCGGCCCGCTCGCTGCTGCGCGATAGCCAGGGGGTGCAGGGCGCCCTGGTGGACACGCCTGAGGGGCCGCGGGAAATCCGCGCCCGGCGTGGAGTGCTGCTGGCCGCCGGCGGCTTCGCCAATGACCTGCCCCGGCGCCAGGCGTTGTTTCCCCGCGCCCCGGGGCCGGACGAGCACCTGGCCCTGCCGCCGCGCAGTTGCTGCGGCGACGGCATCCGCCTCGGCGAACAGGCCGGTGCCGTGCTGGCCACGGACCTTGCCAGCCCGGTGGCCTGGGCCCCCGTCTCTCGGGTGCGGCATGCCGACGGCAGCATCGGCCACTTTCCCCACATCATCGACCGGGCCAAACCCGGGCTGATCGGCGTGCTGGCCAACGGCAAGCGTTTCGTCAACGAGGCGGACGGCTACTACGACTACACCGCGGCCATGCTGGAGGCGGTTCCCGCGGGCGAGGAAGTGGCGTCCTGGCTGATCTGCGACCACCGCTTCCAGCGCCGTTACGGCCTGGGTTATGCCCGGCCCTTCCCCCTGCCGGTGGGGCCGCTGGTGCGCAGCGGCTACCTGGTACGGGCCGACTCCATCCAGGCCCTGGCCAGCCAGTGCGGCATCGACCCCCAGGGCCTTGCGGCCACGGTGCAGGCATTCAACCAGCATGCCCGCAACGGCCAGGACCCCGAGTTCGGCCGCGGCTCGACGCCCTACAATCGCAAGCAGGGCGACGCCCTGTATCCCGGGCCCAACCCCTGCGTGGCGCCCATCGAACAGGGGCCTTTCTACGCGGTGAAAGTGCTGCCCGGCAGCTTCGGCACCTTTGCCGGGCTCAAGACCAACGCCCAGGCCCAGGTGCTGGATTCGCACGGCACGGCGATCCCCGGGCTGTATGCCGCAGGCACCGACATGGCCAGCGTGATGGGCGGCTTTTATCCCTCCGGCGGTATCAACCTGGGGCCGGCCATGACCTTCGGCTACATCGCCGGGCGCCATGCGGCCGGGGTCAGTGACTACGAAGTGCCGCTGGATCCTGGTGCCGAGGCCACCCGCGGCTGAGCCGCCAGGACGGATTCAGGGGCCCCGGCCATCGCCGGCGTCCTCATTGACCAGCGGCGCCTGCAGCTGGCGTTCGAGCTGCTGGCCGAGGTAATACACCCCGGCCATGACCCCATGCTCGGGGTCATGCAACTGCCTGGCCCAGGCCTGATCGAAGGCCGCGCCCAGGTCCCGTCGGGTCTGGGCCTGCAGGTCTTCCCGGTCATGGTCCTGGACCAGCGCCCGGACCCCGGCCACTCCCACCGAAATCAGCGCGCCAGCCACCCGCCCCACCGCCGCCGCCACCGCACCGGCCACACTGCGGCTGGCGAACTGGGCCTGGAGCTTGTCACTGGTCACCTGCGCCACCTGGGACACCCCCGGGGCCGGCGCTCCCTGTTCGCCGGTCGGGGTGCCATGGATCTGCTGCAGCAAGGGCCCATAGGCGGGCAAGCGGGCAATGGGCTCGGCCCGTATCAACTGGTTCAAGGAGGCGCGCTGCTCGGGGGCCGGCCCCAGGTCGATGGCCAGCACCTGGTCCAGATGGAGTTCCAGTTGCGGTGCCGGCAGTGGGTAACGGTTGCGGATCTGCGCCAGTTGCTGGCGCAGCAACTGCACATAGAACTCCATGGCCTCGCCGGTGATCGCATCGGCATCGACTTCCAGCGCCACCGGTGCCAGCACCCGTTCCTGGTATTGCTCCTGCAAGTAGGCCGCCAGGCGCCGGGAAGCTTGCCCGGCGTCGCCTTTATCGTTCAGGGAATACCAGCCAACCTTGAGCGACAGCCATTCCTGGGTCCAGTAGCCGCTGAACCAGGGAATGAAGTTTTCCTCGGTCTGCTGGTAGACCCGGGTCCGCCAGTGCTCCATGGAGCCCTGGGTATAGACCTCGGCCTGTTCAGTGGCGCTGCGGGAGGCTTCCAGCAGTTCATGGTTGACCTGGCGCCAGGTGGCCGGGCTGACCGGCATCGCGGCCACCGGCTCGGGAACCCGATGGGCGCAGCCGGCGAGCACCAGCATCAGCACCAGGACCCCGTGGCGGCAGCAGAGCATCGTTGGCCGCAAGGCATGTACCTCCCGCAAAGGCCGCGCCAGGCTCGACAGGTCGCCCTGGCGTTCCAGCAGTATAGGTAGCGCAAAGGCGGGCCCGATCGATTGCGAGCCGGGCTTTTTTCCTGCACCACGAAGAAACACTGCCACCGCCTACCGGCCCTCGGTATATTGCGCCCCGGCGCCTGCGCCACGGATCTGCCCCCTACAAGGAACCCCCATGCTCTACCGTATTGCCGCCGACAGCCTGGTGCTGTTTCACCTGTCCTTTATCGTCTTCGTGCTGCTGGGCGGCCTGCTGGTGCTGCGCCACCCGCGGCTGATGCTGCTGCACCTGCCCGCTGCGGCCTGGGGCGTGGCAGTGGAAGTGCTGCACCTGGAGTGCCCGCTGACCCGCTGGGAAAACCTGCTGCGCCACGCCGCCGGCCAGGACGGCTACGGCGCCGGCTTCATCGAGCATTACCTGATCCCGCTGATCTACCCCGCCGGGCTGACCCCGGGCATTCAGCTGTGGCTGGGTAGCCTGGTGCTGCTGATCAACCTCTGGGTCTATGGCTACCTGGCCCGACGCTGGCTGCGCAAGCGCCGCGCCTGAGCCTGCCGCCAGCCGGAACGGCGCACCGTTGCGGCCTTGCCTCTTCTGTTCGCCCCTCTATGAAACAGCCGAGACAGCAGCGCCGGCGCCTGAGGCAGGTGTTTCGCTATATACTTTTGTATATTGCGATTTCACACCCCCGAGATTTGCCCATGCACTGCCCCTCTTCCACCCCGTTTTACCTGACCCCGCAGGCGCTTGAGGCCGACTCGGCAGCGCCCCGGGTGCCAGCGCCAGCCCGCCAGGAACGCCGCTCGCGCCTGCGGCATCGGCAACTGATCCTCGATGCCGCCCGCAACGAGTTCGCCGCCAAGGGCTTCAGTGCCTGCCAGACCCTGGATATCGCGCTGCGCGCCGGGGTGCCCAAGGCCAACCTGTACTACTACTTCCACACCAAGGAAAACCTCTACGCCGAAGTCCTGCAGCCCCTGCTGGAACCCTTGCACCAGGCGTCGCGGCTGCTGCACCCGGAGGCCGATCCGGCGCAGGCGTTGCAGGCCTACATCGAGGCGCGGATGCAGATCGTCGAGGATTTCCCCCTGCGTTCGAAGATTCTCTGCAGCGAGTTGCTGCACGGCGCGCAGCAGTTGCCAGAGGCCTGGCGTGAAAGCCTGGAGGCGCAGAACCGCAGTGAAATCGCTTGCCTGCGCAATTGGGCCGAACGCGGCCTGATCCGCGCCATTGCCCCGGAGCATCTGCTGCTGTTCATAGGAGCGGCGACCCAGACCTACCCCACCCTGGGCTGGCAGATCGCCCTGATGAGCGGCGTAGCCCAGCCCTCCAGCAGGGACTTCCAGAGCGTCGCGGCCACCCTGACCCGCATGGTGCTCGCCGGGGCACTGCCGGCGCTGGCGAGCGCCCAGGGGCTGCCGGCCCGGGCCCTGGCGATCTAACCCGGTTCGAGTTCGCCCAGGCGTTCGCAAGCCAGGGTCAGGGCCTGCCAGGTCGGCTCGTCAGCGGGAATCAGGTGTTCGATGCGCAGCGACGCCACGGTGATGTCCTGGGGCATGCCGAAGGTGGTGAAGGTGGACAGAAAACGCAGCTCGCCCCCGGGCCCGCGCACCCGGGTCAGCAGCAACGGCTCGGCCGGGCTCGGGGTCGCCGGCGACTCTCCGGGGAACGGCAGGCCGGCCAGCAGCGCCGCCAAGCCGGGGTCGCCCATGGCCTCCCGGGAGGCCCGCTGCCAGGCCACCTGGCGCACCTCCTCGGCATTGATCAGGCAGTCACCGAAACCACCGGGCTCCAGGAGGGTCGTCAACAGGTTGAAGCCCTGTTCCATGGCGTGTTGCGACAACCCCAGCAGTTGGAACAGTGCCGCGGTAGCCTGATTGGCCGCCAGCACTTGCCAGCCACTGTCGATGACGATCGCTGGCGCCGGGTTGTTGGCCTTGAGCAGGTGCATCAGCGCTGCGCGCACCGGCGCCAGGCCGGGGTCGGCCAGGGGCAAGGCGGCGTAGCGCGGCGCATAGCCCGCGGCGAGGAACACCCGGTTGCGCTGGGGCAAGGGGGTGTCCAGGGTGGTCAGCAGCGCATCCAGCAAGGCCGGGCTGGGCTGGGCGCGACCGGTCTCGACGCAGCTCAGGTGGCGCTGGGAAATCCCCGCCTGCAACGCCAGGTCCAACTGGCTCAAGCGCGCCTGGCGCCGTAACTGGCGCAACTGTGCGCCCACCGGCAAGGGCCCGGCGCGGGGAGCTTCAAGGGTGCAGGGCATGGCGGCGCGACCGCTGTCGGGCACAGGCATCCCGGCTCAGCCCACACGCTTGCAGAAGATCAGCTCGGGGTCCTGCTCGTCGAGGTTCTCGATCACCCCACTGGGCTGGAAACCGGCCTTGGCAATCAGGCTTCGGGCCGCCAGGTTCGACTGGTTGGTGGAGATGAACAGCCGGGGCGTGCGACAGGCCCGCTCGGCGGCGCCGAGCAAGCGCCGGGCCACGCCCTGGCGTTGCTGCCCCGGAGCCACCACCACCAGGGACACGAAGCCATGGTCGAAGAAGTCATGGTTCAGCAGCAGGTAGCCGGCGACCCGGCCGGCCGCCACCTCCACCCAACCCTGGCCACGGCCCACCGCCACGCGTACGGCATCGCCCCGGCTGGCGTGGGCCCGGGCATAGGTGTCGCACTCGAGCATGGCCGGCACATCATCGGGCCCGGCCACGCGGATCACCCGGCCTGCGCCGGGAGCCTGCTGGTTGGAAGTCATCGCTGTTCAATCCTTGAAAGTGAAAGTCGCACCGCCCCAGCTGACAGCCTGAAGCGCCCCGCTGTCTATGACCTGGGGGGTCATTGAGTGACAACAGGCTTGCCACTTAGCCTGTTCATTCCCGCTTGTTCAAGGATTTTCACCGTGAAAAACACACTCTGGCGACTCTGCATCGGGCTGTTCGCCGGCCATGAGCTGGATGCCGTGGCGCAGCGTGAATGGCGCCTGCTGTATGGCCTGCGCGACCTCGACCCCATGCTCGGGCAGCACCTGTTCATTGCCCTGCACGTCCCCCTGTGTGCCGGGCTGGTCCAGCTGTGCGGCCATCGGCGCCGTCGCGTGCGCGAGCTTGCCCGCCAGTGGCTGGCGGCGCTCGCCCTGGTGCATGCCGGGTTGCATCAACGCCTGCGCGACGACCCGCTGTACCTGTTCGACTCCCTGCTGTCGCAAAGCCTGATCTTTGGCTGTGGCGCAGCCGGCCTGCTGTATCTGCTGCTGGGCCTGGCCACCCGCAACCGCCGCGCCGTACACCCTGCCCATCCCTGATCGAGGACTGCGCCATGCGCCACCCTTACCCCGCCCTGCTGGCTCTACTGGGCTTCAGCACCTACACCCTGTACTGCCTGTTCCAGGCCGAACAGTCGCTGCTGCAATTCGGCCTGCAACTGCTGTCGCGCCCGGACACCGCACAAGTGGTGATCGACCTGTACCTGATGGCGCTGCTGGCGGCTGCGTGGATGCTGGGAGACGCCCGCGCCCGTGGGCGCTCCCGGCGTTCGGTGCTGCCCTATCTGCTGCTGACGGCGGTCTTCGTCTCCATCGGGCCCTTGCTGTACCTGGTGGTTCGCGACCTGCGCCCGCCCCGGCAGCCACTGGCCGACGGCGCTTGAGCGCGGGCCTCAGATCAGGCGCTGGATCTCCTTGTGGCGCCACACCAGCTTGAAGTAGCAGACCTGCAGCACCAGCATGGTCAGGTAGGCCACCGGGAACGCCATCCACACCCCTTGCAGGCCGAAATGCGCGTCCAGCACATAGGCCGCCGGCACCTGCACCCCGAGGATGCAGAAGATCGAGATCGCCACCGGCACCAGCACCGTGCCGCTGGCGCGCATGATGCCGCCGACCACCGCCTGGAAACCGAACACCAGGATGCTCCAGAGCATGATGTGCAGCAGGTGCTGGGCCTGCACCAGGGCTGCCGGGTCGATGATGAACAGGCCCAGCAGCCAGTGGGAAATCAGGTAGCCGAGCAGCACCAGGGCGCCGGTGAGGCACAGGTTGATCGCAAGCCCGGTACGCAGGATCGGGGTGATGCGCTCCAGGCGCCCGGCCCCGATGGCCTGGGCGCCGAGGATCGAGGCGGTGATAGCGATCGACAGCGCCGGGAACTGCACGTAGTTGACGATCTGGGTCACCGCGCCATAGGCCGCCGTGGCCTGGGAACCGTGGCGGTTGACCAGGGCCAGGATCACCAGTTCGGAAAGCGAGATGACCACCATCTGCACCCCGGTGGGCAGGCCGATGCGCAGCACCTTGCCGAGTATCGCCCGGTTCAGCCGCAGCGCCGCGAACAGCGCCCGGTCCGGGGCCAGGGGGTGGTCGCGGCCACTCAGGCGCCAGACCAGAAACCCCATGGCCAGGATATTTCCCGCCAGCCCGGCGAAGGCCGCACTCTGGATACCCATGGGCGGCAGGCCCAGCCAGCCACGGATCAACGCCGGGGTCAGCAGCAGCCCCGCCAGGGTCGAGACCATCAAGGCCAGCAGGGGCGACAGGGTATCGCTGACACCCCGCAGCAACTGGGTGTAGAGCACGAACACCAGCAGCAGCGGCATGATCAGCATCATCACCCGGGCATAGCCCACTGCGTCGTCCAGTACATCCGCCGGTGTGCCCAGGCCCTGCAGGGCCGGGCGGGCGAACAGCATGCCCAGCACCGCCCCCAGCAGGCCGATCAAGGCCCCCAGCATCAGGGTACTGCCGGCCACCGACTTCACCGCATCCAGCTCCCGGGCACCCCAGGCCTGGCCGATCAGCACCGAGGCACCGGCCCCCAGGCCGATCACCAGGGCAATGAAGAAGAACACGATGGGGAACATCCCCGACACCGCCGCCAACGCCTGGGTGCCCAGCAACTGGCCAATGTAGATACCGTTGAGGGTGCCGGAAAACGACTGCAGGAAATTCGACAGCACCATGGGCAGCAGGAAGACCAGGTACACCTGCCAGAGGGGGCGCTGAGGGGAAATGGACATGAAACAGGCAACCTCGGATCAAGAGGACGAAGGGCCGCGAAGAAGCCCCGTGGCACGGGGCTCGCGTCGGACCTGAAACATGCAGCAACCCAGGCCGCGCACGGCGTTCCGACAGCGCGGCCCGGGGTTTATATCAGTGGTTGACGTCGACCACCACCCGCCCGCGAACCTTGCCTTCAAGCAACTCGTGGGCGACGGTCAGGGCTTCTTCCAGACCCACTTCGCGGGTGATCCGCTGCAGGTGCTGCTGGTCCACCTCGGCGGCCAGGCGTTCCCAGGCATGCACCCGCTCGTGATAGGGACGGGTCACGCTGTTGATCCCCAAGAGGCTCACCCCACGCAGGATGAAGGGCGCCACCGAGGCCGGGAAATCCATGCCCTGGGCCAACCCGCAGGCGGCCACCAGGCCATCGGCGGCGGTGCCGGCACAGACGTTGGCCAGCGTATGGCTGCCCACCGAGTCAATGGCCGCCGCCCAGCGTTCCTTGGCCAGCGGACGCCCCGGCTGGGACAGCTCGGCGCGCTCGATGATGCGGCTGGCGCCCAGCGCCTTGAGGTAGTCGGCCTCCTCCGGACGCCCGGTGGCGGCGATCACCGAGTAGCCCAGGCGCGACAGCAGGCTGATGGCAAAACTGCCGACCCCGCCGCTGGCACCGGTGACCAGCACCTCGCCGTGTTCGGGGGTCAGGCCGCTGCGCTCCAGGGCGATCAGGCAGAGCATGGCGGTGTAGCCGGCGGTGCCGATGGCCATGGCCTGGCGCGCGCTGAAGGCTTCAGGCAGGTGGATCAGCCAATCGCCCTGCAACCGGGCCTTCTGCGCCAGCCCGCCCCAGTGGCTCTCGCCCACGCCCCAGCCATTGAGCAGCACCTGTTCACCCGGGCGAAAGCGCGGATGGCTGCTGGCTTCGACGGTGCCTGCCAAGTCGATACCAGGGACCATGGGAAACTGCCGCACCACCGGGCTCTTGCCGGTGATTGCCAGGCCGTCCTTGTAGTTCAGGGTGCTGTAGGCCACCCGGACCGTGACATCGCCCTCAGGCAGTTGCGCCTCCTCCAGCTCGCGCAGATGGGCGCGATAACCTGCAGTGTCTTTGTCGATCACAATGGCCTTGAACATCATGGACTCCTGTTGGCAAGGGAGGCTGCAGCGCTGGCTGCAACGGCGTAGAGCGCGAACGCGCCATCCTACGCAAGCCTCTGCAAGGCGTCCATGAGCCTCCCCTCCCCACCCGCGACGCTCGAAACAGCCCACTGCCCACGCCGGCGTCGCGTATCGCAGTACAGCCCGGCGCGCCCGGCCTGCCGGAACCAGGGCGTGGAGTAGCCCGGGCGTGGCAGAACCTGGCCCCAGAGCGCTACCATGCGGCGGCATCTGCCCCCTGACCGAACGGATTTCCGACCTTGTCCCATCTCCTGGAAAAAGCCGCCGCGCGCGGCGACCTTGCTGCTCTCGAGCGCCTGCTGGATGCGGGTGCGGACCTTGAATGGCAGCACAAGGGCACCGGCCGCACGGCCTTGCTGGCCGCCACTATCGCCGGGCACCAGCCGGCCGTGGCGCTGCTGCTGGCGCGCGGCGCGAATGTCCAGCAGCCGTGCAAGGCCCTGGGCTACAGCCCCCTGGCCTGGGCCGCCAGCCACGGCGACACTGCCCTGGCCGAGTTGCTGATCGCCCATGGCGCAGCGCTCGAACAGGCCAGCCCCGAACTGCAACGCACCGCCCTGATGAACGCTGCCCAGGCTGGCCACGAGGCAATGGTGGCCTTGCTGCTCAAGGCCGGCGCCAACCCCTCGCCCGTGGATTTCCAGCAACGCAACGCCTGGTCCCTGGCCGAAGAAAATGGCCATGCCCAGGTCATGCAACAGCTGGAGCAGGCCGGTACCGGGGCACCGCCAGCACCTGCACCGGCCCCTTCCCTGCCCTGGCCGCCGCTGGTGCCTGGCACTGACAGCAGCGCAGATCCGGTCACCCAGGTGCGGGCCTATACCCTGGCTTTGTACGCCTGGGAACAGCGCGGCAATGCCCTGGGCCACGACGCGCTCGACGCCGCCTTCTGGGCCGAACCGCAACAGTTGCTCGAACGTTTTTGTACCCTGCGACCGCGGGCCTATCCGCGAGCCTCCTATGGTTACCCCACGACCCACGCCGAGGCCGACGAACTACTGGGCTGCCAGTTGCTCAAGCCCGCCCAGGCCGAAGTGCTGGTGCGCGACCCGGCGTCCCGGGCCCTTTGCTACGAGCATCGCTTTGTGGTCAAGCGGGTTGCCGGCCAATGGCGCATCGACAGCGTCAAGCGCCGCCTGGCCGGCACCCAGAAATGGGCAAACGCCATTCTCTAGCGGGGGCAAGGGGCAAGAGCGAACGGGCGCAGCCTGCTCGACGTGCGGCACGGTTCGAGCCCGTCGCCCTTGGCGTGCAGTCGCCCGCCATCACCACCGCTGTCCAGATCCGCGTTGAAACACGTGCCGACAAGCCCCTGGCCCGGCAGCAGGCGGCCGCCAGCCAGCAGCAATTGCTGGTTGGCGGGCGGGCTGCTGCCCGTGGTTAAATGCCGCCCCGAAAAAATGACCGGCCCCGCTGATGACCCCTCTCGCCCTCGCCACCCTCAACCAGCACCTGTTGACCGCCCTGGCCGCCGCGCCCGGCGAAACCCGGCGCCTGTTCCATGGCCGCGGCCGCTGCTGGCCGGGGCTGGAACAGCTGACCGTGGACTGGCTGCAGGGGGTAGTGCTGGTGTCCTTGTTCAAGGAACCCGAAGCCGGGCAACTCGAAGCCCTGCAGCAGTTGCTGGCGGACCTGGGCTCGACCCCGCAATGGGTGGCCAGCGGCGCCCGCAGCCTGATGCTGCAACACCGCTACCTGCCCGACAGCCGTGGCGAGTGGCTGCTGGGCGAGGCCATCGACAGTTGCACCATCACCGAGGAAGGCCTGCGCTACCAGGTGGACCTGGGCAGCAAGCAGAACAACGGGCTGTTCCTCGACATGCGCTACGGGCGCAACTGGGTGCGGGCCAATGCCCGGGGCAAGAATGTCCTGAACCTGTTTGCCTATACCTGCGGCTTCTCGGTGGCGGCGATTGCCGGCGGTGCCGAGCGGGTGGTCAACCTCGACATGTCCCGGGCGGCCTTGAGCCGCGGCCGCGACAACCACCGGCTCAACGGCCACGACACCAGCCGGGTGAGCTTCCTCGGCCATGACCTGTTCAAGTCCTGGAGCAAGGTCAAGCAGGGCGGGCCCTATGACCTGGTGATCATCGACCCGCCGTCGTTCCAGAAAGGCAGCTTTGTCCTCGGCAAGGACTATGCGCGGGTGCTGCGGCGCCTGCCGGAGTTGCTCACGGCCGATGGTTGCGTACTGGCGTGCATGAATGATCCGGCGTTTAGCGTGGATTTTCTTCTGGAGGGGATGGCCGAAGCGGCGCCGGGGTTGCGCTTTGAACAGCGGCTGGAGAACCCGCCGGAGTTTCCGGATGCGGATCCGCAGTGCGGGCTCAAGGCACTGGTATTTCGGCATGGGGCATAGGCCTTGATCCTGGCTGGATAGCCGTTGCTGCAGCAACGGGCATCCAGCCAGGCCCTTACAACTCCATCCGATACTCGATCACCCCCGGCTTGTGCGCCACCCAGTCATACAACCGTTGCGCCCGCTTGTTGCTCTCCTGGGTATGCCAGTACAAACGAGCGCACTGGTGTTGCCGGGCAAAGGCCTGCACCCACTCGATCAACAGTTTCCCCGCCCCGCTGCCGCGAATCGACGGGGCCACGTACAGGTCTTCCAGATAGCAGAAGTCGCCGACGGCCCAGGTCGAACGGTGCAACACCAGGTTGACGAAGCCGATGACTTCATCGTCCTGCACCGCCACCGCCGAATACATCGGTTCCCGCGAATCGAGGAAACGCTCGAACGTGCGGTGACTGACCTCATCGCTCAGCGTCACCTGATAGAAATCCTGATAGGCCAGCCACAGCGGCAGCCATTGCTGGTAATCCCCAGGCTGAATCGCCCGTACCGTCACCGCGGGTTGTTGATCGCTCATTACGCGCTCCTCTTGATCATCCACACCGGGATCAGCCCCGGTTATTGAAGAGTGCGCAGGTTAGTGCGTGAGTGGCGGATTTTATCAGGCCAATTCTGCCATCTGTAACAGACCACTTTTCCCAACCCCTCACAGCCCGGGCTGCTGATGGGTCACGCAGTGAATGCCGCCGCCCCCTGCGGCGATAGCGTCGATATCCAGCTGGATCACCTGCCGCCCGGGGTACAGGCTGGCCAGCAGGCTATGGGCCTTGGCGTCGGCCTGCCGGTCACCGAACTGCGGTGAGATCACCGCCCCATTGATCACGAAATAGTTGATGTAGCCGGCGGCGAAGTCCGGGTTGCCCCGGCTGAAGCGGTTCTGCCGGGGATTCATCGGCGGCGACAGGGTATGCACCTGCAGCTTGCGACCATCGGCGTCACTGGCGGCTCGCAGGATCTCCAGGTGCTCGAGGGTTACCGAGTGATCATAGGAGTCGGGATCGTTGTCGAGGTTGGCCACCACCACCCCCGGCCTGACGAAACGCGCATAGAAGTCGACATGGGCATCGGTGATGTCCCGGCCCTTGATCCCCGGTAGCCAGATGATCTTGCGCAGGCCGAGGCAAGCCTTGAGTTCCTCTTCGACCTCGGCCTGGCTCCAGCCCGGGTTGCGGTTGCCGTTGATCCAGCTGCTTTGGGTCATGATCCCGGTGCCGTGGCCGTCCACCTCGATGCCGCCGCCCTCGCCCACCAGTTCGCTGCGCAGATAACGGGCGCCTGCAGCGTCGGCCATCTCCCGCGCCAGCCGGGCGTCCCTGGCGTGGCGCTGTTTGTTGCCCCAGCCATTGAAGTTGAAGTCCACCGCGCCCAATCCGCCTTCTCCATCGACGACAAAGTTGGCACCGATGTCGCGCATCCAGATGTCGTCCAGTTCGGTGCTGACAAAAGTGATGTTGTGCGAGCCGCACAACTGCTCGGCCAGGCCGCGCTCCTCTGCCCGGCAGAACAGGGTCAGGGGTTGATAGGCGGCAATTGCCCGGGCGATCCGCCCCTGGGCCTGTTGCACGTCGCCGGTAAAGTCTTCCCAGATGGCCTCCTGGGCACCAAAGGCCATGAAGGCCCGCTGCTGGTGGTCGCCTTCATCGGGCAGGTACCAGTGGCCCTGCTCCCCGGCCCGGGCACTGCGCGGCCCCAGGCCGAGGGCCGGCATGGCGGCGACAGCGGCCAGCAACGAGGCCTGTTTGATCAGTTGACGTCGGGTGGGCATTGGACGGTTCTCTTGTCGAAGGTATTGCATGAAAAGGTTCGGGGGTGCGGCCCGGGCCCTCGCCGACACGCCGGCTCCTACCCGGGAGTGTAGGAGCCGGCGTGTCGGCGAACCGCATGGCGCCCGGTCAGTGGCGGGCAGCGGTGGCCGTCTTGAACTGGGTCCAGGTGCGCATTCGAGCCCGCATATCGGCCTGGGGAATGTCGCGGCCGGGAATCAAGCGTTCGAAGGTGGCGGCATCCGGGTAGATATCCGGGTTGTTGCCCATCTGCGGGTCGACACTTGGCCGCGCCCGGGCATTGGCCGTGGGGTAGCCGGTGAAGTTGCTGATGGCCGCCATGTTCTCTGGTCGGGTCACGAAGTTGATGAAGGCATAGGCGTATTCCGGGTGCCGCGCATCCTTGGGGATCGCCATGGTGTCCATCCACACCGTGGTGCCTTCCCGGGGAATGCGGTACTGGAACTCGACCGCTTTGCCTGCGGCGTCGGCGGCGCGCTGGGCCTGGGTCATGTCGCCGCTGTAGCCCAGGGACAGGCACAGGTTGCCATTGACCAGGTCGGTCACCGGCTGCGACTGGAACTTGCGGATATAGGGCCGCAGCTTGCCCAGCAGCTCGCCGGCGGCCCGCAGATCCTCGGGCCGGGCACTGCGCGGGTCGCGCCCCAGGTAGTGGAGCGCCACCGCCAGCACCTCGTCCGGCGAGTCGATCAGGGAAATTCCGCAATCGGCGAAGCGCGCCGCCAGCTCCGGCTTGAACAACAGGTCCAGGCTGTTGACCGGGGCGTCGGGCAGGCGCTCGGCAATCTGCCGGGCGTTATAGGTCAGGCCGATGGTGCCCCAGGTGTAGGGCACCGTGGCCTGGCGGGCCCCGGGGTACTGGGCGCGCAGCTTCTGCAGGCCGGGCTCGATGTCGTCCTGGCCGATCAGCCGGGCCGGATCCAGGGTCTGCAGGCTGCCGGCGCGCATCAGGCGCTCGGCCACGGTGTCACCGGGAAAGATCAGGTCGTAGCCGCTGCCGCCGGTCATCAGCTTGGCTTCCAGCACTTCGCTGCCCTCCATCACGTCGTAGATCACCCTGATCCCGGTTTCGGCGGTGAAGCGCGCCAGGGTATCGGCGGCGAAGTAGTCGGCCCAGTTGTACAGGCGCAGGGTCTTGTCCTCGGGTTCGGCCTGGGCCTGGAGCACTACCAGGGTCAGGGCCAGCATGCCCGCGCAGCGGCGTTTCCAGCGTTTGCCTGTGGTCTGCATGTCATGCCTCCCGGGGGTTCCAGCGTGGGTGAAGGTGTTGGCCGTCCAGGCTCAGCAGCGGCCCGTACATCTCCGGGCGACGGTCGCGGAAGATGCCCCAGGTGCGACGCTCCTCGGCCATGGCGGCCAGGTCCAGGCGCTGCAGCAAGACCCCTGTGCTGTCACGATCGGCCTCGGCCAGCAGCCGGCCCTTGTGGTCGCAGATGAACGATGAGCCGTAGAAATCCATGTGCAACGCCGGGTCACCGGTAGCCACTTCACGGCCGACCCGGTTGGCCGCCACTACCGGCAGCAGGTTGGCCGCCGCGTGCCCGCGCATGGTCATCTGCCAGTGATCCCGGGAATCCAGCCCGGCGCTGCCCGGTTCGCTGCCGATGGCGGTGGGAAACAGCAAGACCTCGGCGCCTTGCAGCGCCAGGCAGCGGGCGGTCTCGGGGAACCACTGGTCCCAGCAGATGCCGATGCCCAGGCGGCCGAAAGCGCTGTCCCAGACCTTGAAACCGGTATCGCCGGGGCTGAAGTACTCCTTCTCCTGATAACCCACGGCGTTGGGAATGTGGGTCTTGCGGTACCCCCCCAGCAAGCGGCCGTCGGCATCGGCGACGCTCAGGGAATTGAAATAGGCCGTACCGGCCCTTTCGAACCAGCTCAGGGGCAGCACCACACCCAGCTCCCGGGCCAGGGCGGCGAAACGCTGGAGCACCCGGCTCGCGGGGTACTCCTCGGCCAGGGCCAGGTGCCGGTGCTGCTGTTCGATGCAGAAGTACGGGGTGGCGAACAGCTCTTGCAGGAGGATCACCTGGGCGCCCCGGGCTGCCGCTTCGCGCACCAGCTGTTCGGCGCGCTCGAGGTTGCCCGGCAGGTCCCAGGTGCAGGGCATCTGGGTGGTCGCGACGGTCAATGGGTTCATGCCTGGGCCCTCGTTGGCCATTGGGGTTGCTGCTGGGTGATGCAATGCACGCCACCGCCGCCGTGGGCCAGATGGTTGATCCGCACCGGCACCACCTGCCGGTCGGGGAAGGCCCGGGCCAGCACCTGGGCCGCTTGCTGGTCGGCGGCGATGCCGTAGGCCGGCATGATCACCGCGCCATTGGCCAGGTAGAAGTTGGTGTAGGAGGCGCAGAACACCTCGGCCCGGTGGTCCACCGCGGCGCTGGCCTCGAACAGCTCGATCAGCTCGAAGGCGCGCCCGCGGGCATCCCGCGCCAGCTCCAGGGCACGACGGTTCTCGCGCACCACTTCGGCGTACACCGAGCCCCGGTCATGGGTGGCATCCACCAGCAGCACCCCGGGGCGGGCAAAGGCGCAGATCCCGTCGACATGGCCGTCGGTCATGTCCCCGGTCACGTGGTCCGGGTCCCCCGGCAGCCAGATGATCTTCTGCACACCCAGTAGGCGCTGGAAGATCGCCTCGACCTCGGCCTTGCCCAGGCCCGGATTGCGGTTGGGGTTGAGCAGCACCGATTCGGTGGTGATCAGGGTGCCTTCGCCGTCCACATGGATGGCCCCGCCTTCGTTGGCCAGGGGCGTGCCGAAGCAAGGCAGCCCCAGCTGGTCCAGCAGGCGCCGGGCCAGGCTGCGGTCCAGGCTGTGCTCGGACTTGCCGCCCCAGGCGTTGAAGCGCCAGCTGACCCCGGCCAGCCCCTGCTGCGGATGGCAGATGAAACTCGGGCCGGAATCCCGGCACCAGCTGTCGTCCACCGCCTGGGGGACCAGCTCGACATTGGCGCCACACAGGCGTCGGGCACTGTCCAGGGCAGAGGGGTCGACCACCAGTTTCACCGGTTCGAAACCGGCGATGGCATTGGCCACCCGGGCGAAGTCTGCCTGCACCTCGGCCAGGGTCACGCCCCATACCGATTCCCACACCCCCCGGTTGTGGGGCCAGACCATCCAGGTCGCCGCGTGGGGCGCCCACTCGGCGGGCATCCGCCAGCCACTGTCCTGCCTGTCATTGCCTTGCATGGGCCCTGCACCTCTCAAGTAAGGTTTTGTTATCAATCAACCAACAAGGTTGAAACACAGCGCCCATGCTATGGCTTTGAAAAACCGCCAACAAACGATAGATTTAGCGCACATCTGATTAGCCAGGCTTATCAATCATGCTCAAACACTGGCCACCCCTGAATGCCCTGCGAGGCTTCGAAGCCGCCGCTCGCCTGGGCAGTTTTCACCAGGCGGCGCAAGAACTGCACCTCACCCAATCGGCCATCAGCCAGCAGATCCGCAGCCTGGAAACCTTCCTCGAACAGCCGCTGTTCCATCGCAACGGCCGCAGCGTGACCCTCACCGACGCCGGGCACGACCTGCGCAGCACCACCCAGTCGCTATTGCAGCAACTGGCGGTGGGCATCCGCCGCCTGGAGCAGTACCGCAAGCCCAACCAGCTGGTGGTCAATACCAGCCCGGCCTTTGCCCGCCACTGGCTGTTGCCGCGGCTGGGGGAATTCCATCGCCTGCACCCGGAGGTGGACCTGTGGCTGTTCACCAGCTTCGAGCCACCGGACATGAGCACCCAGACCATCGACCTGACCTTGCGCGACGACCTCAGCGCCCAGGCCGAATGCAGCTACCTGGAGCTGTACAGCGACCGCCTCTACCCTGCCTGCCACCCCAGCGTGCTGGCGCAACCCGAAGCACTGCGCACCACCTTGCATGGCGAGCGGGAAATGGACTGGAGCCACTGGCTGGTGGAAGGCGGCAGCGACATTGGTCAACGCAGCAACGGCCTGAACTTTTCCGACCCGGGCCTGCTGCTGGACGCCGCCTGCGCCGGCCACGGCATTGCCCTGGTCAGCCAGCTTCTGAGCCAGCAGGCCCGGAGCCAGGGCTTGCTGAGCCCTTTGTGCGAACAGAGCGTGCGCGGCCCGACCTGGGCCTGGCTGATTCACCGCGACAGTGAAAGCAGCCCGCTGACCCGCAGTTTCTCGAAGTGGCTACAGGGTGCGCTGCAGGCTTCGGCCGAAGCTTGAGGCGCCCGCCCGGCAAGGACTGGAGCGATGCAAAACCGCTTTCCATTCCTGCCCCTAACCCCACGCGTGGCGGCGCCTTAAGCTGGCGCCAGTGCAATCCGCACTGCCTTCCAGGAGCCGCCCGTGCCCCCGATCCACGACATCAACTGGCCGCTGTGGCTGTCCACCATGCTGCCCATGGCCCTGAGCGCCGGCCCCGGCAACCTGATGGTGGCCAGCTCCGGCGCCCGCAGCGGCGTGCGGCGTTCCCTGCGCTTCATCTGCGGGCTGGACCTGACCTACCTGCTCCTGGCGCTACTGGTGGGGCTGGGGCTGTATCACAGCCTGGCGGCGTATCCAGGGTTGCTCTGGGGCCTGCGGGTAGCGGGCAGCCTGTACATTTTCTGCCTGGGCCTGCGCCTGCTGCTGCGGCCGTTGCGCAAGCCTGGCGAGCAGAGTGAAGCCCTGCAGTTTCGTGATGGCGTGATGCTGCAACTGGGCAATGTGCAGGGTCTGGTGATGCTGCTGGTCATGTTCTCCACCTTCAGCCCGGGCGCCGATGCGGGCACTGCCGTGGTGCTGGCGCTCAGCGCCGCGCTGATCGCGGTGAACCTGTTCGGCCACCTGCTGTGGGCCAGCCTGGGCTCAAGCCTGCAGCGGCTGATGCGCGACCGCCCGCGCCTGCTGCTGGCGCAGAATGCGCTGTTCGGCTCGCTGCTGATGGCGGTGGCCGGGTGGCTATTGCTGCGTGGCGCCTAACGCGTCAGCCGGCCTTGCCCTCACCCTGCAAGCCCTGGCGCGCCAGCAGATCGCAGAGAAATTCCGCCACCCGCTCGACCCGCTCCTGGCCCTGGGTCGCCAGGTTGCGCAGCAGCCAGATATCCGCGCGGTGGGCCGGAGCCTGGGGCAAGACCCGGTGCAGGCCCAGGGGTTCTGCGATATAGGCCGGCAAGGCGGCAATCCCCAGGCCCGCCTGCACCGCCTTGAGCTGCGCCTCCAGGTTGCCGGTGCGCATCCACAACGGCTGATTACCGCTGAGCTGGTCCAGCCAGCGGGCCAGGGGCATGTGGGCCAGGGTCTGGTTCCAGCCGATCAGCGAATGCTGGCGCAGCTGCGAAGGCTTCTCGGGGCAGCCATGGGCTGCGGCATAACCTGGGGAACAGAACAGCGCCTGGGTCAACTCGCCGACCCGGCGCAGGGTGAAGTTGCCGGCTTCCGGCCGTTGCAGGCGCAGCAGCAGGTCGCTGTGGCTCTGGGTGAGCTTGACCGAGCGCGCCGCATTGACGAAATCGAAGCTGATCTGCGGATGCTGCAAGCGAAACTGCGCCAGTGCGGGAATGATCAGGTGGCTACCCATCAACTCCGGGCATTCGATGCGCACCACCCCGGCCATGCGCGCGCCTGGCCGGGACAACTGGCGTTCCATCAGGCGCAAGCGCTCCTCGATCTCCAGCGCCATGGGCAGCAGGGCCTGGCCGGCTTCGGTGAGGAAATAGCCCTGGGTGGTCTTGAGGAACAGCACGCTGCTCAAGGCCTGCTCCAGCACCAGGATCTTGCGCGAGACCGTCGAGGCCGACACCTTCAGCGCCTGCCCGGCGTCGGTGATGTTGCTGGCATTGGCGACGGCAATGAAAAACCGCAGATCGTCCCAGTTCACGCTTACCTGCCCTATCCCTGAAAACCCAGGCCCGGGATCTTATGCGAAATAAGCAGCGCAGCGGTCAGACTTTTCTCCTGTAAAGTGCCCAAAATCTTTCCTGCCCACGGATCGGGAGCCCCCATGCTGGAACTGCACACCCCTCGCCTGAACCTGCGCCCCCTGAACGCCCATGACTGGGAGCTGTTCCTGGCCCTGCACAGCGACCCGGAAAACCTGCGCTATGTCTGCGATCCGCTCTCCCGGATGCAGATCGAGGAGCGTTTCACCTCGCGCCTGCCCCATTGGGACATGGATTGCGACCACTGGCTGTGCCTGGTGATCCGCGATCGCCACAGCGGCGAGGAGCTGGGCTTCACCGGCCTGCGAGTCAGCGATCGGCCCAGCGCCGAAGCCGAGGTCGGCTACCTGCTGGCCCCCGGTCATCAAGGCAAGGGCCTGGCCACGGAATCCCTGCGCACGCTGATGCAGTACGCCCGCCACAGCTTGGGGATCAAGCGCCTGGTGGCCACGGTCACCGACGGCAATGCTGCATCCTGCCAGGTTCTGGAGCGATGCGGTTTCGTCTTCCAGCAACGTGACGAAGGGGCCTTCCGCAGGGGTGGCGAAGACTTCGACGACCTGATTTTCAGCTGCCCCCTGACGGCCTGAGTGCGCGTTTGCGCGACCCCGCCTACGCCTGCCTGGCGTGGGTTTTTCTTGACAGCGAAAATTCCCAACGGCTATTGTCTGACAACCTGACTACCAAGGTTTTACCCACCCATGCTTGAACTCCAGCGACCCGACTCTCTCGTTGTGCGCGTGGTCAATGCGATCCGCACCGAGATCGACTCCGGCCGCCTGGCCCCCGAATCGCGCCTGCCGACCGAGCAGCAACTGGCCGAGCAGTTGAACGTCAGCCGCTCGGTGATTCGCGAGGCCATCGCCCAGCTCAAGGCCGACGGCGTACTGATCGCCCGGCGTGGCCTGGGTTCGTACATTTCCAAGACCCCCGCCGGCACCGTGTTCCGTTTCCCCCAGGGCGATGGCCGCCTGCCGGACCTGGCGCAGATGTTCGAGATGCGTTTGTGGATCGAAACCCAGGCCGCGTCGATCGCCGCCCAGCGCCGCGACGCCGCCGACCTGCAACGGATGCAGGGCGCGTTGCAGGAAATGCACGACAAGCGCAGTGATTTCGAAGCCGCGGGGCTGGCCGACGTGGAGTTCCACCGGGCCATCGCCGAGGCCAGCAAGAACGACTATTTCGTGGCCTTCCATGATTTTCTGCGCAGCCAGCTGACCAGCGCCCGCAAGGCCGCCTGGGAGAACTCGGCGCTGCGCATGGTGGGCGGTTCCGCCGATGCCACCCAGGAACACCAGGCGCTGTACCAGGCGATTGCCGCTGGCGACCGCCAGGCCGCCGCCGGTTGCGCCGACGCCCACTTGCGGGCTTCGGCCAAGCGCCTGGGCCTGGAGCTGCCGACTATCGATTGACCCCAGCTTCACGCTTCGAGCCGCATGCCACGGCCTGCGGTTTTTTGTCGGATTAGTTAGTCTGACAACCTGATAACCAGACCGAAACGCATTGGATCCAAGGTACCTAAGAACAATGATTTATGACTTTTGCATCATCGGCGGCGGCATCGTCGGCCTGGCTACGGCGATGGAGATCCTCAAGCGCCAGCCCGGCGCTTCGCTGGTCATCCTGGAAAAGGAAAACGTCCTGGCCAAGCACCAGACCGGGCACAACAGCGGGGTGATCCACGCCGGCATCTACTACGCTCCGGGCAGCCTCAAGGCCGACCTGTGCAAGCGTGGCGCCGAGGCCACCAAGCAGTTCTGCAGCGAGCACGGGATCAAGTTCGAGGTCTGCGGCAAGGTGCTGGTGGCGTCCAACGCCCTGGAAGTGCAGCGCATGGAGGCCCTGTACCAGCGCTCGCAACAGAACGGCCTGAAGGTGGAGCGCCTGGACGCCGAGCAACTGCGCCTACGCGAACCGAATATCGTCGGCCTTGGCGGGCTGTTCCTCGACGCCACCGGCATCGTCGACTATCGCGAAGTCTGCGACACCATGGCCCGGGTGATCCGCCGCGAGGGCGGCGAGATCTGCCTGAGCCAGACCGTCACCGCGATCCAGGAAAGCGCCGACAGCGTCACCGTCAGCAGCCACGGCGGCAGCTGGCAGGCGAAGAAACTGGTGGCCTGCGCCGGCCTGCAATCGGATCGCCTGGCGGTGATGGCCGGGGTGAAGATCGACCACCAGATCATCCCCTTCCGCGGCGAATACTTCCGTCTGCCGGCGTCGAAGAACAACATCGTCAATCACTTGATCTACCCGATCCCCGATCCGGAGCTGCCGTTCCTCGGGGTGCACCTGACCCGCATGATCGACGGCAGCGTTACCGTCGGCCCCAACGCGGTACTGGGCCTGGGCCGGGAAAACTACAGGAAGTTCTCCATCAACTGGCGCGACGTGGCGCAGTACGCCAGCTTCCCCGGTTTCTGGAAAACCATCTGGCAGAACCTCGGCTCCGGCACCACCGAGATGAAGAACTCACTGTTCAAGTCCGGCTACCTGGAGCAGTGCCGCAAGTACTGCCCTTCCCTGCAAGTGGAAGACCTGCTGCCTTATGAGGCGGGGATCCGCGCCCAGGCGGTGATGCGCGACGGCAGCCTGGTGCACGATTTCCTGTTCGCCGAAACCCCGCGCATGTTGCACGTGTGCAACGCGCCCTCGCCCGCCGCCACCTCGGCGATTCCCATTGGCTCGATGATTGCCGACCGGATTTTCCAGGCCGCCTGAAACACCCCGCGCCATCACCTTGCAGCGCAGTGCCCCGGCACTGCCAAGCGGGCCGCGTGTCGCCGCAATACCCTCGGCCGCCCTTTAGGGTGCGGCGCGCAAGGCTCGCGTCAACTCGACAATAAATACAATGATTCATGAGGATGTACGGATATGACCGCAGTTGAAACCAGCAGTACTGCAGCGGAAACCCCACAGCAAACCAAGAAACGCCTGCGCAAGGTCGCGGCGGCCACCATCTTCGGCTCGATGCTGGAGTGGTATGACTTCTACCTCTACGCCACCATGGCGGCCATCGTCTTCTCGAAGATCTTCTTCGATAACAGCAACCCGAAAAGCGCCACCCTGATGGCCTTCTCGACCTTTGCCATCGGCTTTATCGCCCGCCCCTTCGGCGGCATTCTGTTCGGCTACCTGGGGGACAAGTTCGGCCGCAAGCAGGTACTGGTGCTGACCTTCTGCCTGATGGGCGTGTGCACCGCGCTGATCGGCCTGATCCCCAGCTACGCATCGATCGGCATCTGGGCGCCGATCCTGCTGGTGGCAATCCGCATCATCCAGGGCCTGGGCGCCGGCGCCGAACTGTCCGGCGCGGCGGTCACCTCCTATGAACACGCCAGCGAAGGCAAGCGCGGCAGCCAGGGCGCCTGGCCGGCGCTGGGGCTGAACCTGGGCCTGCTGCTGTCGTCGCTGACCATCTACCTGCTGACCATCAACGGCAACGACTTCCTGCTGGCCGGCGGCTGGCGCATTCCGTTCGTCTGCAGCATCGTCCTGGTGGCCGTCGGCCTGTGGGTGCGCAACAGCATTCCGGAAACCCCGGAGTTCAAGGAACTGAGCAAGGAAAGCCAGAAAGCCAAGGCCTCGCCGCTCAAGGCGCTGTTCAAGAACGACCTCAAGGGCCTGGCCGTGGTGTTCTTCGTGGCGGTGGGCTACAACGCCCTGAGCTACATCTTCAAGACCTTCTCCCTGGCCTACCTGACCCAGTACAAGAACGTCGATGTGCACGTCACTTCGCTGTCGGTGACCATCGCCAGCCTGATCGCCATCGTCGCCGTGCCGTTCTTCGGCTGGCTCTGCGACAAGTGGAGCAGCAAGACCGTGCTGATCCTCGGCGGGCTGTTCTCGGTGCTGTTCGCCTACCCCTTCCTGGCCCTGCTGAACACCGGTGAGAGCCTGATGATCTACATCGCCATCGGCGTCGGCACCGGCATTCTGGCGCCGATGATGTTCGCCCCACAGGGCTCCTTCCTCAGCCGCCAGTTCCCCACCGCGACCCGCTCTTCGGGCTTCGGCACCGGGCGCGAGATCGGCACCGCCATCGCCGGTGGCCTGGCGCCGCTGGGCGCTCTGTCCCTGGTGACGGCCTCGGCCACCCACTCCACCGACGGCGTGGTGATCATTCTCGCCGTCGCCGCGGTGCTGGTGGTGGTGTTCGCCTTCCTCGACCAGGGCCGCAAGCACTCGGCCTTCAAGAACTGAGGCTGGACCCAACCCTGCCCGGGCCGCTCCAACGGCCCGGGCAGACTTTGCTAAGGTGGCCGCTGAACCCGCATTACAGGCCACCCCATGTCACCCGATAGCGCATTCGGCGTCGATGCCGACGGCTTGATCGCCCTACCTGCCGAACCACCCCTGCAGCCCGAGTACCGAGCCCTGCTCGACGAGCTGTGCGCCGCCCTCACCGCTCCCGCCAGCCCGCCGCTGCATAGCCTGTACCTGTACGGCAGCGTCGCCCGTGGCACAGCCCGGCCTGGAGCTTCCGACCTGGACCTGTGCCTGATCCTGCAAGATCCCGCCGACCCGACCGCGTGCCAGCATCTGGAAAACCTGCGCCAAGCCCTGCAAGCGCGCCACCCGCTGGTGTCGAAGATCGATTTCGATATCGGCGACCTCAAACAGGTACTGGAAACGCGGAACCTCGGCAGCTGGGGCTATTGGCTCAAGCACCATTGCCGCTGCCTGTGGGGCGAAGACCTGCGCTCGCGCTTTGCACCTTTCAGGCCCAGCCGGGAGATTGCCCTGGCGGTGAACGGTGACTTTCTCGCAGTGCTGGACGACTACGCCAAGCGCATCGACCGCGAACAGAAGCCCGCCGAAGTCCTCCGGCTGCAACGGCAGGCCTCGCGCAAACTCGTTCGCGCCACCAACCTGCTGCGCCAGGAGCAGGAGCCGAGCTGGCCCCAGAGCCTGGATGAGCATGTGTGGCTGTTTGTGCAGCGCCATCCCGAGATGCGAGGGCCCATCGGCGAGTTCCGGCAAATAGCCGAAGCAAAGACATTAGCCTGTGACGGTTTCACCACGCGCTTACGGAACATCGCACAGTGGATGGCTCTACAAGCCTTCCCAGACTCTGCAATTTAGTTAACTACTGCTTCAGCTCACCAAGACACTGGCCTGACAGAGGGATAATGCGGCCCTGAAGGCTTCGGCACCTGTCTTGCAAAACCCCGGCTGAAGGCATGGCAAGCCCCTTATTGGCAATCACAAGGAGAATCAAAAGTGCTATCCCAAAAATTGATCAATGCACTAAAGAGCTCGAAGGGTATTGCAGACAATCACTATCTAGAACAACTACAACCAGCCTTGGCAGAACTTGATCAGGCCTACCAAGGCAATCCAGCACTCACTGAATATGTCATGCAACTGGACGAACTCCTGTCCAAGCCTCATTTCGAGCTGGAACCGCACCTCACCAACAAATTTGCACAACTATTGGGTGAGGCACATTTCTGGTTGCTCTGCACTCAGGCAGAGCTGAACCTCAAGCGCGTCTCCGAACAGAACGGCAAAAGAACCCCAGACTTCGAATTGTGCTCACATCCCGGCGAAGCTTTTTTTGAAGTCAAGACGCTTTCTGTCGCGACAGGCGACCTAGGAGTGGCCAAAACCATTGCAGACTCTCTGCTGACTCAACTCGATCTGGAAAGGCAGTTGCATGCAGGCAAGAGAGTCGCTTGCGCAACAACCGAGATCGCATCCTATGGGGAACAGGATCATGGCTGCCCAGACTTATTGCACGCCACACGGGTGCTGATTGAAAAGGCTCGACAAAACTTCAAGACAGATCAGTTCGCCAATCCAAATACATTCCTCGTACTGAATCTTTGCATGCTGCACCCGATCGAAAGCCACCCCCGGATACTGCGCCCCTCCTATCCTGATCTCGATGGCCAATACCCCACTTCAGTCACCGGTCAACTCTGGGCGCTCGCTTTCGGACACCCCGAAATGCTTGTACAAGGCCATTCTGAGTTCGCAGGCAAGCCCTTTGTACTCGGCAAACTGGACAAAGAAGGAATCTTGCGCGAGTTCGAAAATATCAAAGGCATTCTCTTCATGATCCACCCGTTGCAAGAGCCTGCTTGTGTCTGGGCGCTGCTACGCAGCTACGAGAAGTTGAATGATGAAAACCCGCAACTGCTCGAAGAAATTCTGCGCCTTACAGGCATCCATCAGTGGAACGATGAATTGGATTGCAACGGCTTCGTCTTGAACTGAAATGCCGCGTTCAAGGAGAGCCTGCGGGCCCCACAGACCTCCTGCACTCTCAGAGACTGGTGCCTGACATTCAGATCTGCAGCACCTCGACTCCCTGCCGACGGTAATCCTCGATATCCCCGGTGATCACCTCCTGCTCGGTAATCAGCCGGTGCAAGCGGTTGCATGGCACCACCACGAAGGGTTCCATGGCGCCGAGCTTGTCGGCGGTGGTCACGGCGATGACCTCGCTGGCACTGTCGAACATTGCCTGCTTGATCGGCACCTCGTCGAAATGCAGGGAGCTGATGCCGATCTCCGGGTGGATCGCGCAGACGCCGGTGAACATCAGGTCGGCCTTGATCCCCTGGATCATGCGCAGTGCTTCATGGCCGCTGGCGGACAGGGTTGCCGGGTTGAGCTGGCCACCGGCGAGAATCACCCTGACCTTGGGGTACTCGGCCAGGGCCACGGCAATCATCGGCGAGGCGGTGACCGCGGTCATGCTGATGCCCGCCGGCAGCGACTGGGCGATGTGCAGGGTGGTGGAGCCGGAATCGAACAGCACCGTCTGGCCGTCCTGCACCCATTGCACGGCATATTGCGCCAGGCGCAGTTTCGCCTCATTGGTTTCGCCGACCCGGGTGAAATAGTCCTTGCCGCTGTCCTTGGGCCGCGGCAGCGCGCCACCATGGACCCGCTGCACCAGTCCGGCGGCATCCAGCTCCGCCAGGTCGCGACGGATGGTGTCTTCGGACACCGCGAAATGCCGGCTCAGTTCGGCGGCCATGACCTTGCCGTCGCGCTCCAGCAGCAGAAGGATTTTTTGCCGACGCAAGGATGGCAGCTCGGCCGGCGGGTGTTGACATTGCATGTTTATGCCCGTTATTACGTGTTTTCGCCAAGCTACACAGACACTCGGGCAAAAACAAGCAACCCGATCAGTTGATCAGCTGCGGCGCCCGTGAGCGGTACAAGGCCGCTTCCCCGAGGCGCTCGCGCACCAGCGCCTGGGCCTGGCGGGTCATCTGGTCCAGCTGCCGGTCGCGCTTTTTCTCCGCTTCCAGCATGGCCTTGCGCCCGTGCTGGGCCAGCAGGTAGGTGTGGATCTGCCGCACTTCCACCGATTGGTAGATCGGTGCCACATCCAGCACCGCCAGCAGGCCGTCGCTGCCGTGGTCCCGGGTGTTCATCAGCACCTGCGGGCCGCGGGCGCCCAGCAGCTGGAAGCCCAGGGCCTCGAAACACCCCACCTTGGCCACGTTGCAGGCGAGTTCCGCATGGGGGTAACGCGCCAGCATGGCTTGCAGCATCTGCCGGGCAATGCCCTGGCGCCGATGGCCTTGCCGCACCGCCATATAGGCCACGGCGCAGGCCTGGGGATCGTCCTTGACCGGCAGGTACAGGGTGAAACCCAGCACCTGGTCCGGGGCCTGCGGGTCGATGGCCACCACCAGCTCCACCGCGATCCCCCGGGAACCGTCCATGGCCTGCAGGTACAGGTGCACCTCATAGCCGACGCCGTACTGGTAGAGGTTGTACAGCGGGTTGCTCGGGGCGATGGCCACCGCGCTGACGTCGGTGATGTAGTCCACCACCATCTGCTGGATCTGGCTCTGGATGGCTTCGGGTGGCGGGGCTTGGAACAGGGTGATGCTGGACATCGAGGCGGTGACTCCGAGGGTTGGGGCAGGCCCGGCTACGGCGGGCGCGCCATGATAACCCGGCGCGGGTGACACAGGCGCACAACCAGGCAACGCATCGGGCGCGTGCATCGGCGAAAAAGCGCGAATGGGATCGGGAGCAAGAGACTGGCGGGCTGCGGCTATGGCGGGGCCATGGCCGCAACCGGTACAGGATGCGGATGCACCGGGGCATCCGCGGTGCCCCGCCCGACGAACGCGGGCGGGGCCGAGGGCTTACAGCGCCATGTCGGCCGCTGGGTTGCTCTCTGGCTTGGCCAGGCTGGCCGGAGCTTGAGGCGCCGCGCCCTTGACCGGCGGTGGCGGGGTCAGTTGCAGCACTTCAGCGGTGTAGGCCCATTCTTTGGCCACACGCTCAGGGCTGTCGTTCAGCGCAGTGCCGTAGCTCGGCACGATCTGCTTGAGCTTCTCCTGCCAGGCCGGGGTCGCTACCTGGTCCTTGAAGACTTTCTGCAGCACGCTGAGCATGATCGGCGCGGCGGTCGAAGCACCTGGGGACGCGCCCAGCAGGCCGGCGATGCTGCCGTCTTCGGAGGCCACGATCTCGGTGCCCAGTTTCAGCACGCCGCCCTTCTCTTCGTCACGCTTGATGATCTGCACGCGCTGGCCGGCCTGCCACAGGCGCCAGTCTTCCTGCTTGGCGTTGGGGAAGTATTCCTTCAGCGCGGCGAAGCGGTCGTCATCCGACAGCATCAGCTGGCCGGCCAGGTATTCCACCAGCGGGTACTGCTCGATACCCACCTTGGTCATCGGCCAGAAGTTGTGGGTGGTGGTGCTGGTCAGCAGGTCGAAGTACGAACCTTCCTTGAGGAACTTGGTGGAGAAGGTAGCGAATGGGCCAAACAGGATCACCCGCTTGCCGTCCAGCACACGAGTGTCCAGGTGCGGAACCGACATCGGTGGCGCGCCGACCGAAGCCTTGCCGTAGGCCTTGGCCAGGTGCTGCTCGGCCACGCTGGCGTTGTCGGTCACCAGGAACGAGCCACCCACCGGGAAGCCGGCGTATTCGTTGGCTTCAGGAATGCCCGACTTCTGCAGCAGGTGCAGGGCACCGCCGCCGGCGCCGATGAACACGAACTTGGCGTCGGTCTCGGTTTTCGAACCGTCCTTGAGGTTCTTGTAGGTCACGCGCCACGAGCCGTCTTTATTGCGCTCGATTTCCTGCACTTCGCTGGACAGTTTCAGCGCGAAGTTGGGCTGGGCCTGCAGGTGGGCAACGAACTGGCGAGTGATCTCGCCGAAGTTGACGTCGGTGCCGATCGGGGTCCAGGTCGCAGCGATCTTCTGCGCCGGGTCACGACCTTCCATCATCAGTGGAACCCACTTCTTGATCTGCTCGGCGTCTTCGGAGTACTGCATGCCGCTGAACAGCGGGCTGGCCTGCAGGGCCTCGTAGCGGGCCTTGAGGAACTTGATGTTGTCATCGCCCCAGACGAAGCTCATGTGCGGGGTGGAGTTGATGAACGAACGCGGGTTCTTCAGGACGCCGTTCTTGACCTGCCAGGACCAGAACTGCCGGGAAATCTGGAACGCTTCGTTGATCTCGATGGCCTTGGCGATCTCGATCTTGCCGTCCTTGCCTTCCGGCGTGTAGTTCAGCTCGGCCAAAGCGGAGTGGCCGGTACCGGCGTTGTTCCAGCCGTTGGAGCTTTCTTCTGCGACGCCGTCCAGGCGCTCGACCATCTCCATCGACCAATCCGGCTGCAGCTCATTGAGCCAGACCCCCAGGGTCGAACTCATGATGCCGCCACCGATCAGCAGCACATCCACTTTCTTCGGCTCAGCCGCGTGCGCGGTCGTGAGGCCTATCGACATCGCCAGCCCGATCAGGGCCGTGTTCACTTTCTTAAACATTCTGAGTACCTACGATAGAACGCCATCCGCCGCCCCATCCTCGATCCTGCGTACTCCGGTGATTGCGAAACAGTCATTTCGCAGGTCCTGGACCAACACATTCAAAAGAACTGGAGGGTGGGCACACAAGGCCGACGAGACAGGCTCGACCTCAGTTTTATATCGCTCCGGCGCTGACTTCTTGTCGTTCTTGGCTTCAGCTACTTGAGTGACAGTGTTTCTCAGGGCACGTCACGGGACGCAACCAACAGGCAGTTTCCCCCTGCCCGACCTTGCGCGCCGCAAACTGCCGGACGAACAAGAATGACGCCCGCAACTGCGGGGGCCAACAGGAAATTAGGGGTCGGGTTCAACCAAAGAGGTAAACGAACACTGCCTGACATTACATTCGGCGGGGTCGTGCAGACACTCCCACAGCCTTGCAAGGGACCCGAACAGGCCACTTGAAGCTAAGCACGGGTAAGGTATTTCTGCACAAACGATGAACCGATTCAGCGCAAGAATATCATTACGGCATCAGCCTGTCTTGGCCGGAGCCACGAGCCGCCCGCCCGGGAAAACCTCGACGCTGTACGACACCTGCCGCAATCAATGCGTCACAACGACGCTGGCCGCCCCTCATTCACAGCGGCAAATGCGCCTTCGCCAAGAGGCGACCTTGATGCATGATGGCACCGCGCCACAACACCACCTTCACCCATTTACTGCAAAGGACGGCCATGCAAGGTATCGACAGTGTTGCAACAGAGTTCCGCGCGTTCCTGAAGTCCTGGGAACAGGAGCGCCCGCACCTTCCCTCGGCCCTCAGCGTGCTCGGCAATGGTTTCGAGGGCTGGCTGAAGTTCGAATTCTATTTCTGGCTGATCCAGCACCGGGGGTTGGCCGGGCCACGCGACGGCTGGCTCGGCGACGTGGGCGTGGAATACAAGGTCGCCCTGGACCAGCGCTGGTCCGACATGGACATTCACCATAAGCAATGTGACCTGTGGATCCGCGACGCAGACAAGCAGCGCTTCCACTTCATCGAACTCAAGGCGCCCTTTGCCAACGCCAACCAAGGCAAGTTGTTCATCTCGGCATCGGACGACTACTGGTACATGACACGCCTGAAGGCCAAGGAAGAAAAGGTCGCCAGCGGCAGCGTGATCATCTTCGGCGTCGGCTTCACAGAGGATAAATGGACAAAGCATCTGGAGGCGGTCGTGGAATACACCGGCTGGGTCGAACACGCCTCCCGCGATATTGGCGAAGTACCCGGGGTCGAGAACCTGCGCTGGGCCGTGCTGACCATGCACTACCCCAGCTAGCTGCAATCCGTCCTTCGATCGTTCAGGCAAATTGGATAGGATGCTGCGCTGCAACGCCGGGAAAGCACCCGGCGCCGCGCCCCCAAGAACAACAAGGAACAACCATGCACCCGACCTCACTGCAAGACACCACCGCCCCCGAAGGCGTGTGCTTCGGCTGCGGCAGCAGCAACCATCACGGCCTGCACATCAAGAGCCACTGGCACGAGGACGGTGTGCACGTGGTGGCCGAGCACCTGCCCGACGCCAAGTACTGCGGCTGGCCGGACCTGGTCTACGGCGGCCTGATCGCCATGCTGGTGGACTGCCACTCCAACTGGACCGCCATGGCCTACCACTACCGCAACGAACAGCGCGAGCCCGGCAGCCTGCCACGCATCGACTGCGTCACCGGCAACCTGGGCATCAAGTTCATCAAGCCCACCCCCATGGGCGTGCCCCTGACCCTGCGCGCCAGGGTCGAGGGTGAAGTGGGCCGCAAGAGCCAGGTGATCTGCGAGGTATATGCCGGCGATGTGCTGACCGCCATTGGCGATTCGGTCTTCGTGCGGGTCGATACCAGCCAGCTGGCCGCCGCTGCGCATGGTCGTGAAAGCTGACTGGACAGCAGTCCCGCACCTGAGATCGGCAGGCGTGTCCAGCCACTCCTGCCCTTCCATAGCGCCATGATCGGCGAGGACTTCAGCGCTCACATGCAACGATTGCGGTCCTCCGGCGCGCCCCTGTACTATTGAGAACGATTCACACTCACATCTCGGCAGGCAACGGTGCATTCATCTTCGAGCAACAAGCTGGGCTTCTTTTTCAGCGACCATCACCGTTGGCTGCTGCAGCATATTCACAAGCGCCTGGGCAACCGCGCCGACGCCGAAGACACCGCCGCCGACACTTTCTGCCAGTTGCTCGCGGCCGAGGTCGACCCGGACAGCATCGAGCAGCCACGGGCCTACTTGTCCACCATTGCCAGGCGTTTGATGTTCGATCGCCATCGCCGGCGCCAGCTGGAACAGGCCTACCTGCAACGCTTGTCGGCCCTGCCGGAACTGCTGGCCCCCTCCCCCGAAGAACAGTTGCTGCTGGTCGAGGCCCTAGTGGCCATCGACCGAGCGCTGGACGGCCTGCCGCTGATCGTCAAGACCGCGTTTCTCTACAGCCAGCTCGATGGCCTGAGCTACGTGGCCATCGCCCGCAAGCTGGAGTTGTCCGAACGCACCGTCAGCCGCTACATGAAGCAGGCCCTGCGCCAGTGCTACCTGAGTGAGCTGGCCCTGTGAGCCGGCAACCCCTGGACCCGCTGACCGAGCAGGCCATCGACTGGATGGTGCGGCTTCGCGCCGGCGACCCGGACCCGCGCCTGGAGCAGGCCCTGGCCGCCTGGCTGGCCAGCGACCCAGCCCACGCCCAGGCCTGGAATCACCTGCAAGAACGGCTTGGCACATCATTCAATACCTTGCGTGCTCTCGATCGACGCCTGCCCGGGCAGGCTGGCGAAGCCCGACAACTGCTGCTCGGCCCCCACCGCTCACGACGCCAACTGTTGCGCGGCCTGGCCGGCCTCGGCCTGCTGGGCGGCGGCCTGTGGCTGGGGGCCCAGACTCGGTATGGCGAAACCCTGCTGGCGGATGTCAGTACCGGCCGCGGCCAGCGCCGGGACTTCACCCTGGCCGATGGCAGCCGCCTGAGCCTGAACGCCGACAGCGCCGTGGACCTGCGCTTCGACGACCAGCAACGACTGGTGATCCTGCGCCATGGCGAGTTGCTGATCCAGGTGGCCGCCGACCCGCGGCGACCACTGCGAGTGCGCAGCGCCCAGGGCCAGGTCCAGGCCTTGGGCACCCGTTTCCTGGTGAGCCAGGAAGCCGCTGCCACCCGGGTTGTCGTGCTGGAGCACTCGGTGCGGCTGCGCCTGTTGACCGGCGATGAACGCGATCTGCAACAGGGCCAGGCCGCCCTGCTGCACCCCGAACGTATCGAGCTGCTGGATCAGGACCAGCGGTATCGCGGCGATTGGCTCAACGGTCGCCTCAACGTACTGGATGACTCCCTGGAGCAGGTGATCGCCGCCCTGCGCCCTTACTGCCGGGGCTACGTGCGGGTAGCCCCCTCGGTCGGTCATCTCCGGGTGCAGGGCGTGTTCCCTCTGGATCAGCCGGAACGAGCCCTCAGCGCCCTGGCGGAGACCCTGCCGATCAGGATCGATCGCTACAGCCCCTGGCTCACACTGATCCGCCCCCGCAACCAAGAATGAATATTTTTTGAAAATCACTCTTATTTGTGTCCGGTTTTCATTTCTTGTCCCACCTATCTCCTGACACGCCAACACAATCAGGAGAATTCCGTGCGCAACCCTTGGTTCCATGTCCTTCCCGCTGCCTTCGCCGTGGCTGCCCTGAACAGCCAGGCCCAGGAGCAGCTCCAGTCGTTCAACTTGCCGGCGGCCCCCCTGGCCGTGACGCTCAACGCCATCGCTGGCCAGAGCGGCGCCGTGCTGGCCCTGGAACCGGCGCTGGTACAAGGCAAGCAAGCCCCGGCGGTGATTGGCCGGATGACTGCGCTGCAGGCCATGCACAGCGCGCTGGTCGGCAGCGGCCTGCAATTGAAGCTCACCGTCAGCGGCCACTACAGCGTCGAGCCTCTCCCGGCCGACGGAGCCTCCGTGCAACTGGGCACGACCAGCATCATCGAGAGCGGGCTCGACACCACCACTGAAGGCTCCGGCTCCTACGCTGCACGTGCAGTGACCATCGGCAAGGGCACCCACAGCCTGCGGGAGATTCCCCAATCGATCACGGTCATGACCCGCAAGCAGATGGATGATCAGGGCCTGACCGACCTCAAGGCCGCCGCCAACCAGACCACCGGCCTGGTGGGGGTGCAAGGGGTGGGCAAGGGCATGATCCTCTCCTCCCGCGGTTTCCAGATCGACGATTGGCAATACGATGGCGTGCCGATCCCGCGCAACACCTACTCCCTGGGCAACTGGGCGACCCAGGACCTGATCTTCTTCGACCGCCTGGAAGTGCTGCGCGGTGCCTCGGGGCTGCTGCAGGGCACCGGCAGCCCGGGGGGCGCGATCAACCTGGTGCGCAAGCGCGGCCAGAACACCCCGACCGTGACCCTGACCGGCAAGGCCGGCTCGTGGGACCACTATGGCCTGCAAATGGACGCCGGCGGCCCACTGAATGCCGCCGGTACGGTACGCGGGCGCGTGGTGGCCGACGAGGACCAGAGCGATTCGTTCATCGACAAGCAATGGAGCAAGACCCACTCGCTGTACGGGTCCCTGGATTTCGATCTGAGCGACGACACCACCCTGGGCCTGGCCGCCAGCCGCTCCGAGGCCGAATCGCGGCCGATGCTCCGCGGCCTGCCGCGCTATGCCGACGGCAGCACGGTGAACCTGCCGCGCTCGACCTACAGCGGCGCGCGCTGGAACCATTCGCAGATCAACGTCACCACGCTCTACGCCGACCTGGAGCACCGTTTCAACCAGGATTGGACCTTCAAGGTCGGTGCCGTGCGCATGAGCGAAAGCAACGACTCGATCCAGCAACGCATCCAGACCACCCTTGAGGGCGTAAACCCCGACGGCAGCGGCCTGCAGTACGCCGACTGGGTCACCGATTTCGACAACACCAAGATCGGCCTCGACATGAACCTCACCGGGCGCTTCGAGGGCCTGTCCATGGAGCAGGAAATCACCCTGGGCGGCAACTACTCGAAACTGACCACTGACGATGTCTTCGCCCGCACCTTCAACAATGGCGGCAACATCTTCGCCATCGACCACGATCGGCCGAAGATCAGCTATGACAGCCTACTCAATACTCCCGGCGGACGCGGCACCCACAGCAGCTACGATGTCCGCCAGAAAGGCCTGTATGGCAGTTGGCGGATCAAGCCCTTGGATGACCTGACCCTGGTGCTGGGTTCCCGGGTCAGCTGGTATGACTACCGCTACGAAGCCACCAACTACCAGGCCATCAGCCACAAGGGCACTGCGGACGATCCGTCCACCATGACCGACAGCGGCGAAGTCACGCCCTACGCCGGCATCGTCTACGACCTGAGTCGCGAATGGTCGGTGTATGCCAGCTACACCGATGTGTTCGAGCCGCAGACAGCACGCACCGCCAGCGGCTCGGTGCTGCAACCGGTGATTGGCAGCAACTATGAAGTCGGCCTCAAGGGCGAGCTGCTCGAAGGCCGGGTCAACACCTCCCTGGCACTGTTCCGCTACGACCAGAAGAACCGTGCCGTACAGGACACAGCCTCGGGCTACGCCTGTGACGGCTGGTACTGCTCCACCGCCTCGGGCAAGGTGCGCAGCCAGGGGCTGGAGGCCGAAATCAGCGGCGAAGTGGTGGACCGTCTGCAGCTGTTCGCCGGCTATACCTACAACACCACCACCTTCCTTGAAGATCCGAAGGATCAGGGTCGGACATTCAGCCAATGGACCCCCAAGCACATGCTGCGGGTGTGGAGCGACTACCAGCTGGACGGCGCCTTGAGCCGGGTCAGCACCGGCCTGGGCTTCACCAGCCAGAGCCATACCCTGGGTTACGAACGCAGCTACAAGGTGCCGGGCTACACCGTCTGGAACGCCCGCATCGCCTATCAATTGAACGACGAGGTAAGCCTGGCACTGAACGCCTACAACCTGTTCGACAAGCACTACTACATCTCTGGCTACAACCAGTTGGATGGCAACAACAACTTCGGCGATCCACGCAACTTCATGCTCAGCGTGAAGTACACACCGCAGTTCTGAATCGGCCTTGTCGCAGCGCCCCCAAACGGGCGCTGCAGACAGCGCCGGGCTTTTGTATGATCCGCCCTCGCCCCGCCCCTTCCTGAGGACGTTTCATTTGAGCATGGACATTCAAGACATCCAGCGCAGCCTGGCAAGACCCGCGCTAAAACTCGTCGCTGGCGGCTTTCGCCCCACCCAGGCCATGGATGAAAGCTGGCTGGGCCGAGTCTTTCTGTTTCGCGAAGACGAAGAGTTACCGCGCAACCGCGCCGGTGAAACCCTGCTGCCCTTTGCCCAGCTCTATCTCCCTAGCCTGCCCTTTCACAGCCCGCCGCTGGAAGGCGTGCGGGTGCTGAGCGTGTTTGTCGCCAACCCCTTCCCCGACCCCTTGGAGCCCATGGGCGAACGCTGGATGATCCGCGAATACCGCGACGACGAGGTGCTGGTGCACAAGGAACTGGCGGCTCCCGGAGCCTTCCTCAAACCCATGCCGATCAAAGCCGAAGCCGTGGCCGCGGACTTCCCGCTGTGGGACGGCGGTGGCGTGCCGGAGGACCTGGAGCGGGAAATCCTCGAACTGGAAAACTCCGGGCAGATCGAGTGCTACTACGACCTGGTGAACCATTGCTACCAGCACAAGCTCGGGGGCTACCCCTCGTTCTGCCAGTCGGGAATCGATGTCGGGGACGGCTTCGAATTCGTGATGCAGATTTCCTCCGACGCCAAGATCGGACTCAACGTGGTGCACGGCGGCAGCCTGATGTTCTGGAAACACCCCGCCAGCGGCGAATGGGCGCTGTACTACGACTTCCATTGAGGCGCAGCGGCTAACACCGATTTCATCCACCGGCGGATGAAATGCCCCGGCGCCGGGTGCATCATGGGTGCTGTCCATTTCCCGGGAGACTTGCATGCCCATGCGCTCACTGTTCTTGCCCGCCACAGCCCTGGCCCTGGGCTTGCTGGCGGCCACCGGCGCCGTCGCCGACGACCAGTCGCAACTGATCGAATCGATCAACGCCTACCGCAGCCAGCCGCAACGCTGCGCCAACCAGGCCTCCTCGGAGCTGCCGCCGCTGACCGGCGACCCACGGCTGATCCTGCCGGTGGACAACGTCGGTGACCTGCAGCAGGCCTTGGCCCGGGCGGCCTACCCCATGGTCAACGTGCAGGCCATCAGCCTGTCCGGCCCCCGGGATGCCCAGGCAGCGATGCAGGCGGTACGCGAGAGCTTCTGCCAGGTGGTGCTGGACCCGCAGTTCGTCGATATCGGTGTCAATCGCCAGGCCAACCAGTGGCGCATCGTGCTCGCGCGACCACTGCTGTCCGCGCGCCTGGGGGACTGGCAGGCCGAGGGCCAGCAACTGCTCGCGCAGATCAACAGTGCCCGCGGCCAGCCCCGGCAATGCGGTGGCCAGGATTTTGCCGCCACCGCGCCCCTGGCCTGGAACGCCACCCTGGGCACCACCGCCGAGGAACACAGCCGGGCCATGGCCAACCAGAACTACTTCGACCACAAGGACCACGACGGCCGCACCCCGGGTGACCGCGCGGAACTGGCAGGCTATGCCGGCCAGCAGGTGGGCGAGAATATCGCCGCCGGCCAGGACACGGTGCGCAAGGTGGTGGACGGCTGGCTGGCCAGCCCCGGGCATTGCGCCAACCTGATGAACCCGGCCTACAGCGAGCTGGGCGCGGCCTACGCGGTGGACCCGAAAAGCGATGCCGGCATTTACTGGACCGCGATGTTCGGCGCGCCCTGAGCCCAGTGCCTGGGCGTGGCTGCCACGCCCTGAAGCTGCAACCGGGCCCCCAGGACAACGAAGGAGCGACACTCACTCACCCCGGCCTGCGCGGTGCGCGGCCGGTTGGCCCGCACAACCATCGGTCGGCCGTCCTCACGGTGCGCCCGGGGCTTCTATGCTTGTAGCCCTGCCTTCGGATCATTCGCTCTCCCTCACACAGGAACGCTGATCATGCAAACCTTCGGTTACGCAGCGCAGTCCGCCGGGGTTCCCCTGGCGCCTTTCACCTTCCACCGTCGCGCCCTGCGCGCCAACGATGTGGCGATGGAAATCCTCTATTGCGGGGTCTGCCACTCCGACCTGCACCAGGCGCGCAACGACTGGGGCGCCAGCCGCTACCCCATGGTCCCGGGCCACGAGATCGTCGGCCGGGTCACCGCCGTCGGCCCCGAGGTCAAGCGGTACAAGGTCGGCGACAGCGTCGCCGTCGGCTGCATGGTGGACTCCTGCCAGGTGTGCGACCAGTGCCGCAAGGGCGAAGAACAGATGTGCCGCGAGCACAATACCCAGACCTACAACGGCCTGGACCGCCTCACCCGCGAGGTGACCTACGGCGGCTACTCCAAGCACCTGGTGGTGCGCGAAGAATTCGTCCTGCGGGTGCCCGAGGGCCTGGAGCTGGCCAAGGCCGCGCCGCTGCTGTGCGCCGGCATCACCACCTATTCGCCGCTGCGCACCTGGAATGTCGGGCCCGGCAGCCGGGTCGGGGTCATCGGCCTCGGTGGCCTGGGGCACATGGCGGTCAAGCTGGCGGTGGGCATGGGAGCCAAGGTCACGGTCCTCAGCCGCAGCGCCGACAAGCGCGCCGACGCCCTGGCCCTGGGCGCCGATGCACTGCTGATGTCCAGCGACCCGCAGGCCATGGCCCGCGCCCAGTCGAACTTCGACCTGATCATCGACACCATTCCGGTGCGCCACGACGTCTCGCCCTACATGCCCCTGCTGGACATCGACTGCACCCTGGTGATCGTCGGCCAGGTCGGGCCGATCGACGAACAACTGACCCTGCCCATGCTCCTGGGCCGGCGCCGGCTGGCCGGTTCACCCATCGGCGGCATCGCCCAGACCCAGGAAATGCTCGACTTCTGCGCGCGCAAGAACATCCTCCCGGACTGCGAAATGATCGCCATGCAGGACATCAACCAGGCCTTCGAACGCATGGAACGGGCCGATGTGCGCTACCGCTTCGTGATCGACATGGCGTCCCTGGGCAGCGGCGCCTGAAACCCGGCCTGGCACCAGCAGTGAACGCTCGCAAGTGAATGAAGGGTCGATGACGGCACCCTTGCCTATTGCTTTGCACCGCCGTGTCGATAACCCGTCACACCGCTCCCTCTGGCGCGCCGCTGCCCGCATCCGGGCCGCGACGCACCAGAGGGGGTGACCGACCTTCATTCGATAGCGAGACGATTCAATGGTTATGTTCCTGATCCTGTCAGGGCTTGCACTTACGGTGGCGATGCAGTTCGCGATTTTCTGCGTGGCCCTGAAGAATTCTTTGGGCAATGCCATCCTCAGCCTGTTCATTCCCTTCTATGTGTACGTCTACGCCAGGAAAGACCCACAAGCCCGGCCCTTTCTCTGGGGCTGGTACCTGGGCATAGCGCTGCTGGTCGCGGGGGTTCTGGCCTCGGCCTAGGCACCGCGCCACAGGCTGCCCCCGGCCAGGCACAAAGCAAAAGCCCCGAACATTCGGGGCTTTTTTTCATCAGGCCTGCCTGCAACTCATTTGTTGGCCGCCATCTGCCCCGCTTCGCCCTGGCTCACCAGGGCCTTGAGCGATGCGTCGAACTGCTTCAGGGCATCGACCTGCAACTCGGTCTGCTGGTTGATCTGCGCAGCGATCTCCGGCGCCGCCTTGCCCCGTACCCAGACCGACGGCAGTTCCTTGGCCTGGATCCCGGCTGCCTGGCCGATGTACTGCAGGTTGGCGTCATAGAACTTGGCGATGAAGCGCGCCTCGACCTTGCTGTTGCGCTTGGTCACCAGCTGGTTGTAGGTATCGAGCATCACCACCACATCAGGGTGGGCCTGGACCACCGCGTCAAGGCTGTCATAGACGGTCACCGAACCGAAATGCTTCTGCAGCGAAGCCATCAGCCAGTCGATTGCCCGTTTCGGGTCCGAGCTGTTGACGAAGGCTTGGCTGATGCGCGGATCGAGGCCGGCATTCTTCGCCCCGTTGAGCGCCACCGCATGGTAGTGCTCCAGGTATTGCAGAGTGCTGATGGTGTTTTCGCTGTACAGCACGCCTACCGACTGCGCGTGCTGCAGGTCGGTGCTGCTGTCGGCCATGGGCAGGAAGTGGCAGGAGGCGTCGTCAGTGGCGAGGGTGGCCGCAGAAGCCCCGGTTCCCGCGATCAAAAGCACCACAAGGGTCACTAGAGTCGAGATTCTCATCGGGTGTTTCCTTCTGCAGCAAGCACGGTGTAAGCGCTATCTTCCTCCTTTGCCGGAAAAACGGAACCTGCACTTTTTGATGATAACTATCGATTGCAGCAATGGTTGACAATGGGCACCGATGCGCCTCGGAGGCGGTGGCCTGCGCCGCTCGCGCCCTTCGATAAAGCCGTCAATTTCTGGCATACAGCTCGCCCTGGCCCCGATAGAATCAAGCCCCCTTTTTCTGCAAGACGAGTCCGGACCATGGATGCTCACTCGATACTGACCTACACCCTGGTGGCAGCCATCGCCATCGCCAGCCCCGGCCCCGCTACCCTGGTGGCGCTGCACAACAGCGTGGCCTACGGCGCCAAGTCCACTATCTGGTCATCGTTGGGCAATGTCAGCGGGCTGTTCTGCATGTCTGCCGCGGCCATGCTCGGCCTCGGGGCACTGATCGCCAGTTCCGAATGGATCTTCAACGCGGTGAAGATCATCGGTGCCGGCTACCTGTTCTACCTGGGTGCCAAGCAGCTGTTCAGCAAGAGCCAACTGCTGGGCGAAGCCAGCGCAGACAGCACCAAGGTCGGCAAGCCGCCGCGCCTGAAGCTGTTCAAGTCGGCCTTCCTGACCGCCGCCACCAACCCCAAGGCGACCATCTTCTTCACCGCCCTGTTCCCCCAGTTCATCGACCAGCACGCCGCGCTGCTGCCGCAGTTCTTCATCCTGACCCTGATCTTCATGGCGCTGTCCCTGACCTCCCTCAGCGTCTACGCGGTGCTGGCCTCCCGGGCCAAGGGCGTGCTGACCCGGCCGGCCCTGTCCAAGTGGGTCAACCGGGTGGTGGGTTCCACCTTTATTTTCTTCGGCACCACCATCCTGGCCATGCGCCGGCAAACGGCCTGAGCCCTCAGGCGCGATGCAAATAGACCTGCTCAAGGAATCGCTGCTGGGCCACTGGGAAACCACTGCCGGCGTGCTGCAATGCGAATTGCAGTTCGGCAGCCGCCTGGTCTACGTCCAGCACCCCAGCAACGAACCGCCCCAGCGCCGGCTCGCGACCGCGCAGCAAGGGGTACAGGCCGCCTGGGACGACATCCCCCAGGCCCTGGCCTTTGCCGAGCGCCTGTGCGTGCCCGGCATGCGCAAGGTCTGGCAGCTGTACGCACAAGGCCTGCTGTCGTGCCCGCCACTGGAGGTCTACTCGATTCATTTCGAGATCAACAGCCCTTACCCGTCCTACACCATTTCCCAGAACCCGGGTTTCGACTGGGAGACCAGCCTGACGGTGGAGGACGAGCAGGGACAGGTGCACCGCCTGTCTCTGGCCGAGTACGAACCTGGGGAAGACTTCTGGCTGAGCGTGCGGCGCCTGGGCGCCGGCCAATTCCAGAGCGATACCTGATCAGCCCTTCTTTTTCTGCAAGGCCTTGAGCCGGATGCCGGCCCGCTGCACGGCGGCCATTTTTTCCGGGCGCTTCATGCGCTTCCATTTGCGGATGTCGTCCTTGCTGCGCCCGCAACTCAGGCACAGGTCGCCACTGAGCTGGCACAGGGCGATGCAGGGGTTGTCGATTTCCTTGGCCATGGCTCAACCCCGGCCCGGGCGCAGGCGCTTCAGGCGTTGCGCCCAATCGCCACCATTGATCCGCCGGCATTGCTCTTCGCTGTCGAAGAACACACGGGTTTCCAGGGCGTCGAGGTGAACATCGGCCTCTTCCAGGGCCCGGGCCGTCAGTTCGAGCATCCGCGCGCCCTGCCCGGCCGCCAGGGCCTGCTCCTTGTGGGCCTGGGTGTCGAAAACCCAGACCACCACCAGGCTCGCCGCAAAGGCGGCGTAGTCCACTTCGTGGGTCAGCCAGGAAAAACCGACGATTTCGGCCTTGGCGGCTTCGCAGGCTTCGGTCAGGGTGGCGGCCAGCAGGCGCTCCGTGGCCGCCTGCTGGCGTTTGTTGAATGGCATGACAAGCCTTGAGTCGCAGCTAAAAGGCCGCACACCATACCTCAAGCCACTCGCCCGCGGCGGCGCTTTGCGGCTAGGCTAGTGCGCTCCTGCCCGCTTCAAGGAAGAACGCACATGCAAAAGACCTCCTTCGCGCTGCTCGTGGCAGCGCTCCAGCTCGCCAGTGCCAGCGCCCTGGCGGCCACGCCGCCGGTGGCCGACGCCATCTGGTTCAACGGCCCGATCATCACCATCGATGACCAGCACCCCAAGGCCCAGGCAGTGGCGGTGAAGGACGGCAAGATCCTCGCCGTGGGTGACCGGCAACAGGTACTCAAGAACAAGGGTCCGGCCACGCAGATGCTCGACCTCAAGGGCGCGACCCTGCTACCGGGCTTCGTCGACCCCCACGGCCATGTGTCGATGGTGGGTTTCCAGGCTGCCAGCGCCAACCTGCTGCCGCCACCGGATGGAACCAACAACAGCATCCCCGGGCTCCAGGAAACCCTGCGCAGCTTTGAACAGCAGTCGCCGATCCCCAAGCAGTTCGGCGTGCTGTTCGGCTTTGGCTATGACGATTCCCAGCTGCAGGAACAGCGCCACCCCACCAAGGCCGACCTGGACGCCGTGACCCGCGACCTGCCCATCGCCATCGTCCACCAGTCCTCGCACCTGGGGGTGCTCAACAGCAAGGCGTTGGAACTGGCGGGGATCGACGCGTCGACCCCCAACCCGGAAGGCGGGGTGATCCGCCGCGTCGACGGCAGCCAGGAGCCCAACGGAGTGCTGGAGGAAAACGCCTTCTTCAACGCCCTGATCAAGATCTTCCCCAAGCTCACCGCCGACCAGGCGGTGGACATGCTCAGCGCCGGGCAGAAGCTGTATGTCAGCTATGGCTACACCACGATCCAGGACGGCCGCTCTTCCCCGGACCAGGTCAAGACCGCGATCAAGGCCGCGGGCGATGGCAAGTTGCTGGCGGACATCGTCTCCTACCCGGATATCCTCACCCCCGGCGTCAAGCAACTGATGGTCGCCCCCTGGTATCACCCGAGCAACCAGCCGGTGGTGTACAACCAGCACTTTCGCATCGGTGGGGTCAAGCTGACCCTGGACGGTTCGCCCCAGGGCAAGACGGCCTGGCTGAGCCAGCCCTACTTCAAGCCGCCCCAGGGCCAGGACGCCAGCTATGCCGGCTACGGCGTGGTCAAGGACGCCGACGCCCTGGCCATCTATAAAGAGGCCCTGGCCAACCGCTGGCAGATCCTTTCCCACACCAACGGCGACCGCGCCATCGACCAGTTGCTCGGTTCCATGCGTGCCGCGGAACAGGCCTACCCCGGGGTCGATGTGCGGCCGGTAATGATCCACGGCCAGACCCTGCGCAAGGACCAGGTGGCCGAACTCAAGCAACTGAAGATCTTCCCTTCCCTATTTCCCATGCACACCTACTACTGGGGCGACTGGCATCGCCAGTCGGTGCTGGGGCCCGAACGCGCGGAAAACATCTCGCCGACCCAGTGGGTGCTCCAGGCCGGGATGAAATTCACCACCCACCACGATGCACCGGTGGCCCTGCCGGACTCCATGCGAGTGCTGGCAGCCACGGTCAACCGCACCACCCGCAGCGGCTACGTACTCGGCCCGGACCAGCGGGTGACGCCCTTGCAGGCGCTGAAGGCCATGACCCTGTGGTCGGCCTACCAGCATTTCGAAGAAGACCGCAAAGGCTCCATCACCCCGGGCAAGCTGGCGGATTTCGCGGTGCTCTCGGCCAACCCGCTGACCGTCAAACCCGAGACCCTGAGCGAGATCCAAGTGCTCAAGACCGTCAAGGAAGGCCGGGTGATCTATGAGCGTCCGGTAAAGGTGGCAGGCTTGCCGCCGCCGTTCGGGATGCATGGCGATCCGTCATTGCCGGTGCCCCAGGGCATCAAGGCCGTGGCCCAGGGCGACGGCGACCTGGGCCCGGCCCTGGATGTGATCTACGACCGGCTGGCGCCTGTGCAGCCTTGAAACCCGCTATGGAAAACGCCGCGACGCCCATCCAGGCACCGCGGCGTTTTTTCTGCTCGCGCAAAGGCGCCGGTGGCGAGAGAGCCTGCGTCCGCTAGAGCGCCATGAGGGCCTAGGGGCGGCTACGCCACCCAGCGGGAGCAAGCTCCCTGGCCAGGGTTTGCCTTCACCCACACAGCCACATCAGATCTTGCTGCCCAGCGCAGTCGACAGCACCTGGTCATGCCCGTAGATATCCGGGGCATACAGCAGTTGCCCGTGGCTGTCGGCCTGCACCGTCCAGTAGCTGAGCAGGATCGGCACCGGCTTGGCCAGGCGGAACTCGTGGGTCAGGCCGGTGGCCAACAGCTCGTTGGTGCGCAACCGCTCCGCCGGGCTGAGCAGCCAGTCGCGCAGTTGCAGGGCCTGCTCGACCCGCACGCAGCCGGAGCTGAAGGCCCGCGGCCCCTTGCTGAACAGCGCCTGGCTCGGGGTGTCGTGCAGGTACACCGAGAACGGGTTGGGGAAGCGGATGGCGATGCGCCCCAAGGGGTTGCGCGGGCCGGCGCCCTGGCGCAGGAGGATGTTGCCGGGGCGGTCCCAGTCGATGTCCTCGGCCGCCAGGGGCTGGCCGTTGGCATCCAGCACCTGCAGGTTCTGGCGGTTGAGGAAACCCTGGTCGCGGCGGATTTCCGGCAGCTTGTCTTCCTTGAGGATGGTCGGCGGCACGGTCCAGGTGGGGTTCAGGGTCAGCCGGGTGACCTGGGATTTGAGCAAGGGCGTCTGGCGCTCCGCGCGGCCGACCTGGGTGCGGGTCTGCCAGACCACCGCGTCATGCTGATAGAAGGTCAGCTGGGCAGCGGCGACGTTCACCAGCACCAGGTTCGGCTCGTAATCCTGGGCCAGCCAGCGCAGGCGTTCGAGGTTGATGCGCAGCTGTTCGCGGCGCTCGGCCGGGCTGATGTTCATCTCTTTCAGGGTGCCCGCGCCGACCACACCGTCGGCCTGCAGCGAATGGCCAAGCTGGAAGTTCTTCACCGCGCTGACCAGCTCGCCGCTGTAGGCGTTGTCCGGGTTGACCACCGGGCTTTGCAGGTAGCCGCCGTGGTACAGGCGCAGGGCCAGCTCCGGCACCCGCTTGTCCTGCATGTCCGGGCGCAGCAACGGGCCGCCGGCCACGGCCTGCCACTGGGGCAAGGGTTGCTGGCGCTCATGGGCATAGGCCTGGCGCAGGTTGCGGTATTGCGCGAGGCTGGGGCGCGCCTGCTCGAAGGCCGTGGCGATGTGGGCGATGCCCGGCACGGCAATCGCCAGCAGCGCGCTCTGGCGATCGTCCGGCAGCGGCTGGGCCCGCCACATAGGCTCGAAGCGGCTTTGCGCCAGGCGACCGTAATGCAGGTCCTGCAGGGCTTGCAGGTACTGATGGGTGATATCGATATCGCTGCACAGGCCATCTCCCGCCGGGCTCGCCTGCGGCAGGCGGTAGTGGCCCGGGTCCAGCCCGTCGTCCACCAGTTGCGCCAACTGCGCCTGCAAGCTGGCCAGGCGGCCCGCCACGGACCACACCTGCTGTTCGCCCTGTTGCTGGTAGAAGCCCTGCAACAGCTGCTGGGCCGGGGTATTGAGCCGCGGCGCCAGGGCCGGGCAGGCCACGGCCAGTTGCGTCAGCGCCGTTTGCATCGGGCTCGCCGACAGCTGTGGCAGCTCATCGGCCAGCGCGACCAATGGCGCAGCGAGCAGGCACAGGGTCAAGTAACATGCGGGTTTTTTGAACAACTGCTTTACTCCAATCCGTGGGCGCCCAGCGGGCGGCCAACCATTACGGCAGATGCGGAAAACAATCGGGCCTGGGCATTAAACATATAGACCAGACTGCCGGGGGAACGACAGGACGTCAGGAGCCAAAGTGACCATGGGGACGCTCTATACATGTTGAATTTCTTGTGCCGGTTCTGCCTGGTGGCCATTGCCCTGGGCGCCTTTTCCATTTCGTCCTTCGCCGCCAGCAAAGTCCAGCCCGTCGCCAGCCCCACGCTGTACGCCAGCCTCGCCCACGCCGCCCCGCAACTCAATCCCCAGGCCCTGAAAAGTGCCCTGAGCGCCATGCAATGCGCGGTAGGCAGCGGCGCCCGACAAGCCCGCCACCTGGCGGTGATCGACTACTCGCAGCCCTCCACCGAACGGCGTCTGTGGATCTTCGACCTGCGGACCAAAAAACTGGTGCTGCGCGACCTGGTGGCCCACGGGCAGAAATCCGGGGAAAACTTCGCTACCCAGTTCTCCAATCGCCTGGGCAGCTACCAATCCAGCCTGGGCCTGTTCCGCACCCAGGAAAGCTACGAAGGCAGCCATGGCTACTCGCTGCGCATGGACGGCCTGGAACCGGGCTTCAACGACCGGGCCCGGGACCGCGACATCGTGATCCATGCCGCCGACTACGTGAACCCCTTGTGGAGCCAGCGCCAGGGCCGCATCGGCCGTAGCCAGGGCTGCCCCGCGGTGCGCCCGCAAGTGGCGCGCCAGGTGATAGACAAGCTCAAGGATGGCCAGTTCATGTTCTCCTGGTACCCGGACCAGCGCTGGTTGAAAACCTCGCCCTACCTCAACTGCCAGCCACGCCAGGTGGCGAGCATCCTCAGCGCCAACGGCGGCTGAGCAAGCCGGCCGGATGCTCGGCGCCTGCCCTCTTCGCAGTTGCGCCGCACGCCGGCGGCGAGATACCGTTACCGACCTGGAACGCCACCTCGCCCGAGCTCCACGCCATGCCTTCGCCACATGCCCTGCTTCTGCAACAGCCCGGACCACGCCCGGCGTTCTACCGGGTGGCCGAACACCTGTGGGGCGCTGGCTGCAATGTGGATTCCGATGGTGACAGCCGGACCGCCGACGATGACCAGTGGACCGAGCTGACCCTGATACTGCGCAATTCCAGCCAGCAACGGCTGGACATCGAGCCACTGTCCCTGGCGCCCCTGGTCCTGCTGATCCGCGCTTCCCAGGCGGACCTGGGGCAAAAGGCCGCACAGTTTATCCAGTCGGTGGCAGGCGGCACACTCCAGGCCCCCATCAAGGACCGATAAGGATCACGCCCTGCCCCCGCAGGCGCTGTCCTTCACGACAGGCAGTACTCCCATGACTCCACCCGAAATCGACTTTTTCCCCGACTTCATCGCCGACCCGCATCGGCTGTTCAACCACCTCAAGGACTCCGTGCTGTGGGACGAGCGCATGCGTGCGCGCAAGACCGCCAGTTTCGGCGCGCCCTACGACTACTCGCAGATCACCTACCCCGCCGTGCCGATGCCCGAAGCGCTGGAGCAGTTGTGCGGGCCCATCGAGCAACTGCTGGGCTTTCGCCCCAACAACTGCCTGCTCAACTGCTACCCCGACGGCCACTCCTCCATGGGCTTTCATTCCGACGCCAATGAACAGTTGGTGACAGGCACCGGGGTGGTGATCGTCTCCCTGGGCCACGCCCGGGCCATGGTCTTTCGCCACAAGGAAAGCGGCGCCACCTTCGACTACAGCCTGGCCAGCGGCTCGCTGCTGCACATGTCGGACGAACTGCAGAAACACTGGCTGCACGCGATCCCCAAGGCGCCGGACGCCGGCGAGCGCATCAGCCTGTCGTTTCGCCAGCTCAAGACCGGGTAGTGCTGGACTCGGTCAGGATCGGCCCTTGACTCAAGGGCCGGGCCATCGACAATGCCCGGCTGTATTCAGCGTTTGCCCCGAGGCCCCATGCAGTTGCTTCCCTGGTCCTACCCCTGTCCCGAAGGCTTCACCCTGCGCGGCCTGCGCTCCGCGCCTTCGGGCAAGCCGCTGCTGCACTTCCTGCACGGCAACGGTTTCTGCTCCATGGCCTATCAGCCGATGCTGGCGCTGCTGGCCGAGTCCTTCGACCTGTGGCTCAGTGACGTCCAGGGCCACGGCGATACCGACCACGGCGGCCCGTTCCTGGGCTGGAACCGCACCGCGGAACTGGCAGCCGAGGCCTTCGAAGCCGGGCTCGATGCCTATGGCGAGGTACCGCGCTATGCGCTGGGCCACAGTTTTGGCGGGGTGCTCACCTGCCTGATCGTCGCCGAACGCCCGCAACTGTTTCGCAAGGCGGTGATGCTGGACCCGGTGATCTTCACCCCCTCCATGATCGGTTCCCTGGGCGTGCTGTCGGCCCTGGGCCTGAACCGCCGCCACAGCCTCGCGCGCAAGGCCGCCGCCCGCCGCCGGCGCTGGCCGGACCGCGCCGCCGCCAAGGCCGCGCTGGCCAACCGGGGCATCTTCAAGGGCTGGAGCGACGCGGCCCTGGCCGCCTATGTCGAACACGGCCTGAAGGACGACGAACAAGGCGTGGCCCTCAAATGCGCCCCCGAGCGCGAAGTGGATATCTACAGCTCCTTTCCCCGCCGCCTGTGGCGCTCGCTGCGCCAGGTGAAGACCCCAAGCCTGGTGATCCACGGCCGCGACAGCTACCCCTACGTGGCTCGCTCGATCAAGCGCTGGGCGGCCATCAACCGGCACCTGAGCACTCAGGTGATCGATGGCCAGCACTGCTTCATGCAGGTCGACCCGGCCACCAGCGCCCGCTCCATCCAGGGCTTTCTTCAGACCGAAGGCCGGTGAAAGCCGCGGGCCAGGCGCCCGCGACAGATGTCACCGTGCTATCATTGGCGGGTTTTCCAGGCAGGCCGTGCAACCTGTCGATCCTGGAAAGCACTGGACAAAGGCGCCGATCAGATGCGCCTGCCGCCTGCCTTGTGTGCAAAAAGCCGACGGTGCCGTGGGGCCTGGCCCCACCGCGCACCGCACCGATGCAAACCGCGACTCGCCTCGCCGGTTGTACTTTTTGCCGCCACAAGGAACACAGTCATGCTCTTGAGAACGATGAACATTTCCCGCCGCGCAGGGTTCAGCTTCGCCCTGATCGCCTTGCTGGCCCTGGCCCTGGGAGGTTTCTCCCTGCTGGAAATGCAACGCATGAACCAGCAATCCCTTGAGGTCGACCAGAACTGGCAGCCATCCATCGTTGCCGCCAATGCCCTGGCCCTGACCAGCACCCAGATCCGAACCCTGACCCTGCGCATGCTGGTGGTGCGCGACAGCGGTGACGTGCAGGCCTTGCTGTCGCGCCTCAGCGAGCTGGAGCAGCAGCAGGATCGGCAACAGCAGGCCTATGAAAAACTGATCAACGTCGACGACGAACGCGCCGCCTACGAGCGTTTTGTCGAAGCCGAGGCGCTGTACCTCAAGGACCAGCACCGGATCACCGACCTGATGCGCCAGGGCCACAAGGAAGCGGCGATCGACATCGTCGACGGCGGCCCGTTCCTGGCCAATGCCGACGCCATGCTCAAGGAATTGCTGACCATCATCGACGTCAACACCCGGGGCGGTATCGCCGCGGCGGCGCAAAGCAACCAGGTGTTCAAAGGTGCGGTGGGCATGGTCCTGCTGATCATGCTGGTCGTGGTGGCCCTGACCGTGGTCCTGGCCCTGTTCCTGACCCGCAGCATCGTGCGCCCCCTGGGCCAGGCCGTGGAGGTAGCGGAAACCATCGCCCGCGGTGATCTCGGCCAGAGCATCGCAGTCAGCGGCAAGGACGAACCGGCGCGCCTGCTGCACGCCCTGCAGACCATGCAGGCCAGCCTGCGCGGCACCCTGCAGCGGATCGCCGATTCGTCCAACCAGCTGGCCTCCGCCGCCGAGGAACTGCACGCGGTCACCGAGCATTCCAGCCAGACCCTGCACCAGCAAAGCAACGAAGTGGAACAGGCGGCTACCGCGGTCAATGAAATGACCGTCGCCGTGGAGGAAGTGGCGCGCAATGCGGTGAGCACCTCCGAAGCCTCCCAGGAAACCGACCGCACGGCCCATCACGGCCGCGAGCAGGTACAGCACACCGTCGACTCCATCGGCCAACTGGCCGAAGACGTGACCCAGACCTGCCAGCGGGTGGAAAACCTGGCGGTGGACGTGCGCAATATCGGCCAGGTGCTGGAAGTGATCCGCTCGATTGCCGAACAGACCAACCTGCTGGCGCTCAATGCCGCCATCGAGGCCGCGCGGGCCGGGGACGCCGGACGCGGCTTCGCCGTGGTCGCCGACGAAGTGCGGGCCCTGGCCCATCGCACCCAGCAGTCGACCCAGGAAATCGAAAGCATGATCAACACCATCGAGGAAGGCACCGAAGGTGCGGTCAGTGCCATGCGCAACAGCAACGAGCGCGCCCACCTGACCCTGGAAGCCGCCCGCGCTTCGGGGCTGGCTCTGGACCAGATCACCCAGGCCATCACCACCATCAACGAGCGCAACCTGGTGATCGCCAGCGCCAGCGAGGAACAGGCCCAGGTCGCCCGCGAGGTGGACCGCAACCTGATCAATATCCGCGACCTGTCGACCCAGACCTCGGCCGGGGCCAACCAGAGCAATGCCGCCAGCCAGGAGCTGTCACGCCTGGCGGTGGACCTCAATGCCCTGGTGACCCAGTTCAAGCTTTGACGCTTGCCGCTTCAGAAGGTGTAGCGGCCGATCACCTGCCGGACCCTGGCTAGCGCCACGCCCAGATCGGCCATGGCCACCGAGCCCAACGCCAGGCGAATGGCGTGGGGCACCGGGCCGGCGCCGACAAAGGGCTCGGCGGTGGACACCGAGACCTTCTCCCGCAGCAGCGCCATGGCCACCTGATCGGCCCGGACTTCCTCGGGCAAGGGCAGCCAGAGGAAGTAGGAGTTCGGATGGCTGACATAGGCCAGCCCGGCCAGGGCTTCCCGGGCCAGGGCCTGGCGGGCCTGGGCATCCTCGCGCTTCTGGTGCTCCAGGCGCGCCACCGTGCCGTCCTCGATCCAGGCACAGGCCATGGCGGTCATCACCCCCGGGGTGTTCCAGGTGCTGGTGCGGATCGCACGCTCGATCAGCGCCACCCAGGCCGGTGGCGCCACCACATAACCGACCCGCAGGCCGGTGGCCACATTCTTCGAGAACCCCGAGATGTAGACCGTGATCTCTGGTGCCAGGGCAGCCAGCGGCGCGGGAGGTTCCAGGGCCAGGAAGGCGTAGGCGGCGTCTTCGATGATCAGCAGCCCGTGGGCCCGGGCAATCGCCACCAGGCGCTGGCGCCAGGCCAGGTCCAGCACCCAGCCCATGGGGTTGTGCAGGGTCGGCATGGCGTATACCGCGCGCACCCGCCGCCGTTGGCACAGGCGCTCGAAGGCCTCCAGGTCCGGCCCCTGCTCGCTCAGGGGAATGGCCAGCAGTTCCAGCCCGTGGGCCTCGGCCACCACCTTGAACCCGGGGTAGGTCAAGGCATCCACCGCCACCACATCACCGGGCCTGAGCAACGCCATCAGGGTGGTCGACAGGCCGTGCTGGGCGCCGCTGACCAGCAGCACCTGCTCGCCCTCCACCACCAGCCCATGGCCTGCCAGGTAGCGCGCTACCGTGGCCCGCTCATGACTGCGCCCGGCGTGTGGCTGGTAGCGCAGCAAGGCTTCCAGGTCGCCGGTCGCCGCCAACTGGCGCAAGGCGCTACGCAGCAGTTCGGCCTGGCCGGGCAACGCCGGGTAGTTGAAGTTCAGGTCCAGGGTGCCCGGTGCCGTGGCGGGCTGGTCCACGCCCTGCCCTGGCGGCAAGGCGGTTTCCCGGACATAGGTCCCACGCCCGGTTTCACCGCTGACCAGGCCCATGGCTTCCAGCTCGGCGTAGACCCGCGATGCAGTGACCAGGGCCAGCCCTTCCCGCGCCGCCAGCTCGCGATGGGTGGGCAGGCGGGTGCCGGGGGCAAGGATGCCGGTACGGATATCGGCGGCAAAGGTGTCCACCAGTTGTTTGTAGCGGGCACGGGCCATAGGCGCTGTATCCATGACAATTTTTTGATTGTGCTGATTTTCAATCCTAGGATGGGCTCGACACAAGCCCCGCCGCTGCGGCCCCCCACTTCTTGAGCACTCCCCGAATGGAACGGACATCGACCCTGCAATCCCCAGCCCTGGAAAAAACCGCCAGTGGCTGGCTCAACGGCTTTATCGGCGTGCTGATCTTCAGCGGCTCACTGCCGGCCACCCGGGTCGCGGTGCTGGAGTTCGACCCGCTGTTCCTCACCGTGGCCCGGGCCACCATCGCCGGGCTCCTGGCGTTGTGCATCCTGCTGCTGTTCAAGCAGCGCCGTCCGAGCCGCGCCCAGCTCCTGCCCCTGACCATCGTTGCCCTGGGCGTGGTGCTGGGCTTTCCGCTGCTCACGGCCCTGGCCCTGCAGTACGTGACCTCGGCCCATTCCATTGTGTTCCTTGGCCTGTTGCCCCTGGCCACCGCGGTGTTCGGCGTGCTGCGCGGCGGCGAGCGGCCGCGCCCTGTGTTCTGGCTGTTCTCGGTGCTCGGCAGCCTGTTGGTGGTGGGCTATGCCCTGTCCCAGGGCCTCACGGCTTCGCCCGAGGGTGACCTGCTCATGCTCCTGGCCGTGATGGTATGCGGCCTGGGTTATGCCGAAGGCGCCAAGCTGTCGCGCACCCTGGGCGGCTGGCAGGTGATCTCCTGGGCCCTGGTGCTGTCGCTGCCACTGATGGCCGCACTGACCCTGTTCAGCATGCCCGCCTCCTTTAGTGGCATCAGCCTGCCGGCCTGGGTCAGCCTGGGCTACGTATCGCTGTTCAGCATGCTGATCGGTTTTGTCTTCTGGTACCGCGGGCTGGCCCAGGGCGGGATCGCCGCCGTCGGCCAGTTGCAGTTGCTGCAACCCTTTTTCGGCCTGGCCCTGGCCGCCGGCCTGCTCCACGAGCACGTCAGCCTGGGCATGCTCGGGGTCACCGTGGCGGTGATCCTCTGCGTGGTCGGGGCACGAAAGTGTTCCAAATAAGTACAAGGCAGTGGCAGCGCTTGCCGGGCTGCCACTGATTGCGCGGGGATATGAAGCAAGAGCCGCAAAGGGCTCGGGGGTCAGGTCGGAGAGATAGTCGCGAGCGCACCGAGCGCGATGGTCAAGGCTAAAAATCCAAACAAGAAAAACGCCATCTTAGTCATCAGGCCTCCTGAACAGTAGGTATGCGGTGCAGCGGGCCCGGTCTCCAGCCGTAAAGCCGGCCGGGCGCGCCATTTTCAAACCATGGCTGTTCTGATAACAGACGCAGATGCGCAAGAAAAATACGGATCAGATGCGCCGCGCCGGCCTCCGCTACCTGCTTGCTCGCCCTCGCACCACTTGCCCCCGATGCCATGCTGGAAGCAGAAAACCGGAGCACGCCGACGGGCTCCGGTGGCGGGGTTGGCCGATCAGGCCAGTTCTTTACGCAACTGACGGGCCGCGGTGACCATGTGCACCAGGGCTGCTTCGGTTTCCGGCCAGCCGCGGGTCTTCAGGCCGCAGTCCGGGTTGACCCACAGGCGCTCGGCAGGAATGCGCTGGGCGGCCTTGCGCAGCAGGTTGGCCATTTCCGAGGCATCCGGCACCCGTGGCGAGTGGATGTCATAGACGCCCGGGCCGATCTCGTTCGGGTAGGCAAAGGCTTTGAAGGCGTCCAGCAGTTCCATGTCCGAACGCGAGGTCTCGATGGTGATGACATCCGCATCCATGGCGGCGATGGACTCGATCACATCGTTGAATTCGCTGTAGCACATATGGGTGTGGATCTGGGTTTCATCACGCACGCCAGAGGCGCACAGGCGGAACACTTCGGTGGCCCAGTCCAGGTAGTGCTGCCACTGCGCCCGGCGCAGCGGCAAGCCTTCACGGAACGCGGCTTCGTCGATCTGCACGATCCTGATGCCGGCGGCTTCCAGGTCCAGCACTTCGTCGCGGATCGCCAGGGCCAGTTGCCGGGCCTGCACTTCGCGGCTCACATCCTCGCGCGGGAAAGACCACATCAGCATGGTCACCGGGCCGGTGAGCATGCCCTTCATCACCTTGTCGGTCAGGCCCTGGGCGTAGCGGATCCACTCCACGGTCATGGCATTGGGGCGGCTCAGGTCACCGAAGATCAGCGCCGGCTTGACGCACCGGGAACCGTAACTCTGCACCCAGCCGAAACGAGTGAACACATAGCCGTCCAACTGCTCGGCGAAGTACTCGACCATGTCGTTGCGCTCGGCCTCGCCGTGCACCAGCACGTCCAGGCCCAGGCGTTCCTGCACCAGCACTGCGTGGCGGATTTCGCTGTGCATGGCTTCGGTGTATTCGGCCACGCTCAGCTTGCCCTGCTTGAACGACTGGCGCGCCAGGCGGATCGAGGCCGTCTGCGGAAACGAACCGATGGTGGTGGTGGGGAACAGCGGCAGGTCGAGGCCGGCGCGCTGCTTGGCGATACGCTGGGTGAAGGCCGAGCGCCGCTGGCTGTCCTTGGGGGTGATGGCCGCCACCCGAGCCTGTACCGCCGGTTTGTGGATGCGCGGCGAGGCCGCGCGGCTGGCCTGTACGGCGCGGCTCTGCTCCAGGGCCTTGAGCACCGCCTGGGCCTGCGGCTGGTTCACCGCCTGGGCCAGTACCGCCACTTCCTGGCATTTCTGCACGGCGAAGGCCAGCCAGCTCTTGAGCTCGGCGTCCAGCTGGTCTTCACGGCCCAGGTCCACTGGGCTGTGCAACAGCGAGCAGGAAGGCGCCACCCACAGGCGCTCACCCAGGCGCTCATGGGCGTGCTGCAGGGTGGCCAGGGCTTTTTCCAGGTCGCAGCGCCAGACGTTACGGCCATTGACCAGGCCCAGTGACAGCACCTTGTAGGCCGGCAGGCGATCGAGGATGGTCGGGTACTGCTCGGGAGCACGCACCAGGTCGATGTGCAGGCCATCCACCGGCAGGTTCGCGGCCAGGCCGAGATTCTCTTCCAGGCCACCGAAATAGGTCGCCAGGAGTTTTTTCAGCGGCTCGCGCTGGATCTGGTTGTAGGCGCGTTCGAACGCGTTTTTCCAATCCTGGGGCAGGTCCAGCACCAGGATCGGCTCGTCGATCTGCACCCACTCCACACCCTGGGCCGCCAGGCGCTGGAAGATCTGGCCGTACAGCGGCAGCAGGCGGTCCAACAGCTCCAGCTTGTCGAACTCGGCGCCCTTGGCCTTGCCCAGCCACAGGTAGGTCAGCGGGCCGATCAACACCGGCTTGACGGCGTGCCCCAGGGCCCGGGCCTCCTCGACCTCTTCGAAGAGCTGCTCCCAGCCCAGCTGGAATTGCTGGTCGGCGCCGAATTCAGGCACCAGGTAGTGGTAGTTGGTGTCGAACCACTTGGTCATTTCCTGGGCGTGGGCACCGCCGCAGCAGCCGTCGCTGACGCCACGCGCCATGCCGAACAGGGTCTGCAGCGTGGCTGGGCCATGCTGCGGACGGAAACGCTGGGGGATCACGCCGAACATCAGGGAATGGGTCAGAACCTGGTCGTACCAGGCGAAATCGCCTACGGGCAGCAGGTCGATACCGGCGTTTTTCTGCAGCTCCCAGTGAGTCTTGCGCAGATCACGGCCCACGGCGCGCAGGCCGGCTTCGTCGAGTTCGCCCTTCCAGAACGCCTCTTGCGCTTTCTTCAGTTCACGGTCGCGGCCAATGCGCGGAAATCCTAGAGAATGGGCCAAAGCCATGACATGCAACTCCCCTGTGTTTGATGGGAGCCATTGTCGGCACTCGGCACTTGGTGAGACAAACTCATTTTAATCGCGATGATCACAAGTTCCATTCATGATCAAACAGGCAGATCAGACACTGCCGCAGGAGGCCGCGCGCCCTTCAGGCTCCTGCCCGGGGCGGCCCGGGCCAGCTACAGGCCTGCGACCCGGTGCAGATCTGCGCCCCCCTCAGCGGCGAGCCAACTTATACCTCAGGCAATCCTCGTTAAAGCTTTTGCGCAGTGCCTCGGGCTTGATCCGCGAGGGGCTGTCGTAGGTCTGCTCGGTAATGCCCAGGGCCATCATGCGCATCCAGCCCTTGCTGAACTTGTAGGTCTGGATCTTCTGCCGCGCCGCATACAGCGACACCCCGGACAACTTCAATTCCTGGGCCCTGGCGGCAGTGCCCGCCCCCCAGCTGCAGATATACCGGTCATTGGCCGCCAGCTCCCGGGCCTGGGCCGCAGAAGCCCCGCCCAACAGGGCAAACGAAGTCAGCGTAATCAACACATGGCGCATTTTGCGGTCACCTAACCACCTGAAAATAAAGTGATTTTGGCGACACTTCAGACTGCCCGGGGCCAGTACTGTGCCTTCTCGATCAAGGCAATGTGCCTGCCAATGCTGGCCACTCGCGCGGCACAGGCGCACCCGCCGCTGACGCCAGTCGATCAACCGCAACGCGCTGAAGCGGGTTTTTCCGCACCCCGTGGACCGGCTCGATAACCGACGCTGGCGACTGCACAGCCACTGCTGCACGCCCCGGTCCGCCTCCGACGCCCGCCCGCGACTCCAGAACCGCATCGCCACGGCTGCATCGCGCACGGAGGCCGAAACGCCAGTATTCCTACGAGGAATGCACGGATAAAAAACCTGCATTTTATTTATCGACCAGGATCTCCTAGCGTGGGCGCTCCCCCCTTGGAGAGACCGCCGTGACCGCTTCCCGCCCGCGCCTGTACGTCGATACCCAGTTCACCAGCCCCTATGCTCTGTCCGTGTTCGTGGTGCTGCGGGAAAAGGGTATCGACTTCGACCTGCTGCCCCTGGACCTGGACGCCGCGCAGAACCGCGAGCCGGCCTACACCCGCCTGTCCCTGACCCAGCGCGTGCCGACCCTGGTGCTGGACGATTTTGCCCTGTCCGAATCCTCGGCCATCGCTGAATACCTGGAACAGCTGTTCCCACACAACCCGGTCTATCCCCAGGACCTGCGCCAGCGTGCCAAGGCCCGCCAGGTCCAGGCCTGGCTGCGCAGCGATCTGCTGCCGATCCGCCAGGAGCGCACGACCCTGGTGGTGTTCTACGGCTGCAAGGGCGAACCGCTGTCGCCCCAGGCCCAAGCGGCGGCTAACACCCTGGTGGAGGCCGCGCAGGAGCTATTGGCGGATGGCCGCGACTTCCTGTGCGGCCAGTGGTCGATCGCCGATGTCGACCTGGCGCTGATGCTCAACCGGCTGATCCTCAACGGTGACCCGGTGCCGGCGAACCTGGTGGACTATGCCCGGCGCCAGTGGCAACGGCCGGCAGTGCAGGAATGGGTGCAGTTGCCGCGGCCGGCGCTGTAGGACCTGGAGCGCCGGGTGATGCGGCCATCGGCCGTTGACCTGACGCTGGCTGGGGAGTCTGCGGCTGGCGCGGCTAGGCTTCTTGCGGTTGGCGCAGGTAGGCGAACATGTGCTGGGCATAATCGGCCTTGCCCAGGGGCACACCGTTGTGCCGCAGGATGTTGTAGGCCGTGACCAGGTGGAAATAGAACTGCGGCGTCGCCCAGTTGCGCGCGAACTCCTCGCCGTTCATGTCGAAGGCAATACCGTTGTGCAGCTCGATGGCGATGGCCCGCTGGCCACTGCTGTCGATCAGCTCGCGGTCCGCCGCCGCCAGGAACGCCAGGGTGTCTTCGATCAGTGCCCTGGCCTCGGCCATACCGGCCGGCGCCTGCAATGCAGTCACAGGCTGCCCGCTCAGGCGCTGTACCGCTTCCCGGGCCTGGGTGCAGGCAAAACGCACCTGGGCCGCCAGGTCATACATGTCCGGTGCCAGCCGCGACTGCAACAGCACCTGGGGTTCGAACCCCCGCTCCCGGGCCTGCTCTTCGCCCTTGGCGAGAAAGCCCTCCAGGGCGCGCAGCATCTGGGCAAAACAGGGAACGGTGATTGCGTAGATCGACATGGGTGTTCCTCGATGAGATCAAGACACAGGGGCTGGGTGCTGCCCGTCGCCCCGCCATAAAAGCCGATGGATCCTAGCAGATGTCCCCCCTCTCTCAAGCCGCGGACAATGCCAGAAAAGTACCCCTGGGCCGATCCGGCTGGTATGGTGCGCCCCTTGAGAAATACACCGCCTGACAGTGAGGAAAATGACCTTGAGCAGTGAAGCAAAAATGACCGGGGACCTGTTCGAAGTCGACAAGCGCCTGGCCCTCAAGCCCATCGTCGATTTCAACAGCTACCTGCGCGCGGCCTTCGCCGATGGCCCCTGCTCCTGTGGTCGCTGCGTCGCCAGCCAGGGTGACGAGAGCGGCTACGACTACCAGCACACCTTCAACTTCGCCGGCCGGGTGGCCAACCGGCGCTTCGCCTCGACCGCCGGCAGCGATGTGCTGCAGGCCCTGAAGAAAGCCTGGCTGTCCTTCACCAAGGCCGAACTGCCGGCGAGCGGCGATCTGGACCTGGCAACGGTCAAGGAATTCGTCGACCCCCAACTGCACAAATTGCTGGTACCGCTGTTCGTCGCCAGCGGCCTGACCCGCGAAGTGGATGGCCAGTTGCAACTGCAGGCGCAAGTGGCGGCTTGAACAGCCGTACCGCCTAAAGCCAGCGCCGCACACGCTGGCGATACGCCGCAAAATCAGCCCCGAACAATTGCCCGAGCGCCCGTTCTTCGGGGTAGATCTGAAAGCGGTTCATGTACAGGACGAACCCCAGCACGCCGAGCAGCACCAGGGGCGAGGCCAGGTACAGCCCCCAGGCCAGCAGCCACAGGGCAAAGCCGACATACATCGGGTTGCGTGTGTACTGGTAGATCCCCGAGGTGACCAGGGCCGAGGCGCTGGCGGGCTTCAGCGGGTTGACCGTGGTCTTGGCCCGGCGAAAGGCAAGCCCTCCGGCCAGGACAAACAGCAGCCCGGCCATCACCAGCGGCAGCGCCAGCAACAGGCGTGTGCCCAAGCCCGGATCCAGGCCCGGCAACCCGCGCGCAAGCAGCCCCATCAACACGGCGAACAGGACCGCGACAAGGGGGGGTGGAATGCGGTTTTCCAAGACCTGCATGGTGCCTCTCTCCTCTGCCCGGGTTCAGGTCCGGGGCGTTACAGGTTGTCCGTCACCCGGCACAGCTTGCTGTCTTTCAACGGGGCCGCAGCATATTCCTTCGAGCCAAGCGGCGCCTGCTTGAGCATCACCGCGCACTTGTACATCCCCGAGGCTTCCAGCTGGTAGTCCATGCCTGCCTTGGGCACGAAGCTGAACAGGTTGTAGCACTGGTTGCCCAGGTAGTGGAACGCCATGGGCTGCCCGGCCGGCACCAGCACTTCGGTCCGGGTACCGGGCACTGCGGGAGTCTGCGGCGCCGCCATGCCCAGGCTTTCACCGTTACGGTTGGCGTAGCCGTCCCGGGCAGCCACCACGACCCCGGCACCGGGCAGGCGGAAATCCACACAGTCGGACCTGGGCACACCGCGCACCATGCCGTCGCTGATCACCCGCAGGCGCACGGTTTCGCCACCCGGCGGCGTGGAATAGGGCGTGGAAAAGGACCGCACATCGGTCAGGGCGCCGCAGCCGGCCAGCGCCAGCAACAGGCCGGCGAGACCCGGCAGGCGCACGCGCCCTATGCAGGTGTTGAGGGGATGAGGCGATTGACTCACTATGTCGCTCCTTGCGGGTCGGGTTCCTGGGCAGCTGCTGCGATCAGCAGCCGGCGTTTTATAAAGGGTTCACCCACTCGCGGCAATGCTGGCCCTGAAACTTCGGAAACCCTGACCATGCAAAACCAGCATCAAGGCAGTTGCCTGTGCGGCGCGGTGACTTACCAAGTGTGCGGCGCGCTGAAAGCCGTCACCCACTGCCATTGCCACAAGTGCCAGAAGGGCCACGGCGCGGCCTTTGCTTCCTACGCCAGTACGCCGCGTGCGAATCTGGAAATCCGCGACCAGAGATCGGCGCTCAAGGTGTACGAATCCTCCCCTGGCGTGCTGCGCCAGTTCTGCTGCCACTGCGGCTCTTCGTTGTTCTGGCAGGACATCCAGGGCGAATATCGCCAGTGGATTTCCATCGCCATTGCCACCCTGGACACGCCCTTCGCAGCCCCCAGGCAACAGCATTACTGCGTGGCCATGAAGGCCGACTGGTATGCAATCACCGATCAGTTCGACCAAGTGCAATAAGCCACGCCGCACCCAGAGGAATGCCCCTGTCATGACCCGGCACTTCAGCTACGTCTGGCTCCTGCCGTTGCTTGAACGCCCCTACGAATCGGTCGCGGCCGACCTGCCTGGCGCCCTCGCCGGGCTCAGGATAGAACCCCCGCCGGGTGAACCGCTGTGCCTGCGCCAGTTGCTGCTGAGCGCCCTGGGGTCCGGCTCCGAACACTGGGAGCACTGTGCTGTGGCATGGCTGGAAGCCGGCTTCCCGCTGGATCGCGAGCTGTGCGAAAGCCTGCTGCACCAGGTCTCGCAAAAAATGTTCAGCCAGCCCATCCGCCATCGGCTGACCAGCCTCGGCAAACGCTGGCTACGCCAGGACAACCAGGCCCGTACCCACGACTCAAACCCACGCCACTAGCGCGCCGCGACGTCCTTGGGTTTGTAGAAGCTGAAGCTGCCGATCTCGGTGGTCTTGATATAGGCCCGGGACCAGTCCGGCGAAACACTGCGGTCGTGAAAGAACAGAGCGCCGCCGGTACGGTCCTTGAGCTGCTGGTTCAGCGCCTTGCGGGCAATTTCCTTGGCGATGGTATAGCGGCCCTCTTCTTCCACCTGGTCGGGCCGACCATCGCACCACCAGGAGAACTGGCAGGGGCTTTTTTCCGAACCCTGCTTGACCACTTCGCACACCGTCCCGGGAAAACCCTCATGGCCCAGGCGGTTCAGAACCACATTGGCCACGGCCTCCATATCGGCGCTTTCACCGCCCTTGGCTTCCCAGTAGATGGTCCGCGACAGGCACGTGATGGCGTCGTCCACCGGGGCCTGGCCGGCCGGGTCCACGGCCTGCACTTCGTTCTTGGTGATGGGTGCGGCCTGGGGCTCGACCTTCGGGCTTTCCTTGTCCGCGGCTTTCTGCTCCAGCGCCTGGGCCTTGTCCTGGGCAGCGGCCTGGACCGCCGGCTGGGGGTCGGCGGCCCAGAGCTGGACTGCGGGCAACAACAAGGCAAAACACAGGGTCCTGACAATCCAGCGCATGATCGATCCTTCCCGAAAAACCTTTACCCCCTGCCAGCGCCGCCCCTGAACGTACCTGGCGGCAGAGCGGCGCAACCGGTTGCAGCATGGCCGGCACGATGGCGCGTCGAGGGGGAGCGAACGGGTCACCGGGGGCCATGTTGAATCGACCATGGGCCGCGCGAATCATTCCCTGGTGCCGCAAGCCCTGCACAAAGCCCAGGACAAGGCTCCCGTGGAAATTCGCTGGTAATGATAAGAATTCTCATTAGAATACCCAGCCATTCACGCTGAGCCGTATCAGGTAGTGGGAGCAGTGGGCGATGGAAACCGGAGACGACCAGCAACAACTCAGCGCGCTGTTCATTGCACAGCGCGGGGGGCTGATCCGCATGCTTGCGCGGGTGGTGGGGTGCGCCAACCTGGCCGAGGACCTGGCCCAGGAGACCTACCTGCGGGTGGCCAAGGCGCTCAACGCCCGCCCCATCGAGCACTTGCAGCCGTTCCTCTATCAGACCGCCCAGTACCTGGCCTTCGATCACCTGCGCAGCCAGCGCAGCAAACGCCGCTTCGAGTACCAGCCCACCGACGCCAGCCAGCTCAGCGAGGTGCCCACCGCTGCCCCCGGGCCGGAAAGCCATGTCCAGGGCCAGCAGCAGTTGCACTTGCTGCAACAGGTACTGGCCACCCTGCCCAAGCGCCAGCAACAAATCCTGGTTTTGCATAAACTGCACGATCTTTCGCAAAGCCAGATTGCCCAGCGCTTGCAGGTTTCCCTGAGCACGGTGGAAAAGGACCTGCGCCATGCACTCAATGCCTGCATCAAAGCCACCGACCGGCAGAACCCCGATGACTGAACACCTCAGCGCCCTCCCCGGCGACGCCATTCGCGAGCAGGCGAGCTACTGGTTCACCCAGCGTGAGGCCATGACCCACAACCTGCCGCTGCGCCAGCGCTTTGAACAGTGGCGCAACAGCCATGCGCAGCACGCCGAGGCCTACCGCGCCCTGGAAGACCTGTGGCAGGCCAGCGCCTTCGAACAGGCCCTGGAACAGCTGGCGCTGGGCCTGGACCTGCCGGCCGCGCCGGCCCCCGCCACGCCGCGCAGAAAACGCCACCGCACTCGCTGGCTGGCCGCCGCGGCCACGGTGCTGGTGATGCTCGGTGCCGGCTGGTTCGGCGACCTGCCACTGCGCCTGCAGGCCGATCACCTGAGCGCGGTCGGCGAACTCCAGCGCTTCGACCTGGCCGATGGTTCGCACATCGTGCTGGGCAGCGACAGCGCCATCAGCAGCGACTTCAGCAACGCCCGGCGGCGCATCCAGCTGCTGCGCGGCGAGCTCTATGTCGAGGCCTTCCACGACCCGTCCCGGCCGCTGACCATCGAGGCCGGCAGCGCCACGGTGACCGTGGTCGGCACCCGCTTCAGCGTCAGCCGCCAGGCCGACGGGGTGACCGTGGCCGTACGTGAAGGCCGGGTACGCCTGGCCGACGAAAACGGCCAGCAGAGCCTGCTGCAAGCCGGCAACTGGCAACAGTTGCAGGGCCACCAGTTGCTGCCCCTGAACCCCGAGGGCAGTGAACGGCAACTGGCCTGGATCAACGGCCGCCTGTCCTTCCAGGACGCGCCCCTGGCCCAGGTTCTGCAAGAGCTGCGGCGTTACCATCGCGCACCGATCCTGCTGTTCAACGCCGACGCGGCGCAGCAGAAAGTCAGCGGCAACTACCAGCTCGATGACCCGCAGGCCATTGTCCGGGCCCTGAGCAAAGTCACCGCCACCGAGCTCACCCGCCTGCCGGGCGGCATCCTGGTACTGCGCTGAAACACTGCCCGGGGGGGCTGAAAAAAGTTTTACGGCTTTGCCGAGGCCAACCCGTCAGGGTGTTTGCTTATGCAAATCATTCCTATTTCGTACGGAACTTCCATGCACCTTCCAACACTCACCCCGGCCCGCAGCATCCTCGCGCTGGCCATCTGCCTGGCCTGCAACCCCGTGATGGCGGTCGAGCCCACCACCGCTACCGGCAACCAGGCAACCGCCACCTACAGTTTTGCCATCGCCCGCCAGTCCCTGGCCAATGCCCTGGACCAACTGAGTACCCAGAGCGGTTTGCAGATCGCCTACTCCGCGGCACTGGCCCAGGGGATCGAGTCGGCGGGGGTCAGCGGACGCATGAGCGCGGAACAGGCACTGGGCAAACTGCTGGCAGGCACCGGCCTGGGTTTTGAACGCAACGGCGCCAACGCGGTGCTGCTGACGCGCCTGCCCCAGAGCAGCCAGGCCGTGGAGCTGGAGGCCACCCAGATCGTCAGCAACCAGTTGGGCACCGTCACCGAAGGCAGCGGCTCCTACACCCCAGGCACCATCGCCACGGCGACCCGCATGGTGCTGACCCCGCGGCAGACCCCGCAGTCGATCACCGTGGTCACCCGGCAGCACATGGAAGATTTCGGCCTCAACAACGTCGACGACGTGATGCGCCACACGCCGGGCATCACCGTCTCGGCCTACGATACCGACCGCACCAACTACTACGCCCGCGGTTTCTCGATCAACAACTTCCAGTACGACGGCATTCCCTCCACCGTGCGCAACGTCGCCTATTCGGCTGGCAACACCCTCAGCGACATGGCCATCTACGACCGGGTGGAAGTGCTCAAGGGTGCCACCGGCCTGCTGACCGGCGCCGGCTCCCTGGGCGCCACCATCAACCTGGTGCGCAAGAAGCCCACCGCCCAGTTCCAGGGCCACACCTCCCTGGGCATGGGCTCCTGGGACAACTACCGCAGCGAACTGGACGTCAGCGGGCCGCTGACCGAAACCGGCAATGTTCGCGGCCGCGCAGTGGCGGCCTACCAGGACAAGCAGTCGTTCCTCGACCACTATTCGCGCAAGACCTCGACCTACTACGGCATCCTCGAATTCGACCTGTCCCCCGACACCCTGCTGACCGTGGGCGGCGACTACCAGGACAACATCCCCAAGGGCTCCAGCTGGTCCGGCACCTTCCCGCTGATCAACGCCACCGGCGGGCACAACAGCATGTCGCGCTCCTACAACAACGGCGCGACCTGGAGCGGCTGGGAGCAATACACCCGCACCGCTTTTGCCATGCTCGAACACGACCTGGGGGATGGCTGGGTCACCAAGCTGCAACTGGACCACAAGATCAACAGCTACCACGCCGAGCTCGGCTCGATCCAGTTCGACGAGCCGCAGACCGATGGCACGGCCAAGGTCAACGCACAGAAGTACACCGGCGACACCACCAGCGATTCCGCCGACCTGTACCTGAGCGGCCCCTTCAATCTGTTCGGCCGCGAGCATGAACTGGTGCTGGGCGGCTCCATCGCCAACTCGCGCTGGACCGGCAAGGGCTACTGGTCCCCGGACTTCCCCGGGGGCAAGGGTAACGTGGTGGACTTCTACAACTGGCACGGCAAGATCGAACGGCCCATCTGGGGGCTGCCGGCCCAGCGCACCGACGACACCGTGCGCCAGACCGGCACCTACATGACCACCCGCCTCAACCTGATGGACGACCTGAACCTGTTTCTGGGCGGGCGCGTGGTCAACTATCACCTCACCGGCCTGACCCCGTCCTACAAGGAAAGCGGACGCTTCGTGCCCTACGTCGGCGCGGTCTACGACCTCGACGACCACTTCTCGGTCTACGCCAGCTACACCGATATCTTCATGCCCCAGGAAAGCTGGAACAAGGACAAGGACAGCAAGCTGCTCAACCCGGACGAAGGCCAGAACTACGAGCTGGGGCTCAAGGGCGAGTTCTTCGAAGGCCGCCTCAACAGCAGCCTGGCCTACTTCGAAGTGCACGAGACCAACCGCTCGGTGCCGGACGATGCCTACAACAACCAGACCCCGAAGCCGGACAACTACGCCTTCAAGGGCGCCAAGGCCGTGACCAAGGGGTACGAACTGGAGATTTCCGGCGAACTGAGCCCGGGCTGGCAAGTGCAGGCCGGCTACACCCACAAGATCGTGCGTGATGACGAGGGCGACAAGATCTCCACCTTCGAGCCGCAGGACCAGGTCAACCTCTACACCAGCTACAAGCTCAAGGGCGACCTGGACAAGCTGACCGTCGGTGGCGGCCTGCGCTGGCAGAGCGAGGGCTGGTATTCGGTCTACAACGCACCGCGCAAGATCAACGAAGACATTTCCCAGGAGGCCTACTGGCTGGTGGACCTGATGACCCGCTACCAGATCACCCAGAACCTGTCGGCGACCCTCAACGTCAACAACATCTTCGACAAGTCCTACTACACCAACGTCGGTTTCTATAACTCGGCGGCCTACGGCGAACCCCGCAACTTCATGCTCAGCACCCGCTGGGACTTCTGAGCCGGCGGCCCTGCCGGGCCACCCCGCCCGGCAGGGCACCAAGCAGCATCAGTGCCCGTCAGCCAAGCAGGCCCGCCTGCTTGAGCAGGTCCGCCAAGCCTGCGGGAACCAGCGGCGTCTGCTCGGTGAAGCTGGCGCTGCCCTGCCAGCGGGCCACGAAGGGCGCGCCATCGCTTTCCCGGGCATCGAGCTGGGCACGCTGGTAGACACTCGGGTCGTCGAAGCGGGCGTCGTAGACCTGGACGAACTCATGGCCGGGCTTGCCGGCATAGGTGAACAGGCTTTCCAGGGTGCCGATCAGGCGCAGGCTGTTGATCGACAGCCCCAGCTCTTCCTGTATTTCCCGAACGATTGCCTGGGCACTGTGCTCGCCAAAGTCGATGCCGCCACCCAGGGGGCGAAACAGCATCTGTTGCTTGTCGGCATCAAAGAACTGATTGACCAGGATCTTGCCCTGGTGATGGAAGATGCACAGCGCGAGCGCGCGGATGCGGGGTTCAGACATGGGGTGAAGTCCATTTGCCGAGACGAGGCGCGGCATTAGAACACGGCGCCAGGCCCCTCAGCCAACGTAAAAATACTTCACCGCCAAGGCCGGGACCTCCTCCATCGCCGACCACAGTTGCTCGTCCAGTTCGCCACTGATCAGCTCATGTTCCTCGTCGCTCAGCAGCCCGGGAATGTCCCACAGTTGCTCCAGTTGCGGGTGGCCTTCCAGGTGCGCGATCAGCTGGCGCTGGCGGCTGACCAGGGCCCGAGTGTTGCGCGCGCCGATCGCGGCCAGGGTGCTGAGCGCCAGCTCGCAGGTCTGCTGCCCCCAGTTGCAGAAGAACTGCAGGAAGCCGCCGTTGTAGCCGTCCGCCTCCAGCCGCCACAGCGCGACGATGGCCTGGTCGTCCGCCGGCAGTTGCTGCAGTTGCCAGTCCAGGGCCTTCAGGCGAGCCATGGACTCATCGCACAGGCATTCCCAGATCCAGTCGATGGCGTTGAGACTGAGCACCGGCTCGCCCAGGTGCGGCCAGGACACGGACCAGCCCCGATGTGCGATGGCAAAATCCGCCCGCTGCTCGGGCGTGGCCTCCCGCAGCCGGCTGTAACGGCTCAGGGGCTGGCGCAGCCGCAAGCCGTCGGCCCAACTCAGGCAGAGCATTTCATCCTCGAAGGCGACGTGGGTGATGGGGCTGAGGTTCATCAGGCAGGACCTTTGGGCAATCTAATTCAGTCGTAAGCGGTCGGACGGCGGCGCGGGCCGATGCCGTGGAGCACCGTGAACAGCCCACCGCCCAGCAGCCCCAGCAGCAGGAACGGAAAGATCCCACGGTTGAGCAAGGGGATCCAGTAGTCCAGCCCCGAAGCCCCCTTCAGGGACCCGGCGAACAGCCCCGGGGCGCCGGACAGCAGCCAGATCAGCACGCCACTGAGGCCACCGCCGACCACATAGCGCCAGCCAGTGGCGAGAAAGCGCTCCACCAGCCACAGCACCGGCCAACTGACCAGCATGCTGATCCAGGCACCGATCATGGCCCCCAGCAAGAATACCGGCAGGCTTTCCGCGCCCTTGGGATAGAGCGTTACCGCAACGCCCCCCAGGGTCAGCGCCCCCGACAGCGGCACCGCCAGCAGCCGCCGCAAGCCCTGCCCTCGCCCATGGGGCGGCACCGACAGCTGATCAATCCCACGGCTCAGCAGGCTGTACAGGCCAGCCAGGGCCAGCCCGCCCGCCAGCGGCAGCAGCAACAGCTGCATCCATGAAGTACGCACCAGCACCGTGGCCACCAGGCTCAGGATCAGGCTGATCCACAGGTAGCGCGCCCTGGCCTGCGGGCAGCGCCGCTCAGTCCACAGCAACAGGGGAATGCCCAGGACCATGGCGATCACACTGCCAAACAGAAACCCGGAAAACAGCTCCGTGCCATTCCAGCCCTTGATCAGGCCCTTGATCACGGCGTAGACCAGGCCAGCGCACAGGGGCAGTGCAAACAATCGCAGTTCGGCGTTGGGCCGCATGGGGTTCTACCTGGGGTGGCAACGGGTGCCGGGTTGAAGGAAGGAGCGTTTCTACACAAGTGCGGCGGACTAATCCAGTGCCGGAGAAACAATGCAACCTTGAGCCCGGCAATGGCTTATTGCTCAATATCGGGGTATACAGCTGGGCGAAAATTCATCCAGACATCCACCGTAAAAGACCACCCACCGCAAGTCGCTGCACTGCTGTCAGAGCAGAACAAGCATTGGCTTACAGGCAGCCGCCGAGTCCTGTTGCAAGCTCAACAGCAGCTCTGCGACCAGGGCGTGCCCAGCACGATCACCTTGGCACCTGAAACAGCTGGCGCCATTCCTCTGGACAGGCCACTCTGCCACGCTGACGCGGTCCTGTCAGCGCTCCGGCGCAGGTTGCAATGACCCAGCGTTGACCGATGCGATACGAAAGGAAACTTGACGTGCTGGCAAGACTGAACGGGCAGGAACTGCATTTCTTTGGCACACCCAAAGCATTCAATGCCATGGCACGAGCTATTCGCAAAGGCCGGCACGGCGACTCTCAATCAATGCCGCTGGAGCAAGAGCAATCCAGTTTCAGCACCTTGTTCCTGAGTTGCTCCGGTCAATCGAGCAGGATCTGGATTGAGCACAGCGAGGTTCATATCCAGTATGCCGAGGCCAGTAAAAACCGACTCTACCCTTGCCTCTCCATGCCCGCTGAAACAGCGCCGGGTGCGCTTTTTTTCATCGACAAGCGGCATCAGGATCACCCACCGCTGCTCACCGACGACTCGCTAAGCCTTGTGCTGCATGTCATCGCGAACGACGCCGATGCTTGAACTGCATCTGCAAGAGTAAACAGGCCCATGAAAATCTACCTCGACGACGAACGCCAAACCCCGCAAGGCTGGGTTCGCGCCTACTGGCCGGACGAAGTGATCGCGCTGCTGAAGGCCGGTGGCGTCGAGGAAGTCAGCCTCGACCACGACCTCGGAGATGATCAGCGCGGCACCGGTTACGACGTGATCCTGTGGATCGAAGAGGCCGTGGCCCTCAATGGTTTTCATCCGCCGCGTATTTACATCCACTCGGCCAATGCCAGCGCCGTGGAAAAGATGCGTGCGGGTGTGCAAGCGATCGATCGACTGGCCCGCAACAACGGATGCCGCCAATCAACCCATAACGCAGGCAACTGACCCCATGAGCGGCAACCTGTATGGATACATCCATTGCTTTGACCCTTCGCCGGCTGCCGAAGCGCACAATCGTGCGGTGCTGCAAAGCCTGCCAGTGACGGGGGCGCAGATCACCCGAGCGCTTTTCAGCGTGCTGCCAAACAGCCGGGGGCACTGCTACTTCGGGCATATGGTGCACTTCGCCACCTACCCCAAAGGCAGTTACATCTTCGATGATTCGTGGCTGGCCGAGTACGAAGCCCTGCTGGAGCGCCTGTTCTGGGACAACTCGGAGGTGGTGCATACCTACTGCGGCGAACGGCGCACCTGGAACTCCAGTAAAACCCACGGGCTCGAGCAACCGACAGGCTTGAAGATCAGTAACCGGAAGGTCTTCCCCTCCTACCACGACCTGGAGCCCGTCGACGACAGCGATGCGCCGACGCCGGGCAACAGCTGAGCTGCCAGCGCCCGCTTGATATTCGCGCTATGGGCTACGCAGAACCTGCGGCGAGCGGCGCCAGACTGAGCCAGTCGGCCCTCAACAACCCGTACTGCACCAGATCATGATGAGTCCCCAGCCAGTATCCCGCCTGCCGTGAAAGCCCTTCGCGGACAAAGCCCGCCCGCTCCAGCAATCTGAGGGACGCCAGGTTTCGCGGATGCACCTGGGCCTCGATACGGTTGAGCGCCATATGCTCGAAGCCCCAGCCAACCACGGCCTCCAGCGCCTCGGTCATCAGCCCCTGCCCTTGCGCCGCACGCCCCAGCTCGAAACCGACGGCGCAGCTGCGCCACTGCCGGTTCCATTTGAACAGGCCGCAGGTGCCCAGCAGGCCCGGTTGGTTGTGGCGTTCGATGGCCCAGCGCGTCCCCGGGTTGGGCAGGCTGCGCCAGCTGGCAAACAGCGCCAGCAGTTGCTCGGCCTGCGGGTAGTCGGTGATGGGGTCGGTGCCGAACCACTGCATGGCATCGGCGTCGCTGTGGATCGCGAACAATGCCGGGACATCGGCCGGGCACAGTTCCCTGAGGATCAGGCGCGGGGTGCGGATAACGGGAAAGTCGCTCATGTGGATACCGCCCTAGCCTGCCAGCTGCTTGCGCAGGATCTGCGCATACTCGTCCTTGATCTGCTCAAAACCGTACTTGTGCTCCAGGCGCTTGACGGTGAAGTGCCCACGGGCCATGTCCTGGTAGAAGTCGGTGAACAGCGCATTGATGGTGGCGCCGGTAAAGGCGCCGATCACCGGCACCGCCTGGGCCGCGAACTTGCTGGAGATGGTCACGCCGTAACGGCTGGCGACTTTCTCGATCAGCAGTGCCAGCCACTTGCCCACCTGCCCCGGCGACAAGCTGCCCACCGCCCCGGCACCGCGCTTGGCGGCAATGGCCGCCAGCTCCTTGGACAGTTGCTGCATGGCCTGGGTGGTGAAGCTGCGGGTGATGTAGTAGCCGGTTTCCGTGGCGTCGTCGGCCTGGCTGTTGCCGCCCATGGCGAACACTTCGATGCAGGCCTGCTTGGTGGCAAAATCCGCCAGATCGAAGCCTTCGCTGCGGGCCACATCGGCCACCGAGCGCATCATGATGGTGGTGGAAATGGGCAACTCGACAAACAGCGCGGCAAAACCGAAGGCCCCGCCCACAGCGCCGGAAGTGGCCGCGTACATCTTGTGCAGCAAGGTCGATGCCGGTTTTTTGGGCGCGTTGTCCAGGCTCCACAGCGCCGCATCGGCGGAGCTGTGCAGGGCCGCCACCACCGCGCCGTTGATCTTTTTCGCCACCACCGCCGGCAGCGCCTTGACCGCACTTTCGATGGGCGAACCCAGCAGCCCGGACAGGCGCGCCGTCAGTGAAGGCGACTCCAGCAAGCCGACGGCGCGCTTGAGGTCCTGGTAATCCGCGGGATGGTCTTTGATGCTCACAGGCGTCTCCATGGGTGGCTGTTCACTGCCTCGGGAAAGAATAAACCGTTGCCAGGCGGCGTCGTGGCTCAATTGCGCGTCCGGCGATAGGCAGGACTAAGGCTTGGCTGGCTCCAACAGCAGGTCCGCAGCCAGCGTCGGGTATTGGACCTTCATTCGCTCCAGGCATTGCAGCAGCAGTTGCGCGTCCCGGGGCAGGCGCCGGGACAATGCTTGCCAGCCGCTGATATGCAACTGTTCGGGCATTTCCACCAGCCCGGTAATGGCGTCCCAGAAGGCGTCCCAGTTACAGCCGTACCAATGGGGAAAACCCAGGGCATCGCGCAGCACCAGGTGCAGTTCAGCGGTGCTCGTCACCTGGCTCAGGTCGATGTGTTGCAGGGGCAGGCGGCTCATTCGTCATTCCTTGGGGTAATGGCTTGAAGGGGCTTTCGCTGGCTGGCCACAAGGGCTTCAGGCCAGCGGCTGGACACCCGGCTGGCGCTGCAACTGCTCCCAGCCCAGCTTGCAAAAGCTCTCCAGCAGCTTGGCCAGATGCGAACTGGCGGTCTGCGGTGACATCCCCGCCGCTTCGGCCAGGGCACTGGCGGACAGCGAGCTGCCATCGGACAGGATGATGAGCATGCCCCCCGCACCGGCTCGGCGAAGGTATCGCCGCACACTTCGATCCAGCCCGAAGCATTGTGTGCAAAAAGGTTCGTATAGTCGCACCGCACTGCGGCAAAGGAAATACGCCCCCATGGACCTCGAGCACCGCCTGCGACGCCAGGTACTGATCGCCCCCTGCCGGAGCTATGGGGTGGTGATCCTCGACACCTCGATCGTCAATGTCGCCCTGGAATCCATCGCCCGGGACCGGGATGCCGGCATCACGGCCCTGCAATGAGTCATCAATGCCTACCCCCTGAGCTTCGCCAGCCTGCTGCTCACCGGCGGCCTGCCGGGGGAGCGGTTTGGCGCCCGGGCGCGACAAAGCCGCCGTCGCCGGTCAGGCGACAGCGGCGGCTGCCTCACCCCTTACAGGTGCTGCTGGAAGAACGGCACCAATTGCGCCATGGCCAGCGCCACCGTTTCGGCGCGGTCGTACAGGTCGTAGTGGGACCCGCCCTCAGCGACCACCAGATGCTTGTCCCGGGAGGCCGCGCGGCCATGGATTTCCAGGCCGTCGCGGTAGGCACCGAAGCCGCCGGGCTTGTCGCCGACCACCACCATCAGTGGCTGGGTCAGCAGCACCTCGGCCTGCAGGAAGGCATCCCAGCCAAAGGCCGCGCTATTGAAGGAAAACAGACCGCTGGTGGCGCCGTTTGGCTGCTGGCCCCGGGCGGTCTTGTAGTACTCGGTGGCTTCCAGTACGTCGATGTCGCTGATGCCGTTCTGCTGCGCCTCGGCTACCGATGCTGGCAGGTAGTCGATCACATGACGCGCCTCGCCCCGGGCCTCGGCGGTGCGCTGCTTCGCCATGGCGTGCAAGGCGCTGACCGGATCGAAGTTGCTGAAACCTTCGCGGATCAGGCGGCCGAAGTTGACCCCGGTAATGGAGGCCAGGGCCTTGATCCGGTAGTCGGTCATTGCCGCCTGGATGGTGTAGCCACCGCCACCGCAGACACCGATGGCACCGATTCGCTCGGGGTCGACATAAGGCAGGGTCACCAGGTAGTCGATGGCGAAACGGATGTCCGACACGCGAATGGCCGGGTCTTCGATAAAGCGTGGCTGGCCGCCGCTGGCGCCCTGGAAACTGGCGTCGAAGGCGATGACCACAAACCCGGCCCGGGCCAGCCCGGCGGCGTAGATGTTGCCGGAGGTCTGCTCCTTGCAACTGCCGATGGGATGGGTGCTGACGATCGCCGGGTAGCGCTTGCCCGGGTCGAAATCCGCCGGCAGATAGATGTCCGCGGCGTTGTCCCAGCCGAAGTTGGGGAAGCTGACGTGTTCGATGCTGTTGCTCATGACCGTACTCCTTGAGCCGCCCTGGGCAGGCTCGTCTGGATCGATAGGCGGACCGCTCGCTCCCGTGTGCGGGAGTGCGGAGTCGGGCGTTACCGAAAGCGCCCGGGACACGGCAGGCCTTGGGGCTGCTGCGTCGTCGGGCACCAGTATAGAAATGGCTCGCGGCGAAACCTTGCCTATTCTGACGGCAAGTTTGCCTGTTTTGCGGATTCTGCCGGCTCACCCCGAAGGCTGTTTCGCTGCAACACAAACAGCTAGAAACAGGCCTATCCGTGGCGGATCGAATGGTTAGGCGCCCAGAGCCGCGCCACAGCCTGTTTGCCTATTTCGCTGAACCCTGCACTGCAACCTGGCCCTTACCCGGCCTCGCGCATCCTGCGGATATCCCGCTGCGGCGGCGCGCCGAACACCCGGCTGTATTCCCGGCTGAACTGCGAAGCACTTTCATAGCCCACCAGCCCCGCGGCGCGCCCGGCATCGATGTTCTGGCTGAGCATCAACTGCCGGGCTTCCTGCAGGCGCAGCTGCTTGTGGAACTGCAGCGGGCTGACGCCGATGATGGCGCGAAAATGCTGGCGGAAGGTGGACGGGCTCATATGGGCGCGCTGCGCCAGATCATCGATGCGCAACGGCTGGGTGAAGTTCTGTTTGAGCCAGGCCACGGTCTTGAAGATCTGCTGGGTCGGCGAACCCACCGCCAGCAACTGCTGCAACGCCAGGCTGTAAGGCCCGGCCAACAGCCGGACGATGATTTCCTGCTGGATCAATGGCGCCAGCTGGGGAATCAGCGCCGGCTCGTCGAGCAAGCCCACCAGCCGCTCCAGAGCGCTGGCCAGCCCCGGCTCCAGTTCATCCACCACCACCGTCCGATAATCGCTGGCCCGCGAAGGCGGTGGCGGCTGCATCTGCGCGGCGGTTTGCAGGATCTGGTGCATGTCCAGGGTCAGCATCATGCCCAGGAAAGGTTCGGCCGCCGAGCCCTGGGTCACCCGGGCCACCACCGGCTGGTCGATGCTGGTCAGCATGCCCTGCCCGGCCCGGTAATTGATCACCGCCTCCTGCAGCAGCACCTGCTTGCCGCCCTGGGCAATCACCCCCAGGCCCAGGCTGTAGATGCAGGGAATGGCCGAGGTCGGCGTGGAACGGCGGTGCAAGGTCAGGTTGGGCACGGCGCTGGGAAAGTCGCCGGGGTGCGGGGTGTGCCGGGCAATCAGGGCCGCGAGTGCGGTGGGGGTTCGGGGCTGGGTCATGTGCGGGCAATCGGAAGTGGCAACAGTACAGGCGGCCACTGTGCGCCGATTGGCCATGCAGATCGAGTTTTTCTTCACGGCCACCAGGGCAGCGGACACAGGTCGATATCCGCCTCGGGGCAGTAGTGGCTGGCAAAAGCAGGCGATCCAATGGCAATCCCTTGCCCACTACGGCCAACTTCTGCCCGCCATCGCTACTGGCGCCGCTGCCAACGCCGCGCTGCATCATGTTCAGGGCTCATGGCCCGGGTTTTGCTCTGCTTGGCCAGAACCCACCCAGGAGCAGTCTCATGACAGGAAGCATCTCAAACTCGACATCCCTCGTAGCCATGGGCCTCAAGGGAATCACCAGGGCGCTGGAGAATGGCACGCTGAAGTCCATGAAAATCCAGGTAGAGAATGCGACGCCGCAAATGCAGGCGAAGATCGACGCCAGTTTTCATGAATCGCAAATCTCGGACGCCAAACTGATAGCCCAATACAGAGCCAACCCCACCTGGGCGACATTCGACGACAAGAGCAACTCCGTCCAACTGCCCGATGTGCAGTCCCTGGGCAAGGACGACGCCACCCATGTGCTCAAGGGCCTGCAATACCTGATGGAAATCGGGCGCCTGGACGGCAAGACGGTCGTTGCCAAAAACGGCGGCCAGACCACCGACAGCCCCGCGCTCTATCAGGACTGGCTACTGGCGCGGATCGGCGTCGATGCCCACGCCTGAGTAGCCGCGGCCCAGGCTGCGGGAACGCGCTGCATGCGGGTTCGCCAGCCAGGGCTCGAGGGTTCAGACCAGGCGTTTGTGCAGGAAGAAACGCCGGTGCTGCGGCGGGAAATCCTCCAATCGGCCGAATTCGCTGAAGCCATGCCGCTGATAGAACTGCGGCGCCTGAAAGTCGAAGGTATCGAGCCAGATGCCGATACAGCCCTTTTCCCGGGCCAGCTCCTCGGCCATGTTCAGCAATTGCGAGCCCGTGCCCTGGCCCCGTGTCTGCTCGGGGACCGCCAGCAGCTCGATGAACATCCAGCGATAGAAAATTTCCGCCTGCAGGCCACCGAGAATCTCACCGCTGTGCTCGTCGCGGACTACCAGGGCGATGGCCTCGGGCTTGGGATCGCCCGCCTGGGCCCGGTTGTGGGCCCGCAAGGGCTCGAGGATCGCAGCGCGCACCTCCGGCCCCGGGTTCATCAGCATGTCGATACGCGTACTCATTCGCCGTTTCCTTGGATGATGGCTGTGCCGGACCGGGGTGAAAGCGCTCCACGATCCTCCCTGGAGGATCGTGGGTTTGGCAAGGCTGCGCTACCTGGCCGTCGCTGCCGCAACTAGCGGCTGACGTACTGCTCGGTCTTGCTGTCGTAGACATAGGTGAGGTTGTCTGCGGCCGCCAGCGAACGGACCTTTCCCGGGCCCTCGAAGGTAGTGCCGCTGACCTTGACCTGCACCTGCGGCAGCGGCTCCTGGCCGGCGACGAAGCTCAGCTCACCGTCGCTGCCGATGCAGGGCATGACCGCGCCGTCGTCGCAGGCCGCGGAGTTGTCCTCGCCGGTGCGCACCTGGCCAACGTAGGACCAGACCCAGCCATCGTCTTCGGGTTTCTTGTTCGGATTGAACACCAGCATGGTGTAGCCCCTGGTGATCACCCCATTGTCGAAAGTTGCCGTGGGCACCGCCAGCAGCAGGCGGCCGTCAGCGGTACGGTGCTCAACGGCCTTGCGCTTGGTGTCCACTTCCTCGGGCTTCTCGCCGCCGCCGAAGAAGCCGATCTTGCGTTCGATGCTGCGGATGGAATAGGCCTGCTTCTGGCCCGGGTTGGTGAGTTCGAAGGTGGCATCGGCCAGCCGTACCTGAACCTCCGGCGCGGCAAAATCCTCGCCCTCGCGGGCGGCGCGGTCCCGGGTGTGCCAGACAAAGGTGGCGTAGTAGTGCTTGCCGTCGAAGTCCAGCTCCTGGCCGTACCAGAAGGTGGCGGTAACGCCGTCTTCCAGCTCCACCTCTTCATCCTGGTCCGGCACCTCGACGTTCTGCATCACCGCCAGCACTGCGCCGGGAGGGATCGGCGCACCGGCCTGGGCCAGCATCGAAGCCGCCAGCATGCACGGCGCCAGCAACCAGCCGGCCAGTCGCGCAGCCAGCCGGCCTTCCTTGTGCAGACCTGTATTGCTCTTGATTTTCATCCCTGGAACATCCCTGTAGAACCGATGAGGAAACGCCGGCCACGCAAGTGGCCAATGGCATGACGCGCGATCATATAGCCAGCGTTTCATCAGCGACAAGATGCTGGCAAATGGCAAGCGCAGGCCGCCGGCAAGCGCAGCACCGGGCAAGACGCGCTTGTTCCTGCGCCAGCCTTGTGAGAGGTTGCTGCCTCACTCGACCTGAAGACCACCATGGATATTCGACCGACGCAAACCAAGGACTGGAGGCTGTTGAAGCAAGTTCGTCTCGCCGCGCTGCAGGACGCCCCGACCGCGTTCGGGGTCAGCTACCAGAGTGCCGCCCGGTACAGTGACCAGCAGTGGCAGGAACGTGCCTCGGGCGCGACCAGCGCATTCTGGCTGGCCATCGAGGATGGCCAGCCCCTGGGAATGATCGGCGCCGCAGTCAGTGAGGCAAACCGCTACAACCTGATCGGCATGTGGGTCGCACCCGCGGCCCGTGGCTCCGGCGTGGCGGCCCGGCTGGTGGAAGCGGTGAAGTCGCGCGCACGGGAACAAGGCCATGAGCGGGTGTTCCTCGACGTCTCCCCCGCCAATGCCAGGGCCGCGAGTTTCTATCTGCGCCAGGGGTTCGCGTTCATTGATGAGTGGGAGCCTCTGCAAAGCCACCCCCACATCCAGGTGCAGACCATGCTCTGGACAGTGCAGGGCTGACTGCAACGGCCCCTTCGGCATCAGGGCCGCCGGTTAGCCCTCGCCAATGCCGCAAGCGGCAGGCCCGTACCCTGGACCGCCGCCCTGGCTTGCCGGTGGTGCCGGCTGTTCTGGGAGCCCGCCAAGCGATCAGCGGGCCATGTCGAGGACCAGCCTGCCATGGCCATGGCGGCCCCTGCTTTTTTCCAGCGCCTGCGGGGCGTCACTCAGGGGGAAGGCTTGGACAGCGACCTGCAAGCGGCCCTGGTCGAACAGCTCGGCAATCCTCGCCAACTGGCCACCATCACCACGGGTGGCGAAATTCACCGGGGTCACGCCATAGTCGTTGGCCAGGGTGATGTCGGGCTGGCTCACCGGGGAAACCAGCACCCCGTGCCGTTTCAACAGGGCGAACGACAGCGCCTGGGTTTGCTCCCCCACTAGGTCCAGGACCACATCGACCGCGGGCCGCCATTGAGTGAAATCCTGGCGGCGATAGTCGATGACCTGATCGGCCCCTAGCCCTTTGAGGTAGGCATGGTTGTCCGCCGAAGCGCTGGCGATGACCTCGGCCCCCAGGTACTTGGCGATCTGCACCGCCATGCTGCCCACACCTCCTGCCGCGGCATGGATCAACACCTTCTGCCCGGGCTGCACGCCGGCATGCTCGGTCAGGGCCTGCCAGGCGGTCAGCGCCGTGGCGGGCACGGCGCCGGCCTGCAACGCAGTGAGGGAACGGGGCAGCAACGCCAGCGTGGATTCCCGGGCAACCGCCTTGCCGGCATAGCCGCCCGTGATGTTGATGAAACCGAACACCCGGTCACCGACCTCGAACCGGCTGGCGCCCCGGCCGGTGGCAAGCACCCGCCCGGCCACCTCGACCCCCGGGGTGAAAGGCAGTGGCAGCGGGATGAATGCCTGCATGGCACCGGACAGGATCTTCCAGTCGATAGGGTTGACTCCAGCACCGGCGACATCGATCAGCACTTCACCTTCGCCGGCCACAGGGTCGGCAACTTCTTCCAGGCGCAGGACATCGGGACTGCCGTATTGGTAGGCACGTATGGCTTTCATGGACACCTCGATCAGGCAAGAAAACACAGGGAAACCGCAGCCGCCGCGAGGGAACCGGCCCCCGCTGGCGGGTGATCAGCGACGGCGGGCGTCGAGGCTGAAACGACCGGCACCGAACGCCACGACCTGCAACAGGCCACCGGCCATGGCCAGGTTCTTGAAGAAGTGGATGAACTGGTTCTGGTCGCCCAGTGCGTTATGGAAGGCCAAGGCAGTGACCACGCTGAACAACGCCAGCAGTGCCGCGACAGTGCGGGTCCGCCAGCCAGCGACCAGGGCCAGGCCGCCGCCGATTTCAACGATGACCGCCAGGGCCAGGGCCAGCTGCGGAAATGGCAGGCCGACAGAGCCGATGTAGCCGATCATCATCGCCGGTGCCGCCAGCTTCGAGACGCCGGACAGCAGGAAGATCGCGCTGAGCAGCACTCGGCCAGCCAGTGCGGCCACGGCCTGGGGAGTATCGGAGCGGCTTTGTTGGCGAGTGTCGGGTTGAGCAATATGGGCAGAAGCGGACATGAGGTATTTCCTTCAGTTGGGTGCGATCCGAGATGAATCGCCCGGGTGAAGAAAGCTTGCGCCGCCACAGCTTCTCTGAATAGCCGACTAATTTAGATCATTAGGTTCGATAAAATAGGCAAGAATACAACGCTCACTGGACACTGCCTCAACCCCTCCCCGGCTGGAATCGATCACACTGCCGGGGCGTCAACGCCGATAACGCTCAAGGAACCCGAGATGATCTCCGACCCTGGCACCCCGACACTGGACCAATTGCGCGTATTCCTGACCGTGGTGGAAGTCGGCAGCTTCGCCGGCGCCGCAAGAAAACTGCACCGCGCTACGTCCGTCATCAGCTACTCCATCGCCAACCTGGAAATGCAGCTCGGGGTCTCGCTGTTCGACCGCCAGAGCACGCGCAAGCCGCAACTCACCGAGGCCGGACGCACCGTGCTCGTGGAGGCCAGGACCATCGCCAACGGCGTCCATGGCCTGCGTGCCAAGGTCAGGGGCCTGTTGCAAGGCCTGGAGGCCGAGGTCCACCTGGTGCTCGATGTGATGCTGGCCCCCGAGCGCGTGGTGGACGCCCTCAAGGCCTTTCGCGAAGCCTTTCCCACGGTGGCCCTGCACCTGCACATGGAAGCCCTGGGAGCAGTCACCGAGCGGGTGATCGAGCGCGGCGCAGTCGTCGGCATCAGTGGGCCGATGAACGAAAGCATCGACGGGATCGAAAGAATCGGTGTGGGCAGTGTCGAGCTGATTCCGGTGGCCGCGCCGGATCATCCCCTGGCCGCCAGCGATGCCAACCTGACCGGCGCCGGGCGCGAATTCATCCAGCTGGTGCTGTCGGACCGCTCGACGCTGACCCGGGGCAGGGATTTCGCGGTGCTGAGCAACCGCACCTGGCGGCTGGCGGACCTGGGCGCCAAGCACATGTTGCTGCGTGCCGGCATCGGCTGGGGCAACATGCCGCGGCCCATGGTCGAGGAGGACCTGCGCAGCGGCCGGCTGGTGCGCCTGAACCTTCCGGAATATCAAAGCGGGATCTACCCCTTCGACGCCATCTACCGCAGCGACACACCGCCGGGCCCGGCGGCGCGATGGCTGATCGAACGGTTCCTGCAACAGGTCTCGACGCCGCCGGCCATCCAGCCCCAGGCATAAGGCCTGGAGCCGGCAACGCGCTGAGCGTGGGACATTGCGCGGCTCGGTAACTTGTCGTACGGGCCGGCGGTGATTGGCACCGGGCCCTGGCAAGCGGCCGCCTGGCGCACTCAGCCCAGCAACTCGCTGATCCAGCGCACCTGCCGGGCCATGTCCTGCACCTTCTCTTCGGGCACTGCCTGTGCCCGGCTGAAGTTTTCCAGGGTGCGCTGTTTCAGGCGCAGCAGGCGCTGCCATTTGGCCAGGAACGCCGGGCTGCGGGCCTGCAGTTGCAGAGGACCGAAGTACAGCTCCCGGGGGCTGTAGCTCACCGGCCCTGTGCGCTCGGCGACGATGATTTCGTAGTCGAAACGGTTTTCCCGCAGCACCTCTTCGCACAGGATGCGGTAGCCGTTGTCCATCAGCCACTGGCGCAGGGGCTGCTCGCCCCCGTTGGGCTGCAGGATCAACCGCTCCTGGCCATTGAGGCGCGCCTTGCCGGCTTGCAGCAGGTCACGGATGGTCTCGCCACCCATGCCGCACAGGCTGATGGCGCTGATGGCGTCGCCCGGTTCGATCGCCGCCAGGCCATCGGCCAGGCGCACGCTAACCTGCTGCTCCAGGCCGTTGTCGCGCACCGTGCGCCGGGCCGCGTGGAACGGCGTCAACGCCACCTCTCCGGCCACCGCCGCGCTGATGCTGCCGCGCAGCAGCAAGGCCACCGGCAGATAGCCGTGATCCGAGCCGATATCGGCCAGGCGTGCGCCGGTTGGTACATGCGCCGCCACGCGCGCCAGGCGCATGGACAATGTCTGCTGATTCAACTGCTGCCCCTTTTCACCACCAAGGTCCGGCACCTTGTGCCGGATCGGGGGGCGATTCTGGCGAGCAATGCCGGGCATTTCAAATTTATGCGACCGGGGCCGGGGATGCGGGTGCCGCAAAGGCCCGCTCCGGACAGGGTCGAAAGCAGCGTCCTCCATGGCAGGTTTCTGAGCGCAGGCAGACCTTCGTTGCTGGCCGCGTGCAACCTGGTCAGTGATAGACTGCGCGCCCACTTGGGAGGTGAAAAAATGCTGTGTCCGGAATGTGAACAAGGCGAAGTAACCCAGGTTCAAGTGCGGGCAACGCAGGAAATCCTGCACCTTTGCCAGGAGTGCGAGTTGCTCTGGCTCAGCGCCGAGGTCATTGGCACCGAGCCTTTCAACAGCTTCACGTCCTACATGGAGGAACTGGGTTTACCACCGCTCTGGAGCTCGCTGTATGTGCTTGAACCCGAAAAGATCACCAGCCCTCAGGCACGGAAATACCTGCGTTCGGTCGGCTCGATCTAGGTTGCTCGAGCCATAACGACGATAGCCTCCCCCACACTCAGAAGCGCAAGAGATGAACTACCAACTCTGGATGGAACCGGATGACTGCCAGACCTTCTGTCTGAGCGGCCCACAGGGAAACACCGCACGCAAACTGCTTCACCCCGACGCCCGGCTTGTGTGGGAAGTGGAAGCCCCCAGCCACTTCGAAGCAATGACCCGGTACTACGCGTACATGCAGTGGGGCGAATACAAGAGCGACCTTCCCGAACAGGAGCCCATGCCTTGAACACCGCCCAGCAGGTGGGCATAGCCCCCGAGTTCATCATTCTGCAAACCGACCATTGGGTGCTCAATCATCACCTGTCGTCCGCCCTGCCCGGCTACCTGATGCTGGGCTCGCGATCCCGGGTCAATTCACTGGCCGAGCTGCCCGAGAGCGCCCTGACGGAGTTGGGCGGCCTGCTCGCCAGGGTGCAGAAAAACCTGGAGCTGCAGCTCAAACCCAAGTGGCTGTACATCAGCCGGTTCGGCCATGCCCCCGGCTACCCCATCCATTTCCACTTTATTCCGGTGTACCCCTGGGTCGAGGAGCTGTTCTGGAGTGATCAGCGCTACCGGCTGCTTGAAACTTTCGCCCATGAGGAAAACGCCCTGTCACTGACTGACGGGGCGGAACTGACCCTGTTCATCTGGCGCGAATTCGGCGAAAACCCGCAACCGCCGGCCATTCAAGGGCCCTCCATCGAACAGGTCATCAAAGGCTTGCGCAGCTCCTTCAACTAGCAATGGCCCGTGGCGCTGCGCGCTGTTCTCCGCGCCCCAAGGCAAGCCCCCTTACCTGGCGGTTTTCTTCAGGGAAACCGGGATGCCCCACACCAGGTCTTCCATGCCGGTGTCCCCTTGCAGGCGGGTTTTCATCGGTTCGATACGCGCCAGCACCCGGCGTCCTGTGTCGTTGACATTCGCCAGCTCCCTGTCGCTGAACTTCTTGACCAGTTCCACGGGGGCCGGCCTCACGTAGACCTGGATATCCCGCAGTGCGCATTTGATGTTCTGCGGGTCGATAGCCTTGCAAGTCTTCTTGTCGTAGCTCACGGCCGGGGTTTTCAGGTGGAAGCGGTCGCTGAGCAGTATCTGGCCGGGCTGGATACTGAAGGCCAGGGGCGCGTAGGCGTCGGGGATCTGTGCCTTCAACTTGACAGACTGGACATCACGGATCTTGGTGCCTTCGGTCCAACCGCCTTCCGACACCTGCCGGCGCGTGTTGTATTGCTGCTCTTGCCAGGCCACGCACTGGCCGGAGGCGACATGCACGGTACTGCAGACATTCTGGGTGTGGGTGGTATCCGCGTAGGAAGCGTCGCGCCAGTATTGTTCCTTGACGAACTGGCGATACAGCACCGCAGACATGTCCACCGAACCACGGGCACTGCTGGCCGGCTGGCCCTTCGCGGCGCCTACCTGGGCCAGGCTGCTGTCGATCCTGTAATCAATGCCGCCGGACATCAGGTAGGTTCCCGGCGGGACGATGTGCACTTCAAGGAAGTCCCAGAGAAATACGGTTTCCTTGATTTTCTCCAGGTCGTTATTGGCGAAGGACTGCATGTAGCCCTGGCCCGGCTGGTCCTTGTTGCTGAAGATCACGCGATGGGAATAGCTGGAGAGGTCGGTCACGCTCTTGTTGGGCATGAGCGCCGGCACCAGCACCACGGACATACCGTCCCGGGTCGCGCCATCGATGGTTTCCAGGAGCTGGTTGGTCGGGTTCTGCGTGGCGCTGCCATTGAGGTCGGAACTGCCCAGCGGGGCACAGGCACTCAAGAGCGTGACTGAAACCAGAACAGCCAGGGGGCGGAGACGCTTTACCAGGGTCTTCATTGGATATCCTTATCTGTAACGCAGCGAGGGCCAGATCCCTTTGGCAATACCGCTCAGGTCAGGGGCGAGTGCCGGCCAATGGGGGCGAAAGCGGCCTACTTTACTGCGTCGACCCGCCGCAGTAAAAGGCCGGTGCGGCAAGGCCGCACCTTGCTGCCTGGTCCGGAGAAGGCCGCCCGCATCCTAGAACTTCGCCTGCATCCCCACCCGCAGCGTGCGCCCCGGTGCCGGCATGAAGCTCTGCGCCAGCGGGTCCAGGTAGTAGCGGTCGGTGAGGTTCTGCAGCGACACGTTGAGGCTGGCGTCTTCCTTCAGTTTGTAGTTGAGGAACAGATCGAACAGCGCCACTTCGCGGTAATTCAGTTGCGGCGTGGTGGCGCCGGTCTGCCAGGGCTTGTCGGCGGTAACCGTGGGGCCGGAGGTGTAGGTGATGCGCGTGCCGAGGGTCAGGCTCTGGTCGAAGAAGCGCAGGCCAGTGGTCAGGTTGCCGGCAAAGCGTGGCGGGTTCTGGGTGTTGGTGTAGGAGCCCATGAAGCTGCCCGGGGTGCAGTCCGGGGTGTCGGCGGTTTTCTGGTAGGGGTTGCTGGTGGCGCGCAGGGTGGCCGCGAAAGCCGCGTCGCAGGTTTCGGTCTTCAGGTAGTAGGTGGACGACAGGTCGGCAAACACCCGCCCGGCATCGTAGCGGGTCTGCAGTTCCAGGCCGCTGGTTTTGTAGCTGTCGGTGTTGCTGAAGCGCATCAGGCCCCACAGGCCCGGGCTCGGGTCGTAGTAGCGGGTGATGTAGTTCTTGATGGTGTTGTTGAAGTAGGCCAGCTTGAACGCCGCCGAGTCGTCATCCACCAGCAGGCCCTTTTGCAGGGTGCTGGCGCCGATCTCCCAGTTGCTCGAACGCTCGGGCTTGAGGCCCTTGCCGGGCATCGTCTGCTGCACGCCCTGGCTGGTTTCGAACAGCGACGGCATGCGAAAGCCCTGGGTGTACGAGGCATACACGAAGGTGTCCGGCAGCACTTCGATATTGATACCGAAGGCCGGGGCAAAGGCGCCACCGCTGTTGCTGTTCTTGCCGGAGTAGTTGTAGCCGGTGACCACCTCGCCGACCTGGGACGGATAGACCGTGGAGTCGGTGGCGCCAAAGTCGTTGTAGCGCACGCCCTCGAAGGGGAAGTTGGTGTTCTGGAAGACGATGCCGTTGTTCAGGCGCGGGTCGGTGGCGTCGGTGTACTGGCCGTTCTGGTCGGGGAACCACATCATGTTGCCGGAATTGTCGCCGTTGGAAACCCGCAGGTAGCGCAGGTCACGTTCCTCGCGACGCGCCGTGGCCGTGGGCACGTGATCCTTGCTGCGATAGTGGGTGTAGCGCCCGCCGCCCCACAGGGTGAGGCTGTCCACCGGCTTGTACTCCAGCTTGCCGTTGAAACTGAACTCTTGCCGCGAACCTTCGCGCAGCATGCGGTTGGCGTTGATATCGTCCTGGGTGGTGGCCACGCTTTTCTGCGGGCGCAGTTCCTCCAGCTGGAACGAACTGCCCAGGTCCAGCTTCAAGTCGCCGTAGCCGGTCTCGAAACGCGAGGTATTGGCCAGGCCACCGCCCACCCGGCGATCGGCCTGGCGGCTCCAGTTGCGGTCCGAACGGTAGGCCTGGGATGCCGGCGCCGAGACGGCGGTCAACTGGCTGGTCTGCGCATCGGTCATCCACAGGTCGGCGCTCAGGTCCACCAGCGGGTTGCCTGCAGGCAGGTAGTTGTAGCGCGCGGTGTAGGTGTCGATCTGGGTGTGGCCCAGGGGGTACTGGTAGATGCCACCAGTGCCGAAACGGAAGATGTCCGAGGGCATGATCTCGCCGATGCGTCCGTCGTAGCGCCGGTAGCCCAGATCGAAGGTGTGGCCGTCCGCCGGGCGCAGGGTGGTCTTGAGCAGCCAGGATTCGGTCTTCGACGAGGAGTTCAGCACCTCTTCCCCGGCGTTGTAGGTGGTGGCGACGCTGGTCTCTTCATCGCCGTAACGGTCATAGGTGCGGTAGCGATCCTGGCCCTTCTTGCCGGCGAAATAGTTGCCCTGGTTGCGATGGGCGTAGGCCGCCACCACATCGAAGAATTCATGGGAATAGGCGAACGCGGCACTGCCGGCCTCGGCCTCCGAGCCGAACAGCCCGCCGCGGCTCTGATGCGGCTCCGAGTACAGGTCCTGGGTCTTGGAGTGCGGATCACGGGAGGCCGGGGCCACACCGTTGTTCCAGACATCACCCTTGAGGCGCAGGCCGATATTCTGACCGTCCTTGAGGATGTCGCCGACCCCGAGGGTGCGCATCTTCACCGTGCCGCCTATGGCACTGGAGGTCAGGCTCGGGCCCTTGTCGATGGCGATGTCGCTGATCATGTCCGGGTCGATGTAGCTGCGTTGCTGGGTCCCGGCATAACCGCGATAGACATCCAGCGCCTGCTGCGAACCGTCCACCGTCACCGCCACCCGGCTCTGGCCCTGGATGCCGCGGATGTTCACATCCAGGCCGCCGCCATTGCGGCTGTCACCGACCTGGACCCCGGGCTGGCCCTTGAGCATGTCGCCCACCGACACCACGCCAAAGCGCTGCATGTCGTCGGCAGAGATGTACACCGATGAACGCGGTGCCCGGTACACCTCTTCCTCGTCAGGATTTTCGCCCTTGACCTTCTGGGTCGGCAGCGACACCGCATCAAGGCGCAGGCGCAAGGCATAGCCGCCGTCGGCCTGGCGCACGTAGCCCAGGCCAGTGCCCGCCAGCAGCTGGTTCAAGCCCGCCTCGGTATTGAAATCCCCTTGCACGCCCTGGCTGGTCTTGCCTGCGGTGAGCAGCGCACTGCCGGCCATGCTGATGCCCGCCTCGGCGCCAAAGCGCGACAGCACCTGGTCCAGGGGACCGGCGCCGATGCTGTAGTGGCGCTCGCCGGCAGCCAACACCACTTCACTACAGAGCGGCTGCAAACCGAGCAACAGCAGGCCGAAGGTATGGGTACGCAAGACACGAGCAGGGAAAATCATGCAGGGCTCCTAGGGATCGAAACCCACCTGTGCCGGTGGGTAATACCTGAAGGCCAAGCCAGATCGAAAAAACTATCGCGCCGGTGAAAAAAAAGTTTCAGGCCGGCACCACGGTCACCCAGTAACGGGTTCTTCGCTCGATGCGCACCGGCAAGGTATTGGCTACCAGGGCCAGGGCGGCATCGGTGTCGTCCAACTGGAAACTGCCGGTTACGCGCAGGCCCGCCACGGCTTCGCTGCAACGCAAGAAGCCCGGGCGATAGCGCGACAGCTCTGCCAGCAACTGATCCAGGCGCATGCGCTCGGCGGGCAGGATGCCGCGCATCCAGGCCTGGGCCAGAAACGTATCGATGGGGCTTGGCCGCCCTGCTCCCCGGCCATCGACTCGGGTTTGCCAGCCGGCCTGCAACGCCAGCGGTGCTGGGTGCTGCCGTGCGCTCACCTGCACCAGCCCGCGCAACACCGTCACCTGGGTGCCCAGGCGATCGTGACGCACCAGCAGGTTGGCACCACGGCTATAGAGCACCGCATCCGGGGTCGACAGTTGCAGGGATGCAGAGCCCGCCGGGGTGTCCAGAGCCAGTTCGCCCTCGATCAATTGCAGGCTGCGCTGCCGGGCGCTCAGGTCCAGGTTCACCGCACTGGCGGTGTTCAGCCATAGCGAGCCACCGTCGGCCAGGGCCCAATGGCGTCGCTCGCCGACGCCAGTGCGATAACTGGCCAGGGCAGAGCGCACCAGGGTGGAATCCGCCCCCTGCCAGGAAATGCCCCCCAACAGCCCCAGGGCCAGCAGGCACTTGAGCACCTGTCGCCGTCGCTGCGGATCGGCGCCCGCCGCTTGCAATGCCCGGCGCGCCGTGGCATCGGCCAACAGATGGGCCCCTGGCTGCAACATCAGCGGCAGGCTGCTGACCCGCTGCCACGCGTATTCATGCTCGAGGCTGGCTTGCCGCCACTGCTGCAGGGCCTGATGGTCCGCGGCGCTCATCAGCCCGGACTGCATCCGCACCAGCCAGTCGATGGCGTTGTCCCGCACTCGGGGATCGACCGCAGCGCCACTCATTCAAAACGGCTCGCGTAACAGACACTGAAGGCCTTGCCCATGGCCCGCTGCACCTGGGCCACGGTCAAGCCCAACTGCGCAGCGATCTGCGGATAGGTCAGGCCATCGAGCTGGGACAGAAAGAAAATCTGCCGCACCCGCGACGACAACCCCACCAGCAGCGAATCCAGCTGCAACAGGGTCTCGATCATCAGATGCCGCTCCTCCGGCGAAGGCTCCTCCCCCACCGGCCGCGCCGCCAGGGCTTCCAGATAAGCCCGTTCGATCGCCTGGCGGCGCCAGCGATTGATCAGCAGGCCGTTGGCAATGGTGGCCAGAAAGGCCATGGGCTGGCGCAACTCACGCACATCCTCCTGGGAGCGCAGCACCCGGATAAAGGTGTCATGGGCCAGGTCCTCGGCATCGGCACTGTGCCCCAGGCGCCGGTGCAGCCAGCCCCGCAGCCAGCCGTGATGGTTCGCATACAACTGGGCGACGGGCGAAGAGAGGCTGTGGTTGTGCATGGCAGATTCGCATTAATGATAATGCTTCTCATTTTATGGTTTTGCGATGCACCTTGTACAGGGTGGGAAGCGGCCGATTGCCGCAAGGGAATGGGCCCGCCCTCCCACATCCAGCTGCCGGGGACGGGCGCCAAGCGAGCATTTCAGAGCTTTTGCGGGGGCGCCCGGCACTTCCCGCAGGCACATCCCGCCCGCTCTTCGCGTCGCAGAATCAGGAAGTCTGCCGGTCGATGTCGCGCCGAAGCACCACAGCCGTGGTGATGTCCTCGACGGACTCGTGACTGGCTACGGCATCCCGGACTCGGTTCAGATCATCAATGGTGCGGGATTCGATCTCGATCACCAGATCGAGCTGGCCACTGACCGAAGAGATGCGTCGCACCTGGGAGTGCTGGGCCAGCATGTCCAGCAGGCTGATGGCCGGCGTGCGTTTCAGGCACACCAGAAACATGGCGCGAATCACGTTGGCGTCGATTTCGCCAATATCCGCCCGGTAGCCCCTGATCACGCCATTGCGCTCAAGGTTGAGGACACGCTCGCTGGTGGCGCTTCTGGACAGTCCGATTCTCGCGGCCAGGGCCTTCAGGGCAATCCGCGCTTCTTTAGACAGAATGTCCAGTATTTCGCGATCTTTCACGTCCAGGTCGCGCATCAAGACTCCTCACTTTGACTACCGAATTTGTGCCGGTCGATTCCGACAATATGCAGGCCAACACCGACCGCATACCTACTGCCGTCAAGGATTTCGCATGCCAAGCTAACTGAAAACAATAACTTGGAAAACCATTACCATGACCAACCTTTCCCATCCCGCCCCGCAGTTCTCGCCCCGCGATGCCGAACAACTGGCCGAGCAGCTTTTCAATGTCGTCGCCACGGCCTCGCCCCTGGATGGCGAGCGCGACTGCAACTACCGGTTGAACACTGCAAGCGATGCGGGGTGGATTCTGAAGGTGGTCAATTCGAGTGAACCGCGAACTGAAAGCGAGCTGCAGACGGCCATCCTCAGCCACCTCGCCAGCTACAACCCCGAGCTTGCCGTGCCGCAGCTGAAGAAGAGCCTTGCCGGTGGCTTCCTCGCCTCGGCCGTGGCGCCCTCCGGTGAAACCCATGCGGTGCGCCTGGTGAGCTGGCTGCACGGCACTCCCCTGGCCGAGGTCAAGCGCACCTTCGCCCTCATGCGCAGCCTGGGCCAATCGTTCGCCGACATGGATCGTGCGTTGCAGGGCTTCATGCATCCCGGTGCGGTGCGCGACCTGGACTGGGACCTGCGGCACGCCGCGCGCTCCAGATCGCGCCTGCATTTCGTCAAGGACCCTGGCCGACGAGCCATTCTGGAGCGCTTCATTTCCGCGTTCGAAAACACGGTGCAACCCAGGCTTGCGCGGTTGCGCACGCAGGTCATTCACAATGACGGCAATGACTGGAACATCCTCGTCGACCCGCAGACTCATCAGCAGGTCTCGGGCATCATCGACTTTGGCGATGCCGTGCATACGGTGCTGATTGCCGAAGTCGCCATCACCTGCGCCTACTCCATTCTCGACATGGAGGACCCCATCGGCGCTGCCGCCGCCCTCACCGCCGGCTTCCACGAGCGCTACCCGCTGCAGCCGCAAGAACTGGACGTGCTGTTCAACCTGATCGCCATGCGCCTGGTCATCAGCGTCACCTTGTCGGCCTCGCGCCACGAGCAGACCCAGGACAATCCTTACCTGGCCATCAGCGAAGCCCCGGCCTGGCGCCTGCTGGAAAAAATGGACCGCATGAACCCGCGCCTGGCGACGGCGATCCTGCGCAAGGCCTGCGGCTATGACGCGATAGAAGGTGCCGGTGCGGTTCGCCGCTGGGTGGATGAAAACCGCCACGCCTTCGCGGACATCGTGCATCCGGCGGCGGCGACCCTGAACAAGGCCATTGTGCCGTTCGCCGATGCCGCCCATGTGCTGACGGTCGCCTCCGCCGAGCAGCGTCCGGCAGAGGCGGCGAAATGGTGGAACGATTTTGCGGCTGAACATCAAGTGCCACTGGGCATCGGCCCCTGGGGCGAAGAACGGACCATCTACACCGATGCGGCATTTGAATCGCGCTTCATTGCAGGGCAACGTCGGATCATTCACCTGGGCGTCGACTTGATCATGCCGGCCGGAACGCCGCTGTACACACCGCTTGCCGGCGTAGTGCGCAGCGTCGAGGTCGAGCGTGAACCGCTGGGCTATGGCGGCTTGATCATGCTTGAGCATTCGCCTGAGGGCTGCCCGCCGTTCCTGACCCTGTGGGGGCACATGGCCCACGAAGCGCTGACCCGCCTCAAGCCCGGGGACCGTCTTGAGGCGGGTGCCCTGGTGGGCCACATGGGCGCGGACACGGAGAACGGCGGCTGGCTGCCCCATGTGCATTTCCAGATGTCCACCGACACCCAGTTGCAAGCGAGCGAGTTCATCGGCGTCGGTGAGCGCGCCTACCTTGAGGTGTGGGCCGACCTGTTCCCGGATGCATCGACCCTGGCCGGAATCCCTGCGGAAACCTACAGCCAGGAAGGCAGAAGCAAAGCAGAGATCGTGGCCAAGCGTAAACAACTGCTGCTGCCCAACTTGTCGATTTCCTACTCGGACCCGATCAAGTTCGTACGCGGTGATGGGGTCTGGTTGATAGACAACTTTGGCCGGGCCTACCTGGACTGCTTCAACAACGTCTGCCACCTGGGCCACTCCCATCCCGACGTGGTGCAGGCCCTGGCGCGCCAGGCTTCACGCCTGAACACCAACACCCGTTACCTGCACGACAACATCGTGGAGTACGCCGAGCGGCTCACCGCGACTTTGCCCGAAGGCCTGGCGGTGGCCTCCTTCAGCTGTTCGGGCAGCGAAGCCAATAGCCTGATGCTGCGCATGGCGCGCAATCACACCGGGCGCAACGATGCCATCGTGCTGGACTGGGCCTACCACGGCACCACCCAGGAGCTGATCGATCTGAGCCCCTACAAGTACAAGCGCAAGGCCGGCAAAGGCCGTGCAGAACACGTATTCGAGGCGGCCGTGCCGGATGCCTACCGCGCTGCGGATCACTGGCCGGTCGAGGAGCTGGGCAAGCGTTTCGCGCAAAGTGTCGCCGAGCAGATCGATAGCATGCGCAAGCAGGGCCGGGCCCCGGCGTTCTTTCTCGCGGAGTCCATTCCCAGCGTCGCCGGGCAACTGTTTTTCCCGGAAAACTACTTGCAGGAAGTCTATGCAATGGTGCGTGCCGAGGGCGGCCTGTGCCTGGCCGATGAAGTCCAGGTCGGCTTTGGTCGAGTGGGCAGCCACTGGTGGGCCTTTGAAACCCAGGGCGTGGTGCCCGATGCGGTGTCCATGGGCAAACCCATTGGCAACGGGCACCCGATGTCGGCAGTGGTGACCACCCGCGAGATCGCCGACAGCTTCAACAATGGCATGGAATACTTCAACACCTTCGCCGGCAACCCGGTTTCCTGTGCCGTGGGGCTCAGCGTTCTCGATGTGATTGAACGCGACAACCTGAAACTCAACGCACTGACGGTGGGCAACTACTTGCTCGATGGCTTTCGCACGCTGCAGCAGCGCTACGATGCCATTGGCGACGTACGCGGCCTGGGGCTGTTCCTCGGGATTGAACTGGTCACCGATCGCAAGAGCAAGGCTCCCGCTACGCAACTGGCCAGGAAGGTCGCCGATGGTGCCCGGGAGCGCGGGATTCTGATCGGCACCGAAGGCCCCTACGACAACGTACTGAAAATGCGCCCCTCGATGATTTTCAGCCAGAAGAATGCCGACTTCCTGCTTGAGGTCCTGGACGAAAGCTTCAAGGCGGCACTGCGCTAGAGCATCAGGATCGAGGCCGCAGCGCCCCAAACCGGGCTGGCCGACATAGTGTCGGCCAACTCCGGCAATGTGTCCGGCACGCGGACACCTTGCCGGGTGCTTTGCGCAATGACCTGTGCAAAGCTTTTCCCGAGGCCAGGGTGAAGAGCCCACAACAAAAAATAATAATTCTTCAAAGGTGCCATCCCATGCTAACCAGAACGCTCAAGGGTCTGCTTGCCGCATCCACCGTCGCCGCCGCGGCGCTCCTCTGCCCCGCAGCCGCTCAGGCTGATGACTTGCAATCGATCCGGGAATCCAGAGAAATCCGCATCGCCATGAGCGGGCAATACTCGCCCTTCAGCTTTGCCAACGAGCAGAACCAGATCGTCGGCTTCGACGCCTCCATCAGCGAAGCCCTGGCCCAGCGGCTTGGGGTGAAGGTCAGCATTGTCACCACGCCCTTCGACGGGATCATTGCCGGGCTCCTGGCCAAGAAATACGACGCCATCATCGCCTCCATGACCATCACCCCTGAACGCCTGAGGGCCGTGGATTTCGTCGGCCCCTACTACCACGCCGGCCGCACCATCGTGGTGAAGGAAGACTCGCCGATCAACAGCCTGGCTGACCTGAAGGATGTGACGGTGGGCGTCACCCTCGGCGATGCCCACGACAAATGGGCCAGGGCGCGCGGCAACCTGAAGGTCAAGACCTACAAAGGGCTTCCCGAGATGCTGGTCGACCTGGAAGCCGGGCGCCTCGACGCGCTGGTGATGGACAGCGTTCCGGTACTGGTGGCCGTCAAGGAAACCGGGCAGAAAGTGCGCATCATCACGCCACCCGACAGTGACGGAGGGGTTGAAGGCATGGGCATTGCGCTGCGCAAGAACAACCCCGAGCTCAAGGCGGCGATGCAGCAGGCACTGAACGACATGCTCGCCGATGGCAGCTACGAAAAGATCTCGATGAAGTGGATCGGCAAGGACATTCGCTGACTCCTCTTCAGCCTGGCTCGACTTGGGGTCGGGCCAGTCAACCTGACCTTTTCGAGCCTGCCCATGGATCTGACACTCATACAGCGCACCCTGCCGTTTTTTCTGGAGGCGGCCTGGGTCACGGTGCACGTTTCGCTACTGGCACTGCTGCTGGGCCTGCTGGTCGCCATCGTGCTGGTGGCGGCCCGGCTGTCCGGCTTTTTCCTGCTTCGCTGCCTGGCCAGGGTCTACATCAGCGTTTTTCGCGGCACGCCCTGCCTGGTCCAACTCTTCCTCCTCTACTTTGGCGGCCCGCAGATCGGCCTTGAGCTGGAGCCGTTTTCCGCTGGCGTCATCGGCCTGGGCCTGAACATCGCGGCCTACATGGCCGAATCCATTCGCGGCGCCATCAGCAACGTCGATCCCGGCCAGGTCGAAGCGGCCCGCTCAATCGGTTTCGGCAAGGGCCAGACCCTGTGGCTGATCACCCTTCCGCAAACCGCCAAGCTGATGATCAGGCCACTGGGGGTCAATGCGGTCGCGCTGATCAAGGGCTCGGCCCTGGTGTCGACCATCTCGGTGGTGGAACTCTCCTATATAGCGCAGCGCTTTATCAGCTCCACCTACAAGCCATTCGAGATCTTCATGGTGTCGGCCATTTTGTATATCGCCATGGTCTACACGGTCAGATTGCTGGTTGACCACCTCGACAAACGCTTCGCGGCAAAGTGAGACGCGTCAATGCAAAGCCTCGATCTCAGTATCCTCACCCCCTATTCCGAGCTGCTGGCAACCGGACTCTGGTGGACCATCGTCTTGTTCCTCTGCTCCAGCGTATTGAGCCTGATAGCGGGCATAGCCTTCGCCCTTATCGTGCTCTACACCCCCAAACTGGTATCCCTTCCCATACGCTTCATGACGTGGCTGCTGATGGGCACGCCCCTGCTGCTTCAGCTGTACCTGATCTATTACGGCCTGGTGCAAGTGGGGATCGATATCCCGGCATTGATGGCTGGCATCATCGGCCTGAGCCTGCACTTCGCCGTCTACAACGCCGACGTCATTCGTGCCGGGGTCCTGTCGGTCGATCCGGGGCAGATTGAAGGCGCGCGCTCCATTGGCCTGAGCCGCAGCCAGGCTCAGCGCTACGTGATTGTGCCGCAAGCCCTGCGCAGTACCCTGGCGCCCCTGGGCAACAACCTGATCGTGCTGCTCAAGGACACCTCCCTGGTGTCGATCATCGGCATTGCCGAACTGGTCTACAGCGCCCAGCGCGCCGTGAGCGAAACCTACAGCCCGTTCGAGTTCTATCTGGCCGTCGCGGTGATTTACTACGCGGTCAATCTTGTCCTGGAAGCCGGCCTGCACCTTCTTGAAACCAAGGTAGAGATGTCACGATGACCACCGAAAAGCTCATGGTTGAAGTCAAGGGCGCGCGCAAGGCGTATGGCGCGCTTGAAGTGCTCAAAGGCATCGATCTGTCTGTCTCGCGCGGGCAGATCATCGCCATCATCGGCCCCAGTGGTTCGGGCAAAAGCACCCTGCTGCGCTCGATCAACCACCTGGAAGTGCTGAACGAGGGGGAGATCTGGCTGGAAGGCGAACACGTCAACCGCCCCTTGAAAGGTCGAGCCTTTGAACAGCACATCAATAGCGTGCGCCAGCAGATGGGCATGGTGTTCCAGCACTTCAACCTGTTCCCGCACCTGACCGTGCATGAAAACATCGCCCTCGGCCCGGTCAAGCTCAAAGGGCTGACTCGGCCAGCCGCTCGCGAGCTGGCCATGGAGTACCTGTCGAAGGTCGGCCTGGCCAACAAGTTCGACGAGTACCCTTCTCGCCTGTCCGGCGGGCAGAAACAGCGCGTGGCCATTGCCCGGGCCCTGGCGATGCGCCCCAAGGTCATGCTGTTCGATGAAGCCACCTCGGCGCTGGACCCCGAGCTGGTGGAAGAGGTCAACCAGGTCATGAAGCAACTCGCCGCCGAACACATGACCATGTTGATCGTCACCCATGAAATGCGCTTTGCCGGCGAAGTGGCGGACCGGATCATCTTCATGGACGGTGGCGTGGTGGTCGAGGAAGGCGCGCCACAAGAGATCCTGCAAAACCCCACTCACGAACGAACCCGGTCGTTCCTGAAAAAGCATTTGCACGCATAGAGAGGTGGCGCTTGCCCCTGTCGAAGATTGTCCTGCGCCCAGTCGGTGGGGTTCAAACTGGCGCAGATGAACGAGTTGCTGGCCGCCAGGCACCATCAGGCCTCGATGCCCTGGCCCAGGCCAATCAGGGCATCGAGGCCAAGCGCCTGGAGTGGCAAGTCGGACCGATACCGGGCTCTTGGCGCTACAGCCCGCGAGCGTAGAAATGCGGGTTGTCCAGACCCGCCTTGCCATAACGCAGCACATCGCCGGCCAAGGTGCAGATCTCGCCACCGGCGGCCAGCAGCACCGCATGACCCGCGGCGATATCCCACTCCATGGTGCGTCCCAGGCGTGGATAAAGGTCTGCCTCGCCGGCGGCCACCAGGCAAATCTTCAGGGATGAGCCGGCATTTTTCAGTGAGCGTACTTTGCGTCGCTCGAGGAATTTTTCCAGCGCCTCGGCATCGCCATGGGAGCGGCTGGCGACGATGTCCAGGCCCTCTTCCGAGACAGCCCGGCATTCGATAGGTTGACGCTGCCCGGCCCGTTCGATAAAGGCGCCGCACCCCCTCCCCCCGGCGAACAATCGCTCCAACGCAGGCGCCAAAACCACGCCCAGCACCGGCTCGCCATTGTCGATCAGCGCGATATTGACGGTGAACTCGCCGTTGCGATGAATGAATTCCCGGGTCCCGTCGAGTGGGTCCACCAGCCAGAAACGTTGACCGATTTCAGGCACCTGGCCGGCCGTGGCGGCCTCTTCGGAGATCACCGGAATGTGCGGTGTAAGCGCTGCCAGCGCCCGCAGAATCAAGGCTTCGGCGCGCTCATCGGCCTCGGTCACCGGGGAGGCATCGAGCTTGCCGCGCACCTCGAAATCCGAGCGATACACCTGCATCACCAGCTCGCCCGCTTCGCGAGCAATGTCGATGACATCTTCGAGCAGGACGGTCATTGACGCGTTCATGGGAGTGCTCCTGTTTTTACTCTACGTATGGTCCGTTCGGCCTATGCGCCGCTTTTCGAATCAGGGAACAGTACAGACGTCCGCTTCATCGCCACTCAGCAAATGGATGTTTGACAGGAGTTCCCGTGTCCCGCGGCAATCAGTTGTCCGTTCTCCAGATCAACCGCCTGCGCCTGCGTGCCGTGCAACTGCGCATTGCCGGCAGTACGCTCAAGGTCATCCGTCAGGACACCGGCCTGTCTTCACCGACCATCATCGCCGCTTACAAGGCGTGGCAGGCCGGCGGCTGGGATGCCGTGCCCGTGCGTAAGCGCGGGCGCAAGGAGGGCGAAGGCCGGAGCCTTTCGGCGGAGCAGGAGAAAAACATCTACCGGCTGTTGGTCAGCACGCCGCCGGAACGCCACGACTTGCCGTGCCTGCTGTGGCAACTGGAGGCCACGCAGGCGCTGGTAAGGCGCTTGCACGGGATCGATCTGCCAGACCGAACCACCGCCCATTACCTGCAACGCTGGCAGTTGAATGCCGAGCGTCCGGCCAAGCGTGTCGCCAATGCCTCGGCAGCGGTGCAGCGCTGGTACCGCGACACTTACCGCCACATCCTCGATCAGGCCCGCGCGCAGAACGGCGAGATCTACTGGATCGACGACTACGGTGCACGCAACGACCCGGGCAAACTCCGTCATGGCCTGCTGCGAGCGGTGAGCAATCGCGGCAAGGTGCTCTGGCTGCCCTATGAGGGCAAGCTACGCGCCCCCCATCTGGAAGAGTTCTTCGACCGCCTCTACCGCAGCGCCAAGCGCAAGGTCTTCGCCCTGCTCTCGGGCATGCACTGGCAGCGTGCCGCAACCTTCATCAGCTGGGCCGGCGAACGCAACGAATGCTTTCATCTGTTCCATCTGCCTGAAGCCAACGACATGCTCAAGGGCGCCCGCGAGCTGGCAGCCCACGTCAACCGGCAGGCCGCACGCGGTGCTCTGGCCCTCCCGACCGCCGCCCCACTCGCCCGCCCCAGCGACCCCATGCTGCAGATGTTGCGCCTGATGTTAAAACATCAAGTCGCGCATAAGTCCGAACCGCGCCAGTTGTACGTTGATAAACGACAACAACAAAAAGCGAAGGACACCTCCATGACGCTTACCCACTTACAGAGGCTGGAAGCCGAAAGCATCCAGGCGATGCGTGAAGTCGTCGCCGAATCCGACAACCCGGTGATGCTTTACTCCGTCGGCAAGGACAGCGCGGTCATGCTGCACCTGGCGATGAAAGCCTTCTACCCGGCCAGGCCGCCCTTCCCTTTGTTGCATGTGGACACCACCTGGAAGTTCCAGGAGATGTATCGCTTCCGCGATCAGATGGTGGCCAAACTCAAGGTCGAGCTGATGACCCACATTAACCCCGAGGGCATTGAAATGGGGATCAGCCCGTTCAAGCACGGGTCACAGATCCACACCGACATCATGAAGACCGAAGGTCTGAAACAGGCACTGGACCATTACGGCTTCGACGCGGCCTTTGGCGGCGCCCGCCGTGACGAGGAGAAATCCCGGGCCAAGGAGCGGATCTTTTCCTTCCGCTCCGACCAGCATCGCTGGGACCCGAAGAACCAGCGCCCGGAACTCTGGCACCTGTACAACACGCGCAAGCACAAAGGCGAGTCGATCCGCGTGTTCCCACTGTCCAACTGGACCGAGCTGGACATCTGGCAGTACATCCACCTGGAAAACATTCCGATCGTGCCCCTGTACTTCGCCGCGCCGCGCCCGGTGGTCGAGCGCGACGGCATGCTGATCATGGTCGACGACGAGCGCATGCCGCTCAACCCCGGCGAAGTGCCGATGATCCGCAACGTGCGCTTCCGTACCCTGGGCTGCTACCCCCTCACCGGCGCCGTCGAGTCCGATGCCGACACCCTGCCCAAGATCATTCAGGAAATGCTGCTGACCCGCACATCCGAGCGTCAGGGGCGAATGATCGACCACGACGCGTCTGCATCGATGGAGAAGAAAAAACAAGAGGGGTATTTCTGATGGCACATGTATCCGAGCTGATCGCCGAGGATATCGAGCAGTACCTCAAGGCCCACGAGCACAAGAGCCTGCTGCGTTTCATCACCTGCGGCAGTGTCGACGATGGCAAGAGCACGCTGATCGGGCGCCTGCTCTTTGATTCGAAGATGCTGTTCGAAGACCAGATGGAAGCCCTGGAAGCCGACTCGAAAAAAGACGGCACCCAGGGTGGCGAACTGGACTTCGCCCTGTTGGTGGATGGCCTGGCCGCCGAACGCGAACAAGGCATCACCATCGACGTGGCCTATCGTTTCTTCTCCACCGGGCTACGCAAATTCATTGTCGCCGACACCCCTGGCCATGAGCAGTACACCCGCAACATGGTGACCGGCGCCTCCACCGCCGATGTCGCCGTGGTGATGATCGATGCCCGGCGCGGCGTGCTGACCCAGTCCCGGCGCCACAGCTTTCTGGCCTCGCTGATCGGCATTCGCAAAGTGGTGCTGGCCGTCAACAAGATGGACTTGATGGACTACTCGGAGAAAGTCTTCAACAGCATCGTCGATGACTATCGCGCCTTCGCCAGGCAGATCGATCTGCAGGACTTCACCGCGATTCCGATGTCGGCGCTGCGCGGTGACAACATCACCGAAAAGAGTGAGCACATGCCGTGGTACCGCGGCACCACGTTGATGGGCTTCCTGGAAACCGTCGAGATCGACGAGGCGCGCCAACAGAAGCTGGCCTTCCGCATGCCGGTGCAGTGGGTCAACCGGCCCAATTTGGATTTCCGGGGTTTCACCGGGACCATCGCCAGCGGCGTGATTCGTCCCGGCGACCGCGTGCGTGTGTTGCCGGGCGGACAACAGAGCCATATCTCGCGCATCGTCACCCTCGACGGTGACTTGCAACAAGCCGTGGCCGGACAGTCGATCACCCTGACCCTGAGCGACGAAGTCGATTGCAGCCGCGGCGATGTGCTGTCGACCGCCGAAGACCCGACCAGCGTCGCCGACCAGTTCCAGGTCAGCCTGATCTGGATGCACGAGCAGCCCATGCTCGCCGGTCGGCCCTACCTGATGAAGATCGGTGGCAAGACGTTGCCGGTGACCTTGTCGGCGCCCAAGTACAAGGTCAACGTCAACACCATGGAGCACTTGGCTGCCAAGGAACTGGCGCTGAACGAAATCGGCGTGTGCAACCTGTTCACCAGCCAGCCGATCGCTTTCGATGCCTACAAGGACAACCGCGAGACCGGCAGTTTCATCCTCATCAACCGCCTGACCAATGCCACCGTAGGCGCGGGCCTGATCGAGTTCTCTCTGCGCCGCTCGCAGAACATCCACATGCAGCACGTGGACGTGAACAAGAAATCCCGCGCCGAACAGTTGGGCCAGCAACCGGTGCTGCTGTGGTTCACCGGCTTGTCCGGCGCCGGCAAGTCGGCCATCGCCAACCTGTTGGAAACCCGTCTCTATGCTCGCGGTCGCAGCACTTATCTGCTCGACGGCGACAACGTGCGTCACGGGCTCAATCGCGACCTGGGCTTCACCGATGCCGATCGTGTGGAAAACATCCGCCGGGTGGCCGAGGTCTCGAAGCTGTTGGTCGACGCCGGGCTGATCGTGTTGACCGCGTTCATTTCGCCATTTCGTTCCGAGCGCGAAATGGCGCGCGGCCTGCTGCAGGAGGGCGAGTTCATCGAGATCTTCGTCGACACGCCGTTGTCGGTGGCCGAGGAGCGCGACCCGAAGGGCCTGTACAAGAAAGTCCGCCGTGGCGAACTGAAGAACTTCACCGGCATCGACTCACCCTACGAAGTGCCGGATAAGCCGGACATCCATATCGAGACCTGCACGCTGACGCCGGAGAAGGCCGTGGATCGCATCATCAGGGTACTGACCGAGCGCGGCATCATCGCTGAGCAATAGCCATGGCGCCCGGCTCGCCGGGCGTTTAACGATCGCCTCGGGTACTCCCACAGAGCCCGGGACGAGTAAAGCCGAGCCCCTGTCGGGGGCCGATGAATCCGTCGCGAGCGCCCTGCGAGGGCGCCCACGGTCCGGGTTCCACCTGCTCAAGAGAGTCTAACAATGACCATCAGCTCGATTGACGAACAACACCTGCTAACTGGCCAGACCTGGGCCACCTTCTGCGACCATCTCAAGCGTTGCGGCGAACAGATCCTGCGCCCTGAAGCGCCCGCCGATGCGGCTACCCGCGCCGAAGGTTTCCGCTACCTCACTCGCCTGCTGCGTATCGGCCTGGAAATGCACATCGAGTTTGCCGACCCGGCGTTCCCGAGTTTCTTCAAGACCTCCCACGAGACCGCGAAGATCGGCGCCGACAACCCCGATAATCTCTACGAATATTCGCGCCTGGACGGCACGCTGGAATACCGCATCAAGGGTCAGCGCGGCAGTGTCGCCTACCTGAGCTTCGGCACCCAGAAAGGCGGTTATGAAACCGATGGCACCCTGATCCAGACCGGTTTCATCGACGCCAGCCAGCTAGAGATCGATGCCCAGGGGCACTTCGAAATCATCCTCAGCCGTGAGCCACAACCAGGTAACTGGCTGAAAATGGAAGACGCCAGCAACGCGCTGATCGTGCGCCAGACTTTTCTCGACCGCCGCAGCGAAGTGCCGGCCAAACTGAGCATCGAGCGCATCGGCAGCGATGCCAAGCCGCAAGCCCTCGACCCGGCGACCTTCCAGCAAGGCCTGGCGCGGGTCTCCAGTTTCGTCGAGAACACCGCCCGGTTGTTCGCCGACTGGAGCCAAAGCTACCTGCCGCACAGCAATCAATTGCCACCGGCCAACCAGGCGCTGTGTCAGTCCGTGGGCGGTGACCCGAACATTTTCTACTACCACTCGCATTGGGCGCTGGCCGAGGACCAGGCATTGGTCATCCACATCGACAAGGTTCCGGAGTGCGACTTCTGGAACTTGCAGATCAACAACTACTGGATGGAGTCGCTGGACTACCGCTACCACCAGATTTGCCTCAACAAGCACCAGGCGCAACACGACGCTGACGGCGGCGTGACCCTGGTCCTGAGCGAGCAAGACCCGGGGGTGAACAACTGGCTGCAAACCGCCGGCATCCGCCAGGGCACCCTGTGCCTGCGCTGGGTCGGCGCCCAAGAGCAATGCCATCCAACCACCCAGGTAGTCAACCTGGCGGACGTCACGGAGGCCCTATGAACGCGCATTCGCCGATTGAAGAGTTGAGCGTCGACAACCTGCTGAGCACCGCCAGCGCCCGCACCCATGGCCTGCGCAATTTTGGCGAGGACAACTATCGCGAGTCGTTGCAGGTGCTGCTCGATGCCCTGGCCAGCGAAGCCGAGCTGTCACAGGCCGGCCAGTATCTGCTCCAGGAAAGACTGGTGGGGCAACTGGTCAACCGTTTGCTGATCGAGGATTACCTGAGCCGCTATCCGCAAATCACCCAGATACCGATCGACGATCCGCTGGTCATCGTCGGCCTGCCGCGCACCGGCACCACCCTGCTGCAACGCACCCTGGCGGTTGATCGGCGCTTCTATTCGGCGGCCTGGTGGGAGACCCGTTTTCCGGCTCCCCTGGCGGACGAAACCCTGGCGGAGCCGGCCATCCGCATCGCCCGGGCCAAGGCCGAGGTCGAGCTGATGGCTCGGGTTATTCCCCAGATTCTCGCCATCCACCCGCTGGACGCGATGCTCTGCGACGAAGAGTTCATGCTCATGGAACACTCGTTCATGTGCGCCATGGACGCCTACGTCAACGTGCCCAGCTATACCCGTTGGCTGGATCGCCAGGATCAGCGACCGGTCTACACCCAGTTGAAAAAAATGCTGCAGTTTCTGCAGTGGCAAAAAGAACAGCGCGGCGAACCCGCCGGTCAACGCTGGCTGCTCAAGGCCCCGCAACACTTGCACACTCTGGACCTGCTGCTGGATGTCTTCCCGGACGCGCAGGTGATCCTGACCCACCGCGAACCGGCGCAGACAATTCCCTCGATGGCCAGCATGGCGTACACCTTGTGGCAGATGTACAGCGACAACCCGGACCCGAAGAACGCTGGCGACCAGTGGAACAGCCGCATGGCGCGGGGCATCCGTCACACCATGCAGGTTCGCGAGCAACACGCGGCCGAGCGCTTCCTCGATATCAACTTCGCCGACACCGTGAACCAGCCGATGCAGGTTCTGGAGCGGATCTACGCCTTCGCCAACCTGCCGTTCACCGACAAGGCGCGCACCGACGCACAGGCCTGGCTATCGCAGAACCGACGGGAAAAGCGCGCCAGCCACGACTACAGCCTGGAACGTTTCGGTCTGAATGAAGCACAGATGACCGAGGACTATCAGGCATATCGCGCCCGTCATTTGAACGCCAACCACTGACCTCGCCGGAGGAACCATGGCCAAAGCCGCAAACATCGTGACATCCCACAAGGTGGAAATTAACGCCCCTGCCCGTGTGGTCTGGGAGGTGCTGATCGACCTGGACAAGTACCACGAGTGGAACAGCTTTTGTCCGAGCATTATCTGCAGCCTGCAGCTGGGCGCTCCAGTGCATATGCAGGTCCGTATCCCCGGTACCGACGGCACCGTCCCGGTCAACGAATACCTGGTGGCCTGCGAGCCGGAACGACTGCTGTCCTGGGAGCAGCGCCCGGTCCCGGAAAACATGGACGCCGCTCGCCGCGATCAATACATCGAAGCACTCGACGCCAATCGCTGCAGCTACTTCACCACTGACATTTTCCTTGGCCTGAACCAGGACACGATCATGCGTGAACACGGAGCCTGGGTAAAAGTCGGCTTCGACCAGATGGCCCTGGATCTGAAGCGACGTGCCGAAGAACTGCACGCCAGCCGCACCTGAAAGCCCCATTCATGAGCAAAACAACAAGAAGGTAGTTGCCATGTTGCTGAAAGACAAAGTCGTCATCATTTCAGGCATTGGCCCTGGCCTGGGCATCAAACTGGCCGTGCGTGCCGCGCAATATCAGGCGCAGGCCGTGGTGTTGGCCACCCGCACCCCTGGCAAACTGGACCAGGCTGAAAAGGCCGTCCGCGACGCCGGCTACAGTACTCCGGTGCTGAAAGTCCCCACCGACATCGCCCTGGCCGAACAGTGCCAGGCACTCGCCGAGCTGACGGTCGAGCACTTCGGCCAGATCGACGTATTGATCAACTCGGCCTACGCCCATGGCGCATGGGGCAGCTCCTCCGAGTCGTCAATGGACGACTGGCGCAAGACCATGGACGTCAACCTGTTCGGCACCATGCACATGACCCAGGCCGTGCTGCCACAGATGAAACAACAGAAGTCGGGCAGCATCGTCATGATCAACACCATGGCCACCCGCACTCCCAACCAGCTGGAATCCGGCTATGCCGTCTCCAAGGGTGCATTGAAAACCGCCGTGCAGTACCTGGCCCAGGACCTCGGCCCGTTTGGCATCCGCGTCAACTCCACCTTCATGGGCTGGATGTGGGGCGCACCGGTGATCGGCTACTTCGAGGGCGAAGCCAAGCGCCTCGGCGTCCCGATAGCGTCGCTGATCGACCAGGTCGCGCAGCAGATTGCATTGCGCAAAATCCCCGAGGACCACGACTGCGCCATGGCCGCGCTGTATCTGGCCAGCGACTACGCCAAGGCCATTACCGGCGCACAGCTGGATGTCAACGGAGGCCACTTCCTGCCCCACTGAGGGCCTCTGGCCGAACGCCTGGGCTTTTTCCGTAAGGGCCGGATCGGCCACAGCGCGACCATGCACGGCCCATCCACAGGGCCGTCGGCATGGCTGGCGTCCGGAGTGGCACATTTGACGATGGCAGCGCCCTACCCGCTCGTCCCCTATGGTTGGCACACAGGAAAAATCATCAAGAAACCCGAAAAAACGCTGCACCAACGCCTGAAGGTTCACGACTCCCGCGCCGGTCGGGATGAGCTCAGGTACATCTGGAATGTCCAGGATCGGATTGATAAAGGAGGAATGCTTCCCGAAGGTGGCACAACCGATCATGGCGCACTTTTCCCGGACGCAGCCTGTGTGACCTGTAACCAGTTTTTTTGGCCCGATATGCCGCGTCATCTGTTTGCGGTGACGGCTTGAACTGCAGAATGGCCAGACACCTGCAAAGGCGAAATTCCCGCCTCCCACTGGGGTCCGTACCTCAGCCGAGGCGGTCGATGGCGCTTGCAAGATTGACGCGGGCTTGCTGTTCGAATGCATCGAAATAGGGTGCGGTCGTATAGATACGCCCGCGTGCCAGGAAGCCCTCCAGGACCTGGCGCCGCTTTCGGCGGTACACAAACAGCGGCACATGTCGGTACTCGCGACGGACTTGGCGGTCGTACTCCTCAAACCGCGCGGCCGATGCCCCAAGGATCGCCAGATCCGTGTCCACCAACACGGCCTCGTCTGCCGACGCTGGAGCGCCGTCGTGTCGCGTCACCATGATCAGGCCGTAAAGCCTGCGTCGGATTTCATCCCCCAGGCCGCTATCGCGTGCCACGTCGTCCAGCCATTGCGCACTGCGCAGCTCGTTGTCGCTGCGAAGGGGGTCGTATATGGCGTCATGAAACCAGAGTGCGAGGTCGACTTCAGCGGGGGCATGGCAGGCAGCGTTGATGAGCCGGCGCACCTGGAGGCATTCCTGCAAATGCTGGCCGTTGTGATACGCACGATGGGGCTCGCGGTAGCGTCGAAGGAGCTCTTCATAGGTTGCTCGCGGCGGGCAGCCGGCGCCAAGCTCCGCCCAGAGGCGAGCCCAGGCGGCGAAATCCACACCATCAGGCACCTCGGGGGCGCCGTGCGCACCGGCCGGAAAGAGGTTGCGCCCTTCTGGCGTTCCCCTCATCGCTCCTCCTCCCCATCAATGTACCGCTCGACCCAGGCGATCAACGTCGGTGCGGCAAAAGCCGTCGGCAGCAGTGGTCGCGCCGTGGTGGACAGCGTGAACGCCCCCTGGATAAAGCAGGTAATGCCCGCCACCAGCGCGTCGAGCCCTCGGGCGCGGCGTCCGCGTTCGGCGAACCGCTGCCGGAGCAGGCCCTTGAGAAGCTTCATCTGCGCCGCTAGCACAGCCTGATAGACCTCACGCACGTCTGGGTCGTGGGCCGACTGCTCGCCGATCATCACCCATGCCGCCACCGCATCGGGCTGCGCGTCCGAACCGTAGGCCAGGTGTGCTGCAATGTAGGCCTGAAGCCTTTGCTCGGCCGTCTCGGCCTCAGCGGCCCGGGACTCGTAGCGCTGATGGGCGTAGCCGGCCAGTGAGTCGACCAGTGCCACCAAGATCTCGCGCTTGTCCTTGAAGTGGTAGTGCACGAGGCCAGGCGCTAGCTCCGCATGCCGGGCGATGGCCGCTACGGTTGCGCCAGCGTAGCCGGCCTTGGCCATGACGGCCTGGAGTGCCGCCACGATCTGGCCGCGTCTTTCATCAGTGTTCGAGCGCCGTGCCATGTCACCTTTCCAATGTTGGTTGCGCGACCAGCTTAGCATTGACATAGACCCCGCCACACCCTAGCTTTTCAAATATTGGTTATCAGACCAACTTTGGAGATCACGATGAATTCCTTCGCTGAAAAACTGATGGCGGGGGCCACTGCTGCCTCGGCCTCGGTCGAGCTACCGCTGGGTGACCGGGTGCGGTGTGTCCTGGTCCACGAGTTTCTTTCGGCCAGCGAATGCGAAGCGTTGATAGAAGCCACGGAGCAGTGCGGGTTCGCCAGCGCAGGGTCGGACTACCCGTCCTCCTACCGCGATAATGACCGGATCGTGGCAGACGACCCTGCTCTGGCCGGGCGGCTATTCGAACGTTTGAAGCACTGCGCCTTGCGGATGCCGAGGCTCGGGACGGTGATCGATGAGGACGGCTGGCATCTGGTCGGCATCAATGAGCGGCTGCGCTTCTGCCGCTACCGGCCCGGTACCCAGTTCCGTGCCCATCAGGATGGTGTCCACCATCGCCAGCACCAACAGTCACGCCTGACCTTCATGATTTATCTCAACGACGATGCATTCAGCGGCGGAGAGACCGTGTTCTTCGAGGGACGGTCCGCCGCCATGTCGAACCGGAATGCGACGCTCAGGCTGCGCCCGCGCAAGGGCAGCCTGATCGTATTCGATCACACGCTCTGGCACGCCGGCGCCTTAGTGAACACTGGCCAAAAATACGTCATGCGCAGTGACCTGATGTACGAGCCACAGCAATCCTTGCACGTCGACGGCCCCTTCCAGCCGGGCCACCACGGGTACGTATGGGCGCTTGCCGACCTTGGCGACAGGGGCTTGGCAAGCGCCGGGCGTGACGCAACCATCCGGCTATGGGATCGCGAGGGCCGGTGCCTGGGCCAGCTTGACGGACATACACAATCCATTCTGGGTCTGGTGGACGTGGCGCCTGGCGAGCTTGTTTCTCACTCGCGGGATCGAACAGTCCGGCATTGGTCCTTGGCGACCGGCAAGTCAAGGTTGGTCGGCACATCGGACTCGGCCGTCCTGTCCTCGGCAAGGTTAGGCGCTGACCGCCTCGTGACCGGGGCTGCTGACGGTTGCCTGACAGTCTGGAACCTGGCGACAGGTGCCACGGACAAGCGTCAGGCCCACGCCTGCTGGGTCTGGGCGATCGCGCCTACGGCCAACGGCGGTTTCGCCACCGCATCGGAGGACGGAACCGTCAGGCTGTGGCAACCCGAGGAGCGGGCCTGCGTACAAGTGCTCGATCTGGGCCGCCCCCTGAGAACGCTGGCGAGCTGGATCGACGCCGATGGCAGCGTCACCTTGGCCGCTGGTGATCTCGACGGCGCGGTGCACCTGCTAGCGACCGAACCGATGCTCGCGCTCCTGGATTGCCTTGCCGCTCATGACGGGCCTGTGCGGCGCGTGCGCTTCGAGGCGCGACACATGCTGCTGACCTGCGGCGAGGACGGATTCGTCAAGCGCTGGAACCTGCCCTCACGGCAGGGGGCGATCATCGGCTCACACGACAACTTTGCAACCGATGTGCTCCCCACCCGCTCCGGTGGCTGGATCAGCTGTGGGTATGACGGCCGGATATTGGTGCATGGCGACAAGGGTTAGGACGCCCTACTCCTGCGCTACCCAATACCCGTGCTTTCGAGCGCACATACCGCAGCGATGCCCGAAGCGCCCAGCCCGCGAAAAGACGCAACATAAATAGCGGCATTTTGATGGCAACCACTGGGGCCCGATGTTTATGATGCAACCCATGCTCGGGGCGACAATCTTGGCGATACGCCCATGAACAGCTGGAAATGCCTGCATGAAGATTGCGACACGGATCAAGCCCCTCGATATCACCGGAACGCTTGCGAGTGCCGCCTTCAAAAGCACATCACTGGAGCCTGATTGGACATGTACCCCACTGGAACTCATCTGATTGTTGGTCGAGGTCTCTATACCCACCACGGGATTTTTGTCGGCAGAAATCGCGTGATCCACTATTCCGGTATGGGCTCGGGTCTTCATAAGGGATGTATCGAGTCGACCTCTCTTGAAGCCTTCCTGCAAAACAAGAAAGCGCGAATCAAGACCTACAAAAAGGTCTACTTCCGCGGGCCCGAAATCTGTCGTCGGGCGCGCTCCAGGCTGGGCGAGGATGAATACAATCTTCTGTTCAACAATTGCGAACACTTCGCCACCTGGTGCGCCACCGACCGGCACTCCAGCGAACAGATCAACGCCGCGACCGAACGCCTGAGTAGCAACCTCGTAACCCATCTGCTGATGCGCCAAGTGGCAAAGCAAACGGCCGAACAAACGACCAAGGTTCTACTCACTAAAGCGGGGACCTCGGCCGCAGGCAAAATACTGGCCGGCCAGGTAACCAAGACCGCAGCCAATCACGTAGCCCGATCATTGGCTGGACAGGCCCTGGCCAAGGGTGCAGTCAGCACCGTTGCCGGTTTCGCGGCTACGGGTGGAGTTTCCAGCATGACGGCTGTGGGATTAAGCACAGTCGGTATCGTCGGAGGCACAGCCCTTGCCCCGGCGGTGGCAACCGCAGCCGTCGCAGTAGGCGCGGCCTATGTGGTCAGTAGCATCTGGGATTTGGTTACGGACTGGTGGTAAGTCGTTGAGACCTCGGCAAAGGCCTGCCCCCTCCAGTAAAAAGGCGACGCATTGCGTCGCCTTTTTCGTATTTTCAGAACTCAGCCGGGGTGTACGCAGGATCAGCCATGCCCCATGGTTCTCTCACCCAAGGCGTGCAGCAGATTGCAGGCATCGCTAGGCAAGTTGCATCGACCGGTTGCATCCGCAGCCAGAAGCGGTCAATCAAAGAATCTACAAAGTGAGAGCCATTCAGACACCATCTCGAGCGCATTGTGGACGGTGGGGCGGTATAAGACGCAGAAAGCTTGAGGGTTAAAAACCCACAAAATCACATTAATCTTCACAAGAAAAAATAGGCACAACGTGGAAGATACTTCTGACTTTACCGAAACCGAATTCATTTCCTTCGTCAGAAACATACGGGTGGTCAACAAGGGCGGGACGGACGATGAGCTGGGTGAGTTGCTTGAAAAGTTCAGCAAGCTCTCAGGCCATCCAGATGGCTATGACCTGATTTTCCACCCTGAACCCGGTGCGGATAACTCCGCCGAGGGTGTTACTAAGACAGTGAAGGAATGGCGGAAAGCCCAGGGGCTGCCGGGGTTCAAGAACGACTGATTGCAGCGCTTACCCACATAAAGAGACACGCTCATAATTAAAAACAGCCAATAGCGGACGTTTAGGGTAGAGAAACAAATCTGTCCGTGTTTCTTGGGGCGACCACTCCAGTTCAGCTTTCATGTAGAAACGCGGGTTTCGATTTTTACTTGGGCTCTTCACAGCGCCTGGGCCGGAAGCAGACAACTGTCGAGATGGGATTCGGTAGCCGAGTTAAAGGGCCTCCTTGCCTTTCTGCGCCTTTGGCCAACAGGTCGCTGGTATGATCCGCGTCCGGAGCCGCCTGCTGGAGGCGGTGTGTTTGAGCACAGGAAGTCCCATGAAAAGAATGCTGTTCGGTGTGTGTCTGCTATCACTGGCCGGTTGTGCCAGCTCGCCCGATACCACCTTCACCCAGGCCACCCCAGGTTGCAAAGCGGCCACCTCTGAGTTCAATGGGAAACCGGTCACTACGCAGTTCTGCATCAAGACCATCGCCTTCAAACCCTCACAATACCGAGTCACTGTTAACGACCAGGTGCTGTTCACCGGTACTGACTACCAACGCGTCGCCTTTGCCAAAACCATCAAGGAAGGTCCGGCCAAGGGCACATGCAACGAGCTGATCGAGTTGCAGGGCTCCGGCTCGACAACAGTGCCATTGAACGAGTTGCCCACCGAATTGGTGGCAGGCTGCCGGATTACGGCAGACGCGGCCGGCAACTCCCAAGCCTTCAGCAAAGACGACGCCTGCGACAAGGCGTTCTACAAGTCGCTGGCGCCGTTGCTGGGCAAGGTGATGCCGGTTGAAGTGGCCCGCCAATGCAGCGTGACGGTAGGCGAGCAGACCGTGTTTGACCAACGTTTCAACTTTTAGAAAAAGGCACTGGAGCAGAGGGGCAGATTGACTTTCTCTGCTCTAGCCGATAGCAATCGGCACAAAACAGCGTTAACCGTCGAACAATCGCTAAGAAATCTGATCACCTATCACTACGATAGATACTCCGAACGTTACGCTAGATAGCCGGGTAAGCTCAGCCAATGCCCGCAAAGGGGCAGGCAAGTCGTAAAGTCTTAATGGATTCAGTGGACGGTATTGCAGCTCATATCCGTTCAAGGCTTGGTGTGCATCGCGATGAACGTCCGACCAGTCATATGCAAACAATCCACGTTTGGCAAAGGCAACGAAAGCGTTTGCGCTAGACATGGAGGTGACCAGACTTACATCGGACACCTCCGGCAATGAACAGACCCATTCTTCGGAGTGCTCGACGGAGGGAATTGCGGAGTCAGGAATCGGCCCCGGACCAGCCGTAGTGAAAAGCGCAACCTGCCCGATGGCATCAGTGGCGATCCATCCAACATCAAAGCCCTGAAGATCGTGGGGAGTAACCATTGGCACCTACTTAGAAAAAAGAGGCTAGTTGATTTTTAAACCCTAGTTTCCCAGATCTGAGTGTGTAAAAGCGCGTCGACGAATTGCCAAGTCGGGAAGAAATGCGACGATATTATCTCCCCGCTCCAAATGTCCGATCCTGGCCGATTGCGGCCTGTCACGAACGGTAGAAATCGGCCAAATGCAATCATTGAGTATCAAGAGGCGATTCAGTAGAACCGCGGCCTGTAGATCCTTTTGCGTTCTTCAGTTCAATGCAGTGGCCTTTTTTTCAACTAGCCCAGCTCCCACTACCAGCATTTCAGGCAAGCTTTTTCTATCTTCGTCTGATGCAGCGCCGATATGAACATCACCTTTCCACAGCTCCCCAGCTACAACTCTAAGATCTAGGTCTGTCTGAGTGCTTCTTAAATCCTCGTGCCCAACGTAGTGCCAGCGTTTTTTTTGAATAGGTGCTTTTGATGTGTAAAGCAGGAGATCAAATCTGTCAGGTAACTCGTCCGGAAGTCTTTGTTCAGTAGAAAAAAATTTATATATTCCAAGCAAAATGGTGTCTTTGTGTCGCTCTGATACATACAAAACCTTGGCTGGCTTAAATCCTCCTTCTACAGGGATCAATACGATGTCACCAGCTGTCGTTTTCTTGAGTTTCACAGTCCGAGTCTCTTCAAAGTTTCATTAAATAACTGATCGGTACCGGTTAGCGACGGCCCGTCTTCGGCCGTCGCTATGCATGGTCAAACCTCAGTCTGCTTCGCCCTCTCCAGGGCGTCATCGGTCTCAATACCCAGATATCGAACGGTGCTCTCCAGCGTCGAATGGCCGAGCAGCAGTTGAACCGCCCGCAGGCTCTTTGTCCTGCGATTTGAAGCCTTACTCGGATGGCCGAGATTTCTCTCAGGATGCCGTTGAGTCGATAGCAGCCCCCTTCTGCACTCGACCAGAAACTAGCGTTGGAAAACGCTACAACGAATGGCAGCCCACCCCTACCCCTGCGCCGCCCAATACCAAACCGCTCCCCCCTCAAACGCCGGCATCACTTCCCCCTGCGCAAAGCAGCGCCGCGACTCCGGCTCCGCCGGGGTAAACCAATAACCGGCTTTGCTGCAGGACTGCCCCGCCACCACCGGCGCTACATGTTTCGGGTGACTTGGCTGAAGATTTCTCGCGTAGGCCACCAGATCCTTGGGATAGACCCTGTGCTCGACCCCGCTGTCATCGATGCCATACAGAAAGGCGATGGCTGCCGCCTCGAACGCCCAATACCCGCAATAGCTGCCCTCGTCCCCTTGCAGGTGGCTGTCGTGCCAGGGCGCCTGTTCGAACGCGGGGTACCAGTCGTCACAGTGCTGCTGCAGAAGGTCGCTGGCCTCGGTCGGGTCGTCGGCGTAGGTGGCTTGTATCAGCGGTGTGTAGACGTCGTGGTACCAGTCATCGACGTCATATCGGTCGGGCAGCAGTTTGCACAGCAGGTCTTCGTAGAGGGTGTCGTCCCCGGCGTAACCCGCGGGGTCGATCAGGGCCACGAAGCGTTGGAGCAGGTCGGTGCGGTGCAGCAGGATGCACAGGCTGAACACCTGGACGCACTCTTGGTACTGGTCGAGCCAGTCGTCGATCGCCAAGGGGGTGATGTTCGGAATCTGGTTGTACTGGGCCAGTTGTCTTTGCAGGTGTTCGTAACTGTCCACCAGGGTTTCCAGCAGGGGAATCAGCAGGTCGATGCTGTGGCCGGCGGTGTAGCGGATGAGGATTTCCTTGAAGATCCACTTCTGGAAATGCCGGGCCCTGAGGGACTTTTCCTGTGCTTCGGAGTCGGACTCAAAGGTGTTTTCGGCAAAGAACTCCACGCTGTGCTGGTAGTTGCTGAAGAAGTTCGCAAGGCGTGCTGCGCTGAGGAATGCTTGTCGCCTGTCCTTGATCATGGGTCTTCCTTGTCTGAACGGCGTCCGCTCCAGGCCCTGCCCGCAAGCGCGGTTACGGCAGTCTTCGGGGCGTGGGCCGGTCCAAAAAACAAAGCCTGCGACACAAGGCGCAGGCTGGATAGGGTTGCAACAGGTCGAGCCGGGTCAGTTACCCGGCCCCTTAGAAGTTCGCCGGGGTGTTGGCGCTGATGATTTCCGCCTCATCCTGGCCAATATTGCGAAAGCTATGGGGCAAGGTGGTGGGGAAGTAATAGCCATCCCCCGGGTTGAGCACGCTGACTTGCCCGTCCACGGTCAACTCCACGGTGCCGCGGGTCACCAGGCCGCACTCCTCGCCTTCGGCATGCACGATGGCTTCTTCGCCGGAGCTGGCGCCGGGGGCGTATTGCTCGCGCAGAAAGCGCATCTGCCGGTTGGCCACCGGGGCGCCGATCATCAACAGGCGCAGGCCGTCGCGGCCCAGGTCGGGCTGTTCGTTGGCGCGGAACACGTACTGGTGCTCACGGGGCGGCTGGTCGAAGGTGAAGAAGTCGGCCAGGGACATGGGGATGCCTTCCAGCAGCTTTTTCAGGGAGCTGACGGAGGGGCTGACGCGGTTCTGTTCGATCAGGGAGATGGTGGCATTGGTTACGCCGCTACGACGGGCCAGCTCGCGCTGGGAGAGTTTGTAGCTTTCGCGAACGAGTTTGAGTCGGGTGCCCGTGTCCATAACAGCCTTATGTGAGAAGTACTTAAGGGTATTTTTGCGGCGGTTGGGTCGCGAACGTCGCGATTTGGCTGCCCTGGAGCCTGAAAAGGCGGCTATTTAAACATGTTTGACAGGCAAGCTGTAAAGACTGGCGATGGGCGTGAAGGCCGGGTGATGGAGTGCCGGTTTTCTGGGGCTTTGCGGGGCTTTTCCTGGAGTGGGTCAAGGGCCGGAGCTTCGCGAGCAAGCTCGCTCCTACAGGAGTGGGGGCTGTAGGAGCGAGGTGGCGTCAGATGCCGAAGCGGTCGCGCAGGGCGTAGTACGCGGCGCCCATGGCGGTCAACGGGGCCTGGAAGGTGCGCCCGCCGATCATCGGCATGTGCGGCAGGGAGGCGAAGGCGTTGAAGCGCTCGGCGTCGCCGCGGATCATTTCGGCAATCAGCTTGCCCGCCAGGTGTGAACAGGTAACACCGTGGCCGCTGTAGCCCTGCATGTAGTAGGCGTTCTTTTCGATACGGCCGAATTGCGGCATGCGCGACATGGTCAGCAGGAAATTGCCGGTCCAGCGGTAGTCGATCTTCACGTCCTTGAGCTGGGGGAAGGTCTTGAGGATCTTCGGCCGGATCAGTTGCTCGATATCATCCGGTTCCCGGGCGCCGTAGACCACGCCACCGCCGTACAGCAGGCGGTTGTCGCCGGTCAGGCGGAAGTAGTCCAGCAGGTAGTTGCAGTCTTCCACGCAGTAGTTGTTGCTAATCAGGCTGCGGGCCAGTTGCTCAGGCAGTTGCTCGGTAACCACGATCTGCGAACCGCAAGGCATGCTCTTGCGGGTCACGCGGGGGTCGAGGTCCTGCTGCAGGTAGGCGTTGCCGGCGATCAGCAGGTATTTGGCGCGGACCACGCCCTTGGCGGTGCGCACCACGTTGGGTTCGCCGTAGGTGATTTCCACCGCCGCCGACTGTTCGAAGATCTTGCCGCACAGGCCGATGATGGCGCTGGCTTCGCCCAGGGCCAGGTTCAGCGGGTGGATGTGGCCGCCCTGCATGTCCAGCAGGCCGCCGATGTAGTTCTTGGTGCCGACTTCGCGGTCGATCTGCGCCTTGTCGAGCATCTTCAGGTTGTTATTGCCCAGGCGCTCCCAGTTGCGCTTCTGTTCCGCCAGGCCCTTGAGCTGCTTGTTGTTCAGGGCGGCGAAGATGCCACCGGGGCGGTAGTCGCACTGGATGTCGTAGTGCTGGATGCGCTGGCGGATGATGTCGGCGCCTTCGAAGATCATGCTGCCGAGCACTTCGGCGCTTTTTTCGCCGTAGCGTTCTTCGATCACGTCCACGTCGCGGCTGTAGGAGTTGACCAATTGCCCGCCGTTGCGCCCGCTGGCGCCGAAGCCGACCTTGGCCGCTTCCAGCACGGTGACGCTGTAGCCGGCTTCCGCCAGGAACAAGGCCGAGGACAGGCCGGTGTAGCCGGCGCCGATCACGCAGACGTCGCACTCCACCAACTCTTCGAGTTGCGGGTAGTCGGTGGTCTGGTTGCGGGTCGCCGCGTAGTAGCTGTTCACGTAGGTTTGCATGAGAAATTCCCCAGCGGGTACGGGCCCAGGCCCGCCGCCGCTGTTGTTATAAGAGTTAGAGCTTGATCCAGGTCGCTTTGAGCTCGGTGTATTTGTCGAAGGCGTGCAACGACTTGTCGCGGCCGTTGCCGGACTGTTTGAAGCCGCCGAACGGCGCGGTCATGTCGCCGCCGTCGTACTGGTTGACCCACACACTGCCGGCCCGCAGGCCACGGGCAAAACGGTGGGCGCGGCTGAGGTTGGCGGTCCAGACCCCGGCCGCCAGGCCGAAGATGCTGTCGTTGGCGATCTGCAGCGCTTCTTCTTCGGTATCGAAACTGATGACCGACAGCACCGGGCCGAAGATCTCTTCCCGGGCGATGGTCATGGCGTTGGTCACGCCGTCGAAGATCGTCGGCTCGACATACAGGCCGCCAGTGCTTTCCAGGGCACGGGCACCACCGGCCAGCAGTTGGCCGCCCTGCTCCTTGCCGATCTCGATGTAGCGCAGCACGTTCTCCAGTTGACGCTGGTCCACTACCGCGCCGACCCGGGTTTCGGGATCGAGGGCATGGCCCGGCTTCCAACCCTTGAGGGCCTCCACCAGCAGCGGGATGAACTGTTCGCGGATCGAGCGCTGCACCAGCAGGCGCGAGCCGGCGGTGCAGACTTCGCCCTGGTTGAAGGCGATGGCTGCGGCCGCCGCCTCGGCGGCTTCGCGCAGGTCCGGGGCATCGGCAAACACCACGTTGGGGCTCTTGCCACCGGCTTCCAGCCACACCCGCTTCATGTTGCTTTCGCCGGAGTACACCAACAGTTGCTTGCCCACGGCGGTGGAGCCGGTGAAGGCCAGCACGTCCACATCCATGTGCAGGGCCAGGGCCTTGCCGACGGTGTGGCCGTAACCCGGCAGGACGTTGAACACGCCTTTGGGGATGCCGGCGTCCAGGGCCAGCTGGGCGATGCGGATCGCGGTCAGCGGCGACTTTTCCGACGGCTTGAGAATGAACGAGTTGCCCGCCGCCAGGGCCGGGGCGAATTTCCAGCTGGCCATGATCAGCGGGAAATTCCACGGCACGATGGCCGCTACCACGCCCGCCGGTTCCCGGGTCACCAGGCCCAGCTGGTCGTGAGGGGTGGCCGCCACTTCGTCGTAGAGCTTGTCGATGGCTTCGGCGTTCCAGCGGATGGCGTTGGCCGTGGCCGGAATGTCGATAGCCATGGAGTCGCCAATCGGCTTGCCCATGTCCAGGGTTTCCAGGAGCGCCAGTTCTTCCTGGTGCTCAAGGATCAGTTCGGCAAAGCGAATCAGGATGCGCTTGCGCTCGGCCGGGGCCTTGCCCGACCAGACGCCACTGTTGAACGCCTGGCGCGCCACCGCCACCGCACGATCGGCATCGGCCTGATCGGTGCTGGCAACGTTGGCCAAAAAGCGTCCGTCCACCGGGCTCAGGCATTCAAAGGTCGCACCGCTGGCGGCGGCGCAGTACTGGCCGTCGATAAAGGCACGGCCTTCGAGGCTGAGGGACTGGAAGTGCTGCTCCCAGTCGCTGCGGGATTTAGTCATGGCAAATACTCAACGCAGGAAGTGACACGGTCATCAGACCGTGTGCAGGTACCAGTTGTATTCCAGGTCGGAGATGGAGTTTTCGAACTCCGCCAGCTCGCTTTCCTTACAGGCCACGAACACGTCGATGTACATCGGGTCGATGTACTTGGCCATCACTTCGCTGTCGTCCAGTACGCGCAGGGCGTCCCGCAGGTTGGTGGGCAGGCTTTGTTCGTTCTGCTCGTAGGAGTTGCCTTCAACCGGCGCGCCCGGGTCGATCTTGTTGGTCAGGCCGTGGTGAATGCCCGCCAGCACCGAAGCCATCAGCAGGTAAGGGTTGGCGTCGGCGCCAGCCACCCGGTGCTCGATGCGCACCGCATCGGCAGAACCGGTGGGTACGCGCACGGCCACGGTGCGGTTGTCGATGCCCCAGGTCGGCGAGTTCGGCACGTAGAACTGCGCACCGAAACGGCGATAGGAGTTGACGTTGGGGCACAGGAAGGCCATCTGCTGCGGCAGGGTGTCGAGCACGCCGCCGATGGCGTGACGCAGGGCTTCGTTGGTCTCTGGGTCTTCGCTGGCGAAGATGTTGTTGCCCTGTTTGTCGAGGATCGAGATGTGCACATGCAGGCCGTTGCCCGCCTGGCCCGGATAAGGCTTGGCCATGAAGGTGGTGTCCATTTCATGGTCGTAGGCGATGTTCTTTACCAGGCGCTTGAGCAGTACTGCGTAGTCACAGGCCTTGATCGGGTCGCTGACGTGGTGCAGGTTGACTTCGAACTGCGCCGGGGCGCTTTCCTTGACGATGGCGTCGGCCGGAATGCCCTGCTCTTTCGCGCCTTCGAGGATGTCTTGCAGGCAGTCGACGTACTCGTCGAGGTCGTCGATCAGGTAGACCTGGGTGGAATGCGGACGCTTGCCGGAGATCGGCGAACGGGGCGACTGCGGACGGCCGTTCACGTTGTCCTGGTCGATCAGGTAGAACTCCAGCTCGAAGGCGGCGCAGATGGTCAGGCCCATCTCGTCGAACTTGCTCACCACCTGGCGCAGCACTTCGCGGGGGTCGGCGAAGAACGGCTGGCCTTCGATCTCGTGCATGGTCATCAGCAGTTGCGCGGTGGGGCGCTTCTGCCAGGGCTCGACGCTCAGGGTGCCGGGGATCGGGTAGCAGATGCGGTCGGCATCACCGATGTCCAGGCCCAGGCCGGTGCTTTCCACCGTGGAACCGTTGATATCCAGGGCAAACAGCGAGGCGGGCAGGTTGATGCCCTTCTCATAGACCTTGTGCAGCGCGGTGCGCTCGATGCGCTTGCCGCGCACCACACCGTTCATGTCTGCAATCAGCAGATCGACGTAGAGAACCTCGGGGTGTTTTTTCAGGAAGGCATTGGCTTCATTGAGTTGAATGGCACGCGGGGGGACCGACATGATGCACCTATTGTGTTAATTATTATGTTCACTGCTGTGACACGCCAGCAGTCAACCCGAAAGAAAAACCGGAGTCAATAGCCAACAGCAGCCACCATTCGTCAATTATTTTGCCTCACTAAAGGTCGATACACCGCGCAATCCGCGCCGTCTGCGGGTTTCAAGCAGATAATGTTTAGAATTTTTTACATGGAAGTTGTTAATTAAAATCAACGAGGATAAGCTCTGGAAAAACTCGTTCCAGCGTGAATTTCGAGGTGATAAAAATGGCATTCAAGCCATTGATCGGCGTTACTGCGTGCGTCAAAGAGATCGGCCTGCACCCCTACCACGTCAGCGGCGACAAGTACTTGCGTGCTGTCAGCGTCGCGGCCGAGGGCCTGCCCCTGATCATTCCTTCCCTGGCGGATCTGATCGACATCGACGATCTGCTGCGGCAAGTGGATGGGCTGCTGTTTACCGGCTCGCCATCCAATGTCGAACCCTTCCATTACCAAGGCACTCCCAGCGAGCCGGGCACCGCCCACGACCCGCAGCGCGATGCCACCACCCTGCCCCTGCTGCGCGCGGCGATTGCCGCCGGCGTGCCGGTGCTCGGCATCTGCCGCGGCTTCCAGGAAATGAACGTGGCCTTCGGCGGCAGCCTGCACCAGAAGGTGCATGAACTGCCGGGCTACATGGACCACCGCGAAGCCGACGATCCGCGCATCGAAGTGCAGTACGCCCCGGCGCACCCGGTGGCGATCCAGCCCGGCGGTGTGTTCGAGGCCATGGGCCTGGGCGGCGAGATCCAGGTCAACTCGATCCACAGCCAGGGCGTCGACCGCCTGGCCCCCGGCCTGCGGGTCGAGGCCGTGGCCCCGGACGGCCTGATCGAGGCGCTGTCGGTGGAACACAGCAAGGCCTTCGCCTTCGGCGTGCAGTGGCACCCGGAATGGCAGGTGCTGTCGAACCCGGCCTACCTGCGGATCTTCCAGGCCTTTGGCGACGCCTGCCGGCAACGGGCCGCACAACGGCGCTGAACCACCGGCCGCGGCCACAACCCAGACGATTCATCACGCCCTGCCCCGCGGCGAGCGCGCCTGTGCGCGCCCGTCGTCCAGCGTGAGCAACACACGGCAAGACCACAACAACAAATAGCGTCAGGCCGCCAGGGAGGCAGCGCCGAATCAGCCCGCACTCACTGCGGGCTGGCAATCAACCTTTAGGCCCGGCCGAATTGATCGGGCTGCTGACACCTGTTGGGAGTTTCACATGGCAAACGCCTCCAGCACTTACCGCAAGGCCCTCGAAGGCACTCCGAGCCCGCAGAAGGTCCTGGTCAAGATCGACCGCGTGACCAAGAAGTTCGATGAAACCGTGGCCGTGGACGATGTGTCCCTGGAGATCCACCAAGGCGAGATCTTTGCCCTGCTGGGCGGTTCCGGCTCCGGCAAATCCACCCTGCTGCGCATGCTCGCCGGCTTCGAACGCCCCACCGAAGGCCGCATCCTGCTGGATGGCGTGGACATCACCGACATGCCGCCCTACGAGCGGCCGATCAACATGATGTTCCAGTCCTACGCCCTGTTCCCCCACATGACCGTGGCCCAGAACATTGCCTTCGGCCTCAAGCAGGACCGCCTGCCGGCCAGCGAGATCGACGCCCGGGTCGAGGAAATGCTCAAGCTGGTGCACATGACCCAGTACGCCAAGCGCAAGCCGCACCAGCTCTCCGGTGGCCAGCGCCAGCGCGTGGCCCTGGCCCGCTCCCTGGCCAAGCGCCCCAAGCTGCTCTTGCTGGACGAACCCATGGGCGCCCTGGACAAGAAGCTGCGCTCGCAGATGCAACTGGAACTGGTGGAGATCATCGAGCGCGTGGGCGTGACCTGCGTGATGGTGACCCACGACCAGGAAGAGGCCATGACCATGGCCCAGCGCATCGCCATCATGCACCTGGGCTGGATCGCCCAGACCGGCAGCCCGGTGGACATCTACGAAGCGCCGGTGAGCCGCCTGGTGTGCGAATTCATCGGCAACGTCAACGCCTTCGACGGCACTGTTACCGAAGACCTGGAAGGCTACGCCATCATCGACTGCGCGGACCTCGAGCAGCAGATCTACGTCGGCCACGGGGTCAGCACCTCGGTGCAGGACAAGTCGGTGACCTACGCTATCCGCCCGGAAAAGATGCTGGTCACCACCCTCAAGCCCGATGCCCGCTACAACTGGTCCAAGGGCAAGGTGCATGACATCGCCTACCTGGGCGGCCACTCGGTGTTCTACGTCGAGCTGCCTGGCGGCAAGATTGTCCAGTCGTTCATGGCCAACGCCGAGCGTCGCGGCTCGCGGCCAACCTGGGATGACGAAGTCTACGTCTGGTGGGAAGACGACAGCGGCGTGGTACTGCGAGCATGAGTACATCGACCATGAGCACTTTCAATCAGAAGCTGTTCCGTATGCTGCCCAGCGGTCGCAAGCTGGTGATCGGCATTCCTTTCCTCTGGCTGTTCCTATTCTTCATGCTGCCGTTCTTCCTGGTGATGAAGATCAGCTTCTCGGAAGCGGCCCTGGCGATTCCGCCCTACTCGGAGATCTACAGCTACGCCGAACAGAAATTCCAGCTGCTGCTGAACCTCGGCAACTACGCCATGCTGGCCGGCGACGAGCTGTATTTCTCGGCCTACCTGGGTTCGCTGAAGGTGGCCCTGCTGAGCACCCTGATGTGCCTGGTGGTGGGCTTTCCCATGGCCTATGCCATCTCCAAGGCCAGCAAGGAGGCGCAGAACGTCTTGCTGCTGCTGATCATGATGCCGACCTGGACCGCGATCCTGATCCGCGTCTACGCCTGGATGGGCATCCTCAGCAACAACGGCCTGCTCAACAGCTTCCTGATGTGGACCGGGCTGATCAGCCAGCCCCTGGAAATCCTCAATACCAACACCGCGGTGTACATCGGTGTGGTCTACGCCTACCTGCCGTTCATGGTGCTGCCGCTGTACGCCAACCTGGTCAAGCATGACCAGAGCCTGCTGGAAGCCGCGTCGGACCTGGGTTCGAGCAACTTCAACAACTTCTGGAAAATCACCGTGCCCCTGGCCAAGAACGGCATCATTGCCGGCTGCATGCTGGTGTTCATTCCGGTGGTGGGTGAGTTCGTGATTCCGGAACTCTTGGGCGGCCCGGAAACCCTGATGATTGGCCGCGTGCTATGGCAGGAATTCTTCAACAACCGTGACTGGCCGGTGGCCTCCGCCCTGGCGGTGGTGATGCTGGCGATCCTGATTATCCCGATCTTGCTGTTCAACCGCAGCCAGGCCAAAGAGATGGAGGCACGGGCATGAAACGCTTCGAATTTTCCAAACTGATGCTGGTGCTGGGCCTGCTGTTCATCTACCTGCCGATGCTGATCCTGGTGATCTACTCGTTCAACGCCTCCAAGCTGGTGACAGTGTGGGGCGGCTGGTCGATCAAGTGGTACGTCGGCCTGCTGGACAACCAGCAACTGATGGGCTCGGTAATGCGCTCCCTGGAGATCGCCTGCTACACCGCCATTGCCGCGGTGGCCCTGGGCACCCTGGCGGCCTTCGTGCTGACCCGGGTCACCCGTTTCAAGGGCCGCACGCTGTTCGGCGGCCTGGTCACCGCGCCGCTGGTGATGCCGGAAGTGATCACCGGCCTGTCCTTGCTGCTGCTGTTCGTGGCCATGGCGCAATTGATCGGCTGGCCCATGGAGCGCGGCATCGTCACCATCTGGATCGCCCACACCACATTCTGCGCAGCCTATGTAGCCGTGGTAGTCTCCGCGCGCCTGCGGGAGCTGGACCTGTCCATCGAAGAAGCGGCCATGGACCTGGGAGCGCGACCGTTCAAGGTGTTCTTCCTGATCACCATCCCGATGATCGCGCCGTCACTGGCGGCCGGCGGCATGATGTCCTTCGCCCTGTCCCTGGATGACCTGGTACTGGCCAGCTTCGTCTCCGGCCCGGGTTCCACCACCTTGCCGATGGAAGTGTTCTCGGCGGTGCGCCTGGGGGTCAAGCCCGAGATCAACGCCGTGGCCAGCCTGATTCTGCTGGCGGTGTCCCTGGTGACCTTCCTGGTCTGGTACTTCGGCCGTCGCGCCGAAGCGGCCCGCAAGCGGGCGATCCAGGAGGCGATGGACTTCACCGCCAACGAATCCTGGCAGCCACCGGCAGCGAAAAAACCTGCGGTACGAACACCTGCGACGGCCTAACCGCCTCTTCGCCAGCAAGCTGGCTCCTACGGATAACCCAAACCTGTAGGAGCCAGCTTGCTGGCGAAAAAGGCTCACCCCGAACCCTCGAGTTGCACACGCAGCAATCTGCACAATAAGAAATGGAGTTGTAGTGATGAAAATGCTTGGCAGGACTCTGCTCTCACTGTCCTTGATGGGCGCAATGGTTACCGGCGCTCAAGCCAACGACAAAGTGCTGCGCGTCTACAACTGGTCGGACTACATCGCCCCGGACACCCTGAAGAAGTTCGAGGCCGAGACCGGCATCCACGTCACCTACGACGTCTTCGACAGCAACGAAACCCTGGAAGCGCGCCTGCTCACCGGCAAGTCCGGCTACGACATCGTGGTGCCGTCCAACAGCTTCCTGGCCAAGCAGATCAAGGCCGGGGTCTACCAGGAACTGGACAAGTCCCGCTTGCCCAACTGGAAGAACCTCAACCCGGTGCTGCTGAAAAACGCCTCCGCCAGCGACCCGGACAACGCCCATGCCTTTCCCTACATGTGGGGTTCGATCGGCATTGGCTACAACCCGGACAAGGTCAAGGCGGCCCTGGGCGCCGACGCCCCGACCAACTCCTGGGACCTGCTGTTCAAGCCGGAGAACGCCGAGAAGCTCAAGGCCTGCGGCATCAGCTTCCTCGACTCGCCCACCGAGATGCTCCCCGCCGCCCTGCACTACCTGGGCTACCCGGTAACCAGCAAGGACAAGGCGCAGATCCTCGAAGCCGAAGCCCTGTTCATGAAGATCCGTCCTTCGGTGACCTACTTCCACTCCTCCAAGTACATCTCGGACCTGGCCAACGGCAACATCTGCGTGGCCGTGGGTTATTCCGGCGACGTGCTGCAGGCCCGTTCCCGCGCCGAAGAGGCCGGCAACAAGGAGAAGGTCGCGTTCAGCATTCCCAAGGAAGGCGCCGGCAGCTTCTACGACATGATGGCCATCCCCAAGGACGCCACCAACGTCGACAACGCCTACCTGTTCATGAGTTTCCTGATGCGCGCGGACATCATCGCCGAGGTCACCAACAGCCTGGGCTACAGCAACGCCAACGCGGCGGCCACGCCGCTGGTGGACGAAGCGATCCGCAACGACCCGGCGTCCTACCCGCCCCAGGCCGTACTGGCCACCCTCTACGCAGTACCGGACCAGCCGATCGCCATCCAGCGCGTGATGAACCGCGGCTGGACCAGGATCAAGCTGGGCAAATGACTCAAGCTGCCCGCCGCTGGCGGGCACCGCTCGCCTTTTTCCGTTCACGTCGCGCCTTACCACCGCGACACTCCTGCGAACGGCTTCACCCGGCTCCCTCGGTTGGGGTGAATCCTTGGCGCCTTCGGGCGCCTTTTTTGCGTTCCCTGCAGCCGCTGGCGCAGGCGCGAATGGCTGGAGCGACATAGGCGATCCCGGCAACAGAGGGTCCTGCGGCCCCTTTCGCAGCCTCGCTAACGCTCGGCAGCGGCTACTGCGCGATCGACTCCACTGGCTTTTGCTGCCATGGGGCGAATATCAGCAGGCTGAACAATGCCAGCCCCCAGACACTCAAGCCGCCGTACAGCATGACCCAGCCAAAGCCATGGACCAGGGCCGCCTGCGGCGTACCTTCCGCCAGCCACGGCAAAGCTTCCAAAGAGCCGCTGCCAGAAGCAATCTGCTGCACCCAACCCCGCAGTTGCCCGGCATCCAGCGCCCCACTCAGGTGACGCCGCAGGTAGGCGCCCACCCCCGCCACCAGGATCAAGCCCATCAAGGCAATGTTCAGCGCCAGGGAAATCATCCGCGCACTCATGTCGATCCCCGAGGCCATGCCGGCCTGATCGACGGGCACCGAACCAGTGGTGGTATTGGTCACCGGCGTATTGCAGATGCCCAGACCGATCCCCGCCAGCAGCGCGCCGGGGAGCATGAGCACACCGCTGCTGACGGCCCACTGGCTGGCACCAAACATCGCCACAAAGCCCAGGCCGATGCCGGACAACCCCAGAGGAATCACCCAACCGGCCTCGAAACGCAGGGCCAGGCGTTCACCCACGAGCGGCAGGATCAGGGTCGGCAAGGTATAGGCCAGCAGCGCCAGTCCGCTGTGCAGGCTGTCGTAGCCCAGGGCGCCGTGGAAGTAGATCGGCAAGTAGATCATGAACGGCCAGAAGCTGAAATTCATACCCATGGAGCCCAGCAACGCCCCGGAAAACCGGCGGTTCCTGAATACCCCCAGCTCGAACATCGGTTGCTGGCTGCGGCGCTCGGCACGGATAAAGGCAGCGAAGCAGCCCAGGGTCGCAAGCACCACGGCCAGGGCGCTGAAGCGGCTCAGGGTCGGGCCCTGGGTCAGCACAAAGGTCAGGCCGAACACCGCCAGCGACAGCAGCACGATGCCGGCACTATCGAGCTTGCCGGCCCGGGCCTGACGGGCCTCCTCGACCCCGGCCACGGCAAGCCCCAGGGTCAGCAGCGCCAGCGGCCCGTGCACCAGGAAAATCCACGGCCAGCTGGACAGCGATAGGATCGCTCCGCCAATGATCGGCCCGAACCCCAGGCCAATGCCGAACACCACGCCCCACGCGGCGAAGGCCCGGCTGCGCTCACGGCCCTGAAGAAACTGCTGGGACAGGATCGCCACCTGGGTGATCAGCATCGCGCCCCCGGCCAGGCCTTGAAGGGCCCGGCTGGCGATCAGCGCCGTCATGTTCTGGGCCAGACCACAGAGCAGCGAGGCCAGGCCGAAGGCGGCGATGCTGAGGACAAACACCCGCTTGCGGCCAAAGCGATCGGCCAGGGCGCCGGTGGCCATCAACACCACGGTGCAGGCGATGGTGTAGGCATTCATGATCCATTGCAGGTCGGTAAAGCGACCCTGCAGACGGTCTTCCAAGGCCGGGAGAATCACCGGCACGCTGGAGATTTCCAGGCCGAACATCAGCGCGGCCAGGCAGACCGCCGCCAGGGCCAGGGTGTTGCGTAAAGAAGGTTGAGGCATCGAGGGTCGTCCGCAAGTGGTGTCGCCACCCGTCCAGGGGCGACTGAGGGGTCAAGTCTGGGCAACGCCACTCAATGACGGAAATGATTAGATTTTGTAGGATTGAGCAATTTCCATCATGAATGGCAGCCTGCCTTGAACATCGATCCCACCCTGCTGCGGGCCCTGGTCGCAGTCCATGAATGTGCCGGTTTCACCCGTGCTGGCAAGCGCCTGAACCTCACCCAGTCGGCGGTCAGCCATCAGATCCGCCGTCTGGAAGAGCAACTGGGCCGGCCCCTGCTGCTGCGTACCACCCGGCACCTGAGCCTGACCGAAGACGGCCAGGAAGTGCTGCAGCACGCGCAACAGATCCTCACCGCCCTGGACGCCCTGGCCCGACGCTTCCAGCCATCGCGGCTGAGTGGCGTGGTGCGCTTCGGGGTGCCCGAGACCTTTATGGGCGAGCGCCTGCCGCCACTGCTCTGCCAGTTTTCCCGAGCCTTTCCCGAGGTGCGCCTGGACGTCAGCGTTGGCACCTACCTGGACCTGCGCCAGATGCTCAAGGCCGGGGAACTGGACCTGGCTGTGGTGCTCTCGGAGCCGGGGCGGCGCGACAGCGGCACCGTGCTGCGCAGCGCCCGGTTCGTCTGGGTCGCCGCCGAGCACTTCGACCTGGCCCCGGGCGCCTCGCTGCCCCTGGCCCTGGCGCCGGCCCCCTGCGTCAATCGGCAGATCGGCCTTGATGCCCTGGGCGAAAGCGCCACCCGTTGGCATGTGGCGTTCAGCTCGCCAAGCCAGGAAGGCATTCGCACGGCAGTGCTCGCCGGTCTCGGAGTCACCGTGCAGATGGCCAGCGACCTGCGCCCGGGCCTGCGCATCGTCGATGGTGAATACGGCCTGCCGGGGTTGCCCGGAGCGCGCTTCCTGCTGGCCTGGAGCAGCGGCGAAAAGACGGCGGCGGCCCAGGAGTTCGGTCAGTTGCTGCTACAGAACGCCGAGCCGGCCGTCAGAGGGGAAAAAGCCGCGGTCCGCCAGCAGGCTTAAGTGGCAAGCAGCCATTGCGTTGGCGGAATTCAGTCCGCGTGCCACCGAATTCCGCCGTTCAATGGTCGGCCCAGGTCCCTTCGACCTGCTTGCAACTTCGTGCGTGTTTTTGCTGACTCCGGCCCGAGCAGTGCGGATAACCACCGAATCCTTGCGCGCTGCCACCTGGCAATGGCAACCCTCGCCCAGCGGCAACTGGCCGCTACACAACAGCAAGTTCCTCGCCTCAGGAAGTGGTATTTTTTGCGACTTCTGGCGTGACTGATCGGCATGAAGCCACGGCCGCCAACTTTCAGGGAGCTGCACCGATGAAGTCTGCCGTACACCCTTGCCCATTGCCCCATGACTCCAGCATCGCGGCCCTGGCCCCGGGTGCCACCTTCATCGACTGCCGCCGCACCCTGGCCGAGGACCCCGAACGCAGCGCCATGCGTCACCTGCTGTGCCTGATGAGCCAGACCCCGACCTGGATCGACCGCCTGATGGGCCTGCGCAACCGCGTGGTGCAGCTGTTCGGCCTCAAGGACCTGGGGCGCCTGACCCGCATCGACCTGTCGCGCCCCGACGAGGATTACCAGCCCGGCGACCGGGTGGGTATCTTCACCCTGATTTCCCAGAGCCCCGACGAGGTTCTGGTAGTGGACCGCGACAAGCACCTGGACGTGCACCTGTCGCTCAACCGCCTGCCGCTGGACGCCGAGGGCCGGCGCCCGGTGGTGCTGTCCACCGTGGTCCACCCGCACAACCGCCTGGGGCGCCTGTACATGCTGCCGGTGGCGCCGTTCCACCGGATCATCGCGCCCATGACCCTGGCCACTATCAATAACCAATAACTGCTGAGCCTTCCATCCCAAGGATCTTGCCGTGCACACACCGGATTTCGATGTTGTAGTCGTAGGCCTGGGCGCCATGGGCGCCGCCACCCTCTATCAACTGGCCAAGCGCGGGGTAAAGGTGGCGGGCATCGACCGCTTCGCCCCGCCCCACGACCTGGGTTCCAGCCACGGCGACACCCGCATCACCCGCCAGGCGGTGGGCGAAGGCGCGGCCTACGTGCCCCTGGCGATCCGCTCGCAGCAGATCTGGCGCGAACTGGAGGCGGAGTTGGATGTGCAGTTGTTCGAGCAATGCGGGGTGCTGGTGATGACCGCCAGCACCGACCCGCAGCGCCCGGCAGAGGCCCGGGACTTCACCGACAACAGCATCGAGCTGGCCCGGCGCTATGGCATCGAGCACCAGGAGCTGGACGCCGCCGAGATCCGCCGGCGCTTCCCGCAGTTCGCCCCGCTGGATGACAGCGCCCGGGGCTACTTCGAACCCGGCGGCGGCTTTGTCCGCCCGGAACGCTGCATCGATGCGCAACTGACCCGGGCCCGGCAACTGGGGGCAACCCTGATCACCGGCCAGACAGTGCTGGAGCTGGACGCCCAGGATGACGGGGTGCACATCATCAGCGACGGCTCGCGGCTGTTTGCCCGACAGGTCATCGTCAGCGCCGGCATGTGGTCGGCGCAGTTGCTGGGGGCGCCCTTCGATTCGCTGTTGCAGGTGTGCCGCCAGCAGCTGTACTGGTTCCGCCTGGATGAGCCCGAGCGCTACCCGGCCCGCTCCCCGAGCTTCATTCTCCACAGCGCCGATGACGTGGACGCCTGCTACGGCTTCCCGCCGATTCCCGGCGAAGGCAGCGTGAAGATCGCCACCGAGCAGTACAGCGCCAGCAGCCAGCCGGACAGCCTCGACCGCCAGCCCAGCAGCGCCGACGCCCAGCGCCTGTTCCACAAACTGATCGCCCCCCATATCGCCGGGCTGGCCCCCGAGTTGGTGAAGGCCAGCGTCTGTGCCTACACCGTGACCCCGGATTCGGGGTTCATCATCGACCGCCACCCGCGCCTGGCCAATGTCACCGTGGTCAGCGCCTGTTCCGGCCATGGCTTCAAGCATTCGGCGGCGATTGGCGAAGCCCTGGCCCAGCAGCACGTGGACGGCTGCAGCGAAATCGACCTGGAAAGTTTCTCCCTGCACCGCTTCAACTGAAGGCAACGGCCCCTTTATCGGGGCCGTGGTGAAAAAAAATCCTCGGGGTGACGTTTTTCGCCGTTTATCTGCCGTTTTCAGCCTTGCTGGTTGGCCGAGTCTCTACGATTCTTTAGAAACCCCTCAGGGCGGCGCATCGCCGCCCCACGTAGAACAACCGGAGCGCCCCATGAAGAGCGTCGCAGAACTGCTGAAACTCAAGGCCAAGCACAACCAGCAAGTGCACACCATCGCCCCGCACCAGATGGTCCTGGAGGCGCTGATGGTGATGGCCGAGAAAAACGTCGGCGCCTTGCCGGTGCTGGAGAATGGCGTGGTGGTCGGGGTCATCAGCGAGCGCGACTACGCGCGCAAGCTGGTGCTCCACGGGCGCTCCTCGGTGGGCACCCCGGTCAGCGCGATCATGAGCTCGCCGGTAATCACCGTGGACTCGCACCAGAGCGTGGACACCTGCATGAACATCATGACCGACAGCCACCTGCGCCACCTGCCGGTGGTGGAAAACGGCCAGTTGCTGGGCCTGCTGTCCATCGGCGACCTGGTCAAGGAAGCAATCGCCGAACAGGCCGACCTGATCCGCCAGCTGGAGCAGTACATCCGCGGCGAATGATCCCAGGCCCTGCGCCGCCCTGGCTCACAGGGCGTCACCCGCCGTGAAGAATTGCCGCCCATCGCTCTTGAGCAGATCCAGCAGGGCCTGGGCTGCGGGCGACAGGTAGCCTTCGGCGCGTACCAGCACCACGATGCTGCGGCGCATGCAGGTTTGCGCCAGGGGCACTTCCCGCAGGTGGGCGATGCCCTTGAAGTCGTCCAGGGTTTCCCGGGCCAGAAAACTCAGCAGCCCGGTCTTGGCGATCAGCCGCGGCAACAGGGAGATGGTGTTGGTCTCTATCTGCACCGAGGGCAGCGGCAGTTCATGGCTCTGGAACACGTTGTCGATCCAGCGTCGCGCCGACACCCGGGTGCCCGGCAGCACCCAGCGGTAGGCGCACAAGTCGCGCAGGCGCATGGGCGTGGCGAATATCGGGTGGTCGCGGCTGGCCACCACCACCGCCCGGTCTTCGAACAGGGTGTGGTGGCTCAGGTGCGGGTCGCCTTCGAACATCGGGCAGATGACCATGTCCAGGCGCCCGGAGCGCAGGGACTCGCGCAACAGGTCGTCCTGGCCGATCACCAGGTTCAAGGTGATGTCCGGGGCCCGCTCCAGCAAGGTGGCGGTCATCTGCGGCAGCAGGTGTTCGGCCATGCTGGCGGCACAGCCCAGGCGGATGTTGCCGAGCACGCCGCTGGCGAAGTCCCGCACCTCGCGGTGGGTCTCGGCGATGTTCTGCTGCAGTTGCCGGCTGCGCCGCTGCAGCAACTCACCCACGGCGGTGAGCTTGATGCCGCGGCCTTCACGCTCGAACAGCTTGGTGCCGAAGGACTCCTCCAGGCGCTGGATGCTCTTGGTCAGCGCCGGCTGGCTGCGGTTGAGCTTCTGCGCCGCCCGGCCCAGGTGGCCGAGCTCGGCGATGGTGTCGAAATAGGTCAGGTCGCGCAGGTCCATGATCGATCAACAATAGTTATGAGTTGATCACAATTAGAAACTGGACTTGATCAATCGCGCTATCAATAATTTGCTCCGGCGCAGGTTTTACCGCTCCCGCAACAGGAGTGGCCAGCGTCTTGGAGAGTCGTCCCTTGTCGCCATCGCTTCGTCTATCCCTGAATACCTGGCCCCAGGCGCTGCAATGGCCGGCCTGGCTGTTGCTGGCCGGCATCAGCGGCCAGTTGCTCAAGTACCTGGAGATTCCCGCCGGGCAGTTTCTCGGGCCGATGCTCACGGCGATCCTGTTTGGCGTGTGCGGTGCCAGCATCCGCGTGCCGCGCCTGGCGTTTCGCCTGGGCCAGGGCTCGGTGGGTATGCTCGCCGCCCACTCCATGACCCTCGCCGTGCTCACGGCCATGCTCCAGTCCTGGCACGTGATGCTGGTGGCCACCCTGCTCACCGTCAGCCTCAGCGCCCTGGTGGGCCTGGTGCTGGTGCGCTTCGGCTCGATTGCCGCCAGCACCGCGGCCTGGGGCACGGCGCCCGGTGCGGCCTCGGCCATGGTGTCGATGGCCGACGAGTTCGGCGCCGACTCACGGGTGGTGGCCACCATGCAGTACGTGCGGGTGGTGTGCGTGGTGATGGTCGGGGCCCTCGTCAGCCACTGGATCGGCGCTCCGGCCAGCGGCAGCGAGGCCCACGCCAGCCAGATGGCCCTGCACGGCATGAGCCTGCCGAATGTTGGCCTGAGCATCGTGGCGATCGTCTGCGGTGTGCTCCTGGGTTCGCGGGTGCCTGCCGGGGCCCTGCTGGTGCCGCTGCTGCTGGGCGGCGCGCTGCAGGTCAGCGGGCTGTTGCAGATCAGCCTGCCGTCCTGGCTGCTGGCCTGTGCCTACGGCGCCATCGGCGGCTATATCGGCCTGCGCTTCGACCGCCCGACCCTGAGCTATGTGTTCGGCCACCTGCCGGCGATGATCGGCGGCGCCCTGCTGCTGATCGCCCTCTGTGCCCTCTCTGCCTGGGGGCTGGCCCTGTGGATGGGCAAGGACTTTCTCTCGGTCTACCTGGCCACCAGCCCTGGCGGCCTGGACGCCATGGCGATCATCGCGGTGGACACCCATTCGGATGTCGGCCTGGTGCTGGCGATGCAGACCCTGCGCCTGTTCGCGGTGATTGTCAGCGGCGCGTTTTTCGCCCGGCTTATCATCAAGTGGTCGCGATAGGTGCCGGAGCAAGCTCCCCTGCCCCCCCTACAGCGCTTGCCCTTGATTGATCGGCATCAGCACTCAAGGCACATTTTTTTTAACAACCTGAAATAGTAAATCCAAGCGGTTTGAAACCTGCCCCTGCTCGCCGCCAGCCTTCCAGGCTGGGGCTTTGCACGGTTTCCACAGCCTCTTTGGGGCGATTCGCAAAGCCTGTCCCCAGGTCTTTCCTTGACGATTAAGAAACGTCTTGCCGTCAGCTCTTGTTAAGATCGCGCACATTTGCGTGAAGATTTGATGACAGGCAGGTTATTTGTGAAGTTGATCCGTCGTTGCCTAAAACACCCTCTTGCACCCCTGTGCGCCCTGTTCGGCCTGCTGTTGCTGCTGCCCATGGGCGCGCGCCTGGCCCTGGGCTGGTCCAACCCGCTGGGCTATCTGTCGGACCTGGCCAGCGCCAGCCTGCTGACCGTACTCCTGTACCGCCGGCCCTGGTGGCTGGCGCTGCCGGTGCTGCTGGTCTGGGCCCTGCTGACCCTGGTCAGCGCCGAGCTGGTAAGCGCCGTGGGGCGCATGCCCAACCTCGCCGACCTGCACTACCTGGTGGACCCGCAGTTTGTCGGCAACTCCACCGGCGGCGGCCTGACCCACCCGGACCTGGGCCTGGCGCTGTTGCTGGGGCTGGTGCTGTGGCTGGTGGTCCAGCGCGCCCACCGCGGGGTGCGCCCCCCGGCACTGCCGCGCCATAGCTGGAGCCTGCCGGTGCTGTTGCTGGTGGCCCACGGCGGCATCCAGTACCTCAAGCCCAGCGAAGCCGACCAGTGGCAACTGTTCAACCTGCCCCACCAGGCCCTGGCCACTGCCACCGGCCAGGCGCAGATGCAGGTGGAGGACTGGCTGCAAGGCGACGTCGCCGATGTCCCACCGCCCATGGCCGGGCTCACCCGCCTGGACCTGGAAGGCCAGCCGCTGCTGCCCAGCGCAGGCCGCGCGCGCAACGTGCTGCTGATCACCCTCGAAGGCATTCCCGGTGCCTATATCCGCACCAACCGCGAAGCCCTGAACAGCCGCTACCAGGAAGACCTGATGCCCAAGCTCAGCGCCTGGGCCGAGCGCGGCATGAACACCCCGGACTACGTGCTGCACAGCCACCAGACCATCCGCGGTCTGTACGCCATGCTCTGCGGCGACTACGACAAGCTCGACAACGGCACCCCCAAGGGCGTCGAGATGCTCACCCAGAGCCAGCGCAACCAGGCCTGCCTGCCGGCACAGATGCACAAATTCGGCTTCAACACCCACTACCTGCAGGGCGCCGGCCTGCGCTTCATGGCCAAGGACAAGATCATGCCGCACATCGGCTTCGATTCGACCCACGGCCTGGAGTGGTTCAAGAACGACAACTACCTGGAGTTCCCCTGGGGCAAGGACGACAAGGCCTTCTTCGAAGGCGCCCTGGGCTACGTCGACCAGCTGAAGAAGAACAAGAAGCCGTGGATGCTCACCCTGCTGACCGTCGGCACCCACCAGCCCTACTCGGCGCCCGAGGACTACCTGGAGCGCTATGAGACGCCGAAGCAGGCCGCCGTGGGCTACCTGGACGACGCCATCGACCAGTTCCTCACGGGCCTGGAGCGCAAGGGCGTGCTCAAGGACACCCTGGTGATCATTACCTCCGATGAGTCCCACGGCATCGACGGCGTGCGCCTGGCTTCGTCCTGGGGCTTCAACCTGATGCTCGCCCCGGACCAGGACCTGCTGCCCCATCTCAAGTCCGGCACCTACGGCCACGTCGACCTCAGCGCCTCGGTGCTGGACTACTTCGGCCTGCCGGTGCCCGCCAGCCTCAGCGGCCGCTCGCTGTTGCGCGACTATGCCCAGGGCCGGGAAATCATGTCCTACACCAACGGCAAGCTGCGCTACCACGATGGCCAGGGCACCTTCACCGAGTGCGACTTCCAACAGCGCTGCCGCTACTACGCCAGCCCCGGTTTCATCGCCGACAGCGCCAGCCTGCAAGGCCAGTACGGCGGCCTGCGGGCCCGGCAGATCAGCGCGCGTGCGGCGAACCTGGACCGCAGCCTGCTGCAGTCGCCGCTGAACCAGCACTACCAGTTCGGCAGCCCGGCGATCATCCCGCTGCAGGCACAGATCAAGGACGACTGGGCCGACAACCTGATCGGCGCCCAGTACCTGGAAATGCCCAAGGGCTCCCAGACCCGGGTGCGCTTCACCGTGCGCTCCGCCGACCCGCAGCAAAATGCCTACATCCTGCTCAAGGGCAAGGAACTGGAACAGGACGTGCCCCTGGGCCTGCCGGAAGAAATGCTGGTCACACCCGACCAGCCGTTGCAGATGGACTTCAGCTTCGACAACCCGGAAACCCGCAAGGCCTTCTCCTTCCACCTGCTGGGCTATGGCCTGGGGGCAGTGGAAGTCAGCGACTTCAGCGTGATCACCGAGTTGCCGGGGCAGACCGAAAGCGACGACCCCGAAGAAGACAGCAACGCCCACTCCAGCTGACCCCTGCCGCACGCCGAGCCGCCCCCCTTGGGGCGATGCTCGGCGCGCCCTTCTGCATGCCCCGCAAAAATATTTTCCTGTACATGAAACTTTTTTTGTACAGGAAAAGTCGGACCATTGATGTCATTTAAACATCATTGAGCTATCACGCTGCCTCATCGAGGCACGCCCCTGTGAAGCATTCAGTCAACGGTTTAGGAGCGGTCCTTCCTATGTTTTCCAATCTGAGCATTTCGCAAAAGCTCTATGCCGGTTTCGGCGTCGTCCTGCTGATCCTCCTGCTGCTGGTGCTGGCGGCCCTGCGCGGCTTCGATCAAGTCAGCAGCAGCGTCAAAAGCACCATCCACAGCCATGAAGTGCTGAACCAGTCCGACGCCCTCTTGCGCAGCCTGATCAATATCGAGACCGGCATGCGCGGTTATGCCCTGACCGGTCGCGACAGCTTCCTCGAACCTCTGGAACAAGGCGAAAAAGCCTTTACCGACTACTACGCTCGGATCAAGAGCAGCACCGCCGACAACCCCGAGCAGCAGGCGCGCCTGGAGCGACTCAAGGCCCTGCACGACCAGTGGCTGCGCGAGGACATCCAGGGCAACCTGGCCCTGCGCCGGGCGATCAATGCCGGGACTCAGCCGGCCACCGCCATGGCCGAGCAGATCAGCGCCGGCCGCGACAAGGCCAAGATGGACGCCATGCGCCAGCTCACCAGTGAGTTGCGCGAAGCGGAAAAAAGCCTGCAGGACGCCCGCAGCCAGGCCATGGACAACGCCAAGGCTTCGGCCCTGGCGATCCTGCTCGGCGGCGGCATGCTGGCGGCACTGCTGGCCATGCTCGTTGCCTGGTCGCTGTCGAGCAACCTGGTAGGACGCATCCGCCAGTCCGTGGAAGTGGCCGAGGCCATCGCCGCCGGCCACCTGGACAACCGCATCAGCACCCAGGGGCGCGATGAAGTCAGCGAGCTGCAGCAGGCTTTCGCCGCCATGCAGGAGCGCCTGCGGTCGATGATCAGCCAGATCAAGCTGGGAGCCGAGCAACTGGTGAGCGCCTCCCAGAGCATTTCCAGTGCCTCGCTGCAGCTCTCGGCATCGGCCCAGGAACAGTCCCACTCGGCCTCATCCATGGCCGCCACGGTGGAAGAACTGACGGTGAGCATCAACCATGTGGCGGACAACGCCGGGGACGCTCATGCCCTGTCCAGCGAATCCGGGCGCCAGTCCGAGGAAGGCGGCAGCGTGATCCAGGACACCCTGGGCAGCATGCGCCTGATCGCCGAGACCGTGCAGGCTTCGGCCACCCAGATCGGTGAACTGGGCCAGCATGCCGAACAGATCTCCAGCATTGTCAGTGTGATCAAGGGCATTGCCGAGCAGACCAACCTGCTGGCCCTCAATGCGGCCATCGAGGCCGCCCGGGCCGGCGAGCAAGGCCGTGGCTTTGCCGTGGTCGCCGATGAAGTGCGCCTGCTGGCCCAGCGCACGGCCAATTCGACCCAGGAGATCACCGAGATGGTCGACAAGATCCAGCTGGGCACCCGGGAAGCGGTGAGCAGCATGGACGTCGGAGTCAATCAGGTGAAAAGCGGCGTCGAACAGGCCCAGCAGGCCGGCGAGGCCATCGTCAATATCCGCACCTCCTCCGGCAATGTGGTGCGGGTGGTGGACCAGATCTCCCTGGCCCTGCGGGAACAGACCGCCGCCAGCCAGGATGTGGCGCGCAACGTCGAGCGCATTGCCCAGATGTCCCAGCAGAACAGCCAGGCCGTGGAGGAAACCACCGAGACCGCCCGCTCCCTGCAGCAACTGGCGCAAAACCTGGAGCAGCAGGTGAACGTGTTCAGGCTCTAGGGCTGGCCGGCTGAAGGGCTCGGGCACGCACCAGCATCAGGCTCAGCCCCGCCCCCAGCAGCAGGACCGCAATCAGCATCCGCCAGGCGCTGGCAAAACCCGCCGCGCCCTGTTGCACGGTACCGAACAGTACCGGCCCGAGGGCGAACCCGACGAAGAAGCCCGCCGAAAGTAGGCCCGAGGCCGAGGCTGGGCTGCCAAAGGCCGGATCGCGCAGCAGCATGCTCATGGCGATGGCATTGGTGGCCACGGCGGTCAAGCCCATGCCCAGGGCGCCGAACCACAAGGGCCAGTGCGCCTGGGGCGTGGCCTGGGCAGTCACCGCCAGGGCCAGGATGGCCAGGAGCAATAACGTCAGCAGCAACCAGGACTCCTCGGTCATACGTGCCGCCAGTGGCGTCAACAAGGTCCGGGCCAGGATGCCCATGACCCCGAACCCGGCGACCATGGCTCCGGTCTCGCCGACCGCCACCCCTTGGCGAGCCGCGAATACCCCAAGAAAGGTCACGAAGGACGAAAGCACCAGGCCGACACACAACTGCACGCTCAGCAGCAGCGCCAGCCGTGAATTCGGCCGGGGAATCTTCAAGCTCATGGTCTTGCCCGCTGCGCTGCCCGCCGCCACCTTTGGCCCCCACAGGGCCAGCAGCAAGGTCGGCAGGAGCAGGCAGGCCAGGGCCGCGCGCCAACCCAGAGACCCGGCCAGAGGCGGCAACAACAGGCCGGCGATCAGCGCGGACAGCTGCACCCCAGACTGTTTCAGCCCCACCACCGCGGCCTTGCTACGAGCCTCGACACACTCGGACACCAGCAGATTGGTCACCGGGTTGGCCAGGGCCTGGGCCACTCCGCAGATCGCCAGGGCCAGCAGCACCCCGGCAAATCCCGGCAGGCTGACCAGCAGGCCATACCCCGCCAGGGTCGCCCAGAACAGCAAGGCCAGGGCCCGTCGAGTGCCGAGCCGGTTCACCAGCGGCCCCGCCCACAAAGACAGCAATGCCGCCAGGCCAAAAGCGCTCATCACCAGCCAGCCCAGCCAGTGGGGCGCCACCCCAAGATCAGCGATCAGCAAGGGCCCGAGGGTGCCGATGGCGTAGAAGATCAGCATCGGCAGGCCCATGGCACACACCAGCACCGTGCGCAGCCAGAGCCCCCGGGGACCGGCGGATTTCAAGTTCTGCGGGTTCATTGCTTGCTCCTTTACAGGTGGGGCGCCGCAAGATTGCGAGGCTCGCCCCTGCTTGGGAAACAGCTTACTTTTTAGCGAGAATGCTTATCATGCGTGTTCATATGGGAAACGGATCCATTCCCATGGCAAACGCAGAACATCCCTTGCAGGAGCGCGAACATGGCCGTTGCACCCGGTTCTTCCCAGTCCTATCGCTTGCCGTGCCACGCACCACGCGAGCACAGCCAGGCCCCGGGCGGCGGGTCACGCCAGCAGTTGCCCGAGGCCCTGGGCGATTGCCATTTCGAGAGCCTGCCCTTGGCTCAGGGCCTGACCCTGGTGCACTCGCGCTATCACCCCAATCGCCCCTTGATCGAAGAGGCCAGCAGTTGCCACGCAGGCCGTTTGCTGGTGATCACCTGCGCCTTGCAAGGCACCTCGGGCTACCTGGATACCAAGGGTTCGAGCCTGGCGTTTCGCGCCGGGCACACCACCGTCAGCGCCTTCCAGGCCAGCCGAGGCGAACGCCGTTATGCCGCCAATGAAACGGTAGAGCAACTGCGCCTGCTGGTGGGCGAAGCCCTGCTCCAGCAGTACCTGGGCCCCGCCCGGGCTCGCCAGTTGCTGGGCCAGGACGCCTTGCAACTGCTGGCCTGCGGGCCCACTTCCCGGGCCAGTGCCGGCCATCTCAGTGCACTGGCCCAACCCTTGGGCCTGCAACAGCCACCGACGCTAGAGCTGCATATCCACGCCCTGAGCCTGCTGTCCTTGCAATTGCAGGCCCTGGCACCCGCCCCTACCGTCCCGGGCCGGCGCCTGAAGGCCGCCGAACTTGAACGGCTGCAGCGGGTGCGCGACCTGATGTTCGAGCAGATGCACCAGCCCTTGACCGTGGCCTACCTGTGCGCCGCTGTGGGTCTCAACGAGTTCAAGCTCAAGCAGGGCCTGCGCGAGCACTACCACACCACGCCGCAGCGCATGCTCCTGGAAATCCGCATGGGCCATGCCCACCGCCTGCTGGAGGGCGGGTGCCAGGTGGCCCAGGCGGCCTATCAGGTGGGCTACCGCTTTCCCGGCAATTTCAGTGCGGCCTTTACCCGGTTCTATGGCAAGCCACCCAAGTCGGTGTTCGGTCCCCGGCGCTGAACCTTGGGTAAAACACTGGCGCCGCGAGGGCTTTGCGTCTATTTCTGGTAGGCGTCCCTGGCCACTGGAAACGAGTGCAGCCCATGATCGACCGCCCTACTGCCCCTCCGTTCGAACAACTCGCCGCCGCCATGCACGGCAAGCCGTTCATGGTCCTCACCGGCGCCGGTATCAGCACCCCGTCGGGGATCCCCGACTACCGCGACAGCGAGGGCGTGCGCCGTGGCCGCCAGCCGATGATGTACCAGGAATTCCTCGCCCAGCCCGAAGCCCGTCGCCGCTACTGGGCCCGGGCCATGCTCGGCTGGCCGCGCATTCGCCAGGCCCGGCCGAATGCCGCGCACCAGGCGTTGGCGCAATTGCAGGCCGCAGGCCGGATCGCCGGGGTGATCACTCAGAATGTCGATGCCCTGCACGACGAGGCCGGCAGCCTGGAGGTCATCGAGCTCCACGGCAGCCTGCAGCGGGTCTTGTGCCTGGACTGCGGCCAGCGCAGCCAGCGGGAGGCCATCCAGCAGCAACTGGAGGCGCACAACCCTTACCTGGCCGGCGTTGACGCGGTGCAGGCGCCGGACGGCGACACCCTGCTGGACCCGGCCTTCGAGGAACGCTTCCAGGTGCCCCACTGCCCCTACTGCAATGGCTCGCGATTGAAACCCGATGTGGTGTTCTTCGGCGAGAACGTGGCCGCGGCCACCGCGGCCCGTGCCTTGAGCGCCGTGCACGAAGCCGCAGGCCTGCTGGTGGTGGGTTCGTCGCTGATGGCCTATTCGGCGTTCCGCCTGTGCCGCGCCGTGGCCGAGCAAGGCAAGCCGCTGCTGGCCATCAACTTCGGCAGGACCCGCGCCGACGAGCTGCTGGACCTCAAGCTCGGCGAGCCCTGTGACCTGTTGCTGCCCCAGTTGGCCGAACGCCTGCTGCGTTGAGCCTCAGAGTAGCGCCAGGCGCTGGCCGAGGTTTTCCTCGCGCAGGATGTCGAACAGCGCCTGGGCCGCGGTGGACAGCTCGTCCCCCGGCTTGGTCAGTACACCAATGGCCCGCTCCACCACCGGATCGTGCAGGGTCAGGCAGTGCCCGCCCAGCTCGCGCATCTGCTGGGCGCACAGCGCCGGCACCGCACTCACCCCCAGGCCGCTGGCGACCATGCGCCCCACGGTCGCCAACTGGTGGCTTTCAAACTCCACCGGCAGTTGCACGCCCCGTGCCCGCAGGTGATCTTCGAGCATCACCCGCACCGTGGACGGCCGCTGCAAGGTGATGAAGGGCTCCTGCAACAGCGCCTGCCAGTCGATCTCGCTGCGCCGGGCCAGGGGCGAATCCCGGGGCACCACGGCGACAAAGCGGTCGATGTACAGCGGGGTGAACACCAGCGAGGTGCTGTCCTGGGGCTCGAACGCCACCCCCAGCTCCACCTCGCGATCACGGACCATCTCCAGCACCTGCTCGTTGACCACGTCGTTGACCGTGACGTTGACCTGGGGATAGCGGGCCCGAAAGTGCTTGAGGATCGGCGGCAGCAGGTTGCCGGCAAAGGACGGCATCGCCGCCAGGGTCACCCGGCCTCGCTGCAGGGTGAAACGCTGGCGCAGTTCGTCCTCGGCGTTGTCCCAGTCGGCGATCAGACGCCGCGCCAGGGGCAGCAGGGCCTCGCCTTCCGGGGTCAGGGCCACATTGCGCGTATTGCGCGTGAACAGGCGCCCACCCAGGCCTTCCTCCAGCGCCTTGATCGTCAGGCTCAGGGCCGACTGCGACAGGTGCAGCCGTTCGCAGGCCAGGGCAAAGCTCAAACTGTGGGCCACGGCCAGAAATGCCCGTATCTGTTTAACCGTCATCTGCCATTCTCTTGGGTGTATGCCGCCCTGGATTATGCTGCTTTTCCAATCAATCAACCTTAAAAATCAACTTAACAAATCAATCCCGCAGCGCAACACTGGCCCGCAAACGGCTGGCCAGCCGCCAACGAACAAGAAAGAGGAAGGTGCAAATGGCAGGTTTCGACAAGCGCGTGGCGTCCTACGAGGAAGCCCTGGAAGGTCTGCAAGACGGCATGACCGTGATCGCCGGCGGCTTCGGCCTGTGCGGTATCCCCGAAAACCTGATCGCCGAGATCAAGCGCCGCGGTACCCGCGACCTGACCGTGGTGTCCAACAACTGCGGGGTCGACGGTTTCGGCCTGGGCGTGCTCCTGGAAGACCGCCAGATCAGCAAGGTGATCGCTTCCTACGTGGGTGAAAACGCCCTGTTCGAGAAGCAGTTGCTCAGCGGCGAGATCGAAGTGGTACTGACCCCCCAGGGCACCCTGGCGGAAAAAATGCGCGCCGGCGGCGCCGGGATCCCGGCCTTCTTCACCGCCACCGGCGTCGGCACCCCGGTGGCCGACGGCAAGGAAACCCGCGAATTCAAGGGCCGCACCTACCTGATGGAAGAGTCCATCACCGGTGACTTCGCCATCGTCAAGGGCTGGAAGGCCGACCACTTCGGCAACGTGGTCTACCGCCACACCGCGCAGAACTTCAACCCCCTGGCGGCCACCGCCGGCAAGATCACCGTGGTCGAAGTGGAAGAAATCGTCGAACCGGGCGAGCTGGACCCGACGCAGATCCACACCCCCGGCATCTACGTCGACCGGGTCATCTGCGGCACCTTCGAGAAGCGCATCGAACAGCGCACCGTGCGCAAGTGATCGCCCTTCCCCAGCCCGACTAAAAGGACAACAAACATGGCTCTTACCCGCGAACAAATGGCTCAGCGCGTCGCCCGCGAACTGCAGGACGGCTTCTACGTCAACCTCGGCATCGGCATCCCGACCCTGGTGGCCAACTACATCCCCGACGGCATGGAAGTCATGCTGCAGTCGGAAAACGGCCTCCTGGGCATGGGCGCCTTCCCCACCGAGGACGAAGTCGACGCCGACATGATCAACGCCGGCAAACAGACGGTGACCGCGCGCATCGGCGCCTCGATCTTCTCGTCCGCCGAATCCTTCGCGATGATCCGCGGCGGCCATATCGACCTGACCGTGCTCGGCGCCTTCGAAGTGGACGTGCAGGGCAACATCGCCTCCTGGATGATCCCCGGCAAGCTGGTCAAGGGCATGGGCGGCGCCATGGACCTGGTGGCCGGTGCCGAGAACATCATCGTCACCATGACCCACGCCTCGAAAGACGGCGAATCCAAATTGCTCAGCCGTTGCAGCCTGCCGCTGACCGGCGCCCAGTGCATCAAGCGCGTGCTCACCGACCTTGCGTACCTGGAGATCGAGAACGGCGCCTTCATCCTCAAGGAGCGCGCCCCCGGGGTCAGCGTCGAGGAAATCGTCAGCAAGACCGCCGGCAAGCTGATCGTGCCGGACCACGTGCCTGAAATGCAGTTCGCCTGAGGAGCCCCATCATGCAAGACGTCGTAATCGTTGCCGCCACCCGCACCGCCGTGGGCAGTTTCCAGGGCTCCCTGGCGAACATTCCCGCCGTTGACCTGGGCGCCGCGGTCATCCGCCAATTGCTGGCCCAGACCGGCATCGACCCGGCCCAGGTCGACGAAGTGCTCATGGGCCAGGTGCTCACCGCCGGCGCAGGGCAGAACCCCGCCCGCCAGGCCGCGATCAAGGCCGGCCTGCCCCACGCCGTGCCCGCCATGACCCTGAACAAGGTCTGCGGCTCCGGCCTCAAGGCTCTGCACCTGGGCGCCCAGGCCATCCGCTGCGGCGATGCCGAGGTGATCATCGCCGGCGGCCAGGAAAACATGAGCCTGTCCAACTACGTGCTGCCCGGCGCCCGCACCGGCCTGCGCATGGGCCACAGCCAGATGGTCGACTCCATGATCAGCGACGGCCTGTGGGATGCCTTCAACGACTACCACATGGGCATCACCGCCGAGAACCTGGTGGAGAAATACGGCATCAGCCGTGAAGCCCAGGACGCCTTCGCCGCCGCTTCCCAGCACAAAGCCGCGGCGGCCATCGAGGCCGGGCGCTTTGTCGACGAGATCACCCCGATCCAGATTCCCCAGCGCAAGGGCGAGCCGCTGACCTTCGCCACCGACGAACAGCCGCGCCCCGGCACCACCGCCGAGGCCCTGGCCAAGCTCAAGCCGGCGTTCAAGAAAGACGGCAGCGTCACCGCCGGCAACGCCTCGGCGCTGAACGACGGCGCTGCCGCGGTGATGCTGATGAGCGCCAGCAAGGCCCGGGCCCTGGGCCTGCCGGTGCTGGCAAAAATTGCCGCCTACGCCAACGCCGGCGTCGACCCGGCGATCATGGGCATCGGCCCGGTCTCGGCCACCCGCCGCTGCCTGGACAAGGCCGGCTGGACCCTGGACCAACTGGACCTAATCGAAGCCAACGAAGCCTTCGCCGCGCAGTCGCTGTCGGTGGCCAAGGAACTGGAATGGGACGCCAGCAAGGTCAACGTCAACGGCGGTGCGATCGCCATCGGCCACCCGATTGGTGCATCGGGCTGCCGGGTGCTGGTGACCCTGCTGCATGAAATGATCAAGCGTGATGCCAAAAAGGGCCTGGCCACCCTGTGCATCGGCGGCGGCCAGGGCGTGGCCCTGGCGATCGAGCGCTAACCTCCGCGCAAAACCGCCCTCCTTGTAGGAGCTGGCTTGCCAGCGAAGGCGCCCGTGAGAGCGCTTTCGCCAGCAAGCTGGCTCCTACGGGCAAGGCGTGCGCAGGATGGTCTTTGCCAGCGAGTTTTTCCCGCTATGCCAGGTCCAGCTGTACGCCATCCACGGCACCATCGACTGTCCATTGGCGGGCCCAGTCGCTGTCTTGAACCACACTGCTATGGCCCCGGTAGACGACGCTCAACTGGGCAGCCTGGGCAGCATTGGCATTGCAGATCAGATACAGGTCGGCACTGGCATCCGCTTGCAGGACATAAAGAACCACGTTGCCTTGGGCAGGTATGTTGACGTTGGCCAGGTTGTTGCCCTGGGCGGTATTCCTGATGGCGACTTGCTGCGGAGCGGCGGTGTTGTTGCGTGCGTGAATGGCAATAGGCATTTTATTTGACTCCAGAACTGGTCAGGGGATTGAGTCGCTACGGTCCTGGCCTGCACCTGAGGCTTGCCACAAGATCAGCCGACCGCAAGGCTATCCTCGGTAACTGTCTGCCGCCATACGAGAGGGACATGTTTCCCTGAAGCGCCAACGCGCCCTCTTCACCAACAAGCTGAACATTGGGCCACGCCCCCCCCATCAGCCTGAGCGATTCACCCCTTGCCCTCCCTGCACTATCCGCCCGACCTGCTCTTGCAGTGCCTTGGCCTGGGTGCGCAGGGCTTCACTGAAACCCTCGACAAAACTCGACGAGGGCCGGTAATCCGGGCGGATCAGCATCACCCGATAGGGCACCGACAGCTGCAACGGCCGGATCGCCAGGCCGCGCCCGGCCTCTTCCATGGCACTCAAGGGATTGATGATCGCCACCCCGAGCCGCTGGCGCACCATGGCGCACACCGAAGCTGCGTTGGTGGTTTCCACAACTATCCGGCGATCCACCCCGGCCTGGCGAAAATGCTCATCCAGGGTCTGGCGGTAGATATCCAGGCCCGAGAGGTTGATGAAGTCCTGGCCGCGAAAATCCGCAAGCGCCAGCCGTGGCCTGGCCAGCAGCGGATGGTCGTCCGCGAGGATGCAGACCATGTCGGCGCAGAACAGCAGTTCGCCCTGGGTGCCCCGGGGCAGGTGCTCGCTTTCGGTCAGGCCCAGGTCATGGCGCTGGGCACTGAGGGCCTCTTCCAACAGCGGCGATTCCTGGGCGGTGATGCTCAGGCCGATGCCCGGGTGCTGCGCCTGGAACTGCTTGCACACCGGCGGCAGCAGGGTCTGGGAGAACAGCGGCAGGCAGCTCAGGCTCAACTGGCCGTGCTCGAAACGGCGGATCGACTGGGCCACGCTGTTGATCCGCTCCAGCCCCACATAGGCCCGCTCGACTTCCTCCAGCAACAGCAGGGCCTGGGCCGTGGGCAGCAGGCGCCCGCCTTCACGATCGAACAGGCGCAAGCCGGAAAGCGTTTCCAGCCGGGCCAGCTCGCGACTCACGGTGGGCTGCGAAGTAAACAGCAGGCGCGCGGCGCCGGTGACGCTGCCGGCCTGCATGATGGCGCGGAACACTTCGATGTGCCGCAGGGAGATGTCCATGGCGGGAAACTCGCTTAATCAACCAGCCCATATCAAATATGAATATCTTGGCAAAGAATAGATATTTTCTTGAATAGCCGCCAACGGGCATGCTGCCTCCATTCCCACTGATCACAGATTGCATTCGCCATGGCCATTCCATTTTCCCCCGCTCAACTTGTCGCCGCCGCCCGCCAGTACGGCACTCCACTGTGGTGCTATGACGCCGCCACCATCCAGGCGCGCATCGCCCAGTTGCAGGCGTTCGACGTGGTGCGCTACGCCCAGAAGGCCTCGTCCAACCTGCACCTGCTGCGCCTGATCCGCGAGGCCGGGGTACGGGTCGATGCGGTGTCCCTGGGGGAAATCGAACGCGCCCTGCTGGCCGGCTTCAGCCCGGTGGATGCCGGCATCGTCTTCACCTGCGACCTGTTCGACGAGGCCACCCTGGCCCGGGTGGTGGAACTGCAGGTGGAAGTCAACGCCGGCTCCATCGACATGCTCCGCCAGTTGGGGGAGAAATCCCCGGGGCACCGGGTCTGGCTGCGGATCAACCCGGGCTTCGGCCACGGCCACAGCCGCAAGACCAACACCGGTGGCGAAAACAGCAAGCACGGCATCTGGCACGACCAGATGAGCGAAGCCCTGGCGGTGATCCGCCAGCATGGCCTGCACCTGGTGGGCCTGCACATGCACATCGGCTCCGGGGTCGACTACGACCACCTGGAACAGGTGGGCGCAGCCATGGTGGCGGCGGTGAAATCCCTGGACCACGACCTCGAGGCCTTCTCCATCGGCGGCGGCCTGTCCACCCCCTACCGCGAGGGCGACACCCCGGTGGACGTGCAGCGTTACGCCAATGCCTGGAAAGTGGCGCGCCAGGAGATCGAGGCCTACCTGGGCCACGGCGTGCGCATGGAGATCGAACCGGGGCGCTTCCTGGTGGCCGAGGCCGGCTGCCTGGTCAGCGAAGTGCGGGTGGTGAAGACCGCCGGCCAGCATCACTTCGTGCTGGTGGATACCGGGTTCAACGACCTGATGCGCCCGGCCATGTACGGCGCCTACCACGGCATGAGCCTGCTGGACGCCGCCGGCCACCCGGTGGAGCGCCCGCAACAGCTGACCGTGGTCGGCGGCCCGCTGTGCGAGTCCGGCGACATCTTCACCCAGGACGACGAATGCCTGACCCCGCGCCCCCTGCCCCAGGCCCGGGTCGGCGACCTGCTGGTACTGCACGACACCGGCGCCTATGGCGCCAGCATGTCCTCCAACTACAACAGCCGCCCGCTGCTGCCGGAGGTGCTGTTCGAGAACGGCCAGCCGAAACTGATCCGCCGCCGCCAGCCACTGGCGGACCTGCTGGCGCTGGAACTGGGGCTGTAAGCCGCCCCTGGGTACTGACCGGCAAAGGGACACAGGGCACCCAGGCCCTGTGTTCGCCCAACCGTGTGTTCGAGGCGTCCCCCTGCCCTGGCAGCACTGAAAGTGCTTGTCCAGCCCGTTCCGTGGACAACGCTCCCCCCTTGAACTAAGAGTTAGGAGCCAGGAGTTCCTGGGCAAGGGAGAGCGCCATGTGCGAAGCAGACAAGGGCAAGAAAGAGCCTGGCAAGAGCGAGGGCGGCAGCGGGCTCACCTCGATCCTCAACCTCATTCCCAGCGTCTATTACGATCTGATTGCGCGGATCTGCCCGGGCATGGCGTTCTGGATCGTCCTGGCCTTCAAGTACCCCCACGAACAGCTGCAACCCCCCGATATTCTCGGCGGCGCCCTGTTGTTCGTGCTGATCATCCTCAGCTACGTGTCCGGTATCGTCTTCACCGGCTTCGCCCCGCTCTGGGACTGGCTATCCATCGCTACGCTGAACCGCTTCAGGTTCCTGGCGGCGCTGGTAGGCCTGGCAGATGCCCCGGCATCCTCCAGCTTCGCCAGGTGGAAGGCGGTGACCAGGCAACTGGATGAAGTCATCCAGGCAGATGACGGCGCCGGCAAGACCCTGGTCAAGGCGATGGCGGAGGTCAGCCTCTGCCAGAACCTGTTGACCGGCTGTATCGCCCTGGCCCTGATCGAAATCGGCTTCAGCGCCTGTGGGGCGCTGTCCATGGCCCAGCATCCCGGGTTCAACGGCTTTAGCGCCCTGGCCCTGCTCGTGGCGATGTACATGCGCCAGATGATGTTTCTCGGGCGGGTGAGCCATCTGCACCAACTCCATGTGACAGGCCACTAGAGCAGGTGCGCCCGGGCCAGCCCCGCTACCAGGGCATCAGTTGCAGCCGCTCCGGCTGGTCGTTGACGCTATCGTCCTGCTTGCGGGTCACCAGGGGCTCGCCGTCGGTGCCGTAGAACTGCACCTGCATTTCGGCGGTGTCGGGGTGCAGGTCCAGGCGGGCGAAGTTGTCGGCCTGGGTAAAGGCCCAGGTGCGGTAGTCCATGGTGCCCGGGACATTTTTCAGGGCAAAGCTGTCCGGGGTCTGGGGGGCGCGCGAGTCATGCACGTAGCCGGCAGGGTCGCCGTCGGCAAAGGGGAACGGCCAATAGAAGGCTGACGAGGTGACCGCATAAGCCTTGATGCCCTGGGCTCCGCCACTGAACTGCAACCGGGAAATGTTCGAGCAATGAATGTCGCCGGACAGGAACACCACGTTCTGCACCTGGTACAGGGCGATGGTTTCCAGCACGGTGCTGCGGGTGCTGGGAAACGCCGACCAGGAGTCGCTCTGGTTCTTGCGCCGCTCGTAGCGCGGGCCCTCGCCCGCGGTATCCACGCCATTGGGTACAAAGACGCTGGACGTCACCACGAACTTGGGGGTGTTGCCCCGGTCCTCCTGCATATGCCGCAACCAGGCGCACAAGCGATCCAACTGGCCGGGTTCGGCCGGGTGCAGTGAGGGTCGGCCCAGCAGGTGGTTGTCCTGCAGGGCGCCGGGCACATCATCGACAAAGCGCTGGGTACGGGTATCCAGCACGAAGAACGGGTAGTTGGAACAGGAAAAGTCGTAGAACAGCTGCTTGACCGAACGGTGCTTGAGGTACTGATCGTTGCCGGACATCGCACGGTTCTGCACATAGCTGTCCTCGAAGCGCGGCCCATGGCTCCACTGGTAGCTCATGTAGGCGCCCATCGCCCAGTTGAACAGGGTGCGCTTGCTACCGTTCTTGTCGATGCGGTCCTGCGTCCAGTTGTCCTCGATCTCGTGGTCGTCGAGGATCATGTAGGTGGGTTTGTGCGCCAGCAGACGGCTGATGAAGGGCGAGCCGAAGGCGGTGTGGTAACGCTCCTCGAATTCCTTGTAGCTGTCCGCCCGGCCGATGGGCACCGCACGGTTGTAGAGATCGGCATAGATCTGGTCCCCCACCATCAGCGCGAACCGGGTATCGCCATGGGCACTGAGCATGGGGCCGAAGATCGCATCCGAATCCCGGCGTTGCCACGGCAATCCCGGGTACCGGCACGAGCCCAGGAGAAAACTCAAGGGCTGGGAAGCCGCCCCAGCGCCGGCACGGGCGTGGGTGGTGAATTCGGCCTCCACATACACCCGGTCGGCGCCGAGGCGGTTCAGGTCGCTGGCCCAGGCCGATGCCGCCGGCAGGCGCTGGACCACCGATTCGCTGGACACCTCGTCATCGATGGAGCCGGCGTCGTCGACATTGAGTGAAGCCATGCGCACCCGGTAGTGAGTGGCGGGCGTCAGCAGGAACGGCTTGAGCTGCTTGCGCTCGGTCTCGTTGCGCCACAGGTTGACGTCAACCCCGAGGTTGAAGGTGCCGGTGCGGTGGTACTCGCGACGCAGGCGAAAGTAATAGATGTTCTCGGCGGCGACCCGGCCGTTGCCGCCCACCACGCCGATGACTCCGATGGTGCGGATGTCCTCGGCCACGCCCTTCTCGTCCAGGGCATCCGAGGCGGCAATCCACAAGCGGCAGGAGATATCGGTGGTATGCCCGACGATCGGGCCCAGGGACGGGGTGCGAAGTGTGCTCACGGTTACCAGCTCCTTGGTGGGGTGTGCCAGCCAAGCTTAGTCGGGGCAAGCCGGCCGACAAGCCGCGCCGGCGTCCTCGGACAGCCGGTTGCGCCCGGCGCTGAGCAAGGCCAGCAGCATCAGCAGCGCCGCCACGCCAAAGGTCCAGTGCATGCCGCGGGACACGGCCTCGACGCCGGCCTGCGGCCCCGAGCCCCAGGCGAACAGTGCGCCCATGGCCGCCGCGCCACTGATCAGCCCGAGGTTGCGCGACAGGCTCAGCAACCCCGCCGTCAGCCCGCGCTGCTGCGGCGCCACATCACGCATCACCAGGCTGTTGTTGGCCGTCTGGAACAGCGCGTAGCTGGCGGTGGCCAGGGCCAGCGGCAGCAGGTAGCCTGCCAGCCCCAGGCTCCGGGGCAGCAGCGCCAGCAGGCCCAGGCCGCCACACAACCCCAGCAGGCCGAGCCGGGACAGCGGCCGGGCACCGTAACGGTCCACCAGACGCCCGGCGGGGGCGCCGCACAGGGTCGCCACCAGCGGCCCCAGGGACAGGCTCAGGCCCACTGCCAGGCTCCCGAGCCCCAGCCCCCGGGCCAGGTAGAACGGCCCCACCACCAGGGTGGTCATGATCACCGTCGACACCAGCAGGCTAAGCCACAGGCTGCAGCGCAGTTGTGGCCGGCGCAGCAGGGCCGGCTGGAACAGCGGCGCGGCGGCCCGGCGCTCGACACGCACCAAGAGCGCGACCCCGACCACGCTGGCCACCAGCAGGCCCAGGTTCAACGGCGCCAGCAAGTTGTGCCCCAGGGTCAGGGCCAGGGCATAGGCGCCCAGGCTCAAGGCCAGCAGCAAGCTGCCCGGCACATCGAAGGCACTGGCCGACGCCACAGGCCGGTCCGGTGGCAGGCAACGCCAGGCCAGTAACAGCGCCACCAATCCCAGGGGCACATTGACCAGGAACATCCAGCGCCAGCCGACGCTGGCCAGTAACAGGCCACCGAGGGCCGGGCCCAGGGTGGTGCCCAGGGCCGACATACTGCCCAGCCAGCCCATCGCGGCCCCGGTGCGGGCCTTGGGCAGCGCGTCACCCACCAGGGCCATGCTCAGGGCCAGCATTACCGCCGCCCCCAGGCCTTGCAGCGTGCGGGCCGCCAGCAGCCAGCCCAGGCCCGGGGCCAGGCCGCAGCACAGCGAGGCCAGGGTGAACAGGGCGATCCCCGCCAGCAGCGCCCGGCGCCGCCCCCACTGGTCCCCCAGGCGCCCGGCGCTGGCGATCAGGGTGGTAATGGCCAGCAGGTAGGCCAGGACAATCCATTGCACCTGCTGGAACGACGCCTCAAGGGTCTGGGCCAGGCTCGGCAGCGCGGCATTGGCGATGCTGGTGTCCAGGGACGGCATCAGCATCGCCAGCGACAGGCTGGCCAGGGCCCGGCGCGCACGGGGCGCCAGGGCTTCCTGGGGGGTGGCTTGGGACTCGGGAATGGGCATCGCACAGGCTCCGGCAAGGTGATGCCCGCCAGCCTAGGGCCAGCCGTGACCAGGCGGAAGGCGCAGCCTTTGCAGTTAATTGATGCATTCAACGCCATGCCAGCTGCCTGCGTGCTACATTGCGCCGATGTCGACTCCCGATCTGAACCTGCTGCTGACCCTGGACGTACTGCTGGCCGAAGGCAGCGTGGCGCGGGCTGCCCAGCGCCTGCATCTGAGCCCCTCGGCCATGAGCCGGGCGCTGGCCCGCCTGCGCCAGGCCACCGGCGACCCGCTGCTGGTGCGCGCCGGGCGCGGCCTGGTGCCCACCCCTCGGGCCCTGGAGCTGCGCCAGCGCATCGGCCAACTGGTGGCAGACGCCCAGGCCGCCCTGCGCCCGGCCGAGCAGATCGACCTTGGCCGCCTGCAGCGCACCTTCACGCTGCGCAGCCGTGATGGTTTCGTCGAGAATTTCGGCCCGGCGCTGGTCAGTCGCCTGCGGGCTGAAGCGCCCGGGGTGCGAGTGCATTTCGTACCCAAGCTGGACCGCGACAGCCAGCCCCTGCGCGATGCCAGCGTCGACCTGGAAACCGCGGTGATCGACGCCGACACCAGCCCCGAGTTGCGCACCCGGGCGCTGTTTCGCGATCGCTTTATCGGCGTGGTGCGCGCCGGCCACCCCTTGAGCCGGGGGCCGGTAAGCCTGGATGCCTACGTGGCTGGCGAACATATCCTCGCCGCCCACCAGGGCCATGCTCATGGGCGCATGGACGAGGCCCTGAAAGCCCTGGGCCTGGAACGGCAGATCGTCACCCTGGTCAGCGGTTTTTCCGCCGCCCTGGCCCTGGCCCGGGGTTCGGACCTGATCGCCATGGTGCCCGAGCGCCACACCAGCAACCTGCGGCACGGCCTGCACGGTTTCAGCCTGCCGGTGCCCCTGCCGGAAATGACCATCTCCCTGCTCTGGCACCCGCGCATGGAGGCTGACCCGGCCCATCGCTGGTTGCGCCAGGTGGTGCATGAGCTGTGCAGCCAGAGCGCCCTCCCCGACCATCAGCCCGGCTGATCCACAACTTCATTAGCGAGATCCTGCATGTCTTCCAGCTCCCTGCGCCTGCTCTCCCTGAATCACCTGCCCGCTGCCGCCGCGTTGCTCTGGGGGCTGTCCCTGGCAATCGTCCGGGCCTGGCAACCGATAGATTATTTCTGGGAGAACTTCGCCGCCTACTGGCTGCCCCAGGGGCTGATTCTCGGCCTACTGCTGTGCACCCGGCCCACGCCGGCGCTGTTCACCGGGGTGGCCCTGGCCCTGGCCGCGCACCTGCAACTGTTCTGCCTGTGGATCAGTTCCCCGGAGGGTGCCTTGGGCTGGCTGTTCTATCTGTTCGACTTTCCCGGCGCGCTGATCGGCGCCGCCATCGCCCGCTTCCTGGCCACGCGCGTGGCTCCCGGCAAGCCGTTGATCAATGGCCTGCTGGGGCTCGGCTGGGTGTCCTTGGGGCTGTTGCTGAACTTCAAGCTGATGATGTACAGCCAGGTCTGAAACGGGCCGGCGAATGCGGCCCGAGGGAACTGAAACCCGCCCGGGCCACCGACGGCCCGGGCAGGCAATGCCTCAGCGGTGGCCCTGGCTGAGGTTCGACAAGCGCCCGGACAGGGCCTGCATGGCCTCGCTGACCTTGTCCAGGGCCTGGGCGTCCCGGGCGTTGTCCTCGCTGATGCCGTGGATGCGCACCGCCAGTTCGTTGATCTCCTGGGTCACGTGGCTCTGCTGCTGGGCCGCCACGGCAATCTGCTGCGCCCGCTGGGAAATATCGTCGAAGCTGGTCACCGTGCTGGACAGCGCATCCGATGCACCGGACGCCTCGCCCACCGCCTGGCGGGTTCGTGTTTCGCCGGCCTGGATCGCCTGCACCGCCTGACGCGAGGCCTGCTGCAAGTCGTTGATCATGCCGCTGATCTCGTTGGCCGAGGTCTGGGTGCGGCCGGCCAGGGTCCGCACTTCGTCCGCCACCACGGCAAAGCCCCGGCCCTGCTCCCCGGCCCGGGCCGCTTCGATGGCGGCGTTCAGCGCCAGCAGGTTGGTCTGCTCGGAGATCGCCTTGATCACATCCAGCACCGCGCCGACCTGCTGGCTGTCCTGCTCCAGGCGCTGGATCACTGCCGCCGCCTCGGCCATTTCCGCGGACAACTGCTGGATCGACTGGCTGTTGGCATCGACCTTGTGCTGGCCCTCCTGCACCACCACCAGGGACTGGCGCGCGGTGTCGGCGCAATTGTTGGTGTTCTGCGCCACTTCCAGGGCACTGGAGGACATCTCGGTGATGGCCGTGGCCAACTGGGTGTTCTCCTGGCGCTGCTGCTCGGCACGCTGGGCCAGGGTGCTGCTGAGTTGACCCAGGCGCGCGGCTTCGTTCTGCAACTGCCGTGCTTCGCTGGCGATCTTCTGCAGCATTTGCCGCAACTGCCCGGCATAGCGGTTCACCGCGGCGCGCAAGGCGCCGATCTCGTCGGCCCGGGCCACGTGCAGCTCGGCGTTGTCGCTGGCCTGGCCACTGCCCAGGGCATCGATCTGCCGGGTGGTTTCTTCCAGTTGGGCAATCAGCTTGTGCCCGGCCAGCCAGGCAAAGAACAGCAGCAGCGCCAGCAACGGCAGGAGGAACAGCAGGATCTCGGTGGTCATGGCCCGGGCCAGGCCGGTGACCTTCTGCTCCGGGGTCACCAGGCCGATGGTCCAGCCGCTGCCGGGCATGCTGAACAGGCTGACCCGCGCCGCTTCCTGCAAGCGCCCGTCCTCGTCCAGGTCCAGGCTGCGCACCTGCCCGGTCGGTGCCGGCTTGGCCAGGGCCTCGGCCACCGGAAGCAACCAGGGTTGCTGCTTGCTCAGGGCGTCGAAGCTGAGCATCTGGCCCCCGCCGCCGGCCTGGGCATCAGGGAAATACAGCACGTTGCCGGCCTGGTCCAGGGCGAAGGCATAGCCGCCGGTGACCGCCCCCTGCTCCTTGAGGAAGCGCGCCAGGTCGTCCAGGCGCAGGTCGATGGTGGCGACCCCGGCAAAGGCACCGTCCTGGCGATAGGGAACGCTGCAGGTGGTCATCGGCACCTGGGTCACCGGGTCCTGGTAGGCCTCGGACCACAGGCAACGGCCCGGCGCGCTGTTGCGGGCGCCGGTATACCAGGCTTCATGGTGATAACCGGCGCTGCCGGCGGCGTTGTAGTCATCGGAGAATGCCAGGGGCCCGGCATCGCTGCGGGCCCAGAAGAAACTGCGGCGCTCCACGCCGGGGGTGAAGGCATTGGGTTCTGGCCAGATGCCGCCCCCGGCGATCGCCTTGTCGCCTTCATGGTCGATCACCTTGGGCAGGGTGGCCATGACCAGCGCCTGCTCCTTGGGCAGCCCTTCCAACAGGTGGGCCATGCTCGCGGTCACCCCTTCGATGCCCGCCAACTGCAACGCCAGCTGGCGAACGATGGCGCTGCCGGTCTGCTCGATCAGTGCCGAGCTTGCCTCCACCACTTTGGGCTGCCCCCGTAAGGTCATCACGGCAAATACCGCCAGCGCCGTGAACAGCAACAGCAACACACTGCCGAGGGTCAAACGATGAGACAGACGAACCGGTAGCAAGGCCATGACGAACTCCATATCAATAGGCATTCAGAGCTTATCGACCGGATGCATGCTTCCCTTGAACAAAGAGTGATGCCGTTCACTTTTTTTGTCAGCGCAACAGGCGGGAGTACAACTGGAGAGAGGCCGACTCAGGCAGCGCCCTCGGTAGCCGGGGCCCTGCCATCCTCGAAACATGCCCCCGGGCTACGGGCAGCCCGGGCCAGGCACGAGAACCGCTACACGACTGGCGGCGCTGGGCGCCTTCAGTCCTGCTTGGCGCCCATGTACAGCTCGAAGTTCTCGATGTAGTCCGTGAGGTTCTCTTCCATCATCAGGCGGAACTCCTCGACGAAATAATCCACCGCCTGCTGCTTGGCCGCCGCCAGCTCCTGGGCATTGCGGCACCCGCAGGCGCTGACCCAGGCGCTGAAACGGGAGTTGGCGTACATCAGCGACGCGCTGGCCTTGCCCCGGCTGCTGTCGGCGATATGGGAGTTGGCCAGCTCGATAACGGCGTCGGCGCGGTTGTAGAAATCCTGGTCGGTGTCATTGGCCACGGGGCGTTCCTCTGGCGGAGTGGGGAAAATAAAGCGCCGGAGTATAAGAGTTTTGTCCTCCTGCACCGACTACTTTCATCCCCAGGCCGCAGAAGCCGGGCTGCCGGCGAAGGGGCCCATGAGCCTTGCGCCAGGCTGGCAGCCGCTTTCGCTGGCAAGCCAGCGCCTACAGATGGGTGGGCGCCGGCAAGGCTCGCAGCTGTTCGGCCAGCAGGGCTTCACTCTTGCCCTGGGACAGCACCACGCTGTTATTGGCCGCTTGCAGCGCCTGTTGCAGATGGTGCTCGCCCCGCTGCCGGTCGCCTTCAAGAATGGCTTGCAAGGCCAGGCAGCGCGGTCGCAGCCAGGGTGCGTTCCAATCCACTTCGGCGCTCATCGGCGTGTTGTTCAGGGGCGCGGCGTCACGCTGCAGCAAAGCGCGGCAGAACGCCAACTCGCCCCTCAGCAACTCGATCAGGCCACTCATGCCGTTCAGTTGCGCCGACCGGGCCGCCAGCAATTGATCCAGTTCCTGCTCCATCTTCACCGCGGCCGGCCAGTCGCCCTGGTCCTGCAGGGCATTGAGGCGGCAGCCGAATGCGACCAGGGGCCCGGGCATGGGGCCTTCGGCCAGGCGCTGAAGATCGTCCACCGGCAATTGTGCGCTGGGCACCCCGGCCACGGTCAGGGCCAACAGGCGTGCCTGGGCCAGCTCCGGACGTTGATCGTCGCGATGCCGGTACCAGCCCAGCAGGAGCATGCCGTCGCTGGGCAATACCCGCCAGGCAGGCATCAGGTTACCCACCCCCATGGCCAGATTGATCACGGCAAACGCCAGGGCAATGGCCCCCGGCACCCCGGGCCAGGACAGCCCAAGCGCCAGGGAAGCGCCGCCCACCAGCAGATTCAGCAGCGGCCCGCACAGGACCACCAGCATCCACTGCTGCCGCAGTGGCCGTTGCAGATTGCTCGCGGCAATCACATAGCCGCCCAGGCGATTGCGCTTGAGCTGCGGCGCCCAGCGCACCCGCCAGCCGCGCCGCAGCACCTGGATCTCCACGGCGGCCACCCGTACATGCAACACCGGCATCGCGCACCCGCGTGCCCCCAGGTAATGCCCACCCTCATGCACCACCAACGCGACAACCCCCAACAGCGAAGCCAGGAACATCGCCAGAAAGGGCTGCAACCCGGACTTGATGGTGAACCCCAGCACCAACGCGGCGATAAACCAGCCACTGAGCAGCACCACGCGCTGCACAATCGTCAGCAGAGTATTCAAGGCCTTGAGCCAGGTGTTGCCATCCATCGAGTACGTCCCTGAGAGAAAACCGACACTGAACCGGGCGCGCAGACTGCCAGCTTCGCCCCAGGAAACTCAACCGCTGATTCACCTCTCTATCACCCCGCCTCCTAACCGCAGGAGCCGGCTTGCCGGCGAAGGGGCCCTTGAGCCCTGCATACGCCTGGCGGCCGCTTTCGCTGGCAAGCCAGCTCCTACGATGAGGGGCAGAGTGCCCCGCTCCCATCAATATCGATACCCACCGCAGGAGCCGGCTTGCCGGCGAAGGGGCCCGCGAGCCCTGCATATGACTGGCGGATGCTTTCGCTGGCAAGCCAGCTCCTACGAGGATGCGGGGGGCCAGTGGCGGGCCAGGACCGCGGCGATGCGCGGTTCGCGGTCGATGCGTTGCAGCAGGGCGAGAAAATCGGGATGGCTATCGCGCAGGTGCTCTCGCGCACCGGACCAGCGCGACACCACTGCCGCCTGGATATCCAGGGCACCCGGCGCCGCACCGCCGAAATATGGTCGCGACGCAAACTGCTCGGCGAACAGCCCCCAGCTGCGATACAGGCGCTCGGTCGCGGCGGCGCGCACCCGGGCCTTGAGCGGTTCGTCGGGGTCGCTGATCCAGCGTTCCGGGTAGTCGAGGATGCCGATGGCCGAATAGCAGTTGGCGGCGATGTACACCAGGCCGCGGATCACCTGGGCCCGGGCCGACGCTGGCGCAGGCAGCAACCCTGAGTCGGGAAACTCCAGGCCCAGGTGGATCAGGATCGCCGCGCTTTCGGTGAGGATGCTGCCATCGGGCAGTTGCAGGGTGGGAATCTGCAACAGCGGATTGAGCCGTGCCAGGGCCTCGCGCCCGGGGCTGTCCTCCCAGGGCGCGGCCTCGATGCGGCGGTAGGCCAGCTGGCAGTACTCCAGGGCGATCTCGACGATGGCCGAGCCGGTGCCCTGGCTTCCATACAGGTGATACATGGCGACAACCTCCTTGATGACCCGGGCCCATTAGCCCTTTCACGACAAGGCGTGGCATTGCACCTGCAGTACTTGCTCGCTCAGTGGCCGCGCCTCGATCCGCACCGGCAAGAATGCCTCGATCACCCGGATATTGCTCTGCAGGTGCTCGGTCATGCACGGCGTGGTGAAGCTGCCGCCACCGGCCAGGGCCATGGGCAGCAACAGTTGATCGGCCAGGTGTTCCGCCACTGCGGCACCGGAGTCCAGCCAGTCCCGGGCCTGATCGATGGCGCCGTCGGCGACCTTCTCCGCCCGCAGGCTGTTCTGGCCGAAACCGCAAAACAGCTCGGTCAGGTGCTCGAAGGCGAACTCCAGCAGCAGCACATTGCCCGGGCCGTACTCTTCATCCAGCAGCACCGGGGTGAGCTGCTCGCGAGGCAGTTGCAGACGATCGTGCACCCGGCGCAACTCGCGTTCCGCCACATGCTCGGGCAGGCCCGCGCTCAAGGCCCAGGCTCGACTGCCGAGCAATGCTCCGCGCTCTTGAAGATGCAAGGGTTGCAGCTCCGAAGGCTGGATAAAGGCCTCCAGCTCGCCACCGCCGGCCGGGACAAAACCATGGCGCAGCAGCTGCAGTTCCACCCGCCCGCCCATGCGCCGCAGTTGCGGCAGCCAGGCCTGCTGGAGGAAATCCACCGGCGGCGCCAGGGGGTTGTGGGTGCCGCCGCTGATGCTCACGCGGCTCGGCTGCGGCGCTCGCAGCAAGGCCGGCAGCAGGGTCTGCAGCACCAGGGTGCAACTGCCGGCGGTGCCGATGGCGAAGCGGTAGTCGCCGCCGCGGATCGGCCCCGGCTCGAAGCTCAGGACCTGGGAGCCAAGCTCGGCCCCAGTGGTTCTGGCGCCACATACCTGGGCCGCCGCCAGCACCGCGGTCAGGTGCTGGCGCAACAGCCCAGGGCGGCTGCGCCGGGCGCGAATATTATGGATACGCAGGGTCTTGCCGGTGAGCATCGACAGGCTCAGGGCGCTGCGCAGTACCTGGCCGCCGCCGATGGCGCCGTCCAGTTCGATTACATCCTGTTTCATCACATTCCTCAGGCGTAGTGCCGGACCGTTTCCCGCAGGTAAGCGTCCAGCAACGCGTTGTCTTCATGGGTACGCGCCAGTTTCGGCACCGGGCGTTCCAGCTCGGCGGCGATAAAGGCGTGCAGTGCCGGGCGTCGCGGTCCGTAGGCGGACTCGTCGGCGCAGCGTTTCAAAACCAGCAGCTCGGCCACTTCGTCCAGCAGTGGCTGATGGTCGACGGTGGTCAGCAGGTCGGCGAAGGTCATCGGCGGTCGGCCGCGCCCCTGGTCGATCCAGCGCACCGCGAGCAAGGGCCGCAGGACGTAGAAGTACTTCTTGAAGCGCACGCTGTCGCCTTGCAGGTAACCGCGAAAGTTCTTCCTGGCCATCGACAGATAATGGTTGCGCGCCGCCGGCGGGCTGTAGAACGCCTCGGCCAGCTCACGCAGGCGCTCGGCGGCGGTCGGTTCGCTGCGGTACACCAGGGGCGAGTCCAGCCATTCCAGCAGGGTCGGGTTGGACTTGCGCAACAGCCCCAGGGTCTTGCGCAGTTCCCAGCCGCTGATGTCCAGCTCGTCGTCCAGGGGCCGCTCGATCACGTCGCGCCCGGCATCCACCTGGATGAACCATTCGGGCTTTTCCACATAGACGAAACGCACATCGTAATCGCTGTCGGTAGAGGCAAAGCCCCAGGCCCGACTGCCGGATTCGCAGGCATACAGCACCTGCACATTGCGCTCGCGCTCGATCCGCGCCAGCTCGGCCAATACCCGTTCGCGCATGGCGCTGCTCAGGGGATGGCGCTCCAGATGTTCCATGATCCTTTTCCTTGTTCAATCCGTGGCGCTGGCGGCCAGCACACTCAGGGTCCGGCGCACGGGGTTCCACACCGTCAGGCACCAGACGCCCCACCACTCCAGGCCTTCGTCGAAATATTCACTCCAGGGCAGCAGATGCGGGCCCATGGCCGGGGCCTGACAATCCAGCTCCAGGTCGCCCACCCAGTTGATCACCTGGGGCTGCTGCTGGAGATCGAGCCCCAGCAGGTCCAGCCATTGGCCGTACACCTGCCGGGCCTGTTCGGCCCCACCCGGGAAATGCAGCCCGTACGGTGGCTGGCAAAACGCCCGGTACAAGGCCCAGTCCTGATGCTCCGGATCTTCGCAAACCAGTTGCCGGACCTGCTGCGGGCTGAGCCGCTCAGGCAGTGCCCGCTCCGGTTCCCAGCGCATCTGCGGTTCACCAACGTCGGCGTAGCGCGGGTCCTGGCGCAGCTTTTTCCAGGCCTCACGGCGCCTGGCCATCAGGTGCTGATACAGGTGCTGCAAGCCCTGGCGATGCAAGGCCTGATTCACCTCGACACCCGGCTCCACCGCCAGCCGCACAAAATCGAACACGCAAAACGCCGCTTCCAGCTGTTGGCGCAGCGCCTGGCTGTGCTCATCTTCAACCGGGGTCAACATGGCGGTTCTCCTTTCCTCACAACAGCCGCTGGACCGAACCGGCGGGTAATTCCCCGGCGGCTTCCATCGCCTGCAAGCGTTGCACCATGGCCTCGCGCAGGGGCTTGGGGGTCACCGGGTCGAACATCCCGTAGCGGCTGTCGCACCAGCGCGCCAGGGCCTCGCGCCAATAGGCGGCGTCACTGCCGCCCTGCCCCAGGCGCCACAGCAGGTACTCCAACTGACGCCAGCCCGGTTTGAGGGCCAGCATGGCCCAGCGTCGCGCCTTGGGCAGATCGTGCCAATGCTGGTCCAGACGCTGCTCCAGGGCCTCGTCGAATACCGCCCACGGCTGCTGGCGCAACAGGCCCAGGGCGCAGTCGAAGACCTTGTCCGAGGCATCGTCCAGGGCCGCCAGTTGCTCGGCCATGCCACGTTCACCCAGGGTTTGCAGGGCCTGCAGGCGCACGCTCAGCGCCGGCGAAGCCAGGGCCTGGCGCACCATGGCATCGGCCTGTGGCTCCTGCAGCTCCCTGACCACCCCCAGTAGCCCCAGCCACTGGCGCTTGTTGCCCGGGGCCGGCTGCTGCAAGCGGGCCAGCAGCACTGCCCGCGGGTCCAGCCCATGGCGCGGCGCGGCCCAGTGGGCCAGGCAACGCAAGGCCCCCGAAGGGTCGAGCAGGGCCTGCGCCAGATACTCGCGACAATCGGCCAGGCGCGACAGCAACAGCCGCAGGGCCTTGACCCGCACACTGGCGCCGCAGCTTCGCATCACCTCTTCCAGCAAGGGCAGCGCCTGCTCATCGGGCAGTTCGGCGCAGGCATCCACCGCCATCTGCCGCACGCTGACCTCCGGGTGGCGCAGGGCCATGGCCAGCAGCGCCGGTCGGTCCTCGACGCCCTTGAGCAACAGCTCGAAGACAAAGCGCGCAGCCTTGCCCCGGCAAGCGCCAAAGGCCCCTTGCACCTGGTCGCGCACCTGGGCCAGTTGCAACACGGCGCTGGCCCGCTCCAGGGTCGCGCCGTGGTCAGCGCGCTGCTTGCCCGCCAGGGCCAGCAGCGGTGCCAGGGTCTGCAACAGCAGCCCGGCATGCTCCGGCACCCAATAGGCCTCGACCGCCGCGGCGGCCTCCTGGCGAACCTGGGGCACCCAGTCGTTGAGGCGCTCCAGCAAAGCCACCAGGGCCTCTGCCGAAGGCTGCGCGGCCAGGCCGCGCACCGCGGCCTGACGCACGAAACCGTTGCCGAAGCGGCTCAGCTCCAGCCAGGCGCTGTGCCTGTCCAACTCGTCCATCACCTCCCGCACGCGGCGGGCTTCGTAGTCGCTCAGCTGGTACTGCCAGCCGGGCGGGGTTGCTATCAATGCATCCATGTCGTCCATTGCCCTACCCCTTAACGCACACCACCTGACGCAGGGTGTGCAGCACTTCCACCAGCTCGCGCTGGGCGTGCATCACTTGGTCGATGTCCTTGTAGGCCATCGGGATTTCATCGATCACCGCTTCGTCCTTACGGCACTCCACATGGGCGGTCGCGCGGATCTGGTCGGCCAGGGTGAAGGTGTTCTTGGCCTTGGTGCGGCTCATGGTACGCCCCGCGCCGTGGCTGCAGGAGCAGAACGCCTCCTCGTTACCCAATCCGCGGACAATGAAGCTCTTGGCCCCCATCGAACCCGGAATGATCCCCAGCTCGCCCTTCTTCGCCGACACCGCCCCCTTGCGGGTCACCAGCACCTCTTCACCGAAGTGGCGCTCCTTCTGCACGTAGTTGTGGTGGCAGTTGACTGCCTCCAGCGCCACCTCGAAGGGCTTGCTGATCACCTTGCGGGTGGCCTGGATCACCAGTTGCATCATCAGCTCACGGTTCTGCCGGGCGAAATCCTGGGCCCAGGCCACCGCTTCCACGTAATCGTTGAAGTGCTGGCTGCCTTCCTCGAAATAGGCCAGGTCGCGGTCCGGCAGGTTGGCGATGTGCTGGCGCATATCGGCCTGGGCCAGGTGAATGAACAGGTTGCCGATGGCGTTACCTACGCCACGGGAACCGCTGTGGAGCATGAACCAGACCCGGTTGGCCTCATCCAGGCAGACCTCGATGAAGTGGTTACCCCCGCCGAGGGTTCCCAGGTGCTTGCGGTTGTTGCTGTTGGCCAGGGCCGGGTACTTATCGGTGATCGCCTTGAAACGTGGGTGCAGCGCAGCCCAGGCCTGGTCGGCCTGATTCGGCACGTCGCCCCAGGCGCCCTTATCGCGACCGCTACGGGGCGAGGTACGACCGTGAGGCACCGCCGCCTCGATGGCGCTACGCAATCCGGCCAGGTTATCCGGCAGGTCGGAGGCGGTCAGCGAAGTACGGGCGGCGATCATTCCGCAGCCGATATCCACCCCGACCGCAGCCGGGATGATCGCGCCCACCGTGGGGATCACACTACCGATGGTCGAACCCTTACCCAGGTGCACGTCGGGCATCACCGCCAGGTGCTTGAAGATGAACGGCATCTTCGCGGTGTTCATCAATTGCTGGCGGGCTTCGTTTTCCACCGGCACGCCCTGGGTCCACATCTTGATCGGCTTGCCGTTGGCGACTTCCAGCAGTTGGTAGGTCTTGTGTTCCATGTCGTTGACTCTTTTTCCTGTGGCCGCTGATTCGGCCTTGTTCAATAGGGTGCGCAGGAGCCGGGTCGCAGAAGACGATCTCAGGGGTCTCTTCGCTGGCAAGCCAGCTCCTACGAAATTGCGGTGTTCGGTGCAAACGGCGACAAGTGGAGGTGAAACATGCAGCGCGCTCTGCCTCTGAGCTAACACCTTGCGGTGAACGGGACTCGAACCCGCGACCACGCTGTCCTGTAGTTCCACCGGCATTCGCCGGGTCAATCGGTGCAGGCCGGGCCTGCGGGCAGCGACAAGGGAACAGGCACATTTGCTCTACCGACTGAGCTACAGCCTTGCGGCTGGCGGGGTTCGAACCCGCGACACGATGTAGTACCCGTGGCATTCGCTGCCATCCCGCCGAGGCGGGGGGAAAAGAGGCGACGACAAGGAGTCGATGAAACGGTGCACTCGCGTTCTGACCATTGAACCACGGCGCCGTTTTCCGGCACCGGCGGGAATCGAACCCGCATCTCGAACCTTGGATGTAGTTCCATCAGCATTCGTCGCAAAAACTGCAAAAAAGGTGGCACGACAAAAGAAGTGACTGATCGCCGGATTCGAACCGGCTTGACCAATATGTACAGCCACTGGCATTCGTGCCGTCACCGGCCCTGACAAGAGTTGCTGAGACGCCTTTGGATGTAGTCACAGCGGCATTCAGGGCCAATGAGCAAAAAATCTGTGGTGTGCGCCGGCTGGCCGGCGCACGGTGTGTTTCATCCTCTACCGATCAGCGTTACATCGCCTCGATCGCCTTTACCCAGTGCTGCGCACCGTAATTGCCCGCAGTGAACTGCTCGATCACATCGAACACCGCGTCACTGAAGCCGCCGACGTTGAGGATGTCCTCGCGGTCCGGTGCCTGGGTCGTGGCCCCGGGCTGCATGTCGATGCACACCAGCTTCGCCTGCGGGTTGATGGCCCGGATCCGCTCCCACTGGCGCATCGTTTCCGTGGCGCCGTGGCGCCGCGCATCGATCCACGACTCGTTGTCCGAGACCAGGATCAGCGTGTCCACGCGGCTCTTGGCATTGGCCAGCTGTGCCAGGGGCGCCGAGCAGTTGGTCCCCCCTCCGCCGATGTTCGCCAGCTTCTGCGCATTGCTCATCACGCTGTCCCGCGGGTTGAGGTGGATGTTCACCACCCCACGCTCGAACGGCATGACCCGCGCCGCCGGCTGCTTGCGCAACACCGCGGCCGCCACCAGTGCCGCCACATCGATGCAGCGCACCGCGGTGGTGGCGCCCTGGCGATAGCCAGTGACCGGGCTGTGCATCGAGCCCGAGACATCCGGGCAGACCACCACGTTGCCCGCCAGCGCCGGGACGTTGGCCAGGGACAGTTCCAGGGCATCCTGCAGCGCCTCGCGGACCGGCTGCGGCACCTCGTCACCGGCCATGCGGTAGGCCGCCAGCAACTGGTACGGATAGACCCGAGCCTTGGCCACCTCCCCCGCATCCGCCAGCCGCGCCGCCACGTACTCGGTGCAACCCGGCACCTGGAACGCGCCGTGGCGCGCCAGGGTATTGAGGTTCATGCGCAGCCCCTGCCAGCCCATGTTGCGGGCCTGCCCGGCCCATTGTTCGGCGCTCAGTGTCTCGTTGCCGAGCAACTGGAACGGCACCTGGGGCACTTCCCGGGTCGCTCCGCTGCGAAACGCCAGCAGGTCCCGGGTCAGCTCAGGCAGCGCCTGCACATCCACCGGCTTGCCGATCAACCAGGCAAAGAAGGCTTCACGCCAGGCCTCGCCTGGCTTGGGGTGAACCATCTTCACCACGTCCGCCAGGGACGGCTGGTTGCCGATCGAGGCCTGCAACAGCTGGCGCTCGGTGGCGCTGTTCAACCAGCTCTGCACCAGGCGCTTGGGCTGCGACCCCAGGGATTTGCGCCCGGTCACGCCGCTGCGCAGGATCTGCACGAAGTTGCGCAGCATCTTGCCGTTGTCCACCACCTGGGCGAACAGCTCCGGCACCAGGGCCGAGCGTTGCGCGGTCAGCGCCGCCAGCAGCAGCGCCGGCATGTCCTTCATATGGCCTTGCTGGCGAGCGTAACGGGCGGCCTGGGCGACGAAGCGGCTGTCCAGCTCGCTCACCAGTTGCAGCACCGCTTCCAACTGGCCTTCAGGCGAGGTGTAGAAGGTCGAGTTCAAGCAACCGGTAACCGCCAGCTGGGCCAGGCGATGCTTGGCGTTGTAGGCATAGGCCCCGGCCTTGGAAGCGTTCAGGGTGGTGCTCGCTGGCGCTTTTGCCTGTTGGGTGTTGAACAGCTGGAAGTTGGCCATCTTGGCGTCTCGCTCTGTTGTCTTGTTCGTTGCCAGAGATATTGCAGCCGCTGTGCCAGGTTTTGATTTTCCAACAAATTATTTTTCAACTCATTGATTTATAAGGTTTTTATTTTTTATCACTTTTTCATCACGTATCCGGCAAGACAAACGCCTCGATAATTTTATATCTTTGCTTATCGTTTTTTATCTCCAGGTATAAACATGTCGAACAAGCCCACGGTCGCCATAGGTTTTGTCGGTTCCACCCTCGATCGTGTCGGCAAGGGTGCCAACCGCTGGAGCCATTGGCGGCCCACGGTCGGTCTGAGCCAGCAGCAGGATGTGCTGATCAACCGCCTGGAGCTGATCCATGGCCTGGACGCGCGGGATGTCAGCCTGGCCGAACGGGTGGCCAACGACGTGCGCCAGGTGTCGCCGGAAACCGAGGTGCGCCTGCACCCCATGGGCCTGAACAATCCCTGGGATTTCGAGGAGGTGTACGGCGCCCTGCACGACTTCACCAGCGCCTACCCGTTCGACACCGAGCGCGAGGACTACCTGGTGCACATCACCACCGGCACCCACGTGGCGCAGATCTGCTGGTTCCTGCTGACCGAGGCGCGCTACCTCCCTGCCCGGCTGATCCAGACCTCGCCGGCGCGGCGCCGCGACCCTGACCAGCACGCCACCGGCACCCACGCCCTGATCGACCTCGACCTGTCGCGCTACGACCGCATCGCCTCGCGTTTTGCCCACAAGCGCCTGGAAGGCCTGGCCTTCCTCAAGTCCGGGATCGCCACCCGCAACCCGGCATTCAACCGCTCCATCGAGCAGATCGAACGGGTTGCCGTGCGCTCCAGGGCACCGATGCTGCTGATCGGCCCCACCGGTGCCGGCAAGTCGTTCCTGGCCCGGCGCATCTATGAGCTCAAGCGTGGCCGGCACCAGGTGCAGGGGCGCTTTGTCGAGGTCAACTGCGCCACCCTGCGTGGGGACGGGGCCATGTCGGCACTGTTCGGCCATATCAAGGGCGCCTTCACCGGCGCCCAGAATGCCCGCGAAGGCCTGCTGCGGGCGGCGGATGGCGGCATGCTGTTTCTCGACGAGATCGGTGAACTGGGGCTGGACGAACAGGCCATGCTGCTCAAGGCCATCGAGGAGAAGCGCTTCTTTCCCATGGGTTCGGACCAGGAGGTGCAGAGCGATTTCCTGATCATCGCCGGCACCCACCGCGACCTGCGTGGCCGGGTGGCCCAGGGCCTGTTCCGCGAGGACCTGTATGCGCGGATCAACCTCTGGACCTTCAACCTGCCGGGGCTGGCGGGGCGCCGCGAAGACATCGAACCGAACATCGATTTCGAGCTGGAGCGTCACGCCCGGGAACAAGGGCAGCTGGTGCGCTTCAACCTTGAAGCGCGGCGACGCTACCTGGCCTTTGCCAGCTCCAGCGAAGCGGCGTGGCTGGGCAACTTCCGCGAGCTGTCGGCGTCCATCACCCGCATGGCCACCCTGGCCGACAGCGGGCGCATCGACCAGGCCCAGGCCGAGGAAGAGATCCAGCGCCTGCGCCACGCCTGGGGGCTGGAGAGCCAAGAGGACGAACTGCAGAAACTGCTGGGCGACGATGTGGAGCTGGACCTGTTCGACCGCCTGCAACTCAAGGCAGTGATTGCCGAGTGCCGCCGCGCCGACAGCCTGTCGGAGGCGGGGCGCCGGCTGTTCGGCGTGTCACGCCTGGGCAAGGCCAACCCCAACGACGCCGACCGCCTGCGCAAATACCTGGCGCGTTTCGGCCTGGATTGGAAACAGCTGTAGCCGCTGCCGCAGGCTGTGCAGCAGACGCCGCGATCCTGGGGCCTCTGCGCGATCGGCGGGAGATCGCCAAGCAAGGTCCTGCGGACCTTTGCGCAGCTTCGCGGGCTCAGCAGCGGCTACAGGGCTGCGGCTGGGACGGCGAAGACGCCGCTGGCCCGGGCCACTTCCCGTTCGCCGACCCGCAGCACCACGGTGGCAAAGGCCATCTGCCGGCCACGCTTGGCATGCTCCAGGTGCACCTCGATCCATTCCCCGACCTGCACCGCCCCCAGGTAGTCGAGGGTCATGCTGGCGGTGATCAACGGCAAGGGCGGATCGCTGGAAAACGCCATGGCGTAGCCCATGCCGATGTCTGCCAGGGTGGCGATGATGCCGCCATGCACCGTGCCCCGGCCGTTGGCGTGCCGGGCATCGGCCCGCAGGCCGACGCGCAGTTCGCTGCCACTGCCGCAGCCGTAGACCGGGCCGATCAGTTCCAGCAACGGGCTGCTGCGGGGCAAGGGGGCAAAGCCTGGGGGGATAGCCGACTCGCGCATGACGCACTCCTTGATCTGCGCCGAAACACCGTCGTCCCGGGCTGCCACAGGTGTAGTCCTGAACCCGCGCCGCGCCTATCAGCATCAGCCAGGAAAATTGTCGCCGATAAGCCAAGCCGGGATCGTGGTCTCTCCCCGAACGACGGTAAGATGCGCACCTGCGACCCTGTCGCCGATTCATCCCTCAAGGAGCCCCCATGCAGCATCAGGACGATCACCCTGCAAAATTCCGTCGACTGGCCCTGGCCCTGTTCGGCGCCCTGGCCCTCAGCGCCTGCTCTCCCAGCGACCACAACAGCAGCGCCGTGGCCTTGGGCGGGGCCCAGGGCAAGGCCGGCGCGCAATTGGCCTATGAGCATGAACTGAGCCTGTCGCTGCCAGCCGCGCAGATCGGTCCGCGCCTGGCGCAAACCCGCGAAGCCTGCGAGAAGGCCCAGTTCGGCCCGTGCAATATCCTGCGCCTGGAACAGGGCAAGTACCGTGCCCAGGTGACGCTGCGAATAGTCCCGGACGGTGTGGAGCCCATCGTCCAGCAGGCCTCCCAGGGCGCGGAACTGGGCGAGCGCATCACCAGCGCCGAAGACCTGGCCGATGCCGTGGCCGATGTGCAGCGCCAGCAGCAGCGGCTCAAGGCCCAGCAGCAGCGCCTGGACGAACTGGCGGCGCGCAAGGACATCAGCGTCAGCGACCTGATTGCCCTGAGCCGGGAACAGGCCGGCATCGAGAACGACCTGCAGGCCCTGGCCCAGACCGCCGCCGGCCAGCAACGCCGCCTGGACACCAACCTCCTGACCCTGAAGTTCCTGCCCAGCGACGGCGTCCAGCGCGAATCCAGCCTCAAGCGCGCCTTCAGCAACCTGCTGGACAACCTGGCCGACGGCACCGCCGAGGCCCTGGAGAAAGGCAGCTATGTGCTGCCCTTCGTGATCCTGGCCTTCCCCCTGGTGCTGCTCTGGGTCTGGCTGTGGCGCAAATTCGTACGCCGGCGCCCCTGACCCCACCCGTAGGAGCCAGCTTGCCGGCGAAGAGGCCCGCAAGCCTTGCACCGCCCTGGCGAACGCCTTCGCTGGCAAGCCAGCTCCTACAGCAAGCAGGCACATCCCGGAGCCCCACCCCGTAGGAGCCGGCTTGCCGGCGAAGAGGCCCGCAAGCCTTGCACCGCCCTGGCAAACGCCTTCGCTGGCAAGCCAGCTCCTACCGCACGCAGGCACCTCCCGCAGCCCCACCCCGTAGGAGCCGGCTTGCCGGCGAAGAGGCCCTCAAGCCTTGCACCGCCCTGGCGAACGCCTTCGCTGGCAAGCCAGCTCCTACCGCACGCAGGCGGTCAGGCTTGCAGCGCCAGTTGCAGGCGCTCCAGGCCAATGCCGAAGCCGGCACCCTGGCGATAGGCGCCTGCCCCCACCACTTGCTGCTGCGCCCCCAGGCGCGGGCAGCGCACTTCGAAACCCTCGCCATTGAGGTAGTAGGTCAGGCCGCGCTTGACCCCGAGGTTGAGCTGGTATTCCAGGCCCAAGGCGTCGAGAAAGCCCACGCACAGCGCCCGCGCCTGCTCCAGGGCGCGCTGCGGATCAGGGCCGAGAATCTCCAGGCCCAACTGGGTGAACTCGCGGTAGCGCCCGGCTTGCGGCCGCTCGTAGCGATAGCAGCGGGCAACGTAGAAGAAGGCCGCCTGCTCGCGCCCCGCCAGCAGCTCGCCGGCGGTTTCCTGGAACAGCGCGGTGGCTTCCGGGATCAGGCAGCAAGGCCGCCCGGCCTTGTCGTTGAAGGCCCACATCTGGCCGATGACTTCGCTGCCGCCGGCCTTCTCGATAAAGGTGTCCTGGCCCCACAGCGCCGGGACAATGACTTCTTCAGCGCCCGCTTCGATGAAGCCAGCTCCGGAAGCGTCCTTCCAGGGTTCGCAGGGTGGCGGCTTGTTCGCCGGTGATCATTCGAGTGCCACGTAACATGGTCATGGGTCATTCCTCTGGTTTTTTGACAGGCAATAAAAAAGGCGCCTTGTGGGGCGCCTTGGTTTTTTTCATCGAAGGTCAGTGATCGCGATTGCTCGATGACTGACGGCTCGACGCGCACAAGCGACCACGGCCCCGGAGATGAGGTCGATAGTGATGAGGGCGGGAGACGAGCCGGGAAAAATTCATGGCGCATCCTGCCACGCCGCCCCGGGCCTGACAAGCAAGCACCTGCGCCCCGCACAACAGTGCCCCCTGTGGAAGCCGGCTTGCCGGCGAAGAGGCCCTGCATCGCCCTGGCGGCCGCCTTCGCTGGCACGCCAGCTCCTACAGCGGGCGTTGCAGGCAGCGCTGGTAGCGTTCGTCCACCCGTTTGGCGAACCAGGCGGTGGTCAGCTGGCGGGTGATCTTCGGGCTCTTGAGTTCGATGCCGGGCAGTTGCTGGCGCGGTACGGGCTTGCCCGCCACGCGATCGGCCAGGGCGAACACCTGACGGTACAGCTCGGTTTCTTCGAAGTCCTGGCGGTCGCCCTTCTCCAGCTGGGCGCGGATCTGCGGGTTACGCAGACCCAGCTGCTTGCCCAGGGTGCGCACCGCCAGCTCGGTGCTGCCGGGCATGACCGAGCCGTAGCGGATCAGGTCGCCATCCAGCGCCAGCCTGATCCCGCTGGCCCGGCTCACCGCGCTCTGGAACGCCGCGTTGCGGCTGGCGTACCAGCCGGCGTTGAAATCGGCGAAACGGTACAACGGCTGCGGGTAGTCCACCGGGTAGCCCAACAGGTGGGCGATGCCGAAATACAGGCCGCCGCGGCGGCTGAAGACCTCATGACGGATGGAGTCCTGCACCGGGTAGGGATAGCCCTGGGCATGCTGCTGGGCGAACTCGATGCTGACCTGCATCGGCCCACCGGTGTGCACCGGGTTGAAGCCGCCGAACAGGGTCTTGCCCAGGGGCACCATGCCGATGAAGTCATCGAAGATCGCACTCAATTCCTTCTCGCTGCGGGCACTGGCCAGGCGCTGGCTGTAGGACTGGCCGTCCGGGCCGCGCACTTGCAGGGCGGCACTGACCAGCAGCGCCGGCACATGCACCTTGGCCGCGCGGCGGTCGATCTCTTGCCGGGCGATGCGCCCCAGGCCCGGCACCGTCGGGTCGACCTGGAAGGTGGATTCCTGCTCGGTCACCGCCAGCACTGCGCACAGGTTGCTCTGGCTCGGCTCAAGGCCCTGGGCGCTGAAGGCCACCTGGATGTCCCGGGCCCAGCCCGGGCGGTCCGCCACCTGGGCCGGCAGCAGGCGCAGGATCCGGGCCTGGGTCTGTTCGGGGGTCAGTGTTGGTGCCTGGGGGCCGCGCTGGCTGGCGCAACCGGCCAGCAGCGACAGGCCCAGGAAGCAACTGAGAAGACGAGAGGAAATCATGGGGCTCCGCGAGATGGCTGGGCGAGGGCCGTGCAAGTAAAGCAGCGGCTGGGGCGTTCGACCAAGGAATGCGAGCGCTGTTCCCGCCGCGGCCCTCGTAGCCGCTGCCGCAGGCTGCGTAGCAGACGCCGCGACCCTGAGGCCTCTGCGCGATCGGCGGGAGATCGCCAGGCAAGGTCCTGCGGACCTTTGTGCAGCTTCGCGGGCTCAGCAGCGGCTACAGGCTAGAATCCTTCTATTGGCGGTGTGGCTGGGTGTATTTTGATGACCCCGACTTAGGTGTGGCGCCCAGCCCTGAACCTGCGCCTGCCCTCAATGGAGTGATGCCCGGATGTTGACCCTGGACTTCCTGATCACCAGCCTGATCGTCGTGCTGATTCCCGGCAGCGGCGTGATCCTGACCATTTCCACCGCCCTGGTGGCCGGCAAGCGCGCCAGCCTGTTCACCGCCATCGGCTGCACCGCCGGGATTGTCCCGCACCTGCTGGCCTCGATCCTCGGCCTGTCGGCCATCCTGCACTCCAGCGCCCTGGCCTTCCAGGGCCTGAAGTTCGCCGGCGTCGCCTACCTGCTGTACCTGGCCTACGCCACCTGGCGCGACCGCTCGGCCTTCGCCGTGGACAGCAACGCCGTCAGCCATGGCCCCGGCGCGCTGATGCTCAAGGCCTGCCTGCTGAATATCCTCAACCCCAAGCTGACCCTCTTCTTCCTGGCCTTCCTGCCCCAGTTCATCGCCCATGACGGCAGCGACCCGATCCCGCAGATGCTGCTCCTGAGCGGCGTGTTCATGGCCATGACCTTCTTCGTGTTCGTGCTCTATGGCCTGCTGGCCAACCTGTTCCGCACCGCGGTGATCGAATCGCCCCAGGTGCAGAACTGGTTGCGCCGCAGTTTTGCCGCAAGCTTCGCCGGGCTCGGCCTGAACCTGGCCTTCGCCCAGCGCTGAGCCCGGCGGCAGCCGCCTGCATGACCTTGATCGTCTACCGAGGGCAAGCCCATGAATTGCAGCGACGTACTGATCATCGGCGCCGGCCCCACCGGCCTGGTCCTGGCGCTCTGGCTGCGCCGGCAGGGGGTCAAGGTGCGGATCATCGACAAGACCCCGGGCCCGGGCACTACCTCCCGGGCCCTGGCGGTGCAGGCGCGAACCCTTGAGCTGTACCGCCAGCTGGACCTGACCCGGGCCATCGTCGAGCGCGGCCACCATGTGCCGGCGGTGAACCTCTGGGTCAAGGGCGAGCGCGCCGCCCACCTGCCGTTCAACGCCATCGGCGAAGACCTGACGCCCTACCCCTTCCTGCAGATCTTTCCTCAGGACGAACACGAGCAACTGCTGATCGAACGCCTGGCGCTGCAGGGGGTGGAGGTCGAACGCAACACCGAGCTGCTGGCCTTCACCGACCACGGCCACCTGATCAACGCCCGCCTGCGCGGCCCCGACGGGCGCGAAGAACACTGCCAGGCCTTCTACCTGGCCGGCTGCGACGGCGCCCGCTCCACGGTGCGCAAGACCCTGGGCACCAGCTTTCCCGGCGGCACCTACCAGCAGGTGTTCTACGTCGCGGATGTGCAGGCCAGCGGCCCGAGCATCGACGGCCAGTTGCACGTGGACCTGGACGACGCCGACTTTCTCGCGGTGTTCCCCCTGGCCCAGAGCGGCCGCGCACGGCTGATCGGCACGGTGCGCGACGAGCGTGCCGAGCACCCGGAGAACCTGCGCTTCGAGGATGTCAGCCAGCGCGCCATGCGCCAACTCAAGGTCGAGGTGGCCCAGGTCAACTGGTTCTCCACCTACAAGGTGCATCACCGGGTGGCCGAGCAGTTTCGCACCGGCCGGGTGTTCCTCCTCGGGGACGCCGCCCACGTGCATAGCCCGGCCGGCGGCCAGGGCATGAACACCGGGATCGGCGACGCCATCAACCTGGCCTGGAAACTGGCAGCGGTACTGAGCGGCAAGAGTGCCGAACGCCTGCTGGAAACCTACGCCACCGAACGCATGGAGTTCGCCCGGCGCCTGGTGGCCACCACCGACCGGGTGTTCAGCTTCGCCACCGCCGACGGCCCGGTGGCCTACCTGGCGCGCACCCGCCTGGCGCCCCTGCTGCTGCCGAAGATCGCCGCCTTCGACAGCGCCCGGGAGTTTCTCTTCCGTACCGTGTCGCAGATCACCCTGAACTACCGCGGCATGCCCCTGAGCGCCGGCGGCGTCGGCCCGGTGCACGGCGGCGACCGCCTGCCCTGGGTGCGCGATGGTGAACACGACAACTTCGACAGCCTGGAGTACCTGGGCTGGCAGGTGCATGTCTACGGCGTCACCAGTGACGCCCTGCGCGACTGGTGCACCGCGCACCAGGTGCCGTTGCGCACCTTCGACTGGCGCCCGGCCCATGCCGCCGCGGGGCTGGCGCGCAACGCCTTCTACCTGCTGCGCCCGGACACCTACGTGGCCCTGGGGGGGGGGGGGGGGGAACAGCGC
>NZ_JBXAMM010000001.1:0-326997 GCF_058800645.1 Pseudomonas sp. GW822-FHT04H02 | reverse complement strand
CCTTCTGCTCCGGAACCCCTGTTTGACCTTGTCCGAGCGCTCGCCCGACCCGCGCGTGCTGGAGCGCTACTTCCGCGAACGGGAGATCTCCCCGCAGAGCGCCGCCCCCTCCCTCAAGCCCCGATGAAAGGCTGCTTGATCTGCCCCCAGCGCCGGGCGAACTGCTCCGGCGTGGCCGCCGCGATCCGCTTCAGGTCCCGGGGGTAATCCACACCGGGGGCCTCCTGGGGGCGCCAGGCACTGAACTGGCCATTGCTGGCCCGCAGGATGTAGCCGCTGTCCTGGCACTGCTCGCTGACCAGAAACAGCACCCCCGGCGTCACCCAGTCCGGCTTGAGTTCCGGCGGCTCCTCGCTGACGCCCCACATGCGGGTCTTGGCCACCGGCGACACCGCGTTGACCCGGATCCCGTGCTCCGCCCCTTCCTGGCCCAGGGCATTCATGATCCCGACCTGGGCCATCTTGCCCGCGCAGTAGGCCAGCAGCCCCGGCTGGGCATATTCCGGGTACAGCGCACGGTCGGAGGTGGTCAACAGCAGCCGCGGTGCGGCGGACTGCCGCAGATGGGGCCAGGCATGCCTGGCCAGCCAGATGGGCGCATACAGGTTGATCCCCAGCATGCGCTCGAGAAACCCGGCGTCGGTCTGCTCCAGCGCCTGGTAGCCAACCCAGCCGGCGTTGTGAATCAGGATATCCAGGCTGCCAAAGGCCTCCAGGGTGCGCTGCACCAGCCCCTGGCAACCGGCCTCGGTGCCCAGGTCGGCGGTGTCGGCCAGCGCCCTGGCACCGCTGGCCCGCAAGGCCCGCACCGCATCATGGGCGACACTGTCATCCGCCCCGCTACCGCTGCCGTCACTCCCGCAATCGCTGATCACCACCTGGGCACCACGACGGGCCAGGGCCCGTGCATAACTCAAGCCCAGGCCGCGCCCGGCGCCGGTGACAATCGCCGTTCTGCCGCTGAAATCCATGCTCTTCCCTCCTGTGTGAATTCCAGGGTAACAGCATGAAAATCAGTGACTTAATACTAAATTCCAGGTTCTGTGAGAGGTTTTTGATATCAATGAATTCGCTGTGAAACCATGAGCCTTGGGGTTTACAGTCCCAAAGCCCCCAGCCAGGAAGCATCGCCATGATCGAAACGCGCCTGTTGCGCCAGTTCATCGCCGTCGCCGAAGAACTGCACTTTCACAAGGCCGCCACGCGCCTGCACATGGCCCAGCCGCCCCTGAGCCAGGCCATCGCCCGCCTGGAGGAAAAACTCGGTTTCAGCCTCCTGCGGCGCAATCGTCGAGGCGTGGCCCTGACCCCGGCCGGGGCGGATTTTCTGCACAGCGCCCGGCGCACCCTGGCTACCCTGGAACAGGGCATCGAGCAGGCGCGCCATATTGCCCAGGGCCTGGCCGGCAGCCTGCGCGTCAGTAGCCTGTCACTGGCCGGCTACCCGAGCTTGCTCGCCAGCCTGCGGGGCTTTCGCCAGGCCTTGCCCGAGGTGCGCCTGGAACTGCGGGAACTGCCTTCGGCCGAGCAGCTCAAGGGCCTGCTCGGCGGCGACATCGACCTGGCGTTCATGCGTGAGCTGCCGCTGCCCGAAGGGCAGATAGCCTCGCGCCTGATCCTCGATGAGCCGATCGTCATCGCCCTGCCCCACGACCACCCCCAGGCCCAGGCGCCAGAGGTGGACCTGCGGGAGCTGGCCAACGACGACTTCGTGTTCACGCCCCAGGCCCTGGGCAGCGGCTACCACAACCAGTTGATGGCGCTGTGCAGCGCGGCCGGGTTCACCCCGAAGGTGGTCCAGGAAGTGGCCCGGGTCCAGACCCAGCTGGGCCTGGTGGGCTGCGGTTTCGGCGTGGCCCTGGTGCCCCGCTCGATGGCCGATGCGGTGCTGCAGGGCAGCGTCGCCTACCGCCCGCTGCGGGCCATGGGCACGCAGCCAGGGCCAAGCATCGGGCTGTACATGAACTGGCACCGGGACAACCCTTCGCCACAGCTGCAGCGTTTCATGGCCTTGCTCGACGCCGGGCTCCCAAAGCCTGAAGCGGCCGTGCAGAAGGCCTGCGCGGCCGCCACCAGGCCTTAGAAGTCGGCCTTGACCGACAGGGTGAGGTTGCGCGGGTCACCGTAGAAATTGCCGAAGCCTTCGGTGCCGATGGTGGTGTAGTAGCGCTTGTCCAGCAGGTTGTTGCCGTTCAGCGCCAGGGACCAGGTGTCGTCGATGCGGTAACCGATGCGGCCGTTCCAGATCGCATAGCCGGCCTGGCGGATGTGGTTGCCGCTGGTGGGCGAGACTCGGTAGTTGTCACTCTGGGCGTTGACCCCGGCCCCCACGGTGAAGCGCTCCAGGGCACCTCCCAGCTGATAGTCGCCCCAGACCCGCAGCAGGTGGCGCGGCACGTAGGTGGTGAACGGCAAGCCGTTGTTGGCGCTGTTGGCATCCTCCAGGGTCTTGGTCTGGGTGTAGGTGTAGCCGGCCAGCACTTGCAGGCGTTCGATCACCTCACCGCTGAGCTCCGCTTCAAAGCCCTGGGCGCGGACCTTGCCCGAGTTCAGCGAGCAGGTACTGTCCGGGCAGGCCGGGTCGTCCTGCTGCGCGTCCTGCTGGATGGTGCGGAACAGGCTGAAGGCGCTGTTGAGGCGGCCATCGAACCACTCGCCCTTGATCCCCAGCTCGTAGCTCTTGCCCACCAGCGGCTTGAGGGAGGCGCCGTCCAGAGTCCGATAGCTGCCCTGGGGGGTGAAGATGCTGGAGTAGCTGGCGTAGGCCGTGAGGTTGTCGTTGAGGTCGTACAGCACCCCGGCGAACGGCGTGACCTCGCCGGTTTCCTTGGATCGGGCACTGCTGGGCGTGCGCGTATCGCGCCAGTAGGCCACCGAATCGTTCTGCGACTTGTACCAGCTGACCCGGCTGCCCATGACCAGGGTCAGCGGGTCGGCCAGCTTCAGGCGCACAGTGGAATACAACCCTTGCTGCTGGATCCGCAGATCAGTGGGGCCGCCCCGGGTGGAATTGCTTTCGTAGTAGCTGTCGTCGGGCTTGGGCAGGTGGTGATCGGGGTCCAGCACATTCTGCCGCTGGGGCAAGCCGGCCACGGCGTAGAAGTCGTCCTTGATCGAGCGGCTGGCGTTGGCGCCGAAGGTCAGCTCGTGCTCCTGGCCAAAGGCCTGGAAGTGCCCGTCGACATAGGCATCGAAGCCGTAGTCCACCTGGTCGTAGTCGTAGATGCTGCCCAGCATCAGGGTGCTGGAACGGCTGGCCCCCACCGGCACCGAACCGCTGGGGAAGGCGTACTCGATATCCTGGGTATTGCGGGTGTAGACCCCGGCCACCTTCAGCGCCCAGTCGTCGTTGAGTTGCTGGCGCAGGTCGGCGAAATAGGTCGCGCGCTTGCTGCGCGAGTTGTTCCAGGCGGTGTTCAGGCAGGTGGAACGGCCCAGCTTGAGGTCGCTGCCGTCGCTGTAGCGCGGCAGGCCGCCCCAGCACGGGCGCGAGTCGACGTCTTCATAGGCCATGCCCAGGCCCAGGGTGGTGGCGTCGCTGAGGTCGAAATCCAGGGCGCCGTAGTAGACCTGGTCCTTGCGATCGCCCAGGTCGTAGAAGTACTGCCGGGTCTGCTGGGTCACCACCGCCCGGCCGCGGACGGTACCGGCATCGTTCAACGGCCCGCCGGTGTCCACCTGGGCCCGGTAGTTGTCCCAGCTGCCGGCGGACATCGTCAGTTCGGTGTGCGGCGTGGCCTGGCCGCGCTTGCGCACGAAGTTCACCGAGCCGGCAGTGCCGCCCGCGCCCTTGAGCATGCCGGCAGCGCCGCGCAGGATCTCCACCCGGTCATAGAAGGCCATGTCGCTGCTGAAGCTGTCGGCCTGTACGTAGCTGCTACCCATGTCCAGGGGCACGCCGTCGTACTGGTACTGGCCGGTCATGCGAAAGCCCCGGGAGTAGAAATACTTGCCGCCCATGGGCGAGTCGTAAAGGGTGATGCCCGGGGTCTTCTCCATCACCTGGTCAATGGTGTTGAGGTTCTGGTCATCGAGCATCTTGCGGGTGATCACGGTCACCGACTGCGGGGTTTCCTTGAGCGAGTGCTGGCCCTTGCCGATGGTGACCGCGCCGGTGGTGTAGGAACCGGAATACTCGGTGGTGGCCCCCAGTTCCTGGCCCTGCACCTGGGTGGTGCCCAGCTCCAGAGCGCCGCTGCCCTGGGGCACGGGGCGCAGCACGAAGCTGCCGTTGCTCTGTGGCTCGGCCTGCCAGCCGCTGCCGGCGAGAATCCGCGCAAAGCCTTCCTGTACCCCGTATTCACCCTTGAGCCCCGCCGAACGCAGGCCGGCGGTCTGCCGGGCATCGAAGGAAATGGCCGCGCCGGCAGCGCTGGCGTAACGGCTCAGCACCTCGGTCAGGTCACCGGCGGCAATATCGAAGCGGCGTACCGCGGTCTGTTCGCTGGCCGCCACTGCGGTCAACGGCAGCAGTGCCGCCCCGTAGACCGCCAGTGCGCCCCAGAGCCCGACCTTGATCGCCTGGGCCAACTTCGACTTGTGAACATCAGACATGCTTTGCCTTCCCCGCTAACGAAAATGAATCCACTGGGGGATAAGCCGGACCAGGAGGGGCAAACATGCAAAGGCCCTTGAATTTTTTTTTCGCCCCGCGGATTCAACCCACGCGGCTATCGGAAACCCGTACCCAGTAGCGGGTGTAGCGCTTGATCTGCAGGGAGAAACCGCTTTCCAGCGCCGCCAGGGCGCGGTCGGTGTCATCGATGGGGAAGGCCCCGGAGATCTTCAGCCCGGCAATCTGCGGATCGCACTGCACAACCCCGCGGCGGTAGCGCGACAGGTCGGCCAGCAATTCCCCCAGGGGCCGGTCGATGGCGATGATGCTGCCCTGGCGCCAGGCACCCACCGCGGCATCGTTGGGCCGCAGCGCGGCAAAGCCCCCGGCGCTGAACGCCAGTTGCTGGCCGGCCTCGACCCGACGCGGCGCAAGGCCTGCGCCCAGGCTGACCTGCACCGCGTGCTCCAGCACCGCCACCTGCTCCTCACGCTCATCGCTGCGCAGCACGAAGCGAGTGCCCAGGGCCAGCACCTCGGCGTCCCGGGTGAAGACCCGGAACGGCCGCTGCAAGGGATCGGCAGCGGTGCTGACCAGCATCTCGCCCCACAACAGCTGCACCTTGCGTTGCTGACTGTCGAACTGCACGTTGATCGAGGTGTTGGTATTGAGCAGCAGCGAAGTGCCGTCCGCCAGGCGCACTTGCCGGCGCTCGCCGATCTGGGTCCGGTAGTCCGCCAGCAGTTGCTGGGCGCTGTCGCTGCGCCAGCCCAGCCAGCCCAGGGAACCGGCCGAGGCCAGCACCACCAGGTTGCGCATCAGCTCGCGGCGCGAGCGCCCTGCCCCGCGCAAGGTGGAACCGGCCAGGCCGCCGGGCAGTGCCGACATCTGCTCGCCCAGTTGCTGCATGCGTTCCCACGCCTGGCGGTGCAAGGGGTCGGCGGCCAGCCATTCGCGCCAGGCGGCCTGCTCCTGCTCGCTGGCGCTGCCGGAGCGCAGTTGCGCGTACCAGCGTGCCGCTCCGCTGATGGCCTGGCGCTCGCCGACGCTCAGTTGCAGGCCGGCGAAACTCATGACAGCTGCATCCGCATCTGCATCAGGCAGCAATGCTCCATGGCCTTGGCCATGTAGTTGCTCACGCTGCGCACGGAAATCTGCAGGCGCTCGGCGATCTGCTCGTAGGTCAGGCCGTCGCACTGGGACAGCAGGAAAGCCTGTTTCACCTTGGGCCCCAGGCCATCCAGCAGCCGGTCGATTTCCATCAGCGCCTGGAACAGCGCGCTCTGCTCCTCCGGCGACGGATGCTCGCCCTCGGGCACCAGGGCCAGGGCTTCGAGGTAGGCCTGCTCCAGGGAACGCCGGCGAAACAGATCGATCAGCAGGCCCCGGGCAATGCGCGACAGGTAGGGCCGCGGCTCACGGATCTCCACTGCATTGCGCGCCTTGAGCACCCGCACGAAGGTGTCCTGGGCCAGGTCGGCGGCATCGAAGGCGTTGCCCAGGCGCTGGCGCAACCAGCCCTGCAGCCAGCCATGGTGATGGGTGTAGAGGTCGGTGACGGCACAGCGCAGGGATAAGTCGTCGGCGGGCATGACAGTAAGGATTCATATTTGATAATGAATCGCATTGTCATGTAGAGGCGGAAGTCTTGGCAATAGCCACGAACGCCGGGCGACGTTCGTGGCAGTACTGCGGGGCCTAATCAGATCCCGGCCAGGGCCAGGTCCATGGCGAAGTAGGTGAAGATCAGATCGGCGCCGGCGCGCTTGATCGAACCCAGGGTTTCGCGCACCACTCGCTGCTCGTCGATGGCGCCGGCCTGGGCGCCGAACTTGATCATCGCGTACTCGCCGCTGACCTGGTACGCCGCCACCGGCAGGCGCGAGGCCTCGCGGATGTCGCGGATGATGTCCAGGTAGGCCCCGGCGGGCTTGACCATCAGCGAGTCGGCGCCTTCCTGCTCGTCCAGCAAGGACTCGCGCACCGCTTCGCGGCGGTTCATCGGGTTCATCTGGTAGCTCTTGCGATCGCCCTTGAGCGCGCTGCCGCCGGCTTCACGGAACGGGCCATAGAGCGCCGAGGCGAACTTGGTGGAATAGGCCATGATCGGCGTCTGGGTGAAGCCGGCGGCATCCAGGGCGCGGCGGATGGCCTGGACCTGACCGTCCATGGCCGCCGACGGCGCGATCACATCGGCGCCGGCACGGGCCGCGGCCACCGCCTGCTTGCCGAGGTTGAGCAGGGTCTGGTCGTTGTCCACTTCATGGCCGTGCATGACCCCGCAGTGGCCGTGATCGGTGTATTCGCAGAAGCAGGTGTCGGACATCACGATCATCTCCGGCACCGCATCCTTGGCGATGCGCGACATGCGCGACACCAGGCCGTTTTCCTTCCAGGTATCGCTGCCGTCGCAGTCCAGGTGGTGGGAGACGCCGAAGGTCATCACCGACTTGATCCCGGCGCGGGCGTAACGCTCGATCTCGCCGGCCAGCCTGGATTCGGGAATGCGCATCACCCCGGGCATGCTCTTGATCGGCACGAAATCGTCGATTTCTTCCTCGACGAAAATCGGCAGCACCAGGTCGTTGAGGGTGAATTCGGTTTCCTGGAACAGGCTGCGCAGTTGTTCGGAGCGACGCAGGCGACGCGGACGGGCTTCTGGGAACTGGCTGGACATGATTTTTCCTAAGGCTGAGCGCGAAACAACACGAGCTATGGCGAAAAAAGGCTGAAAGCTTATGCCCACCGCCGCCCCGGTACAAACCCGCACGGCTCAAGAGAGTCTTGCCCAAGCCGTAACAATGCCCTTGAGGCCCCGCGATCCAGGGGGTATCGGCCACTCGACGCGGCCAGCCTGCGACCATCTGACGCAACAGCGGCAGCCGCCATTGAAAAACCTGCGTGCGACAAATTCGGCGGTTGGCCGCTTGCAGCAGCTCCTGGCTCCCGCACGGGTGTGCACACTACGGCGGCTCGCTGCCCTGCAAATTGAGGGTGTAGTCCTTCAGAGGCGTTTTGAAGTAGGCCATGCCGGTATCGTCAACCTTTCCCCTGAGCACGATCTTCTTGATCCTGTCGGCAATTTCATCGGCAGCGTTTTCGGACTGAATCGTCGCCTCGATGCACTCGCCAGGCCGGTAACCCACAGTTCGAACGATCAGATTGAGATCGACGTAATGGTCAGCCTCGCGGCCCACCACGCGACGATTTTCCGGGCCCTGGGTCCAATATATCTCCACGACTTTGCCGGCCGATGGCTTGACCGGCAGGTTGCACGTGGCATTCACCGCCACGCCCTTGTCCCCTGGCGTGGCCGCCACGCTGGCGGATGCCGCGGATTCGCTCCCCGGTGTATTACCAGGCAAGGTTGCCGGGCCGGGCGGTTGTTTGACCGCCGTGGTTTGTGCAATGCAAAGCAGTGGATCAAGCGCCAGCAAACCCAGCAGGCCTGCCCGCAGCATCCAGCCCTTACAGGACACAACCTGGGCCCAGGCGCACAGGAGCCGTGCCTGCCTGTGCGTGCCGGTGCCTGCAAAATCGCCAGGCGCCAGCGCGCTCATGGATGCCTCGGTCCAGTGGGCGAAGGTGTATTCCCGCACGCTTGCTCACTGGTTTGGAGAAGCCGCAGGTGTCCCTCAATGCAGGTTCGCACCGTGCCGCCGATCCAGATTTCATCGCCGATCTGTTCCACGTCAATCCGCCCTGCCCGCCCCATGCTCAGGCCCTGGCTGACCCGGTAGCGAGCCGGTGCCAGCCCGGCGCCCAGCAACCACTGGGCGATGCCGGCATTGAGGCTGCCGGTGGCCGGGTCTTCGGGCATGCCATCACCGGCGATAAAGGCCCGTACCTCGAACTGCGCGTCGCTGTCATCACGCTCGGGGTCACAGGGCGCGATCACCCCGACCGCCAGACCGATCAGCGCCGGGTAGTCCGGTTGCAGGTCCAGCACCTGCTGGCGTTCGCCGAGCATCACCGCCAGCCAGCCGGCGCCGTTGTCGACCCACTGCGCCTGCACGATGTCCCCGGGCGTAAGGCGCAGGCCACGGCGCACCTGCTCCAGCACCTGGGGCTCCACCGGGCCGGCCTTGAGCAGCGGCGGCGCGAGAAAGGCCAGCTGATCGCCCTGGCGGCGGATGCGCACCAGGCCCACTTCGCACTCCTGGATGATCTCCTCGCCCCGGGGCACGCCGCCGGCTTCGAGCCAGGCGTGGCAACTGCCCAGGGTCGGGTGGCCGGCGAAGGGCAATTCCTGGGTGGTGGTGAAAATCCGCAGGCGGTAGTCGGCCCGGGGATCGCGGGGCTGGAGCAGAAAGGTGGTTTCGCTGAGGTTGGTCCAGTTGGCGAAGGTGGCCATGCGCTCGGTGCTGAGCTCGTCAGCGTTGAATACCACGGCCAAGGGGTTGCCTTTGAGGGGAGTCGAGCTGAAGACATCGACTTGCTTGAAACTTAAGGGGGGCATGCAAAAATTCCTGTTTCTTAATAAGGCCCAGCGTTATGAGGCACAACGTTGGCTGTAGCCGCTGCCGAGCCAGGGCGAGGCTGCGAAAGAGCGGGCTGCGTTCGGTACCCAGGCCCTGACTGGGCGCCCCCAGACACACCCCTGGCATTCTTGGGATCGCCGCCACCGCTGCGCGCTCGTGCACAGCCTGCGGCAGCGGCTACAGGGCGTGCGTGCGTCAAGAAACCTTGGGAATCTCCAACCCGCGGATCACCGCCGGGCGCGCCACGAATTTGGCCAGCACTCGCTTGACCTCGGGGAAGTTGTCGATGCCCACCAACTCGCCCGCCTCATAGAACCCGATCAGATTGCGAACCCACGGAAAGGTCGCGATATCAGCAATGGTGTAGCGCTCGCCCATGATCCACTCGCGCCCCCCCAGGTGCTTGTCCAGCACCCCCAGCAGACGCTTGGCCTCGTTCACGTAGCGCTCCAGCGGCCGCTTGTCCTCGTACTCCCTGCCGGCAAACTTGTTGAAGAACCCCACCTGCCCGAACATCGGGCCGATGCCGCCCATCTGGAACATCAGCCATTGGATGGTTTCATAACGCGCCGCCGACTCCTGGGCCAGCAGTTGCCCGCTCTTGTCCGCCAGGTAGATCAGGATCGCCCCCGACTCGAACAGCGCCAGCGGCTGGTCCCCCGGGCCGTGGGGGTCGAGAATCGCCGGGATCTTGTTGTTCGGGCTGACACTGAGGAACTCCGGGGTCATCTGATCCTGGGTCTCGAAGCTGACCCGGTGCGCCTCGTAGGGCAGGCCGATCTCTTCGAGCATGATCGAGACCTTGACCCCGTTGGGGGTCGGCAAGGAATACAACTGAATCCACTCAGGGAATTGCGCAGGCCATTTCTGGGTGACGGCAAAGGCGGAAAGATCGCTCATGACAGGCTTCCAGTCTCAATCAAAGGGGGGCGGCGCCACGGATGGGCAACGGCGGGGAATTATCCGCCGGGTTTTCTTAAATCGGCAACATGCAGCGCTTAAGCTGCCTGCAATCGAACCAAAAGCCGTTCAGGGACTCATAAGCAACGGCCCGATCAGGCCATGAGCAACGACAGGGAACACGGGTTTGTCAGCCTCACGCATCGCACTTGAAGAATGACCGCACCATGAACCTGCCCCGCCGCCTTGCCCGCCACTTCAAGCACCGCCGCTACCTGCCGTTGCCGGCCCTGTTGCTGGGCGGCGCCCTGTGCCTGTCCCTGGAATCCAGCGCCAGCCGCGCGCAACCGGTGGACGGCACCCAGACCCTGGTGTTCCTGCGCCACGCGGAAAAGCCCGCCGGCGGCCTCGGCCAGCTCAACTGCCAGGGCCTGAACCGGGCCATCGACCTGGCCTCGCTGCTGCCGGAGAAATTCGGCAAGGCGCAGTACGTGTTCGCCGCCGACCCCACGCGCAACGTCGAGGAAGGCGAGCTGGACAACTCCTACAGCTACATCCGCCCGCTGATGACCATCAGCCCCAGCGCCATCAAGCTCGGCCTGCCGGTGAACATCGATTTTGCCGCCAATGACACCAGCGACCTGGCGGACGAGCTGCTGCATGACCGCTACCACAACTCGATCATCTACACCGCCTGGTCCCACGGCTACCTGCCGGAGCTGATCAACAAGGTCGCCGAAGAAGCCGTGGGCGAACGGCAGCCGATCACCGAAGACTGGGCCTCCAGCGACTTCGACTCGCTGTACGTGCTGACCCTGACCTGGCGCAACGGCAAGGCCAGCCTGCACAGCCAGAGCTACAAACAGGGCCTGGACGGCGGCGAGCAGGATTGCCCGAGCTGATCAGCCCAGGGCGTCGAGCAACCGGTACCAGGCAATCCCCGCCCCCAGGTAGAGGCGTTGCAGGCCGTGCAGCGGAATCGGCCGCAACGGCGTGACCGGGAAAGGAAAACCCTGCCCCGCTCCCGTCAGCCGCGCCGCCAGGTGCCTGCCCAGCAGGGTCGACAAGGCAATGCCGCGCCCGTTGTAGCCCAGCAGGATCGACAGCCCCGGCGCCGGCTCGTGCAACTGCGGCAGAAAACTCGGGGTCAGGGCCACGCGCCCGCTCCAGCGATACTCGATGGGGACCCCCGCCAATTGCGGAAACAGGTTCAGCAACGAACGCTCCAGGTGGTTCCAGTCGGCATCCCGGCGCGGCTCGGAAAACGGCCCGCGCCCACCCAGCAGCAGGCGCCCCTGGGCGTCCTGCTTGAAATACAGCAGCAGGCGCCGGGCATCGGAACACACCTCGCCGCCCGGCAGGATGCTCTGGCGCAGCTCGGCAGGCAGCGGCCGGGTGGCGATGATGAAACTGTTGGCGGCGATCACCGTCTGGCGCAACCCCGGCCACAAGTCGTCGGTGTAGCCATTGGTCGCCAGCAGCACCTTCGAGGCACGCACCCGGGCGCCGCGGTCGGTCTCCAGGGTCCAGCGCCCGCCATCGCGCTGCAGCTGCCGGACCCGGCTCTGGCCGTGAATGCTCACCCCCAGCCCCATCGCCACCCGGGCCAGGCCCCGGGCGTAGTTCAGCGGGTGCAGGCTGCCGGCCCGCGGGTCGACCCAGCCGCCCAGGTACTGCGGGCTGCCGATGCGCTGGCTCACCGCTGCCTTGTCCAGCAACTCCACGGCTACGCCGCGCTGGCGCCACTGCTCGGCGCGCTGCTCCAGGGTGTGCATCGCCGCGCCGGAAAACGCCGGCTGAATCCAGCCCTTGCGGGTGGCGTCGCAGCGAATGCCGTGTTCCTTGATCAGCTCGAACACTTCATCGGCCGCGCCACCCACGGCATCGACCAGCGCCTCGCCCTGTACCGAGCCGAACTTGGCCAGCAGTTGCTCGGGGTCGAACTTGAGCCCGGGGATCACCTGCCCACCGTTGCGCCCGGAGGCGCCCCAGCCGGGCTCGCCGGCATCCAGCACACAGACGCTGGCACCGCTCTGGGCCAGGCGCAGGGCGCTCACCAACCCGGTGTAGCCGGCGCCGACAATCGCCACATCGACCTCCCGGTCCTCGGCCAGTGCCGGGGTGTGCTCGGCCGGCATGGCCGTGGCCGCCCACAGCGAGGGCGGCATGCGCAGGGGCTCGGATGCGCTCATGCCTGCACCTCCGCGCCCTGGTTGAGCAAGCGCCGCAGGAAGTCCTGGGTGCGCGGGTGGCTCGGGGTACTGAGCACGGTTCGGGCCGGGCCGGCCTCGACGATGCGCCCGCTGTGGAGGAAGCACACCTGGTCTGCCACGTCCTGGGCAAAGCCCATTTCATGGGTGACCACGATCATGGTCATGCCCTCGTCGGCCAGCTTGCGCATCACCGCCAGCACCTCGCCCACCAGTTCCGGGTCCAGCGCCGAAGTCGGTTCGTCGAAAAGAATCGCCTCCGGGTCCATGGCCAGCGCCCGGGCAATGGCCACCCGTTGCTGCTGGCCGCCGGAGAGCTCGTCCGGGTAGGCGTGCATGCGATGGGCCAGGCCGACCTTTTCCAGCAGCGCCTCGGCCCGCAGGCGTGCTTGCCGGGGGTCCTGTTTCTTGACGTAGATCGGCCCCTCGGTGACGTTCTGCAAGGCCGTGCGATGGGGGAACAGGTTGAAGCGCTGGAACACCATGGCCACCCGGGTACGCAGTTCATGGATGCTCTTGGCCTGCCGGTCGACCCGCGCCCCGCTCACCAGGATGTCGCCCTGCTCGTAGCTTTCCAGGCCGTTGATGCAGCGCAGCAGGGTCGACTTGCCGGACCCCGAGGGCCCGATCAGGCACACCACTTCACCGCTGTGCACCTGTAGGTCGATGCCTTCGAGCACCGCCACGTTGCCAAAGCTCTTGTGTACGCCCTTGATCTGGATCATGGCTTTCTCCGGGTGCTGATGCGCGCCTCCAGGCGGCGCAGGGCAAAGGACAGCGGCAGGCTCAGGGCCAGGTAGAGCAAGGCCACCAGGGTGTAGACGGTCATGTTCTCGAAGGTCGAGGAAGCGATCAGTTGCCCGGCCCGGGTCATTTCGGCCACGGTGATGGTGGACACCAGGGACGAGTCCTTGAGCATCATCACCAGGGTGTTGCCATAGGGCGGCAAGGCGATGCGCAGGGCCTGGGGCAGCACCACCCGACGCATGATCATCGGCCCGCGCATGCCGATGGATTCGGCGGCCTCGATCTGCCCCTGGTGAATGGCCTGGATACCGGCGCGGAAGTTTTCCGCCTGGTACGCCGAGTAGGCGATGCCCAGGCCGATCACCCCGGCCTGCATGGCGGTGAGCTGGATGCCGAAATCCGGCAGCACGAAGTAGATGTAAAACAGCTGGACGATGATCGGCAACCCGCGAATAACGTTGACCACGCCGATGGCGAACAACGCCACCGAGCGCACCTTGGACACCATCATCAAGGCGAAGACCAGGCCGATCAGCGAGCTGAGCACGAAGGAGCCAACGGTGACCTGCAGGGTGACCACTGCGCCTTTCAACAGAATGGGCAGGAAGTCCAGAGCGTTCTGGAGAAACATGGAGAGACCCGTTTAATCAGCAGGAAAGGGACCCGGGCCAGGCGCCGGGCCGCGACTGGATCAGTTGAGCTTCCAGTGCTCGATGATGCGGTCCAGGGTGCCGTCGGCCTTGATCGCGGCGATCCCGCGATTGACCTCGGCCAGTGTCTGGGCATCGCCCTTGCGCACGATCAGGCAGACATCGCCCATGACCACCGGCTGGTAGCCCTTGACCAGCCGCACCTTGTTCTGGGTGCCCTGGGCCAGTTGGTAGGCGAGGATCGGCCGGTCGGCGAAACCGGCCTTGATCCGCCCCAGGGCCAGGTCGCGCATCAGATCGGGAATCGAGTCATAGCCGCGCACTTCCTTGAAGATCCCGCGCTTGTTCAACTCGTCGATAAACACCGTGCCGACCTGGGCGCCGACGGTTTCCCCGGCCAGGTCCTCCATGCGGCGGTAGTCGCTGGCGTCGTCGGCCTTGACGATCAGGCCCTCGCCGTAGCTGAACACCGGGTCGGAGTACTGCACCACTTTCTCGCGCACCGGGGTGCGCAGCATGGCAGCGGAAATGATGTCGATCTTGTTCGAGGTCAGTGAGGGGATCAGTGCGGCGAAGGTGGTCTGCTGGATGTCCACGGCGAAACCGCCGGCCTTGCCCACGGCCCGGGCGGCATCGATCATCATGCCCTCGATGCTCTGGCTCTTGACGTCAAGGAAGGTGAAGGGAATGCCGGTGGCGGTGGCCCCGACCTTGTACAGCGGCTCGGCCTGGGCCGACGTCGAAAGGCCCAGGCCAAGGGCGCAACAGAATGCGAAAACAGCGGGTGCAAGGACGCGAGTGCGGGTATGCATGGCGAATCTCCCATTGGACGGTTTTATTGTTTGAAGTCCGTGATGGATAGCCTCTGTTGTGGAAGGCAGGAGGCATGAGACCGACTATAAACAATTTACAAAAATCGTAAAGAGATTTATAAATATCGAATATCGATATTCAAAACACAAAATAACCTGAAAGGACTGGTCATGAGCGATAACAACAACTCCCTTTTCAACCAGTCATTGGAGAAGGGCCTGGCGGTGCTGCGGGCCTTCAACGCCGCGCAACGGACCATGAACCTGGCGGAAATCGCCACGGCCGCCGACATCAACAAAAGCTCGGCGCAGCGCATGATCCACACCCTGGAACAGCTGGGCTACGTGCGTAAGCACCCGCAGACCAAGCGCTTCCAGCTGACCCCGCGGGTGATGGAGATCGGCTACAACTACCTGGCCGCCGACACCCTGGTGGACGTGGCCAACCCCTTCCTCGCCGAGCTGGCCCAGGTCACCGGGGAAACCACCAACCTCACCGAGCCCGATGGCCTGGACATGGTCTATGTAGCGCGATTCGTGGCGCCCAAGTTCATCCCCATCCACATGCCCATCGGCAGTCGTATCCCGATGTACTGCACCGGCTCGGGCCGCGCCTACCTCAGCGCCCTGCCCGCCGCCGAGGCCTTGCAGATCCTCCAGGCCAGCGACCGCAAGGCCCACACCCGACACACCCGCACCGACCTGGACGAGATCCAGCGCGAGATCGACGCCACCCAGCGCCGCGGCTATGCCCTGAACCCGGAAGAACTGTTCCTGGGCGACATGGCGATAGCCGCGCCCATCCTCGATGGCAAGGGCTTGCCGGTGGCCGCGGTGCACGTGGTGGTGCCCAGCAGCCGCTGGACCCTGGAAGAAGCCGAACGCAAGCTCGCGCCCTCGGTGATCGAATGTGCCCGGGCCATCCGCACCTCGATTCGCACCCTCTGAAAATCGCTCCCCTGTAGCCGCTGCCGCAGGCTCGGGCCGCGTTCGGACGAACGGCTCGCAGGGACGCGGCGTTCTCAAGGCCGACAGAATTCCGACGGGGGATCGCCAGGCAAGGCCTTGCGGGCCTTTGCGCAGCCTCGCTGACGCTCGGCAGCGGCTACAGGGCCAGTGCCGATCCAAGATTGGTGTAGCCGCTGCCGCAGGCTGCGAACGGCCCGTAGGGACGCAGCGTTCTCAAGCCCGACAGCGCTCCGACGGGAGATCGCCAGGCAAGGCCCTGCGGGCCTTTGCGCAGCCTCGCTGACGCTCGGCAGCGGCTACAGGGCCAGTGCCGATCAGGGATTTGTGTAGCCGCTGCTGCAGGCTCGGGCCGCGTTCGGACGAACGGCTCGCAGGACGCGGCGTTCTCAAGGCCGATGAGCTCCCGACGGGGGATCGCCAGACAAGGCCGGACGAGATCGGTTCGCAGCGCGCCGGCGCCAGCGGCTACAATTCGCGCTTATTGTCCTCGTGCGGAATACCTTTCATGTCCAACCTCGCCTCCACCCAGCCCAACCGCGGCTGGGCGTTCTGGTGCAAACCCCTGCTGTTCCTGCTAGTCGCCGCCATCGGCCTGTATTACGTGAAGTGGTCGCCCTACTACCTCAAGGCCTTTGTCGCCGCCGACAGCCACAGCATCGGCGCCTCGATCCTCAACGATCAGCAGAGCTCGCCCTGGAGCGCCGCCCTGGCCTATTCCCAGGTGTACTTCCTGGCCATCTGGAAGGCTGCGGTGCTGGCGGTGATCCTGGGTTCCCTGCTGCAGGTGCTGATTCCCCGGGACTGGCTGCTGCGCCTGTTCGGCCGTGCCGGCTTCGGCTCGACCCTGCGCGGCGGGCTGTTCGCCCTTCCGGGCATGATGTGTTCCTGCTGCGCCGCGCCGGTGGCTGCTGGCCTGCGCCGGCAGAAGGTTTCGGTGGGTGCGGCCCTGGCGTTCTGGATCGCCAACCCGGTGCTCAACCCGGCCACCCTGGTGTTCATGGGCTTTGTCCTGGGCTGGGGCTTTTCCGCCCTGCGCCTGGTGGCGGGCATTGTCCTGGTGTTGGGCGTTTCCCTGGTGGCGCAGCGTGTCGCCGGCCCCGAGCAACTGCCCGAAGCCGCGGTGGATGCGGTGGTGGAAGCCAGCACGGTGAACGACCAGCCGTTCCTGCTGCGCTGGGGCAAGACCCTGTGGCAACTGTTCTGGAGCACCATTCCGATCTACGTACTGGCGGTACTGGTGCTGGGCGCGGCGCGGGTCTGGCTGTTTCCGCATATCGACGGTGCCATGGGTGACAGCCTGTGGTGGCTGGTGCCGCTGGCGATCGCCGGGACCCTGTTCGTGATCCCCACGGCGGCAGAGATTCCCATCGTCCAGACCATGATGACCCTGGGCCTGGGCACCGGGTCGGCGGTGGCCCTGCTGATGACCCTGCCGAGCATCAGCCTGCCGTCGCTGCTGATGCTGCGCAAGGATTTCGATGCCCGGGTGCTGGTGACCGTGGCCGTGCTGACCATGCTGGTGGGGATTGTCTGCGGGTTGATTGGTGCGGCGTTGTTGTAGAGCCCTGGTGGTCGAAGCTTATAAGTGACTCACATTGACACCCTTGAATCATGCAACTAAATTTAGTCGCAAAAAAAGAGGATGCTGTGTCCAAGAACGATAAGCTTCTCGCCAAGTTACTCAACGACCGAGGGACCTTTTCCTGGCAGGAACTGGTCACTCTCCTAAAGCGCCTGGGCTACACACCGTTGGAGGGCTCGGGCAGCCGGGTAAAATTCGACAATGGTGATCCAGGCGCAATGATCAACCTGCACAAACCGCACCCCGGTAATGAGCTGAAGGCCTACATACGCCGCCAAGTGATCGAGCAACTGAAATCGGGAGGTCTCATACCGTGAACAACCTACTGCAGCACAAGGGCTATTACGGCTCTATCGAGGTCAGTACCGAGGACAATTGCCTCTTTGGCAAACTTCAGTTCATAAGGGCCTTGGTTAGCTATGAGGGGCAGACTGTGGCTGAACTCGAAGCGGCCTTCAAAGAGGCAGTAGACGACTATCTGGATACCTGTGAGCAATCGGGTACAGCACCCGAAATCCCTTGCAAAGGCTCGTTCAACGTTCGGGTAGGCCACGATCTTCATCTAGCGGCTGCCGTGGCCGCCACCCGGCAGAATGTATCGTTGAACGATCTGACTCGTCAGGCCCTGAATGAATACCTGCAACATCACGGCTGATTGGTGTCTCGTGGAGGACAAGGCACTCATAAAATGCTGGCCTCCAATGGAAATTTCCACAGGCCCCGCCGCATCGTCTTGAAACACATTGGTCAGGGAATGCCGCTCCCGAAACCAGAGTTTTCGCTTTGTTTTGTAAGGCTTGTCCGAGAGAATCGCCAACGCCTTTGAGCGGCTTGTGCCCTTGGTGTTCGTCAGGCAGTCTCCCCCGGTCGCTGCACAATCAGCGACTCGGATGTGGAAGTCCGGAAGGGTCATAGGTACAACGCTTCAACGCGCCTGCCGACGCTTTGCGCCTGCGGAGACGTGTTATGGCGGCCATGCGTGGGGCACCTTCGGGTGCGCCGGGTTTTGGGTACCAAAAGACTCCCCGGTCTTCCACACCCACGCACGGCTGCCACCCTCTCGTGTGGAAGCGAGACCGGCGGCTCTACTTAACCTTAGAGTCGTAGGTACCCCAATGAAAAAGCTCGTCCCCGATCCACCCCGCCCACTGCGCGACCCCGAACTGGATCGCGCCAACGCCAACCTGCTCAGCGCACTGAAACCTACCCAGGCACGCCCGTTCGGCCTGCGCGATGCCCTGGGCAATACCCTGTTCAGCGTGCAAGCCGGAGTCAACGCCGAAGAGGCCTTGAGGCACGTCGCCCTGCTGCTCAAGTGCGCCGAGGAGGTGTCCGATGAAATCACCGAGCGCGCCAGCGGCATCGAACGCGGCCTGATCTGGTCCATGGTGCATTCCGTGGAAATGGCCCGGGCCGTGGTCGAGGCCTTGCTCGACCGTCCACGCCCTGCCGGCTGACGCCCGCGCACACCGCGCGCTCAGGTGCTGCGAGCGCGCGGATTATTGAGCGCTAGCGCGATGGCGGCTGGCGCTGGCGCAGGTAATTGAGCACGGCGCCGTGCTCGCCGCTGAACTCGATCCGCGCGCCCTTGCTCTCGCGCTGGAAGGCGTACATCGGGTCGTAGTATTCACCCAGCAAGCCTTCGATCCAGGCCCGGTGCAGCTCCACGTCACCGCTGCGGGCCTGTTCCGCCAGCGCGGCTTCCATCAGCAGGAACAGCCGCTGGTGACGCTCGCCACCGAGGCGCTTGTGGATCTTGTTCAGGCTTTCCAGCAGGCGCTCGGCGAACAGCGCGAAGCCCTGTTCGCCATGCACCGCCACAAACTCGGCGCAGAGGTTGACCACGTAGTCGTCGAGGATCCTTTGCACCCGGTTGGCCAGGCGGTCCTCCAGCCAGACCATGGGCAAGCCCTGCATGCTCTGGTACAGCGGCAGCGGCAAGGCGCAACTGCCGATCATGCGGTTCTCGTCTTCCAGGACAAAGCTCTGCACGCCGCGCTCACGCTTTTTCAGCAGGTCCACCGCCAGGCAGTTTTCGAAGTCGATGTTGCTCGGCTGGCCGGTGGCGCGGCGGCCGAAGCTGGAGCCGCGGTGGTTGGCGTGGCCTTCCAGGTCCAGGGCGTTGTCCAGCTGGCCCAGCACTTGGGTCTTGCCGGTGCCGGTCATGCCCCCCAGGAGGACGAAATCGCACTGCTGCAGGGCCTGTTCGGTGGTGTCCAGAAGGAAGGTACGCATGGCCTTGTAACCGCCACCAACCCGCGGGTAGTCAATGCCCGCTTCCCTGAGCCACTGCTGGACGATCTGCGAGCGCAGGCCGCCACGGAAGCAGTACAGCAGGCCGTCGGGATGGGCTCGGGCGAAATCGGCCCAGGCCTGGACGCGCTGCTCCTTGATCGCGCCGGACACCAGTTGATGCCCCAGGACAATCGCCGCCTGCTGGCCCTGCTGCTTGTAGCAGGTGCCGACCCGTTGGCGCTCCTGGTCGGTCATCAGGGGCAAGTTGAGCACCCCGGGAAAGGCGCCCTTGGTGAATTCGATCGGCGCGCGGGTGTCCATCATCGGCCGGTCGTTGAGGAAGATCTCGCGGTAGTCGGTGCAGTCCAGAGACATCAGAACACCTCGACCGCGTGGCTCTGTCGCTCTACCAGCTCGCCAATCGGCGCCAGTTCCAGGCCCAGTTCCGCCGCCAGGGCCAGGAATTCGGCATTGCCTTGCGGGGTTACCGCCACCAGCAGCCCGCCACTGGTCTGCGGGTCGCAGAGCACGCGCTTGTGCAGTTCCTGCACTCGCCCGACCTTGTCGGCGTAGCTGCTGTAGTTGCGCAAGGTGCCACCGGGCACACAGCCCTGGTCCAGGTAGTATTCGACCCCCGGCAGGCGCGGTACGCGGTCGTAGTGAATGCGCGCGGTCAGGCCACTGCCGTCGGCCATTTCCACCAGGTGCCCGAGCAGGCCGAAACCGGTGACGTCGGTCATCGCGGTCACCCCTTCGAGCTTGCCGAAACGGCTGCCGGGCTTGTTCAGGGTGCACATCCAGTCCCGGGCCAGGCCGATGTCGGCGCTGCGCAGCTTGCCCTTTTTCTCGGCGGTGGTGAGCACGCCGATGCCCAGGGGCTTGGTCAGGTACAGCAGGCAACCGGCGGTGGCGGTGTCGTTGCGCTTCATGAAGCGCTTTTCCACCAGCCCGGTGACCGCCAGGCCGAAGATCGGCTCCGGCGCATCGATGGAGTGCCCGCCCGCAAGAGGAATGCCCGCGGCGTCGCACACCGCGCGGCCGCCGCGGATCACCTCCCGGGCGATTTCCGGGGCCAGCACGTTCACCGGCCAGCCGAGAATGGCAATCGCCATCAGCGGGTCGCCGCCCATGGCGTAGATGTCGCTGATGGCGTTGGTGGCGGCGATGCGGCCGAAGTCGAAGGGGTCGTCGACGATAGGCATGAAGAAGTCGGTGGTGGAGACCACGCCGCGCTCTTCATCGATGGCGTACACCGCCGCGTCATCGCGCGAGGCGTTGCCGACCCAGAGCTTGGGGTCGAGGTTCTGCGCCCCGCTGCCGGCCAGGATCACCTCCAGTACCTGGGGGGAAATCTTGCAGCCGCAACCGGCTCCGTGGCTGTACTGGGTCAGGCGAATCGGCTCGCTCATGGGGCACCTCGTCAAGTCTGGGACCGGGATTCTAGCAGAGCCCTCAGGCACTTGGCCGCGGCGTGCCCTGATGGAACAGCATCTGCCAGCGCCCCTCCTGGCAGCGCCACAGCGAGCTGCGCCAGGCACTGCTGGCCGCCCGCCCGGGCGCTGCGGCGTTATGGCACAGGTAGGTGACCTGGGCCAGGTCGGGCGCCAGGCGCTGCACGGCGAATTCGCTGATACGCCGTTCGATGAACACCTGCTGCGGCAGGCTGGCCAGCACCTGGGCCTTGTCCCAGCGCCCGCCGCTGGCGCCGAACTCAAGAAAGTCATCGGCCAGCAAGGCCTCCAGCGCCTGGCGATCGGCACGCACTTCGGCCTGTTGCAACTGGCGTTCAAGCATCAGCAGGTGGTCGGACAGCTCCATGGTCACTCCCGAGGTGGTGGCGGGTAAGTGGCGCACTCTAGCATTGCGCGCCTGCACCAGCGCCGGGCCTGGGGGCCGGGCATTGCCCAGGCCTGCAGCGCCCGGCCCTCCCCGCCATCGGCACGCACCCCGCCCCAAGCGCCAATCCCGCGGCCATTCACGCCTTTGTCGCAAGCCGCTGTTTCAAGTTGGTACGCCATATGCAAACGTTTGCGAGTTGTAATTTTGTGGGTGTTCGCCGCCTTCTTTCGAAGTGTCGAGCACAAGGGACTTCACACTGCAAGAACAGGGACTTTCCATGCTCAACCCTCTGCGACGCCATGCGTCCTGCCGTACCCTGGCTGTTTCGTTGTGGCTGGCCGGCGTTACGGGTCTACCCAGCGCCTTCGCCCAGCCCCCCGCCGCCCCGGCGGACGACTCGGCCCAGGGCGAAAGCCTGAGCGCCGATGTGCAACCGGCCAAACAGGGCGCCTACCTCTCCGACTGGTACAACCAGGACCTGATGCTCATCGGCAGCAAGGACATCAGCTTCGGCCCGCGCCCGGCAGACGACATCTACCTGGAATACGAATACTTCGGGCGCAAGGGCCCCTTCGAGCTGTACGGCTACATCGACCTGCCGAAGATCCTCGACATCGGCAACAGCCACGACAAGGGCATCTGGGACCACGGCTCGCCGCTGTTCATGGAGCACGAGCCGCGAATCTCCATCGACTACCTGGCCGGCCGCAGCCTGGCCATCGGCCCGTTCAAGGAGTGGTACGTGGCCTTCGACTGGATCTACGACCACGGCAGCCGCACCGCCAACCGGGCCAACACCCTGTACAGCGGCCTGGGCACCGACATCGACACCCATTCGCGGGTCAACCTCTCGGCCAACTTCTACGGCCGCTACCAGTGGGAAAACTACGGCGCCAGCAACGAATACTCCTGGGACGGCTACCGCGCCCAGCTGAAATACATCGTGCCCATCGACAGCTTCAGCAACGGTGCCTCGCTGACCTACATCGGCTTCACCAACTTCGATTTCGGCTCCGACCTGCACAAGGACAACCCGGCCCGCACCGCCAATGCCACGGTGGCCACCAACGTGCTGCTCTATTCCTTCACCCACCTGCGCTTCACCCTGGTGGGCCGCTACTTCCACAACGGCGGCAACTGGGAGGATGGCAGCGTGCTGAATTTCGGCGACGGCGAATTCCGCGCCCGCTCCAATGGCTGGGGCTATTACGCCGGGGTTGGCTATCAGTTTTAAAGCAGCGGCAAGACAAGAACGGGTGCGATGAGTTGCAACCTGGATCAGGCAGGATAAGCGCCGGTTAACGGCAGTCATGGAGGTTGTATGCGTGGGATTCAAAAGATTTCGTGGGGACTGGGCTTGAGTGTTGCGCTCGCCGGCGGCGCCTGGGCCGATGAGGCGCCGATCAAGCCAAAGGTGGTGCTGATCAGCATGTTCGCGCCGGAAGCGCAGCACTGGATCGAGCGCCTGGAGCTCAAGCGCGAGATTCGCGTGCCGGGGCTGGCGGCGGAGTACCCGAGCATTCGCTGCAATGACCGGGACGTGTGCCTGTTGACCACCGGCATGGGCCAGACCAACGCCGCGGCGTCAACCCTGGCGCTGGCCCTGTCGCCGAAGTTCGACCTGCGCAAAAGCTATTTCCTGATTGCCGGGATCGCCGGCATCAGCCCGCACCAGGGCACCATCGGCACGGCCGCCTGGGCTCATTACCTGGTGGAGTTCGGCACCCAATGGGAACTCGACTCCCGGGATGCGCCCAAGGACTGGCCCACCGGCTACCTGGGGATCAACACCAAGGGCCCCAACGAAAAACCGCCCCTGGACTACAAGACCGAAGTCTTCGAGCTGAACCCCAAGCTCCAGGCCAAGGCCTTCGCCCTGAGCCGCAACGTGGCCCTGAGCGAGAGCAAGGAGTCGGCGGCCTGGCGCCTGAAATACCCCAAGGCCCCGGCCAACCAGCCACCGGTGGTGACCCGCTGCGACACCCTGGCGGGCAACACCTGGTTTTCCGGCACCCGCCTGAGCGAACGCGCGGAGGTCTGGACCCGCTTGCTGACCGACAACAAAGGCACCTATTGCACCACCCAGCAGGAAGACAACTCCACCTACGAAGCCTTGCTGCGGGCCAGCCGCGAGGGCCTGCTGGACATCCAGCGCCTGGCGGTGGTGCGCGCCGGTTCCGACTTCGACCGCCCGGCCCCGGGGGCCAGCGAAGTGGACAACCTGCTCAAGTACGCCGACCAGGGCGGCTTTGTCCCGGCCCTGGAAAACCTCTACCGGGCGGGCAACCCCCTGGTGCAGGACATCCTCGGCAACTGGTCGGCCTGGGAAAAGGGCGTGCCCGAGACCTGATTTCTCTCCCGGGAGCGGCCAGGCGGCGTTCCGCTTGCCGGCGATGGAGGTCTCAAGGCCCTCTTCGCCAGCAAGCTGGCTCCTACGCAGGACACACAGCGCGCGCATCCCCCGTAGGAGCCGGCTTGCCGGCGAAAGCGATCTCAAGGGCCTATTCGCCAGCAAGCTGGCTCCTACACAGGACACACGGCGCACGCATCCCCCGTAGGAGCCGGCTTGCCGGCGAAGGCGATCTCTGGGCCCTCTTCGCCAGCAAGCTGGCTCCTACACAGGACACGCAGCGCACGCATCCCCCGTAGGAGCCGGCTTGCCGGCGAAAGCGATCTCAAGGCCCCTTCGCCAGCAAGCTGGCTCCTACGCAGGGATGGCCGCTGCGCTCAGGGGATGAGGATGATTTTTTCGCCGCGCCCCTGGTTCACTTCGGCATAACGCTCCAGCCCCCGCTCCAGCGGCGATTCCACCAGGCCTTCCGGCAGCGGCAGCAGGCCTTCATCGAAATAGCGGCCGAACTGCTCCAGCATCGCCGCGCACGCCTCTACGCCATACAACAGCGAGTTGATCCCCACCACCGAGCCACCCTTGCGGTACAGCGCCAGGGCCGGCAGTTGCACATGGCCGTCCACCGGGGCGGCGATGATGGCGATGCGGCCAAAGGTGGCCAGGGCCGGCACCGAGGCCGGCAGCCAGAAGCCGGTGGTGTCGAAGATCACCTCGGCACCGCCGGCATAGACTTCGGCCACCTGGGCCGCCAGGGTTTCCGGCTGCTGCAGGTGCAGGGTCGGGTAGCCCTGGGCTTCAAGCGCCTGGACCTGCTCCACCCGGCGCGCCGCCGCCAGCACCCGGGCCCCGCGCACCTTGGCCAGGGCCAGGGCCGCCGAGGCCACCGCGCCGCCGCCGATCACCAGCAGCCGGGTGCCACGGGCTACGCCACTGCGCTCAAGGGCATCCCAGGCCGTGGTGTAGGGCACCCCGAGGCTTGCGGCCTGGGCAAAGCTCAGGTGCCGTGGCTTGCGGGCCACGCCCTGGGCGGACAGCACCACGTACTGGGCATGGCTGCCGTCGGCGAAGAAGCCCAGCTCCTTACCGGTGCCCCAGACTTCCTGGCCCAGCAGTTGCGCCGGCCCCTGCTCCACCACCCCGGCAAAGTCCCGCCCGGGCACCCGCGGCAGTGTGGTGTAGGGAAAGCGCCCGAGGACGTTCTTCACATCACTGGGGTTGAGGCCCGCGGCCTTGATGCGCACCAGCACCTGGCCAGCACCCGGCACCGGGGTGGGCAGGTCCACTACGTGCAGGGCCGCGAGGTCGCCGGTGGCGGAAAATTGCAGTGCTTTCATCGTCGGTTCCATGAGTCGGGGGAGAAAGGAAAAATGCCTGTTCAGGACAGCCATCTGCCGAGCAACTGGCGCCCCAGGGGCCACAACTGCTCACCGCCGAGCATGCCCAAGAGGCCGACCAGGGCGATTGCCGGCGGCGCCGGAGAACGCACCTGCAAGGCGCCGTAAAGCAGGCCGACCAACAGGCCGGCGGCCAGGGAAATCAGGTAGTTCATGCTGCGCTCCAGAGGCCGTGCGGCTCATGCCGGGGTGAAGTGGCGTGTGCGGCACAGTCTAGGTGGCACGGTCCCGCGGCATCGGCCAAGTGCTTCAGGATTTCGGCCAATGCCGAAACCCTGGCGGTCGCTTGGCTGGCGTCCGCCTGATGCACATCCGGCGCTCTCCGGATCTTCACGTCTCCTGCGACGGAGTGCCGCCCAGAGCGTTCGTCCGAACGCGGCCCGAGCCTGCGGCAGCGGCTACACGACGCCAGGCAGTCCCTGTAGCCGCTGCTGAGCCTGCGAAGCTGCGAAAAGGACCGAAGGGCCTTGCTTGGCGATATCCCGACGAACCTATGGCGGCTTTGAGATTGCCGCGTCTGCTATGGAGCCGTTCGTCCGAACGCGGCCCGAGCCTGTGGCAGCGGCTACACCTGGCTGGCGCTGGCGTACTGGGAAGGCGCGACCCCCAGTTCCCGGCGGAACATGTCGCTGAAGCTGCTGGGGGAATAACCCAGCTCTCGGGCAATGCGGCTCACCGGTACACCCTGGATCAGCTCCGCGGCAGCGGTGGCCAGTTGCACCTGGCGCCGCCATTCGGCAAAGCCCACGCCCAACTGCTCCTTGAACAGCCGCGCCAGGGTGCGCACGCTGGCCCCCGCCGCATCGGCGTGCTGTTCAAAGGAGATGGCCAGGGACGGCGCCGCCATCACCGCCTGGCACAGGCTGCCCAGGCGCCGGTCGGAGGCGTCCGGCAGGGCTATCTTCAATTGCGAGCGGCGAGCCCGGCGCAGTTCCAGCAGGGCCAGCCCCACCAGCGCCTCGTAGTACTCCGGCTGCGGCGGGTCGAGTTCCACCAGGCGCACGATCAATTCGCGCAGCAGGTTGTCCACCTGCAGCACCTGGACGCTGGGGTCCAGGGTCGCCGCCAGGGACGGGCGCAGGTAGATGTTGCGCATCTGCAGGTCGCTGACCACGCGAATCCCGTGGCTCACCCCCGGCGGCAACCACACCGCGCGCTGGGGCGGCACCACCAGGGCTTCATGGGGCGTCTCGACCCACATCACCCCGCTCATGGCGTAGAGCAACTGGCCCCAATCGTGTTCATGGGGCTCGATGAACAAGCCCCGCGGATAGGTGCGGGCCAGGGGTTGCACCGGGATCGCGGGGTCGCTGAGGTCGGGGGGTGCGGCTAGGGCCATGGCAAGGTCGCAGCAGGTCGGCGGGCGCCCATGGTAACCAGCCCCCCGGGGCGCCGCCAACCGCTACCGCGCCCATCCGGATGAAGGCCTGGGCGCCGCTCGGGAATCCATTCGGATAGAGCGGCTGGCGGCCCATGACCGTCGGTAGCCCGGACGGACAATCAGAGTGAATTTTTCCGCCGCGCCAGGATCACTAAAAGATCACAGGGAGGAACAAAGGCTTTATGAACAACGCAAAACTTTTCGTCATCGAATACACCCTCCACGGCGCCCCCAAGTCCTTCATCATCCGCCAGGAAAAGATGGACAACGCCGAGGCCTGGCACTGGGCCAGTTGCGACGCTGGAGTGGGTCGGATAGGACGTTTCGGCCGCGAACGGGTGAAGAAGACCAGCAAGCCCATGGCCGAAAAGTTCGGTATCGAAAACGTCACCTGGCGCCCTTCGGTCTAGGACGCAGCAACGCGGGTGGAGCCGCACGGCCCCACCCGCCGAACCCCTCTCAGCCGTGGGCGCCCTTGGCGCATTTGCAGCCTTCGGTGGAAGCGCAAGGCTCGCCGTGGGCGTGATGGTCGGCACACGCCTGGCAGCAGTAGTGCTTGCCGTGACGGACGATGGCATGGGCGCCCAGCTTGCAGGTGCAGGCCGGGCAGGCACAGGTTTCAGTAGACATGGCATGGCTCCTCGGGTTCAAGGCTCGGCCCTTTGGGCAGGCGCTTGATCGAGCGCCCCGCTCGGGCCGAGTCCCCACAGGTTAGGCCAAGACACCGCCCGGCCAGGGCGCACGCGACTGATGGTCGGCCCCTCACTCCCAGCCCTGCAAACGCAAGGTAGCGCGCACCAGCCGCTGTTCTTCGTCCTCGATGTCCCTGAGGTTGCGGGCAATGCCCTGGATATGCGCCAGCGCCGCCTTGCGCGCCTGTTCCGGCAGGCGCCCGGTGACTGCGTTGTACAGCCGCGCATGCTGGCGGTCGATCTGGCGCTTGGGCGCCGGGCGGTGATAGAGGTTGTTGACCGAGGCGAACACCGAGTTCAGCAGCAGGTCGGTGAGCGAGCCCAGGGTCTGCACCAGCACCGGGTTGTGCGAGGCCTCGCAGATCGCCAGGTGAAAGGCGTGGTCCAGGCGCGCCAGGGCGGCGGGCTCCAGGGCCTGTTCATGGGCCTGCAGCAGGGCCTGGTAGGCGCGCTCGATCAGCACGAAATCCGCTTCGGTGCCGCGCAGGGCCGCCAGCCGCGCCGACTCGCCTTCAAGCAGGCTGCGCACTTCCAGCAGGTCGTAGAGGGTGCGGGGCTGGGAGCTGAACAGATGCATCAGCGGCGACTGCGCCGCCGGGGCCGACAGTTGCGCCACCTGGGAGCCGCGGCCCTGTCGAGTGTCGATGATGCCCCGCGCCCGCAGCAGTTTCAGGCCCTCGCGCAGGGCCGTGCGCGAAACCCCGAGCTTGGCCGTCAGGCGCCGTTCCGAGGGCAGCAACTGGCCGGTCTTGAATACCCCGTCGACGATCAGCCGCTCGATCCGTGCACAGACCAGGTCCGCCACCTGGGGCCGACGCCCCGCTTGCGTGTCCTGCATGCTTCCTCCCACTGGTATGACCAGCCCTGTACCATTTGTCCGGCTATTCCTGCGCGCCCGCCAAACTTTTGAAAAACCTGATCTTTCGGAAAAACCCCGGCCTGTCCTGGAAAACAAAGTGGTTCGACCACTGCCAACGCACATGGACACTAAAGCCCGCCGGGCCAATCATGCAAGGCAGCCGTACAGCATTCGCGACCTGATAAAAACCACACAAGGTCCTTAGCCGCCATGACGATTCTCTACGACGAACGCCTCGATGGCGCCCTGCCCGACGTCGACCGCCAGGCCCTGATCCAGGCCCTGCGCCAGCAGCTACCGGAGCTGGAGCTGCTGGACCAGGAGCAACAGCTCAAACCCTACGAATGCGATGGCCTGAGCGCCTACCGCAGCACGCCGATGCTGGTGGCCCTGCCCCGGCACCTGGACCAGGTGCAGCGCATCCTGCAGATCTGCCACGCCCACCGGGTGCCGGTGGTGGCCCGGGGCGCCGGCACGGGCCTGTCCGGTGGCGCCCTGCCCCTGGAAAAGGGCCTGCTGCTGGTGATGGCGCGCTTCAAGGAAATCCTCCAGATCGACCCCGCCGCCCGTTGCGCCCGGCTCCAGCCCGGGGTGCGCAACCTGGCGATCTCCCAGGCCGCCGCGCCTTGGGGCCTGTACTACGCTCCCGACCCCTCTTCGCAGATCGCCTGTTCGATTGGCGGCAATGTCGCGGAAAACGCCGGCGGCGTGCATTGCCTGAAATACGGCCTGACCGTGCACAACCTGCTCAAGGTCCAGATGCTCAGCGTCGAGGGCCAGCCCCTGACCCTGGGCAGCGAGGCCCTGGACGCGCCGGGCTTCGACCTGCTGGCGCTGTTCACCGGCTCCGAAGGCCTGCTGGGGGTGATCACCGAAGTCACGGTCAAGCTGCTGCCCAAGCCGCAGATCGCCAAGGTGCTGCTGGCGGCCTTCGACTCGGTGGAAGCCGCCGGCCGCGCCGTGGCCGACATCATTGCCGCGGGCATCATCCCCGGCGGCCTGGAGATGATGGACAACCTGGCGATCCGCGCCGCCGAGGATTTCATCCATGCCGGCTACCCGGTGGACGCCGAGGCCATCCTGCTGTGCGAGCTGGACGGCGTGGAAGCCGATGTCCACGACGATTGCGAGCGGGTGCGCCAGGTGCTGGAACGGGCCGGCGCCAGCGAGGTGCGCCTGGCCCGGGACGAGGCCGAGCGCGTGCGTTTCTGGGCCGGGCGCAAGAACGCCTTCCCGGCGGTGGGGCGCTTGTCCCCGGACTACTACTGCATGGACGGCACCATTCCCCGCCGCGAGCTGCCGGGGGTGCTGCGGGGCATCGCCCGCCTGGCCGACGAACACCAGCTGCGGGTGGCCAACGTGTTCCATGCCGGCGACGGCAACATGCACCCCTTGATCCTGTTCGACGCCAACCAGCCCGGCGAGCTTGAGCGGGCCGAGGCCCTGGGGGGCAAGATCCTCGAACTGTGCGTGGCGGTGGGCGGCAGCATCACCGGCGAACACGGGGTGGGCCGGGAGAAAATCAACCAGATGTGCGCCCAGTTCAACCACCACGAGCTGACCCTGTTCCACGCCATCAAGGCGGCCTTCGACCCCAGCGGCCTGCTCAACCCGGGGAAAAACATCCCGACCCTGCACCGCTGCGCCGAATTTGGCGCCATGCACATCCACCACGGGCAACTGCCCTTCCCCGAACTGGAGCGATTCTGATGAACGTGGCCAGCGATTTCGACGCCGCCAAGACCTTGCTGGAACAGGTGCGCGATGCCTTGGCGAGCGACACCGCGCTGCGCATCCAGGGCTCCAACAGCAAGGCCTTTCTCGGCCGCGAGAGTGCCGGGGAAATACTCGATACCCGCAGCCATCGCGGCATCGTCAGCTACGACCCCACAGAGCTGGTGATCAGCGCCCGGGCCGGCACGCCGCTCGCCGAGCTGCACGCCACCCTGGACGCCGCCGGGCAGATGCTGCCCTGCGAACCGCCGTCCTTCGGCGCCGGCGCCACCCTGGGCGGCATGCTCGCCAGCGGCCTGTCCGGGCCGCGCCGGCCCTGGGCCGGGGCGGTGCGCGATTTCGTCCTCGGCACCCGGGTCATCAGCGGCAGCGGCCAGCACCTGCGCTTTGGCGGCGAAGTGATGAAGAACGTCGCCGGCTATGACCTGTCGCGGCTGATGGCCGGCAGCTACGGCTGCCTGGGGCTGGTCACCGAGGTCTCGCTGAAGGTCCTGCCCAAGCCCCGGCAATGCCTGAGCCTGAGCCTGGAAATGGACCGCCAGCGGGCCCTCGCCCAGCTTGCCGAATGGGGCCAGCAGCCCTTGCCCATCAGCGCCGCCTGCCATGACGGCGAACGCCTGCACCTGCGCCTGGAGGGCGGTGAAGGCTCGGTGGCGGCGGCCCATGACCGGCTCGGCGGCGAGCCCCTGGATTCGGGCTACTGGGCCTTGCTCAACGAGCAGCAACTGGATTTTTTCAACCCCGGCCTGCCGCTGTGGCGCCTGTCGGTGCCGCACAACACCCCGCTGCTGCCCCTGCCCGGCGAACAACTGCTGGACTGGGGCGGCGCCCAGCGCTGGCTGAAGACCGATGCCACGGCCGCCGACATCCGCGCCGTTGTCAGCGCCGTTGGCGGCCACGCCAGTTGCTACAGCCACGGCCTGCTGGACAGCCCGTTCCAGCCCCTGGCGCCGACCCTGCTGCACTACCACCAGCGCCTCAAGGCCCAACTGGACCCGCAAGGGATCTTCAACCCCGGCCGACTCTACGCGGAGCTCTAGACCATGCAGACCACCCTCAGCCCCGAGGCCCGGCAACTGCCCCGGGCCGCCGAAGCCGAGCGCATCCTGCGCAGTTGCGTGCATTGCGGCTTCTGCAACGCCACCTGCCCCACCTACCAGTTGCAGGGCGATGAGCTGGACGGCCCGCGGGGGCGCATCTACCTGATCAAGCAGGTGCTCGAAGGCGCCCCGGCCACCGCCCAGACGCAGCAGCACCTGGACCGCTGCCTGTCGTGCCGCAACTGCGAAAGCACCTGCCCTTCCGGGGTCGACTACCACAACCTGCTGGACATCGGCCGCGCCGCGGTGGATGCCGCCCTGCCCCGGCCCGCCGGCCAACAATTGTTGCGCCGCGGCCTGCGGGCGCTGAGCGCCAACCCGCAGCTGTTCAAGGCCCTGATCCATGGCGGCAGCCGCCTGCGCCCGCTGCTGCCCCAGGCCCTGCAGGACAAGCTGCCGCGCCAGGTGCCCAGCGCCAAACCGCGTCCGCCCCTGCGCCATGCACGGCGCGTGCTGCTGCTCGAAGGCTGCGTGCAGCCGGGGCTGTCACCCAATACCAACGCCGCCGCAGCGCGGGTCCTGGATCGCCTGGGCATCAGCGTGCAACCGGTCAGCGAGGCCGGCTGCTGCGGCGCGGTGGACTATCACCTGGATGCCCAGCAAGCCGGTCTGCAGCGCGCCCGGCGCAATATCGACGCCTGGTGGCCGCACCTGCAACTGGGGGCCGAAGCCATCGTCCAGACCGCCAGCGGCTGCGGCGCCTTCATCAAGGATTACCAGCACCTGCTGGCCCATGACCCGGCCTACCGCAGCAAGGCCCAGCGCGTCAGTGCCCTGGCCCGGGACCTGGTGGAAGTGCTGCGGGACGAACCCCTGGAACAGCTCGGCGCCCACAGCGACCAGCGCCTGGCCTTCCACTGCCCCTGCACCCTGCAGCACGCGCAGAAGCTCGGCGGTGCCGTGGAAAGCCTGCTGCAACGCCTGGGCTTTCACCTCACCGCGGTGCCCGACAGCCACCTGTGTTGCGGTTCGGCGGGCACCTATTCGCTGACCCAGCCGGCGCTGGCGCGGCAATTGCGGGACGACAAGCTGCAGGCCCTGGAAAGCGGCCAGCCGGACCTCATTGCCACCGCCAACATCGGCTGCCAGAGCCACCTCGACGGCGCCGGCCGGACCCCGGTACGGCACTGGATCGAAGTGCTGGAAGCCGCCCTGCCCTGAACCTCACGCCCCTGGAGCTCGCCATGCAGCACAAAGCCGTACTGGGTCAAGACGAAGCCCGCCGCATCCTCGCCGCCGCCCGCGCCGAGGCCCAGCGCCATCGGTGGGCGGTGAGCATCGCCGTGGTCGACGACGGCGGCCATCCCCTGGCCCTGGAGCGCCTCGACGGCTGCGCGCCGATCAGTGCCTATATCGCCACCGAAAAGGCCCGCACCGCGGCCCTCGGCCGGCGCGAAACCAAGGCCTACGAGGACATGATCAATGGCGGGCGCAGCGCCTTTCTCTCGGCGCCGCTGCTCACCTCCCTGGAAGGCGGCGTGCCGATCCGCGTCGGCGGCCAGGTGGTCGGCGCGGTGGGGGTTTCCGGGGTCAAGTCCGGTGAAGACGCCCAGGTGGCACTGGCTGGCGCCGCGTGCCTGGAGCGCGATTGAAGCGGGTTCAGGCGCGGCGCACGCTGCTGCGGTACATGAACAGCAGCGCCAGGGCCAGGCACAGCATCGCCAGCAGGCGGCTGGGCGACAGTTCGATGGCCGGGTTGCCGAACCAGCCGAAGTTGTCGATCAGCATGCCCATGCCCAACTGCCCGAGAATCACCGCCACCGTGGCCACCGCAGTGCCGACCCGGGGCACGGCCCCCACCATCACCAGCATGTAGACCACGCCGAACAACGCGCCGGTCAGTTGCCATTTCGGCGCCTGCAGCAGGCTCATGGCCTGGGGCGGCTGGAAAAACACGATCAGCAGCGCGGTGATCAGGGCACCCACGGCAAAGGTCAGCAGGCTGCTGCGCAACACACCGACGCTTTCCCCCAGGCGGCCATTGATCGCCGCCTGCACACTCAGCACCGCACCGGCGGCCACCACCACAACCAGCAATAGAAACAGATTCATCTTCAACCTCGGGCAATCAGGATCAGGGCCAGCACAATCAGCGCCAGGGCCAGCCAGCGTTCGGCATTGACCGGCTTGCGGGCGCTGCCGAACCAGCCGAAATGGTCGATCAACACGCTTTTGCCCACCTGCCCGGAAAGGATCGCGATCATGGTCATGGCAATGCCGATATGGGGCGTGGCCAACGTCAGCACCACCACGTAGATCGGCCCCAGCACCCCGCCCAGCAACTGCCAGCGCGGCAACTGGCTGAAGGCCGGGCCGGGCTGCGGGCCGCTGAACAACAGCAGCAGCAACAGCAGCGCCGTGCCCACGCCGAAGATGCTCAGGGTCGCCCACAGATGGCCCACCTGGCTCCCCAGCGGGCCCAGCAGACCGGCCTCCACCGACAGGCCCATGCCCGCCAGGATCACCAGCGGCAACAGCATCAGACGCTGCCAGCCGGCAGCGGGTACAGCGTTCGCCACCGGGTTGGGCAGCGGTACTTCTATGGTTTCAGAGGACATGCAACACCTGCTCGACATCAAGGAATGGCCGGCATTATCGATTGCGCAAGCTTTGCGATAAATGGGAGCATGCCGACAACACCTTTGCGCAAAACGCACAGCAGGATCGACCCATGCACGGCTTCAACGACCTCGGTTTCAAGGCCCTGCGCCTATTTATCGCCGTGCTCGACCAGGGCAGTTTTTCTGCCGTGGCGCGCCGCGAGGGGCTGGCGCCCTCGTCCATTTCACGGCAGATCCAACTGATGGAACAGGCCCTGGGCCAGCAGTTGCTCTACCGCCACACCCGCGCCGTCAGCCCCACCGAGGCCGGGCGCCTGTTGGGGCACCACGCGCGGCGGGTGCTGGCGCAGTGGGAGGAAGCCGAACAGGCGTTGCAGGAACAGCAAGACGAGCCGGCCGGGCTGGTGCGGATCAACGCCCCGGTGGTCTTTGGCCAGCGCCACCTGTCGCCCTGGCTCGGTGAACTGCACGGGCGCTACCCGAAGCTGCAGCTGGATATCCAGCAGACCGACCGCTACATCGACCCCTTGCAGGACGGCACTGACCTGCTGTTTCGCATCGGCACCCTGGAAGACTCCTCGATGCAGGCGCGCCTGCTGGCCCCGCAGCGCTACCGGGTAGCGGCCAGCCCGGCGTACCTGGCCCGGCACGGCACCCCGCAGCACCCGGAGCAACTGCAGCGGCACCAGTGCCTGGCCTACAAGGGCGAGACTGGCCAGCAGCGCTGGTTCTTCCGCCAGGGCCAGGCAGACTGGACGCCCTACAGCGTCAAGGGCCCGCTGACCGGCAACCACGCCGACACCCTGACCCAGGCCGCCGAACAGGGCCTGGGGCTGGTGATGTTCCCTTCCTGGCTGATTGGCGAAGCCCTGCACCAGGGCCGGCTGGTGGCGCTGTTCGAAGACTTCGACGTGGCCACCAGCCTCGAACCGCAACAGATCGCCGCCCTCTGGCCCGGCAGCCGACGGCTGTCAGTGAAAGTGCGCACGGTGATCGACTTCTTCGTCGAGAAATTCGGCCCCGAGCCCTACTGGGACCGCCGCCCCGCCCCGTAGGAGCTGGCTTGCCAGCGAAGGCGGCAGCAAGGCTTGTGCAGGATCCAAGGGCCCCTTCGCCGGCAAGCCGGCTCCTACAAGAGCACGCAATTCACCCGCCCCGTAGGAGCTGGCTTGCCAGCGAAGGCAGCGGCAAGACTTGTGCAGAGTCCAAGGGCCCCTTCGCCGGCAAGCCGGCTCCTACAGGGCCATTTGCAGGATCAGCCAGGCATTGGCCGCGCTGATGATGGCGAACAGGCTCCAGGCGAGGATCCGGGTCGGCCAGCGGTTGACGAACTCGCCCATCAGGCGCCGGTCGTTGGTCATGCGGATCAGCGGGTACAGGGCGAACGGCAGTTGCAGGCTGAGCACCACCTGGCTCAGCACCAGCAACTGGCCCACGGCGCCGTCACCCAGCAGCCAGACGCCGATGAACGCCGGGATCAGGGCCAGCCCACGGGTAATCAGGCGCCGCTGCCAGCAGGGAATCCGCAGGTTCAGGTAACCCTCCATGATCACTTGCCCGGCAATGGTCCCGGTGAAGGTCGAGCTCTGCCCCGAAGCCAGCAGCGCCACGCCGAACAGCACGCTGGCCAGGGCCCCGCCCACCAGCGGGTCGAGCAGGTGGTAGGCGTCCTGGATCTCCACCACATCGCTGTGGCCGGTGTTGTGGAAGGCCGCGGCGGCGAGGATCAGGATCGCCGCGTTCACCAGCAGCGCCAGGGCCAGCGAGCCGATGGTGTCGATCCGCGCCAGCTTGATGGCGTCGGCGCGGCTGGCGCGGTCGTTGCCCACCAGCCGGGTTTGCACGACGGAGGTGTGCAGGTAGAGGTTGTGGGGCATGACCGTGGCGCCGAGGATGCCGATGGCCAGGTACAGCGGCGCGGCGTCGCCGATGGCCGAGAGCGAGGGTACAAAGCCCCGGGCCACGTCCGGCCAGTAGGGCTTGATCAGCAGCAGCTCGATGAAGAAGCACACGCCAATGGTCGCCACCAGCGCCAGCATGATCGCCTCCAGCCGGCGGAAGCCGCGGTTCTGCAGGGCCAGCACCAGCAGGGTGTCGAAGGCGGTGATGACGATCCCGGTGCTCAGGGACACCCCCAGCAGCAGGTGGAACGCCAGGGCGCAGCCCAGCACTTCGGCCAGGTCGGTGGCGATGATCGAAACCTCTGCCAGCAGCCACTGGGTGCGCGCCGAACGGGTGCTGTAGCGCTCGCGGCAGAGCTGGGCCAGGTCGCGCCCGGTGGCGATCCCCAGGCGTGAACACAGGCACTGCACCGCCATCCCCGCCAGGCTCGCCAGCAGTACCACGAACAGCAGGTTGTAGCCGTAGCGCGAGCCGGCCTCGATGGCCGTGGCCCAGTTGCCGGGGTCCATGTAGCCGATGGAAATCAGCAGCCCGGGGCCGGCAAAGCGCAGCAGGCGGCGCCACAGGGAAGCGCCGGGGTCGACGGCGACGGAACCCGCCACCTCCGGCGGGCAAAAGGGCGCGGTGGCGATTTTCGGCAAGCTGAATTTCACGGATATTTCCCAGGCGGATTGGCGCAGGGGCCCAGCTTAGACGTTTCAATGCGGGCACCCAAGCCTGAATTTACCCCGCCAAGGCGAGTATGCTGCGCAGGTTGTGCCCTGCGCCGAACCCTTCGGCAGTGGGTATTTTCTGGCCCAAGGTAGCCCTGTGAACAGCACTGCGACGCCCCCCGAACCTCTGCCCCCTTTCCTGCAACCCGGCGACCGGGTCCTGCTGTTCGATGGCGTGTGCAAGCTGTGCAATGCCTCGGTGCGCTTCGTCATCCGCCACGACAGCCAGCGGCGGATCAAGCTGGCCTCGGTGCAATCGCCCCAGGGCCAGGCGCTGCTGGCCTGGTTCGGCCTGTCCACCGAGCAGTTCGACAGCGTGGTGCTGATCGAGGAAGGCCGGCTGTCCCAGCGCTCCGATGCGTTTATCCGCCTGATGGCGCAACTGCCGGCGCCCTGGCGCTGGCTGCGGCTGTTGCGCGGGGTTCCCCGGCCGCTGCGGGATTGGGTCTACGACCTTATTGCGCGCAATCGCTATCGGTTGTTCGGCCGTCTCGACGTCTGTTTACTGCCGAGCCCGGATCACCAGGGGCGCTTTCTCGACGACCCGTCCTGAGGCCGCGACCCGGCCCGATCAGCCGGGCTGACGCCGGAAGAACAGCGTCACCTGCCCGAGCTCGAAGCCGAACTTGGTCATGTAGGAACGATTGGCCAGGGTGTTTTCGTCCAACAGGTACATCCAGTCGTCGAAGTGCACCTGGTAGGTCTTGCCATCCACCGGCAGGTTGAGCACGTAGCGCCAGCGCAGGGCATTGCCGGCGACCTCACCCCGGGCCTCGCCGATCACATCGTCGGCGGTCCCGCGCCACAGGCCGGCCCCCGCGGGGACCAGGGTCCATACCCGGGTCTGGCGGGTGCCGTCGCTGTAGGTGAAGTCTTCGTGCATGATGAATTTCTCGCCTTCGCTGCGGCTGTCGATCTGCACATGAAAGCGCTTGATCACCTCGCCGGAGCGCTTCTGGAACAGGCCCCAGGCCTCGACACGACCCTTGAAGAACTGCCGCAGTTCCAGCTCGGGCTTCTGGTCACGGTACTGCTTGACGTCGGTGTCGCTGCATGCGACCAGGCCGAGGCACAGCACTAGCAAGTATTGCTTGAGCATGGAATATCTCCTGTGCTGCGCCCGCTATTGGCCCAGCAGTTGTGCGCGCAACTGCGGATTGCGCGTGCGCGGGTCGAGCCAGATGGCGAAAAACGCTCGGGCGAAGGCTTCGTCCTCGACCCTGTACTGCAAGCGCTGGTCGACAAAGAACTGCACCCCGCGCCCGGGCAGGAACACCCCGGTGATGCGCTGGCCCGGTTCGACATCGACGAAGGCGCGCTGCATCTGCGCCTGCCAGTCCTTGAGTTGCGCCGGGCTCACCGCGCTGCCGGACAGGCGCTGGATCTCGTCGAGGCTGGACTGCACCAGATCGCCGCGGCTGATCGTGCGCCGGTAGGTCAGTTCCAGGGCGAAGGGGCTATCGGCCGTCAATGGCAACGTCGTGCCCCAGAGCCGCGCGGTGTAGACCTTGAAGCCGAACCAGCTGAACTCGCCGCTGCCCAGCAGACGAGCATGGGGCAACGACTCTTGCCAACCGGCACTGGCCGTAGCGCTGAGCAGCACCAGCAGCCACAGCAACCGGGCCACGCCCACTCGCCGCCTGCGTTTCATTCAAGGCTGCCTGCGCAACAGCTGAAGAAACTCCTGGCGGGTGCTGGCCGACTCGCGAAAGGCCCCCAGCATTACCGAGGTGTTCATCAGCGAGTTCTGCTTCTCGACCCCGCGCATCATCATGCACATGTGCCGCGCTTCGATGACCACCGCCACCCCGGCCGCCCGGGTCACTTCCTGGATCGCCTCGGCAATCTGCCGCGTGAGGGTCTCCTGGATCTGCAGGCGTCGCGCATACATGTCGACGATCCGCGCCACCTTGGACAGGCCCAGCACTTTGCCGGTGGGGATGTAAGCCACATGAGCCTGACCAATGAACGGCAGCAAATGGTGCTCGCACAGGGAATACAACTCGATGTTCTGGACCATCACCATCTCGTCGCTGGTGGAGCTGAACAACGCACCGTTGACCAGTTCTTCAAGGCTGGTTTCGTAACCGTGGCACAGATAACGCAAGGCTTTTGAGGCTCGCTGCGGGGTGTCCCGCAAGCCCTCGCGGGTCGGGTCTTCACCCAACCCCTGCAAAATGCCGTGAAAGTGCTGGGAGAGAGGATCGTGCATGGCGCATGGCTTCCGAAAGGCTGGCAGGGCGGGCAATTCCTTGCACGTGCCAAGGAAAAAAGGCCTCCGAGGTGGTCGACCACCTAACTGACCCAGCCCCGGTTCCACCCGGGCCTGACCTCGGAGCCCAAAAAGCGTGGGCAGCGACCGCCGCCCCTTGAAAAACTGAGCAGCTATCGGCACATCCCACACCTTAAAAACCTATACGACAATTTAATTTTTGTACAATTTTTATCGGCTAAAAATGCCTTTTAAGCCAAAATACTTGTACAAATAAGCCTTTAATCGATTCAATACTTTTTATCTGTACAAGAAAAAACGACCCTGCACTTCACTCCCGGCCACTTTCCTGCCTGCAGATACGCGCCAATCGCTTCGTTGGATGCTAGCGTGGCGCACCGTTCATCCGCCGAGTGCGCCCATGCTGCTGTTGAAACTGCTGACCGTTCCCGGATTTCTGTGGTTGATCTCCCTGGCGAGCAAGCGCTGGGGCCCGAATGTCGCTGGCTGGCTGGCAGGGTTTCCCGTGGTGGTGGGGCCGATCCTGCTGTTCCTGGCCCTGGAGCAGGGCCAGGTGTTCGCCACCCATGCCGCGGTGGCGGCCCTGTCGGCGGTGTTCGCGATGATCGCCTTCAGCGTCGCCTATACCCATGCCGCGCAGCGCTTCTCCTGGCCCGGGGCCCTGGCCATTGCGACCCTGGTGTGGGCCTTGCTGGCCACGGTCATCGCCCAGGTGCCGCCATCCCTGGGTTTTTCCAGCCTCTGCGCCGCCAGCGCCCTGCTCCTGGCCCCACGGCTGTTTCCGCCGGTGGGCGAACTGCCCGCCAGCCCTGGGCCGCGCTCCGACAAACTGCCCTACCGGATGCTCGCCGGGGCCCTGTTGACCCTGGCCGTGACCCTGTTGGCCAGCACCGTCGGCGAACGCTGGAGCGGCATGCTCGCGGTGTTCCCGGTGCTTGGCAGCGTCCTTGCGGTGTTCTCCCATCAGAGTCGTGGCGTGGCCTTCACCACCGTCCTGCTGCGCTCCCTGACCACCGGCCTGTACGCCTTTGCCGCCTTCTGCCTGGCCCTGGCACTGGCTCTGCCCCCGCTGGGCATGCTCGCCTTCGCGGTGGCGCTGGCAGCGTCGATGCTGGTCCTGGGGCTGAGCAAGCGGCTGTTGCGAGCCACTGTGCAGGAGCCGGCTGGCCGGCGCAGGGGCCCTTGAGTCTTGCACCGGGCTGGCGGAAGTTTTCGCTGGCCAGCCAGCTCCTACGAGCCTTGGCTGGCCGTCATCGGAGCCGCGCTGAAAAATCCTTGTGGAGCAGGCCGCGACGGCCGTGGGATGATGCGCGCCTTTGATCACTGCCCGGAGATTGCGCATGTCATCTTTCGCTAGAAAAGCCCTGGTCCTGGTGTTCGCCGCCGTGGCGGGCCTGGGCGCGCTGAACGCGGTCGCCGCCAGCAAATCCGCGGCCAGGCAGGCCTCGGGAGAGAAGGTCGCAGTCCTCGACGGCAAGCTCACCTTCACCCTGCCCAAGGGGTTCAGCGCTTCGGTACTGCCGGCCGGCAGCGAGGCCAATGGCACCGAGGGCGCCAGCGGCACCCTGTATTCCAACGCCACCACCCGTACCGTGGTGATCGCGGCGCAGAACACCATCCCCCATGGGGCCAAGGTCCAGGACAACGACGCCGCCTTTCTCGATGACGCGGTCAGCGGCTTTCTCGCGCAACAGGCCGCGGCGCTGCCGGATTTCAGCAAGCAGAGCGAAAAGAACATGACCCTCAAGGGCCTTGGCGTGCGCCAGATCGACAGCACCGCCACCATGGGCGGCGGCCTGACCCTGAACTCCACCCTGATTGCCGGCTCCGGCACACGCATGGCGGTGATCCAGATAATTTCCCGGGCCACCGACAAGGCCGGCCACACCGCGCTGATGAAGCAGATCCTCGGTCAGTAGACCCCGTGCCGGCTCAGGGGTTGAGCCCCTGCAGCCAGCCCTTGAGGTCGTCGATCTCGGCGTCGCTGATGCTGTGCCCCAGGCCCGGGTAGGCATGGAACTGCGGTTGCAGTGACAACCCCTGCAGCAAGCGCTGGGCATCCACCGCATCGCTGTAGGGCAGGCGCTGGTCAAGGGTGCCATGGCCGATGAAGATGCCCAGGCGCTGCAGGCTCGGGTTGTTCTTCACCTGCGCTGCCAGCACCGGCAGGATCTTCCCGCTCAAGGCGGCGATGCCCCGCACCGACTGCGGATGGCGCAGGCCCACTTCATAGGCCATCACCGCGCCCTGGCTGAACCCCACCAGCACCACCTTGTCCGGCTGGGTCTGGTACTTGGCCAGCGCCGCGCGGACAAACTGGCCGATCAGCTCGGCGCCGCTGGCCAGCTCGCTGGTCACACCGTCGTAGGGGCCCTGGCCCTTGCGGTGGAACCACTGGTAGCTGCCCTCCTCCAGGGTCTGCGGTGCCCGCACCGACACATAGGTGTAGCTCGCCGGCAGGCGCTGGCGAAGGCCGAACAGGTCGGCCTCGTTGCTGCCGTAGCCATGCAGGAAAATCACCAGCGGCTGGTTGCGCGGCTCGGCCGGGGCCTGCTCCAGGTACTTGAGCGGCAGGTCATCGTGCAGTGCATCGGCGGCCTGCACCCAAGGCGCGGCCAGTAGCGCCAACAGCGCCAGGTAGCGGATCATGTGTAGCTCCTTGAAGGGGTAAAAACGGGTCGCCAGAGCCTAGCACTGCCAGCCCCGAGCGTTCATCTGCCCAGCCCGCGCCAGGCCAGCGGCAAGCACAGCAGCACCGCCAGCGCAAACCCCACCTGGGACAGGTAGAAGGTCTCCAGCCACTGGCCATGGGCCGCCACGTAGAGGCTGTTGTGCAGCACATCCAGCAGGATGATTGCCAGGGTCAGCAGCAGGCCCCAGCGCGGGCGCACCAACAGCAGCAGCGCCGCCAGCGGATCGAACAGCGTCAGGGAGCCCCAGAAGGCCCGGCTGAGCAGGGGCGTGGCGGCGCCGTAGCCATAATCCCAGAGCAGGCCATGCTCGAAGGCGGCGCGCAGGTGATTGAACGTCGCCGCCAGCAGACACAGGGCGAACAGCAGGCGGATGCACAGCGACACTCGGGGCATGGGCACATCTGTCATAGGAGCCGGCTGGCCGGCGCAGGGCGTGACGCCGGATCAAGGGGTGGGCGCGCTGCAGCTTGCGCTGGCCAGCCAACGCCCGATCGCCCCCTGCGGTGGTGGTTCAGTCGTTGATCAGCTTGCCTTCACGAATCGCCTCGCGGCCGGCCACCTTGGCCAGCCAGATGCCCGGCTGGGTGTAGCGCCCACGGTCCAGGGCAAAGAGCACACCGCTGGTGCCGGCACACACGGTGCTGACGCGATCGCTCAAGGGGTCCACCACTTCGAACAATGCATCGCCACGCTCCACCCACTCTCCGGCATCGCGCAGGAAACTGACCACGCCATGGTGGGGGGCGAACAGGTACTGGGTGCCTTCGAAGGGCATGCCTTCACAGCACTGCTGCGGAGCGGCCGGCCACTCGCCGCTGATCAGCCCCTGTTCGGCGAGAAACCCCAGGATGGCTTCGCAGTTGGCCCGGGCCTGCTGCACCCGGGTGTCGCCCATGCTGCCCAGCTCCAGGGTGGCGGCCAGGTTTGCCGGGGGAATCGCCGCCCGCGGAAAGTCCCGGGCCAGGCGCAGCCAGGGCGCGGAACAGGATTCGTCGAAAGAGCTGCCGCCGGAGTCTTCGCACAACAGCGCCACCCCGGCCTTGAGCCGCGCCGCCAGGGACTGCCAGCGAGGCCAGTGCTGGGGCAAGGCATAGAGGTGGATCGCCGCTTCGAAATCGCAATGCAGGTCGAGGGTGATGTCGGCGTCGCAGGCATGGCGCAACAGCAAGCGATGCAGGGCTTGCAGCTGCGAATCAGCCGCTGGCAGCTCATCCAGCACCTGGACCATGGCCCGGCGGATCAGGGCGATATTGGCCGTGGCGTCGTCCCCCAGTTGCTTGCCGATCAAGTCGCCCACCGGGCCGCTGAGCTCGACGAAGGCGCGATTGAAATTCTTGCCGCTGCCCAGCTCGAAACGCCCCAGGTGGCTGCCCTGCACCTGCTGGTCGAGGCCGATGGGATTGGCCACCGGCACCAGCTCGACCACTGCCTGCAGGCGCCCCTGGTTCTCCAGCTGCGCCAGGCGCTGCTTGAGCTCCCAGGCAGTGCGCATGCCGGGCAGTTCGTCGGCGTGCAGGCTGGCCTGGATGTACACCTTGCGCGGGCCGCTGCCAAAGCGGAACACACTGAGCTGGCGCTGGGTGCCCAGGTGGCCCCAGGGCAAGGAATGGTCGATGCGTTGCATGGCAACTCCGGAGATCAGAAAAAGGCGTGGCGCAGAATAAAACAGTGGCGCACAAAAAAGGTGGCTGCCGGCCCCCGGCAACCACCTTTTTCAACGCCCGGGCTTACTCGCCGTAGACGTCGAAATCGAAGTACTTGTCCTGCACTTGCTTGTACTTGCCGTTGGCACGGATCTCGGTGATGGCCTTGTTGAATTTCCCGGCCAGTTCCTGATCCCCCTTGCGCACGGCAATGCCGGCACCGCCGCCGAAGTATTTCGGATCGTTGTACTCAGGGCCCACGAAGGCGAAGCCCTTGCCAGCGTCGGTTTTCAGGAAGCCATCGTCGAGGTTCACCGAATCCGCCAGCAGCGCGTCGACGCGGCCGGAGACCATGTCCAGGTTGGCTTCCTGCTGGGAGCCGTAGCGCACCAGGTCGATGCCCGCCGGCACCAGCACTTCGGTGGCGAAGCGGTCATGGGTACTGGCCCGCAGCACACCGACTTTCTTGCCCTTGAGCTCGGTCAGCGGGTCCTTGATGCTGGTGCCGGCCTTCATCACGAAGCGCGCCGGGGTGTGGTAGTACTTGATGGTGAAATCGACGTTCTTCTTGCGGTCGTCGGTGATGGTCATGGACGACAGGATGGCGTCGATCTTCTTCACCTTCAGCGCCGGGATCAGGCCGTCGAACTCCTGCTCGACCCAGGTGCACTTGGCCTGCATCTGCTCGCACAGGGCGTTGCCCAGGTCGACATCGAAACCGGTGAGCTTGCCGTCGGGGGTCTTCATCGAGAACGGCGGGTAGCCGGCTTCGATACCGATACGGATCGGCTTGGCCTCGTCGGCCGAAGCGGTAAAGGAAAACAGCGACAGTGCCAGGGCACCGAACAGCGCAAACTTGTTCATTTATAACTCCAGGAGACGGAGGCTTTTATTGGCTGGTTTCGATTGGGGGGCAAATCGAAGTGGCCAGCAGTCTAGAGCGGCTCCCGGGATGCAAATTGTGTTTATGCGACAAATACTTATAAAAAATATGCGCCCGCGATCCTCTACCTCCTCCCTCGCCCCGGCATGATGCGTTTGTCCCTGAAAATCCCGACGTTCGCCTCAGAACGGGCCATTTTTACCGACACATCCCCGCTAGCCGCAGCCCAAGGCCGCTACCAGCGGAGTCAGCCCTTCAGCAGGCGCAGGACAGATCCGCTCCCTCGCGGCGCGGTTGCCCGGTGCTGAGCTGGAAGCCCTCATCGAGCCAGCCGGTGACACCGCCGATCATCTCCTTGACCGAGTATTCCAGGGCCGCCAGCTTGACCGCCGCCTTGTTCGCGCCATTGCAGTGAGGGCCGGCGCAATACACCACGAACAGGGTGTCGCGAGGATAACCGGCCAGGTGTTCGGCGGTGAGCAAGCGCCCGGGCAGATTGATCGCCCCGGGGACATGGCCACGGGCAAAGGCTTCGGGGCCACGCACATCCACCAGGACAAAATCCACTTCACCGGCCTCCTGGCTGCTGTGGACGTCGGAACAGTCGGTTTCAAAGGTCAGGCGGTTGCAAAAATGCATCAGGGCAATGGCCGAAGGGGCGGCGGCAGTGCTGCGGACCAGGCTGGTCATGGGCGTCTCCAGAAACTTGCGATTAAGGTGGGAAGGACTTTATAGGCCCTGCCCCACCACGCTAAAGTGGCGACCCGGACACTGACTGGTAACTTTCCGCCAAATGCACAATCACCCCGGACTGGTGGCGATTCTCGCCTACGACGGCCTTTGCACCTTCGAGTTCGGCATTGCCGTGGAGATTTTCGGCCTGGCCCGGCCGGAGTTCGATTTCCCCTGGTACCGGCAAACCATCGCCGCCGTGGACCCCGGCCCGATGCGTGCCCTGGGCGGGATCCAGGTGCTGGCCGACGGGGGCCTGGAGCTGCTGGAGCAGGCGCGGACCATCATCATTCCCGGCTGGCGCAGCCGCGAGCAGGCGCCGCCGCCGAAGTTGCTGGAAGCGCTGCGCCAGGCCCACCAACGCGGTGCGCGGCTGCTGTCGATCTGCTCCGGGGTGTTCGTTCTGGCGGCGACCGGGCTGCTGGATGGTTGTAGCGCCACCACTCACTGGCGCTACGCCCGCGAGCTGGCAGAGGGTTTCCCGAATATCCGGGTGGACCCGGATGTGCTTTATGTCGATGCCGGGCAGCTGATCACTTCCGCCGGCAGCGCCGCCGGTATCGATGCCTGCCTGCACCTGGTGGCCCGGGATTTCGGCACCCAGGTGGCCAACAGCGTGGCCCGGCGCCTGGTGATGTCGCCGCAACGCACCGGCGGCCAGGCGCAGTTCATTCCCGCACCGGTCAGCCGTACCCCGCGCAGCGACCTGTCGCGAGTCATGCAATGGGCCCGGGAGCGCCTGCATCAACCGCTGAGCGTGAGCGAACTGGCGGCCCGGGCGCTGATGAGCGAACGCACCTTCCTGCGGCGTTTCCACGACGCCACTGGCGCCTCGCCCAAGGCCTGGCTGCAGCATGAACGGCTGGCCCGGGCCAGGGAACTGCTGGAAAGCGGCAGCGAGAGTACCGAAAGCATTGCCCTGCGCTGCGGTTATCGCTCGGTGGAGAGCTTTCGCGTGGCCTTTCGCGGCCTGGTGGGCGTACCGCCGTCGGTGTACCGCGAACGCTTCGGCCGCGGCCTGGAAAGCACCACACCACCGCGCCCGTCGTAGGAGCCGGCTTGCCGGCGAAGGGGGCGACGCTGGTCCGGCGGGGCGTCAGTCCTGGGGTTTGCGCAGCAGGTAGGTGTCCATGATCCAGCCATGGGTCTGGCGGGCCTGCAGGCGCACACGGCGGATTTCGTCGGCCACCTGGTCCAAGGGGCCGCTGATGAGGATTTCATCCGCGGTGCCCAGGTAGGCCCCCCAGTAGATGTCCAGGCCCTGATTGCGCAGGTGGCGGTAGGAGTCCTCGGCGTCGAGCATCACCACCAGGCTGTCGGCGGAACCGGCCTGCCCCGCTGCCAGGCGGCGTCCGGTGGTGATTTCCACGGAGCGGCCAATGCGGTTCAGCGGCACTTTGTGCCGGGCCGTCAGGGCCTGGACACTGGTGACGCCGGGGATCACTTCGTACTCGAACGACGCCGTACCGCTGGCCAGGATCTGCTGCAGGATGCGCAGGGTGCTGTCGTACAGCGCCGGATCGCCCCAGGCCAGAAAAGCGCCGGTTTCACCGTCCGCCAGTTCCTGGTTGATCAGCCGCTCGAAGACCTGCTGCTTGTCGCGGTTCAGGGTCTGCACACTGGCCTGGTAGTCCACGTCGCCGCGCTCGCGCTCGGGGTTCTGCGCCTCGACGTAACGAAAGGGCCGCTCGGTGAGGTAGCGCTCGCACAGCTCGCGCCGCAGGTCGATCAGGGAATCCTTGCTCGGCCCCTTGTCCATGAGGAACACCACGTCGCTGCGGTTCAGCGCCTTGATCGCCTGGATCGTGATGTAGTCGGGGTTGCCGGCGCCGATGCCGATCACCAGGAGGGTTTTCATGGGCTTGCTCTCGCTGTTTTGCCAGCGGGCCAGTATGCGGCGCTTTGGCCTGATGAGAAATGCTTCTGTAGCCCTCTGGGGCGGCGGGCATCGGCGCGGCGAAAGGTGGCCTGGGGCCGTTGCATGTCCGGCTGGAGATGGCCAGGCAAGGCCCCCCGGGCCTTTGCGCAGCCTCGCGGGCTCGGCAGCGGCTACCGGGATGGCGTCGGGGGGCCGGGCAGGCGCAGGCGCCAGCGGCCGGCGTGGCTCAGGTCGAGCCGGGACAGGGGCTCGATGTCGATCTGGTTGAAGCTGGCCAGCGGCGCCTGCAGCACCTGCACCAGCACGGCGCGGATGACGAACGGATGGCTCACCGCCAGCCAGTGGCCCGGGCGCTGCGCCATGACCTCCAGCCATTGCGACACGCGCTGGCACAACCGGGCCAGGGATTCGCCTCCCGGTGGCGCCAGCTGCGGGTCCCTGAGCCAGGCCTGCAGCGCCTCGGGTTCACGCTCTTGCAGTTCATCGATGCGCAGCCCCTGCCAGGCGCCGAAATCACAGTCGCGCAAGGCGTCCTGCACCTCATGCTCGGCGCTGAACAGCTGGGCGCTCTGGCGGGTACGCAGCTCGGGCCCGCACAACACCCGGATGCTGCGCTTGAAATCACCGGCGCGGCTCAGGGCCTGGGCTTGCCAGTCCAGCTCCAGGGGTTCGTCCCGGGGAAAACGCGCCAGCTTCTGGGCGGCGGTACGGGCATGGCAGATCAGGGTCAGACGGGTGGCCTGCACGGTGTTTACTCTGGCGTTATCGATTGGCAAACCTACACGGGCCGGGCAGATGCAACATCTTTGCTGCAACCGCCTCCAAGGTTCATTGCAAAACAGCACGCAGGTGCCTGTCCGGTGCGGTCGCGCCACTGTATTCGGCCTGCTCGGCGTAAGCCAGACCCTGTTGCGATCGCTCCCCTACGTCCCGCACCGCGGCTTCCCGCCCCGCCAACAACAGATTCCCACCTGAAACCGCCCCATTTCAGGGCAATTTGATATCAGAGGAAAATTCACTAGACATGTAGCGTCTATTACATAAATATCCATTTCGCCATTTTATGAAATAAAAACGACATCACTTTCCAAGGCACCCCGATGCCCTCTCTCAGAGACCTGATCACCGACCCCGCCCTCGACCTCACGCCCTCCGAGCGCAAGGTCGTGCGGGCCCTGCTCGATCACTACCCGCGCAACGGGCTGGGGCCGATGTCACGCCTGGCGGAACACGCCGGGGTCAGCGATCCGACCATCGTGCGCCTGGTGAAGAAGCTCGGTTTCAGCGGCTACGGCGAATTCCAGGAAGCCCTGCTCAGTGACATGGATGACCGCCTGCGGTCCCCCAGCACCCTGCTGCGCCCGCGTTCGCAAGTGGCCCAGGGCGATACCTGGGGCCGCTACCTGGCCGACAGCCAGCGCGTACTGCAGGACACCCAGGCCCTGACCCAGCCCGAAGACATCCGCGTGCTCATGGACTGGCTGCTGGACAGCCGGCATTCGGTGTACTGCTTCGGCGGCCGCTTCAGCAGCTTCCTCGCCCTCTACCTGTTCAACCACCTGCGGCTGATGCGCCCGGGCTGTTTCTTCCTTGACGACAACGCCCAACTGCCGGACCGCCTGTTCGATGTCCAGCGCCAGGACCTGGTGCTGCTGTTCGACTACCGCCGCTACCAGTCCCAGGCCATGCGCGTGGCCAGTGCGGTCAAGGCACGCAACGCCCGGGTGGTGCTGTTCACCGATATCTATGCCTCGCCGCTGCGGGAGCTGGCGGACCTGGTCATCAGTGCACCGGTGGAATCCTTGTCGCCATTCGACACCCTGGTGCCGGCGCTGGCCCAGGTCGAGGCGCTGGTCGCCTGCCTGACCCCGCGCAGCCCTCATCTTGATCAACGCCTGGAGGGCATCGATGCCCTGCGGGCGGAATTTGCTACCCATGTGCTGGAGGAAAAATAAGGATGTTCAGCCTGCCCCACCGTTCGCCCCGGGACCTGCCCTTCGTCGTCGACCACACTGCCCTGCTGCTGGTGGACATGCAGCGGGCGTGGCTTGAACCGCAGTTCGACCCGCACCTGCAAGGGCCCGAGGGCGAGGCCTTTCTCAAGCGCGCACGAGAGCGGGTGATCCCCAACCAGCAACGGCTGCTGGCGGCGGTGCGCGAGGCGCGGCAGAACGTGCTGCACACCATTATCGAAAGCCTGACCGCCGATGGCCGTGACCGCTCCCTGGACCACAAGCTGTCGGACATGCACCTGCCCAAGGGCAGCCCCCAGGCGGCGATCATTGCCGAGCTCGAGCCGGTGGAAAACGAGATCGTGCTGCCCAAGACCTCCTCCGGGGTGTTCAACTCCACCAACATCGACTACGTGCTGCGCAACCTGGAAACCCGCCACCTGATCATCGCCGGGATCGTCACCGACCAGTGCGTGGACATGGCCGTGCGCGACGCCGCCGACCGCGGCTACCTGGTGACCCTGGTGGAAGATGCCTGCGCCACCTACGGCGATACCCGGCACCAGGCCTGCCTCAACGCAATCAAGGGCTACTGCTGGATCACCGACACCGACACCGTGCTCGGCCGCCTGCGGGAGATCCGCGGATGAGCCGCGGCCAGGGCATCGAGGCCCTGACCCCGGTGGCCATGACCAGCATCGTCACCACCGACCTGATCGGCGTCACCCGTGGCCGCTCCTTTCCCAGCGATGAGCTGGAGCGCTACAAGGTCGGCGGCTGCGGCTGGGTGCCGGCCAACAGCGCGCTGACGCCCCAGGACCTGATCGCCGAGGACAACCCCTGGGGCGCCTATGGCGACCTGCGGCTGATCCCCGACCTGGACAGCCGGGTCAGTGTCGGCGCCGGGCCGGATGCCAGCGCGGCGCCGCTGGATTTCATCCACGCCGACATCTGCGAGACCGACGGCACGCCCTGGGCGGCCTGCCCGCGCACCCTGCTGCGCAAGGAAATCGAGCGCTACCGCGAGCTGGGCATCCAGATCACCGCGGCCTTCGAGCATGAATTCAACCTCGACACCGGCACCGGCCAGCGCGAGCACCTGGCCTTCTCCCTGGAAGCCCAGCGCCAGGGCGCGGCCTTCGGTGGCTGGCTGCTGGCGGCGTTGCGAGCCGCCGGCGCCGAACCGGAAATGTTCCTCCCCGAATACGGCAAGCAGCAGTACGAGATCACCTGCCGGCCGACCCAGGGCCTGGCCGCTGCCGACCGGGCGGTGAACGTGCGCGAGATCACCCGGGAAATCGCCCGGCAACTGGGGCACCGGGTCAGCTTCGCGCCCAAGACTGCCGACGACGCGGTGTGCAACGGGGTGCACCTGCACCTGAGCCTGCAAAACCTGGACGGCGAGCCACTGCTCTACGACCCCCACGCGGTGAGTGGCGACGACCTGTCGAGCCTGGGCCAGCACTGGGCCGCCGGGGTGCTCAGGCACCTGCCGGCGCTGTGCGCCTTCACCGCGCCGACGCCGATTTCCTACCAGCGCCTGCAGCCCCATCACTGGAGCGCCTCCTACGCCTGCCTGGGCCTGCGCAACCGCGAAGCCTCGCTGCGCATCTGCCCGACCCTGAGCCTGAGCGGCAAGCCGGTGGCGCCGCAGTACAACCTGGAGTTCCGCGCCCTGGATGCCACCGCCTCGCCGCACCTGGCCATGGCGGTCATCCTGATGGCCGGGCGCCTGGGCCTCGAACAGCAACGGGTGCTCAATGCGGTGACCGACAAGGCCCCCTCGGACCTGAGCGCCGAGCAACGCCTGGCCAGTGGCATCGTGCCGCTGCCGGGCTCCCTGCCCCAGGCCCTGGAATGCCTGCGCGGCAACACTGAACTGCTGCAGTTCCTGCCCCAGGACCTGCTGGCCACCTACTTCGCCGTCAAACAAAAGGAAGTGTCCCTGACCGAGCACCTGACCGCTGCCCAACTCTGTGAGCACTATGGACACCTGTACTAAATCCGCCGAGCTGGGGTTCTACACCGAGCCGGCCTACCGCCTGATCCGTGAAGACTCCGAGCACCCGCTGATTCTGGTGTGCGAACACGCCAGCCACTACATTCCACCGGCCCTGCACGACCTGGGCCTGGACCCGCTGGCGGCCCGCGAACACATCGCCTGGGACCCGGGCGCCCTGGAACTGGCCCAAAGCCTCTCCCAGGCCCTGGGCGCGACCCTGATCGCGGCCAATTACTCGCGCCTGCTGATCGACCTCAACCGGCCGCGCCACGCCCCCGACAGCATCCCGCTGCAAAGCGAGATCTATCAGGTGCCGGGCAACCAGCAGCTGGACGAGGCCACTCGCGAGTACCGCCGCCAGCAGCTGTTCACGCCGTTTCACCAGCGCCTGCAAAGGATCATCGACCGGCGCCTGGCCCAGGGCCGTGAAGTGCGGGTGGTGGGGATCCACAGCTTCACCCCGGTCTACTACGGGCAGCCGCGCGCGCTGGAAATCGGCGTGCTGTATGGCAGCGCCACCGACTACGCGGCGCGGATCCTCGAAGGGCTGTGGAGGCTGCCGATCAAGGTGGCGGGCAACCAGCCCTACGAGATCGATCCGTTGAGCGACATGACCGTGCCGGTGCACGGCGACGCCCGTGGCCTGGCGTCGGTATTGATCGAGGTGCGCAACGATCTGCTGCGTACCCCTGAAGCGGTGCAGCACTGGAGCGATACACTGGCGCCGCTGCTGTAGCCGCGGGCGAGAGGAAGGTTTCACCGGCGCGCCCCGAAGGACTCACCCGGCGCGCCAAAACGCTGTTTGCAGGACCGGTACAACAACTAGAAAAACCGCTGTGGTGTGTCTTTAAACCCTGCCAGGTTCAAACACGAAAGCGCGGCCCGAGGTGTCAATGACGACCCGCAGGGCCCCGCCTTTACCCACTTACACAGGCTCAAGGAGAACGGCTTCATGGAGATTGAAGAATTCGGCTACAAACAGGAACTCAAGCGCGGGCTGAGCCTGCGTGACCTGGTGGTCTACGGGATGATTTTCATGATTCCCATCGCCCCGTTCGGGGTCTACGGCTACGTCAACCAGGAAGCCCCGGGCATGGTGCCCCTGGCCTACATCATCGGCATGGTGGCGATGGTCTTCACCGCCCTGAGCTACGGCGCCATGGCCCGCGCCTTTCCCATCGCCGGTTCGGTGTATTCCTACGCCCAGCGCGGCCTCAACCCCCATGTGGGCTTTCTTGCCGGCTGGCTGATGCTCCTGGACTACCTGCTGATCCCGCCGCTGCTCTACGTCTACGCGGCCATGGCGCTCAACCACCTGTACCCGGAAGTGCCCAAGGTCGGCTTCATCCTGGCGTTCCTGGTCAGCGCCACCTTCGTCAACCTGCGCGGCATCACCTTCACCGCGCGGATGAACATCCTGTTCCTGCTGGCGCAACTGGCGGTCCTGGGGATCTTCCTGTTCTACGCCTGGAATGCCCTGCACGGTGGCGCCGGCAACGGCCAGCTGACCCTGGCGCCGCTGTACAACCCGGAGAACTTCCACTTCGGCATGCTGATGCAGGGCGTGTCCATCGCGGTGCTGTCGTTCCTCGGCTTCGATGCCATCTCCACGCTCGCCGAAGAGGTCAAGGGCGACCCGGGCCGCAGCGTCGGCCGCGCCGCGCTGATCACCCTGGTGGTGATGGGCGCGATCTTCGTGGTACAGACCTGGATCGCCACCGACCTGGCCGCCGGCATGGGCTTCAAGTCCGCCGACACCGCCTTCTATGAAATCGCCGAACTGGCCGCCGGCAGCTGGCTGGCGACCCTCACCGGGGTGGCCACGGCGCTGGCCTGGGGCGTGGCGGTGGCCATCACCTCGCAGGCCGCGGTATCGCGCCTGCTGTTCGGCATGGCCCGCGACGGCAAGCTGCCCAAGGTGCTGGCCAAGGTCCACCCCAAGCACAACACCCCGCACATCAGCATCTACCTGGTGGCGGTGCTGTCGCTGCTGATCTGCTACCTGTTCATCAACTCGGTGGACACCCTGACCTCCCTGGTCAACTTCGGCGCCCTGAGCGGCTTCATGCTGCTGCACATCACCGTGATCAATTTCTACTGGCGCCGGCAGAAGTCCGGCCAGGTGGTGCGCCACCTGATCTGCCCGGTGATCGGCTTCGTGATCGTCAGCGCCATCATGTACAACATGGGCGTGGATGCGCAGAAACTCGGCGCCATCTGGATCCTTGCCGGGCTGGTCTACCTGTTCCTGCTGAACAAGCTGGGCAGCGGTGCCGCCCTGCCCGACCCGCTCAAGCACTAGTTGCACCCGCGCGGCGCCCCAGGGCGTCGCGCCAACCCCGGCGCTGCCAGCAAGAGCGGCCCGGGGACTGGCCGCCGGATGCCGCGGCCATGGAACTGCGTGGTAACCGACAGTGATGTCTGGCCAGTGCCTGCCCCCCCGGGGCAAGCGGCCCTTGATACAGGAGTACACCCATGCTGGCCTTGCGTCCGGTGGCGTTATCCGATCTGCCCCAACTGCGGCGCCTGGCCCGCGAACGCCTGCTGGGCGTGACCTCCCTGGTGGATGACGAAACCTGCCTGCGGGACAAGATCCTCGATTCCCTGGCCTCCTTCGCCAAGAGCGAGGCCAGCCAGGGCCCGGAGAACTATTTCCTGGTGCTCGAGGACCTCGACAGTGGCCAGTTGCGCGGCTGCTCGGACATCCTCGCCACTGCCGGTTTTGCCAGCCCGTTCTACAGCCTGCGCAACCGCCCGTTCATCAGCAGTTCCCGGGAGCTGAACATCCAGCACGGGGTGCCTACCCTGTCGCTGTGCCACGACCTCAGCGAACAGACCCTGCTGCGCAGCTTCCATGTCGACCCGCCGCTGGGCGGTACGCCACTGGCCCAGCTCACCTCCCGCGGGCGGTTGCTGTTCATCGCCGCCCACCCCCGGCGCTTCGCCGACAGCTGCATCAGCGAGATCGTCGGCTACAGCGACGCCAACGGCGAGTCGCCGTTCTGGCAAGCCGTGGGCCAGCACTTCTTCGACCTGCCCTATGTCGAGGCCGAGCGCCTGTGCGCCCTGCAGGGCCGCGGCTTTCTCGCCGAACTGATGCCCCAGTACCCGCTGTACATCCCGATGCTGGCGCAGGCGGCCCAGGACTGCATCGGCCAGGTTCACCCGGATGCCCGGGAGGCCTGCCAGATCCTGATCGACGAAGGCTTCGCGCCGACCCAGTACGTCGACCTGTTCGATGCCGGGCCGACCCTGCAGGGGCGCAGCCACCAACTGCGCTCGATCGCCCAGAGCCGGGTCGCCACCAGCTACCCCAGCCCCCAGAGCGGCCAGGGCCAGCAGTGGCTGCTGAGCAACGAGCGGCTGCAGGGCTTTCGCGCCATAGTCGCGGCGCTGGACACCGCCCCGGGCGCTGAAATCGGCCTCGACCCGGCCATGTTCCAGGCCCTGCAACTGGCGCCGGGCGAGCCGGTACGGAGCGTTGCCTTATGAACCGGCCCCTGTTGCCCCCCTGCCCGGCGTCATTGCCAGGAGCCCGCCAATGATCGTCCGTCCGATCCGCGTCACCGATCTGCCGGCGGTCTTGAGCCTGCTCGAAGGCAGCTGTCGCGAACTGAACAACCTGTCCACCGACCCCGAGCGCCTGGCCCATCGGGTGCGCTGGGCGCAGCGAGCCTTCGCCAACCAGGTGGAGCGGGCCGATGCCGACTACCTGTTCGTCATGGAGGATGACGAGCAGCAGGTGATAGGGGTCTGCGGCCTGAGCGGCGCCATCGGCCTGCGCGAGCCCTGCTACAACTACCGGGTCGGCACCACCCACGGCAGCGCCCCGGTGCTGGGCATCGAAAAGCACATCCCGACCCTGTTCCTGTGCAACGAGATGACCGGGCAGTCGCTGCTGTGCTCGCTGTTCCTGCGCCGCGATCACCGCCAGGGCTACACCGGCCGCCTGCTGTCCACCGCGCGCCTGCTGTTTGTCGCCGAATTCCCCCGGCTGTTCGGCGACAAGCTGGTGGCCGAACTGCGCGGCCAGCTCGACAGCCAGGGCCGCTCGCCGTTCTGGGACAGCCTGGGGCGGCACTTCTTCAAGATGGGTTTCCAGCAGGCCAATCGCCTGTCCAGCCACGGCAGCAAATCCTTCATCGCCGAACTGATGCCGCGCCAGCCGCTGTACACCTGCCTGCTCAGCCCCCAGGCACAGGCCGCCATCGGCCAGGCCCACGCCAGCACCGAACAGGCGGTGAGCATCCTGCGCGACGAAGGCTTCAGCCATCAGGGCTGCATCGACATCTTCGATGGCGGGCCGCTGATCGAGGCCGAGGTGGCGAAGGTCCGCAGCGTGCGCGAAAGCCAGACCCTGCCCCTGCTGGTGGGCACTCCGGACGCACAGGCGCCGGTGTGGCTGATCCACAACCGGCGCCTGGAAAGCTGCCGCATCACCGCCGCCCCCGGGCGCCTGGTTTCGGGTTGCCTGCTGGTGGACCGGCTGACCGCCAAGCGCCTGCAACTGCAGCCGGGCGACTCGGTACGGGCGGTGCCGCTGCTGGCCTGCGAGTCACGCACGGCCCTGCACGCACAGCGGCACCTGGCCCCGCAAAGCGCCCTGCTCCTGTAGCCGCTGCCGCAGGCTCGGGCCGCGCTCGGAAGAACGGCCCGCAGGGGCGCGAAATCTCGAGACCGCTGAGGCGCTCGACATGAGACTGCCAAGCAAGGCCCTGCGGGCCTTTGTGCAGCCTCGCGGGCTCGGCAGCGGCTACAGAGGCGTCAGGGCGATGAATCCGGTAACACCTGGCGGCAGGCGCAACGTTGACGAACGCCGGGGCGGATGTTCATATGCCGCCCAGTTTCAGGTGCCTCCTGCCGCCGTGCAGGAGGTGAAACGGGAAACCGGTGCGCCCCTTTTCGGGCAAGTCCGGTGCTGCCCCCGCAACGGTAAGCGAGTGCTGCATTCAACAGGCCACTGTACCCAAGGTATGGGAAGGCGAATGCCGCCAGACTCGCAAGCCCGGAGACCGGCCTGTGACGTCTGTTTGGCAATCCTGCGGTGGGCGGGCATGGGCCGGTATGGTCGCGTGCCCGTGGCCGATACCCTCTCCTGCGTGCTTCCCGAAGACACTTTCGAGAAGACCAACAATGACAACACCTGACACTTTCCTTGCACGCGACTGGCGTGCACCTGGCCGCACCATGAGCGGCGCCCTGCTCGGCTGCCTGTTCAGCCCCCTGCTGCTGGCGGACGACAGCCCCCTGACGCTGGACCGGCAATTTGTTTCCGCCCCCTCGGTGGAGTCCACCACGGTGGCCGAAATGGCCCGGTACGGCAGCAAGGTGGAGATCATCGACCGCCAGCAGATCGAACGCGCCGGCCCCAGCAGCGACATCACCCGGGTCCTGCAGATGTACGTGCCGGGGCTGTATGTGGCGCCCAAGAATGGCCCCTTCGACTACGGCACCTATTCCCTGCTGGGCGGGCGCAACGACGACACCCTGATCCTGCTGGACGGCGTGCGCCTGAACAACCGCCTGTACGGCGGCCTGTACCTGGATACCCTGCCGGCCAACGCCATCGAGCGCATCGAGGTGCTCAAGGGTGGCCAGAGCCTGCTGTTCGGTACACAGGCGGTGTCCGGGGTGATCAACATCGTCACACGCAGCCCGCAGACCCGCGACGTCTCCGGCGAGGTCAACCTGGGCCTGGACAGTTTCATGGGCAGGAGCGGCGACGCCCGCGCCGAGCAGATCCTCAGCAACGGCCTGGGCGAGCTCGGGCTGTTGGCCTATGTCAGCCACAACGTCTCCGATGGCTACCAGCCATTTCGCAACAGCGCCTACAACGCCAACACCCGGGACAAGAAACGCAGCTATGAAGTGACCACCTTCGGCGCCAAGGCGATCCAGGGCCTTGGCGACGCTTCGCGGCTGGAACTGTTCTACCAGTACAGCGACGCCAACCTGGATTTCGCCCGCCCGGTGAACAACCGGAAAACCACCAACGACCGCATCCAGCAGATCGCCACCGCGACCTTCGAGCAGCGCCTGGACGAAGGCTTCAGCTACTTCGTCAAGGGCCATGTCAACGACTGGGACACCCGCTACACCAGGATCGACAGCCTCGACGACGCCAGCCTCAAGGTGCGCAACCACAACGACTACTGGGGCTTCACCGACTGGGGCCTGCAGGCCGAGGGCAAGGCCGAGCTGGACGGCGGCCACGTGCTGGTATTGGGCACCGACAACCAATGGTTCAAGGGCCAGGACGACGTGCTCAAGATCGATAACAAGCAGGCCCAGGCCAATGCCCTGTACACCCAACTGCGCCCGGTGTTCGACGCCCTGCCCGACTGGCACCCGAGCCTGGGCGTGCGCCACGAGAAAATCAGCGGCGGCGAGAGCGCCACCGTGGGCATGCTCACCTCGCTCTACGACCTGACGCCCCACTGGCAACTGCGCGGCCAGTACGGCAGCGCCTTCAAGCTGCCCAACGCCGAGCAGCTGTACGCCAACGAGGACTACGAAAAAGGCAACCCCGACCTCAAGCCGGAAAAGAGCCTCAATGCCGAGCTCGGCCTGGACTACAAGGGCAGCCTGCTGGCCGGCGAATTCAACGCCAGCGTCAGCGCCTTCCACCGCAAGATCGACGACCTGATCACCCTCGACGCCAACGATGTCTGGAGCAACGGCCAGGGCCGGATCAAGGTGCGCGGCATCGAACTCGACGGGCGCTGGCAGTTCAGCCCGCAATGGACCCTGCAGGCGGACATGACCCGCAACCTGGTGGAGTCGCGCAACGGCGTGACCCTGAGCAACATCCCCGGTTTCTTCGCCCGTTCGCGGCTGGGCTTCGAAGCCCCGGACCGGATGTGGGGCGTGGGTGGTGCGGTCCGCTACATCGGCCAGATCGACAGCCCAAAGAACGTCGACTACGGCCACTATTCGGTGGTCGACGCCGATGCCTATCGCTACCTGGATACGGCCCAGCAGCACCGCCTGAGCCTACTGGTGGAGAACCTGTTCGACCGCGACTACAGCACCAGCATGACCAGCACCTCGCCCTCGGTGGACAACCTGGGGCGCCCCTTCACCACCGAAGTGCGCTACACCTACCGCTTCTGAGGCCGACCGACATGCATGAGAACTATCAACGGGTGCTGTTCGTCGGCCCCGGCCTGCACGGCGGCGCCCTCGGCGAAGCCTTTCGCAAGGAGCTCGAGGCCCTGCGCGGCGACGGCGCCGACACCCGGGTGATCGACACCCTGGACGGCTTCGACAGCCTCTGGGCGGCGCTGGGCGAAGCCCTGCCCGAGGACGGCGCGAAGCTGCTGGTGGTGGACCTGGAACCCAGCTCCGACAGTGCCTACCTGGACTGGCTGCGCGATGAGCTGGGGCGCCTGGCCCAGGCCCACCCCCAGGCACCGCGGCTGTGGATCACCGCCCAGGCCCTGGGCCGGCGCGGGCTGGACGCGGCCCTGGCCTGCGCCAGCATCGGCCAGCGCGAGCGCCACCTGGCCTGCGACAACGTCAACGCGGTGCAGAGCGACCCGGACTGGTCGCGGGTGCCGCCCCATGCCCGCCAGGTGTTCCTGTGCACCGGCCCGCGCTGCGTGCGGCGCGGCGCCCTGGCGCTGTGGAAGACCCTGCGCCGCGAACTGCTGCGCCTGGAGCACATGGAGACGCCCGGTGGCGTGCTGCTGACCCGCACCGCCTGCCAGTTCCCGTGCAACCTGGGGCCGGTACTCACCGTGCACCCGGACGGCTGCTGGTACCGGGTGCGCGATGACGGCGAGGTGCTGCGCCTGGTCCAGCAGCACCTGGTCCAGGGCGAACCGGTGGCGGATCTACGGATTCCCGCGCCCTACGGAGGAACCGCGGATGCCTAGCAGACTGCTCGGCCTGCTGCTGTGGCTGGCGGCCCTGCCGGCCCTGGCGCACAGCTACCAGAACTGTGGCCGGACCTGGACGGTGGACGGCCCGCCCCAGCGCATCGTCGCCCTCAACCAGCACAGCGCCGACCTGCTGCTGGCCCTGGGTGCCGGGCCGTCGATGATCGGCGTCGCCTATCTGGACGACGATGGCCAGGCCCAGGCCGAAGGGCTTTACCACGGCGTGCCGGTCATCGCTCGCCAGTACCCGTCGGCAGAAGTGCTCTACAGCCTGAAACCCGACCTGGTGGTGGGCGGCTTCGCCTCGGCCTTCCCGGAAAACTTCAGCTCCCGGCAACGCCTGGGGGCCATAGGCGTGGGCAGCTACCTGCTGGAATCGGCCTGCGCCGGGCATGACCAGGACTACTTCGGGCATATCCGCCGCGACCTGCTGACCCTGGGCCGGCTGCTGCGCCAGGAGGCCCGCGCGCAGCAACTGGTGGGCCAGATGGATGCCGACCTGGAGGCCGCCGCGGCCCTGTACCGCGGGCGCCCGACGCCTTCGGTGTTCTACCTGGACAGCGAAGTCAACGGCCTGGCCAGCCAGGGCCAGCGCGGGTTTGTCGGCGTGCTGCTGCAAGCGGCCGGTGCGCGCAACAGCTTTGCCGCCATCGACCGCCCGCGCCTGACCGTGGACAGCGAGACCCTGCTGGCCAACGACCCCGACGCCATGCTCCTGGCCGACGCCCTGTGGTCACCGGCCCGGCGCAAACGCCAGCTGCTGCACAGCGACCCTGTGCTGTCGCGATTGCGCGCAGTGCGCGAAGACCGGCTGATCGACATCCCCTTCGCCCGACTGGTGCCGGGCATCGCCAGCGGCCGCACCGCCCTGGAACTGGCCCGGCGCCTGCACCCCACCCACGACTGACCCCCACCCCCGCAGGAGCCGGCTTGCCGGCGAAGGGAACACCCCCGACCCCGCGGCGTACCCACAGACGCCTTCGCGGGACACAAGGAACAGCGGCTACAGGGAGTTGAGCAAACGCCTGGACGGCTGCTCCGGCGGGTGGCAGGTGACGTTGTTGCGGCCGCAGGTCTTGGCCGCATACAGGGCCTGGTCGGCATCGTTGAGCCAGCCCATGGCGTCGTCGTGCAGGGGGTTGAAGGCCGCCAGGCCGATGCTCAGGCTGACCTGCAGCGCCGGGCTCTGTTCATAGCCCAGGGCCCCAAAACGACCGCGCAGGGCCTCCATCAGTTCGGCGGCATGGGCCAGGGGCACGTCCGGCAGGATCACGCAGAACTCGTCGCCGCCATAACGCCCGGCCTGGTCGCTGACCCGCAGGTTCTGGCGCAGCAGCTTGCTCAACTGGCGCAGCACCACATCCCCGGCCACATGGCCGTAGGTGTCATTGATGGCCTTGAAGTGGTCGATGTCGATCAGGGCGATGGCGCCACCATGGGCCTGGCGCTTGCAGCGCTGGAACTCGATCTCCAACTGGTCCTTCCAGGCGCCATGGTTGAGCAGCCCGGTCAGGCTGTCGGTGCGGCTCAGGGCCAGCAGCTCGCGCTTGTGCCGGCCCAGGGTCACCGCCTGCTGATAGCAGATGTAGCCCAGGGCCAGCGGGTACAGGGTCAGCATCGGCAGGCAGGCATACACCTGCTCGGGGGTGGTCTGGGCGACAAACGCCGGCCCGAACAGCCACAGGGCAACGCCCATGCCCAGCACTTGGGCCGCACTGCCGGCGAGGAAGAAACGTAACCCGCCCAGGGCCATGTTGTTCATGGCCATCATCCCCAGGGTGGTGGCCAGCGGCAGCGGATTGAAGTGCATGGCGCCGACCCAGAAGCCCCCCAGCAGCGAATCCACCAGCAGGTTGCGGTACTCGGCACGAAACGGCACCCGGGCCAGCCGCGCCCATTGGTAGGCCAGGTGCGGCCAGGCAAATGCATTGAACAGCATGAAGCCCCAGACCCAGGGCGCCGGTTGCAGGGGCGCCATCCCCGCGGCCACGCAGAAAAACCCCAGGGCCAGGCCCAGGGTCCGTGACCGATAAAGCCTCCTGGCCAATGACAGTCCCTTCCCTCTGGTGTCCTGCGCAGGGAGCAAGTCGCCTCCGATCAGCAATGGGTAAAGGTGGAACGAGCGGGTGGCAAGCAACCGGTGAAAGTCTATCAGTCGCGTTTCAAAGCGCCATCACTGCCAACGCCCAGTTTCGGCCTGCCAGCGCCAGCAGGTGGGGAATATTTGGCTATAACTGAGGGGCGGCCGATAACCGACTTCGCAGTGGCGAGCACGGCGCGCGCCGCCCCTGAGCCGATCCACCCTGCCCCTGGAGGCCGCCGATGCTGGTGATCCTGGTCCTGCTGCTTCTTGCCGCACTCTGGTGCTACCGCACCTACCCGCGCATCGGCCACCTGCTGTACGACGCCAGCGTGGCCCTGGAAGCACGCCTGTACCGGCTGCAGAAAGTCCCGGTGCAGATCGGCGAAGAGACCCTGATGACCTACCAGGGCGGCCCGGCCCAGGCGCCGGTGATCCTGCTGCTGCACGGCCTGAGCGCGGACAAGAGCATCTGGCTGCGTTTTGCCCGGCACTTCAACCGCGACTACCGGTTGCTGATCCCGGACCTGGGCGGCCATGGCGAAACCGCCTATGCCGCCCACCAGGACTACCGCGTTCCGGCCCAGGCCCAGCGCCTTTTGCGCTTGCTCGACGCCTGCGGCATCCAGCGGGTGCAGGTGATCGGCAACTCCATGGGCGGCTATATCGCCGCCTGGCTGGCCGCCCATGCCCCGCAACGGATCAGCGGCCTGGCGCTGTTCGACCCGGCCGGCGTCGAAGCCCCCGAGACCAGCGACCTGCAGCACCTGCTAGAACAGGGCAAGAACCCCTTCCTGGTCCGCTCCCGCGCCGACTTCCAGCACTTCTACAGCCTGACCATGGCCGCCCCGCCCTGGGTGCCCGAAGCAGTGCTGGCGGCCATCGCCGAACGCTATCAGGCGCGCCGCGGGCAACTGGCGCGGATCTTCGCCGAGCTCCAGGCCAGCCCGCCCATGGAGCCCGAGCTGGCGAAGATCCAGGCCCCGACCCTGCTGCTCTGGGGCCGCGAGGACCGCCTGCTGCACCCCAGCAGCGCCCAGGTCTGGGCCAAGGGCCTGCCCCAGGCCCAGGTGCAACTCTGGGAGGGCATCGGGCATATGCCCATGGTCGAACGCCCGGTGCGCAGTGCCCGGCTGTACCAGCAGTTCCTGGAACGCCAGCGGCACTGACAGCGGCCCGCTCATGCATTCATTTGCAGAATGAAGTTCAGAGGAAACTTCGTTTGTCAGCCTCGGGCAGGCCCAGCAGAATCGAGGCCGACCCGCCCTTTCACGCCTCGCCCCTCTGCCACGGGAAGCCTGTTCATGAGCAACCAGCACTTCGTCAGCCCGGACCTGATCCGCCAGGGATTTTCCCGGGCGATGTCGGACATGTACCGCGAGGAGGTGCCGCTCTACGGCGCCCTGATGGATCTGGTGGCCGAAGTCAACGCCCAGGTCCTGGAGCGGCAGCCGGCGCTTGCCCGGCACCTGCAGAGCAGCGGCGAGTTGCAGCGCCTGGACCTGGAGCGCCACGGCGCGATCCGCGTCGGCAGCGCCGCCGAGCTGGCGACCCTGGCCCGGCTGTTCGCGGTGATGGGCATGCAGCCGGTGGGCTACTACGACCTGACCCCCGCCGGGGTGCCGGTGCATTCCACGGCCTTTCGCGCGGTGCACGAAGCGGCCCTGCAAGTCAGCCCGTTCCGGGTCTTCACCTCGCTGCTGCGCCTGGAGCTGATCGACAACCCGGAGCTGCGCAGCTTTGCCGAACAGGTCCTGGCCCGGCGCCAGATCTTCACCCCCCAGGTGCTGGAACTGATCCAGCAGGCCGAGGCTGCCGGAGGCCTGGACGCCGAAGACGCCGAGCGCTTTATCCGCCAGGCCCTGGAAACCTTCCGCTGGCACCACCACGCCACGGTGACCGCCGCCCAGTACGCCAGCCTCAGCGCCCAGCACCGGCTGATCGCCGACGTGGTGGCCTTCAAGGGCCCGCACATCAACCACCTGACCCCGCGTACCCTGGACATCGATGAAGTGCAACGGCTGATGCCTGACCGCGGCATCACCCCCAAGGCGGTGATCGAAGGCCCACCACGCCGGGAATGCCCGATCCTGCTGCGCCAGACCAGCTTCAAGGCCCTGGAGGAATCCGTGGCCTTCACCGACCAGGTCCAGAGCCAGGGCAGCCACAGCGCGCGTTTCGGCGAGATCGAACAGCGCGGCGCGGCGCTGACCCCCAAGGGCCGCGAGCTCTACGACCGCCTGCTGAACGCCGCCCGCGACGCCCTGGGCGACTTCCCCAACGAAGCCAATGCCCAACGCTACAACCAACTGATGCAAGAGCACTTCAGGAAATTTCCCGACAGCCACCCAGCCATGCGCGAACAGGGCCTGGCCTACTTTCGCTACTTCGTCAGCGAAACCGGGCTGGCCGCGCGCAACCAGCCCCAGCGGCCCACCACCCTGGCAGCGCTGCTGGCGGCCGGGCACCTGAGCGCCGAACCCCTGGTGTATGAAGATTTCCTGCCGGTCAGCGCCGCCGGGATCTTCCAGTCCAACCTGGGGGACGACAGCCAGAGCCACTACGCCGGGCAATCCAACCGCCAGGCGTTCGAAGCCGCCCTGGGCCGCCCCACCCTCGACGAACTGCAGCTCTACGCCCAGACCCAGCAGCGCTCCCTGGAGCACTGCGCCGCCACCCTGGGCCTGCCGGCGCTCTAAGGCGCAGGGCAGGCCCGCGGGCCGATGCCGGCCTTGCAGCCGGTGCGCTGCCCCCATGGTCATGGACCCGTCGCGGCGTTATTCTGCCGCCACTTGCGCCCCCATCAGCGGCGCGCCACCACCAGGGATGGACACGGCGAATGAGATTCGCGATCGGCCTGTTTTTATGCGCGGCACTCGGCGGCGCACTCACCACCCACGCCGCAGAAACCGTCAACGACATCACCCAGCTCAACCCCATAGTGGTGGACCAGGTGGTGCGCCCCACCCGCCTGGAGCAGATCGTCCAGCTGGTGGCCGGGCACCCCGGCCCCATCGCCATTGGTGGCGGGCGCTACAGCATGGGCGGCCAGACCGCCACCGAACAGGCCTTGCAGATCGACATGCGCGGCTTCAACCGGGTGCTCGACTTCTCCAAGGAACGCAAGGAAATCACCGTGCAGCCGGGCATCACCTGGCGCGCCGTGCAGGACTACATCGACCCCCACGACCTGTCCGTGAGCATCATGCAGAGCTACGCCAACTTCACCGTCGGCGGCGCCCTGAGCGTCAACGCCCATGGCCGCTACATCGGCTACGGCCCGCTGGTGAGCTCGGTGAAATCCATCAAGCTGGTGCTGGCCGACGGCCAAGTGGTGGACGCCAGCCCGCAGCACAACCGCGACCTGTTCTACGGCGCCATCGGCGGCTACGGCGGCCTGGGGGTGATCGTCCAAGCCACCCTGCAACTGAGCGACAACGTGCGCCTGCTGCGTAGCGTCGACGAGATGCCCCTGGGGGACTACCGCCCCTACTTCCAGGCCCGGATCCAGAACAACCCCAAGGTCATCCTGCACAACGCCGTGCTCTACCCCGACCAGTACCAGACCCTGCGCGCGGTTTCCTACAGCCAGACCGACCTGCCGGTCACGGTCAAGGAACGCCTCACCCCCCTGGACCAGAACTACTGGAAAGAACAGAAGGCCCTGAAAGTGGTGAGCCAGTGGCCCGGCGGCAAGACCCTGCGCCAGGAAGTGATCGACCCCCTGGTGCTGAAAAAACCGCAAGTGTCCTGGCGCAACCACGAAGCCAGCCTCGATGTGCGTGAACTGGAACCCGACTCCCGGGCCAAGCGCACCTACGTGCTGCAGGAATACTTCGTGCCCCCCGACCAGCTGGAAAGCTTCGTCCAGGAGATGGGCGCGACCCTGCGGGCGCACAAGGTCAACGTGATCAACCTGTCGATCCGCCACGCCAAGGCCGACCCCGGCACCCTGCTGGCCTGGGCCAAGACCGAGGTCTTCGCCCTGGTGCTGTACTACCAGCAGAGCACCGCGCCAGAGGAACGGGAAAAAGTCGGCGTATGGACCCGCGCCCTGGTGGACAGGGCCATCGAGCGCGGCGGCAGCTACTACCTGCCGTACCAGATCCACGCCACGGCCCAGCAGTTTCGCGCGGCCTATCCACGGGCCGGGGAGTTCCTGGCGCTGAAGGCCCGGGTCGATCCGCAGAACAAGTTCCGCAACAAGTTGTGGGATGCCTATGGGCTGGGGGCCACAGGGGATGGGGCTGCCCAACCTTAAGGCCGGGGGCCATCAATGGGCCGCGGAGCGCAGTGGCGCCAATACCTTGCGTTGCTGCAGGTAAATCACTCCGTCACCGTCGAAGGCCAGCACCTTGTCGGTGGTCAGGGCGCTGGCGTCGCCGTCCTCGTACTTGAGCCAGCCCTCATCCCACAAGTCGCCACTTTCATGACGCACCTGCACAAAGAAATAAGGCGGCTCGGAGCGGGTGATCTCAATGTAATGCCCACCATCGGCCCCCCCCTGCCACCGCGCATCAGGGTGCTCGGCCAATGCATGGGCCGGCGTCGTGGAGAAGCCGTTCTTGAACACGACCACCGCCAGCAATACCAGCGCCAGTACGCCCACCGACATGAGCAAACGTTTTAACCAGATCAATCCAGGATCTCCGCTATCATTCACCGCCCTCGACCTGTCCCGGTCGGGCAATCGCGCATTCTGTTGAAGGCCCGCGCACTGTGCAATAACAAGCGCAGTGGCCGCTTGCCATCCAGGCCGGCCGCCCCCCCGGAAAGCCGGCTGGACGCCTCTTGAACCCGCAGTACCAAGGAAAGGATTGGCCATGCGTATCACCCTCAACACCCTCCATGTAGAAGCCGACCATAGCCTGTGGGTCAACTTCAGCAGTGCGTTCGGCGAAGGCCGGGGCCAATGGCTGGGCACGCCGCCACAGACGGGCCAGGTGCATGAGGTGGAGTTGAGCTTGGAGGACGATTTTGTCTGGGATCACAACCTGTGGGCCGCGACCCAGGACAGGCCACGCATCAGCCGGGAACAGGCGGGGCTGCGGGTCACCGGGCAGTTGCTGCCCCGGGAAGACGAGGCTGTCGCGGCGCTGGCCATAGGTCCGAACATCGTCCTGCTGTCGCTGCAGGGTGGCCACGCGCAGCCAGGCGGCTTCGTCAGCCTGCTTGCACGCCAGGTCAGCTTGAGTCCGGTGGCACTGTAGAGCGAGCACGGCAGGCTCGCGCCGGAGCATCCAGCCAGGGTCGATTCAGGGTGATGTACAGCGGGAAAGTCGCAGGACGCGACAGGGAAAGGTGTTCGCCCAGTGCTCTGGCCTTGGCAATCCTTGCACCGGTAAAGAGCCCTTGCACCGGGCGAACGGTTGGCATTCTAGTGCAACTGGCGGGGAAAGTCCGTGGGCAGATTCTGAATAAAACTGCACAGTGCAGTTAACCCGATTGCCCATTGCCTCCCCCGCTCAGTCCTGCCCCCTCAGCCTTCGTGGGCAGTGCTGACCTGCAGGATGTCGGTGTAGGTCACCAGCACGCTCTGGCCCACCTTGAGGTCCTTGAGGCGCTGCTGGACTTCGGGTTTCTCCACGCTCACCACTTTCTTGTTGCCCGCCGGGCCTTCGAAGGTCAGCTGGTTTTTCTTCAAGTCGATGGCGGTGATCTTCAACTGCACCTGCACCTGGCGATAGGCCGCGCCGCCGGGGTTGGGGTTGTCTGCGGTAGCGCGGACCACGCCGCTGGCTTCGCTGGAATCGGGCTTGCCCTTTTCAACATCGGTGTCGAGCACCGCCACCACCGAGTGGGTGACCGTGACCTTGACCTGATCGCCGACCTTGAGGTGGCCCAGGTCCTTGGCCTGATCGCTCAATTGCACATGCACCGGCTTGCCCCCGGCGCCTTCGAGCACCACCTGGTGCTTGGCGGCGTCCACCGACAGGACCTTGGTCACCACCTGGTCGGCCTCGATGGCCCCGGACAGCGGGATATCGGCGGCGTGTGCGGCAAGGCTGGCGGTGCCCAGCACAGTGGCCAGGGCGATGGCGCGGGCCAGGGTATTGAGGGTTTTCATCATGAACATTCCTTGTGGTTGAGAAACACACTGACTTTCAGTCAGGCCCTTGAGCATAGACGCCCTGCCAGCTTTCACCGGGGGGATGGGTGCAAGCGTCGCGGCGCCCTCAATAACCGGTCATCTCCAGGTAGCCGCTGCCACTGTGGCTGCCAGCGAATTGCAGCGGCCCTTCCCAGTAGGGAATGCTCAGGTTCATCCAGGCCTGGGGGTTCAGGGCCCGAGTGGTGATATCCAGGCCCTTGGCGGGGATCTTCAGTTGCCAGGTGGTGGGCAGGCTGCGGCCCTGGACCCTGGACTGGGCCAGCGGCAGCAACTGGATCTGCTCCTTGCCCAGGCTCTGGGTGTGGCCATCGGTGCTGATCCAGGTGCCGGTGATATAGGGCGCCTTGTCCCGCTCGCGAACCCGGAACAGCATCAGCCGCTCGCCGCTGTCCAGGTGCAGAGAGAACCAGTCCCAGCCGCTCTGGTCGGCGCCCAGGGGCTGGCTGCTCCATTCCCGGTCGAGCCAGGCCGGGCCGCTGACCTGATAGCGCTGGCCATCGATCTGCAACTCCCCCGCGGCCTGGAAGAACGGCTGGCTGTAGTAGTAGGAGGCCTGCCCCTGGTCGGACTTGCGGCTGTAGCCGCCCTCGCCCTGCAGCACCAGCGGCCGGCTGCTGGAAAGCTGCAGGCGATAGGCGAACCCCGGCCCCGCGGCCTGCACCTGCATCCGCGCCAGGGGGTCGCCGGCGCTGTTCAGGGTGCTCAACTGCCAGTCGTCGATCCAGGCCTGGAACGGCTGCGCGATCACCCCGGCCTGGCCGACGCCACCCCGGGCATAGCGCTCGGCGGCGTGGTGGCTCTGGGCCGACGTGGCCGCTGCATGGCCCAGCCACACCAGCGGCGCGCCCCAGCCCGGCTGTTCGGGAGCGGCCCGCAGGGCACTGCGAAACAGCGTCCACTGCACGCCGAAGCGGCGGCCCTGGGCGTCGCTCAGGTCTGCCGTGAGGTACCACCACTCGATGCGAAACCCGTCATGGGCACCGTGGTCGGCAGGAAAGCTGAAACTGCGCCCCGGCAGCACCGGGGTGAAGGCCGCGGCCTCGCTGCCCAGGCCGGCGAAACCCTGGGGCGGCTCGGCGGGCTGTTCACAACCGGCCAGCAGCGCCAGCAGCAACCCCGCCAGGGCCCGGCCCAACACATCAGTCTTCATGGGCAAAAGTCCTCAGCAGGTCCGCCGGTTGCGCGCGGTACAAACGCAGCAGCGGCCAGGCCGATGCCAACAGAGTCGCCAGCATGGCAAGGCCCAAAAGTTGCAGAAGCTGCCCGGGGAACACCCGCAACGGCAGGCGCCAACCAAAGGCCTGGACATTGATCACGCTGTCCAGGCACCAGGCCAGGAGGATGCCCAGCGGCAGCGCCAGGACCAGGGTGAGCAAGGCCAGCAGCCAGGTCTGCCCGAGGTTCAGCAGCATCAGTTGACGCCGCCCCACCCCCAGGGCCCAGAGCGGCGCCAGCTGGCCCAGCCGGCTCTGGCTCTGGGTCAGCAGGCTGATGAACAGCGCCACCCCGGACACCCCCAGGGTCAGGCTGTTGAGGGCGGCGGTGGCGGCGAAGGTGCGTTCGAAGACCTGCTGAGACCAGCCCTTGAGCCGGGCCTGATCGATGATCCGGCTGTCGTCCAGGGCGAACTGCTGTTGCAAGGCGCCGACCAGCCCGGGCATCGCTCCCGGCGCCAGGCGCAGGTTGAAACGGCTCGGCGTCAGCGCTGGCCAATGCGCCAGCAAGTGCCCGGCATTCACCAGCAGGTGGCCCTTGGGGTTGCCATAGTCGGCGTAGATCCCCACCACCCGGGGCGCCCACTGCCCGACGGGCACCGGCAGGCTCAGGCGGTCGCCGGGGCGCACCTTCAGGCGTCGGGCCAGCTGTTCACTGAGCATCAGGGTGTCCTGGCTCGCCAGTTGTGCCCAGGGCTCGGCGCCGTCGCTTTCCAGGAGCGGCCAGTGCTGGCGGTAGCTGGGATGGTCGATCACCCCATACAGGTCCGCCGGCCAACCCTGCACCTGCAACGCCACCTGCCAGCTGGGCAGCACAGCGGCCACCTGGGCCTGTTGCGGCAACCAGTCCAGCAACTGCCGGGCCTGCTCCGGGCTCTGCGGATTGACATACAACTCGGCGCTCAGGCGTTGCTCCAGCCAGTCGTTGAAGGTTTCGCGAAACCCTGCCGTCATGCTGCCGGCGCCGATATTCGCCGCCAGCGCCAGCAGCAGCGCCATCAGGGCCAGGCTCAGGGCCGGCAGTTGCTGGCGGCAATCGGCAAGAAACCACTGCCCCAGCACCCCACGCCGGCGCCCGAGCAAGGCCCCCAGCACCGCATCGAGCAGCACCGGCAGGCCCAGGGCCGCCGCCAGCAGCAAGGCCGCCATCAGCACAAAGCCGCTGGCCAGGCTGTCGCCCCACTGCCACGCCGCCAGGGCCAGCAGCAGCGCCACTACGGCCACCGCACCCTGGCGGCGCAGCCAGCGGGCATGGGCCTGATGCCAGGCCTGGGGGTTGGCCAGGGCCAGCAGCGGCAGGCGCGCCGCCCGCAGCAGGCTGGCGGCGCCGGCCAGCAAGGCCCCCAACAGGCTCAGGCCGATACCGCTGAACCACCACCCGGGGCTGAGGTTCAACTGCCCCGCCACCTCGGCGCCGTACAAGCCGCGCAGGCTGGCAGCCACGTCCGGCAGCAGCAGCCCGGCCAGCAGGTAGCCGCTGATGACCCCCGCCACTCCACCCAGCAGCGCCAGGGCCCCCAGTTCCAGAATCAGGCTGAAGATCAGCAGCCGCGCACTGACCCCGCAGGCGCGCAAGGTCCGCAGCAGGCCACGACGCTGCTCCAGGGCCAGGCCGATGGCGGCATGCACGATAAACAGCCCGACCACGAAGGACAGGAAACCCAAGGCATCCAGGTTCAGGTGAAAGCTCTCGGTCAGGCGCGCCAGGGTGTTTTCCGATTCGCCCGAATGCAGCACCAGTTGCCCCGCCAGCTCGGCCGGCAAGGGCGGCGCGCGGGCGGCAAAGTCCCGGGGCAGCAGCAGGCGGCTCAGTTGCCCCGGCTGGTCCAGTACCTGCTGGGCAAAGCCGATGTCCATCAGCAGCAGCCCCAGGGCCATGTCCGCCTGCACCTGCAACGGCGGCAGCAGCCGGCCATTGCTGGCCCGGGGCTGCTGGCCCTCGCGGTAGCCGAGGCTGGCCAGGGTCTCTGGGGCAACCCAGGTACGCCCCGGCGGGCTGAAGAATTCCACCACCTGCTGCATCGCCAGTGGCTTGCCGGCCACTGCGGAACCGGCGGGCAAGGACAAAGGCTCGATGCCCATCAGTTGCAGGCGCAGCGCCTCGAAGCCCTGCAACTGCACCCGCCCTTGCAGCACCGGCGACACCGGCCAGCCGGCCCGGCGCAGGTCGACGAACCATTGCTGGGCAAAGCTTGCGCCAGTGGCCGTGCCCAGGCTGGCCTGGGGTTCACCGCCAATCAACTGGCTGGCCCGGGCATAGCTGTCCCGGGCCTGGCTGTTGAGGGCCAGGACCCCAGTCAGCAGGCTGGTGGCCAGCCACAAACCGGTGAGCACACTGAAGAACTGCACCGGGTGCTGGCGCCAGTGGCTCAACAGCGCCTGCAAGGTGCCACGCAGCACCCGCATCTCAGGCCCCGCCCGCTGCGGCCAGGCGGCCACGCTGCAGGACCACGGTGTGTTGCAAACGGCTGGCCACGCGCTGGCTGTGGGTCACCATCAGCAAACTGGTGGGGCTGTCGGCCAGCAGTTCCAGCAGCAAATCCAGCACCTGGTCACTGGTGGTTTCATCGAGGCTGCCGGTGGGTTCATCGGCCAGCAACAGCCCCGGCCTCGACGCCAGGGCCCGGCCCAAAGCGACCCGCTGCTGCTGGCCGCCGGACAACTGTTCGGGGTAGCGGCGCAGCAAGTCCCCCAGGCCCAGGCGCTCCACCAACTGCGCCTGCCAGCGCGGATCGAAGCGCCCGGCCAGGCGCGCCTGGAAGCCCAGGTTGTCCTCGACCCGCAAGCTGCCGATCAGGTTGAACTGCTGGAACACCAGGCCGACTTCGGTGCGGCGCCAGTTGGCCAACTGGCTTTCGCTCATGCGCTCCAGGCGCTGGACGCCGATGCGAATACTGCCGGCATCCACCCTGTCCAGCCCGGCCACCAGGTGCAGCAAGGTGCTCTTGCCGCTGCCGGATTCGCCCATCAGCGCCAGGCTGCTGCCCTGCCCCAGGTGCAAATCGACACCCTGCAGCACCGCCAGCGGCCCCTGGGGGGTGGCATAGCTCTTGAACACTCCTTGTACTTCCAGCATGGGCTGACTCGTCCGACCTGAAGGGGGCTCAAGGATAACCCGTGTCGCCCATGGCACCAGCGCAAACCTGCAGCGCTGCAACCGATGAGCCAGGGCGCGCCCCTATCGCCCAGCGGCCACGGAATATAGTATTGCGGCCCTTTTGTTCATTGCAGGAAGCACCCATGACCTACACCAGGGCCCAATTGCAGTACCGGCTGTACATCGCCGCAGGCGCACTGTTGTTTACCGGTGCCTTGATCTCGACCTTTTTCTCGACCCTGAAAATGCTCCATTGGCGCCTGGACAGCTACACCGCCATGGCGCGCACCATCAACCGCCCGATCGAGCAGTTCACCCTCATGGTCTGGGAAAACACCCGCCCCCTGAACTGGCTCTGGGACAACAGCCCGACCCCCGACTTCATCCGCCTGAGCAACTCCGTGCACTGGAAGTTTCTGCTGATCTACCTGCTGATCTTCGTCGGCGCCGCCCTGTTCACCTCAGGCCGGATGCTGATGCGCAAGGTCGAGGAAGTGGAACCGCTGATCGAGGCCCAGCTCAACGCCCCGGTCGAGGAAGGCGTACCCGCCAAGACCCTGCAACAGTTGGAGGACTCGACCCTGGTGGGCAAAGCGCCGTCGTTCTTCAGCCAGACCCGCCTGCTGGTGGTCTGGCCCCTGGGCGGTGCAGCGGTCTACCTGGGCCTGCTGTGGATGCTGCGCATCATCTGAGCCCCGCGCGGCGCATCGATTTGGCCGCCCCCCCTTGCCACCACTAGCCCAGCAACTGGCTGAGCACGGCCCGCAATTTGCCCGGCTTCACCGGTTTGTTGAGCAGCGGCGCGCCCAGTTGCTGCAAGGCGCGGCGGCACTGGTCGCTGCGGTCGGCGGTGATGATCACCGCCGGCAGCGGTTGTTGGAAATGCTCGCGCAAGCGCCTGACCACCTGGCAGCCGGTGACCCCGTGATCCAGGTGAAAGTCCGCCAGGATCAACTCCGGCGCCCGGCCCTGCAGCACCTCCAGGGCCGCGGCCTGATCGGTGGCGGTCAGCACCTCGCAGCCCCACTGGCCGAGCAGCGCGGCCATGCTTTCAAGAATGCTCAACTCGTTGTCCAGCACCAGCAGGCGCCGCCCCGGCAGCGGGTTGCCGGTGCCCGGCTGCGGCGCCTGCTGGCTCAAGGGCAAGGGCACCCGGGCCGCCAGTGGTACCTCGATGCTGAACCGCGAACCGTGCCCCGGCCGCGACGCTACCTGCACCCGATAGCCGAGGATCTTGGCGATGCGCTCGACAATCGCCAGCCCCAGGCCCACCCCTTTGCGGTCGGCGGCGCGGCCTACATCCAGCTGGTTGAATTCAAGGAAAATCGACTCCAGGCGGTCGGCGGCAATGCCGCGCCCGGTGTCCCACACCTCCAGCCGCAACTGGTCGCCGCGACGGCGCGCCGCCAGCAGGATGCTGCCGCGCTCGGTGTAGCGGCAGGCATTGCTGAGGAAGTTGCGCAGGATCCGCGTCATCAGCCGCAAGTCGGTGAACAGGGCAAAGTCACCGAAGCGCACTCGCAGCCCCAGCCCCGCCGCCTCGGCCACCGACTGGAACTCGGAAACCAGGGGCGCGAGCATTTCATCCAGGCGGTAGGTGGCCAGGTCCGGCTTCACCGCCGCCTGATCGAGCCTGGAAATATCCAGCAGGTCGGTGAGCAGGTCCTCGGCGCCTTCCAGGGCCTGGTGGGTGCGTTCCACCAGCAGTTGCTCCGGGGCCGGCAGGCTGCGCTCGCGCAGGGTGGAAATCAGCAGGCGTGCGGCATTCAGAGGTTGCAGCAGGTCGTGGCTGGCGGCGGCCAGGTACTTGTCCTTGCTGCGGTTGGCCGCCTCGGCGGCGTCCCGGGCCTCGCGCAGGTCGCGCTCGATGCGCTCGCGCCGGGCGATCTGCTGCTGCAGGTTGCGGTTGGCGTCCAGCAACTCATCGGTGCGCGCCGCCACCCGCTGCTCCAGCTGGTCGTTGAGCTGTTCCAGGTGCTGCTGGGCCAGCTTGCGCTCGGTGATGTCGGCGACGAACCCTTCCACCAGCCCGTCCTGGTCGGGCTTGAGCAACAGGTTCATCAGCACATCGATGCTGCTGCCGTCCTTGCGCCGCAGCTGGGTTTCGTAACCCAGCAGGCTGCGCTGGTTCTGCAACTGCTCGCCGATGGCCGCCAGTTCCCCGGCGCCGCCCACGAACAGATTGCCCGCCAGGTCGGCCAGGGAAAACAGCACTTCCTGGGGGTCCTGATACCCCAGCATGCGCGCCAGGGCCGGGTTGGCGGCACGCATGCCGGCCTGCAGGCTGGCCTGGAAGATGCCGTGCACCGCGTTCTCGAACAGCCACTTGTAGCGGTTGCGCTCGGTTTCCAGGTCTTCCAGGCGTGCCGCCAGTTCCGGGTAATGGCTCTTGCGCGCCGAGTGGTTGCCCAGCCCCAGGAGCCCGGCCAGGGCCCGTTGCTGTTCGTCAGAGGGCCTCGCCATAGACCACCTCGACATCACGCTGGCTGGATTCACGAGGGTTGGTGAGGATGCATGGGTCGCCCATTGCGTGCTGCGAGAGGAACGGAATATCGCTGCTGCTGACCCCATGCAGGCCCAGGGTCTCGTGGAAGCCGATGGCGCGCTTGAGGGCGATCAGGTGCTCCACCAGGCGCCCGCAGATCTGCCGCTGGTTGAGCCCGCGGCAGTCGATGCCGAAAGTCTCGGCAATCACCTTGAAGCGCTCCGGCGCCGCGCTGTAGTTGAAGGCCACCACATGCTCCACCAGCACCGCGTTGCACAGCCCGTGAGGCAGGTCGAGAAAGCCCCCCAGGCTGTGGGACATGGCATGCACCGCGCCGAGGATCGCGTTGGAAAACGCCAGCCCGGCCTGCATGCTGCCGAGCATGATCTTCTCGCGCAGGGCGATGTCCGAGGGGTTGGCGATCATCTGCACCAGGTTGCCGTTGATCAGGCGCATGGCTTCCAGGGCGTGGGGATCGGTCAGCGGCCCGTGGCCGGTGGAAACGAAAGCCTCGATGGCATGCACCAGGGCGTCGATGCCGGTGCAGGCGGACAGGAAGGGGTCCATGCCCTGGGTGGTTTCCGGGTCGATCAGCGACACATCAGGGACCACCGCCTTGCTGACGATGGAGAACTTCATCCGCTCCTGCTGGTTGGAGATGATCACGAACTGCGAGACATCCGCCGAGGTGCCCGCGGTGGTCGGGATCATGATCAGCGGGGGGCTGGGCATGCGGATGGTGTCCACCCCCTCGAACTCGAGGATACTGCGCCCGTGGGCGGCGACGATGCCGATGCCCTTGCCGCAATCCATGGGGCTGCCGCCACCGACCGCGACGATCACATCGCAGGCGTTTTCCCGGTAGATCTGCGCGCCGTGCATCACCTCCTCCACCCGCGGGTTGGGCGACACCGCGCTGTACAGGCAGTACTCGACGCCCTGGGCCAGCAGGCTGGCCTCGACATCGGCGACCCAGCCGGCGGCGATCACCCCGGGGTCGGTGACCACCAGCACCTTGCGCGCACCGAAGGTCTTCGCATAGTTGCCGACGTTGTGCCGGCAACCGGCGCCAAAGATGATTTCCGGAGAGACGAACTTGCGCAGCAGACTGAGATTCTGGCCCATGGGGGAAGCCTGTTTTCTTATTGTTCTGGAGAAGAACGCCAGCCTAAAGCATCCGTTGCTGAAAGCAATCCGACCATTGGGTGGTGGTGATCCGGCCCGGAGTGCCGGCGAGGGCGATCTGGCGGCCCCCAACGCACTGTAGGAGCCGGCTTGCCGGCGAAGGCGGTCTTGCGGGCCCCTTCGCCAGCAAGCTGGCTCCTACGGTGTGCGGCGTGCGGGTCAGAGCTGGATGTCCATGCCGTCATGCGCCACTTCGATGCCGCGGCGGGTCAGTTCGGCGCGCTCGGGGGAGTCCTCGTCGAGGATCGGGTTGGTGTTGTTGATGTGGATCAGCACCTTGCGCGCCCGAGGAAAGCGCTCCAGCACCTCAAGCATGCCGCCGGGGCCGCTTTGCGCCAGATGGCCCATTTCGCTGCCCAGCTTGTCGCCGACGCCACAGACGCGCATTTCATCGTCGCGCCACAAGGTGCCGTCCACCAGCAGGCAATCGGCGCGCTCCATCCACCCCAGCAGGGCCTCATCCACCTGCCCCAGACCCGGGGCATAGAACAGGCTGGCGCCGCTGCGCCGGTCCTCGATGAACAGGCCGATATTGTCCCCCGGGTGCGGGTTGCCGCGATGGGGCGAATACGGCGGCGCGCTGCTGCGCAGGGCAATCGCCCGCAGGGCGATGTCCGGGCAGGCCGGCAGGCTGAATTCCCGGCCATCGAGGTGGATGGGCTGCCACTGCAAGCCGCCGTTCCAGTGGCTGAGCATGTTGAACAGGGGGAAGCCGCTGCACAGGTCCTGGTGGACCATCTCGGTGCACCAGACCTGATGCGGGCAGCCTTCGCGCAGGCTGAGCAGGCCGGTGCAATGGTCGATCTGGCTGTCCAGCAGGATCACCCCGGCCAGGGCGGTGTCCCGAAGCTGTCGGGCCGGTTGCAGCACCGGAAAGGACTCCAGCTGCTGGCGAATGTCCGGGGAGGCGTTGCACAGGATCCACTCGCTGCCATGGTCGCTCAGGGCGATGGACGACTGGGTGCGGCGCCGGGCCCGCAGCGTGCCGTTGCGCACGCCGGCACAGTTACGGCAGTTGCAGTTCCACTGGGGAAAACCGCCGCCCGCCGCGGACCCGAGAATGCGGATATGCATGAGGTGCTCCTGAAGGGCAAAAGGCTCCGGCCGACACCAGTACCGGCCGGAGCGGGACGGCTCAGCGGTTGGCGAAGTACATGGTCACTTCAAAGCCGATACGCAGGTCGGTGTACGCGGGTTTATGCCACATGGGGTCAAGCCTCTTGTTGTCCCGGGGGATTCCGGTAAAGGCATTAATGCACGGGGAGCGCGGGGGCCGAATGCTACTTTGGGACGAACCGGCGGGTGCGTTGGTAGGGGGAAATGGGGGTGGGCTTGCGGGCCTCTTCGCCAGCAAGCTGGCTCCTACAGGGTTGGCGGTGCTGCGCCCACAACGCACACGGGGAGGTGCCCACCCATGAGCCCTCCCCGTGTCCGTCCCGCACAAGCGCGGCGGCACCCAACCACCGCGCCTGTTGTTGCCCTTAGAAGAAGCCCAGGGGATTGATGTCGTAGCTCACCAGCAGGTTCTTGGTCTGCTGGTAGTGGTCGAGCATCATCTTGTGGGTCTCGCGGCCCACCCCGGATTTCTTGTAGCCACCGAACGCGGCGTGGGCCGGGTACAGGTGGTAGCAGTTGGTCCACACGCGGCCGGCCTTGATCGCCCGGCCCATGCGGTAGGCGCGGTTGATGTCGCGGGTCCACAGCCCGGCGCCCAGGCCGAACTCGCTGTCGTTGGCGATCGCCAGGGCCTCGGCTTCGTCCTTGAAGGTGGTCACGCCCACCACCGGGCCGAAGATCTCTTCCTGGAACACGCGCATCTTGTTGTGGCCCTTGAGCAGGGTCGGCTGGATGTAATAGCCGCTGGCCAGGTCACCTTCCAACAGCTCGGCGGCGCCACCGGTGAGCAGCTCGGCGCCCTCCTCCTGGGCGATCTGCAGGTAGGAGAGGATCTTCTCGTACTGCTGCTGCGACGCCTGGGCGCCGACCATGGTCTCGGTGTCCAGCGGGTTGCCGCGCTTGATCTTGACGATCTTCTTCATCACCTCGGCCATGAACGGCTCGTAGATCGACTCCTGGACCAGGGCCCGGGATGGGCAGGTGCAGACTTCACCCTGGTTGAAGAACGCCAGCACCAGGCCTTCGGCGGCCTTTTCGATGAACTTGGGTTCGGCCTGCATGATGTCTTCGAAGAAGATGTTCGGCGACTTGCCGCCCAGTTCCACGGTGGACGGAATGATGTTCTCGGCGGCGCACTTCATGATGTGCGAGCCCACCGGAGTCGAGCCGGTGAAGGCGATCTTGGCGATGCGCTTGCTGGTGGCAAGGGCCTCGCCGGCTTCGCGGCCAAAGCCCTGGACGATGTTCAGCACCCCGGCCGGCAGCAGGTCGGCGATCAGCTCGGCGAAGACCATGATCGACAGCGGGGTCTGCTCGGCGGGCTTGAGCACCACGCAGTTGCCGGCGGCCAGGGCCGGGGCCAGCTTCCAGGCGGCCATCAGCAGCGGGAAGTTCCACGGGATGATCTGCCCGACCACGCCCAGGGGTTCGTGGAAATGGTAGGCGGTGGTCAGTTCGTTGATCTCTGCGGCGCCGCCTTCCTGGGCACGGATGCAACCGGCGAAGTAGCGAAAATGATCGGCGGCCAGGGGCACGTCGGCGTTGAGGGTTTCGCGCACGGCCTTGCCGTTGTCCCAGGTTTCGCTGACCGCGAGGATCTCCAGGTTCTGCTCGATGCGGTCGGCGATCTTCAGCAGCACCAGCGAACGGTCCTGGGCGCTGGTCTTGCCCCAGGCATCGGCGGCGGCATGGGCGGCGTCCAGGGCCTTGTCGATGTCCGCGGCAGTGGAGCGCGGGAATTCGGCGATCACCTCACCGTTGACCGGCGAGGTGTTGCTGAAGTACTGGCCGTCCACCGGCGGCACGAACTGGCCACCGATGAAATTGCCGTAGCGTGGCTTGAAGGACACGACGGCGCCTGGGGTTCCGGGTTGTGCGTAGATCATGCTGGGCCTCTGCTGGTCGATGCCTGTCCACGACAGGCGATGGCTCGATGGTAGAGAGCCCCGCGTGCCGGACGAATGCATCGTTGGCAGGGGGGCTCTCGTCATTTGGTCGTAGGTTGATTGCCCTGTGCGGGAGCCGGCTTGCCGATGAAGGCGCTCTTGCGGGCCTCTTCGCCAGCAAGCTGGCGCCTACGATCAGCGTTTGCTCACCAGGTCCTTGGGCAGCTTGAAGGTCCAGAGCATGCCGCCCTGGTTGAAGTCCTTGACCCGCTTGGCCACCTCGCCGCCCCACAGCGGCACCGCGCCGCCCCAGCCGGAGAGCACCGAGACGTACTGCTCGCCGTCCATTTCCCAGGTCACGGGCGAGCCCAGGACCCCGGAGCCGGTCTGGAATTCCCAGACCTTCTCGCCGGTCTTGGCGTTGAACGCCTGGAGGAAGCCCTCAGGCGTGCCGGTGAACACCAGGTTGCCCTTGGTGGTCAGCACCCCGCCCCACAGCGGCGCGAAGTTCTTGTGGCGCCAGACTTCCTTGCCGCTGATCGGGTCGATGGCCCGCAGCACGCCGATGTAATCCTCGTTCAGCGGCTTGATGGTGAAGCCCGCGCCGAGGAACGCCGCGCCCTTCTTGTAGGCGATGCCTTCGTTCCAGATGTCCATGCCCCATTCGTTGGACGGCACATAGAACAGCCCGGTGTCGCGGTTGTAGGCCATGGGCATCCAGTTCTTGGCGCCGAGGAAGGCCGGGGCGACGAACACCGAGCTGCCCTTGGCTTCGCTACCCGGGGCGCCAGGGCGGCTGGCCTCGTTGTAGATCGGCCGGCCGTTCTTATCCAGGCCAGTGGCCCAGGTGATCTTGTCGACAAAGGGGAAGCCGCGGATGAACTTGCCGTTGGTGCGATCGAGCACGTAGAAGAAGCCGTTGCGGTCGGCGGTGGCGGCGGCCTTGATCTCCTTGCCGCCCTCCTTGTAGTTGAAGGAGATCAGCTCGTTGACGCCGTCGAAGTCCCAGCCGTCGTGGGGGGTGCTCTGGAAGTGCCACTTGATGGTGCCGTCGTCCGGGTTCAGGGCCAGGCGCGACGAGGAATACAGGTTGTCGCCAGGGCGCAGGTGGGAGTTCCACGGCGCCGGGTTGCCGGTGCCGAACAGCAGCAGGTTGGTTTCCGGGTCGTAGTAGCCGCCAAGCCACGGCGCCGCGCCGCCGGTCTTCCACAGGTCGCCCGGCCAGGTCTTGCCCGCCTCGCCACCGGAAATGCCGTTCTCGATGGCCTTGCCGTCCTTGTACACATAGCCCATGTGGCCTTCCACGGTGGGGCGCATCCACAGCAGCTCGCCGTTTTTCGGGTCGTAGGCCTGGATCTTGCCGACCACGCCGAACTCGCCGCCGGCGACCCCGGTGATCAGCTTGCCGTTGACCATCATCGGCGCCGCGCTGATGGAGTAACCCTCTTTGTGATCGGCGACCTTCTTGCTCCACACCACCTTGCCGGTGTCCTTGTTCAGGGCCACCAGCTTGGCGTCCAGGGTGCCGAAGAACACCAGGTCGCCGTACAGCGCCACGCCGCGGTTGATCACGTCGCAGCACGGGCGGATGTCGTCCGGCAGGCGCGCGTCGTACTGCCAGAGCTTCTTGCCGGTGCGCGCGTCCACCGCGAACACCCGCGAGTAGGAACCGGTCATGTACATCACCCCGTCCTTGATCAGCGGCTGGGCCTGCTGGCCGCGCTGCTTCTCGCCGCCGAAGGAGAAGGCCCAGACCGGCCGCAGCTCCTTGACGTTATCGACGTTGAGCATGTCCAGCGGGCTGTAGCGCTGGCCCTGGACGCCCAGGCCGTTGGTGACGATCTGCTGCGGGTTCTTCGGGTCCTGGAGGATCTCTTCATCGGTGACGGCGGCCAGGGCCGCGCTGGACAGCAGCATGGCGCTGAGCACCAGGCTCACGGCGAAAAAGGGACGACGTGGGGGTTGGGTCATGACGGCTACCTCGGCGGTTATTGTTGTTCCCGGGAAATTTTCCCGGTCTGCCGGGAATTCTTGGTCCCGGCCTGCCTGCCAACAATTGCCCGCAGTGCGGAGTTTTCTAGTTCCTTGGTACAGGAGCGGCCGCCGACGCCTACAAAGCCCCACCCGATCTCCCTGCCTACCGTAGGAGCTGGCTTGCCAGCGAAGGGGCCCAGCAAGACCGCCATCGCCGGCAAGCCGGCGCCTACAAAGCCCCGCACGCTCTCCCTGCCCACCGTAGGAGCTGGCTTGCCAGCGAAGGGGCCCGCAAGACCGCCATCGTCGGCCAGCCGGCTCCTACAGGCCGTCGATACGCTGCAGGCGCTGGCGTTCGTAACGCGGGTACAGGTGGCTGACGCTGCGGATCAGCTCATAGCGGGTCAGGCTGATGCCGGCAAAACGCTCGGGGATCGGGCGGCGGATCATCTCCGCCATGTCGTCGCCCTGGGCCGCGCCGTCGCGCATCAACCCGTCCAGCCAGCCCAGGTAGTCCCGCATCTGGGCAAAGGGCGCCATATCGCTGGCCACCGGGCCATGGCCTGGCACGATCAGTTTCCACGGCAGGGCCTGCAAGGTGTCCAGATCCTTGAGCCAGACCCCGAGCCCCGGGCTGTTGGGGGTGGTCAGCGCGCGCTCGTAGAACACCAGGTCACCGGCAAACAGCACCCCGGTGTTCTCGTCGAGAATCGCCAGATCAGCGCCGGTGTGCCCACTCAGGCCCAGCAAGCGCAAGCGATGCCCGCCCACCTCAAGCACCCCGGGCTCAAGCACCTGGGTCGGCAGCACCACCTCGGTGCCGCGCATCCAGTCGCCGACCATGCGGTACATGTTCTCGGCCATGGCCTCGCCCTGCTGGCGCAGCAGGTCGCCGGTGCCGGCCAGGGCGCCGATGGGTACATCGCCAAAGGCCTGGTTGCCCAGCACATGGTCGGGGTGATGGTGGGTCAGCAGCAGTTGGATGACCGGCTTGTCGGTGGTGGCGGCTATCGCCCGGCGCAAGGCTTCGCCGTAGCGTTTCGACGGCCCGCTGTCGATCACCACCACCCCGCTGTCGGTGACGATGAAGCCGGTGTTGACGATGTTGCCGCCATTGGCCTTGGCGAAATTGTCGGTGCTGCCTTCCAGCAGCCAGGTGCCCGCGGCGATCTGCCGGGGCTTGAGTGGATAGTCCAGGTCGGCCCGGGCCGGCAGGCCCAGGCACAGCAGCAACAGCAGGATCCAACGCATGGCGCGCCTCGGCTCGGGTGGGTCAAAGGATGCGGTCAGGGCAGCCTGGCCTCGAACTGGTTGCCGCTGTTGTCGCGCAACAGCAAGCGGGTCTGCCCCGGCCCCTGGATATCGAACCCCAGGTTGGGGTTTTCGCTGACCGCCGGGAACAGTTCGAGGCTGGCCAGGCGCTGATCGTTCTGGTCGCGCAATTCGGCGTGGTTGAGGAAAAACTCAGGGACGCCGCTGACCAGGCCGTTGTCCATTGGATGGGACACCTGCAAGCGCAGGCGGCTGGCATCCCCCCTGGGATAACGCCCGCCCAGCACCTCGCCGATGTGCTCTTCCCAGCCGGGCTGGGTGCGCACCACGCTGGGCGCGGTACAGCCGCCGCCCGCGGCATCGATCAGGGTCGAACCCACGTGCCACAGGCCATCGCGGGTCAGCACCGCGGCGCGCAGCGGCGTGGCCTGCTCGATACGGATGCGGATCGACAGCCAGGGCAGCACCCGCTCCCCCGGTTCGAAATCGACGATGCGCGGCAAGGGGTTGAGCTCGGCCCAGGCAAGGATGCGCACCACCTCGCCGCCAAAGGCCCGGGCGTCGATCTCCAGCGGCACCTGCCGCGCATCCTCGGCAAAGGGCGGCGCCAGCAGCTTGACCCGGTCATCGAAGACGAACGCCGCCTCCCCCAGCAATTGCTTGTGGTAGAAGGCCCACATCACCGAGGGCACCGGGTCCGGGCCCGGGGCCTGCGGATCGGCGGCCAGCACCGGGGTCGCCAAGGGCAGCCAGCACGCCAGCAGACAGGTCGCTCGCCAGTTCATCGCAGCTCCTATTGATACATCTGTGGGACCTCGTAACGCAGGCCATAACGGGCGTACAGCGCCTGCAGGCGACCGTCGCGGATCAGCCCTTCCAGGGCCTCTTCCACGGCATAGGCCAGCTGGCGGTTGCTTTCATGCACCGCCATGCCGATCTCCCACACCTGCTTGCCCATGTTCGGGTAGGCGTTTTCCGCCAGGGCCAACTGCGGATCAGCGGCCTGATGCAACTGCCAGTCGATCTCGCCGCGCATGGCCATCACCGCGTCCACCTGCCCGGCCCGCAAGGCGCCGAACGCCTGTTGCACGCTGGGGTAATGGTGGGTCTTGGCACTGAGCATGCCATTGAACACCGAGGTCAGGTAGAACGACGGCACGCTGTCCACTTCGACGCCAATGGGGTGCTCCTGGAACACCGCGACACTGGCCACCGCATCCAGCCGGCGGCGGTCGAATGCCACCTGCCAGCGCTCCTCCTGATAGGGGCCGAACATCACCACGTGATCGTTGGCCAGCTCCCCCAGTTCGTTGCGCTTTTGCGCGTAGTCGTGGTCGTAGGGCACGCGCATCATCAGGTCGGCCAACTGCTGGTGGCGCAGCGGGCTGCCGCGCCAGATGTAGTCGCGCAAATCGTCGTCAAGTTTCTCCCCGGGGGGCGCCCAGATCAGTTGCAAGCGCACCCCCAGGGCCTCGGCCAGGGCTTGCGCCAGCTCCACGTCGACGCCTCGGGGCTGGCCCTGGTCCTCGAAGCTGTAGGGGGCAAAATCCTCGTACACCGCCACCTTCAGTTCACCGGAGGCGATCATCGTGTCGTAGTTGCGCACCTCGGCCTGGGCCGTGGCGCAACACAGCAGCAGGCCAACCAGGAACAGGGCGAAGCGGCCCATGGCGATCACTCCTCGACGCGCACGCTGTCCAGGTAGGTGCGCACCGCCCACAGGGCTTCCTGGCTCAGGTAATCGGCCATCTTCGGCATGTACACCCGGCCATCGCGCACCGCGCCGTGGCGCACCCGCTCGACGAACCATTCATCCCCGGCTTCGCCGGCGTCGAGCATGCGCAGGTCTGGAGCGATACCGCCGGACTTGGCTTCCAGGCCATGGCAGGCGGCGCAGTTCTGGTTGTAGGCCGAAGCGCCGATTTCCACCGCCTTGTCGTGCTCGGGCGAGGTGCGGTACGGGTTGACTGCGGCCCAGCCGTCGCCATCGACGCTCACCCCGGCATCCTTGATCGGCGTCAGGCCCTTGGTTTCCACCGCCTGGGGCACCACGTTGCCATGGGCCCATACGGCACCGGTGGCCAAGGCACCGGTCAGCAGCCCTACCGCGAGCAAGGCGTTGCGTTTTGTTGTCATTGTTATGCCCTCAAGATTGCACGCAAGACCTCAGCTACAGAGGCCATGGCGCCATCTTAGAAACAGCCGGCGGGCGGCCGTATGCTGCTTTGGTGGCCGCGCCCTACTCCCTTGGTAGTAGGGCTTGTGGCGCGGGCCTAAATCAGGTGCCGCCCGGGAACTATTCCCGGCAAGGGCGGGACTTTTTCCGTATCTCAAAGCGCCTCGCGCGGCAGACCCTAGTCAGGCCAAAACCTCCACTGGGAACCGCAACCATGACAATAAGATCGCTACCCGCCCTCTCCCCCCTGAGCCTTGCCGTCCAGGCCCTGCTGCTGGCCGGCAGCCTGTCCCTGGGCGCGGCGGCCACAGCGGCCACCGCCCCGGCGGCACCTGCCGGCAAGAACGTGACCTGGGAAGACATCGCCAACGACCACCTGACCACCAAGGACGTACTGCAGTACGGCATGGGCACCAACGCCCAGCGCTGGAGCCCGCTGGCCCAGGTCAACGACAAGAACGTGTTCAAGCTGACCCCGGCCTGGTCCTACTCCTTCGGCGACGAGAAGCAGCGCGGCCAGGAATCCCAGGCCATCGTCAGCGACGGCGTGGTCTACGTCACCGGCTCCTACTCCCGGGTGTTCGCCCTGGACGCCAAGAGCGGCAAGCGCCTGTGGACCTACAACCACCGCCTGCCGGACAACATTCGCCCGTGCTGCGACGTGGTCAACCGCGGCGCGGCGATCTACGGCGACAAGATCTACTTCGGCACCCTCGACGCCCGGGTCATCGCCCTGGACAAGAACACCGGCAAGGTGGTGTGGAACAAGAAGTTCGGCGACCACAGCGCCGGCTACACCATGACCGGCGCCCCGGTGCTGATCAAGGACAAGACCAGCGGCAAGGTGCTGCTGATCCACGGCAGCTCGGGCGATGAATTCGGCGTGGTCGGCCAGCTGTTCGCCCGCGACCCGGAGACCGGCGAAGAGGTGTGGATGCGGCCCTTCGTCGAAGGCCACATGGGCCGCCTGAACGGCAAGGACAGCACCCCCACCGGCGACGTCAAGGCGCCGTCCTGGCCCGACGACAAGACCACCGAAACCGGCAAGGTCGAAGCCTGGAGCCACGGCGGCGGCGCCCCTTGGCAGAGCGCCAGCTTCGATGCCGAAACCAACACCATCATCGTCGGCGCCGGCAACCCCGGGCCGTGGAACACCTGGGCGCGCACCGCCAAAGACGGCAACCCCCACGACTACGACAGCCTGTACACCTCGGGCCAGGTCGGCGTCGACCCGAGCACCGGCGAAGTGAAATGGTTCTACCAGCACACGCCGAACGACGCCTGGGACTTCTCCGGCAACAACGAACTGGTGCTGTTCGACTACAAGGGCAAGGACGGCAAGGTGGTCAAGGCCACCGGCCACGCCGACCGCAACGGCTTCTTCTACGTGGTGGACCGCAACAACGGCAAATTGCAGAACGCCTTCCCCTTCGTCGACAACATCACCTGGGCCAGCCACATCGACCTCAAGACCGGGCGCCCGGTGGAAAACGAAGGCCAGCGTCCAGCCAAGCCGCTGCCGGGTGAAACCAAGGGCAAGCCGGTGGAAGTCTCGCCGCCGTTCCTGGGTGGCAAGAACTGGAACCCCATGGCCTACAGCCAGGACACCGGGCTGTTCTACATCCCCGGCAACCAGTGGAAGGAGGAGTACTGGACCGAGGAAGTGAACTACAAGAAAGGCTCGGCCTACCTGGGCATGGGGTTCCGTATCAAGCGCATGTACGACGACCACGTCGGCACCCTGCGCGCCATGGACCCGACCACCGGCAAGCTGGTCTGGGAGCACAAGGAACACCTGCCGCTGTGGGCTGGCGTCCTGGCGACCAAGGGCAACCTGGTGTTCACCGGCACCGGCGACGGCTTCTTCAAGGCCTTCGACGCCAAGACCGGCAAGGAGCTGTGGAAATTCCAGACCGGCAGCGGCATCGTCTCGCCGCCCATCACCTGGGAACAGGATGGCGAGCAATACATCGGCGTGACCGTGGGCTACGGCGGCGCGGTGCCGCTGTGGGGCGGCGACATGGCCGAACTGACCAAGCCGGTGGCCCAAGGCGGCTCGTTCTGGGTGTTCAAGATCCCGAGCTGGGATAACAAGACCGCCCAACGCTGATCATCCCCGCCTTGTCTGTGGCGAGGGAGCCCGCTCCCTCGCCACACCCGCCTTCACTCCAGCCTGGAGAACCGCACCATGAACTACCTGCCACTGGCCCTGCTGCTGAGCCTCTCCCCCGCCTTGGCCATGAATGTCGACGACGACGGCAACGATGTACCGCTGACCGTCAACGGCTGCCTGATCGCCGAATCCAGCCAATGCCCCGGCGCCAACCTGCGTGGCGCTAACCTCGCCAACCAGGACCTGCGCAAGATGAACCTGGCCGGCGCCGACCTCTCCGGCGCCGACCTGCGCCACGCCCAACTGGACCTGGCCAACCTGGAAAAGGCCCGCCTGCAAGGCGCCAACCTGACCCGCGCCAGCCTGCAACAGAGCAACCTGCGGCTGGCGGACTTCACCGACGCCAAGCTGATGGCGATCCAGGGCTGGGGCCTGTTTGCCCAGGGCGCGCAATTCGAGAACGCCAACCTCAGCGCGGCCTATCTGCAATTTGCCCGGCTGTCCGGGGCCAAACTGCACCAGGCCAACCTGCAAGCGGCGGATCTGGAGATGGCCTGGTTGAGCAAGGCGGATCTGCAAGGGGCCAATCTGAGTGATGCCAATCTGCAGGAGGCCAAGTTTGGCGAGAGCAATCTGGAACGCGCCGATTTGCGCGGGGCGCGGCAGCATTATGGGAATTTTCAGGATGCCAATATGGAGGGGTGCCGGGGGTGTCCGGGGAGTTGGGATAAGTGAGGGGGCTGTGTACATATCCGTTGCTGCGGTCACGGCCACTTAGGGTTTCGCTCTTACAGCGACTCACTTTTGAAAATCCGGAATGCCGGCCCAGACAAAAGGTGAGCAAAACGCTTCTGCCCCTCCACTCGGTGCCTCGCCTAGGCTCGGCATGCCCTCACTCCGGCATTGCTCCGTGGGCCGCCGCCACAGGCCATCCATGGCCGGGTGGCGGCTAACCCGGCATCCCTGCCGGGTTACCCACGGCTCAATGCCTGCGTTCGGCCATCGTGTCTAAGGGGGCAAGCAGATCAAAAGCAAAAGCAAAAGCAAAAGCAAAATCTGACGGCGGCGTTGCGGCCGGCCTGAAGATGGAATGGGGTGTCCCTCCCCCCTCCCCCCGTAGGAGCTGGCTTGCCAGCGAAGGCGTCCGCAAGATCACCGCCCCATCCTAGGCCCTCTTCGCCGGCAAGCCGGCTCCTACGAAAAGCGCGTAAAACGCGCTTGGCTTTTGCTCTTGATCTTGATCTTCAGGCCCCTTCCCAGCAGGCCGAGCGTAGGCGTTGCGTAGGGGGCAGCTCGGCAGGGATGCCGAAGCGAGGGAACACCGAGCCTCAGCGAGGGGCCCATGGAGGGGCAAGCGTTTTTGCTTACTTTTTGCTGGGCCGGCACTCCGGCGTTTGAAAAAAGTGAGTCGCCGTAAGGGCGAAACCCTAAGTGGCCGTTACCGCAGCAATGGATATGTACCCAAACCCCAAACCATCAAGACGAAACCACCAGCAGCCACACCCACAGCAACGGATATACACCCCACCCCCTCACCACAAAAAGCCCCCAACATCCCCCACCACTACCGGAAAACACCTTCAGCCAACCACTCAGGAAAGTCCCGCATACCATGCAAAACCCGCCATACGTCGATGTAGTCATCGCGTTCAACGTAGAACACCAGATAGGGACAGCGCTTCAGCGGCAAGCAAAGCACCCCCGGCAGATCCAGCTCGTGGGCGTAGCGAGACATACCCAAGGCCGGATGGCGGCCGATATGAAGATAGGCCTTTTCCAAAGCATCGATAAAACCGAGCGCAGCCTGCTCGGCCTGTTGGTCAAGCTAGTCGCTGATAGCGCCTCCCACGTCATGGCTGGCAAGGGCACGTGGCATGACCGGCTTGGCTTTCATCCTCGCGCCTTGTGAACCCTGGCACGCAGGGATTCGAAATAGTCACCCTGCACAGCAGTGCCCGGCGCCGATTGAGCACCGGCCAACAACAGGCCACGCAGATGTTGCCGATCCTGATCCTTGCGAATCAGCTCACACACATATTCACTGCTGGTGCTGTAGCCGCGCTGGCTGACTTGATCATCGACAAAGGACTTGAGAGCGTCCGGTAGGGAGATGTTCATGGTGCTCATGGCTTTGTCCGCTTTTGACAAAATTTGCCAAACCATACCCCCTCACCCCGCCACCCGCACCACCCCCATATCAATCCCCAAATGCACCAACTCCGCATGGGAGCTGACCTGCAGCTTGCTCTTGAGCAAGGTCAGGTGGTTGGACACAGTCTTGGCGCTGATGCACAGCTGCTCGGCAATCACCCGCGCCGGGGTGCCCTTGGCCAGCATCACGAAGATCTCCAGCTCGCGCTGGGTCATGCTCTGCAAACGCGGGTCGCTGCTGTTCTGCGCCGGTGTGCAGGCCAGTTGGGTGGCCAGGGGCTGTTCGATGTAGGCGTGCCCGGCCAGCACACGGTGCACCGCTTCGATCAGCACCTGGGGCGCGGAGTTCTTGGTCAGGTAGCCCGAGGCTCCCGCCTCCAGGGCCTGGCGCACCAGGGGCAGTTCGTCGTGCATGCTGAAAAACAGCACCCGCAGCTGCGGCAGGCGCTGGCGCAGGCGGCGGGTGGTCTCCAGGCCGCTGATGCCCGGCAGGCCGAAATCCATGATCACCAGGTTTGGCACTTCTTCGACCACTCGGGTCAGGGCCTCTTCGCCGCTGGCCGCTTCACGCACCTGCATCGCCGGCAACACCGCGCGCAGCAGGCTGGCGTAACCCTGGCGGACCACGGCGTGGTCATCCACCAACAAGATGTTCATCAGGCCTCCATGGGCATGTTCAGGGGCATGTTCAAGGCCAGCGCCCAACCGGCACCGGGACGGCTGAGGATGTGCAGTTCGCCGCCCAGGCTGCGGGCCCGCTCGGCCATCGAGTGCAGGCCGACGCCGGGGCGCTGGGGCTGGCGCGCGCCGCAACCGTTGTCGCGCACCAGCAGGCGCAGGCCCCGGGCGCTGCGTTGCAGGCGCACCCGTACCTGGCTGGCGTCGGCGTGCCGGGCGACATTGGTCAGCGCTTCTTGCAGCAGGCGGTAGAGGTGGGTCTTGCTGGCGCTGGGCAACGCTGGCAGGTCGGCGCCGACCCGCAATTGGCAGTCGATGCCCTGGCTGTCCTGCCATTGGCTCACCAGCAAACCGAAGGCTTCGGCCAGCGGCAGGTGCTGCAGCACCACCGGGTACAGGTCCTGCACCAGGGCGCGAAAGCCTTGCTGCAAGCGCTCGCAGTTGAGCTCCAGGGCCTGGGCCGTGTGCTCCACCACCGTGGGCTGGTTGCTGACCATGCGCAGCAGGCAGACCTGGGCGCGGATGCCCGCCAGGTATTGCCCGAGGTCGTCGTGCAGGGTCTGCGCCAGGTAGGTGCGCTCGCGCTCCTGCACCGCCAGCAAGGCCTGGGTCAGTTGCGCGTTGTCGGCGCGGGTCTGTTCCAGGGTCGCGGTCATGCGGTTGAAGTGCCCGGCCAGTTGCCGCGCTTCCGGCAGGCCGGCTTCGCGCAGGCGCACCGCCAGTTGCCCGCCGGACACCTGCTGCAAGGCCCGCAGCAGGTCATCCAGCAGGCCCATGCCACGGCGCACCGCCCAGCGGATGGTCAGCAGGCTCAGGAACAGGGCCAGGCCGCACAGGCTCAACAGCTGTTGCAGGGAATCCCAGACTTCGTCGATCTCATCGCGCGCGTCCACGGCGATCAGCACTCGGCGGCCGTCGCCCAGGTCCAGCTCGCGGGCGCTGTGGCGGCGCTCGCTGAACAGCTGGCGGCCGAGCCAGGCGTCCAGCCCGGCCTCTTCCGGCATGCGGGCCGCCTCGTCCGCCGCCAGCCAGTGCACCCGTACATGGCGCAGGCTCTGGGTCAGGTGCGGTTGCAGGCCCGCCGGGTTGCGCGCGGCGCTGTCGCTGAGGTATTCCACCACCGCCTCGGCGGACTGCAACTCACGCTCGACATCGGCCACCGCCTGGTGCAGCAGCAAGGCGGCGCAGGCCAGGGTCACCACGGCAAAGAATGCCGTAACCCACAGGTTGATCCGCCACAGTGCCGACATGCCTAGCGCCCCGGCACCAACGGCAGCGCTTGGGGCAGCACCGGGCGCGGGCCGTGCAGACGGTCGACGCCGATCAGGCTGAGGATCAGCAGCAAGGGCAGGAGCAGCACTTTGATGATGCGCATGAGCATCTCTCTCAAGGTTCGGGCTCAGGGCTCGGGGCGGGTTCAGGCCAGGGTCGGGGCCGCTGGGACCATGCTAAGACCGCCGCACCCGCGCCGGGCTACTACCTTGGTACTGCCCGGGCGCTACTTTCTGCATATTTCCCCGCCCCGGTACTCTTCCTATGCTGGCGCCACCTGCCGTGGAGTGCCTTATGCACCAGCCTGCCCCGCTTATCCCGACCTGCCTGCTGGCCCTGGCCTCGGTCCTGTTGCCCCTGGCCGCGAGCCAGGCCAGCGAGGACCCCTTGCAGGTGCGCATCGGCTACCTGGGCTATCGCCCCGACCCCGGCCCGCTGCTGTCCAACATCATTCCCGAGCCAGCCGACGCCGGGCTGCAGGGCGCGCAGCTGGCGATTGTCGACAGCAACAGCACCGGGCGCTTTCTCAAGCAGCAGTTCCAGCTCGACAGCGCCAGCGTCGACAGCCCCGAGGCGCTGCTGCAAGCCGCCAAGGCCCAGCACGACCTGGGCCTGCGGCTGTTCGTGGTGAATGCCCCGGCGGCCAGCCTGCGCGAGTTGTCCGCCGCCCTGCCCGACAGCCTCTTGTTCAACGCCGGCAGCCCCGACGACCGCCTGCGCAGCAGCCAGTGCCTGGGCAACGTGCTGCACAGCCTGCCCGGCCGGGCGATGCTGGCCGACGCCCTGGTGCAGTTCATGGTGCTGCGCAAATGGCAGCGGGCCTTGCTGATCATCGGCCAGACCGAGGATGACCGGGCCTACGCCGATGCCCTGCGCCGGGCCACCCAGCGCTTCGGCGTGAAGATCGTCGAGGAAAAACCCTGGACCTTCGACAACGACCAGCGCCGCAGCGCCCAGGCCGACATGCCGCTGTTCACCCAGACCGCCGAATACGACGTGGTGCTGGTGGCCGACGAGCGCGGCGACTTCGGCGAGTACCTGCCCTACCAGACCTGGTACCCGCGCCCGGTGGCCGGCACCCAGGGCCTGACCCCCACCGGCTGGCACAAGAGCGTGGAAACCTTCGGCGCCGCGCAACTGCAAAAGCGCTTCGAAGCCCAGGCCGGACGCTGGATGAACGACCGCGACTTCGCCGCCTGGATGGCCGTGCGCAGCGTCGCCAGCGCGGTGAGCAAACTGCGCCAGGCCGAGCCTCGGGCCCTGCAGACCCTGCTGCTCAGCGACCAGTTGCCCCTGGACGGGTTCAAGGGCCGCAAGCTCAGCTACCGGCCGTGGAACGGCGAACTGCGCCAGCCGATTCCCCTGGTGCAGCCCCGGGCCCTGGTCAGCACCTCGCCCCAGGACGGCTTCCTGCACCCCTTCAACGAAATGGACAGCCTGGGCTACGACCGCCCCGAAGTGACCTGCCGCTACCCCTGATCCGATAACCACAACAACAAGGAATCCGCCATGCGCCGCCCTCTTCTCTGCCGCTCCGTCCTGTGCGCGGGCCTGCTGCTCGCCGCCGGGCACGCCATGGCCGCCACGGCCTGGGTCTCCAATGAAAAGGACAACAGCCTGAGCCTGATCGACCTGCAGACCCTGGAAGTCACCCAGACCCTGCCGGTGGGCCAGCGCCCGCGCGGGCTGCTGCTGTCCCATGACAACAAGCTGCTGTACATCTGCGCCAGCGACTCGGACCGGGTCCAGGTGATGGACGTGGCGACCCGCAAGATCGTCAAGGAGCTGCCCTCCGGCAAGGACCCCGAGCAGTTCGCCCTGCACCCCAACAACCGCTGGCTGTACGTGTCCAACGAGGACGATGCGCTGGTCACGGTGATCGACACCGAGACCGCCAAGGTCCTCGGCCAGATCAACGTCGGGGTCGAGCCCGAAGGCATGGCGGTGAGCCCCGACGGCAAGTGGGCGGTGAACACCAGCGAAACCACCAACATGCTGCACTGGATCGACACCAGCACCCAGACCCTGGCCGACAGCACCCTGGTGGACCAGCGCCCGCGCTTCGTCGAGTTCAACCAGGACGGCTCAAGGCTTTGGGCCTCGGCGGAAATCGGCGGCACCGTGACCATCCTCGACGTGGCCACGCGCCAGGTGCTCAAGACCCTGAACTTCAAGATCAAGGGCGTGCACCCGGACAAGGTGCAGCCGGTGGGCATCAAGCTCAGCGCCGACGGCAAGTACGCCTTCGTCGCCCTGGGCCCGGCCAACCATGTGGCGGTGATCGACGCCAAGACCTACGAAATCCTCGACTACCTGCTGGTGGGGCGCCGGGTCTGGCAACTGGCATTCACCCCGGACCAGAGCCAGTTGCTGGCCACCAACGGGGTCAGCGGCGATGTTTCGGTGATCGATGTGAACAGCCTCAAGGTGCTCAAGTCGGTGAAGGTCGGGCGCTATCCCTGGGGCGTGGTGGTGACCCCATGAACGCCCTGGAGGTCAGCCAGCTGAGCTTCGCCTATGGCCCGCGCCAGGCCCTCGATCAGGTCAGCCTGAGCCTGGCTCCCGGGCGCTTCGCCGCGCTCTTGGGCCCCAACGGCGCCGGCAAGTCGACCCTGATCGCCCTGCTCACAAGGCTCTACGACCTGCAGCAGGGCGACATCCGCGTCGGCGGCTGCTCGCTGCGCAACGCCGCCCGCGCCGCCCTGCGCCAGCTCGGCGTGGTGTTCCAGCAAAGCACCCTGGACCTGGACCTGAGCGTGGAGCAGAACCTGCACTACCACGCCGCGCTGCACGGTTTGTCGCGGCGCCAGGGGCAGGCGCGGATCGACGCCGAACTGGCGCGCCAGGGCTTGAGCGAACGGCGCCGGGACAGTGTCCGCGCCCTCAATGGCGGCCACCGCCGACGGGTGGAGATCGCCCGCGCCCTGCTGCATGAACCGCGCCTGCTGCTGCTCGATGAAGCCAGCGCCGGCCTCGACCCCGCCAGCCGCCTGGCGCTCAACCGGCACATTCGCCAGCTGTGCCAGGAACAGCGTCTGAGCGTGCTCTGGACCACCCACCTGCTGGATGAGGTGCAGGCCGACGACCAGTTGCTGATCCTGCATCAGGGGCGCCTGGTGGCCAGTGGCGTGGCCGGCACCATCAGCCAGGAACAGGGCGGCGACCTGGGCACAGCCTTCGCCCGCCTGACCCAGAATCCCCAGCCACGCCCGGCCCCGATCGGAGAACCGCTCGCATGAACGCCTACTGGCAATGCCTGCGCGGCATCGTGCTGCGCGAATGGCTGCGCTTCGTGCTGCAGCGCACGCGTTTTCTCAGCGCCCTGGTGCGCCCGCTACTGTGGCTGCTGGTGTTCGCCGCCGGCTTTCGCGCGGCCCTGGGCATCGCCATCATCGAGCCCTACAGCACCTACATTCCCTACGAGGTCTACATCGTCCCGGGGCTGGGCTGCATGATCCTGCTGTTCAACGGCATGCAGGGCTCGCTGTCGATGGTCTACGACCGGGAAATGGGCAGCATGCGCGTGCTGCTCACCAGCCCCCTGCCCCGAGCCTTCCTGCTGGCCAGCAAGCTGCTGGCCACCTCGCTGATCTCGCTGCTGCAGGTCTACGCCTTCCTCGCCGTGGCCTGGCTGTATGGCGTGCAACCGCCGGCCATGGGCCTGCTGGCCGCGCTGCCGGCGCTGCTGCTGGTGGCCCTGATGCTCAGCGCCCTGGGGCTGCTGCTGTCCAACGCCATCCGCCAGTTGGAGAACTTTGCCGGGGTGATGAACTTCGTGATCTTCCCGCTGTTCTTTTTGTCCTCGGCGCTATACCCGCTGTGGAAGATGCTCGAAGCCAGCCCCTGGCTGTACTGGCTGTGCGCCCTCAACCCCTTCACCCACGCCGTGGAACTGGTGCGCTTCGCCCTGTACGAACGCCTCAACCTGCTGGCCCTGGCGGTGTGCCTGGGCCTGACCCTGGTGTTCTCCCTGCTGGCGGTGCTGACCTTCAACCCCCAGCACGCCGCCCTGCGCAAAAGCACCTGAGCCACCATCCTGCCACCCACCTCCACCCAACGTAGGAGCTGGCTTGCCAGCGAAGAGGCCCGCAATCCCAACGCCAGACCCCAGGCCCCTTTCGCCGGCAAGCCGGCTCCTACACAGCGCTTGCCCATGGGCGATCTACGACTTTGGTACTGCTTTTGCTGTCGATGGTCGCATTCACAAAAGCCCCTGCCCTGGCATGTAATGGGCCTATAACAAAAAGGATAAAAGCCTTATGCCCCGTGCCTTAGAGACCCTGGCCGCGCTAACCCTGAGCCTGGCGCTGGGCGCCGCCCATGCCGCTGCCCCGCTGTTTTCCGCCGAGGGCTATCGCACCAGCCTGTACCGCAGCCCGACCCCGCTGCAGATCGACCAGGGCCGGATCATCGACACCCCGGGCCTGCAAGAGCTGCTCAAGGAGCAACCGGCGCCCCTGCTGATCGACGTCTACCGTCGGCAATGGCTGCAGGGACGCTTCATCGACAGCGAGCCCCACGCCAACCTCCCCGGCAGCCACTGGCTGGCCAACACCGGCGACGGCGAACTGAGCCCCGAGTGGCAGGCCTATTTCGCCGGCAACCTGCAACGGCTGAGCCACGCCGACCCGCAGCGCGCCCTGGTGTTCTATTGCCGTGCCGATTGCTGGCTGAGCTGGAACGCGGTAAAACGCGCGGCAGCCCTGGGCTATAAGAACATCTACTGGTACCGCGACGGCCTGGATGCCTGGGAGGCCGCCGGCCTGCCCGTGGAGGCGGCCCGGCCGCAACCCTTTCCCTGAGCGCCGCAGCACGGCGTTGCCGCCCCCATAACCACAATAACGAGGTGAAAGGCCATGTATAAAATTCTGATAGCCGACGATCACCCACTGTTTCGCGAAGCCATCCACAACGTCATCAGCGACGGATTTCCCGGCAGCGAGGTGATGGAAACCGCCGACCTGGACAGCGCCCTGGCCCTGACCCAGGAACACGACGACCTCGACCTGATCCTGCTGGACCTGAACATGCCCGGCATGCACGGCCTCAACGGCCTGATCACCCTGCGCAACGAAGCGCCGACCATTCCGGTGGTGATCGTTTCCGCCGAGCAGGACAAGCAGATCGTGCTCCAGGCCATCACCTACGGCGCCGTCGGCTTCATCACCAAATCCTCGGCGCGCTCGCAGATGACCGACGCCATCGAACAGATCCTCAACGGCAACGTGTACCTGCCGCCGGACATCATCCGCACCCAGAAAAACCAACCGGGGCGGCGCAGCAGCGAGACCCCGAGCTTCCCCCCGGAACTGCTGCAGGCCCTGACCCGCAAACAGCTCTTGGTGCTCGAACGCATGACCAAGGGCGAATCCAACAAGCAGATCGCCTACACCCTGGACATTGCCGAAACCACGGTGAAGGCCCACGTCTCGGCGATTCTGCGCAAGCTCAACGTGCACAACCGGGTGCAAGCGATCCTGAGTGCCGGGGACATCGATTTCGGTGCCTACCTGCGCCGCTGAATTGCGCTGATCGTGCACCGACCCTGTAGGAGCCGGCTTGCCGGCGAAGGCGATCTTGCGGGCCCCTTCGCTGGCAAGCCAGCTCCTACGGTTGTCAGGGATGCCGCGTTGGGCTCAGCAGGTGGCTGATGGCGGTCTTGAGTTTCATCGGGCGCACGGGTTTGTGCATCAGGGTGTGGCCCAGCTGCCGCAGTTGCTGTTTGAGCTCGTTGCTGTAGTTGGCAGTGATCATCATCGCCGGGATCGCCAGGGCGCGACGGGCGTTGATTCGCGCTACCGCATCGATGCCGTTCTGTTGCTGGTCCAGGTGGTAGTCGGCAATCAGCAGGTCGGCCTCGGCGCGGTAGTCGTCGACCTGGCGCGCCAGGTCTTCTTCGGACAAGGCGGTGATCACCTGGCAGCCCCAGCCTTCAAGCAAGGTGCGCATGCCGGCGCAGATCGCCGCGTCGTTATCCAGCACCCAGATCCGCGCCCCCTGCAAACGCTCCAGCAGGGCGTCGCCCAGCTCCGGGCGCGGCGCTGGCAAGGGCGCGCTGGCGCTGATCGGCACCTGCACGCTGAACACCGAGCCGCGCCCCGGCCAGGAGCGCACGCCAATGCGGTGCCCGAGAATCCCGGCAATCTTCTCGACGATGGCCAGCCCCAGGCCCAGGCCGCGATCCTGGTCCGGGCGCTGTTCTTCGCCACGCTTGAACTCCTGGAAGATTTCCTCCAGGCGTTCGGCGGCGATACCCATGCCGCTGTCCCAGACTTCGATCGACAGCCAGCGCCCCTGGCGCCGACAGCCCAGCACCACCCGGCCCTGGCGGGTGTAGCGGATGGCGTTGCTCAACAGGTTGCGCAGAATCCGCGCCAGCAGCTGGATGTCGCTGCGCACCAGCGCCGAGCAGGCCACGAAGTGCAGTTCCAGGCCTTCGCTGCGGGCCACCTGGGCGTACTCGGCGGCGAGGTTTTCCAGCAGTTCGCTCAAGGCAAAGGGCGCGATATCGGCCTTGATCACCCCGGCATCGAGCTTGGAAATGTCCACCAGGGTGCCCAGCAGGTTTTCCACGTCTTCCAGGGAGTTGCTGACATTGCGCACCAGGGCGCTGCTGGCCTGGGGATCGCGACGCTCCAGCAAGGCGCTGGTGAACAGCCGCGCGGCGTTCAGGGGTTGCAGCAGGTCATGGCTGACCGCGGCGAGGAACTTGGTCTTCGACAGGTTGGCCCGTTCGGCCTCGGCCTTGGCCTCGCGCAGCCGCGATTCAACCCGGCTGCGCTCTTCGATTTCGCGCAGCAGCTGCTGGTTGAGGGTGGTCAGCTCGGCGGTGCGTTCGCGCACCCGCAGCTCCAGGTTCTGGTAGGCCTGATGCAGCGCCTCGGCGGTGCGCCGGCGCTCGGTGATGTCGCGGATCAGCACGAAGATCCCCACCACCTCGCCATTGGCCAGGCGGTTGGGCACGTAGGAGCGCAGCATGTAGCGCTCCTGATTGTTGATGTTGGTCTCGGCGAATTCGAAGGTCACGCTCTCCCCGGCCAGGGCCCGTTCCACATAGCTTTCCAGGCGCTGGTAGTGCTGCTCGCTGTGCACCTCGCGCAGGCTCTGGCCGAGCATCACGCCGCGGGGCCAGCAGTACCATTCCTCGTAGACCTTGTTGGTGAACTCATACACCAGATCAGCATTGAGGTAGGCGATCAGCGCCGGCACATGGTCGGTGATCAGGCGGATCCAGCGTTCGCTTTCGCTCAGGGCCTCGGCGTGCTGGTAGCGCTCGGTGATGTCGGTGAAGGTGTTGACGAAACCACCGGTGGGCAGCGGATGGGTGCGGATCTCCAGCACCCGGCCATCGCTCAGGCGTTGCTCGCATTCGTGGATCGGCCGGCCGTTGGCGTCGCGGCTGTCGGGGCTCAGCAGGCGCAGTTCGCTGTCGCCGATGACCTCGGCAAACAAGCGATGCGCGGCCACCGGGGCCAGCCCGCTGAGCTCCAGGAAGCGCCGGTTCCACAACTCCAGCACGCCCTCGGCGCTGACCATGGCCACGCCCTGGGACAGGTTGTCCACCGCCCGTTGCAGCAGGTGGGACTTTTGCGCCACCGCCTGTTCCCGGCGCAGGGTTTCGCTGTGCTTGACCTCGGTGATGTCGGTGAACAGGATCACCCGCCCGCCTTCCCGGGTCGGCCGCTCGCTGACCTGCAGCCAGCGGCCGTTATGCAGGCGATACAGCAACTGCTCGTCACCGCCACTGCGCGGTTCTTCGCTGAACAACCCGGTGCTGGTCAGCAACCTGCGCACTTCCGAGAGGCGCATGCCGGCCATGATCCGTACCCGGCTGTGGCTCCAGAAGGCACGGAAGCGGCTGTTGAACAGGACGATGCGCTGCTCCTGGTCGAACAGCACGAAGGCGTCGGAAATGCTCTCGATGGCATCGATCAGGTGCTGGTGTGCCGTCTCGGCCCGCAGCCGCGCTTCGCTGAGCAAATGGTTGCCGGCCTTGAGCTCGGCCATGGCCTGGTTCAGGGCGTCGGTGCGTTCGCGCACCTGCTCGGCCAGCACCACCGAATGCTGGAACGCCGCATAGGGGTCATTGCCCCGGGTGATGCCCGATTCGACCCGTTCGATCAGCGCGCTGTTGATCCGCCGCAGCTTGCGGTTCTCGCGCTGCAGGTCATCGAGCTGCACTTGCAGCTCAGCGGCGGGCCGGAGTTCGACTGCGGGCAATGGCGACCCCGGTGAAGGTCTGGTTGATGTGCATGCCATTGAACTGTTCTCCGTAGGTGTTGAAACCCATCACCCGCTGTTCCCGCAAAAAGGCCCCGATCTGCTCCAGGCTGCCCTGCCCCTCCAGCTCCAGGCGGCGCAAAAAACAGTCGCAGCCAATGGTCAGCAACAGCCCGCCGAGGCGCTGCTGCAAGCCGTCGAACAGCTGTTGCAGGTTGGGCAACAAGGGGCCGGGGGTCATGGCGGTGAGGACGATGCCGTTTTCCACCGCGCAGTAGAAACTCAGGCTCAGGTCCGGGTGCACCTGCTGCACCGCGCGCACGTAATAGTGCTGGTTGATGCGCACCGCCAGGGGGTGGGCGGCGAACACCCGATGGTCGAGCTGCGCCAGGGGCACGCCGATCAGCCGCGCGTACTCCTCGGCGGCGGGCTCGGCGTTGAGTTCATAGACCCGGCGCAAGGTACTGTCGGCGCCGGTGACCACCAGTTTTTCTTCCCGGGGCTGGATGTGGTGGGTGGTGAACACCTCGAAATCCAGCCAGGTGTTGACCAGCACCACCACCGCCGCGCCGCTGTGGAACTCGCCGCCGTAATACACGTGGGTGTGGGTCAGGTAGTTGTCATCGCCGGCCGAACCGCCGAAATGCGGAATGTCCCCCAGGGCCGCGCTGAGGGCGGCCAGGACCATTTCTTCGCGGCTCGACAGGCCGTCCAGCAGGGTCAGGGCGAAGCTGTTGCCCTTGATCGGCGCCAGGGTGTTGCTGCGGCAGCGGCCCACCAGGCGTTCGACCATCTGCTGGGCGTCGATCAGGCTGAAGTGCTCCATCTGGTCGATCAGTTCGGCGGCGATGGAAAAGTGCCGGTGATCGAAGCCGATGGCGGTCACGCAATTGCGTCCGTAGCCCAGGGGGGTGATTTCCCCGGCGCTGGTGCAGCCCACCAGGGGGATGCCGCCAAAGCTCTGCTGCAGGGCCGGGCCGAGGGTGTGCAGGGGGTATTCGGCGGAACAGAAGAACAGCACGAAGCCCAGGTGCGGATGCAGCAACTGGCTGGCCAGGTCCTGGGCCACCTGCTGCGGATCGACGGCCTGGGACATGGCGCTGACCACGCCCTCGCTCTGGGCTTGCTGCATCGTCGCCTCCGGCGCGGGTTGTCTGAGCAATGAGTGTACGAAGCCGGCCCCGGGGCACGAATGCTACTTGGGTAGCGGGTAGCCGGTTCCATGGGTGTAGGCGCTGGCTTGCTAGCGAAGGCGTCGGCCGGGCCGGTGCAAGGCTGGCGGGCCTTTTCGCCGGCAAGCCGGCTCCTACGGGAAATGCGCCAATGCGGAAAACAGGCGGGGAATGCGGGGCGCGACCTGCGTAGGAGCTGGCTTGCCAGCGAAGGCGTCGGCCGGCCTGGTGCAAGACTTGAGGGCCTATTCGCCGGCAAGCCGGCTCCTACGGGGAAGGCGCCGTCGCGGAAAATAAGCGGGGAATACGGGGCGCCGGCCCGGGCGCGATGCGCACGCCAGGGCCGGCGCTGGGGTTACCAGGTCAGCACGGCTCCCACGGCAAAGGTGTCGGTGTTTTCGTTCTGCGCGGTGGTGTGGTGGCCGTCGATCTCGAACTGGTTGTACTCGGCCACCAGCTTGAGGTTGTCGTTGATGTCGTGGAACAGCGCCACGCCCCGGGTCTGGTAGTCGGCGCCGCTGCCGACCACGCCGTTGCCATCGTCCTTTGTCTTGCCGTAGGACAGCGCCAGGCGGTTCTTGCCCACCTTGTACGAGCCCTGCAGCAGGTAGCCCTTGCTGTCGACATTGCGCAGGGTGGCCTCGCCGGCATTGTTGGTGAAGAACGGATTGATGCCCTTGGCCTGGAACCCGGAACCGGTCAGCGACAACCCGCCCATCTTGGCCTGCAGGCCATAGCCCAGGCCCTTGGAGGTCACCGACTGCACGTTGGGGTCGGTATTGTCGGAGGTCTGGTAGCTGCCGTTGAGCCAGCTGTAGAACTTGGCCCCGCCCAGGTCGAACTGGTAGGTGACCTCGCTCTCGGTGCGCGGGTTCTTCTGGTAGGCCTTGCCCAGGGCGCTGCTGTCGTTGGTGTCCACCGGGTCGAGGATGCCCAGCGCCACCCGTAGGCCGTCCATCACCGGGCTGCGGTAAGTGATCTGCGACGACGGAAAGGGATAGGGGTAACCGCTGCCGATGTTGCCGAACGACACCCCGCCGCCGTCCACCAGCCCCAGGCTGTCGCTGACCTGGCCGTACCCGGCAAGCATTTCATCGAGCAGGATGTTGGAACGGGCGAACAGGCCGAAGTCCTTGCCGATCAGCACCTCGCCCCACTCCGGGTTGGCCACGGTGCCGTAGAACTGGCGCACGTCGATGGCGGTGTCGGTGCCGTTGGTCTCGCTGTCGTTGATGGTCACCCAGAACGAGGCCCGGGCGCCGAGCTTGAGGTCGTCCACCTGCTTGCCCATGTTGAAACCCAGGTAGTTGGGCAGAAAGCCCATCTTCACCCGCGCCTGACGGCGGTCGTACTGCTCGCCGGCGCGGTCGACCTTGCTGTTGACGTAGAAGGCGTTGATGTAGCCGTCGGTGGAAAAGGTGGTCTGGTCCTTGTCGTACAGCATGATCTCGGCTTCGGCGACAGAGCCCAGGCCAAGGGTCGACAGGCCGACAAGCAGGGCCGGAATCAGAGGGTACTGGCAGTTCTTATTGTTATGCATGGCGCGCTCCGCAAACGGGGGACGAAATGTCGGAGGCGATTATCGAAACGCGCCAAGGCCGCCCATAGGCTGCCTTGGGGGCAAGTTCACGGTGCTTTGGAGGGGCTGGCAGGGACCGGCAAATCCGATCCACGACCGGCCCGCTACCGGGCCCACTACCTGGAGTAACACCAAGGGCTCATGGACCCGGGTGCGAAGGGATGAAGTCCTTAGTCGTCGCCCGTTCAGTCGTCGCCCGCCAGGGCCCGCAGCCGCGCCAGTTCGGCGGCGGCCAGGGGAATACCTTCTTGCAGGGACTTGGCTCGGGTGCGGTAGCGCCGATCCCCCGGCATGCGCTCCAGGCCCACGGCCTGCATCTGCCGCACCAGTTCGCCGCTGCGCTGGGCAAAACGCCCGCCGCCCAGGTGGTTGGGGTCGATGACGATCAGCAGTTGCCCGGTCCAGGGCGTTTGCGCCCCGGGGTGTTGCGACCAGTCGAACTCGAAGGAGAAGTTGCCGCCAGTGAGCGCCGCCGCCAGCAGCTCCACCATCATCGACAGCGCCGAGCCCTTGTGCCCGCCAAAGGGCAGCAAGGCGCCACCGTCGAGAATCGCTGCCGGGTCGCAAGTGGGCTGGCCGTCGCGGTCCACCCCCATGCACGGTGGCAACTGCTGGCCCTGGCGCTTGGCGATCTGCACATCGCCGTGGGCGATGGCGCTGGTAGCCAGGTCGAAAACGATGGGCTCGGCGCCTTCGCGGGGTGCGGCAAAGGCAATCGGGTTGGTGCCGAACAGCGGGCGCTGGGCGCCGTGGGGCACCACGCAGGTCATGCTGTTGACCAGGCTCAGGGCCACCAGGCCTTCTTCGGCGAAGGGCTCGACATCCGGCCACAGGGCGGCGAAATGGTGGGAATTGCGAATCGCCAGGACCGCGATCCCGGCGCTGCGGGCCTTGCTCAACAGCAGCGCGCGGGCCGCCGCCAGGGCCGGCTGGGCAAAGCCGCCGCCGGCGTCCACCGCCACCACGCCGGGGGCCACATCCTCCACTTGCGGCAGCGCCTGCCCATTCACCCAGCCACTGGCCAGGGACGACAGGTAACCGGGAATGCGGAACACCCCGTGGCTGTGGGAACCGTCGCGCTCGGCGCGGGCGCAGTTGTCGGCCAGCACCCGGGCCACTTCGGCAGAGGTGCCGTGGCGAAGAAAAATGCGTTGCAGCAAGTCGGTCAAGGCAGGCAGGTCGAGGTACTCGACGGGTGCCTGCGCCAGGGTCGCCTGGTTCGCTTCGGTCATTGCAGCTCCATTGGAATTGTTATTGGAAGGTGCCTGACTATCGCGTCACGCCAGTTAACTGTCAAATGTTGACTTCATGACAGAAAACATTCATTTTCCATTGTCAACGGCCCACAAGAATGAAAACAACCATGAGCCAACCCATCAAGCAACGCCTTGAAAGCAGCCTGTCCAGCGCCACCGCGTCGGGCCGGGCGATTGCCAGCTACATGCTGGCCAACCTCTATGAACTGCCCTTCCAGACCGCCGCCGACATCGCCGAAAAACTCGGCGTCAGCGAATCCAGCGTCGGCCGTTTCTGCCGCGCCATCGGCTACAGCCATTTCAAGGACCTGAAAAACGACCTGAAGAACGACCTCGGCGAAGGCCCGTGGCTGGTGGGCGACCGCCTGCAGGAATTTCGCCAGCAGCCCAACCCGGCGGCCCAGGGCCTGCCCCGCAGCTTCGAGCTGGAAGTGGCGGCGCTGGTCAAGGTCTACGAATACAGCCTGACCCCGGCCTGGCAGACCGTGGTCCAGCGCCTGGCCAGCCGGCGCCGGGTGTACGTGGCGGGGTTCCAGACCGAGCGCGGCATCGCCGCCTCCATGGTCCACCTGCTGCAATACCTGCGTGATGGCGTGCACCTGGTGGACGGCGCCGCCGGGCATTTCGCCGACGTACTGCTGAGCCCCGCCGAGGACTGCGCCCTGGTGGTGTTCGAGGCCCGGCGCTACTCGCGCCACGCCCTGACCCTGTGCCACAAGGCCCGCGAGGCCGGCATTCCGGTGACCCTGGTCACCGACACCTTCTGCGACTGGGCCGAGCAGAACGCCGACGAGGTGTTCCGCGTGCCCACTGAATTCAACCTGTTCTGGGAGTCCACCGCGGCCATGCTGTCGCTGGTGCACCTGTTGGTCAACGAGGTGTGCAAGCACCTGGGACCCGAGGTGGAAAAACGCCTGGAAGCCACCGCTGCCCTGCATAACGAGTTTGTTGGCTACACATCGTCCGCCCGACCAAAACAATAAATAACCGAGGTGCTCCATGAACAACGTCCTCCGCTTCGCCGGCGCTTGCGCCCTGGTCATCGCCGCCTCCACGGCCCAGGCCGAAACCCTGAAGATCGCCACCGAAGGCGCCTACCCGCCCTTCAACTACGTGGACTCCAACAACCAGCTGCACGGCTTTGATGTGGACATCGCCAACGCCCTGTGCGAGCGCATGAAGGTCGAGTGCCAGATCGTCGCCCAGGACTGGGAAGGCATCATCCCGGCGCTGCTGGCGAAGAAATACGACGCCGTGGTGGCCTCGATGATCGCCACCGACGAACGCAAGAAGAAGATCGCCTTCAGCAACCACTACTACCGCACCCCGCTGTCGGTGGCGGTGCCCAAGGACTCGGACATCACCGACGCCCAGACCAACTTCAAGGGCCGCACCGTGGGCGCCCAGGCCTCCTCGACCCAGGCCATCTACGCCGAGGACCACTACGGCCCGGCCGGTGCCGACGTGAAGTTCTACCCGACCCTGGACGAAGCCAACAGCGACCTGGCCGCCGGTCGCGTGGACGGGGTGATCGCCGACAAGTTCCCGCTGCTGGCCTGGGCTGAAAGCACCGGCAAGGATTGCTGCAAGATCATCGGCGACGTCAACGGCACCACCGCCGACGCTTCCATCGCCGTGCGCAAGGAAGACAACGCCCTGCGCGAGCGCCTGAACAAGGCCCTGGACGAGATCGTTGCCGACGGCACCTACAAGAAAATCTCCAGCCGCTACTTCGCCTTCGACATCTACTGACCGCCCGCCTTTGCCGCTGCCCTTGCCCCGCGTTCCCTTGAGCGCGGCGGCGCCCTGCACGGTTCAATTTTCCAGAGGGTTCGCGCATGTTCGAACAGCTGTCACTCCTGTCCTTCGCCAGCGGCGGCTGGGGCTCGGCCTTGCTCGCCGGGGCCCTGGTGACCATCGCCCTGGCACTGGCCTGCGTGCCCATCGGCCTGCCCCTGGGCCTGGCCGTAGCCCTGGCCGCGCGCTCGAAAAACCGCTGGGCGCGGGCCTGGGCCACGACCTTTTCCACGGTGTTTCGCGGCCTGCCGGAGCTCTTGACCCTGCTGATCATCTACTACGGTTGCCAGATTGCCGCGCAGAAGATCCTCGGCGCCCTGGGCTACCCCGGTGAAGTGGCGATCAACACCTTCGTCGCCGCGATGATCGCCTTCAGCCTGGTGTTCGCCGCCTTCTCCAGCGAGATCTGGCTGGCCGCGTTCAAGACCCTGCCCAAGGGCCAGTACGAAGCCGCCCGCGCCCTGAGCCTGTCGCGGCGCACCACCTTCAACCGGGTGCTGCTGCCGCAACTGACGCGCATCGCTCTGCCGGGGCTCTCCAACAACTGGCTGTCGCTGCTCAAGGACACCTCCCTGGTGTCGACCATTTCCCTGGTGGACCTGATGCGCCAGACCAACCTCGCGGTCAGCGTGACCAAGGAACCCATGCTGTTCTACAGCGTGGCCTGCTTTGGCTACCTGTTCTTCTCGGCGCTGTCGGGGCACCTGTTCAGCTTTCTTGAACGGCGCTTCAACCGTGCGCAACGGAGCCTGCAGCCATGAACCTGGATGACCTGCTGAACCTGTTCCTCAACCAGGAACTGCTGGAACGCTACGGCCCGCGCTTTATCGACGGCCTGCTGGTGACCGCCAAGCTGGTGGCGATTTCCTTCAGCCTGGGCGCCGTGCTCGGCCTGCTGATTGCCCTCGGGCGGCTGTCCAGCAATCGTTTCCTGCGGCGCTTCACCGGGGCTTATGTGTACTTCTTCCGTGGCTCGCCGCTGCTGGCCCAGCTGTTCATGCTGTATTACGGCCTGGGTTCGTTCAAAGGCTTCTGGCAGGACGTGGGCCTGTGGTGGTTCTTCCGCGACGCGTGGTTCTGCACCCTGCTGGCCTTCACCCTGAACACCGCCGCCTACCAGGCGGAGATCCTGCGCGGCAGCCTGCTGGCCGTAGCCCAGGGCCAGCGCGAAGCCTGCAAGGCCCTAAGCCTGTCGCGCTGGACCGCATTTCGCAAAGTGATACTGCCGCAGTCGCTGCTGATCGCCATCGGGCCTCTGGGCAACGAGCTGATTTTGATGATCAAGGCCAGCGCCATCGCCTCCCTGGTGACCATCTACGACCTGATGGGGGTGACCAAGCTGGCCTTCTCCCGCAGCTTCGATTTCCAGATCTACCTGTGGGCCGCGGTGCTCTACCTGCTGATCGTCGAAGTGGTGCGGCGCAGCCTCAAGTACCTGGAAGGCCGCCTGGGCCGGCACCTGAACTGAACCCTTGAGCGGGCCGCCCCGCGGCCCCTGTCATAAGGACTGAAACATGCATTGCCAAACCCTCGTCCTGGGCGCCGGAATCGTCGGCGTCAGCAGCGCCCTGCACCTGCAGGCCCGCGGCCGCCAAGTGGTCCTGCTGGACCGCCAGCCCCCGGGCAACGGCACCAGCCACGGCAACGCCGGGCTGATCGAACGCGCCAGCGTGATTCCCTACGCCTTCCCCCGGGAAGTGACCAAGCTGGTGCGCTACGGCCTCAACCAGCAATCGGACGTGCGCTACAGCCTGCGCCACCTGCCCAAGGCCGGCCCCTGGCTGCTGCAATACTGGCGCCACTCCTCACCCAAGGGCCTGGCCGCCGCCACCCGCGCCATGCTGCCGCTGATCGAGCGTTGCGTCACCGAACACCTGGCCCTGGCCCGCCCGGCCAACATGCTGGAGCTGATCGCTGACGGCGGCTGGCTCGAAGCCTTCAACGACCAGCAGGCCTTCGACTTCGCCCAACGCGCCGCCGCCGAACTGCGCGACTACCAGCTCAACTACCGGGTACTGGACCGCGCCGAATTGCTGGCCCTGGAACCCGGCCTGCACCCCGAAGTAGTAGGCGGCCTGCACTGGCTCGACCCCAAGACCGTCAGCGACCCCGGCGGCCTGACCCGCGGCTACGCCGAACTGTTCAAGCAGCGCGGCGGCCAATTCGTCATCGGTGATGCCCTGACCCTGACCCAGATCGAAGGCGGCTGGCAGGTGCACAGCGAACTCGGCCCGATCAGCGCCCAGGAAGTGGTGGTGGCCCTCGGCCCGCAAGCCAGCGGCCTCTTCGAGCCCCTGGGCTACCGCATTCCCCTGGCGATCAAGCGCGGCTACCACATGCACTACGCCGCCGTGCCCGGCACCCGCCTGCAGCACCCGATCCTCGACCCGGTAGGCGGCTACGTCCTGGCGCCGATGGTCGGCGGCATCCGCCTGACCACCGGCATCGAATTCGCCGACTGCGACGACCCGATCAACGAAATCCAACTGCGCCGCTGCGAAGCCCTGGCCCGCCGCTTCTACCCCCTGGGCGAACGCCTAGACGCCGAACCCTGGCTGGGCCGCCGCCCGTGCCTGCCGGACATGTGCCCGGTGATCGGCCCCGCCCCGCGCCACCCTGGCCTGTGGTTCAACTTCGGCCATGCCCACCACGGCCTGACCCTGGGCCCGGTGAGCGGCCAACTGCTGGCGCAGATGGTCACCGGCGAAACGCCCTTCACCGACCCCACCCCCTACCGCGCCGAGCGCTTCAACTGACCGACGGAGAACCGCCATGCAGACCCAGACCGCCCCGCTTCCCGCCGCCTCCCAAGCGCCCGCCCAACCCGTTGCCGACCCGCGTGAAGTGGTGATCGATATTGCCGGGCTGAACAAGTTCTACGGCGCCTTCCACGTATTGCACGACATCGACCTCAAGGTGCGCCAGGGCGAACGCATCGTCCTCTGCGGGCCTTCCGGCTCCGGCAAATCGACCCTGATCCGCTGCATCAACCGCCTGGAGATTGCCGAAAAAGGCCAGATCCTGGTGGACCGCACCGACCTCTCGCAAAACACCCGCGAAGCCGCCCAGGTGCGCAGCCAAGTGGGCATGGTGTTCCAGCACTTCAACCTGTTCCCGCACATGAGCGTGCTGGACAACTGCACCCTGGCACCGATGACCGTGCGCGGGTTGTCGCGGAAAAAGGCAGAAGAGTTGGCGCGGGGGTTTCTGGCCAAGGTGGGCATCGAGAACCAGGCGAATAAATACCCGAGCCAGCTTTCTGGCGGGCAGCAACAGCGTGTGGCGATTGCAAGAGCGTTGTGCATGGAGCCGAAGATTATGTTGTTTGATGAACCGACTTCGGCGCTGGACCCGGAGATGGTGAGTGAGGTGTTGGATGTGATGGTGAAGCTCGCCGGCAGCGGCATGACCATGTTGTGTGTGACCCATGAGATGGGGTTTGCGCGGCAGGTGGCGGAGCGGGTGTTGTTTTTGGATGGGGGGCGGATTGTGGAGGATGCACCGCCGGAGGCGTTTTTTGGCGCGCCGAAGAGTGAGAGGGCTAAGGCGTTTCTTGCGCAGATTGTGCATTGAGATTGGAGGGCATATCCGTTGCTGCGGGTGCTGCCACTGGCGGTTTCGCTCTTACAGCGAGTCACTTTGAAACCCGGAATGCCGGCCAGCCCAAAGTAACCAAAGGCTCCTGCCCCTCCACTCGGTGCCTCGCCTAGGCTCGGCATGCCCTCACTCCGGCATTGATCCGTGGGTCGCCGCCACAGGCCATCCATGGCCTGGGGCGGCTAACCCGGCGTCCTGCCGGGTTACCCACGGCTCAATGCCTGCGTTCGGCCATCGTGTCTAAGGGGGCAGGAAGATCAAAAGCCAAAGCAAGAGCAAAAGCAGACGGCGGCCTACCGGCCGGCCTGTTTTATTGCTGCTCGCGTTCTCTGTAGGAGCTGCCGAAGGCTACGAACGAATGCGAAGCGGGCGTAGCGATCTCAATGGTGGCGTTTACTTATCTGATTCAATCAACAACCGAAATCGACCTCTAGCCAAGCCACGCAGTAACGCCGGAATCTGCCAGTGCGAAAAGAAGATCAACCGCTGCAACACCTGGAGCAACGTCTAAAACCAGAGATCGGTGATCTGACCATCAACCGTTTTTTGTGGGAGCCAGTTCAGTTCGGCCCCTCATTGCCTGCCACTGCGACTAAGACAAACTCAGCCCCCCCAACTGACTGTTAAATCGCGCGACGGTGGGCCTAGACTTTCCAAACCCCACCTGTATCGGTAGCACTCCATCGCGACGAGGCATTTCGCTCGCGGCTGTGGCGCGCAGCCTCCGACCCGAGCAGCAATAGTGTCTTGTGCTGATTTTCCTCGCTGGGACGTCGACCGCTCTCCTCCTTCCAGTAAATCCAAGCGTTGAAATAGGGCTTCTCGCGCTCCTCGGTGATGTCAGGACGCAGGCGTAAAATTTCAGAAGGCTTGGGGTTGGCCCGCACAGTAGCTTGCGTCGGAATGGCTTGGTTCAGTTGCGCCAGGAAATCTTTGGGCTTCAACGGCTCACCACTCGTCCCGTCCGACCGAAGCACCGCGACCAAGTCGCCATACATGTCACCCAGGTAGTCCCGGATTCTGTAGCCGTTGAGCACTTCGAAGCGGAAGAAACCCCGTGTTTCGCCACGGGCGGTGAGTGTCAGGACAAACGGAGTGTCGCGGGTAGAGAAGAGGCAATCAAAGCTCGCGGCGCCCGTTATCACCAAGAACTGCTGCATGTCACTACCAATTGAAATCATGCTTCGATGAAGCAGCCTCAGAGACGTCATTTCCATCCAGCCCTACCTCGCAGAGAACCTCGAGCTAGAGATGATGGCGAGGTCAAACAAGATGAGCAAGCCAAGTGCCACCACTCACATACTAGACCTTAGCCGCACTCCAATAGACTAGTGCAGTTCCCTTCGGACGCTGCACCCGCCGCGGAATAGGCACCTGCAACGGGTACAGGTCATGGAGAGTTCAATCTCACCAATGCGTGATGAGATGGATTAATTTCAGAAGTGCGGCCCACATGCTGAGGACACCCGAAATGGCTTTTACATGCGCCACCATTTCTCGGCCTTGGGCGGTTAGGCCCATCTACAAGGGGCTAATCAGTGAGCCTTGATTTAGTTTTTCAGCTCTTGTGCACCCAATACCAGCGTAGCCACCTCATCTGACCAACATTGAATTGCCTGCCAAGTGCAGCCGTACAGAAAGGGGTTAGCAATCCCCCCAGAACAGACGCTCATTCCATGGTGGTACAATGCCACTTCCTGTGGCCTGGAATAGGCCCAGCGGCCTCAGCTCTCGTATCAGCACCACTATCGATTCGGTCAATAGGGAAGTGTCTAGCATTGAGACAGTTAGAGATTGAGAATGAACTAAGGGATGTCGTCAGCAGAATCATTAATCAGGTTGACCTATCAACCAAACAAGGCAGGCTTGACATCAACCTGTCGCTGGAAGATGCGTTGATTCCGATCCTGAAAGCGGCATACAACCTACCCAACCTGATCAACCTCAATAGGCGGCAGAAAAACTTCCCCGGCATCGATCTGGGTGATGACCATGACCGTGTCGCCTTCCAGGTTACCGCCACCACTTCCCTGGAAAAGGTCAAAAAGACCTTGACCCACTTCGTCGACAAGCAGTTCTACAACACGTTTGATGAACTGTATGTTTTGATGCTGACCAATAAGCAGGCTTCTTACAGCCAGTCCGCGATTGACGCCATCACAAATGGAGCATTCGAGTTTTCGACGAAGAACCATATCATTGATCTTGGCGACATCCTGGCCAAAGTGTCCGGGCTTCGCATCCCCGCTCAGGATCGGGTGCTGAATGACTTCAAGATCATCTTGGGGGACATCAAGGCATACCTGGACTTCAATACTGAGGAAGGCCTTCAATCTCACACACTGACTTCCAACCTCATTGCGGTAACACCGCCTGAAACAATATACGTCGCCGAACTGTTGCTGAATGAAGCCTCAATCCTTGAGCAAGCCCGCGAACACCTGAACTTCAGAAAAAATAGCTGCTCCAGGCAAAGCCTTGTAAAGATGGCTCTACTACTCAATGGATCTGGCACGGATGACTGGGTAGTTTTCGAGAATCGAATCTTCACCTTCGAGGAAATCAACAACTCCAGCATCCGACATATTGTTGATGTCGGCACCATTGAAGCACTTGAGTCCCGAGACCTCTCCGAGTCTGAGATCGACGACAACATCAATATTTTCAAGATACTCCTAAATAATCATGTACGTGAGATCGTCAAGCCTCACAACATCGTGTACGACCGCCGAGACAAGTTCTATTTCTTCAAGCCCCACAACCCAGACGATGAAGGCCGCAAAGAAGACTGGATAGGAAAAAAGAAATCAACCCGTCGAGTGTACGAGAAGGTAATGTCCAAGCGAGAACCCACGCGGCTCGCCCATCATGTTCATTTGTCATTCGAACTGAGCTTTACTAGCATTGCGCAGCAGTGGTATGCACTCGTTGTGCCAAGCTGGCTTTATACCTATGACGGAAATCGCAAGTCTCGCTTCCATGAAGATTTGCTATCAAAACAAAAAAGACTTGAGTTCAACCAAAGCGTACGAAACATTGTTCGATTCTTGGCCTACTACTTACGCTCAACCAATAATCTCACTACTAACGCTTCGCCTAATAATTCTGCCTCGACTCCTGCCCTAGACAGATCAGCGGATGAAATAGAATTCTTCGGCGAGTTATTAGAGATCACTTGCGAAGAAAAATTGGTAGACGGCGAACAAGTCGGCGCTGAATTTGATGAGGAGTTAGCCCTTGAAGATTAAAATCCTCAAAGAGCCAATGCTGGAGTTCGGAAACGGCGCGCACATATGCCCTAGGACGGGAATCGAAACCCTGGGAGTTTATGACAAACGCGATGAGCTGCGACGTAGCGAGTTACGCATTGGCATCGTCGGACGCGGTGAAGGTGTTGATCTCCTGGATGAATGGCTGGACAAATGCAAACGCGGAATCGTCGGAAAAGAAGAAACCAAGTTTCCTAATCTGTTCAGGGGGTTTGGTGGCGTGGATGAATACCATGGGTTCTACACCAAAATCCTGTCCTCTCCCCAGTACACACGTACCCTGCAGAAATCAGAAATCAACAACATATCGCAGATCACGGCCCGTGAAGACCGTGTAGTGAAGTGCGTTGAGCTCTACTACGAGCAGATCCGATTTCTGTCCGAGAACCGCTCCATCGACGTGATAGTCTGTGTTGTCCCAAATGACATCTTCGACTCTCTGACCAAGGCGACTGGGGAGAAAGATACCGAGTCGCTCGAAGCCTACCTGGAACACAACTTCCGCCGACTTCTGAAAGCGCGCTGCATGCACCTCGGCATTCCCCTGCAGCTCGTTCGCGAGAAGACCATCCTGTCCGTCAAACCCTCGATCGATCAGCAAGATCTCGCCACCAAGGCCTGGAATTTCTGCACCGCCCTCTACTACAAGGGCAACCGCACTGTGCCGTGGCGGTTGGTCGAGGACAAGTTCAAGCCCAAAACCTGCTACATCGGGATTGGGTTCTACAAGAGCCGGGATGGCGAAACCGTCTCGACCAGCCTGGCTCAAGTGTTCGACGAGTTCGGCCATGGAGTCATTCTGCGCGGTGCACCAGTGTCCCTGGACAAGCGGGACAGGCGCCCTTACATGGACGAATCTCAGGCCTACGAACTGCTCAACAGCGCATTGGCGGAATATGAAAAAGCGCTGATGCAGAAGCCTGCTCGCGTCGTTATCCACAAGTCCAGCCAGTTCAGGCCTACCGAAGTATCAGGGTTTTCTAGGGTGCTGGATGCCAAGGGGATCAGGACAAAAGACCTGGTGTCGATCACATCCACCGATATCCGGCTGTTCAGCGACAAGAACTACCCACCAAACCGGGGGACACTGCTGAGCCTATCGGAAACTCAGGGCGTGCTCTACACGAAGGGGATTGTCGACTTCTACAAGACGTACCCAGGTATGTACATCCCAAGCCCGCTGCGCGTGGAAACGTTCGAAAGCGACTCATCCCTGGAAGACCTGTGCAAGGAGATCCTTGGTCTGACCAAGATGAACTGGAACAACACCCAGCTTGATGGACGCCTACCCATCACTTTGGAGTGCGCCAACAAGGTCGGGGACATCATGAAATACGTGGCTACCTCGGAGAAGCCACAGGTCAGCTATAGCTTTTACATGTGATGTCTTTAGGCCCTTCAGCTCTGGGGCATCAGACATGCCAGACAGGACGGGAATCAACAACCTTGAACTTCGGGCAACGGCACTCTCAACTGTAGTCCTTGGATAAGCGAAGGTGGCTCATCGGCACTTGGGGCCTGGCAAGCGGAGCGCGCAGGCGTGAGGATCGAAGCCCGCAGAGCCAAGCCTGGCCATTCATGGCCAGGCTTGGCTTGCGAGAGCCGCCCCGGAGCGGGCACGCCCTACAAGTCCTTCTAGTGTCGTCTATCGGCACTGCCGCCCCAGCCGGCGATGGTCAATCGCCCTTGGAGCGCAACAGCGGCGCCAGTGCCTGGGTATATTCAGCTCTTTGGGGTGGGCACCGCCATTGAGGATCCACAACCAGAAGCTCATCACATACCTGCCGTGACCATTGCTATCGTCATGACACACCGCCTCAAACATCCTCATCGGCACACGGTTGTACTGCGCAAACTCTCCCCTTATAGTTCGCCCCTCGCAGCAACATCCGCGGCGACCTTGGCCGGTCGAATTACAACGCAGCATCAGCGTCCACAACACCTTTGCAGTCGCCTTTCCGGTGCCCGCGACAGGATGTTATGGCGACTGTGCGCGGTGATTCTCCGGTCGTCATAGGCGCGCACAGCGGCCATTTTCTTCGTCGTCGGCAACCCAGGTGATTGCTCCATAAACAGGAGCTGTACCGATGATTGACCAGCCACTCTCGCGCTTTACCGCCGTCGACACCCACGACGCCAACCAAGCTGTTTTCTACCTCGACACCCACGCCTCTCTGAGCGATCTGGCCAGCAGTGCGGCCCATCGTTTCACTGTGGTGCGGGATCTGATGGACACGCTGTCCACGCTTAACCTGAAAGACATTGCCGACTGCGACCTGACGCGGGTCACCCGAGGGGTGCATCTGCTCACCCGGGAGGGCTGCGCGGTGCTGGAGGTGATTCAGTGGCGAACAGCGCAAGAGCCTTGAACGCCATTGAACTCAACAAGCGCGTAAAACGCGCTGGGCTTTGCTTTGGCTTTTGATCTGGCTTTTGATTTTCCTGGCTATTCAGGAAGCCGAGCGCAGGCGTCAGCAAGAGCTGATGTATGGCTTATGGGCCAATTCGCCGGCAAGCCGGCTCCTACGAAAGCGCGTAAAACGCGCTCGGTTTTGCTTTGGCTTTTGATCTTGCTCTTGATCTTCCTGCCCCCTCCAGAAGGCCGAACGCAGGCGTTGCGCAGGGGGCAGCTCGGCATGGATGCCGAGCTAGCCGCCATCAGGCCATGGATGGCCTGTGGCGGCGGGCCCCCGGAGCAATGCCGGAGTGAGGGGACGCCGAGCCTAGGCGAGGCGCCGGATGCGGGGGCAGGAGCCCTTTGCTTACTTTGGGGCTTTTCCAAAGTGAGTCGCTGTAAGAGCGAAACCCTAAGCAGCCGTGACCGCAGCAACGGATATGTACACAGAACCGTATGCAGCCAGGTGAAAAGCATCGGCAGGTTTGGCGAGGACTGCGTCCTCGTGCGCAGCCTCGCTGCGCTCGACAGCGGCTACAGGTTTCGACGGTCAGGGCCATCAGGAAACTGCTTACTTTTGCGCTCTTCAAAAGTGAGTCGCTGTAAGAGCGGAACCCTAAGCAGCCATGACCGCAGCAACGGATATGTCCACAGAACCGTATGCAACCAGGTGAAAAGCATCGGCAGGTTTGGCGAGGACTGCGTCCTCGTGCGCAGCCTCGCTGCACTCGACAGCGGCTACAGGTTTTGGTCTGGCCCTTGAGCCTTCGCCACAGGGGTTGTGGCCTGCCAAATGGCGGGGGCTGCCACAGGGAAGACTCCAGCCTCAGCGGCCGTAGCCCCCTTTTCAGCCAATGGCCCGAGCCAACCGCAGCGCCACACTCGCCGCCTGCTCCGCACTGACCACATTAGTGAACCCCATCACCAACCCCTGCCTAACCCCATCCCCCAGATACCACTGCGACAACGGCTCCACCGCAATCCCCTCCCCCCGCGCCCGCCGGGCAATCTGCACATCGTCCCCCTCCCCCAGCCCAGCCACCACATGCATGCCCCCCGCCTGCGGATCTATCTGCAAACGCCCACCCAACGCCTGGTGCAACGCCTCAACCAACCACTGCCGCCGACGCGCATACAGGCCCCGCATTTTGTTCAGATGCCGGGCAAAGTGCCCCTCGTTGAGAAAGGCCGCGACCGTCGCCTGCTGCAGGTGCGGGCAGTGGTTGTGCAAACGATCCGCCTGGCGGGCGAACGCTGGGGTCTGTTCGGCGGGCACCACCAGGTAGGCCAGGCGCAGTCCTGGAAACAGGACTTTGCTGAAGGTGCCGGTGTAGAGCACGCGGCCTTGCTGGTCGAGGCTCTTGAGGGCCGGCAAGGGCTTGCCCTGGTAGCGGTATTCGCTGTCGTAATCGTCCTCGATGATCCAGCTGCCCTGTCGGTTGGCCCAGTCCAGCAGGGCCAGGCGCCGCGGCAGGGACAGCGACACCCCCAGCGGGCTCTGGTGGGTCGGGGTGACCACGGCAAAGCCGGCCTCCGGGGCGCGGGCGATGCCTTGGGCGACGTCCAGGCCCTGATCGTCCACGGGCACCGGCACCAGTTGCGCACCGGCTTCCAGCAGCGCGCTCCTGGCCATGAAGTAGCCGGGCTCCTCCAGCCAGCAGGTGGCGCCCGGGCGCATCAACGTATGACTGATCAGGTCGAGGCAGGCGCGGTAGCCGGCGCAGACGAAAATCTGCTCCGGGTGGCAGCTGATGCCCCGGGAAATCCCCAGGTAGGAGGCAATGGCTGCCCGCAACGGGGCGTAGCCGCGCGCGTCCGGGTAGACCAGGCCTTCGACGCCCGCCTGGCGCAGTTGCCGGCCCGCCAGGCGGGTCCAGAGCTTGCGCGGAAAGGCATCCAGCGCTGGCAGGCCCATTTGCAGGGCCAGGGGCGAGGTGCCGGCATGGGTGGCCTGGTAGGTCGTGGGGGCCACTGGGGCGCGCTGCGTGGGCGCCGAAACCGGTGCCAGTTGCGGGGTGACAATGGTCCCGGCGGCCCCGCGAGCAGTCAGGTAGCCCTCGCCTATCAGCAGCTGGTAGGCCGCTTCCACGGTGCCCCGCGCCAGGTTGAGTTCCGCCGCCAAGGCGCGAACCGCCGGCACTCGGTCCCCCGGACGCAGGCGGCCATCGGCGATAGACTCGCGAAACCGCTGGTAAAGCTGGCGATAGATCGGCGCCGTCTGGCTGCGGTCCAATTCGAAAGGAAGGATCATGGCCTAGTCATTTATGCATTTTTTGGCCCTGTAGCTTAAGCCATTGACCTTCTAAAGTGGGTCATCTCTTTTCAGCGGATGACGGACATGCCCTACACCCTTCAACACCTCGAAAGCGAAGCGGCCCTGGCGGCCAGTTTCGACTTGATGCGTGTCTTGCGCCCCCACCTCACCAGCCCGGCGGCCTATGTCGCCCAAGTAGCCCGGCAGGCCGAACAGGGCTACCGCTTGCTTGCCGTGTGGGACGCTGAGCGCATCGTCGGCCTGGCGGGCTACCGCGAGCTGGAAAACCTGCTCTACGGGCGCTTCATCTACGTCGATGACCTGGTCGTGAGCCCGGAGCTTCAGCGCAGCGGCTTGGGTGCGCGGCTGTTGAGCGCCGTGCGGGAGGAGGCCGTGCAGCGTCAATGCGATCACCTGGTGCTGGATACCGGCCTGCATATGCCCCTGGCCCAGCGTTTCTATTTCCGTCAGGGGCTGCTGGCCCGTGGCATGCATTTCACTCAACGACTTCAAGGTGGGGAGCCGGCATGAACAACCTTCTACTGATCAACGCCAGCCCCCGTGGCCAGGTTTCCCATGGCAACCAGTTGGCACTGGAACTGGTGAGCTCCCTGCGCCAACGCTATCCGCACCTGGAACTGGTCGAGCGCGATCTGGGGGCCAATCCGTTGCCACCCCTGGGCATGGACTACGCCCACGCCCTGACCACCCCCACACCCTTCGACGCGCCACTGTTCGAGGTGTCCGAAGGGCTGATCGGCGAGTTGGAGCGCAGCGATGCCCTGCTCATTGCCACGCCCATGCACAACTTCACCCTGCCGGCGGCGCTCAAGCTGTGGATCGACTACGTGCTGCGCATTCACCGGACCTTCAGTTCCGGCCCGGAAGGCAAGGTCGGCCTGCTCAAGGACCGCCCGGTGCATGTGCTGGTCAGTTCCGGCGGCTTTCACCAGGGCGAACGGGCACGCCAACCGGATTTTCTGACGCCTTACCTGCGCCAGGTGCTGAACACCCTCGGCCTGTTCGACCTGCAGTTCACTTATCTGCAAGGGTTGGTGTTCGGTGACGAGGCCGTGCGTGCAACCCTCGACGAGGCCCGCAGCGCACTGTCCTTGCAGCCCCTGTTCAACCCTCTCGTTTGTGCCTGATCACTTTTTTCCCTATCGGAGTTTCACCATGAGCCAACTCAGACTGCCCTTTGCCACCCTGTCGCCAGCCGCCTATCAAGGCCTGCTCGCCACCAACACCGCCCTGGTCGCAAGCCCCCTGGGCTTGCCCCTGGTGGAACTGGTGTTTTTGCGCGTGTCGCAGATCAACGGCTGCTCGTTCTGCCTGGGCAAGCACTCACAGACCCTGCGCGAGTGTGGGGTGGCGCAAGACAAGCTGGATTGCCTGGCCGGCTGGCGCGTCAGCGAACTGTTCAGCGAACGCGAGCGCGCCGCGCTGGCCTGGACCGAAACCCTCACCTACGTCCACGACAAGGGCGCGCCGGACGAGCTGTACGAACCGCTGAAAGCGCACTTTAGCGACGTTGAAATTTCCGACCTGACCTTGGCCGTGTCCTTGATGAATGCCTTCAACCGGCTGGCGGTGGGCATGAAGCTCTGAGAGCGAAGCCATTGTTGGCGGTGTTGGCTGTGGATCTTCCTGCCCCTGCGCACAGGAGGGTCGAAGGCAGGCATTGAGCCGTGGCCAACCCGACAGGATGCCGGGTTGGCCGCCACCCGCTCCCAGGTGCACGCGGTAAGAAGGTGGATCCGCGTCTTCGTTGGCGAGCTTCGCTGGCAAGCCAGCTCCTACAGGGGAAGCGATATCAGGTCGGTTCGGGGTCGCCGTTTTGCCCCCCCCCTGCTCTATGCGAGAAAAGCTCCGCTGGCGCCGGCATCGGCCAATGCAAACAGCAGTGCTTCCAGCGCTTCTTCGGACGCCGAGCCGAGGTCAATCTTGACCCTGTACCCCTCCTCCGTGGCCTCCGGGTCCGACACAAAGTGCAGCACCCCTTGCAGCCCTTCTTCGGTTGGCGAATTCTCGTCTTCGCCATCGAACCACTCAAAGAACCACACCCGAATAACCTCAGAGGCCTGTTCCAGGCTCAAGCCCCGCACCTCCAGGGGCAACCAGTCCCAGCCAAAGGGCGAGATCACCACCGCCATCTGCTCGATCGCAAAGCGCACAGGCTCAAAGCCCAGCTCGGTTTCGGAATCGACCTGCACCGGCTCCCCGCTCTCGGCCGCAATCACATCCACCCGGCAAGGCGTGCCCATGGCCCCTTCAACCGCCAGCGAACCATCGCTGTTGCGGTAAGCGGGCTCGACATGCGCCGCCCCTTCTGCGGCGATACGCGCCAGGGTTTCGACATAGGGTTTACGAATGGCGGCAAGCAGTTCGCTGACGGTCATGGGTCTGATGACTTCCTTGGCAAGGGGCCGTCGAGGGTTCTGTCTTCGACGGGAGGGTGATGGGTGGCTGAAAGGCCGGCGCAATAGTGCAATGGGCGGCCGTGCAACGTCCATGAAAAGCCGATGGGGCTTTTATGTCACCTGCGACAAGCCCATCACACCGGCCCCTGCTCAACGACACCCCTTGATACATAACTCCAGACACACAATTCAACCTGGGCTATCATGCGCCTGGAGTTATAAAGCACCTCTCACCCCGACAAGGAGATGGAGGTGCAAAGCAGACTGTTGATCAAGGAGCTTGAAGCCGCGGGATGGGTGCTGGAGCGAGTCACTGGCAGCCATCATCTGTTCCAGCATCCCTACAGGCCCAACACCGTTCCGGTGCCTCACCCGAAGAAGGATCTGCCACGGGGAACGGTCAGGGCCATCAGGAAACTGGCCGGGCTGCTTTAGCTCCCAGCATTCTTCGCACCTGTTTTGAGGAGAACCCCGTGCAATATCCCATCTGCATCGAGTGGGGCGACGAGCACACCGCCACCGGCATCCAGATTCCCGACATTCCCGGCGCGGTCACCGCCGGTGACACCTTCGAGGCTGCCTACAGCGCCGCCATCGAGATTGCCCACGTCATGCTCGAAGAACGGGCCCGCGCCGGGCAGGCCATTCCCCTGCCCTCTGCCACCGGCAAGCTCCGCACCCACCCTGATTTTGCGGGCATGGGCTGGGGCATGCTGGAGATCGACATCACGCCTTACCTGGGCAAGACCGAGAAGGTCAACGTGACCTTGCCGGGGTATGTGATTCAGCAGATCGACCGCTTTGTCCGCGAGCACAACATCAAGAGCCGGTCGTCCTTTCTGGCCGATGCAGCAATGGAGAAGCTCGGGCGCTAAACACAGATTCAAGCGTGCAACAGAGCGAACGCCAGAACACATTCGGGCAGGCGCACGCTGGCTTGCAAAACACTCGCCGACGCCGCATTGATTCGCTGATTGCACATCATCGTTGGCGAGCTTCGCTGGCAAGCCAGCTCCTACGGAGGAACCAGACCACCGTAGGGCAAAAAACCGCGCTCAAACCTTGAACCGTGCCACCAGCCGGTTCAACTCGATCGCCAGATTGGCCATCTCCCCGCAGGCGCTGGCCGTCTGGCTGGCCCCCGCCGAGCTCTGGATCGACAGCTCGCGAATGCTGGTCAGGTTCTGGTCCGCCTCGCGCGCCACCTGGGCCTGTTCTTCCGAGGCGGTGGCAATCAGCAGGTTGCGTTCGTTGATCTGGGTAATCGCCTGGGCGATCTGCTTGAGGGACAGGTCGGCGTTCTGCGCCACGGAGATCGAGCTGCTGGCCATCTCGGCGCTGACGTTCATGGCGCTCACCGCGTGGGTCGAGTCGGCCTGGATCGCGCTGATCATCTGTTCGATTTCCTGGGTCGACTGCTGGGTGCGGTGGGCCAGGGCCCGCACTTCATCGGCCACCACCGCAAAGCCGCGGCCCTGCTCGCCGGCGCGGGCGGCTTCGATGGCGGCGTTGAGGGCCAGCAGGTTGGTCTGTTCGGCAATGGCGCGAATCACTTCCACCACTTTGCTGATGTCCTGGGCGCGGCTGGACAGCGCCTTGACCTGCTCGCCAGTGCTGGCCACGTTGCCGGCCAGGCCTTCGATGGCCTTGAGGGTCTGGGCCACGTTCTCGATGCCGGAGCGAGTGAACTCCATGGACTCGCGGGACGACTGGGCGGCGGCTTCGGCGTTGCGGGCCACCTCGTCCACCGCGGCGCTCATTTCGGTCACGGCGGTGGCCGCCTGGCTGACTTCGTCGTTCTGGCGCACCAGCCCGCGGCTGGCGTCTTCGGTCACTGCGGTCATTTCTTCCGAGGCCGAGGCCAGTTGGGTGGAGGAATCGGCGATGTGAGCGATGGTTTCCCGCAGGTTGGTCTGCATCTGCGCCAGGGCGGCCAGCAGGCGGCCGGCTTCATCGCGGCCACTGACGCCGATCTCCCGGGACAGGTCGCTGCCGGCAATACGTTCGGCCACGGCCAGGGCGTCGCTGATGGGCGCGGTGATGCTGCGGGTCAGCACCGCCGCCAACACCACGGTGAGCACCACCGTCACCCCCATCAACACCAGCACCAGCGTCAGGCCACTGCTGTAAACCGACGCGGCAGTGATCCCCGCCTGCCTGGCGCCCTCGTCGTTGAAGTCCGAGAGTTTGTCCATCTTCTCCTGCATGGCGTTGGTCATGGGGCTGATGCGGGTGTTGATCAGGGTGATGGCCGCGGCGTTGTCGCCACTGCGCAGCAGCGGCTCCAGCTCGTCCACCAGCTTGAAGTAGGCCTGCACATCGGTCGCTACAGCCTGGTACAGCTCACGCTCCGCCGGCCCGGTGATCAGGGGTTCGTACTGGTTGATGGTGTTCTGCAGGTTGGATCGATAACCGCTCAACGAGGCGATGCGGGTCTGGCGCTGCTGTTCGTCGGTGGTCACGGTGATGCGGATGCTTTCCAGACGCAGGCGCAAGACGCTGCTCTTCATCTTGCCGATCTCGCGGATGCTGGTCATCCAGTTGGTCTCGACATCCTGCTCCGCGTCTCGCAGCTTGCCCATTTGCAGCACGGCGACAATGCCCAGGGCGAACACCACCAGGACAATGAGCGAGAAAAAGGCGGCAGACCTTGGAGCAAGATTCATTGTCCTGACGTTCATTTTTTATCTCTCTAATAGAATGGTCGGTACTTCCCTGCTGTCATTCCACGCTATCGACTGAGTGTCAGAGAGCTGCAAACACCCCGACGACCAGGTTAGCGGCCCACCCGGCACGGCAACGTCGATACTCACTCGGGTCAATCCAGGCCTGTCGGGACGCAGGCCCCACTCGGTCCTCCTGCGCCCATGTCCCCCTTGGCGGGTGAGCATCAGTTAAGTCGAATAACGCGGCCCGCGCCGTCTCGATTTTTCTGGGCAATGGCACCTGGAGCTCGGCATCTATCCAGGGGGGCCTAACAAGCCATAGCAGATGGTGGCGTTTTGTCACTACCGTCGATCAGACCGCTGTTGAAAAGAGCACAACGCCGCTCGATCAGGTTGCGCCTGAACGGGGCAAGCCCCGGCAGCCCATCCTGGCCTCGCCCACGGGCCGGAACCGCGACCACCGATTGCCCACTGAAGAAACCCATCGCTACGGCCTATAATGCCGCCGCCCCCACGTTCTGAAGGATCAGCAATGTCCATCACCAATCCAAAAGTCATCGATATCTGGGCCATCCCCAAATCCGCGCCCGACAGCCTGCTGTTGATCATGGTCGACCCCCTCGAATGGGGTGACGAAGCGGCACACAGCGAACACCTGCTCCTGCTGCAAGAGAAGATCAACACCTACATCACCTTCATCGAAAGTGAAGAGATCTACAGCGAAATTCCCGATGCCTGCGGCAAGCACCTGATTATCCGGGTACTGGGTTTGCACGAACTGCCCGAGCAAGTCGATTGGTTTTTCAAACGCATTACCGAGATCCTCCATGAACGGAGCATCGGCTTCGATTTCGAGCTGAAAGTGAACCAAGAGGCTCCCAGCCTGTAGCTCGCCCCCTGCGCGCTCGCCGATTGAGCCGCGCGCAGGAACACCTTGTGCAGGCAGGATCAGCGCCCGATCAAGCGCAATGAAATCCACATGCGGCTCATGGAAAACGCGTCGAGCACCCCGCCAGCGTGACGGTGGGAGCCAGCAAAACGCATGGGGTCTTGCCTGTCGTCAGGCTGCCGGCCAGGGCACCGAGAGCGAGCCGGGCGCGAATGAACTTCTATTTGAACTCGAAATACTCTCTCATCATTTCAATTGGCTTCATCGGTTCCACATTCAAGAAACCCAACACCTCAAGAAACCACGAGAGGTTATCTCCCAACACGGAAATATCGTCCTCATCATTCGACAGCAGACAAATGGCCAGTCGTGCCTTCAATACCTCCCGGTCCTTGAACCCTCGTATTGCCCCTTGCTCATCGATTTTTGCCCACCAGAGTGCAGCCTGCGCCTTGCAGCGTTCAGCAGGAATCTCCCCGGCAACATAGGCTTTCGCCAGGCGCAGAGGATCCTGCTCGCAGTCGGAGAACTGGATATCCAGTTCCTCCAGAACCTTGATCAGGAAGCCGAGCTGGTGTTTGAGCGCAGCAGAGCTTTGAGTGGCCCGAACAATTGAGCCGATATTGAATTTCTTGAAGTCATCCGGATTCATGCAGCAACCTTGAAACTGAGTAAAGGATCACGACGATGGGGCCCGATCATCATCGGCAACGCGCACATCCTATGGCCAACTATCCATTACGCAACGGTTGTTGGAAAATCGCCGGAGCGGTTCTCGCCATCAGGGCCCGGCCCGGCCACTAGAACAGTTCCTGCATCGTGCGCTGCATGTCCGCAGCGCCGTCGACAGCTGCCCCCTCTCCCGCGCCCACCGGCGGCACGTTGTCACTCCTGAACACCTCCATCGCCGTGCCCGGCGCCTGCGCGCTGGCGGCGCTGCCATCTTCCAGGTTGATCCGGCGGGTCACGATGCCATCCGGCTCCGGCTGGGAGTAAGGCGCCGTTCCCTCGAGCGCCGCCGTCATGAAGTCCATCCAGATCGGCAGCGCGATGGTCACGCCCCATTCGCGCCGCCCCAGGCTCTGCGGCTGGTCGAAACCGGCCCAGACGCTGGTGACGTAGTGGCCGTTGTAACCGGTGAACCAGGAGTCCTTGGCCTCGTTGGTGGTGCCGGTCTTGCCCGCGATGTCCGGGCGCTGCATGGCGGCTGCGGCGCGGCCAGTGCCGCGCTTGACCACGTCCTGCAGCAGGCTGGTGAGCAGGTAGGTGGTGCGGCTGTCGACTATCTGCTCGGCCACCGCCTCGGGGGCTGGCCGCTGTGCAGTGGGGGCCGAACGCGGGCTGGCCTGGAACACGATCTGGCCCTTGGGGTCTTCAATGCGCTCTATGAAGTACGGGCTGATCTTGTAGCCGCCGTTGGCAAAGGCGCTCCAGCCCGCAACCACCTCCATGGGCGTGACCGACGCGGTGCCCAGGGCCAGGGAAAGGTTGTGAGGCAGGTCCTGGGGGTCGAACCCGAAACGGGCGATGTAGTCGATGGTCTTGTCCACCCCCATGGTTTGCAGCAAGCGTATGGAGACCATGTTCCTTGAGCGGTTGAGGGCTTCGCGCAGGCGAATCGGCCCCAGGAAGGTCCGGTTCTCATTCTGCGGGCGCCACACCGGGCCGGAGTAGTCGCCCCCCAGGACGATGGGGGCGTCGTTGACCAGGGTCGCCGGGGTGTAGCCGCTGTCCAGCGCCGCGCAGTAGATGAAGGGCTTGAAGCTCGAACCCGGCTGGCGCCTGGCCTGCAGCACACGGTTGAAGCTGCTTTGTTGAAAATCAAAACCGCCCACCAGCGCCTGGATCGCCCCGTCCTCCGGGGCGATCGACACCAGCGCGCCCTGGGCCCTGGGCACCTGGCTGAAGCTCAGCAGCGGATCGTGCTCGGGGTCGACACGGATCACATCCCCGACCTTGACCACCTCGGCCGGGCGCACCGGCTGGCGCCCCAAGGCGCTGTGGCCCAGATAGGGGCGCGCCCATTTCATGCTGCTCCAGGGCACGGAGTGCTCCTGGCCACGGTCATCCACCACGCTGATGCTTTGCTCGAAAACCTGGGTCACCGCCACCGCCCGCAAGCCGCCATACGCTGGAAAAGCCTTCAGTCGCTCGGGCCACTGGCTGCCGGCCCGGCCTGCGAAATGCCCTTCAGGGCCGCGGTAACCATGGCGCTTGTCATAGACCTTCAAGCCCTTGCGCAGCGCGGAAGTGGCCGACGCCTGCAATGAACCGGGAACCGTGGTCACTACCCGCAGGCCCAGGGTGTAGGCCTCATCGCCAAAACGCCGGAACATTTCCGCCCTGACCATTTCTGCGATGTAGGGAGCATCGATCTCGGGTTCCGGGGCGTGGTAGCTGGCGTCTACCCCTTGCGCCAGGGCTGCTTGATACCTGGCTGTATCGATGCTGCCCAACGCGTGCATGCGCCCCAGAATCCAGTCGCGGCGCTGCTTGGCCCTGGCGGGGTTGTTGATCGGGTTGTAGCGCGATGGCGCCTTGGGCAGCCCGGCAATCATCGCCACCTGAGCCAGGCTCAGCTGCGCCACCGGCTTGCCGTAATAAATTCTGGCGGCTGCCGCGATGCCATAGGCGCGCTTGCCCAGGTAGATCTTGTTGACATACAGGTTGAAGATTTCCTCCTTGCTCAGGCTGCGCTCGATCTGCAGGGCCAGGAGAATTTCGCTGAGCTTGCGTGAAAAGGTCTGCTCGCGGCTCAGGAAGAAGTTCTTCGCCACTTGCATGGTGATGGTGCTGCCGCCGGAGCGAACGTGGCCGCTCTTGAGCAACTCGAACGCCGCCCGCAGCAACCCGGCCGGGTCGACCCCGGGGTGCTGATAGAAGTTGCCGTCCTCGGCGGCCATGAAGGCCGCTCGAAAGTCGGGGGGGATGTCCGCGCTGGCGAGGGGTATGCGCCGCACTTCACCGAACTCGGCAATGAGTTTCCCATCCCGGGTGAAGACCTGCAGGGGCTCTTGCAGATGCACGTCCCTGAGGGCAGCGACATCGGGAAGCCGGGGTTGCAGATACAGGTAGGTGCCGCTTGCGGCCAGCAGCCCCACGCTGACCAGCGCGAGCACACTCCAACCCAGATATTCAATGACTCGCACCCGCTGTTTCCTCGCTTACCGTTTTGAATGTGAACCTGACGGGCCCTGGAGCCCTGGCTGATTTCCTGCGCGCCTAGCTGGCGTTTACCGTCAGGGTGTTTGCGCGCTTGTCGCTGGATACCGGTACGGCGAACTGCGGCTGCAGATGCCCACTGGCATCGAGCAGCCAGGCGTCCATGACTTTCCTCACCACAGGGCCGGCCACCCGGGCCCCGGCCTCGCCGTTCTCGATCATCACCGCCACCACGATGGCCGGCTGTTCGGCCGGGGCGAAGCCGACAAAGAGCGCGTTGTCCCGGTGGCGCTCATGGGTCTTGTTGCGGTTGTAGCGTTCGCCCTGCTTGATCGCCACCACCTGCGCCGTGCCGCTTTTCCCGGCAATGCGGTACTGCGCGCCCCGGGCTGCTGCGCGGCCTACGCCACGGGGGTTGTGCATGACCATCTGCATGCCCTGGATGACCTGATCCCAGGAATGGGCATCCTTGAGCACGATGTTCGGCATGGGCCTGGGGTCGACCGGCGCCTGGCCGCCGACCGCCAGCGCCAGGTGCGGCCGGTGCCAGATCCCCCGATTGGCGATCAGGCTGGTGGCCTGGGCCAGTTGCAGGGGCGTGACCTGCATATAGCCCTGGCCGATGCCCAGAATCAGGGTTTCCCCGGGGAACCAGGGTTGTCGGCGGGTGGCGCGCTTCCATTCAGGGGACGGCATCAATCCCGCTGCCTCTTCGAACATGTCGATCGAAACCTTTTGCCCCAGGCCGAATTCGCTGAGGTAGCTGTGCAGCCTTCTGACCCCCAGCCTGTGGGCCAGGTCATAGAAGTAGGTGTCATTGGAGCGCATGATCGCGTCGTACATGTCCACCCAGCCTTCGCCGCCCCGGTTCCAGTTGCGGTACTTGTGCTTGTAGTTGGGCAGCTCGAAATAACCCCGGTCAAACACCTGGCTGGTGGGGGTGATCACGCCGCTGTCCAGGCCCGCCACCACCACCATGGGCTTGATGGTCGAGCCCGGGGGATAGAGCCCGCGCAACACCCGGTTGAACAGCGGCATGTCATCGGAATCGCGCAAGGCGGCGTAGCCTGGCGCAGAGATGCCCTTGACGAAGGGGTTGGGGTCGAAGCTCGGCCGGCTGACCATTGCCAGCACCTGCCCCGTGGCCGGGTCCAGGGCCACCACCGCGCCCCGCCGGTCCCCCAGCGCTTCCTCGGCGGCACCCTGCAGCCCGGCGTCGAGGGTCAGGACTATGTCCTGCCCGGCAATCGGGTTGTGCCGGCGCAGCACCCGCATCACCCGGCCCTGGGCATTGGTCTCCACTTCTTCAAACCCCATCTGGCCATGCAGGGCGTCTTCGTAGAAACGCTCGATCCCGGTCTTGCCGATCAACTGGCTGCGCAGGTATCGGGCCGGATCGAGGCGCTTGTACTCCTGCTCGTTGATCCGCCCGACATACCCCACCGAGTGGGCAAAATGCTCGCCATGGGGGTACTGCCTGAGAAACTGCGCCTGGACCTCGACACCGGGCAACAGGAACTGATTGACCGCTACCTGCGCGATCTGTTTTTCCGTCAGGTCCAGCATCAGCGTCACGGGCTCGAAGGCTCTTCTTGCGCGGCGCAGTTCCTTCTCGACCCGGCTGCGTTCGGCTTCGGGCAATTGCAGAATCCGCGCCAGATGGCCAAGGACGACACCGACATCCCCGGCGCGTTCACGGGTCAGGGTCAAGTTGAAACTGGCTACGTTATCGGCCAGAACCACGTTATTGCGGTCATAGATAAGCCCCCGTTCTGGCGGGATGAGCCTGATGTGCACGCGGTTCTTTTCCGCAACGGCAACCTGGTACTCATGTTGCGTCACTTGCAGAAAATAAAGCCTGACCACCAGCGCCGCGGTCAGCAGAACCACCAGCACGGCACTTGCCATTATTCGTTTGGTGACGATCGCATCTTCTGTTTGCTGGTGATTGAAGTTACTGATTTGCGGCATGGGCAACTCTTGCTGCATAGGCTTCAAATATCATCGGGAGCCACGTTATTGAGGCGCAGAGTCTGCGACATGATCTTGCTGAACAACGGGGCGGATACCAGCCCGCCAAAAAAGCCGTGGTGCCTGGGGTTGTCCACCACGACCACAATCACGAACCTGGGGTTTGCCGCCGGGGCGAAACCGACAAACATGGCGCGATAGGAGCTGGCCAGATAGCCCTTGGCACCCTGGCTGGTTTTTTTCGCGGTGCCGCTTTTTCCACCCACGTGATAGCCAGGCACCTTGGCCCGATAGATGCCCCTGGGGCCTTCAACCACCTGCACCAGCATGTCTTTCACGGTGTTGGCCACGCTGGCCGGCATCACCTGGACGCCCTTGGGCACGGCAGAAACCCGCAGCAGTGAAGCGGGCACCCGGACACCGCCGTTGACCAGGGTGGCGTAAGCCCTGGCCAGCTGTACCGCGGTAACGGACACCCCATAGCCGTAAGCCAGCGTCGCGGTTTCGGTGGGCCGCCACTCCCGGCGCAGGGGCAGCACCCCGGTCTGTTCACCGGGGAACCCTACGCCCGTCTCCTGGCCCAGCCCCACCCGGTGCAGCAGGTCATGAATCCGCGGTGCGCCGATATCGAAGGCCACCTGGCTGATGGCAACGTTGCTCGAACGCACCAGGATGCCGGTCAGATCCAGAGTTTCGCCCGCGGTCCTGGAAGCATCGCGAATGGTGTATCGGCCGATCTGCAAGGTGCCGGTTGCCACGTGCACCCTGTCCCCCGGCTTCCAGCGCCCGCTTTCCAGCGCGGCGGCCACCGAGAACGGCTTCAGGGTTGAAGCCGGCTCGAATACATCAACCACTGCGCGATTGCGCATCATCGACGGCGTCACCCGAGAGCGATTGTTCGGGTTGTAGCTGGGCTGATTGGCCAAGGCCAGGATCTCGCCGGTGCGCACATCCATGATCACCACGCTGCCGGCATCCGCACCATTGCTGGCAATGCCCTCGCGCAGCTCTCGATCGGCCACGTATTGCAGGCGCAGATCCACAGACAGCGCGAGTGCCTGCCCGGGCCTGGCCAGGCGCGAAACCCCCAGGTCCTCGATCAAGTGGCCACGGCGATCCTTGAGCACCAACTGCTTGCCATCGCGCCCGCGCAGCACACTCTCATAAGCCAGTTCGAGCCCTTCGCTACCGCGGTTGTCGATATCGGTAAAGCCGATGACGTGCGCGATGGAGGCGCCCGCCGGATAAAACCTGCGGGACTCTTGCAGCGTATGAACCCCCGTGACCTTGAGTGCCTGCACCGCCTGCATCATCTGTTCCGCCACCTGGGGAGCAACGCGCCGATGCAGGTAGGCAAACTCTTTCTGCCGGTTGCGCAGGATGATCGAGCTCAACCGGCTCTGTGGCACGTCAAGCGCCTGGGCCAGCGCAGCCCAGTGGCCCTGCTCGCCCATCAGCTCCCGGGGGTTGAGCCAGACCGTGGTCACCGGCGTGCTGACGGATAGAGGCTGCCCATGGCGATCGGTGATCAAGCCTCGGTAGGCCGGGATAGCCACAGAGCGCAGGCTTCGGGCATCGCCCTGCTTGATCAGAAACGCCTTGTCGGCGATCTGCAGTTGAATGATCCGGCCGCACACAATTGCGGCCATCACCCCCACCAGAACAACAGCCAGCCTGAATCGCCACGGATAACCAGACGCTGGGCTATGGGTTAAAGCCATAAGAATAAAACCACTTTCCAGCCACTGACCTTTGATAGCGAAACAATTACGTTTCCCTGTACCGGACCTTCAAGCCACACACTTATTCCGATAACCACAAGGGCGGCCTTATATCCAGCCTTTGCAGGATCTGCGAGTTGATACTGCCGGTTAACGGAAGTTCACAGTCCATCTGGAACAGAAAGATGGCTTCTTCGGTTTTCTCCCCCACCACGCCATCTATTGTTCCCTGATAATAATTTCGCGCCGCCAGGGCCTGCTGCAATCTACCCACAACTTCTTCTCCCAAAGGTGAGCCGATGGCGGTTTCAAACAGGCAAGCAGAAGCCGCAAAGGCCCAGGCAAAGAGCACCATGGCCGCAAGATACTTACAGTGGCGCGCCATACTTCAACCTCTGGTTAAAACCTCTTACCCAACAGCCAAGGCTTATGCCCGCCTATAAAAAAAACCGAACTAACGGGCACTAACCCAGTATTGGAAACATCAACACCGGCTCTGTAATTCAAGCCGTTGATTGTTTTGGCGGGTCATTTTATGGCTGGTACAATATAGATCAACGCTCTATTCAAGCTATCTGATATGAAAACCATTGATATCGAGAACGCCGACCTGAACCTGCTCCGGGTTTTTGCCGCCCTGGTCGAAGAAGGCGGTGCCAGCCGCGCGGCTATCCGGCTGGGCGTCACCCAGCCGGCGGTCAGCGCTTCCCTTGCACGTTTGCGAGAGATCTATAGCGACCCGTTGTTTGAGCGCACAGGGCGCGGCCTGCGCCCGACCATGCGCGCAAGCGAGTTGTACCCCCTGGTCGAAGAAGCCATCAACCGCTGCAGGCTGGCCCTGGCCATGGCCTCCGACGGCCAGCAAGTGCAGGGCCGCACCCTCACCATCGGGCTCTCCGATGACAGTGAAATCGCCCTGGGGCAGAAGATTCTCTCGGTGGTGGAAGAGCGCCTGCCCGGGCTGCGCATCCTCTTCCGGCAAACCCACAGCGGCGTCGTACAAGACATGCTGATGGGCCACAAGATCGATCTCGCCATCTCCGCCGGAGGCTTGTCCTCGCACTTGATCACCCGCATCAGGCTGGGCCGCGGCAACTACCTGGGCATCGCCGATGCCCACAACACCGTCCCGGTGACCGCGGAGGATTACGCTCAGCGCCCGCACCTGCTGGTGTCGTCCGCAGGTTATGTCGGCATTGTCGATGAAGGCCTGAACAACGTCGGCCTGACCCGCACGATCAAGGCCTCGACCTCGCACTTCGCCGCCGTTCCCTTTCTGCTGGTGGGCTCCAAACTGATCACCACCGTGCCCACCCACGCCGCACGCGCAATGGAACGGATCAGTTCGCTGCAAACCTTCCCCTGCCCCGTGCCCATGCCTTCCTACGAACTTGAGATCGGCATGCGCGTGGGCAGCAAACACGACAACGCGTTGCAGATCGTCAAGTCACTGCTGCTGGATTCGATCAAGGAGCATTTCTTTCTGCAATGAAGGGCGAAGGCTTACGAACGTCTCAGAACGGACACTTGCTACAGCACCGCCACTAACCCCGGGGCGCGTAATACAATCCCCACCCCCACCGCCTGAAGGATCAGCCATGTCCGTCACCAACCCCAAAGTCATCGATTTCTGGGGGGTCTCCAAGGAGGCTCCCAACGACCTGCTACTGGTGATGACCGACCACCTCGAATGGGGCGACAAGGCGGAACAAGGCGAGCACTTGCTCGTGCTGCAAGAGAAAATCAACAGCTACATCGCCTTCATCGAAAGTGGCGAGATCTACACCGAGATCCCCGGCGCCTATGGCAAGTACCCGATCATCCGGGTCATTGGCTTGTATGAATTGCCCGCGCAGGCCGAGTACTTCATGGCCCGGGTCACCGAAACCCTGAATGACGTGGGCATTGGCTTCGAGTTCGAGCTCAGGGTCGACGAGAGGATTCGCAACATGTAAGCCGGGCCGGGCACGGCGCTGCCTCAGGCAGGCTTGATCACAGCCCGGTTGAGGGCAATCACATCCACATGCTGCTGGTGCGAGAAGTGCTCGATCACGTCTTGCAGGTGCACATGCTCCAGGCCATTGGCCGCCATGTCGGCTGAAGCGTTGATCAGGAACTCACCCAGTGCCCTGAGTGTGTCCGGCTCGGCGAGAATCGAAATTTCGTCCAGTTGAATGCGCTGGTCACTGCCAACTGCGGTGCCATGCACGGTGAATGTCTTCAGCTTTTTCAAAGGTTGAATGCCTGCGCCTGTAGGTGGTTCTTTAACTTTGGCCAAGCCCAGGGCCTGGCCGATAGCCGCTGTTGCCCCGACAGCCCGCAGCAGGCCGCACGCCCGCCGACGACGCTGCTAATACAGCCGGGAACGACTCTACAGCAACCCCAAACGCCTGCGCAGGCAAAGCACTTTCTCATGCCATGTTCTGATATGATTTTTTTCAATATCTTTGCAAATTGATTTTTATTGTGTCATTTATGACTGCACTGATCACAGGACAGATCCAGCGCGCCACCCCGGATGGCGGGTACCCGCTCCCCCCCCAATGCCTTCCCAGGAGTCAACAATATGAACAAGACAGAACTTCTAGGTGCCCTGCTGCTAAGTGCGTCCAGCTTCCTGGCTCATGCCGACGAAGACAGCCTGCGCATCGGTATCGAGGCCGCCTACCCGCCTTTCTCCTTCAAGACACCCGAGGGCAATGTCAGCGGCTTCGACTACGACATCGGCAACGCCCTGTGCGAAGAAATGAAGGTCAAGTGCCAATGGGTCATTCAAGAGTTCGACGGCATGATTCCGTCGCTCAAGGTGCGCAAGATCGATGCCGTTCTGTCGTCGATGTCTATCACCGAAGACCGGATGAAATCCGTGGACTTCAGCAAAAAGTACTACCACACGCCTGGCAAGTTCGCGATGAAGGCCGGCAGCCTGATCAACGACCCGCTGCAGGACCTCAAGGGCAGGAAAGTCGGTGTACAACGCGCCTCGACCTATGATCGTTTTGCCACCGAGCAACTGGAACCCGCAGGCGTCGTCGTGGTGCGCTACGCCTCACAGAACGAAGCCTTCCTCGACCTCGCCTCGGGGCGCCTGGACGCCACTCTGGCCGATATCGTCAACACCGATGAAAGCTTCATCCAGACCGCGGCGGGCCAGGGCTTTGCCCTCACAGGGCCTGATATCAACGATCCGAAGTACTTTGGTCGGGGCGCCGGGATCGCCGTGCGCAAGGGTGACAGCGCCAACCTGGCGCGCCTGAATGCGGCAATCGACGCGATTCGCGCCAACGGCAAGTACCAGCAGGTGATGGCCCGGTACTTCGCGTTCGATATCTACGGCGAGTAAGCCTTTCTCTGAGCCCCGGCGCCGCTGCTGGCTGGCGTCGTCTACGGCTTGTCTTGCGCGCCTTGTGGCGCGAGCTTGAGGAATTTCATCATGCTCCACGGCTACGGTTCGAGCATTCTCGATGGCGCCTGGCTGACCATCAACCTGGCGCTGACGTCCATGGCCCTGGCGATTGCCCTGGGCCTGATCGGCGCGGCCCTGCGCCTGTCATCGCTGAAATGGCTGGCAGTGCTCGGGGAAAGCTACACCACCCTGATTCGCGGTATTCCAGACCTGGTGCTGATCCTGCTGATTTTCTATGGCGGCCAGGACCTGGTGAACCGCCTGGCGCTGGCGCTCGGCTACACCCGCTACATCGACATCAACCCCTTTATCGCCGGGGTCTGCACCATGGGCTTCATTTTTGGTGCCTACCTATCGGAAACCTTTCGCGGCGCCTTCATGGCGATCCCCAAGGGCCAGGCCGAGGCCGGGCTGGCCTATGGCATGGGCGGTGCCCAGGTGTTCTGGCGAATCATGGTGCCGCAGATGGTGCGTTTCGCCATTCCCGGGTTCACCAACAATTGGCTGGTGTTGACCAAGTCCACCGCGCTGATCTCGGTGATCGGCCTGCAAGACATGATGTTCAAGGCCAAGAACGCAGCGGATGCCACCCACCAGCCCTTTACCTTTTTTCTCGCGGTGGCGGCGCTGTACCTGATGCTCACCAGCCTGTCCTTGCTGGTGCTGCGCTGCCTGGAAAAACACTACTCGGTCGGCCTCAAAGCCGCCGAACTGTAAGGGGAGCCACCCATGATGCTTGACTACCACCTGATCTGGGACAACCTGCCGCTGTACCTCAACGGCGCCCTGGTGACCCTCAAGGTCCTGCTGATTTCCCTGGCCCTGGGTCTGGCCCTGGCAGTGCCCCTGGCGCTGATGCGGGTGTCGCGCTCGCCGCTGATCAACGCACCGGCGTGGCTCTATACCTATGTGATTCGCGGCACGCCGATGCTGGTGCAACTGTTCCTGATCTACTACGGCCTGGCGCAGTTCGAAGCGGTGCGCCAGAGCCTGCTCTGGCCGTATCTGTCCAGCGCGACCTTCTGCGCCTGCCTGGCCTTTGCGATCAACACCAGTGCCTACAGCGCCGAGCTGCTGGCCGGCAGTTTGCGCACCACCCCCGCAGGCGAGATCGAAGCCGCCAGGGCCATGGGCATGTCGCGCCTGACCCTGTACCGGCGCATTTTGCTGCCGTCGGCCTTGCGCCGAGCCTTGCCGCAGTACAGCAACGAAGTGCTGATGATGCTGCAAACCACCAGCCTGGCTTCCATCGTCACCCTGGTGGATATCACCGGGGCCGCGCGCACCGTCAGCTCGCGGTTCTACCTGCCCTTCGAGGCGTTTATCACTGCCGCTCTCTTCTACCTGGTTCTGACCTTCATTCTGGTGCGTCTGTTCAAGCTGGCCGAGCGCCATTGGCTGGCGTATCTGGCACCACGCAAGCACTAAGGAGCTGCTATGGAGCACATTCAATACCCGTTGCCATGGAGTGCGTCGGGCACCGTACGCACACTGACGCTGTTTCGCTTTGGCAGTGGAACACGCAAGGCCTATATCCAGGCGTCCTTGCATGCCGACGAGTTGCCGGGGATGCGCGTCGCCGTCGAGCTCAAGCGCCGTCTCCTGGAGCTGGAGACACAGGGCCGGCTGACCGGGGTGATCGAACTGGTGCCCCTGGCCAACCCGATCGGTATCGCCCAGATGTTCCAGGCCACCCATCAGGGGCGCTTCGAGTTCTCCAGCGGCAAGAACTTCAATCGCGACTTCCCGGAACTGTTCGAGCCGGTTGCAGCAGAGCTGCAAGGGCAATTGGGCTCTGACGCCGAGGCCAACGTCACGCTGATCCGCCGCGCCATGGCCGAGACCCTCGCGGCCATGCCGGCCCCCGCCTCGGAACTCGACGGCCTGCGCCGCCTGCTGCTGCAGCACGCGCATGACGCCGACCTGATGCTGGACCTGCACTGCGATTTCGAATCGATCATGTTGCTGTACGCCATGCCGCAACACTGGCCGCGCCTGCAGTCACTGGCCGCGCGCCTCGGCGCCGGGGTCACCCTGCTGGCCGAGGATGCGGGCGGCAGCGCCTTCGACGAAGCCTGCGCGATTGTCTGGCTACGCCTGGCAGAGCACTTTCCCGAGGCCAATATTCCCCTGGCGTGCGCCGCCACCACCATCGAATTGCGCGGCATGGCAGACACCGGACGCGAGCAATGCCTCGACAGCGCCGAAGCCATTCTTGGCTATCTGGCCGAGCAGGGCCTGATCAGCGGCGACTGGCCGGCGACGCCGCCGAGCCATTGCCAGGCACTGCCTTTTTCCGGCGCGCAGTATGCCTGCGCGCCCCATCCCGGCGTGGTGAGTTTCCTGCAACCGCTGGGTGCACAGGTCAAGGTCGGCGACCCGCTGTTCGAAGTCATCGATCCCTTGACCGACCGCCACAGCCTGGTCCGCGCCAGCATCGACGGCATTCTCTATGCCCGCGAACGGCTGCGCTTCGCCCAGCCGGGATTGTGGTTGGCCAAAGTGGCAGGTGCTACCCCCATTCGCCAGGGTCGCTTGCTCAGCGACTGATTCCAGAGAGTTCACAACATGTACAAACTTGAAGTTCAGGACCTGCACAAAAGCTACGGCGCGCACCAGGTGCTCAAGGGCGTCTCCCTGCAGGCACAGGCCGGTGACGTGATCAGCCTGATCGGCTCCAGCGGCTCGGGCAAAAGTACCTTCCTGCGTTGCATCAATCTGCTGGAGCAACCCAATGCGGGCACTATCCGGCTCAATGGCGAAGCACTGAAGCTGGTGGCCACTCCCCTGGGCGGGCTCAAGGCTGCCGAGCCCAGGCAGTTGCAACGCATGCGCTCACAGCTGTCGATGGTGTTTCAACATTTCAACCTCTGGTCACACATGAGCGCTCTGGAAAATGTCATGGAAGCCCCGGTGCAAGTGCTCGGCCTGAGCAAGCAGGAAGCGCGGGAGCGGGCCGAGCACTACCTGGACAAAGTCGGGGTGGCGCGGCGCATGAGCGCCTGGCCGGGACACATGTCCGGTGGCGAACAGCAGCGCGTGGCCATTGCCCGCGCACTGGCGATGGAACCGCAGGTCATGCTGTTTGATGAACCGACCTCGGCACTCGACCCCGAACTGGTCGGTGAAGTACTGAAAGTCATGCAGGATCTGGCGCAGGAAGGCCGCACCATGGTGGTGGTCACTCACGAAATGGGCTTTGCCCGCGAGGTGTCCAACCAGCTGGTGTTCCTTCACCAGGGCCGCGTGGAAGAACGCGGCGCCCCACGCGAGGTACTGGCCAACCCGCAATCCGAGCGCCTGCAGCAGTTTCTCGCGGGAAGTTTGAAATAAGATCGCCACGCCGCGGTGCAGCACTGCCCTGACGAGCCCGGCCTCGGATACACTCCAGCCCACCTCGCCAGGGCACCAGGCACAGCCCTTCTTTCACCCTCAGGAACTGTCGAGCCGGACATGCCAAGTTCATCGAAAGACACCACGATCTATGCCGCACCGGTCATGCGCAAACTGACGGAAATCGTTGCCGAGCTGCCGCCGTCGCTGCGCAAGGTGGCGGACTTCATCCTGCGCCACCCGCTCAAGGCCGCGACGCTGACCATCGAGGAGATGGCTCACGAAACCTTGACCTCCCCCGCCGCCGTCAACCGCCTGGCCAAGGCACTGGACCTGGGTGGATACAGCGGCATGAAGGCCGAGCTGGTCGCCACCTTGCAGCAGATGGTGTCGCCGGTGGACAAGCTGCGCAACGAACTGGCGCTGCGCCCGGGCGGTGCGTTCGGCCTGCACGAGCAGTTGCAGAGCGCCAGCAGCAACCTGGCCACAGCCACGACCAGCAACCACGCTGACAGCTTCGATGCCTTCATCAGCCGCCTGACCACAGCACGCAAGATCTACATTCTGGGGTTTGGCAACAGCGTCTACCTGGCCGGCCTCGCCGCTGCGACGCTGATGCCCTTCTGCGCCGACGCCACGGCCATCAGCATGGAGGGTGGCAACGAAAACGCCGCGTACCGGCTCGCCGCGATCACGGATCAGGATGTGCTGCTGGCCATCTCCCTGCCCCGCTATTCCCTCGACACCCTGCAACTGGCGCGCTTTGCCAACGAACGCGGGGCAACGGTCCTGGCCATTACCGACTCCCCCGCCTCGCCACTCACCGCGATTGCCGAGCACACACTGTTTGCGCCGTGCGACCACCCGGTACTGACCAGTTCCAATATTGCCGTGCTGGCCTTGATCGAAGGCCTGGTCGCCGGTGTCATGGCGCGCAATGAAAAAGCGGTGAAACTGGCCACGGAACTGACGGAAAGCGTGATGTCGTACCTGCATATGCCCAGCCACGGCAAATCGCTGAAAAAGTGAGGGCGGTGCGGTTTTGCCAGAAAGCCCGGTGCTGCACCCGACAGGCCCGAGCCAAGGTGCGCGGCGCCAACCCCCATCCAGGGTTGCGCCCCACGCGGCCTGCAGCGGCTCCCGCCCGCTCAAGCGGGGCAAGCGCCCTCAGCCCTCCTGCTGCAACCGCGCAATCAAGGTGTCGATAAAGAACGCCAGGCTTTCCGGCAACACCCGCTTGGGCATGGTCAGCACCTGAATGTCCCGATCGCCCAGGCGCGGGTTGGACAGCGGCACCGATACCAGCCCATCCATCCCCTGCCCTTCGCCGCTGATGGCGCTGGCAAAGGCCACCGTGTCGGACTGGCGCACAAACTCATGCAGGGCCCCGGAGAAGTTGCAGGTCATCACCTGATCGAAGCTCAGGCCGTCCATCTGGCACACCAGGTCCAGCAGTTGCCGCTGGGTGGTGCCCTTGGGCGTCAAGGCCACGGGAAACGCCTGCACCTGCTCCAGTGACAGCACCCCGGCGCTGGCCAGCGGATGCCCGGCGCGCATCAGGGCGCGAATCGGCGAGCGGATCGAGTAGCACACGTTGACCCCCTCCACCGGCTCGGTGCTGAAGGTCAGCCCCACGTCCGCCTCGCCCCGGCGAATGCGCTGCACGCACTCGTGGGGCGAGATCACGTCCAGGCGGTACTCGGCTCCGGGCCGCAGGCGGTAATGCTCCAGCAGCACCCGGGGCAGGAAATACCGCGACAGGCCCTCGGTGGATACCAGGCGGATCACCTTGGCCCCCGGGTAACCCTCGCCCCGCAGTTCGGCGAGGATGTTCTCCTGTTCCAGCCAGGTGCGCCGGGCGTGTTCGGCCAGGGCTTCGCCAGCGGCGGTGAGTTGCATGCCCCGCGGGCGCCGCTCGAACAGCGCCACGCCAACGCTCTCTTCCAGCAGGGCGATCTGCCGGCTCACCGCGCTGGGGGCGATGTGCAAACGCTCCCCCGCCGCGGCCAGGGAGCCCGCATCGATCACCGCCAGAAAATACCGATAGTCCATCTGCATCCCCTTGCCAGGCATCCAATTTTTAGAATCATGCCTTCAAAAAACAGCAATATACAGATGCCTTTGCCAACTCCACCATGGGCCCGTTCCCTTGCCCGACCGGAGTTGCAATGACCAAGCAAGCTGCCCTCGCCGGCGTTCGCCACTACCTGGACGACGGCCATTTTGAACAGGACCTGCGACGCCGGGTGGCGTTTCGCAGTGACAGCCAGGACCCGGCCCACGCCAGCGAGTTGCCGCGCTACCTGCTGGAGGAAATCCAGCCGCTGCTGCAGCGCCTGGGCTTCGACTGCCACATGCTGGCCAACCCCGAGGCCGGTGGGCCGTTCCTGATTGCCACGCGCCTGGAAGACCCAGCCCTGCACACAGTGCTCAGCTACGGCCACGGCGACGTGGTGCCGGGTTACGCCGAACAGTGGCGCACGGGCCTGAATCCCTGGCAGCTGACCCTGGAGGGCGAACGCTGGTACGGCCGTGGCACCGCCGACAACAAGGGCCAGCACAGCATCAACCTGACCGCCCTGGAGCAAGTGCTAAAGGCCCGCGACGGGCGCCTGGGCTTCAACCTCAAGCTGCTGTTCGAGATGGGTGAGGAAGCCGGTTCCCCGGGGCTGCGCCAGCTGTGCCAGGAGCAGCGCGAACTGTTGCGGGCCGATGTGTTCATCGCCTCCGACGGCCCACGGCTGAATCAGGCCCGACCGACGCTGTTCCTCGGCTCCCGCGGCTCGGCGCAGTTCCGCCTGGAGGTCAACACCCGGGACAAGGGCCTGCACTCGGGCAACTGGGGCGGGGTGATGAGCAACCCCGGCGTGGTACTGGCCAACGCCCTGGCCAGCCTGGTGGACCAGAACGGCCGCATCCGCTGCCGCGAACTGCTGCCGGCGAACATTCCCGACAACGTGCGCGCCGCCATCGCAGATCTGGAGATCCAGCGCGAGTCCCTGGGCCGCCCCCTGGACGAACACTGGGGCGAACCGGGGCTGACCCTGGGCGAGCGCCTGTTCGCCTGGAACACCCTGGAAATCCTCGCCTTCAGCACCGGCAACCCGCAAAAGCCGGTGAACGCGATTCCGCCCCGGGCCGTGGCCTTCTGTCAATTGCGCTTTGTCCTCGGCACGCCCTGGCAGCAGCTGGAAAGCCTGCTGCGGGCGCACCTGGACCGCGAAGGTTTCAGCCAGGTGGAGATCGTCATGGAGCGCTGCTCCCCGGCCACCCGCCTGGACCCGGACAACCCCTGGGTCAGGTTCGCCAAGACCTCGATTGCAGGTAGCAGTGCGCAGCGCCTGGCGCTGTTGCCGAACCTGGCGGGCACCCTGCCCAACGACATCTTCGCCGAAGTGCTGGGGCTGCCGACCCTGTGGATTCCCCACTCCTACCCCGGCTGCTCGCAGCACGCCCCGGACGAACACCTGCTGCTGCCGGTGATTCGTGAAGGCCTGGAGATCATGACGGCCCTGTTCTGGGACCTGGGGGACCTGCCCCGGGCCTGAGGCCATCGCTTACCCCGCCCGACTCAGCTCGGGCACCTGTCGCTCAAAATCCAACAATAAGCAGGAGCGTCCTGTATGACAGAGTTAGCCGCCACCTCGACCGCGATCCGAGTCGAACCCAAAGCCCTGTGGAAACCCATAGGCGCCGCCTTGATCGGCAACACCCTGGAGTGGTTCGACCTGTCGATCTACGCCTACTTCGCCCTGACCATCAGCCAGGTGTTCTTTCCCACGGCCGACCCGACCTTCTCCCTGCTGCTGGCCTTTGCCACCTTCGGCATCTCGTTCCTAATCCGCCCCCTGGGCGCGGCAGTACTGGGTTCCTACGCCGACCGCCGGGGCCGCAAGAAAGCCCTGACCCTGTCGATCCTGATCATGCTGGCGGGCACCCTGCTGATCGCCATCATGCCCAGCTACGCCACCCTGGGCCTCGCCGCGCCCATCGGCATCCTCCTGGCCCGGCTGCTGCAAGGCTTCTCCGCCGGCGGCGAATTCGGCACCTCCACCGCCTTCATGCTGGAACACGCGCCGCCGCGCACCCGGCACTTTGTCGCCAGCCTGCAATTCGCCAGCCAGGGCTTTGGCGTGGTCATCGCCTCGACCTTCGGCTACTTCCTGACCAAGCACCTCGATGCCCAGCAAATGCTCGACTGGGGCTGGCGCGTGCCGTTCTTCTTCGGCCTGCTGCTGGGCCCGGTGGGCCTGTACATCCGCCGCACCGTCGACGAATCGCCGGACTTCAAGGCCAGCGAACCGGGAGAGCGCCCCTTGCGCGAAGTCCTGATCAGCCAAAAGACCCTGCTGCTGATCGCCATGGGCACCCTGGTGGTGTCCACCGCCTCGAACTACATGATCCAGTACATGCCGTCCTACGCCGCCACCAGCCTGAACATCGCCCAGTCCTCGGGCTTTTTGGCGACCCTTACCGGCGGCCTGATCCTGACCATCATCACCCCCATCGTCGGCTACCTGTCCGGCCATATCGGGCGCCTGAAAATCATGCTGGCAGCGGCGGTGGTCTACGCGGTGGCGATCCTGCCGGCATTCCTCTGGCTCAACAGCCGCCCCAGCGCCAGCTCCCTGCTACTGGTGGTGGCGCTGATGGCCCTGATCAAGGCGGTGTACTTCGCCCCCCTGCCGTCGCTGATGGCGGACATCTTCCCGGTGCGCACCCGGGTCACCGGCATGTCCCTGAGCTACAACCTCGGCGTCACGATCTTCGGCGGTTTTGCCCCCGTGATCGCCACCGGCCTGATTGCCCTGACCGGCTCGCCACTGGCACCCAGTTTTTATCTGATGCTGGCAGCCTGTTTGAGTATTGGTGCAATTTTGATGGCGGGGAGAAAACTCAAGTTGCAGTGAGGCTGGATGCATCGGCTGAGGTTCTTGCCACTCCGTCACCCAAGGGCAGCGTAGGGGTAACGGACTTCACCGTGCAGGACTGATGCCCCAGCTGACATTCAACACACGCAGACGGATGAAAGAGTGCGCTGACTCTTTAATAGAGAAATGTTCCTTGAGCGTAAGCCTGCCAAAGGCGGTGTATAAAACCGCTATCGACCTGGTGCTTGAATGCCTGCGCGATCAGGCCAAAATCATCCGACACATAGCCTGCAAGATCCGGATTGCCAGTGATCTGATAGACCTTCTTGAAGGCAGCCTCTCTGACTTGCCTGATGGATTCATCTTCAGGCGGACATGACGAAAGCACTTGTTCATAGCTAGCGCTCCACGCGCTGGCAAACTCGATGCCATCCCGTGAATCCAACCTGGCATCCCAGTCAGTGTTCTCCTGGAAAATCAGCTCAAGAAAAACACCGTCATTTATCCTGGAGAGTATTTCACTCAGCCCCATCATCCCAGCCCATCTCCTTGAACCACTTCTCGATCAGCTCTAGCGCTTGCAATGGCGCGACACTTCCACCCAAGAGGGGCGGCCATGAAAACGCAGGACAACCGGCAATTAATAAACACCTCTGGCATTTATTGTTGAATAGCTTGTTTATAGAGATCCGTGAGAAACCCTGGAAGACCATCACTGATCATGTACATATTGCTTGCGCTGGGCTCCTCACCTTCATCTGCCTCGGTCTCATGATCCCAGGAGAATATCTCCGGGGAGTTATTGTCCAATCTGATTAATACAAGATTGCCCCCGGGGTCGTGGGCAATAGGCAAGAACCCATTGCATACAAGCAGAAGCCTTGTAGTGTGCGCACCACACGCTATGCCCTCCGACCTCGGTCATTTCCTGCGGTATGCCAGGTCCGGGCATGGATCAGGTGGCTTTCGCAGGATCAAAAATCCTCAAGGCACAAAGTTCAAAACCTCTTTCGCATAGTTCTTCCAATCAGGAATACGGGAGGACTTAAAGTACTGTTCAAGCTCCTTACTCCCCCGCCTAGCCACTATGAGGTCCACAAGATTGATCAAGAGAAAGGCTTTTGAATACCCGTGACACTTGACCAGCACGCTGGGCTCATAGCCTTCCTGCTCCACATCCTGGTCTTTTTTGGCAAGTTTATTGATTGAGAATTTCAATAAACCCTCTCCATCATTCAAAGCTTCCTGTATTTCTTTATACGACACGCCAGACAAGGCAATCCTTCTGGCGTCTATTGCAGCCATTACATCTTCATACTCTTGAAAAATCTCAATCCCTGCAGCGGACTTAATGGCATTCACTATAGATTCATACTTTTCACAAAATATGATCGATTTAATTTCCTGAATGTGATCCAGCATCCATCGACTCCTTTTAATATCCGTATCAAATCCGAACTTGATGACTGCTTCACATCCCCAAAGATCGGCCAGTCGGTCTGATCATCGGAAAACACCAGCATTTGATGATCGAGACTGTGCTCATGGTGCCAGCAGGTCATGTGCTTGCCGTTGTCGCCAAATCCAACATCATCGATCGGGCCGTGAATACCCTCACCGTTGAGGCCGAACGGCAACAACGCCAGTTGCTTGAGCAGGCGTTCCAGATCGATACCCGTGCCATACCTGGACCGGAACATTTGACATTACTGCTGGACAATCCAGCGCTCAAACTCGGCAGCCTGCGAAGGGCAATTGGTGTCCCTGATCCAATGGATTTCCGTCTCCGGGTCGAGAGTGTCTGTCACCGAGAAAGCGAAAATGACGCCAGCCAACTCGGTCTGGCGCAACTCTTTAAGGGCGTCGACGCACAGGCCAAAAACAGCATCGCGATACTGTTTGAAGTCGGGCCCTTCCGAGACCGACTCACAGGAGCGCCGCATATCCTCGGATATGTCCGCAAAAAACTCCTCGCCAAAGCCCTCATGACTCCATTCGCCGGGACTCCACTTGAAATAGACGGGATCTTCAGGGTACTTGGCCTGCATCTTCGCCAGGTGGGTTTTGCAGTTGAGCGATACAGACAGGGAGGTTGCGTCCGCGTCGGAGTACAACGCAAAGCCGCACACTTCAGACTCGGGCATTTGCATTGTAAATTTCGCTATCACCTGACGAGAGGCCGCGACAACTCGGCGGTGAAATTCAGCGGCATCAAAAACAACCATGATGCTATTCCTTATGGCAACATGTTGATTGTTTCGCCAGCACCGTGCCGGCGTATTTTTCGTAAAGCCAAGACCCTATCCGCAGCGTTCCCGGCGCTGCCAGTAACCGTCCTGGCCAAAGCTTCACACACTCGCCCGGTATTTTGCGCGGTACGCGCCTCACAGCACCAGTCCTTCGACGCCGGACCTTATCGCAGCCTTCGGTAGCGGCGCTTGTCGGCTACTGCACCGGCAAAAAATTCATCAACAACAAACTCTGCGCATAATTGAACCCCACCCGCCGATAGCGCTCATCCAGAATCTGCGTCAGCAAATCCAACCGCGCCACAATCTTGCCAAACTCCACGGCAAAACTCAGATTGCTGCCCTCCTCGGAAATCTCATTGGAAAACAGCAACAGCACCCCATTGGCATCCTGACGCTGGCTCAGCAGCCAGGTGGCTTTTTCAATATTGCGCGCCGCATTGCTGATGAACTGCGGATCGATGGTGTCGGTCATGTAGAACTCGGTCCGCCCGCCGTGGGCCGTCACCAGCATGCTGCCAATGGCATAGATGAACGCGCCGACCCGATCCCCCTCAAACTCCGGGCTCAGGGAATAGCTCAGGGCCGCCAGGTCGCGACGGTCCCCCAGGGCCGGCAGCGGCTGGCGCTTTTCGATGGCATTGCGGATCTCGCGCTGGGCCGTGGTGCCATCGGGGAACCCCGACTTGCGCCACTGGCTGGGGTTGCGCAGGTAGAGCTTGCCCATCAGCAGGTACAGGCTCTGCAGGTTGTCGCGCATGCCGATGGTGGCCATGCGGTCAACGCTGGTCTGGAAGAATTCGTCAGGCTTGCCTTCACGAAACTGTTTGGCGATATCGCGCCCTTGCTGCTGGGTACAGGCTGTGGCGCCAAGCATCAGCAGCGCCACCAGGAACAGGCGCTGAAATCGGGTTTGCATCATGCAAGAAGAGGGAGCGTAGGCCATCGGCACCGGGTCGGAATTCACGGGCTGCGGCGGGGATCGGCGCGGCCAGGCCTGGTGATAGAACGCAAAACTGTAAAAAAGTGCGATGGCCGCGGCCGGCCATCGCCAAATCGCTCGTTTACGAGCGTCGCAACTGACCGGGGGACACGATGATCTTGACGTTGTGCTCCTTGTTGTTGACCAGCTCCTCAAAGCCCTGGCCAACGATCTCTTCCAGCTGGATGCGCCCGGTCACCAGGGGCGAAATATCCAGCCGGCCATCGGCGATGAAGGCGATCACATCGGCGAACTCACCGTTGTAGGCCAGGGCCCCCAGCACCGTTTTCTCGGTGGCCACCAGCTCGAAGAAGTTGAACTCGCTGGGCTCTTCGAATATCCCCACCATCACGCACTTGCCGGCCTTGCGGATCAGGTCGATGGCCAGCTTGGCGGTGTGCTTGTTGCCGATGCACTCAAAGCTGACATCGGCCCCCAGCCCGCCGGTCAGGCGCTTGACCTCGGCCAGGGCATCGCACTCCTTGGGGTCGAGCACGTGGGTCGCGCCCACCTCCAGGGCCTTGGCCTTGCGCGCGCCGGACATTTCCAGGGCGATCACCTGGGCCGCGCCGGCGGCCTTGGCGCACATGATGGTGCACAGGCCGATGGTGCCGGCGCCGACCACCACCACGTTCTGCCCCAGCAGGCTGCCGGCTTTTTTCACCGCGTGCATGCCCACCGCCAGCGGCTCGATCAGCGCTCCGGCCTCGGCGGGAAAGTTGGCCGGCAAGGCGTACAGCAGGTTGGCCGGCACGTTGACCAATTCGGCGAAGGCGCCGTTGTTCATCAGCCCGGTAAAGGCCAGGTTTTCGCAGATGTTGTACAACCCGTGGGTGCAGTAATAGCAGGTGCCGCAGTGCTGGCAGGCGTCGGCGGCCACCGGCTGGCCAACGCTGAAACCCTGGACCCCTTCGCCCAGGGCGACGATTTCGCCGCAGAACTCGTGGCCGAGGATGCACTGGCCCTTGATCCCGGTCAGCGGGTGCGGTGCGTCCACCGGAATGAACACCGGCCCGGCCACATATTCGTGCAGGTCGGAGCCGCAGATGCCGCACCAGTCGACACGGATCTGCACCCAGCCCGCAGGCGGCGCGTCGGGCAGCGGTACGTCTTCGACGCGGATATCGTGGCGGCCGTGCCAGACCGCGGCGCGCATGCTCGGAACAGGCTTGAGGGAAACACTCATCTTGGCTTCTCCTTATTCTTGTAGAGCTGCGACGGCCCCCTGGCCGCCGCAGAACAGCTCAGTGCTGCTGGATAAAATCGAGGATTAGGCGGTTGACCTGCTCCGCCGCTTCCATCTGCAGCATGTGCCCCTGCCCCGGCAGCACCTCGATCTGCGCCTTGAGATCGGCGCTGTGGCTCACCGGAATGATCCGGTCGTCGCTGCCCCAGATCACCAGCACCGGCTGCGGGCCGTCCTGCACCACCGGGCGCAGGTCGGCCTGCTGGCGGCCGTCGGCGAACAGCTGTTGCGCAAGCTGCCCGAGGGCCGCTTGCACCCCTTCCAGGCGCTTGTACTTGAGCATGTCGTCGAGCATCTGCCGGTTCACCAGCTCGGCGTTGGAGAACAACTGCACCAGCTGCGGCTTGAGGGCATTGCGGTTGCTGGCCTCGACAAAACCTTGCAGGTAGTCGCCGTTGATCTCGCGGCCCAGCCCGGCGCTGCCGATCAGGGTCAGGGTGCGCACGCGGTCCGGCGCCAGCCGCGCGGTGTTGAGGGACACCGCGCCGCCCATGGAGTGGCCCACCAGATGGGCCACGGGAATCTCCAGGTGATCCAGCAGCGCCAGCAGCACTTCGCTCAATTCATCCAGGTCGCCCCGTTGCAGGGCCTTGGTCGATTCGCCGTGGCCCGGCAGGTCGAGGGCGATCACCCGGCGCCCGGCGGCCAGGGCTTCGTGGTTGAACAGCCAGTTGTTGAGGTCGCCGCCAAAGCCGTGCACCAGCAGCAGCGGCGTGCCACCTTCACCGCGCTCGAAATAGCGGATCAGGCGGCCGCCCAGTTCAACCTTCTGCGGCGCCGGGCCACTGTCTTCATCGGCGCTGTCGCCGGGCACGAAGCTGGCCTGGAACTGCTCGATCACCGCGTCGATCTCGGCGTCACTGGCTTCGCCATCGACCACGATGCCCAGCAGCGCGCCCACCGCCAGGGTCTCGTCCTGGCGGGCGATCTGCCGGCGCAGGATGCCGGAGAACGGCGCCTCGACGCTGCTGGAGATCTTGTCGGTCTCCACGTCCAGCACTTCATCGCCCTTGCTGATGCTCTGGCCTTCTTCCTTGAGCCAGGCATCGACCCGGCCCTCGGTCATCGACAGGCCCCACTTGGGCATGGTCAGGGTATGGATCTGGCTCATCAGCGGCTCCACTCGATCACGGTGAGCACGGCTTTCTCGATCTTCGCCGCGTCGGGGATGTACAGGTCTTCCAGGGCGTCGGAGAACGGCACTGGGGTGTGGGGCGCGGTGACCATTTCGATCGGCGCCTTGAGGGAGGCGAAGGCTTTCTGCGCCACCAGGGCCGAGATGTCGGTGGCCATGGAGCAGCGCGGGTTGGCTTCGTCGATCACCACCAGGCGCCCGGTCTTCTCCACGCTTTCCAGGATGCTGTCTTCATCCAGCGGGCTGGTGGTGCGCAGGTCGATCACCTCGCAGTCGATACCGCGCCCGGCCAAGCTGCGGGCCGCGTCCAGGGCGGTATTCACCGTGCGCCCGTAGGACACCAGGGTCACGTCCTTGCCGTCGCGCAGGAAGTTGGCCTCGCCGAAGGGAATCGCGTAGGACTCCTCCGGCACTTCGCCCTGCAGGCTGTAGAGCAGCTTGTGCTCGCAGAAGATCACCGGGTCGTTGTCGCGGATGGCCTGGATCAGCAGGCCCTTGGCGTCGTAGGGCGACGAGGGGCAGACCACTTTCAGCCCGGGGATGTGGGTCCACAGCGAGGTCAGCATTTGCGAGTGCTGGGCCGCGGCGCGCAGGCCGGCGCCGACCATGGTGCGGATCACCAGCGGGGTCTGGGCCTTGCCGCCGAACATGTAGCGAAACTTCGCCGCCTGATTGAGGATCTGGTCCAGGCAGCAGCCGGCGAAGTCGACGAACATCAGCTCGCACACCGGGCGCACGCCACGGGTGGCGGCGCCGACCGCGGCGCCGACGTAGCCGATCTCCGATAGCGGGGTGTCCAGCACCCGCCCGGGGAATTGATGGTAGAGGCCCTTGGTCACCCCGAGCACGCCGCCCCAGGCGTCGTTGTCGCCGGGGGCGCCGGCGCCGCCCGCCACGTCTTCGCCCATGATGAACACGCTGGGGTCGCGCCGCATTTCCTGGGCCAGGGCTTCGTTGATAGCCTGCTGGTAACTGATTTTTCTCGCCATGATGGTGGTCTCTTGTTGTTCTGTGGGGCGTTATGGATAAGCGACGTAGACGTCGCTGAGCAGGTCGGCGGGGCTCGGCTTGGGGTCGGTCTTGGCCTTGCGCACCGCGTCTTCGATCAGCGCTTCCACGTCGGCATCGATCTGGTCCAGCTGGCTGGCCTGCACCAGGCCCGAACGGGTGGTGCGCTCGCGGAACTGCATCAGGCAGTCGTTGTGCTCGCGGTAATGCTTGACCTCGTCGGGGGCGCGGTAGGTCTGGGCGTCGCCCTCGAAGTGGCCGTAGTAGCGGGTCAGCTTGACCTCGATCAGCGACGGCCCCTCCCCGGCCCGGGCCCGCTCCACGGCGGCGCCGGCGGCTTCGTGCACGGCGAAGAAATCAAAACCGTCCACCGTTACCCCGGGCATGCCGAAACCGGCGGCGCGGTCGGCAATGTGGTCGCACGCCACCGACCAGTTGGAGGCCGTGGCTTCGGCGTAGCCGTTGTTCTCGGCGATGAACAGGCACGGCAGGTTCCATACCGAGGCCATGTTCATGGCCTCGAACACCGCGCCTTCGTTGGAGCCGCCGTCGCCGAAGAACACCACCGACACACCGTCGGTGCCTTGCAGCCGGGCGGCCAGGGCCGCGCCCACCACCAGCGGCGCACCGGCACCGACGATGCCGTTGGCGCCGAGCATGCCCTTCTCGAAATCGGCGATGTGCATGGAGCCGCCCTTGCCCTGGCAGACCCCGGTCTTCTTGCCGTAGATCTCCGCCATCATCCCGTAGACGTCCACGCCCTTGGCGATGCAATGGCCGTGGCCACGGTGGTTGGAGGCGATGCAGTCGTCGTCCCGCAGGTGGGCCATGACTCCGGCGGCCGAGGCTTCTTCCCCGGCATAGAGGTGGACGAAACCGGGGATCTCGCCGGTGGCGAATTCCACGTGCAGGCGTTCTTCGAATGCGCGGATGGTGCGCATCACCCGGTAGGCGTGGAGCAACTGGTCAGTGGTCAGGGGTGTCGACATTTTTATTCTCCAGGGTGTCTTCGGACTGAAGGTTCACGGGGTGTTGCCGGTGATCACGGTCGATGGCCAGCAGGCGCTGGCGCGCCGCGTGTTCCAGGACCGCGTTGACGTCAATGCTCAGCGGGCCGCCGGCATCCAGGGTGACCGTGGGCCGGTCGTGGGGGTTGAACTCGATCTCGCGCTCGCCATCCAGGGCCAGGGTGCCGGCGTTCAGGCACAGGGGCTGGGGCACATCGGGTTGCAGGTAGCCGGCCTCCAGCACCCCGCAGCCCTGCAGCAGGCCGGGAGCCAGGGGCACCAGCAGCGCCTCGGGGGATTGCGGGTCCAGGCGCATCCAGGCGCCGTGGGGTTCCTGGCGGGTGACCGGCAGCCACAGCCCGCAGAGCGCGGAAATGCCGATGGACTGCGGTTCGGCGAAGGTCACGAAGACCTCGGCCAGATCGCTGGCGCGGCTGATGGCCCGGGCGCCGAGAAAGGCCAGGGGCGACACCGCCACATCCACCAGGGCCACTTCGCACAGGCCCCGGGACGGTTCGCGCACCAGCAGGCGCTTGTTGCGCCGCAGGGCGATCTCGGCGGGCACCCGGCCGCTGGCGTAGAGCCCGCCGGCCAGCCCGGCGCTGGTGGCTTCGCGCAGCTCCGGAAAGGCGTTGTTGGTGCCGGTGGACAGGGTCAGCAGCGGAATGTCGCCGACCTCGGCGGCCACCGCCTTGTGGGTGCCGTCGCCACCGAGCACGGCGATCAGCGACACCTCGCGCTCGGCCATCCAGCGCGCCGCCCGGCGGGTGTCCTCGACGCTCTGGCGCAGGGTCAGGTCGAGGAATTCCAGGGCCGGCCAGTGCTGCTCCCGGGCCTGGCGGCTGCGGCTGTTCTTCTGCACCGCGGCGGCGATGCCGGTCATGTCGGTGGGCATCAGCACCTGCTCGATGCCGGTGGCGCCGAAGGCCGCCAGCAGGCGCTGGATCACCGAGACCTTGTCGGTGCTGGAGAACAGGCCGGCGTTGGCGGTGAGGCGGCGCACATCACGGCCCGAAGCCGGGTTGGCGATGATGCCGACAGTGAGGCGGCGGCGGCTCATGGGCTCACCGCGGGCGGAGCACAGGCAGGAGAAAACATCGGGCACCTCGTTCTTATTCTTCGATGGGCCAGTCGGCGCGAGTTGCCGAGAACTGGTTGCCAAGAGCCAGAGCAAGGCCGGTGCCAGTTATGGAAAAACCGCTGCAAAGGCCCGTGGCAGAGCGGCTGTTGCACTCGCCTGCAGGTGTCGGGAAGCCCAGCGCCTGAGACGTTGCATGTCAGGCTGCACGGGGCCTTGGCGAGACCCTGAGACGTTGCGTCTCAGCGCCCCCACGGCGGCGCCCGGTGCTTGTCGGGAGCCGCGGATCGGCGCTTAATGCGCCCACAACGATAAGAAGCTGCAACCGGAGGCCTTCATGCTTTCCGCACATTCAAAAGCCCATGTGGACTGCGTCAGCCGGGTCCTGAAAAACGCCGATCACCTGCCCCAGGCGCCGGTGCCGAGCCTGATCCTCGATTCCTGGCGCCGCTCCATGGAGCAGCACCAACTGGACCCCGGCTCGCTGCAGGGGCCGCGCATTCTGTCCGAAAACGTGCTCAAGGAATGCCGCGAGCGTTCCGAGCTGTTCCTGCGCATCGCCAGCGAAGAAGTGGCCCGCCTGCATGGCCGGGTGCGCGACGCCGACTACTGCGTGCTGCTCACTGACGCTCAGGGCCAGACCATCGACTACCGGGTGGAGTCCACCCTGCGCAACGACTGCCGCAAGGCCGGGCTGTACCTGGGCACCTGCTGGTCGGAGGGTGAAGAAGGCACCTGCGGCGTGGCGGCGGTGCTCACCGCGCGCACGCCGATCACCGTGCACAAGCGCGACCACTTTCGCGCCGCGTTCATCGGCCTGACCTGTTCCGCCGCCCCGGTGTTCGATCCCCAGGGCGAGCTGCTGGGGGTGCTGGATGTGTCGGCGGTGCGTTCCCCGGACGACCGCCGTTCCCAGCACCTGATCCGGCAGATGGTGGTGCAGAGCGCGCGGGAGATCGAACAGGCATTCTTCATGAACAGCGCCCAGGGCTACTGGGTGCTGCGGGCCCATGCCAGCCCCGGCTATGTCGACAGCCAGCCGGATTACCTGCTGGCCTGGGACGACGACGGTTGCCTGCGCGCGCTCAACCCGGCGGCGCGCCATTACCTGCTGCGCCGCTATGGCCGGTTGCCGCAGCACATCGCCCAGGTGTTCGACCCGCAGCTGTTGCAGCGCGCCCGCGACGAAGCCCTGTGCCCCCTTTCCGATAACCTCCACGGCCGCCTGCAAGCCCCAAGGCGCCCGGCACAGCGCCCGCGCCTGAGCCTGGCCGGAGAACCGCTGGACCCGCGGGTGGAACAGAGCCTGCGCCTGGCGGTGCGGGTCAAGGACCGCCACCTGCCGGTGCTGATCCAGGGCGAGACCGGTTCCGGCAAGGAAGTCTTCGCCCGCCAGCTGCACCAGGCCAGCCAGCGTCGGGACCGGCCCTTTGTCGCGGTGAACTGCGCGGCGATTCCCGAGAACCTGATCGAAAGCGAACTGTTCGGCTACGTTGCCGGGGCCTTTACCGGCGCTTCGAACAAGGGCATGCAGGGCCTGCTGCAACAGGCCGATGGCGGCACCCTGTTCCTCGATGAAATCGGCGACATGCCCCTGGCCTTGCAGACCCGCCTGCTGCGGGTGCTGGCCGAGGGTGAAGTGGCGCCCCTGGGGGCCGCGCAACGCAAGGCGGTGGATATCCAGGTGATCTGCGCCACCCACCGCGATCTGGAGGCGCTGGTGGCCGAGGGCAGCTTTCGCGAGGACCTGTATTTCCGCCTGGGGGGCGCGCGCTTTCAGTTGCCACCGCTGCGCGAGCGCAGCGACCGGCTGGCGCTGATCACCCGGATTGTCGAAGAGGAATCCAAGCGCTGCGGTGCGCCGGTGCAACTGGGCAATGCGGCACTGGAATGCCTGCTGGGCTACCGCTGGCCGGGCAACGTGCGGCAATTGCGCCATGTGCTGCGCTACGCCTGCGCGGTGTGCGAAGGGCCGCTGATCCAACTGCATGACTTGCCCGAACAACTGCGCGGCGCCGAGGCCGAAGGCGCCCTGCCCGCCCTGGAAACCGCCACCAGCCCCGAGCGCCAGGCCCTGCTGGATGCCCTGGTGCGCCACCGCTGGAAACCCGTGGCGGCAGCCAAGGCCCTGGGCATTTCCCGCGCCACCCTGTACCGCCGCGTGCAGCAGCACGGCATCCAGATGCCCGGCCGCAGCCCGGCCTAATCCACACCAACCGTAGGCGCCGGCTTGCCGGCGAACAGGCCCTCGGATGGGGCGGTGATCTTGCAGGCGCCTTCGCTGGCAAGCCAGCTCCTACAAGGGACTGCGTGACGGGACGAAATCCGTAGGAGCCGGGATGTCGTGGAATCAGGCGGGGGCTGGCTGGAAACGCGCGCGGTAGCGCCCGGGACTTTCGCCGGTCCATTTCTTGAACGCGCGGTGGAAGGCGCTGGGCTCCTGAAAGCCGGTGAGTTCGGCAATCTCGCTGATGCTGACGGAGGTGCGCCGTAGCAACTCGACGGCGACGCCGCGGCGCACTTCATCCTTGATTTCCTGGTACGAGCCGCCTTCGCGCTCCAGGCGCCGGCGCAGGGTGCTGGCGCTCATCTGCACTTCGCGGGCGAAGGCTTCCAGGGTCGGCCACTGGCTGTAGTGGCTGCCCCGCAAGCGCTGGTGCACCTGGGTGGTCAGCCCGTGCTGGTTGCGAAAGCGGATCACCAGCCACTGCGGCGCGCTGCGCAGGAACACCTTGAGCGAGGCCAGGTCCTGGACCACCGGCAGGCGCAGGAAGCGGCTGGCGAATTCGATCTCGGTGCGCCCGGCGTTCCAGCTCAGGTTGCTGCCCCACAGCAGCGCATCGTCGCTGAGGCTCAGGCGCGAGTGGCGAAAGTCGGCACGGTCGATGGGAATCCGTCGCCCGCCGAGCCAGCACAACAGGCTGATAACCAGCACCAGCAGGGTTTCCTCGGCGTAGTGGCTGCGCAGCGGGTCGGCGCAGCGGCTGTCGAGGCTGATCACCGCACGCTTGCCCCGCAGGCTGAGGCTGGCACCGACGTCCCGCAGGAACAGGCCGAAGTTGTTCAGGCACTGGCGCAGGGCTTTTTCCAGGTTGGGCTCCTGGATCAGCCCGCGGCAGATCAGGGCAAAGGCCCCCGGCGGCATGCCCCGGGAGTCGAGCTGGAAGAATTCGTCCTGCAACTCGCGGATCTGGATCAGCCACAGTGCGGCAAAGGCACTGCCGGGCACCCGCGCCCGGGGCTGGTCGAGCAACGCCGGATCGATACCGGCCTCGCGCAGCACGGCCGCCAGCCGCGCCGGCTGCTGGCGCAGGGCGTGGGTCATCACCCGGACAAAGTAGACCGCGACCGAATCCGATTCACGCATGTAGAGGCTGTGCTCCCGTAGCTGGACCTATGGCAAAAAACGCCAGCACGCTTGACCGCTTTCGGCATAGGCCGGCCACCGCGCCGGGCTCTAGACTCGCGCTGGATAATGCGCAGTGCAAGGCAACCGCGCCATGCTCCGCGAAGGCAATGAACAAAGGAAGAGCTGAAGATGAATCTTGCGAATATCGGGGTGATCGGCGCCGGCACCATGGGCAACGGCATCGCCCAGGTCTGCGCCCAGGCGGGCTTTGACGTGACCCTGCTGGACATCGCCCAGGGCGCCCTGGAAAAGGCCCTGGCCACCATCGGCAAGAACCTCGACCGCCAGGTGAGCAAGGGCACCCTCGGCGAAGACGACAAGCTCGCCGCCCTGGGCCGGATCCGCATCAGCACCGACTACGGCGTGCTCAAGGATGCGCAACTGGTGATCGAAGCCGCCACCGAGAACCTCGACCTCAAGCTCAAGGTGCTGCAGCAGATCGCCGCCCAGGTCAGCGCCGAGTGCGTGATCGCCTCCAACACCTCGTCGCTGTCGATCACCCAACTGGCCGCCAGCGTCAGCGCGCCCGAGCGGTTCATCGGCCTGCACTTCTTCAACCCGGTGCCGGTGATGGGCCTGATCGAGGTGATCCGCGGCCTGCAGACCAGCGACGCGACCCACGCCCTGGCCATGGACATGGCCCAGCGCCTGGGCAAGACCGCGATCACCGCCGGCAACCGCCCCGGTTTTGTGGTCAACCGCATCCTGGTGCCGATGATCAACGAGGCGATCCTGGTGTTCCAGGAAGGCCTGGCCAGCGCCGAGGACATCGACGCCGGCATGCGCCTGGGCTGCAACCAGCCGATCGGCCCGCTGGCCCTGGCCGACCTGATCGGCCTGGACACCCTGCTGGCGATCCTTGAAGCCTTCTACGACGGCTTCAACGACAGCAAGTACCGCCCCGCGCCGCTGCTCAAGGAAATGGTTGCCGCCGGCTACCTGGGGCGCAAGACCGGTCGGGGTTTCCATCACTATGGCTGAGCGTTGCTCACGCTTTGCCGAAAGCCGCGACAAGGCCCTGGAGCTGTTCGCCAGCAAGGGCTTCGGCCAGGTCGGCATGCGTGAGCTGGCGAGCCATCTGGGGCTGACCCCGGGCTCGCTGTACCACCATTACCCGAGCAAGCAGCACCTGTTGCTGGACCTGATCGAGGAGTTCTTCGATGAGCTGCACAGCACCCTCAAGCGCCTGCAACGGCGCAAGTTGCAGGGCGACTGCCTGCCGGCGCTGATCCGCGCCCACCTGAAGCTGCATCGGGAATTGCCGCGGCATTTCCGCCTGGTGGAGCGCGACAGCGGCTGCCTCAATCCCGACCAGCAACTGCGGGTCGGGCAATTGCGCGAACGCTACGAACAACAGCTGGTGCAGTTGCTGGGCACCCCGACCGGCCTTGGCCCACAGGCGCAGCGCGCCGCGGCCCATGCTTTGGCCAACCTGCTCAACAGCGCCCCTAGCTGGTTCAGCGAACAACCCCTGGCCGAGCGGGAACGCGAAGCCCTGTTGGAAAACCTGCTGAGCGGCGCCATCGAGCGCCTGCTGGGCGGCGTGCCCGTGCGCAGCGCGGTGGCCTGAGCCTCAGCGCAGGTGCAGCGGGTCTACCAGCCCGGCGGCAATGGCCATACCCACCAGTTCCGGCAGGTGTTCGGCCTGCATGCGCTTCATCACCCGTGAGCGATACAGGTCGATGGTCTTGATGCTGACCCCCAGTTGCTCGGCAATTTCCCGGTTGGTGTAGCCCTGCACCAGCGGCAGCAACACGTCTTTCTCCCGTGGCGTCAGGCTTTCCAGCAGCGCCTGCACCCGGGCCTGCCCGGCACTCTGGTTCTGATGGCGGTCGGCGCGGCTCAGGGCCTGCTGCACGCTGTCCAGCAACAGTTGTTCGTTGTAGGGCTTCTCGATGAAGTCCACCGCCCCGGCCTTGAACGCGCGGACCACGATGGGCACGTCGGCGTGGCCGCTGACAAAGATCAGCGGCAGGCGGATATCGCGCTGGCGCAGCTCTTCCTGGACGTTCAGCCCGCCCATGCCGGGCATGCGCACATCCAGCAGCACGCAGGCGTTCAGGCTCGGGTCGCAGTGTTCGAGAAACTCGCGGCCACTGGTGAAGGGCACCGCCTTGAGCCCCACCGACTCCAGGAGCCAGACGGTGGAGTCGAGCATGCCCGGGTCGTCGTCGACCACATACACCAGTTGCTGCGCCACACTCGTCATTGCCTTGCTCCTGTCGTTGCGGGGGAAGTTGCCTGGGACGTTGCCGAGGGGTCGGCCGGGGCACTGGCCGGCAGCCGGCAGCACATGCGCAGGCCGACGGCCTGGGGCTGGGCCTGCAAGTCGCCGCCAAAGCCCTCGACGATGCTGCGGCTCATGGACAGCCCGAGCCCCAGGCCATTGGCCTTGCTGGTGTAGAACGGCGTGAACAGCTGCGGCAGTTGCTCGGCGCAGACACCGGGGCCCTGGTCGCTGACGCTGATCTGCACCCCGCCTTCGGCCGTCGCCTCGGCGGCCAGCACAATGTGCGAGCCCTGCTGCCCATGCACTTCGCGGTTGGCCTCGATGGCGTTGCGCAGCAGGTTCAGCAGCACCTGCTCCAGCAGCACCCGGTCGGCGTACACCGGCGGCAGATTATCCGTCAGCTGCAAGTCGATCGTCACCTGGCTGGCCTGGGCTTCCCAGGCACACAGGCGCACGGTTTCCCGGGCCACTTCGGCGATGTCCAGGGCCTGCACCCGGCGCCCGCCCTTGCGCAAAAAGGCCCGCAGGCGCTTGATCACTTCGGCGGCGTGGGTCGCCTGCTCGGCAATCCGTTCCAGGCCCTGGGCCACCTTGCGGGCGGCCTCGGGCTGGGTGCCCAGGGCCTGCAAGTAGCGCTGGCTGGCATTGGCGTAGTTGACCACTGCGGCCAGCGGCTGGTTGATCTCGTGGGCGATGCCCGAGGCCAGTTCGCCCAGGGTCACCAGGCGCGCGGTGTGGGCCAGTTCGTCCTGGTGATGGCGCTGCTGGGCTTCGCGCAGTTCGCGCTCGCTCTGGTCGTGGGCCACCAGGGAATAGAAACGCTCGCCACTGGCCGCGCGGTGGGCCAGGAGCATCAGCGAGACCGGCACCGAGGCGCCGCCGGCCGGCGGTTGCAGGCGCGCCTCGATGCTCCAGCGGCCGCTGTGTTCAGCGCGGTCCCAGCCTTCGCGTTGCAGGCTGTCGAGTACCGCAGCGCTGAGGATGGCCGCCAGTGGCGGCATTGCCTGCCCGTCGCCGAGCCCCAGGGTGCGCCGCGCCGCCGGGTTGAGGTAGGTGACCGCGCCGCCGGGCTGGATGAACAGCACCGGGTCGGGGTTGGCCTCTACCACTTCCGCCAGGCGCCGCTTGTTCTCTTCGGCCTGGACCCGGGCGGTGATGTCCCGGGACACCGCCACCACTTCCACCACGGTGCCGGTGTAGGTGTCGCGAATGCCGCGGCAGGCGGTTTCGAACCACAGGTAGTGGCCGTCGCGATGGCGGATGCGATAGGTCATGGTGTGGTAGCCGTCCTGCTCCAGGGCATCGCGGGTGCGCTGCATCAGCCCGGCCAGGTCCTGGCTGTGGAACAGGCTGCGGGCCAGGCGCCCGCGCAGTTGCTCGGGCCAGTAGCCGAGCAGGGTCCAGGAGGCCGGTGAGGCGTCGAGGAAGCTGCCGTCCGGGGTGTGCCGGGAAATCAGGTCAGTGGTGTTTTCGGTGATCAGGCGGTACAGGCGCCGGGCCTTGGCCGACTCGCGCTCGGCCCGGACCTGGGCCGTGGCTTCCTGGCAGCGCGCCAGTACCCGCTGGCGATGCGGATCGGGGATAAAGCTCCAGAGCAGGATGCGCTCGCCCCACTGGGCTTCCACCTGCTCGATGGCCCGCTGCTGCTCCAGGCAGGCCCGTACCAGGGCCGGGTGGTTGACCGGCAGCAGGGCCGCGAGATCGCCAGTGGCAGCATCGTCCAGCCACTGGCGCAGTGCCGGGTTGAGGTCCAGCGGCTGCGCCTGGGCGTCCAGCAGCAGGCTGGGTTGCGGGTCGTGGCCGAGCCAGGGCGAGTCCGGCAACTGGCCTTCACGCTGCAGGCGCAGCCAGTGACGCAGGTGGGTAGAGTCGGGCATGGTCGATCAGTCTCGCGGCCGGAAGGGTAGGTTCTTTTTATAGTACAATTACTATACAACTCAGGTAGTACTTCCATATCAATCGACAAACAGTATATAAAAGACCCCGGATAAGTCACCGAGCTTTCGCTGGGTGTGCTGCGTACCTGTAAGCAACGCCGAACGTAGGAGCTGGCTTGCCAGCGAAGAGGCCCGTGGGATCGCTTTCGCCGGCAAGCCGGCTCCTACAGTCAGTGCCCCCAGGTACACAGCACGCGCCACTCAAGCCTCGGCCAATAGAGCTAATAATCAGCCACCGGGTACCCGAACCATGTCCATCTACGAGCAAGGCCTGGCGCCGACTGCCGTCAACCATATCGCCCTCTCCCCCTTGAGCTTCATCGAGCGTACCGCTGCGGTTTACCCCGATTACCCGGCGGTGATCCACGGTTCGATCCGTCGTACCTGGGCCCAGACCTACAGCCGCTGCCGGCGCCTGGCCTCGGCCCTGGCCGGGCGCGGCATCGGCAAGAACGACACGGTGGCGGTGATGCTGCCCAACATCCCGGCAATGCTCGAAGCACACTTCGGCGTGCCGATGATCGGCGCCGTGCTCAATGCCCTCAATGTGCGCCTGGACGCCGAGGCCATCGCCTTCATGCTGGCCCACGGCGAAGCCAAGGTGCTGATCGCCGACCGCGAGTTCCATGAGGTGATCCACGCCGCCGTGGCCATGCTCGATCACCCGCCCCTGGTGATCGACCTCGACGACCCGGAGTACGGCGAGGGCCAGCCGGTCAGCGAGCTGGACTACGAAGCGTTCCTGGCCGAGGGCGATCCCGAGTTTGCCTGGCAGTGGCCGGATGACGAGTGGCAGGCCATCGCCCTGAACTACACCTCGGGCACCACCGGCAACCCCAAGGGCGTGGTCTATCACCACCGCGGCGCCTACCTCAATGCCCTGGGCAACCAGATGACCTGGGCCATGGGCAACCACCCGGTGTACCTGTGGACCCTGCCGATGTTCCACTGCAACGGCTGGTGCTACCCCTGGACCGTCACCGCCCTGGCCGGGGTGCATGTGTTTTTGCGCCGGGTCGACCCGCAGAAGATCCTCGACCTGATCCGCGAGCACCAGGTCACGCACCTGTGCGGCGCGCCCATCGTGCTCAATGCCCTGGTGAACATGCCCGACACCGCCAAGGCGGCCATCGACCACCCGGTCAACGCCATGGTGGCCGGGGCCGCGCCGCCGGCCAAGGTGATCGGCGCGGTGGAGGAAATGGGCATCAAGGTGACCCACGTCTACGGCCTGACCGAGGTCTATGGCCCGGTGACCCTGTGCGCCTGGCACGCCGCCTGGGATGAACTGCCCCTTGAACAGCGGGCGCAGATCAAGTCGCGCCAGGGCGTACGCTACCCGACCCTGGAAGGGGTGATGGTGGCCGACCCGAAAACCCTCGAACCCACGCCCCGGGACGGCCAGACCATCGGCGAGATCTTCATGCGCGGCAACACCGTGATGAAGGGCTACCTGAAGAACCCCACGGCAACCGCCGAAGCCTTCGAGGGCGGCTGGTTCCATACCGGCGACCTGGGGGTGACCCACCCGGACGGCTACGTGGAGATCCGCGACCGGCTCAAGGACATCATCATTTCCGGGGGCGAGAACATTTCCACCATCGAACTGGAAGGCGTGCTCTATCGCCACCCGGCAGTGCTGGAAGCCGCGGTGGTGGCCCGGCCCGATGAAAAATGGGGTGAGACGCCCTGCGCCTTCATCACCCTCAAGGCCGACCACCAGCAGGTGCGCGAAGCCGAGATCATCGCCTTCTGTCGCGAGCACCTGGCAGGCTTCAAGGTGCCGCGTACCGTGGTCTTCAGCCCGTTGCCCAAGACCTCCACCGGCAAGATCCAGAAGTTCGTCCTGCGCGACATGGCGAAAAACCTCTAGCCTGAATACACCGACCCAGCCCTTGTAGGAACTGGCCGGGCGGCGCTTCGCTTGCCAGCGAAGGCGTCGGCCAGGGCGATGCATGGCTTGCGGGCCTCTTCGCCGGCAAACCGGCTCCTACATGGTGGCGGGGTTTTCGTTGTCGATTCATGCGGCCGAGGCCGCTCAACCTCCACTTTTGCCCGAGGTTCCTGCAATGCCCGAATTCAACGCTCCGCTGCGCGACATGCGCTTTGTCCTGCATGAAGTGTTCAACGCACCCAAGCTCTGGGCCCGCCTGCCGGCCCTGGCCGATACCGTGGACGGCGACACCGCCGACGCCATTCTCGAAGAAGCGGCCAAGGTCACCGGCAACCTGATCGCCCCGCTCAACCGCAGCGGCGACGAGGAAGGCGCCAGCTGGCACGCCGGGCAGGTGCGCACCCCGGCCGGTTTCAAGGAGGCCTACAGCACCTATATCCAGGGCGGCTGGGTCGGCCTGAGCGGCAACCCGGCCTACGGCGGCATGGGCATGCCGAAGATGCTCGCGGTGCAGTTCGAGGAAATGCTCTACGCCGCCAATTCCAGTTTCGCCCTGTACTCGGCCCTGAGTTCCGGGGCCTGCCTGGCCATCGATGCCCACGCCAGCGAAGCGCTGAAACAGCTGTACCTGCCGCCGATGTACGAAGGCCGCTGGGCCGGTTCCATGTGCCTCACCGAGGCCCACGCCGGCACCGACCTGGGGATCATCCGCACCCGCGCCGAGCCCCAGGCCGACGGCAGCTACCGCATCAGCGGCAGCAAGATCTTCATCACCGGCGGCGAGCAGGACCTGACCGAGAACATCATCCACCTGGTGCTGGCCAAGTTGCCGGACGCCCCGGCCGGGCCCAAGGGCATCTCGCTGTTCCTGGTGCCGAAGATCCATGTGGACGCCAACGGCAATCTCGGCGCGGCCAACGCGGTGAGCTGCGGTTCCATCGAGCACAAGATGGGCATCAAGGCCTCGGCCACCTGCGTGCTGAACTTCGACGGCGCCACCGGCTGGCTGATCGGCGAGGCCAACAAGGGCCTGGCGGCGATGTTCACCATGATGAACTACGAGCGCCTGTCCATCGGCATCCAGGGTATCGGCTGCGCCGAGAACTCCTACCAGAACGCCCGCACCTACGCCCGCGAGCGCATCCAGAGCCGCTCCCCGGCCGGCCCGGTGGCCAAGGACAAGATCGCCGACCCGATCATCGTCCACCCCGATGTGCGGCGCATGCTGCTGACCATGAAGGCCATGACCGAAGGCGGCCGGGCCTTCGCCAGCTACGTCGGCCAGCAGCTGGACCTGGCCAAGTTCGCCGACCAGCCCCATGAGCGGCACAACGCCGAGGCCCTGGTGGCGCTGCTGACCCCGGTGGCCAAGGCGTTCTTCACCGACACCGGCCTGGACAGCTGCGTGCTGGGCCAGCAGATCTTCGGCGGCCACGGCTACATCCGCGAATGGGGCCAGGAGCAACTGGTGCGGGATGTACGCATCGCCCAGATCTACGAAGGCACCAACGGCATCCAGGCCCTGGACCTGCTGGGGCGCAAGGTGGTGGGCAACGGCGGCGTGGCCCTGCGCCTGTTCACCGGCGAGATCCGCGACTACGCCTACCTGCCCGGCGCCGCCTACGCCGCCGAGCTGCTGGACGCGGTGCAACGCCTGGAAGACCTCAGCGACTGGCTGCGTGAACAGGCGGCGCAGAACCCCCACGCGGTGGGCAGCGCCTGCGTCGAATACCTGCAGCTGTTCGGCTACGTGGCCTACGCCTACCTGTGGGCGCGCATGGCCCAGGTGGCCGAGCACAAGCGTTCCGAGGACGACGGTTTCTACGGTGCCAAGCTGGCCACCGCGCGCTTCTACTTCAGCCGCATGCTGCCGCGCATCCTCAGCCTGGAGCAGAGCATCCGCGCCGGCAGCGCCTCCTTGTTCGGCCTCGACGCCGAGCAGTTCTGAGCCCCTGGGCAGGGCGCCCGGCGCCCTGCCCCGTGCCGGTAAAAAAGCCGCGCCCGCAGGTGCAAAACCCCGGGCGGCCCGGCATACTCCGCGCACCCGAGCACCGCCCAAGGAAGAAACGTGTTGGCCCCCGCCCTGATCATCGCCAGCTCAGCCATCGTGCTGCTGCTCGGCACCCTGCACCTGATCTACACCTTCGCCACCGACAAATTCCAGCCCCGTGACCCGGCCCTGGCCGAACGCATGCGCCAGGTGTCGCCGATGATCACCCGCCAGACCAGCCTGTGGCGGGCCTGGGTCGGCTTCAACGCCAGCCACAGCCTGGGCGCCATGCTGTTCGGCCTGGTCTATGGCTACCTCGCCTGGCTGCACCCGGCCCTGCTGCTGGAGGCCCGTGGCTTGCTGCTGATCGGCCTGGGGTTTCTCGCCAGCCTGTGGGTGCTGGCCATCCGTTACTGGTTTCGCATTCCCCTGGCGGGCATCAGCATCGCCCTGGTGCTGTTCGCGGTTGCCTGCGGTTTGCTGTGGGTTTGAACCCAGCCCACCACACACTCTCATCGGCCCTGTTTTTTTCGAGTCTCTGCATGTCGCCCCTGCACACCTTCTGGTCCCGGCTCTACTACCTCCTGTGCTGGATCGCCGTGGCCGCACAATTGGCCACCATGATCCGTTGCAACCTGCACCTGATCGTCCCCCGGGAAGTCGGCGGCACGCTGTTCGGCGGCTCCATGGGTTTCATGCTGTACCTGGGCGGCTGGGCCTTCAGCGTCATCGGCCTGGGCCTGGCCGTGCTGACCCGGGTGCCCGGCGCCCGCCTGGCCTGGATCATCGGTGGGCTGGTGCAGTTGCTGCTGGGCCTGTGGTGGCGGATCAACTACCCGGATGATTTCGACGGCAACCTGATCTTCAGCATCCAGGCCCGGGAGCTGGACTATGTGATGGTCTTCGGTTTCGCCCTGGTCTACAGCGGCATCTACCTGTTGCACCAGCAGCGGCTCAAGCCGAGAGCCCCCGCCACCCTCCGTGAGCTGTCGTTGCGGATTGCATGGGCGGTATTGCTGGGGGGCTTCTTCATCCCCCCCTTGGTCAATGCCAGCAAGGCGCCCCTGCCGTACTGCGCCTTCAACCGGGCCGGCGAACAGTTGAGCCTGTGCCTGGGCCCTGGCACCCGGGTCATTGTCGACTGACCGCCAACCCCGCCTCTTTCTTGCTTCACCAAACCTTGATGAGTGTGCCCATGTCTCGCCTGTTTACCCTGTGGTTGTGGCTCTACCGCCCTCTGTGCTGGATCGTCGTTGCCGCGCCCTTGTCGCTGATGCTGCTGTGCGACGTGCAGATGATGCAGCCGCGGGATGTCAGCAGCACGCTGTTCGGTGGGGCCATGGGCTTTCAGCTGTACCTCTTTGTCTGGGTGCTGTGCCTGATCGGCCTGGCCGTGACCCTGCTGACCCGGATGCCCGGTGCGCGCCTGGCCTGGCTCCTGGCCGGGCTGGTGCCGCTGCTGCTGGGCGCCTGGTGGCGGCTCGACTACCCGGATGACCAGGACGGCAGCCTGGCCATCAGCCCCCAGAAGTGGGAGCTGGAGTACATGATGGGCATCACCTGTGTGTTCGTGGTCAGCGGCCTGTACTTCTACTGGCGCCGCCGCCTCGCCCCGCGGCCCGCCGCCGACAACGCCGATGAGCTGTTTCTGCAGACCCTGTGGGCACTGGCCCTGGCAGCAGCCTTCATCCTCCCGCTGCTGAGTTTCATGCAGCCGTAATTGCGCCCCGCTGCGCCCTCGCCCCGTCCGGCCATGCCCCCGGCCAGGCATAAAAAAGCCCCGAACCGGTCGGGGCTTTTTTCCTGCCTGGGCGCTAGCCACCGGTGGCGGCCGGTCGTTGCCTGCGCGCCGGCAGGGCGGCGGCAAAGGCCATGGCCTCTTCCCGGGTGCCGAAGGTAGCAAGCCGGTCACCCGGCGTGCAGACCTTCCAGGGCCCGTGGTTGACGCTCAAGACCTGATAGCCGTTGATCTGCAGTTTGTTCAGCAGCGGCGTGCTCATGGACACCTCCTTTTTCCTCGGCGAGCCTGGGGCTTGGGCGTTTTACCTTACACCCGCCACACCGCCCGGCGACTGCCGCATGTCGGCGCGCCGGGTCACTTCTTCAGGTTGGCCAGGGGATCGTAGGCCCGCGAGCGCTTGCGCCGGTGCTCGGGTTCAGGGCGGTCCAGGGGTGCCCTGGCCGGGCCTACCGGGTCTACCTGGGGGTCGGCCAGGTCTGGCGAATCGGGGTCGAAACCCGGGTCATGATGATTCGAGGCATGCTCGGACGAGCGCGGCCCCGTGGGGTTCTTGGCAGTCATGGGCAGCTCCTGTGCCAGCCTGGAAAAGGCCGGATACAGGGGTTGGATCACGATTCGTGGCCAGGGTGCCGCCGAGCGGACCAGCGGCCAGCGGCAAATTGCATTGTGCTGCCGGGCGTCGCAGGATGGCGCCTGGCCCATAACCGCTCAAAAGGACGTGTTCATGACGATTCGTGCCGTGGTTTTCGATTTTGGTGGCGTGCTGTTCGACTGGAGCCCGCACCACCTGTACCGCCAGCTGATCCCCGACGATGAGCGCCGCCAGTGGTTCCTCGACACCATCTGCACCCAGGCCTGGAATACCCGGCAGGACGCCGGCCGCAGCCTGGCCGAGGCGACCCGCAGCCTGGTGGCCGAGCACCCCGACCATGCCCCCTTGATCGAGGCCTATTACGGGCGCTGGCCGGAAATGCTCAAGGGGCCACTGGATCAGGGCGTAGCCCTGCTGGAAGAACTGCACCAGGCGCAGGTGCCCCTGTTCGGGCTGACCAACTGGTCCCGGGAAACCTTTCCCTATGCCTGGGACAATTACCCGTTTCTGCAGCGCTTTCGCGACATCGTGGTGTCGGGGCAAGAGCGCCAGATCAAGCCGGATGCCGAGATCTATCACACGACCCTGGGGCGCATTCGTGCGCATTTGCCGGGGGTGGCCCCCGAGGAACTGGTGTTCATTGACGACCATGCGCCCAATATCGTCGCCGCAACGGCGCTGGGGTGGCATGCGATTCATCATGTGACGGCGGCCGAGACGCGGCGCCGGCTGGAGGAGTTGGGGGTGGTCCGAGCGCACTGACACCCCGTAGGGGCGGCTTGCCAGCGAAGGCGCCGGCCAGGGCGATGCATGGCTGTCGAGGGCCTCTTCGCCGGCAGCCGGTGCCTACGCTCGCCCCCCCTTTCTCACCCCCTCCTATCGCCATCCGCAATCACCTCCCGCCTGCATATCGCCCTTTGGAATGTCTCCAAAATCAACCCTTTACCGACCGTGAATCCACCGGTCGGAAACCCACAAAATCAATGTGCCATTACCCTGCCAATTCCACCCGCGCTGCTTAACTGCAAAAGCTGCCGAGTAGCGCAGCACCCCATCCACACCCACGGAAGGCAAACGCCATGAGCAATGCATCCCAACATGTGATCCCCCCCTACGGAGTCGCCATCCAGTCGGCCATCAGCGAAGGCAAGCTGCCGGAGATGAAAGCCCTGCTGGCCAAGCGCGATCCGGCCAGGAACGAACCCAAGGATCTGCACAACGCCTACGAACAGCTGGCCAAGGAAGTCGCCCGCCTGGAACGCCGCTGATCGCGGCTCCCCTGTCATTGAATGGAGGCAAAGCAAATGTCCGGCAACTACTCGCAAGCCGAAGGCCTGTTCCCCCTGAGCTACCGTATCGGCACCTCGCAACCCGGCGCGCCCACCCTGATCCTCAACCTGCTGGCCTATACCCCGGAACACAGTGTGCGCGGCACTTCCAGCATCACCCAGGCGGTCAACCCGCCCCTGGACCTGCACAGCGATGTCTGGGGCCAGTACACCTACCTCACCGTCATGCCGCCCAGCACCAGCAAGATCCTCATCACGGCCCAGGGCAACCAGGGCGGCCCGGGGTCGAACTCGGTGATCAACTTCAAGCTGCACCTGGTGGTCAGCGACGACTGGAAGGAAGGCGTGGCCAACTATCAGTACTACAACGGCCACAGCTGGGTGACGGTCAACCAGGTGCCCGCCCACCTGCAGGAAACCGTGCAGTCCAGCACCCTGTCGGCCCCTCTGCACCGCGGCCAGCCCAACCATCCGCTGCCGCCGATCTCGGCGCTGTACGGGGCGCCGATCCACGGTGCCATCGCCAGCGGTGACCTGGCGCAGATGAAGAGCCTGCACAAGGTCGCCACCCAGCAACTGGAACAGCTGCCGCTGATCCGCACCGCACTGGTGGCCGCCAAGGCCGAGATCAGCCAGCAGGAGCGGCGCTGAGCCCGGCCGTCCATCGAACCTGATGTCTTCAAGAAGATAAGGAGTTGCAGCATGACAATCGGACTGTTCCATACCCGCCTCATCGTCGCCAACCCCGTGATCGGTGGGCCGGTGCTGACCCTCGACCTGCTGGTCGATACCCCGAAGAAACGCGTCAGCGGCGTTGCCCGCGTGACCCAGAGCACCTCGCCACCGGTGCAGTTCCACGCCGACGTGTGGGGCGACTACTCCCAGGTCAAGCTCGACCCCTCCAGCGAGGGGCACATCATCCTCAGCCTGGCCGGCAATCCCAGCGGCCCCACCAGCCAGATCGCCGAGACCTTCCATCTGCAGGGCATCCTCGGCCTGGACTGGGCCAGCGGCTTCGCCAGCTACAAGTACCAGTTCCAGGGGCACTGGCACGTGGTGCAACACGCCGCCGTGAGCCCGGCCCCGGTGGAGCAGGCGCAGGCAGCGGACTACGCCAGCCAGGCCGGCCCGGCCGCCGAAGTGCGCCACCCGCTGTACGCCGTGGCGCTGCAGCAGGCCCAGGCCAGCGGCGACCTGGCGCGGCTCAAGGCACTGGTGGCCCAGGGCGAGCAGCAACTGGCCAACGCTGACAACCTGACCCAGGCGGTGCAGCAGTTGCAGGCAGAAATCAGCCGCCTGGAACAGCGCTGACCACCAGCCCCCGGGGCCGCCCGCCGCGGCCCCGGGGGCTGCCACAAAACGACCGCGCCATTGCGACACAAGGAAGGCGCGCCTATTTCGATGGGTTGGTGCCGCGCACCGCCGGGTGCGCAAGGAACTCTCATGTCAGACCGTCTCCCCGCCCGCTACCTCAGCGAAACCGACCTCAAGCGCTTTGTCCCGGTGCATGTGGTCTGGGAAATCACCCTCGCCTGCGACCTCAAGTGCCTGCATTGCGGCTCCCGCGCCGGGCATCGGCGCCCGGGCGAACTCAATACCCAGGAATGCCTGTCGGTGATCGATTCGATCGCCGCCCTGGGCACCCGGGAAGTCACCCTGATCGGTGGCGAAGCCTATCTGCGCAAGGACTGGACGCGGCTGATCCAGGCCATCCACGACCACGGCATGTACGTGGCGATCCAGACCGGCGGGCGCAACCTGACCCCGGCCAAGATGCAGGCCGCGGTGGACGCCGGGCTCAATGGCGTCGGCGTCTCTCTGGATGGCCTGGCGCCGCTGCATGACGCGGTGCGCAATGTCCCCGGCTCCTTCGACAAGGCCCTGGATACCCTGCGCCGGGCCAAGCAGGCCGGGCTCAAGGTCAGCGTCAACACGCAGATCGGCGCCGCCACCCTGCCCGACCTGCCGGCCCTGATGGAGCTGATCATCGATGCCGGCGCCAGCCACTGGCAGATCCAGCTGACCGTGGCCATGGGCAATGCGGTGGATCACCCCGAGCTGCTGCTGCAGCCCTACCAGTTGCTGGAGGTGATGCCGCTGCTGGCGCGCCTGTACCGCGAAGGCGCCGAGCGCGGGCTGCTGATGAATGTGGGCAACAACATCGGCTACTACGGCCCCTACGAGCACATGTGGCGCGGCTTCGGCGACGACCGCGTGCACTGGAGCGGCTGCGCCGCCGGGCAGACGGTCCTGGCCCTGGAGGCCGACGGCACGGTCAAGGGCTGCCCGTCCCTGGCCACCGTGGGTTTCTCCGGTGGCAACGTGCGCAGCATGAGCCTGCACGACATCTGGCACTACAGCGAAGGCATCCACTTCGGCCGCCTGCGCTCGGTGGACGACCTGTGGGGCTACTGCCGCACCTGTTACTACAACGATGTCTGCCGCGGCGGCTGCACCTGGACCTCGCACTCGCTGCTGGGCAAGCCGGGGAACAATCCCTACTGCCACTACCGGACCCTGGACCTGGCGAAAAAGGGCCTGCGCGAACGCATCGTCAAGCTCGAAGACGCCGGCCCGGCGTCGTTCTCGGTGGGCCGTTTCGACCTGATCACCGAACGCATCGACACCGGCGAGGCGGTATCGAGCGTCAACGACAGCGGCCAGGTGATCAAGCTGGCCTGGGTCAACCAGGGCCAGGCGTCGCCCGAGGAAGGCCGCATCCCGCCGCGCCTGGCCCTGTGTCGCAGTTGCCTGGAGTACATCCACGCCCATGAAAGCACCTGCCCGCACTGCAACGCCGATGTCGCCGCCGCCGAAGCCCGGCACCAGGAGGACCGGCTGCGCCAGCAGGCGCTGATCAACACCCTGCACCAGTTGCTCGGCACGCCCCAGGAGCAGCCGCGCCTGTAACCCCCGCCCGCACCGCCGCCGCGCCCCCAATGGCGCGGCGACGGTTATATCGCCACGGGCGAGCATGGAAAAACCATCTATAAAAAAACCTCCGCGCAGGGCCGATAACGGCTTTGCTATGGAAGTTCGTCCACAGGCCCGCGTGCCTGCCCGTTACCTGCGACCGGAGCACAGCATGAAAATCAACCCCTACCTGGTGTTCAACGGCACCTGCAAGGCCGCCTTCACCTTCTATGCCCAATGCCTGAACGGCACCCTGGAAATGATGATGACCTTCGGTGAAAGCCCGGCCCGTGATCACATCTCTGCCGACTGTCACGAACGCATCATGCACACCCGCCTGAGCGTCGGCGACCAGGTGCTGATGGGCTCGGACACCACCCCTGAGCTGCCCTACTTGGGCATCCACGGCTGTTCGATCTCGCTGAACATCGACAACGCCGCCGAAGCCGAACGGGTATTCGCCGCCCTGGCCGAACAGGGCAACGTGCAGATGCCCCTGGAAGCCACCTTCTGGGCCGAGCGCTTCGGCATGCTGGTGGACCGCTTTGGTGTGCCATGGATGGTCAATTGCGAGAAGCGCCCGTAACCCGGCCCACCTGCAAGCCCGGCCCCGGTGCTGTGCAACGCAGCACCGCACCGCTGCGCCCGCGGTGAAAGATTTTGCGCACTTCATCAAACAGCCACCGCAACCCTGTACTAGGATACGAGGCGACCCTTTGTCGCCCAGAGCAAACAGGAGGTAAATCAACCCTGACCCAAACTCGTTGCTATAAGGCAGCCCCCCTCCACACCTTCACATTCATGGATGAAATGATGAACTCACAAATACTGTTTCCACACATTGGTAAGGTCATCGCCAGCACCGGCAGCCGCAACTTTCCGCGCATGCTGCACGACCTGATACTCACCCAGCTGGCTGTGGACGCCACCCATATCACCCAACTGCGGGCCGACCCGGAACAGGCCGTCGGCAGAACCGGCAACACCCTGATGCAGACCCGCCACCCGCTGTACAGCGATGCCCATGCCAGCAATGACCCGCTGCTGCTCACCGGCTTTCCCGAACAACCCGGCGAACCGGCCCCGGGCCCGTCGCTGCAACGCCAGCGCGGCCACGCGGACCCGGCACAACTGCACCTGACCGGGCGCAAGGACTCCTACCACTACGTGCTCTCGGTGTACCGCAGCAGCCAGGACCAGAGCTTTTCCCCCCAGGAACGCCTGCTGCTGGAGGACATCTCGCCGTTGCTGCTGCCCATGGTGGAAAAACACATCAGCGCCCTGCAGCCCCGGGGCGATGCCGCCGAGCAGGACAGTGCCGCCATCGAGGGCCTGGCAAGCCTGCGCCTGCGCTTTGCCGCGCGCCTGGAACAGTCCGGGCTGCGCCTGTCCAACCGCGAGCTGGAGGTCTGTGTCGGGCTGCTGGCCGGGCGCACCGCGCCGCAGCTGGCCGAGCAGCTCAAGCTCAAGGTCAATACCGTCGAAAGCTACTTGAAACGCGCCGCCATCAAGCTCGGCATCAGTGGCCGGCACTCGCTGCTGCGCTGGATGTACTCGCCCGAGGAACAAGCGCCGCACAGTAGCGAAACCCCGACGGCCTGATCCGGCCTTGGCCCTGTAACCCCCGCCGGCCCCAGCGCCGGCGGTTCGGTCTACGGCCTGTCAATCCCGGGCCAGGGCCTCGATGGGATCCAGGCGCGCGGCGTTGCGCGCCGGAACGAAGCCGAAGACGATGCCGATCAGGGTCGAACAGGCGAACGCGGTAATGATCGACCCCATGGAAAACACCATCTCCCACTCCTTGATGAACAGGGTGAACAGGTAGCCGATGGCGAACGACAGGCTGATGCCGATGGCCCCGCCGATCAGGCAGACCATCACCGCCTCCACCAGGAACTGCTGGCGGATATCCGACTGCCGGGCCCCCACCGCCATGCGGATGCCGATCTCCCGGGTCCGCTCGGTGACCGACACCAGCATGATGTTCATCACCCCGATTCCCCCCACCACCAGGGAAATCACCGCGATCAGCGACAGCAGCAGGGCCAGGGAGCGGCTGGTGCGCTGCACCGTCTGCATGATGCTGTCGAGGTTGTTGGTGAAGAAATCCTTGGTGCCGTGGCGCTGCTCCATCAGCTTCTTCACATGCTCCTCCACCACTTTGCTCGGCTGGCCGTCCTTGATCCGCACGCTGATGCTGTCCAGGTGGCGCTGGCCGAGCACCCGCCCGGCGGCGGTCTCGTAGGGCAGCCAGACGTTCAGCAGGTTGCTGGCGGCGAACATGTTCTTGTTCTCCCGGGTCACGCCGATCACCGTGCACGGCAGGTTGCCCACCAGGATCACCTGCCCCAGCGGGTCGACATCCGGGCCGAACAGGCGGTTGCGGGTGTTGTGGTCGATCACCACCACCTGGGCCTGGCGCCGCGCGTCGTTTTCGCTGAAGGAAATGCCGCTGGCCAGCTTGATGTCGCGAACCTGGAAATACAGGTGGCTGACGCCGTTGACCGTGGCGTTGAGATCGATGTTGCCGTAGCGCAGCAACAGGCTGCGGCCGACCATGGGCGTGGCACTGTCGACGTAGTACAGCTGGTTCAGGGCCGTCACGTCGGCGGGCATCAGGGTCTGGATCGCCGCCGCCCGGCTGTCGCCGAAACTGGCCCCGGGGAAGATGTCGATGGTGTTGCTGCCGATGGCCTGGATGTCCTTGAGCACGTAGCGCTTGGCGCCCTCGCCGATGGCCACGATGGACACCACCGAGGTGATGCCGATGACGATCCCGAGCATGGTCAGCAGGGTGCGCATGCGGTGCGAGACCAGCGCCACCCAGGCCATCACGAAGGCCTCCTTGAACAGCCCCAGGCTGGCCACCAGGCGCCGCGCACCGGCGGGCCGCACGCTGACCGGTGGCTCGCTCGGCGCCTCGTCCGCCGGGCGCGGGTTGGCCCGGTCGCTGACGATCTCGCCGTCGCGCACTTCGATGATGCGCTGGGCGTTGGCCGCCACCTTGGGGTCGTGGGTGACGATGATCACCGTGTGCCCCAGGCCGTGCAGTTCCTGGAGGATGTTCATCACCTCCTTGCCGCTGGCGGTGTCCAGGGCACCGGTGGGTTCGTCGGCGAGTATCACTTCGCCGCCGTTCATCAGCGCCCGGGCGATGCTCACTCGCTGCTGCTGGCCGCCGGAGAGCTGGTTGGGCCGGTGGCCCAGGTGCCCGGACAAACCCAGGCGCGCCAGCAGTTCCCGGGCCCGGTCATGGCGCCTGACTTGCGGGGTACCGGCGTAGATCGCCGGCATCTCGACGTTGTGCATGGCGCTCAGGTGCGGCAGCAAGTGGTAGCGCTGGAAGATGAAGCCGAAGTAGTCGCGGCGCAGTTCCGCCAGGGCCTGGTCGTCGAGGTCGCGGGTTTCCCGGCCGTTGACCTTGTAGCTGCCGGCGGTGGCGTAGTCCAGGCAGCCGAGGATGTTCATCAGGGTCGACTTGCCCGACCCCGAGGCCCCGGTGATCGCCACCATTTCCCCGGCCTGGATGCTCAGGTCGATGTGCTTGAGGGCCAGGAACTCCCGATCCCCGGCGGTGAAGCTGCGGCTGATGCCGGTGAGGTGCAGCAGGGGCTCGCTCATGCTCAGGCCCCTGCCGTGCCGGGCAGCGGATCACCGATCACCACCCGGTCACCCTCCGCCAGGCCGTCCTTGATCTGCACCTTGACGTTGTTGTTGATCCCGGTGCTGACGTTGCGCGCCTGGGCATGGCCCTTGGCGTCCAGCACCCGCACCGCGAAGCTGCCGTCGGCATTGCGCGGGCCCAGGGCCGCCACCGGTACCATCAGCACGTCCTTGGCGGTATCCAGCACGATGCGCACCTGGGCAGTCATGGAAATGCGCAGCCGATGGTCCGGGTTGGGCACGTCGAATAGCGCGTTGTAGAACACCGCGGTGTTCTGCTTGGGGGTGCCGGCGGTCTGGGTTTCGAGGAAGTTCTGCGGCGCCGGCTCAGTGCCCCGCAGTTTGGCGTAGTAGCGTTTTTCCGCCTCGCCGAGGATGGTGAAGTACACCTGTTGGCCGGGGGCGATATGGATCACATCGGCCTCCGAAACCTGGGCCTTGACGGTCATGGTGTCCAGGTCCGCCAGTTTGAGCAGCACCGGCGCCAGCTGGTTGGCGATCACCGTCTGGCCTTCCTGGGTCACCACCCCCACCACATCGCCATCGATCGGCGCGACGATGCGGGTGTAGGCCAGGTTGACCTTGGCGGTGTCGATCTGGATGTGCGCGCTCTTGATCTGCGCGTCCAGGGACAGCAGGTTGGCCCGCTGCACCTCGTAGTTGGATTCGGCGGTCTCGTAATCCTGCTGGGAAATCGAGGCGTCGGACTGCAAGTCACGGTAGCGCTCGTAGATGGCCTTGGTTTCCTTGAGCTGGGCCGCGGTGGCGCGGCGCTTGGCCTGCAGGTTCTCCTCGTCCACCTGGGCCTGGCGCAGGGTGTTCTGCAGCACCAGCGGGTCGATTTCCGCCAGCCACTGGCCCTTTTTCACCTTGTCCCCGACCTTGACCTTGAGCGACTTCAACTGCCCGGAGACCTGGGCCCCGACATCCACCTGCTTGATGCCTTCGAGCAGGCCCGAGGCCAGGACCGCGTTCTCGATATCCCCCCGTTCGACCTTGGCGGTCAGGTACTGCGGCGGCTCCGCCGGCGCCTGCACCGTATAGAAAATCAACCCGGCCACAACCACCAGCAACAGCCCCATACCGATTTTGCGAAACTTCGACTTTTCCATAGATGACCACAAGTCCGTTGAGGGCGGGCTGCACCGGCCAGCGGCGAGCCCCCTTACAGAACACCGTGCTGCCGTAGTGAGCGGTGTTCCAGATGAATTAAACCGGGTGTCCAGGCGCCGGCAGGGCCAGCGCCTGTGTTGCCCCGCGCCCTATGACATGACCTCCCCCTGGGGCAGCGCCAGGCCGTCATGCCACCAGGCCGCCAAGTGGTAGACGTTGGGCGCCTTGAGCAGGCTGAAGTGGTTGCCCGGGCCGTACCACACCTGCAGGTGCGCAGCCTGCCGGCGCCAGCCCTGGACCATCCCCTGCTGCTCCCGGCGGTTGCCGGCGGCGTCCAGGCTCGGGTCATCCGCCAGCACCAGGCGCACCTTGCCCTGGTACGGGCGCCGAGGCTGGTAGCGGGTGCGCAGGGCGCTGGCGAAGGTTCGCGCCGGGCCGTGCATGGCCCGCGGGTCGGCGCGCGGGGACAACAGCCCGACCCGGACCATGCCGGCATGCAGCAGGTGCATCTGCATGCCGTCGTCCTCGGCGGCGAAGCGCTCGGGGTCGATGCCCATGTCCTGGCCTGCAGCCAGTTGCATGGATTCGATCAAGCGCCACAGCGCCGCGGTGGTGGTATAGGGCCGCCCTAGCGCGCCATTGCCTCCGGGAGCCTCACTGTCGATCAGGGTCAGCGACACCACTTCGCGACCAGCGGCCTGCAGGGCCCCGGCCATCTCGAATGCCACCCAGCCGCCGAAGGAATGGCCGATCAGGTGCAGCGGCCCGTCGGGGTACTCGGCGGTGATGGCCTCCAGGTAATGCCGGGCCGCCACTTCGACCTGGCCATGGGGCACCCCGCAGCCGTCCAGGCCCCGGGCCTGCAGGCCGAGGATCGGCCATTCGGCCCCCAGGGCCTCGCTCAGGCCGATAAAGCCGGTGATGCTGTCACCGGCCCCGGGCACGCAGAAGATCGGCGTGTGCCCGGGGCGCCCGCTCTGGATCCGCAGCAAGGGCTGGTGCGGCACAGCGCTCACCGCGCCCTTGGCCCTGGCCGCCGCCAGGGCCTGGCCCAGGGCGTGCCCCAGGGCCTGGATATGCGGCGCCTTCATCATGCTCAGGTGGTCCCCGGGCACGCTGATGCAGTGCAGTTCGCCCGCCGGCAGGATCTCGCCCCAGCCCAGGGTCGGGCTGCGCCGGGACAGCTCGGTGGGCCGTTCGGCGGCGCAGAACAGATGCACCGGCATGCCCAGGGGATGGACCCGGTAATGGGCCAGGGCATGGCCGTGGGCGACCTCGCGATCCAGGTAATGGCCGAGCGCTTGCGGCGGCGCCGTGGCCAGTTGCTCGAACAGCAGCCCCTGGTCGCGGCAGCGTTGCAGCAGGTCGGCAAAGTCCAGTGGCTCCAGCGGCGCCTCCAGTTGTTCCAGGTGCGCCAGGGGCTGCACCCCGGCCGCGCCCTGGGCGCTCCAGTAGGCGCGGCACTGCAACAGCAGGTGGCGCTTGTGCGCGTGCTCGCCAGACCAGCGCGCCTTGCCCTGGTCGGTCAGGCGCGGCACGTAGCTGTCGATCAGGCCGAGGAACTCCACCTCCTGGTCCAGGCCCAGCAACTGCTGGGCGATCTCATAGGCCAGGACCCCACCGAAGGACCAGCCGGCCAGGCGATACGGCCCCTGCGGCTGGGCCTTGCGCATCACGTCAAGCAAGCGTGTGGCCAGGCATTCCAGGGTGCGCAACTGCGGCTCGCCGACCGCCACGCCGGGCAGGCCGTAGATCGGGAAATCGCCTTCCAGGTGCTGGCCCAGGGCCGGGAAATACACGTCCAGCCCGGTGAACTCATGGACCAGGAACAGCGCCGGGCCACTGCCGCCGGTGCGCACCGGGATCAGCTCGGTGGAGCGCGGCGCGGCCGTGCGCTCGCTCAACAGGCGCGCCATGGCCGCCACCGTGGCGTGCTGGAACAGCTCCGCCAGGGTCACGTCGAACGCCGCCTGTTGCAGGCGGTTGATCAACTGGATGGCCGAGAGCGAATGCCCGCCCTGTTCGAAGAAGTGGTCGTGGCGACCTACTTGCTCGAGCTTCAGCACCGCCGCCCAATGCCCGGCCAGGGCCTGCTCCAGCGCGCCCTGGGGCGCGGCATAGGCCTGGGCGAGCTGGGCCGCGCTGCCGGGCGCCGGCAGCGCACGGCGGTCCAGCTTGCCGTTGCGGGTCAGGGGCAAGGCCTGCAAGTGCACATAGGCCAGGGGCACCATGTAGTCCGGCAACTGCTGTTGCAGGTGGCTGCGCAGTTGCTCGGCATCCGGCGCCGGGGTGTGCTCGTGCAGGGTGTAGTAGGCCACCAGGCGCTTGTCCCCGGGGCTGTCTTCACGCACCACGACCACGCCGTCCCGCAGGCCGGGGAAGCGGGCCAACTGCGCCTGGATTTCCCCGGGTTCGATGCGCAGGCCGCGGATCTTCACCTGCTCGTCATTGCGCCCGATGCATTCCAGAAGACCATTTTCCAGCCAGCGGCCCAGGTCGCCGGTGCGGTACATCAGGGCCGGCGCAGCGGTGCCGTGGGTCTGCTGGTGGAACGGGTCGATGAGGAACTTCTGCGCCGACAGGTCCGGACGGTTGAGGTAGCCCAGGGCCACGCCATCACCCCCGATGTACAGCTCCCCCACCACCCCCACCGGCAGCGGCTGGCCCAGGGCATCGAGCACGTACACCCGGGTGTTGGACAGCGGCCGGCCAATGGGCACGCTGTCGGCATCCGCCGCCAGCTCACCGGGCTCATGGGTCACGGCAAAGGTGGTGGTCTCGGTGGGCCCGTAGCCGTTGACCAGGCGCAAGTGCGGCAGCTCGGCCTGGATCCGCCGGAAGGCCGTGGCATCCGCCCGTTCGCCGCCACAGAGCAGCATGCGCAGCCCCTTGAAGGCCTGGGGAATCAGTTGCACGTACTGGTTGAACAGGCTGGTGGTGAGGAACAGCAGGCTGACCCCGGTGCGTTCCAGCAGCGAGCCGAAGGCGTGCGGGTCCAGCAATGTCGCGTGGTCCACCACCACGACCCGGCCACCGTTGAGCAGCGGCCCCCAGACCTCCAGGGTGCTGGCGTCGAAGGCCGGGTTGGAGGCGAAGGCCACCCGGTCCTCGGGGTTGAAATCGGCATAGCCGTTGTTGATCACCAGCCGGGTGATGGCCCGGTGCGGCACCCGCACGCCCTTGGGCGCTCCAGTGGAACCGGAGGTGTACATGACGTAGGCCACCGCCTCGGACGACAGCGCCAGGTTCGGGTTGTGCCCGGCCAGCCGGTCGAAGCGCAGACGGTCCAGGTCGACCCGTTGCACCGCGGCTTCCAGCACCCGCTCGCTGTGGCTGAGCAGCACCGGCGCCCCGCTGTCGGCCAGCATGAACCCCAGGCGCTCGGCCGGGGCATTGACGTCCAGCGGTACATAGGCGGCGCCGCACTTGCTCACCGCCAGTTGGCTCACCAGCAGGTCCAGGGAGCGCGGCAGCAGCAGCGCCACATGATCCCCGGGCTGCACCCCCAGTTGCAGCAGATGCTGGGCCAGTTGGTTGGCCCGGGTGTTGAGCTGGATATAGCTGAGCTGTTCGGCGCCCTGCACCGCTGCCACCTGCTGCGGCCGGGCCAGCACCTGCTCCTCGAAACACTGGTGCAGGACCTGCTCGCGCGGGTAGTCGCGCACCGTGTCGTTGAAGCCCTCCAGTACCTGCCGGCGCTCGGCCTGCGGCAGCACCGGCACCTGGCCGATGGCCTGTTCCGGTTGCTGCTCCAGGGCCAGCAGCAGCTGTTCCAGGGTGCCGTGCAGGTAGTCGCAGATGCGCCGGGCATCGATCCCGGCGGCCACGGCGGTGAGCATGAAGGCGTCCCCCAGGTCGTCGATGCTCAGGGTCAGCGGGTAGTTGCTGCGCTCCTGGGCATTGAGCAACTGCATGCCCTCCCAGGCACTGCCGGCCTGCCCCGCCTGGTTTGCCGCCGGGGCACTGTGGCGGTAGTTGAGCAGGCTGCTAAACAACGGTGTACCCGGCTCCACCCCACTGCAACGCTGGACCAGGGCCAGCGGCGCCTGTTCGTGGCCAAGCAGCTGCGCCAGCCGCTCATGGGTGGCCAGCAGGGCCTCGCGCACCGGCAACTCGCCCAGATCGACCCGCAGCGGCAAGGTGTTGATGAACACTCCCAGGGCCCGTTCGGCGCCCTCGCCGCCCTGCATCCGCCCCAGCAGCACGGTGCCGAACACCACCTGCTGCTGCCCCGCCAGGCTGCCCAGCACCCGGCCCCAGGCCAGGTGCATCAGGCTTGCGGCACTGACCCCCAGTTGCCGCGCCTGCAAGCGCAGGCGCCGGCTCAGCAGGCGGTCCAGGGGCTGGCGCGCTTCGCTGAGTTCGGCGCTGCCTCCCGGTACTTCCTGCAGGCCCAGCGGCAGGGTCGGCTGGTCGATATCGCCGAGCATCTGGCGGAAGAACGCCTCATGCTCGGCCTCGCCGATGCCCAGGCGCGCCTGGGCCACGTAGTTGCGGTACGGCACCGCTTCCCCCAGGCGCTGCTGCTGGCCCAGGAGGAAGGCTTGCAGTTCGTGCTGCAGCACCTCCAGGGCCACGTGGTCCATCACCAGGTGATGGAACAGCAGCAGGGCCACCACTCGCTGGTTCACCGGGTCGGCGGCATGCACCAGGCGCAGCAGCGGCGCCTGGGCGATGTCCAGGCGGTAGCGACGGCTGTCGAAGCGCGCCTGCAACTGGCCCAGCACCTCGCCGTCGCCAGGCTCCAGGGCGATCTCTTCGCAGCACAGCGGCGCCTGGCGCCAGACCACTTGCAGCGGCTGCTCCAGGCCTTCCCAGAGCACCGCGCTGCGCAGGATGTCATTGCGTTCGATCACCCCCTGCAAGGCCTGGGCGAAGGCCTGCAGGCGCTCGGTGCTGGCAAAGGCGAACTGCGCCTGCAACACATAGGGGTCACCCGCTCCAGCCGCCAGATGGTGGAACAGGATGCCGGCCTGCAACGGCGCCAGCGGGTAGATGTCCTGCACATTGGCGGTACCGCCGGGCACCGTGGCCACCACCCGGTCGATGGCGGCCTGGTCCAGTGCCAGCAGCGGCAGCAGGTCCGGGGTGATGCGCGGGCAGTCGCGGTAGATCAGGTTGGCCGGTACCTGCACCTCGCGACCGCGGCCCACGGCAGCGGCCAGGGCCGCCAGGGTCGGCTGGCCGAACAGCACCCGCACATCCGCCGAGAGCCCGGCCCGGCGCATGCGGCCGATCAGGCTCACCGCCAGCAGCGAATGGCCGCCCAGCTCGAAGAAGTGGTCGTGGCGCCCCACCCGCTCGACCTTGAGCAGCTCGGCCCAGAGTTGCGCCAGGAGGATCTCGGTGTCGCCCACCGGGGCCTCGTATTCGCGCACCTGGGCCGCCTCCAGCCCCGGGGCCGGCAGGGCCTTGCGTTCCAGCTTGCCATTGGGGCTCAGGGGCAGCGCCGCCAGGTGCACGAACAGCGCCGGCACCATGAACTCCGGCAGGTGTTCCAGCAGCGCCCGGCGCAGTTGTTCCACCGCCAGGGCCGGCTGCCCGGCAACGGTGGTGTAGTAGGCCACCAGGCGCTGGTCGCCCGGCACATCTTCCCGGGCCAGCACCACCGCTTCCTTGACCCCTTCGAGCTGGGTCAGGCGCGCCTGGATTTCCCCCAGCTCGATGCGCAGGCCACGGATCTTCACCTGGTCGTCGTTGCGCCCCAGGTACTCGATAGTGCCGTCGGCCAGGTAGCGGGCCAGGTCGCCGGTGCGGTACAGGCGCGCGCCCGGTTCCTGGCTGAACGGGTCCTTGAGGAAGCGTTCGGCGCTCAACTGCTCGCGGTTCAGGTAACCCCGGGCCACCTGCACCCCGCCGATGTACAGCTCGCCCACCACGCCTCGGGGCACCGGCTGCATCTGCCCGTCCAGCAGGTAGATGCGGGTATTGGCGATGGGCTTGCCGATGGGGGTGTTGTCCGGGGTCTGTGCCAGCGGGCCGGCGCAATCCCAGGCGGTGACGTCCACCGCCGCTTCCGTGGGGCCGTAGAGGTTGTGCAGCGCCACCTGCGGCAACTGCTGCTTGAAGCGCCGCACCAGGCTGCCCGGCAGCGCCTCGCCGCTGCACATCACCTGGCGCAGGCCGGCGCATTCGCGGGTGTCGCCATAGGCCAGGAATACATCGAGCATCGAGGGCACGAAGTGCAAGGTGCTGATGCGTTCATCACGGACCACCTGGCGCAGGTAGGCCGGGTCCTTGTGCCCATCGGGGCGCGCCATCACCAGCCGTGCGCCGGTGAACAACGGCCAGAAGAACTCCCAGACCGAGACGTCGAAACTGAACGGGGTCTTCTGCAATACCGCGTCCTCGGCAGTGAGACGGTACTGCTCCTGCATCCACAGCAGGCGGTTGACCACGGCCCGGTGCTCGTTCATCGCGCCCTTGGGCCGGCCGGTGGAACCGGAGGTGTAGATCACATAGGCCAGGTGGCTCGGGGTCAGGCCGTTGAGCCGCGGGTTGACCCGGGGCTGGCGGTGCCATTGCGGCTGGTCGAGATCCACCAGGGGCAGCGCCAGGTTGCCCAGCAGCGGCCGGGTCGCGCTATCGGCCAGCAGCGCCTGGGGCGCGCTGTCGTCGAGCATGTAGGCAATGCGTTCGGCGGGGTAGCCCGGGTCGATGGGCACATAGGCGCCGCCGGCCTTGAGGATGCCCAGCAGGCCCACCACCATGGGCAGCCCGCGCTCGACACAGATCGCCACCCGGCTGTCGGGGCCGACGCCCAGGTGCAGCAGGTGCCCGGCCAGCTGGTTGGCCTGCTGGTTGAGCTCGCGGTAGCTCAACTGCTGCTCGCCGGCCTGCACGGCGATGGCCTCGGGGCTGCGCAGCACCTGGGTCTCGAACAGCCCGTGCAGGGTCTGTTCCAGGGGGTAGTCGCGGGCGGTGGCATTGAAGCCGTGCAGCAGCTGTTCGCGCTCGGCGGCATCCAGCAGCGGCACCTGTGCCAGCAGCATCTGTTCATCGGCCACCATGGCCTGCAGCACCCGCTGCAGGTAGCCGGCATACCGCAGCATGGTGGTTTCATCGAACAGCGCCGTGGCGTATTCCAGGCTGCCTTCGATGCGGTCCTGCACCTCCCCCAGGCTCAGGGACAGGTCGAACTTGGCGAAGTGGCTGGCCTCGTGGATGCCCTCCAGTTGCAGGTCCCCCAGCTCCAGCTGCGGGCCGTCGCCGTTCTGCCAGGTGAACAGGGTCTGGAACAGCGGGCTGTGGGACAGGCTACGCAACGGCCGCAGGATCTCCACCACCTGCTCGAACGGCAGGTGCTGATGAGCCTGGGCCTCCAGGGTGCGGGCGCGGACCTGGGCCAGCAGCGCCTGGACCCGGGGCGCCGCCTCCAGGTCCAGGCGCAGGGCCAGGGTGTTGACGAACAACCCGATCAACCCTTCCACCTCGGCGCGCATGCGGTTGGCCACCGGGGTACCGATCACCACCTCGGACTGCCCCGAGAGCCGCCCCAGCAGCAGCGCCCAGGCGCCCATCAGGGTCATGTACAAGGTGGTGCCATGGCGCTGGCTCAGGGCGCGCAGGCCGGCGGTCAATTGCGCATCCAGACGCACCTCGACGCTGCTGCCGGCGTAGTCCTGCTGGGCCGGCCGTGGCCGGTCGGTGGGCAGCATGAGCAACGGCGGCGCCCCCTCCAGGGCCTGGCGCCAGTACTGCGCCTGCTGCTCCAGCACCGCGCCACTGAGCCAGTGCCGCTGCCAGTGGGCAAAGTCGCTGTACTGCACCGCCAGCGGCGCCAGGGGGTCGGGCAGGCCACGACTGAAGGCCTGGTACAGCGCCACCAGTTCCCGGGTCAGCACGCCCATGGACCAGCCATCGCTGACGATATGGTGCAGGGTCAGCAACAGCACATGGTGGTCGTCCGCCAGGCTGACCAGGCGCCCGCGGATCAGCGGCCCGCGTTGCAGGTCGAACGGCGCCGAGGCCTCGCCCTGCACCAGGGCCTGCAAGGCGTCGCTGGCCTGGGGGTGGCCCCGCAGGTTTTCCAGCAGCAGCTCCAGCCCGGATTCGGCCGGGGCGATCAGCACCTGGGCTTCGTCACCGTACTGGGCAAAGCGGCTGCGCAGGGTTTCATGGCGCGCGACGATGCGCTCCAGGGCCTGCTGCAGGGCCGCGCCGTCCAGTGGCCCGCGCAGGCGCAGGCCGATGGGAATGTTGTAGGCGGTGTTGGCCCCTTCCATCTGTGCCAGGAACCACAGGCGCTGCTGGGCGAAGGACAGCGCCAGCGGCTGGTTGCGCGGCGCCGGCAGCAGGTCCGGCAGGCTGCTGCGCTCGGCCCGGGCCAGGGCCGCGGCCACGGCGCACAGTTCGGCATTGGCGAACAGCTCGCCCAGGGCCAGCTCCACCCCCAGGCGCTGCCGCACCTGGGACAGCATGCGCATGGCCAGCAGCGAATGGCCGCCCAGTTCGAAGAAGTGATCGTGGCGCCCTACCCGCTCGACCTGCAGCAGCTCGCTCCAGATCTGCGCCAGGGCGATCTCGCTGTCGCCCTCGGGGGCCACATAGTCCCGGCTCAGCAGCGCCTCCAGCGGCGGTTGCGGCAACGCCCGGCGGTCGAGCTTGCCGTTGGCGGTCAGGGGCAAGGCAGCGAGGTGCACATAGGCCGCCGGCACCATGTACTCCGGCAGTTGCTCCAGCAGGCGCCTGCGCAGCTCGGCCGGGCTCGGCTCGGCGCCGGGGGTTGCACTGAAATAGGCCACCAGCCGGGTCTGCCCCGGCTGATCTTCCCGGGCCAGCAGCACCGCCTCGCGGATGCCCGGAAGGCGGTTGAGGCAGGTCTCGATCTCCCCCAGCTCGATGCGCACGCCACGCACCTTCACCTGGTCGTCGTTGCGCCCCAGGTAGTCGATGCGCCCGTCCGCCCGCCAGCGCGCCAGGTCGCCGCTGCGGTACATGCGTGCGCCCGGCACGGTGCTGAAGGGGTCTTCAAGAAAGCGTTCGGCCGTCAGCTCCGGGCGGTTGAGATAACCCCGGGCCACCCCGGCGCCGCCCACATACAGCTCACCGGCGACGCCGATGGGCACCGGCCGCTGCTGCGGGTCCAGCAGGTAGATCCGTGCATTGGCGATGGGCCGGCCGATGTCCAGGGGCCCGCCGGCCAGCAGCCGCCCGGAGCTGGCCACCACCGTGGTTTCGGTGGGGCCGTAGTTGTTGACCACGGCAAAACTCGGCTCCTGGCTGAACTGGCGCAGGCGGTCGCCGCCGATCAGCAGGGTGCGCAAGGTCGGGTGGCCCAGGCCCTGGCTGAAGGCGTATTCGGCCACCGGGGTCGGCAGAAAGCTCAGGTCCAGGGGCTGGGCCTGCCACCAGTGCAGCAGTTGGTCGAGGTCCTGGTGGCCGATACCGGCCGGCGGCAGGTGCAGGGTGGCGCCGCCGCACAGCGTCGGCCAGAGTTCCCAGGCCATGGCGTCGAAGCCGAAACCGGCGACGCTGGAGGCATGTCGCCCCGGCCCCAGGTCGAAGGCCTGGCAATGCCAGTCCAGCAGGTTTTCCAGGCTGGCATGCTCCACCATCACGCCCTTGGGCAGGCCGGTGGAACCGGAGGTGTAGATCACATAGGCCAGGTGCGCGCAGCTCATGCCCGGCACCTGCAGGTTGCCCTCGGGGCGGGCCTGCCACTCGGGCTGGTCGAGGTCCACCCGAACCATGGCCGGTTGGCCCACCAGGGCCCGGGTGCTGCCCTGCACCAGCAGCGCCAGCGGCGCGCTGTCCTGCAGCAGGTAGGCGATGCGTTCCGCGGGGTGACCCGGGTCGATGGGCACATAGGCGCCACCGGCCTTGAGAATCCCCAGCAGGCCGATCACCATCCCCGGCCCGCGCTCGACGCAGATCGCCACCCGCTGATCCGGGCCCACCCCCAGCTCCCGCAAGTGCCAGGCCAGTTGGTTGGCCCGGGCATTCAACTGGCCATAGCTCAGGCGCTGCGCGCCCACCTGCAGGGCCGTGGCCTCGGGCTGCCGAGCGGCAATGGCCTCGAAGCGCTGGGCCAGGGTCCGGCCCCGTGGGTAGTCCACGGCGCTGGCGTTGAAATCCTCCAGCAGTTGCCGGCGCTCGGTCTCATCCAGCCACTGCACCTGGGCCAGGCATTGCTGATCGTCGGCCACCATGGCCCGCAGCACCTGCACCAGGTAGGCGGCATAGCGCTGCACCGTGGCCTCATCGAACAGCGCGGTGGCGTAGTCCAGGGTTCCGCGGATCTGCCCCTGGTTTTCTCCCAGGCTCAGGGTCAGGTCGAACTTGGCCACCGCGCTGGCCCCGACCACACCTTCGAGTTTCAGGTCCCCCAGTTGCAGGTCCTGGGCGAAGTTGTCGACCCAGGTCAGCACCACCTGGAACAGCGGGCTGTGGGACAGGCTGCGCTGGGGCCGGACGATTTCCACCACCTGCTCGAACGGCAGGTCCTGGTGCGCCTGGGCCTCCAGGCTGCGGGCGCGGACCTGGGCCAGCAGCCCGCTCACGCTCTGCCCCGGGTCCAGGTCCAAGCGCAGGGCCAGGGTGTTGACGAAGAGCCCGATCAGCCCTTCCACCTCGGCGCGCATGCGGTTGGCCACCGGGCTGCCGATCAGCAGATCGTCCTGCCCCGAAAGGCGGCTCAGCAGCAGCCCCCAGCCGGCCAGCAGGGTCATGTAGAGGGTGCAGCCATGGCGCTGGCTCAGGGCCTTGAGCTGGTCGCTCAGGGCCCGGTCCAGCAGCAGCTCGATGCTGCCACCGCTGAAATCCTGCTGCTGCGGCCGCGGCCGGTCGGTGGGCAGCATCAGCAGGCTGGGCGCGCCGGCCAGGGCCTGGCGCCAGTAGTCGCTCTGCTGCTGCAGCACCTCGCCGCTGAGCCAGCGCCGTTGCCACAGGGCAAAGTCGCTGTACTGCACCGCCAGCGGCGCCAAGGGATCGGGCCGGCCCTGGCTGAAGGCCTCGTACAGGGCCACCAGCTCCCGGGTCAGCACGCCCATGGACCAACCATCGGCAACGATGTGGTGCAGGGTCAGGAGCAGCACATGGTGATCGTCCGCCAGGGCCAGCAGGCGCGCGCGGATCACCGGCCCCTGCTCCAGGTCGAAGGCCTGGGCGGCTTCGGCACGCACCCGCCCGGCCAGGGTCAGCGGCGCCTGGCGCAGGTCTTCCTCGTGCAGTTCCAGAGCGCTGTCCAGGGGCCCGATCAGCACCTGGGGCTGGTCCTCGACGCGCACGAAACGGCTGCGCAAGGTGGCGTGGCGGCTGACGATGGCCTGCAGCGCCTGGCGCAGCGCCGAGCGATCGAGCTGCCCGCGCAGGCCCAGGCCGATGGGAATGTTGTAGGCGCTGGCGGCACCGTCCATCTGCGCCAGGAACCACAGGCGCTGCTGGGCGAAGGACAGCGGCAGGTCGTGATCCTGCACCGCCGGGAAGATCTCCGGCAGATGGCTGCGCCCGGCGCGCTCCAGCACCGCGGCCACCGCGCTCAGCTCGGCATTGGCGAACAGCTCGCCCAGGGCCAGTTCCACCCCCAGGCGCTGGCGTACCTGGGACACCATGCGCATGGCCAGCAGCGAATGGCCGCCCAGCTCGAAAAAGTGATCCTGGCGCCCGACCCGCGGCAGGTGCAGCACCTCCTGCCAGATCGCGGCCAGGGTGGTTTCGGTGGCGCCTTGCGGGGCCTGGTATTCACGGCCAAACAGCGCCGCCTGATCCGGCGCCGGCAGGGCCTTGCGGTCGAGCTTGCCGTTGGCGGTCAGGGGCACGGCGTCGAGCCGTACATAAGCCACCGGCACCATGTAGTCAGGCAACTGCGCCAGCAGGTGGGCGCGCAACTGCGCCACGTCCAGGGCGACGTCCTGCTGCTGGGTGAAATAGGCCACCAGCCGCGGGTTGCCCGGCTGATCCTCGCGGGCCAGCAGCACGGCTTCCTGGATACCGGGGAACTGGCAGAGGCGGGTCTCGATTTCCCCCAGCTCGATGCGCACGCCGCGGATCTTCACCTGATCGTCGTTGCGCCCCAGGTAGTCGATGCGCCCGTCCGCCAGCCAGCGCGCCAGGTCGCCGCTGCGGTACATGCGCGCCCCAGGCTGGTCGCTGAAGGGATCGTCGAGAAAGCGTTCGGCGGTCAATTGCGGGCGGTTGAGGTACCCCCGGGCCACCCCGGCGCCGCCCACATACAGCTCACCGGCGACGCCGATGGGCACCGGGCGCTGCTGGGAATCCAGCAGGTAAATGCGCGCGTTGGCCACCGGCCGGCCGATGTCCAGCTCGCCACCGGCGTGGATCGGCCCGGAACTGGCCACCACCGTGGCTTCGGTGGGGCCGTAGTTGTTGATCAGGGCAAAGCCCTGGTCGTGGCTGAACTGGCGCAGGCGGTCGCCGCCGATCAGCAGCGTGCGCAGGCTCGGGTGGCCCTGCTCCTGGCTGAAGGCGTACTCGGCCACCGGGGTCGGCAGGAAGCTCACGTCCAGGGGCTGGGCACGCCACCAGGCGAGCAACGCATCCAGGTCCTCGCTGCCGTCCTGGGCCGGTGCCAGGTGCAGGGTCGCGCCCACACACAGCGCCGGCCAGACCTCCCAGGCCATGGCATCGAAACCGAAGCCGGCCAGGCACGAGGCCTGGCTGCCGGGACGCAGGTCGAAGGCCTGGCAGTGCCAGTCCACCAGGTTGCCCAGGGTCCGGTGCTCCACCATCACCCCCTTGGGCAGGCCGGTGGAGCCGGAGGTGTAGATCACATAGGCCAGGTTGGCCGCGCTCAGCCCCGGTACCTGGGTATTGTCCGCCGTCTGATCGAGCCACAACCGCTGGTTGAGTTCGATCACCGGCACCGCCAGGGCCGGCAGGCGCCCCAGCAGCTCGGCCTGGGTCAGCACCGCCCGCGGGCCGCAGTCCTGGAGCAGGTAGTTCAGACGCTCGGCCGGGTGGGCCGGGTCGATGGGCACATAGCAGGCCCCGGCCTTGAGAATCGCCAATAGGCCCACCACCGTTTCCAGGCTGCGCCGGGCAACGATGGCCACCCGGTCATCGGGCTGCACCCCCAGCCCGCGCAGTTGCCGGGCCAGGACATTGGCCTGTCGGTTGAGCTCGGCATAGCTCAGCGAGCGGCCCTGGTAGCAGGCCGCCAGGGCGTCTGGGGTGCGCTGCGCCTGGGCCTCGATGCGGCCATGGGTAGCCTGCCCCGGGGGGTAGTCCACCGCGCTGCGGTTGAAGCCTTCCAGCACCTGCTCGCGCTCCGCCACCGGCAGGATCGGCAACTGCTCCAGGGCCAGTTGCGGTGTCTGCTCCAGGGCCTGGGCCAGGTTCTCCAGGGTGCACAGCAGGTAGCCGAGGATGCGCCGCGGGTCGACCTGGGTGCTGGCCAGCAGGGTCAGGCTGAAATCCTGCCCGAGGTCGTCGACGCTCAGGGTCAGGGGGTAGTTGGTGCGCTCCTCGGAGCTCAGGGTGCTGATCCCGGCCCAGGCGGCCTGGGCCGCGGCACTGGCCCCGACAGCACTGTGCCGGTAGTTGAGCAAGGCGCTGAACAGCGGGGTCGGTGCGCTCACGCCGCTGCAACGCTGGGCCAGGGCCAGGGCCGCGTGTTCGTGGCGCAGCAAGGTGGTGAGCCGGGCGTGGGTGGCCTTGAGGGCCTCGCCCAGGCCCTGGCTGTCCACATCCAGGCGAAACGGCAAGGTGTTGATGAAGATCCCCAGGGCCCGCTCGGTGGCTTCGGCGCCTTGCAGGCGGCCCATCAGCACAGTGCCGAACACCACCTTGTGCTTGCCCGCCAGGGTGCCCAGCACCCGGCCCCAGGCCAGGTGGAACAGGCTGGCCGCGCTGACCCCGGCCAGCCGGGCCCGGGTCCGCAGGCGCTGGCTCAACTCGGTTGGCAGGGCCTGGGTGCATTCCTCGATGGCCCGGCCATCGCCCTGCACATCCTGCAGGCCGTAAGGCAGGGTCGGCTCGTCGATATCGCCGAGCATCTGGCGGAAGAACGCTTCGTGCTCCTGTTCGCTGATGCCCAGCCGCGCCTGGGCCACGTAGTTGCGAAACGGCATGGCCGGCCCCAGGCGCTCGGCCTGCCCGGAGAGGAAGGCCTGCATCTCGTGGCGCACCACATCCAGGGCGCTGTGGTCCAGGGCCATGTGGTGGAACAGCAGCATGGCGACGATGCGCTGCCCGGCTTCATCCCGGGCATGCACCAGGCGCAGCAGCGGCGCCTGGCTGACGTCCAGGCGATAGTGGCGGGCGTCGAAACGCGCATGCAACTGGGCCAGAACCTCACCGGCCGCAGGGTCGGTCTCGACCTCTTGCAGCTCCAGCCCGGCCTCGCGCCAGACCACCTGCATCGGCTGCTCCAGGCCATCCCAGAGCACCGCGGTGCGCAGGATGTCGTGCCGCGCAATGACCCCGCGCAGGGCCTCGGCAAAGGCTTCCAGGCGTTCCTCGCTGGCGAAGGCGAACTGCGCCTGCATCACATAGGGGTCGCCCTGCTGCGCACTGACGTGGTGGTAGAGAATGCCCTCCTGCAGGGGCGCCAGGGGGTAGATGTCCTGCACGTTGGCGACCCCGCCCGGGACGCTGGCGACAATGCGCTCGATGGCCTCCTGGTCGAGGTTGGCCAGGGGCAGCATCGCCGGGGTGATGCGGCTGATGCCCGGGGTGATGCCATTGGCCGGCACCTGCACCTGCCCGGCCTTGCTCGGCGAATACTGGCCGGCGCGGATCAGCTCGATCAGCTCCGGCTTGTGCTCGCGCAAGCGGGCCAGCAGCTGCGGTTCGCTCAGGGCCTGCTTGTTGCCCTGGACCACCAGCTGGTCGTCCTTGAGCACCAGTTGCACATCCTTTTCCTTCAGTGTCGCCAACAGTTCGATCACGCTCACAGGACGATCTCCATTCGTTCGGTCATGGCCGCGTAGGCCGCCAGGGTCGGCTGTTCGAACAACGCCCGGACATCGGCTTCCATGCCTAGCTCACGCATGCGGCTGATCAGGCTGACCGCCAGCAGTGAGTGCCCACCCAGTTCAAAGAAATGATCGTGACGCCCCACCCGCTCGACATTGAGCAGTTCGGCCCACAGCCGCGCCAGGGCGATTTCGGTGTCGCCCACCGGGGCCTCGTACTCGCGCACCTGGACCGCCTCCAGCCCCGGGGCCGGCAGTTCCTTGCGCGCCAGCTTGCCGTTGGCGCTCAGGGGCAGCGCCGCCAAGTGCACGAACAGCGCCGGCACCATGAACTCCGGCAGGTGCTGCAGCAGTTGCGTGCGCAGGTGCTCGACGGGCAGGCGCCGGGCGCTGTCGTGGGTGGTGTAGTAGGCCACCAGGCGCTGGTCGCCAGGCACATCCTCGCGGGCCAGTACCACCGCCTCCTTGACCTCCTCCAGCTGGGTCAGGCGCGCCTGGATCTCCCCCAGTTCGATGCGCAGGCCGCGGATCTTCACCTGGTCGTCGTTGCGCCCCAGGTACTCGATAGTGCCGTCGGCCTGATAGCGCCCGAGGTCGCCGGTGCGGTACAGGCGCGCCCCCGGTTCCTGGCTGAACGGGTCCTTGAGGAAACGTTCGGCGCTCAACTGCTCGCGGTTCAGGTAACCCCGGGCCACCTGCACCCCGCCGATGTACAGCTCGCCCACCACCCCCAGGGGCACCGGCTGCATCTGCGCGTCCAGCAGGTAGATGCAGGTATTGGCGATGGGCTTGCCGATGGGCGTGTGGTCCGGGGTATCGGCCAGCGGGCCGCTGCAATCCCAGGCAGTGACGTCCACCGCGGCCTCCGTGGGGCCGTAGAGGTTGTGCAATGCCACCTGTGGCAGTTGCTGCTTGAAGCGCCGCACCAGGCTGCCCGGCAGTGCCTCGCCGCTGCACATCACCTGGCGCAGGCCCAGGTCCTCGGCGCCCTCGCCCTGGGCCAGGAACACATCGAGCATCGAGGGCACGAAGTGCAAGGTGCTGATGCCCTGCTCGCGGATCACCTGGCGCAGGTAGGCCGGGTCCTTGTGCCCGTCGGGGCGCGCCATCACCAGGCGCGCGCCGGTGAACAGCGGCCAGAAGAACTCCCAGACCGAGACGTCGAAACTGAACGGGGTCTTCTGCAACACCGCGTCCTCGGTGCCAAGGCGGTACTGCGCCTGCATCCACAACAGGCGGTTGACCACGGCCCGGTGCTCGTTCATCGCGCCCTTGGGCTGGCCGGTGGAACCGGAGGTGTAGATCACATAGGCCAGGTGCCCCGGGGTCAGCCCCTCTACTTGCGGGTTGCCCGGCGCCGGCCCGCTCCAGGCCAACTGGTCGAGGTCCACCAGGGGCCGCGCCAGTTCGCCGAGCAATGCCCGGGTCGCGCCCTGGGCCAGCACCGCCAGGGGCGCGCTGTCGTCGAGCATGTAGGCGATGCGTTCGGCGGGGTAGCCCGGGTCGATGGGCACATAGGCGCCGCCGGCCTTGAGGATCGCCAGCAGGCCGACCACCATTTCCAGCCCGCGCTCGACACAGATCGCCACCCGGCTGTCGGGGCCGACGCCCAGGTGCAGCAGGTGCCCGGCCAGCTGGTTGGCGCGCCGGTTGAGTTCGCCGTAGCTCAGCTGCTGCTCGCCGGCCTGCACCGCAGTGGCCTCGGGGCTGCGCCGTACCTGGGCCTCGAACAGCCCGTGCAGGGTCTGCTCCAGGGGGTAATCCACGGCCGTGGCGTTGAACCCTTGCAGCAGGTGCTGACGCTCCTGCGGCGGCAGGATCGGCACCTCGCGCAGGGGCCGCTGCGGCGCCGTCTCCAGGTTCTCCACCAGGGCCAGCAGGGCCTGCTGCATGTAGCCGCAGATACGCTCGGCACCGATCCGCGCCAGGGTCATGGCGGTGAGACGGAACCCCTGGCCCAGGTCGTCGACGTTGAGGCTCAGGGGGTAGTTGGTGCGCTCCTCGCTGTGCAGGGTCTCGATGCCCTGCCAGGCCTGTTGCACGGCCTGGCTCGGCACCCCGTCGCTGCCGTGGCGGTAGTTGAGCATGGCACTGAACAGCGGCAGCGGCGCGGCCACCCCGCTGCAACGCTGGGCCAGGGCCAGGGAGGCGTGTTCATGACCCAGCAGAGCACTGAGCCGGGCGTGGGTGTCCTTGACCGCGGCACGGCTGCCACGCGCATCCAGGTCGACCCGCAGCGGCAAGGTGTTGATGAACATGCCCAGGGCCCGGTCAGCGCCCTGCCCGGCGCTCAGGCGCCCCAGCAGCACGGTGCCGAACACCACCCGGTCCTGGCCCGAGGTGACGCTCAGGACCCGGGCCCAGGCCAGGTGGAACAGGCTCGCCGCACTCACCCCCAGCAACCGGGCCTGGGTCCGCAGGCGCGCACTCAGTGACGGCTCCAGGGCCTGCTGGCGCTCTTCAATGGCATCGCCATCGCCCTGCACGTCCTGCAGGCCGAACGGCAGGGTCGGCTCATCGATATCGCCGAGCATCTCGCGAAAGAATGCCTCGTGCTCTTCACGGCTCACACCCAGGCGCGCCTGGGCCACGTAGTTGCGATAGGGAATCGCCGTGCCCGCGGGCGACTGCCCCAGCAGGCAGGCCTGGATTTCCTCGCGCACCACCTCCAGGGCGGTGTGGTCCAGGGCCATGTGATGGAACAGCAGGATGGCGACGATGCGCTGGCGGGCCGGGTCCTGGGCATACACCAGGCGCATCAGCGGCGCCCGGGTCAGGTCCAGGCGCAGGTGCCGGGCATCGAAGCGCGCCTGCAGTTGCTCCAGGACCTCGCCCTGGGCGGGGTTCGCTTGCACCTCTTGCACCTGCACCCCTGCCTGGCGCCAGACCACTTGCAGCGGCTGCTTCAGGCCTTCCCAGAGCACCGCGGTGCGCAGGATGTCGTGGCGCTCGACCACCCGCTGCAGGGCTGCGGCGAAATCATCCAGGCGTTGCCGGCTGGCGAAGGCCAGCTGCGATTGCAGCAGGTAGGGGTCGCCCTGCCGGGCACTCAGGTGGTGATAGAGGATGCCCTCCTGCAACGGCGCCAGGGGGTAGATGTCCTGCACGTTGGCCACGCCGCCGGGCACGCTGGCCACCACTCGGTCGATGGCTTCCTGCTCCAGTTCCACCAGCGGCAGCAGGTCCGGGGTGATGCGCGGGCAATCCGCGGTGATCCGGTTGGCCGGGACCGCGACCTCGCGGCCACTGCCCACCGCAGCCGCCAGCGCAGCCAGGGTCGGCTGGCCGAACAGCACCCGCACGTCGGCGTCCAGGCCGATCTGGCGCATGCGTTCGATCAGGCTCACCGCCAGCAGCGAATGCCCGCCCAGTTCGAAGAAGTGATCATGGCGCCCCACCGCCTCCACCTGCAGCACCTCGCTCCAGATCCGCGCCAGGGCCTGTTCCACCTCGCCTTCGGGGGCCACGAATTCCCGGTTCAGCCAGGCCTCTTCCCCCGGCGGTGGCAGGGCCTTGCGGTCGAGCTTGCCGTTGGCGGTCAGGGGCATGGCCGGCAGGCGCACATAGGCCACCGGCAGCATGTAGTCCGGCAGCCGGCCTTGCAGGTGGTCGCGCAGGTCTTCGGCGGCGGCTTGCACGCCCTCGGTACGGGAAGTGAAATAGGCCAGCAGGCGCCCCTCGCGGACCAGCACCAGGGCTTCCTTGAGGGCCGGATGGGTGAGCAGCGCCGCCTCGATTTCCCCAGGTTCGATGCGCATGCCGCGCACCTTCACCTGGTCGTCGTTGCGCCCCAGGTAGTCGAGGTTGCCGTCGGCGCGCCAGCGGGCCAGGTCACCGGTGCGGTACATGCGTGCCTCGGGCTCGGCGCTGAAGGGGTCGTTGAGAAAGCGTTCAGCGGTCATTTGCGGGCGGTTGAGGTAACCCCGGGCCACCCCGGCCCCGGCCACATACAGCTCGCCACTGACCCCCTGGGGCACCGGGCGCTGCAGTTCGTCCAGCAGGTAGAGCCGCGCATTGGCCACGGGCCGGCCGATATGCAGGGCGCTACCGGCCTCGATCCGCCCGGAGCTGGCCACCACCGTGGCTTCGGTGGGGCCGTAGTTGTTGATCACTGCAAAACCCGGGTCGGCGGCGAACTGGCGCAGGCGGTCGCCACCGATCAGCAAGGTGTCCAGTGTGGGGTGGCCGAGCCCCTGGCTGAAGGCGTATTCGGCCACCGGGGTCGGCAGGAAGCTGACATCCAGGGGCTGGGCGCGCCACCAGTGCAGCAGCGCTTCGATATCCTGGCTGCCCACTTCGGCGGGCGGCAGGTGCAGGGTCGCGCCGCTGCACAGGGTCGGCCAGACCTCCCAGGCCATGGCGTCGAAGCCCAGGCCGGCGACGCTGGAGCTGTGCCGCCCCGGGCCCAGGTCGAAACTCGCGCAGTGCCAGTGCACCAGGTTTTCCAGGCTCTGGTGCTCCACCATCACGCCCTTGGGCAGGCCAGTGGAACCGGAGGTGTAGATCACATAGGCCAGGTGCGCCGGGGTCAGGTGCGGCAGCAGCGGGTTGCCCAGCTCGGCCTCCTGCCAGGCAACCCCATCGAGATCGATCGACACCACCGCAAGGCTGCCCGGCAGCTCGCGGGTGGCGCTTTGCACCAGCACTGCCAGCGGCGCGCTGTCCTGCAGCAGGTAGGCAATGCGTTCGGCCGGCAGGCTCGGGTCGATGGGCACATAGGCTGCCCCGGCCTTGAGGACCGCCAGCATGCCCCGCAACAAGTGCGGCCCGCGTTGCAGGCACAGGGCCACGCGATCGTCTGGGTGCACGCCCAACTCCAGCAGTTGCCGGGCCAGCTGATTGGCCTGCTGGTTGAGCTGGCGGTAGCTCAGGCGCAACGGCCCCTGTACCAGCGCCACGGCGTCGGGAGCCTGTGCCGCTCGCGCCTCGAACAGCCCGTGCAGGGTCTGCCCGCGGGGGTAGTCGGCGGTGCTGGCATTGCAGCCCTCCAGCAGTTGCTCGCGCTCTTGTGGCGGCAGCACCGAGCACTGTTCGAGGGCCGCCTGCGGGTTGTGTTCCAGGGCCTGGGCCAGTTGCTCCAGGGCACTTTGCATATAAGCGCCGACACGCTGCGCACCGATTCCGGCCTGGGCCAGCAGCGCCAGGCTGAAGCCTTCGCCCAGGTCATCGACGCTGAGGCTCAGCGGGTAGTTGCTGCGCTCCTCGCCCCCCAGCAGTTCGACGCCCTGCCAGATATCCAGGCCGTCCGGCGCCGCCGTGTTCGGCACGCTGTGGCGGTAGTTGAGCAAGGTATTGAACAGCGGCGCGCCGGCCGCCACCGCGCTGCAGCGCTGGGCCAGGGCCAGGGAGGCGTGCTCATGGCCGAGCAAGGCGCTGAGCCGGGCGTGGGTGGCCTTGACCGCGGCATGCACGCTGCCCTGCACATCGACCCGCAGCGGCAGGGTATTGATGAACACCCCCAGGGCGCGGTCGGCGCCCGCGCCGCCCTGCATGCGGCCCATCAGCACGGTGCCGAACACCACCTGGCGACGGTTGGCCAACTGCCCCAGCACCAGGCCCCAGGCCAGGTGCATCAGAGCCGCGGCGCTCACCCCCAGGTGCCGCGCCTGTTGCCGCAGGCGCTGGCTCAGGGCCTCGGGCAGCACCAGCTCGGCCTCTTCGATACCCAGGCCGTCACCCTGTACATCCTCTACGCCGAAGGCCAGGGTCGGCTCGTCGATGTCCCCGAGCATGTCGCGAAAGAACGCCTCGTGTTCCGCCTGCCCGGCACCCAGGCGTGCCTGGGCCACATAGTTGCGGTACGGCACCGGTGTGCCCAGGTGCTGCGCGCGGTCGAACAGCAGGTCGCGCATTTCCTCGCCGATCACCTCCATGGCGGTGTGATCCAGGGCCAGGTGGTGGAACAGCAGGATCGCCGGCACCCGCTGCTGCCCGGGCTCTCGCGCATAGACCAGGCGGATCAGCGGCGCCTGGGCCAGGTCCAGGCGCCAGTGACGGGCGTCGAAGCGCTGCTGCAACTGCGCCAGCAGGTCGCCCTCGGCCGGGTCCAGGTGCTGTTCCTCGACCCGGAGCTCGGCATGGCGCCAGACCACTTGCAGCGGTTGCGGCAGGCCTTCCCAGAGCACCGCAGTGCGCAGGATGTCATGGCGCGTGATGACCTGCTGCAGGGCCCCGGCGAAACGCTGCAGGCGCTCCAGGCTGTCGAAGGCCAGGCGCGATTGCAGCAGGTAGGGGTCGCCCTGCCCGGCGCTCAGGTGGTGATAGAGAATGCCCTCCTGCAACGGCGCCAGGGGGTAGATGTCCTGCACATTGGCCACGCCGCCCGGCACGCTGGCCAGCACCCGGTCGATGGCCTCCTGGTCCAGTTCCACCAGGGGCAGCAGGTTCGGGGTGATGCGCGGGCAATCAGCGCTGATGAGGTTGGCCGGCACCTGCACTTCCCGGCCGCTGCCCACGGCATCGGCCAGGGCGGCCAGGGTCGGCTGGCTGAACAGCACCCGCACATCGGCGCTCAGGCCGATCTGGCGCATGCGCTCGATCAGGCTCACCGCCAGCAGCGAGTGCCCGCCCAGCTCGAAGAAGTGGTCGTGGCGCCCCACCTGCTCCACCTTGAGCAGCTCGCTCCAGATCCGCGCCAGGGCGATTTCCACCTCGCCTCGGGGGGCGACGAATTCACGGCTGAGCAAGGCCGACGGGGCCGGCGCCGGCAGCGCCTTGCGGTCCAGCTTGCCGTTGTTGGTCAGGGGCAAGGCCTGCAACTGCACGTAGGCCAGGGGCACCATGTAGTCCGGCAGTTGCTGCTGCAGGGCCGCGCGCAGGGCTTCGGCCGGCAGCGGCGCGGCGTCCGCCTGCAGGGTGTAGTAGGCCACCAGGCGCTTGTCCCCGGGCTCGTCTTCCCGGGCCAGGACCACGGCCTCCTTGACCCCGGCGCAGGCAGTGAGGCGCGCCTCGATTTCCCCCAGTTCGATGCGCAGGCCACGGATCTTCACCTGATCGTCGTTGCGCCCCAGGCATTCGAGCAGGCCGTTGCCCAGCCAGCGGCCAATGTCCCCGGTGCGGTACAGCAAGGCCCCGGGCTGTTCGCTGAAAGGGTCGCGGATAAATTTCTCGGCGTTGAGTTCGGGGCGGTTGAGATAACCCAGGGCCACGCCGTCGCCGCCGATCACGATCTCCCCCGGGGCACCGATGGGCAGCGGCCGCTGCTGGGCGTCCAGGACATACACCCGGGTGTTGCCGATCGGCCGGCCGATGGGCACGTGCTCCGCGTCATCGGCCAGGGCGGTGACTTCATGGGTGGTGGCGTAGGTGGTGGTTTCGGTGGGGCCGTAGCAGTGCACCAGGCGCAGCCGCGGCGCCAGCGCCAGCAGGCGGCGAAAGGCCGCCGGGTCGGCACGCTCGCCGCCGCAGAGGAGAATCCGCAGGCCCTTGAGGGCCTCGGGAATCAGTTGCACGTACTGGTTGAACAGCGCCGTGGTGACAAACAGCACCGTGGCCCCGGCCGTGCTCAGGGCCCGGCCGAAACGCGCAGGTTCCAGCAGGGTGTAGTGATCGATCACCAGCACCCGGCCGCCATTGAGCAAGGCGCCCCAGACATCCATGGTGCTGGCGTCGAAGGCCGGGTTGGAGGCGAAGGCCACCCGGTCCTCGGGGTTGAAATCGGCATAGCCGTTGTTGAGCACCAGGCGGCTGATGGCCCGGTGCGGCACCTGCACGCCCTTGGGCACGCCGGTGGAGCCGGAGGTGTACATGATGTAGGCCACGGTCTCGGACGACTGCGCCAGGTCCGGGTTGTGCCCGGGCAATGGCGCCAGTTGCAGGCGGTCCAGGTCGACCCTTCTGGCCGGGCACGCAAGCACCTGGTCGCTGCGGCTGAGCAGCAGCACGCTGGCGCTGTCTTCCACCATGAAGGCCTGGCGCTGGGCCGGGGCGTTGATATCCAGGGGCACATAGGCCGCGGCGCATTTGCAGACGGCCAGTTGGCTCACCAGCAGGTCCAGGGACCGGGGCAACAGGATCGCCACCCGGTCGCCGGGCTGCAGTCCGAGCTCCAGCAGGTGCCGGGCCAACTGGTTGGCCCGGGTATTGAGCTCGCCGTAGCTGAGCTGCGCCTGGCCTTCGACCGCCGCCACCCGCTGCGGGTGGGCCTGGGCCTGGGCCTCGAACAGCCGGTGCACGGTGTGCTGGCGCGGGTAGTCGCGGGTGCTGGCATTGAACTCCAGCAATACCTGGCGGCGCTCGGCCGCCGGCAGTACCGGGATGTCCTCCAGGGCCAGGGCCGGGGTCTGCTCCAAGGCCTGGGCGAGGTGTTCCAGCACGCACTGCAGGTAGCCACAGACCCGATCGCCGTCCACCTGCGCCACGGCCTGCACGGTCAGGCGCAGGCCGTGGGCGTCATCGTCGATATTCAGCGCCAGGGGGTAATTGCTGCGCTCCCGGGAGTCGAGCACGCGGATCCCCTCCCAGCTCGCCGGCCCCTGCTGCGCGGTGTCGGCAGCGCTGTGGCGGTAGTTGAGCAGGCTGTTGAACAGGGGCAGCGATGCCGGCACGCCGCTGCAGCGCTGGGCCAGGGCCAGGGAGGCGTGCTCGTGGCCCAGCAATCGGGCCAGCCGGGCATGGGTGGCGCGCAAGGCCTCGGCCACACCCTGCCCCCCGACACTGACCCGCAACGGCAAGGTGTTGATGAACATGCCCAGGGCCCGGTCGGCACCGGCGCCGCCCTGCATCCTTCCCAGCAGCACGGTGCCGAACACCACGTCATCGCGGCCCGCCAGTTGCCCCAGCACCCGGCCCCAGGCCAGGTGCAGCAGGCTGGCCAGGCTCACTCCCAGGTGCCGCGCCTGCTCCCGCAGGCGCCGGCACAGCGCCGGGTCGAGGCGCAGTTGACGCTCCCGGATGCCGCTGCCGTCGCGCTGCACGTCCTGCAGGCCGAAGGCCAGGGTCGGCTCGTCGATGTCCGCCAGCATCTCGCGAAAGAACGCCTGGTGCTGCTCCTCACCATGGCCCAGGCGCGCCTGGGCCACATAGTTGCGGTACGGTGCCGGCGCCGGCAACTGCGCGGCGGCGCCCTGCAGCACCGCGCTGATCTCCTCCACCAACACCTCCAGGGAGCTGTGGTCCAGGGCCAGGTGGTGGAACAACAGCAGGCCCAGCCAGCGCTGCTGCCCCGGGTCCGCGGCGCAGGCCAGTTGCAGCAGCGGCGCCCGGCTCAGGTCCAGGCGGTAGCGACGGGGGTCGAAACGCGCCTGCAGCTGCTCCAGCACCGGGCCCTGGGCCGGGTCCGTCTCGACCACCTGAATGTCCAGGGGCGCCTGGCGCCAGACCACCTGCACCGGCTGTTCCAGGCCTTCCCAGGCCATGCTGCTGCGCAGGATGTCGTGGCGCGCGATGACCTGCTGCAAGGCCAGGGTGAAGGTTTGCAGGGCGTCTTCGCCGGCAAATTCGAACTGCACCTGGAGCACATAGGGATCGCCCTCGGCGCTGCTCAGGTGGTGATAGAGGATCCCCGCCTGCAAGGGCGCCAGGGCATAGATGTCCTGGACGTTGGCGGCGCCGCCGGGCACCCGCGCCAGCAGCCGGTCGATGGCGGCCTGATCGAGGTCCGCCAGGGGCAGCAGGTCCGGGGTGATGTGGCGGCAATCGGCGGCGATGCGGTTGGCTGGCACCTGCACCTCGCGCTGCCCGCCCACGGTCGCCGCCAGCGCGGCCAGGGTCGGCTGGCCGAACAGCACCCGCACATCGGCGCACAGGTCCACCTGGCGCATGCGCTCCATCAGCTTGACCGCCAGCAGCGAGTGCCCGCCCAGCTCGAAGAAGTTGTCCTGGCGCCCGACCTGCGGCAAGCCCAGCAGCTCTTGCCAGATCGTCGCGATGGCCTGTTCCACCTCGCCCTGGGGCGCTGCATATTCACGCCGGGCCAGGGCCTGGCTGTCCGGCGCCGGCAGGGCCTTGCGGTCGAGCTTGCCATTGGGGGTCAGGGGCCAGGCCTGCAACGTCACGAAGGCGCTGGGCAGCATGTGCTCGGCCAGGCTCTGTTGCAGTTGCTCGCGCAGTTGCGCAGCGCTGGCAGCGGCCCCGGGCCGGGGGATCACATAGGCCACCAGGCGCTTGTCCCCCGGGGTGTCTTCCCGGGCGATCACTACCGCTTCGCGCACCCCGTCGCAGGCCGCCAGGCGGGCCTCGATCTCCCCCAGCTCGATGCGAAAGCCGCGGATCTTCACCTGGTCATCGTTGCGCCCCAGGTACTCCAGGCTGCCGTCGCTGCGCCAGCGCGCCAGGTCGCCGGTCTTGTACAGCCGCGCCCCCGGCTCGTGGCTGAAGGGGTCGGCGATAAAGCGCTCGGCGGTCAGCTGATCGCGGTTGAGGTAGCCCCGGGCAACCCCGGCGCCGCCCACATACAACTCACCCACCACGCCGCTGGGCAGCGGCTCGCGGTGGGCATCGAGCACATACAGTTGCAGGTCGGGAATGCGCCGGCCGATGGGGCTGCTGCCCACCAGCTGGGCATCCGCCGCCTGCAACGGGCGATAGGTCACGTGCACCGTGGTTTCGGTGATGCCGTACATGTTCACCAGCTGGGTGCCGACGTTTTCCAGGTGGGCATACCAGGGCTTGAGCATCCCCGGTTCCAGGGCCTCGCCGCCGAAGATCACCTGGCGCAGGGAGTGCTTGAGGGGGCTCTGGTCCTGGGCCGCGATCAGCGAACGGAAGGCGCTGGGGGTCTGGTTGAGGATGCTCACCCGGGCTTCGCAGAGCAGCCGGTAGCAGTCATCCGGCGAACGGCTGACGGCCTGGGGCACCACCAGCAACTGGCCGCCATGCACCAGCGCCCCCCAGATCTCCCACACCGAGAAATCGAAGGCGAAGGAATGGAACAGCGCCCACACGTCCCGCCAGTTGAAGTCGAACCAGTCGCGGGTGGCGCTGAACAGCCGGGCCACGTTGCGGTGCTCCACCATCACCCCCTTGGGCAGGCCGGTGGAGCCCGAGGTGTAGATCACATAGGCCAGGTGGGCCGGGGTCAGCCCCGGCACTTCGGGGTCCTCCTGGGCTTCATGGGCCAGGGTGCGGCTGTCGAGGTCGACCAGCGGCACCCGCAGGTCGGCCACCAGGGACTGGGTGCCGGCCTGCACCAGCAGCGCCACCGGGTCGCTGTCCTGCAGGGTGTAGGCGATGCGCTCGCGGGGGTAGGCCGGGTCGATGGGCACGTAGGCGCCACCGGCCTTGAGGATGCCCAGCAGGCCGACGATCATTTCCACGCCGCGCTCGACACAGATCGCCACCCGCTGGTCCGGGCGTACGCCCAGCGCCAGCAAACGGTGGGCCACCTGGTTGGCGCGCCGGTTGAGCTCGCCGTAGCTCAGCCGCAGCTCGCCGAACAGTAGCGCCGGGGCCTCGGGCTGGACCCGGGCCTGGGCTTCCACCTGCTGGTGGATCAGCGGGCTGTCCGGGTAGTGCCCCAGCGGCGTGTTCAGGCCCTGCAACAGGTAGCGGCGCTCGCTGGCCGGGAGCATCTCCAGGCTGTACAGCGGTGCCTGCGGAGTGCTCTGCAAGGCCAGGGCCAGGCTCTCCAGGGCGGTCAGCAGGTAGCCGGCGATGCGTTCGGCGCCCAGTTGCCGATCCACCAGGGCGGTGATGCAAAAATCCTCTCCCAGGTCATCGATGTTGATGGTCAGCGGGTAGTTGGTGCGTTCTTCGGCGCCCAGCACCTGGATGCCCGGGGCCACCTCCTGCACCTGGGCGCCATCGGCGGCGTGGCTGTGGCGGTAGTTGAGCATGGCGCTGAACAGCGGCGTCGGCGCACTGACCCCGCTGCAGCGCTGGGCCAGGGCCAGGGACGCATGCTCATGGGCGAGCAAGGCACTGAGCCGCTGATGGGTGGCCAGGACCCCGGCGCGCACGCCCTGGGCGCCGACATCCACCCGCAGCGGCAAGGTGTTGATGAACATGCCCAGGGCCCGCTCGCCGCCTTCGCCGGCCTCCATGCGGCCCAGCAGCACGGTGCCGAACACCACCGCTTCGCGCCCCGACAGCTGGCCCAGCACCCGGGCCAGGGCCAGGTGCATCAGGCTGGCGCTGCTCACCCCCAGTTGCCGGGCCTGGGCCCGCAGGCGCTGGCTGAGCTCCCGGTCCAGGGTCAGCCGGGCCTCTTCGATCACCCGCCCGACGCCCTGCACATCCCCCAGGCCGCACGGCAGGGTCGGCTCGTCGATATCGCCGAGCATCTCGCGAAAGAAGCGTTCGTGGGCCGCCTCGCTGCGGCTTGCCAGGGCCTGGGCCAGATGGTTGCGAAACGGTACCGGGGCCGGCAGGCGCTCGCTGTGCCCTTGCAGGCGGGCGTGGATTTCCTGGCGTACCAGGTCCAGCGCGGAGTGATCCAGGGCCAGGTGATGGAACAGCAGCAGCGCCACCTGGCGCTGGTTGGCCGGGTCCTCGGCGTGCACCAGGCGCAGCAGCGGCGCCTGACGCAGGTCCAGGCGAAAGTGCCGGGAGTCGTAGCGGGCCTGCAACTGGCCGAGCACATCGCCGTCGGCCGGGTCCAGCGCCACGGCCTCGATCACCAGCGGCGCCTGGCGCCAGACCACCTGCAACGGCTCATCCAGGCTTTCCCAGGCGATGGCGGTACGCAGGATGTCGTGGCGGTCGATGACCCATTGCAAGGCTTCGGCGAAGGCTTGCCGTCGCTCGGCACTGGCAAAGGCGAAGCGCGCCTGCAGCACATAGGGGTCGCCCTGGGCGGCGGACAAATGGTGATAGAGCATGCCCTCCTGCAGCGGCGCCAGGGGGTAGATGTCCTGCACGTTGGCGGCGCCACCGGGCACTGCGGCGACGATGCGCTCGATGGCGGGCGGGTCCAGCTGCACCAGGGGCAGCATGTCCGGGGTGATCCTGAAGGCCGGGCTCAGCCAGCTGCCGCCCTGGCCGTCGAGCAGTTCCAGGAGCCGGGCCTTGTGCTGCACCAGGCTGTCCCAGAGCCCGTCGTCCAGCGCCTCGTCATCGCCCTGGACGAGCAGGTCCTCCTGTTCCCGTTGAAGACGGATCGCCAGGGTCGAAAGCACTGCCATCAATTCGCTGAACTGCATCTTGTAACCTGCCTGAGAATTCGGAAACGGTTGAAGAGAACGTCCTTGTTTCAGATGCAACCTTTCACCGGCGCCCCGCTGCCCGGACGGGCGACAAGCGCCGCTGCCAGGCACCGCGCGGGGCTGTCGCGCCGTTGCGCAAAAAGCACCAGGGACAGTGAGCCCGCCAGGCTTGCTGGCAGCTCGCAGACGCTAAAACATCCGCCGCAGCGGGGCTGACATGGGAAGCCGGGACATGGCGCGGGGCCTGTCCCGCTGAGGCACCACGGCCCGCGCCGGCCCTGGGGCCGGCGCGGGGAAAAGCACTTGCAGCGGCCTCAGAGACGCCGCTGGCGCTTGAGCTGGGGGATGGTGGTGGCGGGGATTTCCAGGCGCTGCAACTGGCCCAGGGTATGGGCCGCCAGCGCCGCCAGGGTCGGCTGGCTGAACAACAGGCGGGCATCGGCGTGCAGGCCTTCCTGGCGCATCCGCGCCACCAGGCTGACCGCCAGCAGGGAATGCCCGCCCAGTTCGAAGAAGTGGTCGTGGCGCCCTACCCGCTCCACTTGCAGCACCTCGGCCCAGAGCCGCGCCAGGGTGGTTTCAAGCGGCCCCTGGGGCGGCTCGAAATCGCGGCTCAGCACCGCTTCCAGGCCCGGCTCCGGCAGTGCATCGCGCGCCAGCTTGCCGTTGGCGCTCAGGGGCAGCGCCGCCAGTTGCACATAGGCTGCCGGCACCATGTACTCCGGCAGACGCTCCAGGACATGGGCCCGCAGCGCCTCGATCCCCGGCGCCGCCACCCCGGGGTGCAGGCTGAAATAGGCCACCAGGCGCTCGCCACGCATCAGCACCGCCACCTCGCGCAGGGCCGGGTGGCTGGCCAGCCGCGCCTCGATTTCCCCCAGCTCCAGGCGCAGGCCCCGCAGCTTGACCTGGAAGTCGTTGCGCCCGAGGAACTCCAGGTCGCCGTCAGCGTTGTAGCGCACCCGGTCACCGCTGCGGTACAGCCGGTCGCCGGCGACAAAGGGGCTGTCGATAAAGCGCTCGGCCTGCAACTGCGGCAAGCCCAGGTAACCCCGGGCAACCCCGACCCCGCCAATGTGCAGCTGGCCGCTGACGCCCTGGGGCACCGGCTGGTCATGGGCATCCAGCACATACAGCCGGGTGTTGGTGATGGCCTTGCCGATCGGCAGTTGTACCGGCGGCAACGCTGCCCCGGGCTCCAGGGTCCAGGCGCTGCTGTCCACGGTGGCCTCGGTGGGGCCGTAGACGTTGTGCAAACGGGCTCCGGGCAGGCGCTGGCGGAACAGCCGGGCAATCGCCTCGGTCAGCTCGCCGCCACCGCAGAACACATCGGTCAGGCTGTGGCACTGGCCGGCCTCTTCCAGCTGCAGAAATTGCAGGAGCATGGCCGGCACGAACTTGATCATGCTCACCTGCTCCTCGCGCACCAATTGCGCCAGATACAGCGGATCGCGCTGGCCGTCGGGCCGCGCCAGCAACAGGCGCATGCCCGTGACCAGGGGCCAGAACAGCTCCCAGACCGAGCCGTCGAAGCTGAACGGCGCCTTTTGCAGCAGGGTGCCCCGGGCCCGCTCGCCACACAGCTGCGAACTCCAGTGCATCAGGTTGCCCAGGCCGCGGTGCTCCACCATCACCCCCTTGGGTGTACCGGTGGAACCCGAGGTGTAGATCACGTAGGCCAGGTGCGAAACCGTCAGCCCTGCCACCACGGGATCATGCTGCGGCGCCTGCTCCCAGGTACTGCGGTCGAAGTCGATCAGCGACAGGGGCAGCGGGCCCAGCAGCTCGCGGGTCGGCTGGTGCACCAGCACCGCCAGTGGCTGGCTGTCCTGCACCAGGTAGCGCAGGCGCTCCAGCGGGTAGTCCGGGTCCAGGGGCACATAGGCACCGCCGGCCTTGAGGATGCCCAACAGGCCGATCAGCAGTTCCGGGCTGCGCTGCACGCAGAGCCCGACTCGCACATCCGGCCCCACCCCCTGCTCGCGCAGGTAATGGGCCAGCTGGTTGGCGCGCTGGTTGAGCTGCCGGTAGCTCAGTTGCCGCGCGCCGGCCTGCAGTGCAATGGCCTCGGGCGTGCGCCGCACCTGGGCTTCGAACAGGGCATGCAGGGTCAGCTCCCGCGGGTATTGCGAACGGGTGGCATTGAGCGTTTGCAGCAGGTAGCGCGACTCCACCGGCGGCAGGATCGACAGACTGTGCAACGGCGTCTGCGGCGCCTGTTCCAGGGCCAGCACCAGCGCTTCGAGAGCGGTGCTCAGGTAGCCCAGCAGGCGTTGCGCGCCGATCCGCCGCGGGGCCCGGCAGCCCAGGCGGAACCCCGGTTCCAGGTCGTCCACCGCCAGCATCAGCGGGTAGCTGAGCACCTCTTCGCTGCTCAGCAACTCGACCCCAGGCAAACCCTGCAACAGGTCGCCGCCGAGGTTGTGGCGATAGTTGAGCAAGGCATTGAACAGCGGAGTCGGCGCCGCCACCGCGCTGCAGCGCTGGGCCAGGGACAGCGGCGCCTGCTCGTGGGCAAGCAAGGCACTGAGGCGCTGCTGGGCCTGGCCCAGCCCCTCGGCCACCGTCAGCCCCGCCAGCTCCAGGCGCAGTGGCAAGGTGTTGATGAACATGCCCAGGGCCCGGTCGGCCCCCGCCCCCGCTTGCAGGCGGCCCAGCAATACGCTGCCGAAGAGCACGTCCTCACGGCCGCTGGTACGCCCCAGTACCAGGGCCCAGGCCAGGTGAAACAGGCTGGCGGCGCTGACCCCGAGCTGGCGCACCTGGGTCCGCAGGCGCTGGCCAAGCTCGGCTTCCAGCAGGCCGCTGGCGTGCTGCAGGTCCAGTTGTTCCCCGGGCCGTTCCTGCAGTTCGAAGGCCAGGGTCGGCTCGTCCACCGTGCCCAGGCCGGCCTCGAAGAACGCCTTGTGGGCGCCCTGCCCCTGGCGCGTGCGAGCCACGTAGTCACGGTAGGCATAGGCCGGCGCCAGGCTGGCTTGCCGGCCTTGCACATGGGCGGCGATTTCCGCCAGCAGCACCGCGGTGCTGGTGGCGTCGTTGACCAGGTGATGGAAGCGCAGCAGGCCGATCCAGCGCCCATTGGCCCGGTCCTCGGCCCAGGCCAGGGCCAGCATCGGCGCCTGGCGGATATCCAGCGGGTTGTGCTGCGGGTCGAAGTGCTCGCGCAGGCGCTCCGCTACATGGCCGCCGGGCCCGGCCTGCCACTCTTGCACCGTCAGCCGGGCCTGGCGCCAGACCACCTGCAGCGGCTGCTCCAGCACGTCCCAGACCAGGCTGGTGCGCAGGATGTCGTGGCGCTCGATCACTGCCTGCAGCGCCAGAGCGAAGGCGTCCAGGTCCTCGCGCCGGGCGAAGGCGAACAGCGCGTGCTGCTGGTAGGGATCGCGGGCGGCGGTCATGTGGTGATAGAGCAGGCCCTCCTGCAACGGCGCCAGGGGGTAGATGTCCTGCACATTGGCAGCGCCGCCGGGGATGCAGGCCACCACCCGGTCGATGCTGTCCTGGTCCAGCTCCACCAAGGGCAGCATCGCCGGGGTGATGCGCTGGCAGTCGGGCGGAACGCGGTTGGCCGGGACCTCGACGACCTGCCCGGTGCTCACCGCCGCAGCGAGACTGGCCAGGGTCGGCTGGCCGAACAGCACCCGCACATCGGCCTGCAGGCCGGCCTGGGCCATGCGCTGGATCAGTTGCAGGGCCAGCAGCGAATGCCCGCCCAGTTCGAAGAAGTGATCGTGGCGGCCCACCTGCTCCACCTGCAGCAGCTCGCTCCAGAGCCCGGCCAGGGTGATTTCCAGCGGGCCCTGGGGCGCCTCGTAGGCGCGGCTGATCAGGTCCTCGGGCCCCGGCGCCGGCAGCGCCCGGCGGTCCAGCTTGCCGTTGCCGGTCAGCGGCCAGGCGTCGAGCGGTACGTAGGCCATGGGCAACATGTACTCCGGCAACTGCTGGCGCAGAAATTCCCGCAGTTGCAGGGCCGTGACCGCCTGGCGCGGAATGAACCAGGCCAGCAACTGGCCGTCCCGGGCCTGGACCAGCGCCTCGCGCACTGCCGGGTGATCCCCCAGGCGGGTCTCGATTTCCCCCAGCTCGATGCGCAGGCCGCGGATCTTCACCTGATCGTCGTTGCGCCCCAGGTATTCCAGGCTGCCGTCCTCCCGCCAGCGAGCCAGGTCGCCGCTGCGGTACATGCGCGCGCCGGGACGGTCGCTGAAGGGGTCCGCAAGGAAGCGTCCGGCGTTCATCCCATCGCGGTTGAGGTAACCCCGGGCCACCCCGCCACCGCCCACATAGAGCTCGCCGGGCACGCCGATGGGCAGCAGTTGCTGCTGTTCATCCAGCAGGTAGATCCGGGTATTGGCGATGGGCCGGCCGATATGCAGGGCCTGCCCGGCCTCGATGGCCCCGGAAGTGGCGACCACCGTGGCCTCGGTGGGGCCGTAGTTGTTGATCACGGCAAACCCGGGGTCAGCAGGCAACTGGCGCAGGCGGTCGCCGCCGATCAGCAAGGTGCGCAGGGTCGGGTGGCCCAGTTGCTGGCTGAGGGCGTACTCGGCCACCGGGGTCGGCAGAAAGCTCACCTCCAGCGGCTGGGCGCGCCACCAGGCCAGCAGGCGGTCCAGCTCCTCGGGGCCGTCGCTGACCGGCGCCAGGTGCAGGGTCGCCCCGGCGCACAGGGCCGGCCAGACTTCCCAGGCCATGGCATCGAAGCCGAAACCGGCAAGGCATGAGGTGTGGCTGCCAGCCTGGAGGTCGAAAGCCCGGCCATGCCAGTCCACCAGGTTCGACAGGCTCTGGTGCTCCACCATCACGCCCTTGGGCTGGCCGGTGGAGCCGGAGGTGTAGATCACGTAGGCCAGGTGCTCGGCGGTCAGCCCGGCGGCCTCGGCAATCTCGCCCGGGCCATCCAGCCACTGGCCGTTGTCGAGGTCGATCAGCGGCACGTTCAGCGTCGGCAGGCACTGGCGCAGGGCGCCCTGGGTCAACACCGCCCGCGGTGCGCTGTCGTGCAGCAGGAAGGCCAGGCGCTCAGCCGGATGGGCCGGGTCCAGGGGTACATAGCCCGCGCCGGCCTTGAGAATCGCCAGCAGCCCCACCAGGGTTTCCGGGCTGCGCCGGGCGACGATGGCCACCCGCGCATCCGGCCCCACTCCCAGCTCGCGCAGGTGCAGGGCCAGGGCGTTGGCCCGGCGGTCGAGCTGTTCATAGCTGAGGGCCTGGCCCTGGGCGACCAGGGCAATGGCCTGGGGCGTGCGCCGGGCCCAGGCTGCAACCCGGGCGTGAATCCGCTGTTCGGCGGCGGCTGGCTGTTCGTTGGCGTTCCAGGCCTGCAAGCGGCGCAGCTCGGCGGCAGGCAGCAGGGAGAAGCGGGCCACCGGCAGTTGCACATTGTCCAGCCCCTGCTCCAGCACATGCAGCAGGCGCGCGGCCAGGGCCTCGATTTCCTCGGGCTGGAAATACGCCGAGTCGTAGACGTAGTGCATCCAGGCGCTGTCATCGAAGCTGTTGCTGCGCAGGTGGATGGCCAGGGGCGTGGGCTCGTGGCGGTTGGAGACTTTCACCGATGAGGCCGCCGCCTCGCCGTAGCGGTAGTCCAGGTCTTCCAGTTCGTAGGACAGCGACAGCTCGAACAGCTGCGCGCGGTCTTCGCGCAGCAGGCCGAGGGCGCGGTTGAGTTCGCTCAGGGGAAAGCGCTGGTGGCGGAAGTCCTGTTTCAGTACATCGCGCACCGCCCCCACCAGGGCCTCGAAGCTCAGTTCGCGGCCGAAGTCCATGCGCACCGCGCTGACCTGGGTGAAGGAACCCAGGGTCACCTTGAAGGCCGCATTGGGGCGGTTCAGCACCGGCATGCCCAGGACCCATTCGTCCCGTTGCAGGGTGCGGGTGAAGTACACATGCAGCGCCGCCAGCAGCACATGAAAGGCCGAGGCCCCGGTGCTCTTGCCCAGGGCCTTCATGCGTTCGTGCAAGGCCGCGGGGAACGCCTGGACCAGGGTCGCCCCCGGGGTCGCGGCGTCGGCGGCGGGCCGGTAGCGCGGGCGCAGCACCGGCTCCGGCAGGCTCTGGTACTTGTCCAGCCAGTAGTCGCGGTCCCGGGCATAGCGGCTGGATTGGTGGTAGCGGGCGTCGTCCTCGATGAAGTCGACAAAGGACGGCGCCGTGGCCTGGGGCTCCTCGCCGCTGGCCAGGGCGCTGTAGAGCCCGCCCAGGGACTGGGACAGCTGGGCGAACCCCCAGCCGTCGAGGATCAGGTGATGGGCCTCGACTTCCATCAGGTGATGCTCGGGGCCCACCCGGAACAGCGAGAAGCGGCACAGCCGTTCGCCGTCGAGCTTGAACGCCTGCTGCATCTGCCGGCGGATCTGCGCCTGGGCCGCCGCCAGCGGATCGGCCGCCGCGGACAGGTCATGGAACACCAGCTCCACCGGCCACTGCCGGTCGAAGTGCTGCAAGGGCAGGCCGTCGACGCTGCCCTCCAGGGACAGCACCGTGCGCAGCACGTCGTGCTTGTCCACCAGCAGCTCCACGGTGCGCTGCATCAGCTCGGGCCGGAACGGCCCCTTGAGCACGGCATAGCCGCCGATGTTGTACAGCGGCGAGTCGCCCCGGCTCAGTTGGTCGAGCCAGATATCGCGCTGCCCGGCGGTCAGCGGCAGGCCCCGGGCCTGTACCGGACCGGCGTTCATGCGCGCCCCCGGGCGGGGTGCCCGGCCCATGGCGGGCAGTGGCTGGCTGGGGTGACTGGCGCGACGAAAGCGCCCACGGCTGCGGCGGAAAAATGCGTCATAAGATCCTTCTCATGTGATGGGCCCGGGCACCGGCGTCCGCGGATTTAAGCATCGGCCCCAGGGCCTGTATGTCACCCGAAACCCGGACAGTTCCGGCCCCGGTCGGCCACCTCGGGCAGCACCGCGCCGGGCTGTTGCAGCAGCTCTGCTGATCAGCTGAATCGGCTGTAGGAAATTGGCTACGCGTGAACGACGCTCATGGCCTGCGGAGGGCTTTTGCGTTCCACCGCAGGCTTGCCCCTCGGGCAACCTTGACGCCGGGAAACACCCCGCCGGCGGGCGCGACGGGGCCGTCGCAAGGGCTTGACCCAGAGCCTTGGCGAGGCCCTGGCAGGGCCATGATGTCCCGGTTTCCCCCTACAGACGCCAGGCAAAGCCATAGGCTTAAATCAACGCCCGGGAACTGGATCAGGTTCATCGGGAATCTGCCACGGCATGCCGCGGCAAGCGCGCGTCGATCAGCGATTTGTCTCGATCAAGGATGATAAGGATATGAGTCTGACCAGCAGTATTGCGAACCTGGAAACCCCGCACTTCTACTTCGAACTGGGGCAGTTGATTTCCAGCTCCGGCCACCCGCAGTTCGCCAGCGAAATGCTGCAACTGGTGGACAAGCTGGTGCCTCTGACCCAACTGGTACTCAGCGAATGGACCCTGGACGAACGCCAGGCCAGCCCCCTGGCCATTACCCTGCTGGGGCGCGCCGGGCTGCACAAGGACCTGCCACTGCCGGAGCCGCCGCGACGCCATGACCCGCTGCTGCAGCAAATGCTGGAAATGGACGACTCGCTGCTGATTCAAATGAATGCCCAGGCCCGCAGCGGCCCTTCCCGCACCACCGCGCACCAATGCCACCTGGTCTCGCGCAAAGCCAATCGCCGCTGTGTCATCGCCCTCTACCGGGCTCCCGACCAGGGCGGTTTTTCCCTGTCCGAACTGTCGTTTCTCAAGAGCCTGTCGCAGACCCTGCTGCCGTTGCTGGAACGCCACGCCCAGCTGCACCGGCAACAGGCCCTGAAGAACCTGCGCAGCTGGAGTGCCAAGCCCGCCGATGCCTTGCAGCAGACACCGCTGCAACGGGAGTTCGATGAGCGCCTGTCCCTGGGCGACATCACCCTCTCGGCGCGGGAAAAGGAAGTCTGCCTGGGGTTGCTGACCGGCGGCACCGTGCCGGAAATGGCCCAGCGCCTGAGCGTCAAGAACAGCTCGGTGGAAACCTACCTCAAGCGCGCCGCCGCCAAGCTCGGGGTCAGCGGCCGTCACGGGCTGGCCAAGTGGATGGTCGGCGCCTGAAACCGCCCGCACGCCCCTGGCTGTCCGCCATCAGGATGTGCTTGTCACGAGGCTGATCAATGCGTAATTCCCCACTGACCCTGGCGGCCCTGGCCCTGGCCCTCGGCGGCTGCTCCCTGGCCCCGGACTACCAGCGCCCGACCGCTCCCGTGGCGCCCCAGTACCCACAGGGCGCAGCCTTCGCCCCCGCTGCCGGCAACCCGGGGGCCGACTGGCAGGGACTGTTCCAGGACCCGTTGCTGCAGCAATTGATTCACAGCGCCCTGCAGAACAACCGCGACCTGCGAGTGGCGGCGCTGAATGTCGCGGCCTACCAGGCCCAGTACCGCATCCAGCGTGCCGACCTGTTCCCGGCGGTGAGCGCCGGCGTCTCGGGCAAGCGCCAGCGCCTGCCGGAACAGATGACCGGCAGCAAGGCACTGATCAGCTCCAGCTACTCCGCCAACCTGGGCATCAGTGCCTATGAGCTGGACTTCTTCGGGCGCATCCGCAGCCTCAGCCAGCAGGCGCTGATGACCTACCTGTCCAGCGAAGAGGCACGGCGCAGCGCGCAGTTGAGCCTGGTGGCCAATGTCGCCACGGCCTACCTGAGCTGGTGTGCCGACCAGGAGTTGCTGGAGCTGACCCGCAAGACCCTGGCCGCGGACGAACAGAGCCTGCGCCTGACCGCCCGCAATGGCAGCGCCGGCAAGATCTCGGCCCTGGATGTGGCCCAGGCCCGCACCAGCGTCGACAGTGCCCGCGCCAGCCTGGCCCGCTACCAGCGCCAGGTGGCCCAGGACCTGAACAACCTGACGCTGCTGGTGGGGGCGCCGCTGCCCGACACCCTGCCCCGGCGCGGGCTGGCTGAAGGCATGCTGGCCCAGGTGCCCGCGGGCCTGCCCTCGGACCTGCTGCAGCGGCGCCCGGACATTCTCCAGGCCGAGTACCAGTTGCAGGCCGCCAACGCCAATATAGGCGCGGCCCGTGCAGCGTTCTTCCCCAGCGTCAGCCTGACCGCCAACGCCGGCAGCGCCAGCAAGGAGCTGTCCGGGCTGTTCAAGGGTGGTGCCGGGGCCTGGACCTTCCAGCCGCAGATCAACCTGCCGATCTTCAATGCCGGCAGCCTGCGGGCCAGCCTGGATTACGCCCGGCTACAGAAAGACATCAGCGTCGCCCAGTATGAAAAGGCCATCCAGACCGCCTTCCAGGAGGTCGCCGACGGCCTGGCCGCGCGCCAGACCTTCCAGCAGCAACTGAGTGCCCAGCACAGCCTGGTGCAGGCCAGCCAGGACTACTACAACCTGGCCGAGCACCGCTACCGCATCGGCGTCGACAGCAACCTGGTGTTCCTCGATGCCCAGCGCTCGCTGTTCAGCGCCCAGCAAGGGCTGATCAACGACCGCCTGGCGCAGTTGCTGGCCGAGGTAAATCTGTTCCGGGCCCTGGGTGGTGCCTGGGAGGATGGCGCGCAGGCACCGAGCCTGGCCCGCGCCCAGACCTTGCCCTGAGCCACTGGCGATGGCCAGGTATCAGGGGGCTGGAGCGATGAGATGTTGAGGGGATGCGGGGACCGGGGCCATGAGTGCCCCACGCTGTAGAACCAACCCGGTCAGCCTGGGCAGTAGGCGAAACATGGACCGGGCAGGCAGGTACAGCCGTGTTGCAGCCCGCCCTGACCAACCACCGCCATTCAGCGTGTTGCCTGTGGTAGCTGGCCGGGCGAACGGGGAGCGAGTCTAGACAGCGCCCCCCACAGCGTCTGTAGGAAAATTCTGAATTCAGAACGTTCCGAATCTCGGAGTGGAATCGGATAAAGCACGCCCGTTCCACGGCCCTGCGAAGGGGGTTGGCCGCGAGTGCCTAACGGGTGCCCGGCACCAGGTCGAGGATCTCGTCGATGCCCAGGCACCGCGGCTCCACCTCCAGGGTCCGGCCATGCTCGAGAATCCCCACCGCCACATCACGCATGGCCATGTAGGCACTGCGCAGCATGTGGTTGGCGTAGATCACCGCGTTGAAGCCGGCCCCCTCCAGCTCGTCGAAACTCAAGTGAGCGTAGCTGGTGGGCACACAGATCAGCGGCACCCGCGGGCAGTGGCGGCGGAACAACCGGGCGAACTCGAGGATCTCCAGGCCGTCCTTCTTGCGGCTGTGGATCATGATCCCGTCGGCGCCGGCCGCGACATAGGCCAGGCAGCGCTCGATGGCATCGTCCATGCCCTTGTCGAGGATCAGGCTTTCACAACGGGCGATGATCAGCAGATCCTCGTGGCTGCGGTTGGCGCAGCCCACGCGGATCTTTTCGCAGAACTCCTCGATGGAGTCCTGGAGCTGGCTCACCGCGTTGCCGAACAGCGAGTTCTTCTTCAGCCCGCACTTGTCCTCGATCACCACCGCCGAGACCCCGGCCCGGTCCAGCATCTTCACGTGGATGGCGAAGTGCTCGGCCTTGCCCCCGGTATCGCCGTCGAAAATCATCGGCAACGAACACACATCGAAGATCTCGCGGATGCCGTGCAAGCGGTTGCTCGGCGAGAGGATCTCGATGTCCGGCAGGCCCTTGTGGGTCGAGTCGGTAAGGGAGCTGGACCAGATGGCGTCGTAGACCAGGCTCGGTCCGCTGCCCCGCTCCAGCCTGGATTGCTCCGCCAGCAGGGCGGAGATCGGGCTGTGGGCTTCGAGCACGCGAAGGCAGCGCTTGCGGCGCAGCAACTGGCTCAGGTTGGTTCGGCGAATATCAGCTTCCTGCATGGGATTCACACGCCTCTTGTGGTTGGGGAGCACCGGGTTCGCTCAGGGGTGGGTCATGTCCAGGGCCACCACGTAGCGGTCGAAATCCGCCGCCGAGACATAGCCCAGCTGCTGGGCCACTTCCCGCAGCGACTTGCCCTCGTGGTGGGCGGTCTTGGCGATGATCGCGGCCTTGTCATAGCCGATGTGGCGGTTGAGGGCGGTCACCAGCATCAGGTTCTTCTCGATATTGGCCTCGATGCGCGCCCGGTTCGGCTCGATGCCCACCGCGCAGTGGTCGTTGAAGGCCCGGCAGGACTCGGCCAGCAAGGTGATGCTTTCCAGCACGTTGTGCACCATCACCGGCTTGTAGACGTTGAGCTGGAAATTGCCCTGGCTGCCGGCGAAGGCCACGGTGGCGTCGTTGCCGAAGACCTGGGTACAGACCATGGTCAGCGCCTCGCACTGGGTCGGGTTGACCTTGCCCGGCATGATCGAGGAGCCCGGCTCGTTCTCTGGAATGTCGATCTCGCCGATGCCGCAGCGCGGCCCGCTGGCCAGCCAGCGCACGTCGTTGGCGATCTTCATCAGGGCCATGGCCAGGGTGCGGATCGCCGCCGAGGTGTTGACCAGGGCATCGTGGGCCGACAGGGCGAAGAACTTGTTGGCGCAGGACTTGAACGGGTAGCCGGTGAGCTCGGCGATGATTCGTGCGCACTCGTCGCCGAACTGCGGGTGGGAGTTGAGCCCGGTGCCCACCGCCGTGCCGCCGATGGCCAGGTCGTAGAGGCCGGTGAGGTTGTGCTGGATGGCCGCCAGGGCGTAGTCGATCTGCTCGACCCAGCCACCGATCTCCTGGCCCAGGGTGATGGGGGTGGCGTCCTGCAAGTGGGTGCGTCCGACCTTGACCACATCGCGGTACTGCTCGGCCTTCTCGAACAGCGTGTCGCGCAGCACCGAGACGCCCGGCAGCAGGGTTTCGAAGATCTCCGTCACCACCACCATGTACATCGCCGTGGGGAAGGTGTCGTTGGACGACTGGCCACGGTTGACGTGGTCGTTGGGGTGGATCGGCTTCTTGCTGCCCAGCTCGCCGCCGAGCATCTCGATGGCCCGGTTGGCGATCACTTCGTTGGCGTTCATGTTGGACTGGGTGCCGGAACCGGTCTGGAACACCACCAGCGGGAAATGCTCGTCCAGTTGCCCGCTGATCACCTCATCCGCCGCCTTGACGATGGGCAGCGCAATGGCTTCCGGCAGCTCGCCGAGCTTGAGGTTGGCCAGGGCCGCGGCCTTCTTCAGGATGCCCATGCTGCGGATCATCGGCGCCCCCCACTGGAAACGTGCACGGCCGATGGGGAAGTTGTGGATGGAGCGTTCGGTCTGGGCTCCCCAGTACTTGTTGGACGGTACCGAAATGGAACCCATCGAGTCGGATTCAAGACGCATGTGGGTAGTTCTCCAATAAATGAATGAGGGTCCGGCCTGCGGTGCCGGGCAGGCGCCCTGCCCGGCCTGGTTGGCAGGCGCTTATTCCTTGAGTACGGAGGCCATCTTCTCCAGGTGCTGGCAGGCGCGCAGCACGTACTCATCGGACAGCGCTGCGATGCGCCGGTAGTTGACCTGCTGGCCGGTGGCCTGGGTGTAGAGCTTCAGGGCGTCGGTGGCGTGGCGGAAATGCCGGGCCTCGACGGCGCCGCAGTGAACGCTGAGGAAGCCGGCGATGCGGTTGGCTTCCCCGGCGGGGTAACCGCAGGATTCGCGCAGCCAGTTCTTCCACAGCGGTGTCATCAGGTTGTACTCGCCGGTGTTGAACAGCTCGGTCAGGGCCATCATCTCCAGGGCTTCCACCAGGTTCGGGGCCAGCGGGCGCTTCTCGCCGACCCAGGTGGAGAACTCCTTGGTGATGGGGTTCAGGTACTTGTCCTGCAGGCGCCAGTTGTCCGAGCCGCAGATGGCCGAGGCCATGCGGTGGTAGAGCTTGGAATGGTGGGGATGGCCGTGCATCTCGCCCAGGCCGACGTCCTCGACGATGATCTCGCCGCAGTGCCGGGCCGCCTCCAGCAGCTTGAGCTTGTTGTCATCACCGGGCAGGTCCTCGGACTCCTGCAGCAGCCGCACGATGATGCTGGACACCGCATGAGCCGCGCCATCCGGGCTGCGCCAGCCGCAGAAAAAGGTGCACAGCGAGTCCTCGGACCACTTGCGCGAGGTCATGCGCTGGTAGGTCAGGCAGTAGCCGTCCAGCTTGTCGGGGTGGTTTTCAAAGCCCGTCAGCAGGGCCTCCACCAGGTTGCGGTCCTCGACATCCACCAGGGCCTGGTGCACGTAGCCGATGAACGCCTTGCGGGAACTCTCCATGTTTTTCTCCTGTAATTGTTCTTCACTTCACGGACAACAAGATGAACGACGCCGGCCCGGGCCACGGCGGGCTCGGGAACGGGCTTGATCCCCTGGGGGCTGGGCTGCCGGGAGCCGCTTCAGTCGATGACGATCGCCGAGATGAACTGGGCGAAACGGCCCAGGCCCTCGATCAGTTCCTCATATTCCACGGCGTAGGAAATGCGGATGCAGTGGGGGTCGCCACAACCGGAGCCGGGCACCACCGCGATGTGCGCCTCGGTCAGCAGCAGGTCGGCCAGGTGATCCACATCGCGCACTGCTTCGCCGTGGTAGTAGCCGCCGAGCCGGGAAGAGACATCGATATACAGGTAGAAGGCGCCTTCCGGCGGCGCATAGCTCACCCCTTCCAGGCGGTCGAGGTAGGTGCGTGCGGCGTGCAGCTGGCGTTGCAGGAACGGGTTGACCAGGTCGGCAAAGTGCGACGAATCGGCGTTCAGGGTATTGAGCGCGGCGTACTGGGACAGGCTGCTGGGGTTTGAGGTGGTGTGCCCCTGCAGGTTGTGCATGGCCGCGATCACCGGCGCCGGGGCGCAGGCGTAGCCGACCCGCCAGCCGGTCACCGCCTGGCTCTTGGAGAAGGAATCGATCAGCACCGTCTGCCCTTTCAATGCCGGGCACAGCGCCAGGATGTTGTGGTGCTCGCGGCCTTCGCGCACCAGGCCGCGATAGCACTCATCGAACATCACCCACAGTTGCCGCTCCTGGGCCAACTGAGCGATGGCCAGCAGTTGCTCGCGTTCATAGACGGTGCCGGTGGGGTTGTTGGGGGTGTTGATGACGATCATCCGGGTGCGCTCGGTGAGCGCGCCACGCACCGCGTCCACCGTCAGCCGGTAGTGGTCGGCGCGGGTCTGGACGCACACCGGGGTGGCGCCGGCCAGGCGGATCTGGGTGGGAAAGGTTTCCCAGTACGGGGTGGGCACTATCACCTCGTCCCCGGGGTTGAGCAGCACCATGCAGGCGTTGTAGAGCGCTTGCTTGGCCCCGGCGGTGACCGCCACTTCATTGGCGGCGAACTCCACCCCGGTGCGCTGGCTGACCCGTTGCGCGAGCTTCTCGCGCAGGGCCGGCAGGCCGATGGGCGGGGTGTAGCGGTTGCGCGCATTGGCGATGGCTTCGATGGCCCCGGCGCGCATGTCCTCGCAGGCATCGAAGGACAATTCGCCGGCGGCGAAATTGATCACCTTGATCCCGCTTTCCTTCAGGGCGTTGGCTTTGCTGCGCATGCTCGAGGTGCCTGGAGCACTGAGGCCCAGCGCACGCTGGGACAAGGAAAAACGGACGGCCGTGGCTTCGCTGCTTGTCATTTTTGTACCTGCGAAAACAATCGGAAAACAGAGTGGACCGAGCCTGTACCCATGCGCCTCCGGCAACCTGGAAAGCTGGTCTAGGCTGGTCGTCTTACATTCTGATGACAGTCGCAAATAGCGGCCAATACTGTTTGCGTCGTGATTGATACTGGAAAAACAAGAAATGCTAGAGCTCCGTCGTCTGCGTTATTTCGTCACCGTTGCCGATGAATTGCACTTCGGCCGCGCCGCCCTGCGCCTGCGGATCGCCCAACCGCCGCTGACCCGGCATATCGCCGCCCTGGAGGCGCGCCTGGGCATCCGCCTGTTCGAACGCTCGACCCGCACCGTGTGCCTGACCCCGGAGGGCGAACTGTTCCTGCAGCAGGCCCGGGGGGTGATCAGTGCCGTCGGCGAGGCCGAGGCCACCGCGCGCAAGATCGCCCATGGCGCCATCGGCCGTATCGTCATCGGCTATGCCAGCTCGATTCCCCTGTCCAACGCTTTCTCCGAGATGATCCGCAACACCAGCCGCAGCCTGCCGGAGGTGGAGCTGGCGTTTCGCGAGGTGTCCACCGCCAGCCAGCGCCAGCAGTTGATCGATGGCAGCCTGGATATCGGCTTTGGCTGGGGGGCGCCCAACTTGCCGGCCCACGGTTTGCAGTCGCTGGTGAGTTCGCGCGATTCCCTGGTGGTGGCGGTGCCGTCGCGCAGCGCCTTCGCCGGCAGGAGCAGCCTGGGGTTTTGCGAACTGGCGGGGGAATCCTTCGTGACCTTTCCCAGCGCCTACGGATCGGCCCTGAACACCGCCCTGGAGGACCTCTGCGCCCACAGCGGGATCATCCCGCGCCTGGGGCCCACGGCGTCACAGATGACCACCCTGGTGTCCCTGGTGGCGGCGGAGCGCGGGGTGGCCGTGGTGCCCGACTACACCGCGACCCTGCAGCGTCCCGGGGTGGTCTATGTGCCGCTGGCCGAGCCCTATGTGCTGGAACAGACGGTCAGTTGGCGCACGCCCCTGGGGTCGCGCTGCCTGGAGCGCTTCGTCGAACTGGCCAGGACCCTGGCAGCGCCGCTGCCGGCCCCTGCCGCGGGGCCCGAATGGCGCCTGCGCGGCTAGCGCTCCACCAGCAAGCAGCAGGCCCGGACAATCCCGCTCCGGGCCTGCGCTTTCAGGGCATTGGCGGGACCTCAGCCGGGGCTGGGCAAGGATCGGGCGTCGGCGTCCAGGCCACGCTGCACGTACCAGGACAGCGGCAGGGTCAGCAGCAGGGTCGCGGCCAGGGCCATCACCGCCAGGGGAATCCCGGTGACGTCGCCGAGGCTGCCGAACAGCACCGGCGCCAGTGCCCCGCCGCCGATGGTGCCGGTGTAGAACAGCGAGAACGCCTGCTCGCGCTTGCCCGCCCCCGCCAGGTCCGGCACCGCGCCATAGAGCACCGACGAGGTGCCGTTCAGCGCCAGCCCCAGCAGCGGCAGCATCACCATCAACCCCACATAGGGCAGGAACACCGCCAGCACGATCAGGCTGGCGGTGGTGAACTCGGTGATCCACACGGTCTTCATCATGCCGATGCGCGCCCCGAGGTAACCGCACAGCAGCTTGCCGAAAGCGCCACCGACGAACAGCAGGGTCAGGGCCAGGCCGATACCGGCGGTGCCGGCGCCCTTGGCCTTGAGCAGGAACGGCAGGAAGGTCAGGAAACCCATGCGTACCGCACTGTCCAGGGTGCCGGTGAGGATCAGTGCCCGCAGGCCGCCGACCGAGCCCTGGCCCTTGACCGTCTTCGGCGCCTTTTCCTGCATGGCCAGGGTCGCCGCCCGGGACGGGATCAGCCACCACAGCGCCAGCGCAGCGGCCAGCCCCAGGAGGCCGATCAGGGTCACGCTGGCACGCCAGCTGATCACGGTCAGCAGCAGCCCCACCAACCCGGGAATCAGGGTCTTGCCGATGTCCCCGGCGAAGTTGTACTGGGACAGCGCTTCCTTGACCCCGCCGCCAGCCTCGTGGGTGTCAGTGATGATCGAAGACGCCAGCGGGTGCTGGGTACTGGCCCCCAGGCCGCCCAGCAGCAGCGCCAGAAGCAGCACCCCCAGCCCCCCGGCCTGCCCCGCCAGCAGGTAGGCCAGCCCGGCCAGGGCAGTGCCACCCACCAGCAGGCGCTCGCGCCCCCAGCGCTTGGCTCCACGGCTGGCCAGCAACTGGAAGCCGGCCATCATCCCGGAATAGGCACCGCGCAGCAGGCCGATCTGGGCGTAGCTCATGGCGAACTGCGCCTGCCAGATCGGCAGCAGTACATAGATCACGTCAGTCAGGCCGTCATGCACCGCGTGGGCGCCGCAACCGGCCACCAGGGAACGGCGGCGCACCGACACATCGGACGCCGGCAATGCCTCCGGGGAGGCGTGATGGTTCAGGTCATTCATTGTCGAGGCAGGCTGCAAAATGAAAAGGAAGGGTCAATCAGCAACAGGATAGGCGAGCCTGGGTCAGCCACAAGCCCCGTTGCCGGGGCCGGGCCGGAGCCATCAACGCAACAGCTGGGCACAGTCGCGCATTACCCGAGCCTTGCGCTGCAGGTATTCGGCGAAGATTTCCCGCGCGGCCTGCGGGTCGACCCGCACCTGCATGGCATCGACGAACTCGTTGACCGCCGCCACCGCATGGGCGAAGTGATTGCTCTCGGTGCCGCCGGTGTGCACCGTGACCCAGGCCACGGTGGTGCGCGCCTTCTCTGCCGGCACCCCCATGTCGCGGACGAACCACTGCTTGTACAGCGGGTGGATGAACTCCACTTCGCCGTGGGTGTAGACCTCGTGGATCAGGGTGGTCAGCAGGCCCTGCAGCAGGTCGCGGTCACGCAGGCGGCGAAAATCCGTCCAGTCCTTGAAGCCCTGGGCCGAGGGCAGGCAGTTTTCCTTGAGCAGCCACTGGTCATCGCCGCAGATCGGCGTGGCCATGTTGTAGAACAGGTCCGAATGCAGGGTATTGCCCAGGGCGCCCAGGTCTTCATCGGTGATCCGCTGCAGGCTGCCGCAGGCCCGGTACAGGCCGTCGGCGGCTTCCGAGCCCTGCCCGGAGCGGGCCAGCAAGGTGATGCGGTTGGCCAGCCCGGACACACTGGTGGCGGAGTTGTTGGTCTTCGACCAGCTGGCGAAGAACTTGCGCAGCACCGCCGGCTCGTGGCGACGGGAGGTGAGCTTCTCGAAGGCATGCTCGATGTCCACCAGGGCGCCCTCTTCGCTCCAGAACGCCTCGAACAGCGCATGCTTCAAGACACTGGCCGGCATGTCGTTCAACACAGGTTCGACAATCTTCAGCAACTGGCTCTGCCGGGTCAGTACGTTATTCATGGTCACCTCACGTATTCCTTGTTGGATGATGAATCTATCGGGTTGGACGGTTCGCGAGCCGCGACCGGGGTTTGGGGTTCGAGGGGCTTCCAGCCGCCCCAGGCAATCAGCAGCGACAGCAGTTGGAACAGCACGATCAGCGCCACGCAGCCCTGCCAGCCCCAGTGGCTCCAGAGCAGGGCCGGGACCACGGCGCCAAAACTGCCGCCCAGGTAGTAGCAGGTCAGGTACAGGCCCACGGCGCCGGCCTTGTTGTGGCGGGCGGTGGCGGTGGTAAAGGAGTTGGCGGCGGCCTGGGCCAGGAACACTCCGGTGGAACTCAGGGCCAGGCCCAGCACGATCAGCCACAGCGACGGCAGCAGGGTCAGGGCCGAACCGCAGACCCCGAGCAACGCCGCAGCCACCAGCAGCTCGGCCTGGGGCCGCGACTTGCTCAGGCGCCCGGCGATGGGGATCACCACCAGGGCCAGCAGGAACACGCTGTAGATCGCGCCCAGGGCAGCAGCCCCCAGATCGAACGGCGCCTGGCTCAGGTAGAGCCCGGCGTAGGTAAAGGTGGCCACTTGCGAGAACAGCACGCAGAAGCCCACGCCGTAGGCTGCCAGCAAGGGCCGCCGGCACAGCTCGCGCAGGGCACTGAGGCCGCCGGATGCCCGGGGCGCGGTCAGGGGCGGGTTGGCCGGCAGCAGCAAATGAATGGCCACCCCGATCAGCAGGCTCAGGCCCGCGAGCAAGGCAAAGGCTTCGCGCCAGCCCACGTATTCGGTCATGAAACCGGTGACAAAACGCCCGGCAAAGCCGCCCAGCACGGTGCCGGCGACATACAGGCTGGTGACTTCGGTCACGGTGCCGCCGCTCCAGCGGTCGCCGATGTAGGCCACGCTGGTGGCGAACACCACCGGGATCAGCATGCCCTCCACCAGGCGCCAGACCAGCAGCTGGGTAAAGCTGCCGGCATAGGCCGCCAGCCCCGCCGGCACCGCCAGCAACAGCGCGGCCACCACAATCACCCGGCGCTGATCGAAACGCCCGGTAAAGCGGCTGACAAAGGGCGCAGTGAGGGCCACCGCCAGGGTGGTGACGGTGATGCTCCAGCCGGCTTCCCGGATGCTCACCTGAAAGCTCTGGGCAAATTCCTGGAGAATGCCCTGGGTCGCATACAGGTTGAGAAATGCCGCACAACCACACAGAAACAGGGCGATGCGCGCACAATGCTGACGCGAATTCATGAAACCTCTCGTTTTATGACCAAAGGCCTTTATAAAATACGTCGCCAAGCCAAGACCAATACCGAATTCCGACCGATCAATACCCAGGGAACAGGATGCTCGATCTACGCAAGTTGCGTTATTTTCTGACGGTCGCCGAAGAGCTGCATTTTGGTCGCGCCGCCCTGCGCCTGCACCTGGCGCAACCGCCGCTGACCCGGCAGATTTCGGCCCTGGAAACCGAACTGGGGTTTCGCCTGTTCGACCGCACCAGCCGCACCGTGACCCTCACCGCCCATGGCCGGCATTTCCTGCCGTACGCCCGGGCCGTGCTGGAACAGGTGGACCTGGCCCAGGTCATGGCCGGCAAGCTGGCTGCAGGTTGCGCCGGGCAACTGGCCCTGGGCTACGCCAGTTCCATCGCCCTCTCGGACCTGTTCAGCCAGGCGATCCAGGCCTTCGCCCAGCGCTTCCCGGACGTGCAATTGACCCTGGTGGAAGGTGCTTCGGTCAGCCAGTGGTCGCAGATTGTCGACGGGCGCATCGACATCGGCATGAGCCGCATGCAACCGCCGAGCGAGCAGAGCGATATCCAGTCCCTGTCCCTGGGGGACGAACCGCTGGTGGCGGCGATCTCCAGCGACAGCCCCCTGGCCGCGCAGGCACAAGTGACTCTGGCCGAGCTTAGCGAGCATCCGCTGATCCTGTTTCCCGCCGACTACGGCTCGGGGCTCAACGAAGCCATCGAACAACTCTACCGACGCAACGGCCTGCCATTGCGCCCGGGCCCCAGCGGCCGGCAGATCACCTCGATCATCGCCCTGGTCGCCGCCGGCCAGGGCATTGCCCTGGTGCCCCGCTGCACCCAGACCCTGGCGAAAAAAGGCGTGACTTACCGCCCCCTCGCCGACCCCAGCGCCACCGCCCAGTTGCTGGTACTGACCCGCAAGCAGGGCCGCAGCCAGTTGGTGGAAGCCTTCATGGGGGTGCTCGACGAATTGCTGCAAGCCCAACCCGCAGCGGCCGGGCTCTAGTCAGAGCACGGTCAGGCCCAGCCCGGCCAGGAGCATGCCGGCCTGGCTGCGGGAAATAATCGCCCCCTTGAACAGCTTGGCATCCACCAGGCGCAGCCCATGCAGGCTGGCTTCGCGCAGGTCGGCGTCATCGAAGCGGGCATTGTTGACCCGGGCCATGGACAGGCTGCCGCCGTCGACAAACACCGCCTTGCGAAAGTCGCAGTAGGTCAGGTCGGCTTCGCTGAAATCGATGTTGTGCAACTGCGACTTGTAGAACGAGATACCCGAGAGCATGGCGCTGTTGAGCAGGCAGTCGGAAAAGCTCAGGCCCAGGGCCGACACGTCGCCGAAGTGGGCGCCGGTGAGCTTGCAGCCATCAAAGCTTGCATGGGCCACCTTGCTGCGCTGCCATTGCGTGTTGTTCAGGTCACAGCGTTCGAAACGGGCATCGGTAAGCACTGCAGAACGCAGGTTGGCCTGGCCGCCGCGGCAGCTGGTCCAGCGGGTATTGATCAGGTTGGCCGCGGTGAGATCGGCGCCGGTCAGCAGGCAGCGTTCGAACCAGGCGCCGGGCAGGCTGATGCGGGACAGGTCCTGGCCGCTCAGGTCCAGCCCTGCGCAGCGCAGCGGCAGCGGCTGCCCGGCGGCCAGCTCGGCCAGGGAGCGGTCCTGCAGCGCCTCGGCGTCGATAGTGAAGTAAGCGTCATGAGCCTGCATGCCCTCTCCCGAGACTGGATACGAAGGGCCGCATCTTCTGGGCGTCGGCCAGGGAGGTCAATCTTGATCTTTGCCGCGCGCTGTGAGCAATGCGCGCCCCCTAGCGGCACGCGACCTTGGCCAGTGCGCCGGCCTGGGCGATGGCCAGGTCATTGCCGTTGGCATCGATACCGACAAAGGTGCTGATGTAGGAATACACCTGCTGATAGGCCTTGCCGTCGTACCGGTAGAAGGTGTCGTTGTGCTCCCCGGCACTGACCCGTGCACTGGTCATCAGGTCGGGCATGCCGTTGCAGGAAGTCGCCAGTACGCCCAGGGGGCCATCCTCGACGGCGAACAGCGGCTCGGCGTGTGCCTTGCCGGCACGATAAAGCCATTGGCTTGAGTTGACCTGATTGCCGCTCATGCCACAGCTCAAGAACAGCAATTGGCCATGGGGGCCGTGGCAGGTTGTGGCAATCACCCCCTCCTGTGCGCATTGCGCATTGATCTGCTGACGGGTGTCGGCCCCCAGAACCGCCAGGGCCTGGTTCGCCGGGCTGTCCACCGGCTCGCTGGCGCACAGCCCCTTGCCCCTGGGCCAGGCCCGGCGGGCGCCGAGATACACCGGCGCCAGCGCGGCAATCACTGCATCCAGCTCGCGGCCCAGGCATTGGGTATCCGGGCAACGGCTGATGGCGCGGTTCTGCCTGTCGACCTGCCGTGCCAATTGCCACGGGGTGAACACCTGCGTGATCGAGCCGTACTGCACAAAGCGCGCCTTGAACAGTTTCTCCACCAGCGCTGCGTCGTTGCAGGTTCCCGCAGGCAAGGCCTGGCGCGCGGCGGCGGCATCGTGCAGGGCGCTGTCGTCCGCGCTGAAGCCCAGCGTCGTCACGTCCGTACAGGGCTTCAGCAACAATTGCGACGAGAGATAACCCGCCTCGACCTGCTCGCTACCCGGAATCACCCGCTTGCCCTGCGCCCACGCGGGCGAGGCCAGTAAGAGCGTGCATGCCAACAGGCTCATGGGGTATTTCATCGTCGCATTGCCATCCATTGATGTGCTCAGAGCGCTCGCGCTCTTGTTGAGTATTGCGCGGGGTTGACCAGGTGATGCGCCACAGGCCGATCAGGGATACTCGCGGCCAACAGCAGCCGTGCCGCGCTATTCAGGCCTGCCAGAGCCTTGTTAAGGTTCCGGCTCCCGCATGGCCGTGATGCAACCGGAGCATATTGCTCATCCAGCAAGCCTCGCGCAACGAAACAGATGCATTCGCCCTTTGGAGACCACTGATGCAATCGCTGCCCCTCTCGCCCCTGCTCGTTGGTGAATCACTTGAACTGCGCCCACTTGAGGCCGTGGACTTCGCGGCGCTGTATGGCGTCGCCTGCGACCCCTTGATCTGGGCTCAGCACCAAAGCTCGACCCGCTATCAGGAGCCGGTATTTCGCCAATGGTTCGACGACGCACTGGCGGCCAGGAGCACCCTGATCGTGATTGACCGCGACAGCGGTAAGGTTGCAGGCAGCTCCCGCTACTACGAGTTCAACGAGGACCAGCGTGAAGTTGCCATCGGCTACACCTTTCTGGCGCGCGAAAAATGGGGGGGCAGTGCCAACAAGGAACTCAAGTACCTGATGCTCGGGCACGCCTTTCAGTGGGTCGACACCGTCTGGTTCCATGTTGCGGGTTCGAATATCCGCTCACAGCGAGCCATGGAGAAAATCGGCGGGCAGTTGTCGCACACCGTCCTGAAGCAGGTGAATGGCGGTACTCAGGAGAATCTGTTTTTCAAGGTTGAACGAGCGGCATTCAAGGAACAGCTTTAACCCCTCTCGCGGGTGACATGACCTTACAACTCTGATAGAAAAAGTTATTATTCCTGGCCATGACAAGGGCCCGGAGTGCGCTTTATTCAGCAAAACCCGGGCAGAAGGTAGCTTGCTATCTCCCTAACAAGGACCGGAATAAAGCTTGCTTTTGTAGATTTATCGCGAACAAACACAAGTCTGATAGCAAGCTATTGATTTTCGAGTATGCACATGAAAAAAGTATTAGCAATAACCTGCCACCAAGTAACAAATCCATTAATACACACAGTCAACTATTTCTCATCATTTGATGACAACACTATATTAATCCATGTCGACAAAAAATCCGCAATTCACGACTTTGAATTCCTGAAAAAGGAAAATGTAATATTAATTGAAGATAGAGTTGATGTGAAATGGGGAGGGGTTTCCCAAATAGAAGCCACCTTGAACCTGATGAAATTCTCAAGAAAATATCAATATGATTACTTCTTCCTACTGTCCGGCGACGACATCCCCATACAAACAAACAGCCAATTCAACGAATTTCTAACAAAAAATGCAGGCTACAACCTCATACACTACCAAGATGAAAGAGGAGCCTACATCGACCCTCACCAGCGGGTAAAATATAAGTACACCGATGTTTTTTTCAGTCGAAGCAGAGATATAAAATCCAGAGCCTTGAGGGTACTCCATCGTCTGACAAGAGAATATCTCTTTAAAAACAAGAGCTATTTTTCAAACCTCTACAAAACCCCAACCATGTATAAAGGTACAAATTGGTTTGGCCTGACAGAATATACCACTGGCTATATCCTGGATTTCATCTCTTCTCACGACTGGTATTTTTCGATGTTCGAAAAGTCAATTTGTGCAGATGAAATCTTTTTTCATACTATCATAAAGTCAAGCGATGACAATTTGATCTACAACAACAAAGAATTAAGAAGCAATGCCATGAGGTACATTGACTGGATTAGCGGACCAGAGTACCCAAGAGTACTAACGAACGAAGACTTCGACAAGATCACAAATAGCAATATGCTCCTAGCTAGAAAGATACATAAAGATGCCAGCAAGGAGTTCATGATGTCATTCATTAACAAATGATTTTAAAAAATGAGCATGGGGCCTGAGAGAAAATCAGAATTAACTGCTACGAGGTGATTGGTATCGCACAAACTACCTTAGCCGAAAACAGCCTGACAATGCATGGCGGACGAACCTGTTCACTGAAATGCAACTGTAAAGACAGATTCGGGTTAATTCGTTAGAGCATGCTCAGTCACAAATTCCTCGCCAAAGATCGTAACCCGACAGGCAAAGGTCGGACAGTTCGTCCGCAACAAAGTCACAACAGAGCTTGATTTCATTATAAAAAACTTCTGACATAAAAGGCCTCGTTGATGTGAGGCCTTGAATCGCCCCGGGTTTTGTAGACACCTCTTTGCCTTGGAATGCGGCCAATCAGGAAGTGCCATGAGCCACCCGCGGTATACGGAAGAATTCAAAATCCAAGCGGTCAATCAAGTGACTGAAAAGAAGCTGCCTGTCGCTGATGTAGCGGCTTGTCTCGGTCTGTCGACACATAGCCTCTATGCCTGGATAAGGCGCTACAACAAACCTCAAGAAGAACAGCAGCAGGATGACGAGCAGCACGCTGAACTGCGTTGCCTGCGGTCGGAACTCCAGCGGGCGACTGAAGAGCGAAATATCGCCGACGATGCGGCTTGACCTATTTCACATAGCCAGCAGCGTCCTGCATGCAGACCCGATGCACACGGGATGGAAGCCGCGCTGAGCCACCGACCGCGCCGCCCCAATAAATGCCCGAGTCGAGAAAGTGGCCCATGGCCCGTTCTTTCGGCAGGTTTGGCCGCATCGGGCTATCAGCCCCGTCGACAGTAGGTTCGAATGGGTCGATGCCTTCGAATGGTTCAAGGTGAGCGCCGCCGTTGGCAACGCCAGGAATCATGGCGCGGATCTGATCGAACCCATGACCAAGCCCGCAGGGGGCGATGTGGTGAACAATGGCTGATCATTGACAGGCTGATACAGTCGCGATCAGAAGCCGCTCATACCCGATCCTCTACCGGCGCTCTGTCAGCAGCGCCCGCACCGTCACTTCCAAGCTGTCCGACTTGCGCAGACTGGCCGCGCCCCAGGGCGGTACCGCCACTTCTGGAGATCGGCACGGCACCTGCACAGGCACCTCGACTCGCACGATGCGGGTCTCGTGCTCAACCTTCTTGCAACCAAATTCCGTTAGCTGCCTTATGCTACGATGCGTCGGGCCAGCAACGGAGAGTCACCATGAAACTTAGGCGACTTATACGAGAAGATTGGGCCTGGATCCAAGACTGGTTCAAAGACCCCCAACTCAATCAAGAGCTGGGACCTCTCGACCAAGAATGGCTAGACGCCGTAATGAATGAAGACAACGGCATTCAACTTGTAGCGATTGAGGATAACCAACCGGTGGCGCTTATAGGGTGCGCCTGGCATCCCGCACCTCATGAACTGCATGGCATAACAGACATCGCGGTGTCTCCTGCTTACAAGAAGCAAGGGCTCGGTCGTAACGCTTTATACGAGACCATCAAATGGTCTGGGCATCCACCTTGTAGCGGATGGGTAGCTTTCGTCTCACCTCAGAATGCTGAGGCAGAAGCATTCTTCTCCTCAGTTGGCTGGAAGTACACAGGCCTTGATGATGAAATGCATCGATTTGAATTACGCAACGAACTTTAGCGACAACCGGAGGCACTCGATCTCTTCTACCGGTACACCGGCGGCTTGAGCGTTGTGGTTGGTGCGCAGATACGTTTATGCCGACGTCTCGAAGCACAGTTATCGCTCCGTAAGCACCGGCAGGTCGGGCCTGAAACGCATACAACTGATCCTTCGACGCTTGCTTGGCTTGCTGAACAGTGATGGCATTCGAGGAGCACCCCGCCAACAGCGCCACCGCAACCGCCCCTACCAGAATTCGCATGTCGATCCCTCGATTTGGTTTGCAAGGAATCCACCATTGCGGAACTTCAGCACCAAAATTCCGCCGAGGCGAGGTGACGGTTTGGTACAACTGATGTTGAGCGCGTAACGCCGCCGGCAATCACCGCAGCAATTCCGAATCAACCACTACGCCTTTCGCTTTAACTACGATACCGCTTCCGGCTAAGCACCAAACGTCGTTTAAGAAAGACAAAAAGAAAGGCACCCGAAGGTGCCCTCTCTGTGCCGTTTACGGCTGGAATCGTGTGCCGCAGGCGTGGCACATCCAAGTGCGGCGCCACTCTTCCAATTTGTCGTACTGCGCGACGTTGAATTTCCAGTGGCGAACGAATCCAATCACACCGACGGTGATAAATATCGCGCCAATGAAAAACCTCGTCCAATCCACGCCCCAGAACGTGTTCATAAGCTTGAGGCCGTCGTACAAGATGATGGCGCCAACCCCCGTAAGGATGACGGGGCCAAGCAAGCGCTTACCTGGAGGTGGGCCGACGCTTGCCGCCAAATGGGTCTGGTGCCGACCTGTAGTTTCAACGGTCACGCTTGGTCCGAATCCGGACTGGGATTGCGCTTGGTGGGTTGTTTGTATATGAGAGGTGCCAGCAGCATGGATGACGGAAAGAAGCTGGACATTTTGGCCTTGGCAGTGCGGACAGCAGATGGCGTTGTTGCTCACCACGTAATCATTCCTTTGAAGGGCGGGAAAGCTTCATTCTAAGGCAAGGTTAAGGTTCTTCGCACCTGGCGAGCAGCCTTATTTGAGCAGATCGGCTCCTGTTGTTTGTACACACTTATGCCGCCAGCAGCTCACCGTAACTTCCCGCCAATAACCACCATAGATGTCCCGCTTGTTGTCTCGACTGTAGAGGTGATGCAGGATCGTCCCCGGCGCCGGGAAGTGTTCGGGCTCGGTCTTCAGGACGCCGTCGGCCAGGTATACCCCGGCCTGGTTCGGCACCTTCGACCGGATCTGCATCAGCACCATGTCGCCATGCTGAAGGGCGCTGACTTGAACGAACCCGGCCGCCGGCAGGTTCCCCAGGTAGAGGTTCCGACCCTTCTCCCACCACCCGTCCTCCCGCTCGCACTGGCCCAGGTCGATGCCCATTTCGCGGCAGTAGAAGTCGAGGATGAGGCTCAAGCAGTCATGCACGCCATGGGCGAACTTGCGGCCGATCAGCGGGCCTGGTAGCCGTCCGGCGTGAAGCTCACAAACTTACCTGCACGTACCTGTTCGTCATCGCCCTTGCGGACCTCAAGGATGTGCCAGGGAAGCCCGGAGGCCTCACAGGACACGCGATCTGCCTCACTGGGTGCTGCTGGGTAGTCTGGATGGCTATGCACGACCGCCAGCACCTGGCCGCGATCCTCGGCGGCGGCGAAGTCCTCGGGCGCCAGGCGGAAATGCTCGCTGGGCGTCGAGGCCGGGTTGCGGCAAGGCACATAGACCTCTTTTCGCCCTTCGCGAATCACCAGGCCGCAGCACTCACGCGGGTACTCAGCCAGCGCATGCCGCTCAATGGCGGCGCGGGTGGACTTGTTCATGGTCAGCTCCGAAGCAGGCCAGCGGCCGGGAATGAGCCGTAAGGCAGAGGGTTGTTCTCGCCGAAGCGCAGTTTGCAACTGCTTAAACGCCCGCCGCATTTGTCCTTGGAAGCGTCGGTGACGATGATGTCGTTCTCATCGGCCACAGGGCCGCCGTTGATCAGTACTCGCAGCAGTTCATAGACCTGGCAAGGAAAGCCGGCCCATGCCGAGATCTGCGGATCAGGGCAAAGGCCGTGCTGACAGATGCCGAGGGCAAGCCAGTGATCAACTCCAAGACCAAGGCGCCGATGATTGGCTGGGCTGACAGGCGTCCATCAATCGCGAAAGTCGCATAACTCACCAGCAAGGCAAGCCTGCCAGTAGCGACCACATCCAGGACAGAAGCTCAAACAGGGCCTCTGCCAGTACTTGAACCAGGATCTCTTCAATCAGTCGTTTCATGTCTTGCACCTTTAGTTGAGGTGCCACTGATTCTGATGTCACGACAGACTGGTTTGTACATCGAGGACTTGTCGTTTTGCCTCCTACAACTTTCCAGCTTGACATCGCTTCTGGTCGTGACGGCCGGATAGGACTCCCCATGCCTACAGAAAACCAAAGCCAGCGGTACACCTTCGAAGGCGCTCCCGGCTATTACGCCTATGCCGCCTACTTCGACCGCGTCACCGCCGAGCGCGACACCCTGCAAGAGCGCCTGAACGCGGCTGACCAGAAGGACGACGATCAGGCTTTCCAGCTCAAGGACCGCGAAGGTTCGCGCCGCGAACACTTCGAACGGGCCGAGCCATGGCCACGCTCGACCGGGTGCGCAATGGGCGCCAGCGCTTTGGCGATCGCTTCATCATGCCCTACTACGGCAAAGGTTCCGGCACCACTGGCCGCGACATCAGCCGACCAATCGGCACCATCACCACCTTGGATCGCTGGGCCCTTCTCGGCAGTGCGCGCATGCGGATGCTCAGCGCAAACAAGGCCTTGGCCGCAATGTCATTCCCGGCAGCCAGCACCATCAACCAAATCGAGAAGAAGCAACGCAAGCGGCACACCGTCGAAGGTCTGAAAGCCATCCGGGAGAAGTCGCCGCTCTGGCTACAGAACGCGACCGACCTTGCTCTGATCACCGCACAACGCCGGACGGACATCTTGAGCATGCGATTCGATGGTGTTCAGGAAGGGTATTTGTATGTGGTGCAACAGAAGACGGCCAAGGCCAGCGACGCGGCATGGATCCGGTTCAAGGTGACCGAAGAACTACAGGCCGTGATCAGTCGGTTCCGGGATGACATCGTCTCGCCTTACTTGATCCTCCGCCGGCCTGAACGCAAGAAGCAGAAACAGGCACAGACGAAGGACCACTGGACGCAAGTCGAAGAGCGATATTTGTCGCGAGCCTTCAAAGAAGCCCGGGAAGCGGCGGGTTGCTACAAGGGATGGAAAGAGGAGGAAATACCGGGCTTCCACGAAGTGCGGGCGCTGTCGCTGCACCTGTATCAGAAAGCCGGAAAGGATGGTCAGAAGATCACCGGGCACTCCAGCGAGACGATGACCCAAAACTACCAGGAAGACCACGCCGAAATTGTTTGGTCAGAAGCAATTCCAAACCTAAATATCAGCGAAATTACCGAATAGTTTTGCGCGATTATTGCGCGGGTTTTGCGCAGGCACAAAAAAGCCGATCTAGATGATCGGCTTAAGTGTCTGATTTCCATCAGAAAATATGGTCGGGACGGAGTGATTCGAACACTCGACCCCTAGCACCCCATGCTGGCAGAAGCCATAAAAATCTTTAAACATCAGCACATTACGTAGGCGCCCACTGCAATCGATGCCTAACGATGTTCAACATGGTTTCACCTATCCCCGCAAAAGTCCCTACAGGCTTTCGCCCAGAAAGTCCCTCGCCTCCGGCGTTCTGCCGACCCAGCTGCACCCCCTCCCCCTACAGTTCGTCGGCGCAAATCGCGCCCCGTTCAAGCCTCAATTACTGTACGCACATACAGCATTGAACTCGAGGTAGTACCGTGCACACCGAATACACCGACACAGCCGACGACTGGCTGGGCATCCCCACGCCCCTGGAAACCTGCAGGCAACACATCCTGCTGCTTGAGAACGAGGTCGCCGAGCTGAACCTGCAGCTGCGCGCAGCCCGGGAAAACATCTACAAGCTTGTTCGCCTGCATGCAGCTGCTGTGCACGACAGAGACGAAGCCGTGGTGAGAGTTCGCAGCAAGGCAGCCGAAGCAACGCAATAGAGTTATCGAGCTTGAGGCATCGTGCGAGTTCCTGCGGCGCACAAACGAGGATCTGCGTCGGCAGATAACGCCATCGCCCCGTCTCAGATGAACCTCATCCTGTCACGGTTACCTGACCGTAAGCCTGCGACGTTGTGAGAACAACGTTTGCGCCCGCAGTGTTGAGGATCACACCAGCATTACCTGAGCCGTTGACCTTGATTCGGAAGGAATTCGCCGAGTTGTTGAATATTTGAATTCCGCGGGCATAGTTGGTTTCCGTGATGTTTTCCATAACTAGCACCGTTCCCACTGGCCAGCCACCGACTGAGACGTTCAAGACCCATTCCCAGTGGAAGGTGATGGCCTTCCTGCCCATGTTGTGCTGGATATCCATTTCCGCCCCTGCGGCGAGCACTAATTGGCTGCTGGTCCATCGCCGGGTAACGACTTGGTTTCCCTCGACCGTGCCGAGGCGAGACGCAAGTGAGGCATATGCGGTTGCAAGAGACGAGGCCTCTGCGGAGCCGAGTGGAGTGATCTGACCATAAAGCCGAGTCATCCATGCGCCGGTTGCGTAGGTCTGGTAAGGCCCGGTACCTGCTGCCAATTGCTGCTGGAGTATCTGCCCGCCTGCACCTGCGAGAGACCCTCGAACAAACATTCCGCCATAGCTCCCTGCCATCGCACCGTTCAGGTCCCGCATTCGGAACTTTCCAGGGGATGAGTTAGCGACGAAGCAGGCTCGTTTCGCGATAGTCGACTGCCATTCGGCCTCGGTGACCGTTGGCAAGAGGGCTGCGTCCAGGGCCGCAACAAAGTCCGGATAGACCGCCCTGTCTAACTCCTGCCCGTCATCCAATGCGAACCCCTTAAACGGCTGAGGTCGGTGGCCCCAGGCGCTCATACCGAGCTGCAACCCCGCGTCCGCTGCAGACTGGGCCGATCCGGCCGCAGCACTCGCGGATCCAGCAGCAGCAATCTTCGAAGCGTTCGCGCTTGAGGCTGATTCGCTGGCACTGCTCGCCGCCGCCTCTGCGTTGTCAGCTGAGGCCTTCGCCGCCGCTGCTGACTCCAGAGCCAGGGCCGGCTGCTGTTCCAGCGTCTCCAGGCTCAGGTTAGAGGCCGTGGGCTGGCCCTTTTCATCGAAAGCCAGGATCCTGTCCGCCCGGGTTGCCGAACTGGGCAACTGCAGATTGATATCGAGTGGATCGGTAGGCGGAATGGTCAGCACTCGGCCCTGGCTATCGATCGTCTGCTGAACCAGCATGATCAGGCGGTCGAATGCATCCTCGTGGATCTCGGCGAAAAACTCGCCCTGGTTCCTGAACGAGGTCAGCTGTGTGGCGATCATCACCCGGGCCACCACCAGGGTGCCGTTCGGCAGCGGTGCACCAGTTGTATCAATGGCGCCGCCATCCTCAGCCCCTGCACCCTGCACCGTGTAGTCGCTGTTCAGCTTCAACAGCTCAATGTTCCCCATAAGATCCTGCCAGAAGACCTTTAAATCGGAGTTCTGGAAGAACCGAAAACGGAAAGGAAAGTGGGTGGTAATACCGTTCGGAAAGAACTGTGCGCTGCTGCCAGTGGTTGAAACCGTCATAGTGGGTCACCTTCTGCTATCAATAAAAAGCCCCGCACATGGCGGGGCCCTGAAATCCAGGCGAAAAAAAACCCGCCGGAGCGGGTTCTAAGTTCTTTGTCTCAGGAACTGTGCGTCCTGAGGTACTCCAGTGCATCGGCAAAACGCTCAGCTTTTTCCAGGCTTCGGGTTTTGATAATCCGCAACTCCCCACCATCAGCGCCACGAATGACAACGGCATATTGGCCGGACTTCATCCGGCGCTGGTAAACGTTGATCACCGCCATTGAGTTGAAGTACAGGCGCTGGCCAACCTCTCGGGTTGATACGCTGGAAGAACCAACAGCAATAGCTCCAGTGCCAACTGGGGCCGCACTGCCAAAGCTGGCGCCCCGGGAAATAAGCCCTTCGGACAGAGCAATAAACTGATCAGTTACTACCACTGATTGCGGCCGGGTCTTGCTGAAGTCCTCATAGAAAACCTGCTCCACAATGCTGACCGCCTGCTGCCGATCCATCCCTGGCGCTGGTTTTGGCGTGTAGTCAAGTTGCTTGTGCCCGCATCCAGTCAGCGCCAAAGCCATCAACAAGCCTATCCATATCCTTTTCACGCTACCCCTCCTGAAATCCATATGTGTTAACGGCTGGTAGATTACCGCGCTATGCCGAGCGGATCGACATAGCTCTGCGACGGCCGCACCAGGAATTCCTGGCCGTTCTCTTTCTGGATTCGCTGTTCGGTCCTGCGCAATGACCCAGGATTCAGGGCTTCTTGGACCGAGTAGAGAAACAGGTGGTCCATCGCTATGCGGCCGTAGAAAAGGTTCAGGAATGGCGTGTTGTTCTGGGCCAGGCGCAGCACAGAGGATGCGGCGTCGTCGCCTTCGCGTACCCTGTTCCATAGGTTGATTAGCTCAAACGCTGTACCGAACGACGGACCAGCCGCCGTTTCTGCAGCGGAGTTTCCAAACCGGTTTGCCGCACCGAACATGAAATCCCCGTAGATACCGAAGCCCCCACCCTGGACCATTGCAGCGATCCAAGTTTTAGGGTCGTCCGCCGGCCGCGGCTCCCGCCCTTTGAACACGTCTTTCGATGCCATCGACAGATAGCCAAATGCTGTGGACCAGAGCAGCAGCTGCGCGATGCCGGCCATTTCACCGTTACCCTTGCCGAGCAACCCCTTGAGCGCTACCCCCGCAAGATCTCTGCCGCCGCGAAAGCTCTGCCCCAGTGGGGTCGGGGCATACCCCCGGCCATAGAGCTCCCGGCCGAGGGTCTTCTGCATGAAGGCTGCGGGAAAGCTCTTGAACTGCAGCAGGAACCGATTGAGGTCGCCCATCATCGTCCCCGGCTGGGTGCCCTGGTTCATAATCGAGCGCGTTCTTGCGTCGGGCTCCAGCACCGCATAGCTGACCCGGTCGTTCACATATGCCCGCAGGCTTCGGTCCAGGCCTTCGCGGGTTTCGCGGATAGCTGAATCCGAAACCTTACGTCCCTGGGCGGCCAGGTACTCGCCAATTCGCTCCGCGGGAATGTCGCCGATGCCGTCGGCGGTCAGGTAGTTCCGCCCGTCGGCCATGCGGCTATCCATCCCCCGCAGCAAATCCCACTTTCCTGCATCTATGTCGTAGAGGCTCAGCGTTCGGCGCAGGCTCTCGTCCATTGAGCCCCAGGCCCGGCCTTTGTTCTGGGCCAGGTGGTGGGCCATCATCAGCCCGGCGCTGGCCTTGTTGGCATCAGTCCACCAGGAAAGCCCGTTGAGTTTGAAGAACAAGCCCATGCCGCGGCTCATCCTTCCCCCCATCGAATCATCGGCCGAGAAGCGCCGCATGATCTCGCCCCGCATCGAGTCAGCATAAACACCGAAGCTCGACAGGATTTCGCGCTGTTCCAGGCTGCCGCGCCCCTTGGCCAAGCCGCCGACCATTTCAGCCAACGACCCGAGGAAGCTCTTGCCCTGGTAGCGCATTTCACTGGCCGCCACCGGCAAGTCGCTGAAACTGGACAGAAGCGCACCGCCGAGCTTTGACATTGACTGCCAGGCCCGGACGTTGGCGGCTATGCGGGCTTGCGTCGCATTACCCGGAATTCGGGTTTGGCCGCTGACCTCCTTGAACCGATTGGCGATCATGGTATTGCGTGCGGTGTTGAAATTGGTGAGTGCTTTGGGATCGCCTGACTTGCGGATATCGCTTTTAAGGATATCCATGGCCATGTTCAGGTTGGCCTCCGGGTTGGTGCCCAGGCGGCGCATCAGCGCGGTGTTCTGCCCGGACAGGTCCAGGCCCCGCAGGACTGCCTCGCGCAAGTTGCCGGTGCCATAGAGCTGGTTGTACTCATGCCACGCCACCCCGTCCTTGAAGTGCAGCACCCGCTCCTGGCTCATTTTCTTGGCGATGTTGGCCGGTCCCTTGAACCCGTTGGGCTTGGCGTCGGGATTGAATTTCAGGTGATCCCCAGAAACCAGGCCATCAAACACCCCGCGCAGGAACTTGCCCTCGTCGCTAACACCGTCGAAGGTGCGCGGATCGAGGCGCGGCCGGATCTCTTCCACCCATTTGTTGAAGCCAGCCGCGCCGATCTTCTCGCTGTCGTGGCTCTGCCGTGCGATATAGCCCGGCATCCTGCCAATGCTCGCGCCCGCCCGGTTCGCATCGATGCGCGCCGCCTCCTGGTAGCGCTGGATGATCCGTGCGATATCGACGACCTGGTCATTGAGCTTTGAGGTGTCCAGATCATTGCCGATGCGCCAGAGCGCGTCGGCGATATCGACGTCAGCACTACCCTTTGCCAGCACCGCGGTCAGGTCTGCACGCTCCAGGTCATGGATCAGCCCGCCAATATAGGCATCCCCCAGCGACTTCTGCTCAGCTGCAACCGACAGCCGGGCACCCTGGCGGGACAGGTTGGTACCCACCAGCAGCGACTCAATACCCAGGTCCGGCCGGTCAGCGAAGTTGTTCCGCACAAAAGAAACGATCTCGCTACGGCGTCGAAAGTTGATCAGCGCATTGCGCCGCTCAATGAGGGCCGCCTGCTGGGCCTGCCTGCCAAGCTCGTCGGCGGCGCGCAGAGTGGCCTGTTCCATGCCCAGGGCGCCCTCCCGGGCCATGATCTCCTTGGCCCGCCCCCGCAGAACCTCAAAGATTTCACCAATTTCCTGGTCCTCAAGTTTGCCGGCAGCAGCGCGCACCGCATCTATACAGGGGTTCATAGTCCGTTCCTTATGTCGCACATCGCAGCAGCGCGGTATGCCTGGGAGTATTGTTCGGCGCGCTCGGCCTGGGCCTGGGCAGCCGCGTTTTCCTCACGACTCGCGGCAATCACCGCAGCGCGATCTTGCTCGGGCAGTTGCTCGAGCATTTCCCGCACCAGCGCTTCGTCTTCTTCGAACGCCTGGCGGGCTGAATCCAGATCATCCTGGCCAGCGGCCTTGCCCTGCTGATCAACCCGCATGCTTTCTGCCCGGCCCTCTGGATCCAGACGCCTGGGCGCCGGGCGTTTCACGTACTCCAGGGCCGAAGCTGCCTTGCTTGGCACCTCCAGATCGAACAGGGCCTGCACGTCGATATCCCTGCCACTCACAGCCTGGGCCACCGCAGTGCGCAGAGCACTGTCGCGCACCGTCCAATCGGCATCCTCTGCCGTTTCCCGAGCGGTGCGCACAGCAGCGCCGAGCGGCCGCTGCTGATACCCCGCCATGATTTGCTTGGCCCGGGCTTCAATCTGCGGCCGCAGCCGGTCGGGTATCTCGCCGCGGTCCAGCAGCCCGAGGTCCCGCCGGTCGAACTCGCCGGCACGGTTGCGCTCCAGCGCTGTATTGATCTCGGCCTGGCGGGCGCGGATCTGCTCACGCTCCAGGGCAATTGAGTCACGGGCCTGGCGTTCGGCCTGCTTGCGGCTCACCCTCGGGCCCTGAAACTCCTTTGCCCGGTCCCGAAAGGTTGCGTCTAAGGCCATGTCCCGCTGGGTCAGGCCCAGGCCCTCAAGCCTCAAATCAGCGACGTTGCCCACGCGCTCGCCTGCCAGCGTCGGGCGGATCTCGTCGATAGCTTGCCGCTGAGCTGCGCGGGCGAGCGTTGTCTGGTCCGCCTCCAACTGCCTGGCCATCGAGCTGCGCAGCGCTGTCTCTGGGTCCTGGTCGAATAGCTTCTGGAAATCAGCAGCCCGCAGCGACTGGCCCGATGGCAGGCCCTGGCCCGCCTGGCGCTCTCCCGAGTTCAGCACTGTCTCAACGGCCGGGGGTTCGCTGGCAATGCGTCGGCGCAGAGCATCGGAGACAGCGCCGCCAACGGAATGCAGGCCGCCGCCGAGAATCCCACCCAGTGCAATGTTGGCCAAGGAGTCGGAAAGGCCATACTCCGTTTGGTCCAGGCTGGCGGCCATCAGGGGCAGGGGCTCAATGATTGCAGCCCCCACAGCCCCCTCAACCGCACCAACACCCGCCCGCACGCCTGCCCGGGCAAGCGGCGTTGCAGCTCGCCCTAGCATTGCCGCATATCGTGCTTCGCCGACCACTGGCACAAACGCCGAAGCGATGTTGAGCGGATCGAGAATGGATGCGGCCAGGCCAGCAGCAAGCTGCGTCCCCAACGAGCCACCACCAGCCCGGGCCAGGACCTGCTGGCGGGCCGCCTGCTCGCGGTGACGGTCGATCAGGATATCCAGAGCGCCCTGCCGAATGCCCTGGTCAGGAATCTTGATATCGAGCCCCGCCGAGGTGACCCGAGCTCTTGCTTGGTCTGCATCGACCAGCGGGGAATCAGGCTCAAGCCGGCCGGCATCAGGGGCAAAGTAGGACTCTGGCCCCATGACCATGGCCCGACCTTCCACCTGCTGGGTCAGCTCTTCGCTTCGATAAAGCGAGGTAGTGGGGTTGGTTGCCAGGTTCCCGCCAAACGCGGCATCGAACACTTCCCCTGCACCCGCTGGTATATCCAGCATCGTGCGCCGGTCGAGTACCGGCGCGTCTCCTGCATAAATAGTCATGGCATCAGCCCCATCGGTGCGACGCGGTATTTATCAGGCTCTTGCAACCCTTGTTGCTGGAGCTCGGCCCAGGTCCTGACGATTGGTTTGCCGTCCTTGTCGCGTACTCGATACCCGTTCAGGGTCAGTGCCAGACCACTTTCGTCGTTGGTAGGAACCCACTGGCCTGAGTTTTTCAGGGCGGTATGGAGCTGTGCGGCATTGTCCTGGTCAGTGACCCCAGGGACGCCTGGCAGAAGTATCAGGTCGTCGGGCTTTATCTGCCCGAGTGTCTTGATAGCTCCCCGACTGACTGCCTGGGTGTCGAATGACTTCGGCACCCGGTACGTGCCGAAGAAATCATATTTGTTGTTGACGATCCCGGCAGCGACCTTTTTGGCAGCGGCATCAGGGCTCATGCCCTGAAGAACGTATGACGCCGCGGTACGATTTGCCGCCCGAGAAATGACATCAAACGTGTTGATCCCACCACTCTGCCCAACTAGCGACGCAGCAAAGGGCTGCATCTCACTCTGCAGCGCTTGTGCGATAGCGTCCTGCTCTCCTTTTTTTAGACTCCCAAAAAGAATCTTGTCGTCCTTGATGATCGCTACAGACGCCATGCGTTCGGCAAGATCCTTTGGCAAGTCAGTCGCTATTACCTGTGCCTCGCCTGGTAAATCCTTGCCAATCTGTTGCAGTAAGGTCGGAAAGCTATTACCCCAAAGAGCCTGCTGCTGCTCAATCATCACTGCTGCGCTCTCACCGCCATTGAGCTGATTATTGAAGTTGGCAACCAATTGTTCGGCAGCAGCTGTTGGCAACAGCTTCGGCTGAGCCACGCCGAGCCTCTGCTGCTCGGCCACCGTAGCCTGGACATAGGCTTTGTAAGCCTCGGGCGTACCCTGCTCCTGGGCGGCCTGGAACGACCGCTGCACCGCCGGGCTGTACTTGGCGACATAGGCAGCCGGATCCGTTTGCTGTTGCTTCATCAGCCCCACCGCCACGCTGGTCAGGTGTTGGTAGAGCTGGTTGTCCTGCTTGAAGCCCTCACCTGCAACCCCGGACTGCGCAGGTTGGAACTTGCTCAGGGTCTGCTGACGTTCTTCTGGGGTAGCGGTTGCAAACTCTCGAATAGCAGGCGCCAAGGCCTGAACCTTCGCGAACGACTCATACTCTTTTGCCCCATGCTCCTTTCCATAGGCGGCGTTGAAGTCAGCCCGAGACGGTGGGTCTGCAAAGTCCAGCCCCTGGGAATAGGCGGCCGAGGCGTCCTGCACCCGCGACGACAGCTCAACCCGGGCAATGGCCTGCAATTGCCTTGCCTCGATCTGGCGCTGGCGGGTCTCGGCCTCAAGACGGCGAAACCCCTGATCGATGCCATTGCTGGCACGGATCTGGTCCTCGGCGGTCATCGTGTCCTTGTAGGCCTCAAACAACCCTTTTGCCTTCTGCGGCGAGTCGATCAGCATTCGCTGAATCACCGCGGTGGACATGCCGCTGTTCACCTTCAAGCGCTCGGCCTGTGCGGCCTCCGGCGACAACCCGAGACGCTCGGCCCTGCTGGCCAGCACCGCGTCAGTCTTTGCCCTGTAGGCCTGGACCTTGGCCGGGTCCTGGTAATCCAGCGCAGCGCCCTGCATCGATGTTTCGAGCTGCCCCTGCTCGACCTGCCCGAAATAGCTCTGGCGCTCGTTGTACTCGTACCGGTTCAGGTCGTTGGAAATGGAGTTGCGCCGACTGGCCACGATCTGCGCATACCGCGCACGCTGCTGATCAGTAGTCAGGCTCTTGGCGACCTCCTGCTGGGCTTGTTCGAACTGTTCCAGCGTCTGGTTGGTGATGTTCAGGGCGTTCTGTCCCTTGCGGGTATAGACGCCCTGCTCTCCGAACATGGCCTGTTGCTGCCACTTGGTCAGCTGGTTGTCGGCGTCCATCACCGCCGCGGTGTCGACACGCTCCCGCTCCCTGTTGACCATGATCTGCGCGCCGCGCTGAAAGCTCTGCACACCTTGAGCAATCGGCGAGTAGGTATCAGGCGTAACACCCTGCAGGTGAATTGCCCGGCCAGGCTGCTGCTCGACCTGGGCCGTGTCATAAGTTGGAACCCGTGGCATATCTCCCCCTTAAACCAGCGCCTGGTTGTAGTTCAGGCGGCCAGTGCCTCCCGCTTGTGCAACCCTCGTCCCCGCACCAGCGCCGCCGGCACCTCCGAAACCACCGCCGCCGGCAAACGACCCAAACGCACTGCCGAGCCCGCCCAGGATTGAGCCCATGGCTGCCGACTTGGCGTTTTTCTTGATCTGCTTGGCGTTCTGCAGATCCTGCTCTGCCTGGACGCGATAGCCGTATGCCTCGCGGGCTGCGTTGTTCTGGATGGTCAGGGCATCCAGCTCGCCGATCATCGCGGTGTCATCCTGCAGCTGGGCTGCGCTGCCGCTGTTCACGTCGATTCCGTTGCCCGCCTGGGCAGTTCGCTGGGTGCCCACGGCCTGCCCTGTCCGGACACGCTGCCAGTCGGCGCTGGTATCGCCGGCGAAAATGGTTTCATCAGCTGCCCGCCGTTTGAATGCGGCGTTCTGCCCGAGCAAGTCGGACTGATAGGCGCCACTTTCCTGGGCACCTTTCGCTTGCATCAGGCCGCCAACCAGGGCCATGCCGATTGGAATTGCTGCCATCCAGCACATAGTTATTCCCCACGACTCAATGTGAATTTATGGAACTTGAACCGCCGCGCGCCGTAAGGGGCGGCCGGTGAAAAGTGGAAGCCGAGCCACCGCAGCCACCGGATCGCGGCTGTATTGCGGGCGTCGACGTAGTTCAGAAGGTGGCGATGGCGAGTCAGCATTCCCTGCACCTCGGGCTTGCAGACCTTGAGGAAGGCCCGGGCGTGCTGCTCGACATGCACGGTGCTGATCAGCCAGGGAACCCCGACCGAGCCCAGAACGCTGTAGACCGTGTCCCCGAAGACCGCCACGACCTTGCCGCCGGCGACGATCTTCCGGGCGTTCAGGCTGCCGGTGATGGCGTCATAGAGCGCTCGCTCCATGGGCACTCCCAGGGCCTCGCTGATCTCGTCGATATCGGCCTGGCGGACGAAGGGCAGGATCTCGTCGATATCGGCCACGGACACGGGCAACACTTCAGCTTCCGCCATAGGTCACCTCTGGAATCACTGCCAACACGGTGAGCGGCAGCGGGTCGGCCTGACGGATGAAGATCCGGCCCTTGCCGCTCCAGTCGTTGCCGATCGTCACCGCCGCCTGGCCGGTCAGCAACTCAATGGGCAGCTCATAGTTATCGCGGCTCGGCTTGTACTCGTAGAGGTGTTTTTTATCAGCTCCCGCGAAAATACCCCGCGAGGCCTCGACCAGGATCGTCAACGAGGTGACGGCGATTTTCTTATCAAGCAAGGTTTCCCGAGCATCCCGGCTCTCGATATCGAGCGTTTCCATGTCCGACAGGTACGGCAGGCCCGCATGCACGATGCCGGCCGCTGACTGGAGCGTGATGCTCCCACCGCTGACCACGGCCTGGGGCTGGACGTTTCCGTCTGCCAGGACAGACACTTTCTTGCCTTCCAGGTGGTCCAGTCCGGAAAGGACTTTGACCTGCCGGGCCCAGGTGCTGGTGGAGAACCCCCGCAGTTCCTCGGGGCAGACGATCAGCAGCTTGGCGGTCACCACCGTGGGGCTGACGTATGCCACAACCTCAACACGCACAATGCTGGTGACGGGGTCGCTGTCGTATTCCTCGATCACCCTGGTGAGCGAATAGCGATTGCCCACGCTACTGGTGGAAAAAGGGGCATGCCCCGCGGCCGTGAGTGTCACCGCCTCGGGAGACTTCCAGGAAACCCCGCCCGTCAACGTCATGGACTTGGCGCTGTCCTTGTTGCGCCCGTCGTAGGTCAGGCCCGAATCGACAAAGAACGCCTCTTCGACGGCCTCGACCTGACGGCTGGCCATACGCTCAATGTACCGCCGCTGTACCCCGTTGATAGTTCTGCGGACCACCATATAAAGGGCATCCTCCTGCCCTTCCGGGATGCAAGCGATGGACTCGACGAACCCGTCAGTGTCGTGCCAATGCCAGCCCACCAGCTGCTGCTCGGGGAGATACGTCAAGCCCAGCAGCTTCCCGTCATCACGGACATACCAGACGATGGAGTCGGGGATTTTCTGATACGCCACATTCGTTAGCTCGCGCCCCCTGAACAGGTGAGCGCTGAAAATGGTCAGATCTGTTGCCTTGAACCCGTCGGCGTCGAGCGAGTAACCAAACGACGACACGCGATTGCCGCGGGCCTGCAGGTACACGGCGCTGTTGCCCACCACCACTGGCGGAACAATCGATGAGCCGTCGTAACCTTCCTGGTCGGCACGAATGGTTTTCGCACTCAGGCCAGAATCCGCCCCGGTAAAATTCCACTCCCCACCAGACGTCAGGCCCAGCAGCCGTTTCAGCCCCAGCAGGTGCCGCATGCGGTTCACCTCCTTGCTGGCAATGGTGAAGGTGATCGCGTCGTCATCCTTGTTCGGCGTGGAAAAACCGAAGTTCTTGAATAGACCGGTCTTACTCATCCAGACGGTTTGCGGCTTGTTGTCGCTGCCGGCGAAAACCAGGCGCTGCTGGTAGTAGCCGACGGCGCCAGGATAGTTACCGGTGCCGACGAAGGGGTCATTGCCGTTCGGTGGGGTGTCGGTTTTCGTGGCCGTGACATTTCGGTCGGTGAAGGTCAGCGCCGTGGCCCGGCCGATGAAGCCATAGATGCCGGCGCCGGCGTTGTCCTTGTAGACGATGTAATAGCTGGCCCCCGCCACCGCTGGCCAGACGACCGTCGCGGCCATCGTGTCCGCGAAAACGTTGATCGCGTTGGAGGTCACTGGCAACGACTCATCGATGGTGTTGCCATCGTCGAGAACCGCGGTGATCTGGTAGCGCCAGGACTGTTGGACCCCGGAGCCGCCCAGGCTGGTAGCGGTCGCGGATGCCGGCGCTACGATCCGCGGCGCCAAGCTAAGCTCGGCAGTGGTCCAGTTGTCGTGGGCAAGGCGACTGAGCTCACGCGGCTTATAGCCAGGGTGCGCGAACGTCATCACGTCGGCCGACTGCGTGAAGTTCAACGGGCCCAGGTCGGCCTGGGTATAAGGCACAGCCAGCTCAAACGGTTGCCCAGCATTCGGGCCGGAGCTGTACAGCACCTGCCCGCCATCCTTGATCACCCGCATGTTCAGGTCGCCGAACTCCAGAATGTACGTTTGCACATCGTTGAACTGGAACGGGATGATTCGGCACTTCTTCGTCGAGTCCTTCACCTCGCAGACAAAGCGCGTGCCAGGGCGGTTACGGACGCCACCGTAAGGCATCACCATGAAATTCCTGCACAACTTCAGGCCGGTGAAATAACGCGCTATGTCCGTTCGCGCGCTGGCCGACGGTGAAAGCTCGCCGGCGGCAAAGGTTGGCTGCAGAACAGAAGTCATGAGCGCACCGCCACAAACTCCGACTCAGGCTCGGGGCCGTCCTGCGACTCGCGGAATGCTGCTCCCTCGGCCACCGTCAGCGCCTTCTGATACTCCTGCTCACAGAAGGCCCTGTACTCAGGCTTTGAACTGGCCGGTAGTGCAAGATCCATCGCCAGGCGCCACGTTAGAGCATCGACAAACAGCGGGTCGAATTGCGTAGGGTCCTCGACCTTGAAGGTGTATCGCACCGATGCGTCGGCCTGGTCGGTATGGATTACTCGCCCACCAGCGTCATAGCCGATTTGAAAAGGGATCTCTGCATCACTGGTTGGAGCGTTGCGCCAGGACGGGCTGACGATCCCTCGAACCAACAGGCAGTTGGCTGGGTAGCGATACCGAAAGCGCCAGCCCGGCGCCGGGCTCCCAACATCAGCCAGCGCCACATGAGCCCCAGCAAAGGGCCAGGGGAAGTCCTGCAGCACCTGCTCCCGCAACGGCGCGTAAAAGGTACGGCAGAGCTCGGCAAACTTGCTGCGCTCTGTCAGCGAGGCAATGGGCTGGGTTTGGGCGACCCTCGCCAGTGCCATGTTGCAGATCTCAACGTCGCTTGGCATTTGGGAACCTCAGAAAAAGAAAAGGGCCCCGAAGGGCCCTTGAAGGTTGTTGCTATGGGTCAGGCGTCTGGCCCGGTGTCGTCGTCCTGGTCACCGCCACCAGGTGGAGGCGTGTTAGAGGCTGGTGGTGGGCTGAGCTCGCCGCCGGCATTGAGGCGGGCCGCTTCCGCTTCAGCTTCTGCCTTGGAGCCGGTGAAGTCCCCCACCACTCGGCCCTGGTCGTCCTTGACCAGGAATTTTCCGCCACCGGTACGTGCGGCAGCGAAGCCGATACCCTGCGAAGCGGGAGCCTTACCTAAGCCCTCGGTAGCTGTGATCAATTTGAGATTGGAACCCGGGCTATCAATCTCCAGCACCACGGATTCGCCAGCCTCGTAGAGCCGACCATTGATAAACGACCGCTCCAGTACCTCGTAGCGCTCAGCCATTGGTCTGCACTCCTGCAACCACGCCGGCGGTGATCTTGCCCTGGGTCGGGGCCGTGCCGGTCACGGTGTAGTTGAACCGCAGAAAACGCTCGGTCTTCTGCGGCAGGGTGATTACCGGCGCCTGGTAACCCAGCTTCAAATCCGCAAGCGGGATAACCACGGAGTAGAGCGAGCGCGGGGAGCTGAATGCCGAATTGTCGTCGGTCTGCAGATCTACGGTGAGGCTGGTCAAGGTGTTGAATGCTTCAACGACCTGGATAACCAGAGGAATGTCACCAGCACGGCCAACGTCCTTGTTGTCGCCGCGGTCAATGACGTCGGTCGATGCCGCCGAGGCAGTGATTGCCTGGGCATTCGACATGAGCAGCTTTGCATCAAAAAGCATGGTGGTGTCTCCGAGAAGGGGAAACCACGCAGTCGTCAGACTACGCGGGCTTCGGTGTTGAGGATCGCGTCGTTGCGCTTGATCGGGATGCCCAGGAACTCGGGGATTTTCTTGCCGCCGTACTCGCCGATGGTGAGGTTGACGTTCTTCGAGTTCATGGCCTGCTTGTGCAACCACGACTGGATGGTGCGGTTGGCGTAGATGACGGTGCGACCCTCGCCCTGCATCGGGTTATCGATGCGATACAGGGCATCGATCAGCAGGTCGATGATGTTGGCGCCAGTCGCGCCGTCACGGGTCAGAGTGGTGACATCGATGTTCGCGATGCGGGAATTAGCACGCCAGTCGCGGACCGACATGCCGATATCCCACTTGAAGTGATCGCGATAGGCCTCGAAGTCGCCGCCGTTTTCCGCACGGGCGGTCTGTTGGCCCAAGTACTTGTGCTGGAAGCCAGCCACGCTGCCTTTTGGATACAGCAGGTGGGTGGACTGCTCGCCCCAGGTTACGAACCAGATCGAGGTATTGGTGCTACCAGTACCGCCAGCCTCAATGATGTTGGCACCTGACTCGGCCGACTTGTCGTTGTAGCGCGGCGCCAGCCCCAGAAACGCTTGCGGTTCGGCCTGGGTGTTGCCGTAGATCATGTAGCGGGCGGCTTTGTTGTTGAAGCCCTGGAGCTTGGCCATGTTCTCGGAAACACGGAATGCATCCGCATTGCCGCTCAGATCGGCTAGTGCCTTATCGACCAGGCCGTAGTCTTCCATCATGCCGGTGGTATCCAGTACCGGAACGGTGGTCGATTTGCTGGGCTGAATGCCCTGGTTGAACATGCGCCAGGCCGGCTCAGGAATACCGGAACGCATGGTGGTTTTGTGTTTGGAGCCGTCGTTGCACTCCTGATACTCGGCGTCCATGAGGATGTCGTTTTGCTTTGCCATCAGCTCGACGATCTTCATGATTTTCTTGCTGCTGTCCTCCCGACTGAACTTGTCGATCAGGGTCGGCATGGTGGAAGTAAGGATGCCCATCGGTTTTTCTCCTGCGGTTTATAAGTGCCTTAACGAAAGGCGTCGACAATCGTCATTTCTTGGGGTGCGTCCGCTTGGGTGCCCGGCATGACGAACTTGTCTTCCGAGATAGCCGCGCTGATGCGATGGCAGAACTTGAACAGCGCCGGGTGATTGCCCAGGCCGGACTCGTTCAAAAGGTTGGAAAGGGATTCGTCGCCAAAGGCCTGAATGACCTTCACAGCGCTGGCGACGCTCTTGTCGTAGTTCTCGCGGCCCAGCTGGGGGTCGTTCTTGATCTCGGCCGCCCACTGCTGACCCTGGGCAACGACCGCCGCCTGGTAGGCCTCTGCCTGTTTCGTAGAAAGCGCGGTTTGCAGATCGATCAGCTTCTGCGCGGATGCCTGGGGAATGTTCAGTTCCTTGGCCAAGCCCTTGAACGCATCAAGGGTGCCTGCATCCATCTCGTAGCCTTCTGGCAACGTGAAGTCGGCGTAGGCCTCCGGCGCGCTGTTGGCCGCCTTCTCGTCCGCCAGCTTCTGGGCTGCGGCCTCGGCTTCCGCTTTCTGTTCAGGGGTCTGCTGAGCGGCCTGGGCGGCAAGGTCAGCGGCTGGTGCAGCCTGGCCCAGCAACGTCGCATCCGCCGCCGGCGCGGCTGGCGCTGGGGCTGCCTGGGGAGCAGCAGCCGGGACCGCGCCACCAGCTGGTGCACCATCGGCCCCGGCCTCGTTCATCACCACAAAGCCCATCAGTTTCATCATCAGGCGATTCATTGATCAGCCTCCTGTGCGTAGTTCATTGGTGGTTCCTCTACTGGTTGCTGGGCGTTTTCCGCAGCCATCACGGAGAACAGCGCCGGACAGAGCTCGTTGATCTCGCCCAAAAGAAAAAGGCCAACATTGCGTTGGCCTTCGTTGAAGTTCGTTGCGGCATCGGTCGGGCCGATTGAGGGCTGAAACACTCGACAGCGCCCCATCGATCGCCACATGAAGCGGCGGCCGCGGGGATCGTTCATAAGCCAGCGAAAGTCGGCGACCTCCTGCGCCCGGGCGATCTGCTCGGCCAGGGTCTGCTCGCGTTGCTGCTGCTCGTCCTGCTGGTCCATTAGAGCGCCCCCGCGAGCTGGGTCAGCGCGTTGTTGCCGCCGGTGTCGGTCTGGCTCAACAGCTGCGCGCCTTCGATGGCGCTACCGAGCTGCTGCTGAATTGCCGCCTGCTGTTCTGCCTCAGCGCGTTGCTGGCGGATCTCGGCAACCATGTCGTCAGCACGGACCAGGGTTGGCGGTACACCGATAAGGTCGAAGTACTGGCGCATGGCTTCGTCAGCATCGAGCAGGTCCAGGGGTTGGGTACTCTGGGTTGTAGTGGCCACCGTGCCGGCAAAACCAATCGCACGTTCAATGCTCGATACCCCGATGGCCTTCTGAGCCTGGGCCAGGATGCTGGTGAACTCGACACGCAGCTCAAGGGTTTGCAGCTCCTTGGGCGGCGGCGGGATAAGTGGCGCCCCGGGCAGAAGCCCCATCCAGCGTGGAATGGATTGCTCCAGCATCTGGTTGAAAACCATATCGACAAGCGGGTCCAGCAGGTCATCGGTCTGGCGCTCCAGCACCGGGCCCAGCATCAGCAACTTCTCTTCCTTGCGTGTCGCGATCTCGTAGGCCGTCCGGACGCTGTCCATTTGGCTGATCATCAGGAACAGATCGACGAAAAACGCGGTATCAATGATGTTGCTGTCCGCCTGGATCTCGCCCCGCAGCTGGGTGATCCAGGCCGGGTTGACCATATAAAGCGGCTCAAACTTGGCCCCAAGCTGCTGATCGTTCAGGTAGGTGATGCCACCAGGCAGAATTGATGCTCGCTGCCCCTTGAGGCTCACAGGGGCCCCCATCGGCGGGCGCACCCCCTTATCTATCATTTCGGCCTTGCGGCGCTCCATCAGCTGCACAGCCCTGGTGGAGCCGATGCAAATCGACCCTGGGCCAGTGCCATAGACATCCTCGCCAAGCACGTCCCAACGCGGGGCCATGCATGGGAAAGTCTTGAACCCTGACTGCCGCAGCACCGAGTCTTTATCGCTGCCCTTCTCCCAGTACACGGAGCGGAACGCCATATTGGTGTTGTCCTGGCGGCCGGGCTCGCGCATGTCGTTTGGCTCAACCGCATGGACAATGTCAATCCAGGCCTCTGGGTTGTTGCTCAGGACGTTGCGGGCCGTTGGGCTCAACGCAGCTTCGCCGAACTGCTGCGCCATCTGGCGAGCCGTCATCCGATAGTCGCGGTGCAGCGTGTCCACCTGGTTGCGGCTATTGTTCGCCAGCATGTAGCTACCGACCGCCAGGGGGTAAGCGCGGATCAGATCCTGCTCATCTGGCAGCACCACCATGGGCGCGGTACCAAACACGCCCTCTTCCGAGTAGCGGTTTGGCAACACGCTGTACAGGTTCGACCTGGCCATGACTTCGCGCATGGCCTTCTCGACCGAGTACAACCAGGCTTTGACCGGTGCGAACTCGGCCATACCAGGGTCCGGCGGCCCGAACTTCACCCAGGGGGATGCGGGGTTAGTCATCCCCGTATGCATGCCGGCGCCGAGCGTCCTTGCGGCGAACGTGGCCTGTGGGTTGATGATCTTCTGATCTCGCCGCCTGCCGTTGTTGGTGTCGGTGCTGGACCAGCGGCCAGAGCGCGGGCTCATGAAGTCGCCCAGGTCGCGCCACTCCGGGAGCCAGTTGCTGTCCCGCTCGTTCCGTAGTCGGGCGTTCGTCTTCTCCAGACGCTCGCGGAGGGAGTCGGCCAACTTACACCCCCAGCAGGGTTTTCTGGCTGGTGCTGGCGTTACCCAGCAGGCCGGCGGACCCCGTCAGAATGGTTGAGTTCTGGCCGGACTGGGCAAGCCGCCGGCGGCGCTCAGCCTCGACCGCCGCCTGCACCGAGTCGCTAGAGGTGGTAGGGGCTGCAGCTGTGCTCCCCGTAGTTTCTGCGATTGCCGCGGCGGCCTTGGGCTCGTCCTGGATCAAATCCAACGAGGTTGGCAGGCCGGCCTTCTTGAACAAGTCCAGCGGGTCGCTGATTTTGTGGATCGGTTTGATGATGTTCTTGATGGCGCTTCCGCACATGTTCATGCCTCCTAAGCGTATGGGTCATATTCGGATTCCAGCTCGCTGCCGCGGCCGCCTCCGGTGCTGGTGAATTGGTTTTTCATCACCGGCATTGCGTAGGTAAGGGCCAGCGCGTCGGCGTCGTCTGGCGAGATCCCCAGGCGCTTTTTGATATCGGCCTTCTTCTCCAGCTGGATCTGGTCGCTGGCGTTGTGGGCGTACTCCGGCGACGTGAGTTCAGCCTCAAGTTCTGTTGACACATCCAGCGCCAGGCCGGCGCGGATGCCTTCGCGCATCTGCCACCACATGTAAGTCCGCATGTTCGCGTAGTGTCGGTCTGGGGCTGCGCTGGCGAAGTTGATATCGATGATCACCACGCCCGGCATCAGCCGGCGCAGTTGGTCGGCCACTGGACCACCTACCCCCGTTGAGTCAACAAACACCGCATCCGGCCGGCGCTCCTGCACCACTGTGCAGACCTTGGCGATGAACAGCGTGGTGTTCCGGGTTTCGCTGCCGGGAATCTTGATCGTTGGGATCGACTTGGAGTCGAGACCCCGGCGGAACCTGATCACGTTGTTGTCGGCGCCGCCCCGGGCGATATCGATGCCGCACACCAGGGCGTCGTCCATGCCATAGACGGGATCGCGCCGCATCGCCTCGGCGACCCAGTCGGTCGGAATCAGTTGCAAGTCGGAAGCCCTCGGGAACATGCCGCGTACACGGATGCGGAAAAAGTCGCTGTCCTCGCCGTAGTCTTCCAACCACTTGGCGATCTGCGTTTTGTTGGTGCCGTCGACCGTGCGGCTGTCGACCTGGCGGTGCGTCCAGCGGTGGCCGTACTTGGTGAAGCACTCCCGGAAACGCCCGGTTGTCTTTGTCGGGTTGCCGAAGGCCGTCCAGATGATCTCTGTGCCCTCGTCCGTCAGGGCCCCCTCTGCCACCTCCCATACCAGGTCGGCGATGGCTGACGCCTCGTCGAACACCAGCAGGATGCGTTTGCCCTCGTTGTGAAGGCCGGCGAATGCCTCGGTGTTGGTCTCCGACCATGGCACCGCGTCCACCCGCCAGTTCTTTTCGTGCTCGGGGTCAGTGCTGATCAGCGCCGTAGCGGTGAGCCGAAACCAATGGCTGGTGATCGATAGCCGGTTCCACTTCGCGACCTCGGGCCAGGTTTTGGTGCGCAGCTGCGTCTCGGTGTTTGCCGTGACCACGCCGCGGGTGTCGACGGCTGTATCGAGTGACCACTTGATGATCCAGGACACGAGTGCCGACTTGCCGATGCCGTGACCGCTGGCCACCGCTTCATGGATGATCTCGCCCAGGTCCCTGGCGCCGGCCCGGATCTTCTTGCCGATGGAATCGAGGACCTTGATCTGCCACTGCCTGGGGCCGGCCTTGTTCGCCAACTCGGAGCCCGGCTCCCCCCAGGGGAAGGCGTACCAGACATACCCCAGGGGGTCGTCGGCGAATCTAAGAATGTCCTCGACCAGCTGCTGCTCAAGATCGATTTTTGCTGGCGCGTTCACTGGCCTTTGCCATCCGTTCCGAAAGGGTGAGGCTGACGTCGACCGCCACCTGGTCGCGGAAGGCATTCACGTTGACGTGCTTGCCCAACAGCTCCAGGTTCCTGACCTTGTCGGGCCATTTCAGCTTTTTCAGGATGCCGACCATTGACCGGTCTTTGCCCTGCCCTTCGAACATCTCGGCAAGATCGAAGCCCGCCAGGTACTGGCGCCAGACCTTGGGCCACTGCGAAAGCGGCTTGACCGACATGTCGTCGTCGAGAATGTCCAGGACGTCCATCTGGTCGATCTCAGTAAGCCGGTGCAGCACGTAGTCTGCGTCTACCTGCGTGCGCTTGTTCCGAGCCTCCATTGCCGCCTTGATGGCTGCCAAGATCTCGGGGTTCTGCATGTTCTGCCAGGCCTGGTCCTTGGCCCCTCGCTTGGCATAGCCGGCCCTGATAGCTGCCTGGGTTGCATTCAGGTCGAGCAAATACTCGGCGACGAATGCCTGCTGCTTTGCTGTCAGGGCCATAGGTGGTGATTCTCCTCAGGTTGCGTCGACCGGGTCAGCTTTCTGCTCTGGCACAGGTTCCGGCGCGACTGGTTCGACCGGAGCAACTGGCTCAGGTACTGGGGCCTGTTCCTGAATCCAGAGGTAGCGGGAGAACGCCGAGGTGATGCGGTCACCCGAGTAGAAGCGCGCCCCGTCGTCGAGAAACTCCACGCGGTCGGCGGTGACGTCGAGGGTGTCCTCGAAGGTCCGGACTTTGAAATTGATCTTTCCCATGCTCATTTCCCCTTGAGGCAAACGGTGTTGACGTAGTCCTGCAGGCCAGCCAGGGCCCTTACTGCGTCGTCGCCGTCGTTGGCGATACGGATAATTCGTTCAGCAGCCGCTGGGTCAAGTTCGGCTCTCGCTTCTGCAGCATCCAAGCCGGTGGCGCCGGTGGCGGTTCGCACAGAGGGGCAACTGGCTGGGACTGACAGCCGGCGCTGGCCAGCAGCGACAGCAGCACGAAGGTCTGCATTGGTCTGGTTCGCACGTTCGCGCTCCTGGGTGTGTTCGGTGTCGAGCTGGGCCAGCAGGCGCTGGGTGTTGCGACGGGAAGCGTCGGCGGCCTCAAGCTGCGTGTTGCGTTCTGTTGCAGCGTTGAGCGCAACGGCCTGGGCCTGGATGCGCTGCCAGCCGCCGTAGATCAGGAACAGGCAGGCCACCAGGGCGGCGATCAGGTAGCGGATCACTTGCGCCACAGCCCTATAGCAAGCGCCTTGCAGGCACGGCCTTTGCCGAACAGGGACCGGAACACCAGGCTGTCACCCCGTCGACCGCCAAGATCGCCCCGTTCGTTGGTGAACCCGCGATCAACCAGTGGCGCACCGGCTGGCTGCTGGCATTGGGCGATGAAGAAGCGACCTACGGAGATGGTGTTCATTGTGTTGCCCTCGGGTTATTGGACGGATAGGCACTTGGCGTTGCGCTCAAGCTGGCGGGTCCAGACGCCCGGGCAGCGCCGGTTGCCTGGGGTTGAACAGTCGTAGCCGGCGGCGAACCGGTACAGCAGCAGTGCCTCGCATGCGCCGACGTAGTTGCCGTCCGCGAGATAGCGGCGCATCGAGGACTTGCGCCAGGTGCCCATGCCGTACTGGCCGACAAAATCCATGTAGAGATCGAACTCTTCCTGGTAGAGCTTCACGCCCGGCAGGCTGCCGGCGAACTCCTTTTCCGCCTGGCTGTTCAGGTTGCGGGCCAGGACCTCGGCCCGGGGTCGGGTGATGGTGTCGCCCATACGGACCGGGGTGCCGTCCTCATAGCGCGTGGAGCCATAGCCCAGGGTGGGCACGTCGCCCTTGGTCGGGATCACGGCGTGATCGGTGAACCCCTCGCTGGCCTTCCAGGCCCCGAAGCCGGCGGCGCTCATGCTCAGCAGGCCCACGGCAATGCGCTGGCGCAGTTGCGGGCTCATCGCTGGCACTGCTCGCGCAGGGCTTCGATTCGGGCGGCGCTCTCGGCGCTTTCCCGGCGATCCTTGCGCACCTGGAAGTAGAGATTGATCAGCAGGCCCAGCACGGCAACCACCACGCCGGAAATCCCGATCCAATTAACCTGGGATATCCAACCGATGAAGCCGGCAGCGCCACCGGCGATCATGCCCTTGTTCGCGACGGACGCACCCACCACCTCGATAATCCCTTCTGGTGCAGGGTTGGGCATTTGTGAACTCCTGGCTGGGGCTTTCATGGGGCCTCCAGAAACGAAAAAGCCCCGCACGATGGCAGGGCTCAGGATTGAAATTTGGGCAACAAAAAACCCGCTCTAGGCGGGTTTCTGGGTTTCGGGTGCAACTTCACAACATGGGGAAATCATGCCGAAACCCGCACATCGGTGTCAAGCGGTGGCGCCAAGCGCCTGCTCCAGGTGCTCAGCTGTAACTTTGGTGACAATGATCTCAAGCGCCCCAACCTGCACTAGCGCTGTATCGTCTGTGCGATGAATGATTGCATCAATACTCGCCAAATTCACCACACACTTATGCCCAAATGCGCTTTTAAAAATCTTGAACGTCAGCATGCTTTGCACTCCTGCTTTGTAGTTACCATCCAGATGGCCGCTGAGCATACAGGGAACGTGGCGAGCAACTCCAGTGGACCGCTGGACGCTCACGCCGCCTCCCGCTCCTCCCCCAGCACGCGCCCCACCGGACGCAGGCACAGCCGATCGATCTCGCCGGCCTGGTCGAACATCAGCTGCACCAGCCAGCCCCAGTTGCGGGTCCAATTGCGGCTGTCCAGCTCGACGCCGTGGTGGTCGGCCAACCAGCCGCGGAACACCCACGGGTTTGCCATCGGGTCGGGGTTAGCGCCCATGCCTCCCTGGACCATGTGGCGGTAGCGCACCAGGACACCCCGGGCGACGTAGTATTCCCGGCTGTAGTCCAGGCACCGCCGCTTCTCGCCGCGCTCACGTAGCGCCAGATCAACACCGACGGCCAGCAGTCCGTGGGCGGCTTCTTCCCACGCATTCGACTGTTCGGTGGTGATAACCGGGGCGTACAGGTGGTGGCCGAAGGCCTGGTGCTCCAGCGGCAGGCTGGCAATCGCGTTCTGCACCCGGCCGGCGATGGCCATGTGGGCGCATTTGCCCAGGTTCTCCCAGCGCTCAGGCCGTGTTTCGTTCGCCACGTAGCCACGCTTCCCCAGCTTCGCCCCCTCCAGGCCGTGGTGCATGACGCTGTCCCAAGGCGTGTAGTAGCAATCGTGCCAGGCCATCCGTGCGCTGGTCAGTTTCATGGCCACCCCTTACCGCGTAGTTTTGCGTAGTTCACGATGGCAGGCCCTCCAGCGGCACCACACGTACCAGGACGCCGGGCTTTTCGGCAAAGCGCTTGCTCATGGAAACGTTGACCACCTGCACGTCGTCCTTGAAAACGATCCCGTTGATCCCGTCGCAGATCGCTTTCAGCACGTTGTCGGCGTCGGGTTTCTTTGTCGGCATGACCTGGCCGGCCAGCGCTGCAGCGGTTTTCTTCTTCGACCAGGACACGGCAATGCCCACGGCAATTTTCAGTTCCACCAGCACTGGGCCGGTGATCAGCTCGCGGCCCTGCATGGCCTGCTCCGCAGCTACGGCAATCAGCGATTCGTAATTGGCGGTTTTCTGCGGCGTGAACATGCGGGCATGACCGTGGATGGTGGTAACCCTGGGCCTGCCCTTCCCCACTGCTTCCCCGGGTACGACGAACGAAACGGGTTTGTGATCAGACATGGTCGGCTCTCCTGATACCGAGCTTGGCCAGCAGCATGGCGCGACAGGCCTTGGGGTCCTTGGGGATCTCCAGAATCTCGACGATGCGGTCAGCCTCGGCCCGGGATTGCTCCAGCTGGATCTGCTCGCGTGGTCGCATGCTGTCGTGGGTGATGCCCTTGGCGATTCGCCCTTCCAGGGGCTGGCCGGTTTGGGCGCGGCGCATGACGATGGCGTAATTGCGTTCGAAGCGCTGGAACAGGGCTTTGTCGCCGTGATCCGCGGTACTCAGATCAAACTTGCTTGTGGCTTCGGCGGCTACTTCAACGGCCTTGTGGGTGTACGTGCCGCGCAGGGCTTCGTCCCAAGCCTGGACCGTACTCGGCAAACCTTTGACCTGCTGGCACATTTCCCGGAAGACGTTCGCAGGCGGCGGCCAATCGAACTCTTTGCCCTTCTCTGCCAGGGTGTTCAAGCCATTGGCGAGCTGCGCACCAGTGATCCCCCCCAGAACCTTTGACCAGGTGTGGTCCGGGTTTGCGATCACGCCATAGCTCGACGTCCAGCGGTGCCCGTAGAACTCAGCCATCTTGATCCAGAGCTTGTCCATCAGCGCTTGCGGCATTCTCTCGGTCTGCGATTGCGGCACGGACACGGTCTGGAGCAGAGAGGGGGCCCGGTTTAGCAGGTCGTTGGTGGCCACCTTGGGCACCACGGCCCGGATTGCCTTGGGAATTTCCCGGTGTTCCAGGTTGTTGGGTTGCATTGGCGTTTCTCCCGCTTGCTTGGTCGCTGCGCATACCGCGCTTCAGGTGCTGGGCGAGCGCATGCTCCCACTTGGCCTGGGTTCGGTGATCGTCTGGGGAAGCGATCCAGAAGGATTTGAATTCGAGGAATTGGTCTTGATCGAAGACCTGGCCCGAAAGGCCGTTGAGGGTCAGCACCGCGGCGAATGACTTCGCGTCGGGCTCCCAGTGTTCGTGCATCGCGAACTTGCAGCGCGAATCCGGAAAGTCCTCGCGCGGTGGTGGTGGTATATCTTTATCTACTCTTCTCTTATCTAATCTGTCGTGACTTCCCGTGACCTTGCGTGACTCGTCGTGACCATCTTCTTTTTCCTGGGCCGCTTTCTGGCGCTCGCGCTGCTCCCTTTTCCGCTGGGTAGCTGATTTGGCGCCGCTTTCAGAGCTTCCAGTGTCTTCGCGCTTGGGCTGTCGCTTGCTCCAGCCAGTGACGTAGTCGCCATCCAGAACACGGCCCTGCATAGCTTCGAAAACCGATTCGACCTGTTCGTCTGTCACGTCCAAAGCTGACGCAATGTCCTCTTTCGTGACTGTCACGTGACCGCGCGTGACATTTCGTGACGCATCAACGAGCAGGTGCACATACATGGCCTGAACCAGGGCAATTGGCTGCGCCGATACGCGGGCGATGGTTCGCCATTTGGGGTCGTTGGGCATGTCGTGCCAGAGCCTGAGCCAATCCATGGTCAGTCCCACCCCAACGGGCCCGGCCGCTTCTTCTCGGCCTTGAGCCCAAGCTCTGCCAGGGTTTCAAGCGAGCGCAGATAGTCCGCGTTCGTGACGATGGCCGACTGCGGGACCATCTGGAGATCGAGAACCGCCAGCGCCTTGCAGAAGCGCTCGATGATTCCCTCTTTCTTCCAGTTGGAAATAGCCGACTCGCTCAAGTCGACTGAAGTCGCCAGGTTCTTCTGGCCCACCGACAAAAGTCGGGTCAAGAACAGGGCTTCGAACTCGCGTGCCCTTGAGGCCTGTTCGGAGCTTAATTTGTCCGTGCTCATGGTCAGGCCACCGACTGAGACTTGCCGTCAGGGCCTGCCTTCAGTTGTCCGTTGGTGAGTTTTTCCAACTGGTACTGACGCAGTTCTGGAACTTCCTCCCCCCACTGGCGCACAGCCTCGTAAGTAATCTTGAGTGCTTTCGCCAGGGCGGGGATGGAGCCGAAATAATCAATAGCTACTTGACGCTTCATAGGCACCTCCAATGCTCATGCGTCAAATTCAAGCATGCTTGTATTTATTAAGCAAGCATGCTTGGCAAGCTAACTTGTAGATTTGGTTCATGAACATTACCGATCGAATTACCAAGCTCGTGCTGACCCGGAAGCCGGAAACAGGTGCCCGCGGAGTCAAGCGGAAAATTTCCACTACCTGCGGGATCAGCTACGAGGCTGTTCGGCAGTGGTTTGCCGGCGATACCGGAAACATCAAAAACGACAATCTGCTAGCCATAGCCCAAGGCTTTGACACGACCGTGGACTGGCTGCTGGAAGGGACCGGGGAGCCACCAAGCCGCCGGCAAAACTCCAACGTCCTGACAGGCGATTTCACGCGAAAAACACGCGACGATGAAATCCTGATACCTCAATACGATGTGGTTGCCTCTATGGGGCACGGGCAGTTTTTGCCAAAAGAGTACATAGAGACGGTGCGCAACATTACCGTGCGAACCGAGTATTTGAGGGAACAAGGTATTGCCTACACGCACGCAGATAATCTTTCGGTAATTACTGGCTTTGGCGAAAGTATGGGAGCCACATTTTCAAGCGGCGATCCATTGATAGTTGATCAGGGAGTTAACTCCGTCGTGGTTGACGGCGTGTATGTTTTCACCCTGGATGGAATGCTCTACATCAAGAGGCTGCAGCGCCTGCCCAAGATGATCAGGATGATCTCTGATAACGAGGCGTTCCCGCCTTACGACATCAAAGGGCCGGAACTGGAGTCCATGATCATTCATGCACGCGTGCTGCTAGCCTGGAATGCAAGGAAGCTGTAAGGAGCGCCGACATTGAACGATAACGAACACAAAGTTTATGCAGCTCACGAAAAACATGCTTGGACGCTTGCTTTCTTTGTGTTCGCTGCATTCGGCCTTGTGGTGTATTGGCTCGATGGATGGCTGAGCACAAAGCGAAGCGGATGGGCGGAATTCGCTTACATCCTGCTGTACGTGATCTCGTTCTTCGCAGTTTTCGGGCTGGGAGCTGTTAAAAACTGGTTCCTTTGGCGACTGCACAAGCCGGCAAATGCTGAGCCCCCTGCCCAACCATCTGTTCCAGTCTTGCACTTTAAAGATGCCAAAAGTGCGCTTGAGTACTCCTGCAAGTACATGGACACATCACTCAAGGACGGCGAGTTCACACCTTGCATTGTGGTTGCCACCAGCTCTTCCAAGGAGTCAGGAACTTTTGCAGTCGTCGACATCCCTACCGCTGCTGGTATCAAGCGCAGTGTTGCAGCTTTCTCAAGCAACGAAGCCCCACCAGCTGTCGCTGGCAAGCTATGTGCTGCGATGATCGGCCCCGTCATTGAGCCAGCAGACACGCCCTCATTTCTAATTTTCGCCGAGCTTGAGCCGACCTGGTCCGATGGATCATGGAAGATCAAGCGCCGCTTCTGATCGGCAACCACTGAACAAGCCCGCCCTGTGCGGGCTTTTTTTCGTCCGCAGGAAAAAACACAAGGGCACTTGCATATGAAGTACAAGCATGCTTTTATAAATGCAAGTCCGCTTGCATATGCGGAACTCGGCGAAAGCCACCGCTCTTTAGCTTCACCGCATCACCTTTGCCGGATCACTACCGGCGGCAACAAGGCAGCGATGAACCGGCCTCAACGGTTCAGAGGGTTGGCAACTGGCCCGGGCGTGCAGCGTAAAGCGCCAAGAACAGTTTTCCAGCGGGGTAGCCGCGGCTGGAGGAACAACACGAAGAAGGCCGGCGAGAACGTAGCCAGTAGCTGATCACCGGCCAGCAAGGAGTTTTCACTGATGCACCTGGTTACCCGGGTGCATTGGGAAAACAACCGGAGCAAGAAAATGCCAAGTACCTACAAACGCGGAAGCCTGATCAACGTCGGTGACATGATCTATGTGGGCATGCCATGCCGGGCAGCTGCAGTACTGGAGTTCAAACCCCACCCGGGTTGGCCAGGCCTGCCAAACCTCACCGGGCGCGTAGCGATCACTCAAAGCGGCTCAATCACGATCGTTGACCAAGACCCTATCCGGGTTCCTACCTAACCAATCGAGCCCGCTTCGGCGGGCGCCTCCCCCCTCCCCCGAATCCACCCGAATGCACTCACACCGCGCCCACCGGCAACCAGCGGTGCCTGAGTGCATCCGGCTGAATTTGAACCAACAGAGGAAAGCAGCGATGAAATACGACCTGTTCCTGTTCGGCCGCTGGGTCGGCTTCCAGTTTGCCAACAGCGCGGACGAAGCAATCAGCAAGTACGCCGTGGGCCGCACCACTGCCGATGGATACAGCGCCACGCTGGCCTGAGCTAAATCCGCCTGGAGGCCCGCCATGTTCAACAAGAACGCGAAAAACCTGTTCGACGAACAGCTGCGCAAAGTGCTGGAAATGCCCGCAAACGACCTGGTGGGCACTGAGTCGGAGCTCTGTTATGCCGCCGGCATGGTCTGCTACGCCCTGCTGTGCGGCGATATCACCCACCCCGAGGCGACCCTGATGCATAGCCGCATCAGTTCAGTCCGTAGCAACCGCGTGGCCAGGCTCTGTCGGGATCAGCGGATGGCCGCAGCATGAGCGCCTACGACATGTGGCTGGATCCGCCCGACGAGCCGGACGAGCCAGAAGAACCCGACTACGAACCCGAAAACGAACTGGTCCTGCTGGGCGACTACGGCTCAGACGAACGCCAGATCATGCTGGAGCGCCGCTATGACCGGTAACTGCGTGGCGATCATCGCCGCCAATCGCAAAGCAATCATCAAAGCCCTGCAATCGCGGGGTTTTTCTTTAGTCGCCGACCTGCCTCGGCCGCTGCGCGTGGACATTCGCCGCGGCATGTTGATCGCGAGGATGCCATGACCCGCCGCCAGGCCATCCGCTGGGCCTCAGCCATTACTGGCCTGCTTTTCATCACCATCACCCTGCTGGCCCCGGCAATCGGCGGCCTGATCACGCAATAGGACCAACCCCATGAGCATCGATCCTCGGGCCAGCAGCCCCGGGCGCCTTGTTGCGCCTGCCCCACTGCCGCATGTCAGCCGGCGCGCCTTGAAGCGCGTTAAGAACCCGCTCCCGGTGCCCACCAGCTGCCGCTACTGCGCGGGCCATGTTGAGCTGATCAACAACAGCAGGATCTACGGCAGGGAATTCGGCGAGTGGCCGTATGCATACCGCTGCGACGACTGCGGCGCCTACGTGGGACTGCACCCTTCTACCGATATTCCCCTGGGCACCCTGGCCACCGCGCAGCTGCGCAAAGACCGGAACCTGAGCAAAGACATGTTCCACAAGGTCAAGGAGCGGCGCGGGTTCACCCGGTCGCTCGCCTACGAGTGGCTGGCCGGAAAAATGGGCATTCCTGTCGGGCAATGCCATTTCGGGTGGTTCGACCAGGACGAATGCGCGCTGGCGATGGGGCACTGCGTCGAGGACCTGACAGCCAGCACCAGCATGGGCAAGGCCTTTTCCAAGGCGAGGGCGAAAGCATGAACCCGCCAATCAAGATCCGCGCATCGTCCTGGGGCTCGCTGTTCAACTGCGGCTATGCCTGGGAGTACACGCATATCCTCGGGCACCGATCCCCCAGCAGCCCGCGGGCCCAGCTGGGAACGGCCATTCACGCCAGCACCGCCGCGTTCGACGCGGCACGGATCAACGGCAGCGACCTGTCGGCCTTCGATACCGCCGAGCTGCTGCTGCGCACGCTGCGTAATCCTGACTACGACGTCGACTGGCGCGGCTCCGATATCACCCTGGCCCAGGCAGAAGCCACGGGCCTGCAGCTGCACACGCGCTACTGCAACGAGATCAGCCCCCGCTATGAGTTCCAGGCCGTGGAGTTAACCACCAAGCCGCTGGAGATCGATTGCGGCGGTGGCGTGATCATCCAGCTGACGGGCCAGCTCGACCGGGCGCGGATCTGCAAGACGGGTCACGGTGTGGGCATCGCCGACGTGAAGACCGGCGGCGCCGCGGTGAGCCAGGGAGTAGCGAAGACCAAGGGCCACGCCCCGCAGATCGGCACCTACGAAATTCTCTACGAACACACCACCGGCGAGCCCATCACCGCCCCGGCCCACATCATCGGGTTGAAGACGAAGGGCAAGCCAGAAACCGGCGTCGGCGAAATCATCGGCGCCAAGCAAATGATGGTCGGCACCGAGGAGTTCCCCGGGCTGATCCAGATCGGCGCCGAAATGCTCCGCACCGGCCTGTTCCCTCCAAACCCCCAGAGTTTCACCTGCTCGGCGAAGTACTGCCCGCGCTGGTCCACCTGCCCCTACCACGAGTAACAGCCCATGAATGCCCAAGACTTCTACGTGCGCCTCATTGATCCGACCGGAAAACATCGCACGGTCATCAACCACCACCGCGTTTGGGACCGCGAACGGTTCTATCAGGCCCAGGTCAAGCTGTACGAAGACCCGAAGAAAAAGATCGAAGACCGCCGCCTGGTCCAGACAGCCACAGAAAACGACTACAACGAAGCCCGGAGGGCAAAGCCATGACTCAGCCCACCACCCTGGCGCAGATGCAGACCAGCGCTGTAGCCAAGCCAAACGACGCCCCCATGTCGCTGCTGACTGGCGCCGGATTCGATCAGATCCAACGTGTGGCCAAGGCTTTGGCCGGCTCAACCCTGGTGCCAGTCCAGTACCGTGCATTCACTGAGGTCAAGGAGTACGGCAAGGTCGTCAGTCACCAGCCGAACGGCGCCGGCCTGCCGAACTGCATCGTGGCTTTGAACATGGCCCAGCGCATGGGCGCCGACCCGCTCATGGTCATGCAGAACCTGTACGTGATCGAGGGGCGCCCTTCCTGGTCCAGCCAGTTCATCATCGCGTCGATCAACAGCTGCGGCCGGTTCAGCCCGTTGCGCTTCGATATCAGCGAGCCAGGCAAGTCGGAAGAAATTGGCTACGCCGCCACGTTCTGGAAGGACGGCAAGAAGGTCACCGAGCAGCGCAAAGCAAAGATCAAGCACCAGACGTGCCGCGCCTGGGTCATCGAAAAGGAAACCGGCGACCGCCTCGACGGGCCGCTGGTGTCGATCCAGATGGCGATCGACGAAGGCTGGCTGACAAAGAACGGCAGCAAGTGGCTGACGATGCCGGAGATCATGCTGCGCTACCGAGCCGCCAGCCTGCTGGGTCGCCTGTACGCCCCTGAGTTACTGATGGGCCTGCAAAGCCGCGAGGAAGTGGAAGACTTCATAGAGGCCACTCCGGACGGCGCCGGAAACTACGCCGTAGACGTCAACGACTTGCGCAACCGTGAGCCCGAGCCACCATCGGTCATCGATGAAGAGAGCGAGACGATTGACCCGAAAACCGGCGAAATCGTTCCGGATGCCAGGGAAGCCGAAACGAAACCAGCCGAAACCGCAACGGACCAAGCTGAATCCGCAACAGCGGACGATCTGCCCGACGATCTGGCATTCGAGTAACCCGCCATGACCGCTCAATCAGTCGTCGAGATCTACGACCGCATTGAGGAATTCACAACCCTACTCGCCGCCGCTGAGCTTCACGCCAGCGGCGCCTGGGAATTGGAATTCACCCAAGACATGCGGGCCAACTTCGCGCGCTACGGCGCCCACACCCACCTGAGCCCGGCGCAAAAGCTGACGCTTGAGCGCATCGCTAAATCCTGAGGAAGTCCCCAATGAACATGGAACACAAGGCAATTATTGATCGCGCCAAGCTGGCAGGTGTTGAGCCGTCCTACCTGGCCCACGAACTGCTGGTGCATGACCTGGTAAATGCCGGCCTGTTTGAGCTAAAAAACCTGCACTCGCCATACGGCAAGTTGAACGAAGGCCAGCAGCAGGAAGTTATCGACCGCCTGACCGAAGCAGCAGAGAAAGCAGCGCATAACGCGATCTCCATCATCAGCTCGCGCAACGTCTCGACAATCGAAGTCACCATGAAAGAGGTCAAGTTCAACTCCAAGCAGCTGACCTTGACGTCGATTGTCGACGCCAAGGACCCGAACCGGCACGACCTGATCGACAGCGCAGGCCGCTTGTGCCTGTTGGTGATGGCGCCCGACGATTATGCCGACGGCCTGGACTTCATCCAGCCCGACCGCGATCAGCGCGACCTGCCGCTACACAGCAGTGAGTTGACCGGCAGCCTGTTCGACCAGCGCCGAAACGACCCAGACGAGCCCGACGGCGAACATGAATCGGTGTTCGTAGGCCATGGCCAGGACCCGCTGTACAGCGAAGCCGTGGCGTTCGTGCTGGATACCCGGCGCCCCAGTATTTCGGCCGTCCAGCGCCACCTGAAAGTCGGCTACAACCGCGCTGCCCGCATGCTGGGCTGGATGGAAGCCCAGGGCATCGTCTCGCCGGTGGACAGCAACGGCGGCCGCGAGGTGCTGGTACAGAGCCCGGCGCCTGCTGCAGATGCCACGGACATTCAACAGCCTGAACAGGTGGACCTGGAGCACGCCCCAGAGCAGCACGGCGAAGCCTTGCCCGAGCATGATCAGCAGTTCGGCAAGGAGTTCGGCGAGTACAGCTATGAGGACGCCGCGCAGCTGGTGGTCCTGCACGCGCAAACAGTCGACGTCGCCTGGCTGCAGCGCCGGCTCGCTATCGACAGCGACCAAGCCACCACCCTGCTTCTGCGCCTGGTCGATAACGAGGTGATCACCCTGGAAGCCGAGGGCGAAACATCGATCGACAACACCTATACGGTCCTCGCCAAGCTCGAAGACCTCACCCTGGAGTAAGCCGCCATGCGCCTGAATCATCTTTTCATCGAGAACTTCCAGGGCCTGCGCCTGGCGAACCTGGATCTGCACGCACCTATCACCCTGGTGGCCGGCCCGAACGGCGCCGGCAAGTCCAGCCTGCAGGAAGCAATCAACCTGGCGCTGGGCGGCCAGGCGCGGGTGGCCCTGAAGAAGGACTACAAGCAGCTGATCACCGATGGCCAGGACAAGGCCCAGATCATCGTCAGCCACGACGACGTGGCCAGCAGCTACACCCTGCCGGCCGGCAAGGGCGACCACACCACCGCCACAGGCGACGAGTATCTGCCGTTTGTACTGCGCCCGGGGGCCTTCGCCGCCCAGGACGACAAGGGCCGCCGGAAAATGCTGTTCGCCCTGACCAAGTCCAGCAGCAAACCCCAGGTTGTGGTCGACAAGTTGCTGGCCAAGGGCGCCGACGCCGGCAAGGTCGATAAAATCAAGCCGCTGCTGTTGAGCGGCTTCGCCGCTGCCCAGGACCAGGCCAAGGCATACACCAGCGAAAGCCGCGGTGCCTGGAAGGCAACCACCGGCGAGAACTACGGCAGCGAGAAGGCCGAAGGCTGGATCGTCACCATCCCCGCACTGCCAGACGGCGCCCCGGAGGTCACCCAGGACGACCTGGCCCAGGCTCAAGCGGACCACGCCAAAGCAGTCGAGGAAATCGGCAAGGGTGATCAGCACCTGGGCGGCCTGCACGCCCGGCGCGATGCCGCTGCAACCCACGAAACCCGGAAAGCCCAACTGCAAGAAACCTTCTCCCAACTGGAGCGGCGCAAGGCCAAGCTTGAAGCCACCAACAAGGAGCTGGAAGGCTGGAAATCCAAGGTCAGCGAAGCGGAAGTGCAGGTGCAGGCCTACAACGGTGAAAGCCCCTGCGAGTGCCCGAGCTGCCACGTCAAGCTGAAGGTTGTCGGGCGCCTGGTGGAGCTGTTCAAAGGCAAGACCGCGGACGCGGCCAAGCTGGCCACCGCCCAGGCAGACCTCAATAAAGCGAACGAGGCCTACAGCCTGCTGGCCCGCACCCAGGTCAACGACCAGAAGGCGGTCACAGAGGCCGAACAGGCCGGCCGTGACCTGGCCGCCTTGGACAAGTCCGCCGGCGAGCCGGTGACCGACGCAATGCTCAAGCGTGTGGAAGATGCAATACAGGTGCAGCGCAATCTGCGCGACACGGCCCACGCCAAGGTCGAAGCAATGCGCGAACGCCTCGACCTGATCGCCACCGCCACGCAGAAGGCAGCAGACGCCGCCGGGCATCATGCCGACCTCAAGGCCTGGACCCTGATTGCCGACCTGCTGGCACCCGATGGCATTCCGGGCGAGATCCTGGCCGGCGCCTTGAAGCCCTTCAATGACAGCTTGGCGAAGGGGTCACAGGTTGCCGGCTGGCCGCTGGTACAGATCACCGCCGACATGGCGATCACCGCCGGCGGGCGCACCTACACGTTGCTGTCGGAGTCGGAGCGCTGGCGTGTCGACGCCCTGCTGGCCCTGGCCATCGCAGAGCATTCAGGCCTGCGCTTCCTGGTCCTCGACCGCTTCGACGTGCTCGACCCGCCACCCCTGCCCGCTCGCGGTCAGCTGTTCCGCCTGCTGATGGCGGCCAACAAGGCCGGCACCCTGGACAGCGCCATTGTCTGCGGCACCTTGAAAGAGAAGCCCGCCAAGCTGCCGCCAGAAATCAATGCGGTCTGGATCGAGAACGGTATTGCCGGCGGTGACCAGCAGTTGCAGAAAGCCAGCTGACTTCCTCCCACGCACACCACACGGCGCCTACGGGCGCCTTCTTTTCGCCTGGAGAAAACCTATGTCCGAATTGATCTGCTTCTTCGATACGGAAACAACCGGCCTGCCCCTGTTCCGTGAGCCCAGCGAACACCCCGATCAACCCCACATCGTTGATATCTGCGCCCTGCTCTACACACCTGACGGCGTGCTGGTGGACTCGTTCGAAGCGATGGTAAAGCCAGACGGGTGGGTTATCCCCGACAACGTCGCGGCCATCCACGGCATCACCACCGAAATGGCCCTGGAGCAAGGGATTCCGGAAGCCGAAGCGGTCGCCGGGTTCATGAGCATCATGGCCCAGGCCGGCCTGCGGGTAGCGCACAACGTTTCGTTCGATGACCGCATTCTGCGCATCGGCTTGAAGCGCTTCATGGACGACGCCACCGCGGACGAGTTCCGCGACGGGCCCAAGTACTGCACCTGCCAGAACAGCACCGCCCTGGTGAAGTGCCCGCCCACCGAAAAGATGATCGCCGCCGGCCGTGGCCGCCAGTTCAAGCAGCCATCCGTTGCCGAGGCCCTGCTGCATTTCACCGGCGAAGTGCTGGTCGGTGGTCACCGCGCCCGACCTGACACCGAGGCATGCGCCCGCATTTACTTCGCCATGAACCCGCCAACCCAGGTGGCTTAACCCTGCTGGCGCCCTGCGTGGGCGCCTTTCTGTGAGGTGCCCATGAACCAATCCGCACACCAGCCGGCGCCTGTCCAGGTGCTGGCCAACCCGCCGCTGCCGGAAATCATCATCACCGGCCCGATCAACCGCGTCATGGAACTGGAGGGCAAGCAGTACGCCGTGGACGTTGTCCAGTCAGCTGGCGCCGATATCCGCCGGCCCCAGGTGGTGGAAAAGATCATCCGCAATCTGACCATCTACGCCGCACAGCAGCCGTCCAGCGTGGCCAGCGGCGTGAAGATCGTCATCGACTTGCTCAAGGAGGCAGGATGAAAACGCCCGCCGAACGGCTAACAGATCTTGCCGTCGCTTACGCCCTGTACCGAACAAAGCTGTTTGAGAACGGCAAGGCCATCAAGCAGGTGCAGAACGATGCTGATGGCGCCTACTTCGACCTGAAGCCCTACCGTGATCGCTACTGGAGCGATCCAGATGTCCACGACCTGAACAAGGGCGAGGTGATCGTCTGGCACGGCTGGGTTCACGCTATCCAACAGTGCGAGCCGGACAAGGATCACGACGAGGAAGACTGCGGCTACATGGCAACTGCACGCCTGATGGACGAGCGCCGCGACATCCAGCGCACCGGAGCACGTATCCGCGCGGCAATCACCAAGATCGGCAATCAGTTGTTGAAGGAGGCGTCGTGACTTTCGCCGACATCTGCGCTGTAGGCGCATTTTTGGGTTTGCTCGCCGCAACTGGATATTTGGCTGTCAAGGAAGCCAAAGACTGGAACGAACTCTCTCAGAGTCACGAATGCAAGAAGGTAGGTGAGATCTCTGAAACCACGTCAACTGGCTATGGATTCAGCGCCAATGGTCAAAGCGGAATGGTCACCACCTATTCACCCGGGAAAGTTGGCTGGCTCTGCAACGATGGCGTGACGTACTGGAGGTGAGCCATGACCACCCTTCGCCGCAAGACCAAGATCCGCGGCGCCCCGATGAAGGCGCTGGATCTCAACTTCACCTGTGACCAGTGCGGCAAGCAGCGCGCCCACGGAAACCACGACAAATGCAGCAGAGCGCGCCAGTTGCCATGGCCGAGTTACGCGCCCGGGAGGAACACCATGCCCATGTGCGACTGCAACCAGGGGCGCCTGCCCTGTACCTGTAAGCCAATTGAAGGAGCAAGAGTCATGAGTGAAGTGAAGCGGTACACAATGTGGCAAGACGGTAGTTGTAGCGGACCCCAGGACGAAGGCGACTGGGTTGCCTCTGAAGACTTCGACCGCGTCACCGCCGAGTGCAAAGCCCTGCAAGAGCGCCTGAACGCGGCGGACCAGAAGGACGACGATCAGACCTTCCAGCTCCACGACCGCGAAGGTTCGCGGCGTGACTGGTTCGATGAGGCAAAGCGGCTGGAGAAGGTGGTCGAAGAACTTCGCGCAGAAGTTACGCGCCTGGACCTAATGGGCGCCGAGTCTGACTACAAGTACGATCAGCGATACGCTCAGTTTGAGCGTGTACTGGCCGAGCGGGATGCGCTGCTTGAGAGGTGCCGGCTCGCCGTTGTGAATGGTGAAGACTTCGACCTTCCTGCAAGTTTGCTGGATGAGATCAAAGCCCTATCCGCCAGCGCAGAGCCGGGCACCAAGCCCTGCGAGCACGAATGGACAGACGACGGTGAGTTCCTGCTGATCTGCACCGCCTGCGGAGCGCAAGAGGATCACAACCCAGGCTGGCGAGATATGGCCACCGCGCCGCGTGACGGAACCATGCTTCGGTTGCTCGTCGAGTTCGAAGATCACTCTACCGAAGACGCAGATCAGGCCCCGACAATCGGCGCAAACAACTTCGAAAACGACGAGATCGACGAATGGAAGTTCGCCGGCTGGTGCTGGACGCATGATCACTTTGTTGAAGGCAAGGGCACTCCTGTCGGCTGGCTCCCAATGCTGGACAGCAAGGCCACCGAGGGCGCGAGCCATGAGTAAGCACTCAACCGCATTTCTTAAGGAAAAATCTGATGCGGATTGCCGTCAGTTGGCGGCGCACTACTACAAGCGAGCCCGCAAAGCAGAAGGCGAGCGAGACAAGGCAGTCGTTCAGCTGGAGGAACTGAAAGCTCGCTGCCAACGAATGCTGGGTATCGCAGGTGAATTGCTGGAGGTGGGCCATGAGTAACGGAATGATCAGCCTGCCGCGTGACAAGCTGGAGGCGATGGCGTTCGGGCGCATGGAGTTCGACGAGTTCAGCCAGTACATGGATGAGCTACAAGCCCTTCTCGGCCAGACAGCCACCCAGCACCAGGCCGAGAGATTCACCTATAGCTCCAAGCAGGCGACCAATTGCGCCGGATGTGGTCTACGCAAACACACCCCGCTCCGCGTTGACGACATGGGCGGCTATGTATGCCTGACCTGTATCGATAACCGACTGGGCGAACTTCTGGAGGCTGAGCAGTACCAGGGCGAGCCGGTGGCGCACTGCTTGCTCAGGCGGAATGGCGCGGGTGAATGGGTCAACGATGCAAAATCGTGGGCCGATGGCGTGCCGTGCCGCGATATTGTGGCGGAATGCGAAAGGCATCCTGAGCTGTACCGCGTGCAACTGGCCTACGCCGAGCAGCCCGCGCCGGTTGCGGTGGTGCCCGACGGCTACTGCATCATGCCCCGCCGGCTTACCGCCGAGAATGGAGCCAAAGCCCTGTTGCTTGGCGAGTTCAAGTTGCAATCCACGCACGAGTGCCCGGAATGCCGAGAGCTTGAAGAGCCATCGGAAGGCTGCGAAATCTGCGACGGTGAAGGGGAATATGGTCAAAGTCATTTTATCCCCTGGGACTTGATCAAGTTCATCTACAGCAAGGCAGTAGAGGGCCTGGCCGTGAAAGGCGATCCAGCCAACCCCCGATAGGAGTACATTTGTACTCCTCCCGCAAAAAACCTCCCCCTCCCCCACATTCAAGTCAGCCGCAGCAGCGGCCTGGCGGAGCTATGCCAATGAGAAACATCAAAACCCGTGAAGGTTATGACCTTTGGGACAAAGCCCAAAAACTCCCACGTTTCAACTTCTGGCGAGGCGGCGAAGACGAAAAAGGTAGCGTGATCCGCGTTCCAGAAAAGCACGGCAACTGGGTTAATTTCGATGACTTGGCAAAGCTAGCTGACGAGTACCAAGACGAGATCAATTTGCTTAGGGAAAGGCTATCCAGACTAGAGCCAAAGGCGGTGAGCCATGAATAACGAAATCAGCATGTCGCGTGAGCTGCGCAGCATTCTGTCGATGATCCTGAACGCTCTGGACCGTGATGCCGCTGAAGGAAAAGCTGCTCGCGGTGAAATGGCGGCGGAGCTACGCGCCCTTCTCGCCAAGCCAGCCGCCCAGCACCAGGGCGAGCCGGTGGCGTTGCAGCACATGGCGGTCGCAGAGGGTGGAAGGCTGCGCTGGATGACTGGCCGCAAGATGCAGGACTGCGAGCTGTATGCGCTTCCAAGCGGTGGAGCAATTCGCGACCCGCTCTACACCCGCCCAGCCGAGCAGTCCGCGCCGGTTGCGGCGGTGCTGCCTGAGCAGTGGCTCCCAATCGAGACAGCGCCGAAGGATGAAACCGAGATCATCCTGCGCAAGGGTGACCGGGTCACAGCCGGTGCCTGGATCGAGTGGAGCAAGTCCCACGCTGAGCACCATTCCACCACCGGCGAGTATCTCGGCCAGGTCGAGTACGACTCTGGCGCCAACTGGGCATCCTGGGATGGCGGTTTCTGCGAAGACGACGAGCCGACCCACTGGCAGCCGATGCCCCCCCCTCCCCAGCAGTAACCCCTCCCCCACATTGAAGTCAGCCGCTATAGCGGCTAAGGACGAAGTCATGCCTGAAGAAAAGATTGTGTTCATCAACGGCGCGCCGGCGAAGTGCGGCTGCGAAATGAATTTCAGCTCCGGCGGTGGCGAATATTCCGACGTGCTCTACGTGATGCCCTGCGCGACGCACAGCCCCAATCGCTTCGGCCCCGTGGAGGTCCAACGCGACAAGGATGGCTGGTGGTATCACCCAAATATTCCGAGCTTTGGCGAAGGCGAAGACCCGGCGCCCTACATTGCCTGGGTCAAGGCGCAGGGGTTGGAGCTGAAAGGCTGGCACTCTGGCGACGAAGCCTACGACCTCCCAGATGAAGATGCTGCATGCACCGCCTGGAATCCCGAATCTCCAGGACCAGAGTGGTTCCTCATGGGTATCTTCGATACCGAGGACGGCCCCTATGTGCAGTGGGCGCGCCGGGAAGTGCAGCCATGATCAATAAATCAATGCCTACCGACGCCGAAATCAAGGAACAGATCATCACCTGGGGCTCGCAGCAGATGACATACGTCATTCGCAACGGCCTGGCCATGAAAGGTCACAAAGGCCTGAAAACTGATTGGGTTCGCCGCCAGCTTCAACGTCTGGAGAAGTCTGGCGAGGTCAAGCGCGTGCCTTCTCCATATGCCCGGCAGATATGCTGGGCTCTTGCTGACGAGGTGCAGCCATGATCCTCCCCGCCCTGCTCTTCGCAATCTGGAACATCTACACGGGGCCAAGGCCATGAGCGACGTGCCAATCGAGCCGCAAGACTGGGCATACGGCGTAAAGGTCGTTCAGATCGAAGACCTTCGAGTTGCCCGGGGCCTGACTCGCCGACCAGCAACCACCTGCCGGCATAAAAGGATGGTGTACGACGATAAGGAGCGCCGAATCTGGTGCAGCGACTGTGAATCAGAAGTCGAGCCGTTCGAAGCGTTCCTGGGCCTAGTTGAGGTGTTTTCCGCTGGAACGAATCGAATCAACCGGCGAGCGGCAGAACTGGCCGAAGCCGAGAGTTTCCAGATCCGTAGCCGAGCGGCGAAGGTGATAGATCAAGCATGGCGTAGCACAACAATGGCTCCGCTGTGTCCGCATTGCTCTGCAGCGATTCTCCCAGAAGACGTAGTCGGAGGCCTTGGCAGCTGCTCAAAGGCCTTGGTGATAGCGGCTCGAAAACGTCAACGCGACGGAAAGTGAAGAGTCCGCCCGGCCCGGCATAAGCCGGCCGCTGCAGCAGCCTGACAACGAACCGGGCGAACGCAGAGACAGTGCCACGGCGCAACGCCGGCGGCGATGAGACAAATCCTAAACCAACCCATCAACGAATCACGCCAGCCGGCGAGGCAGTCGGCTGCATGGAGGATAAATGAATGAGCTGGCTCTTTTCGCAGGCGCTGGTGGCGGGATACTCGGCGGCCACCTCCTCGGATGGCGCACCGTCTGCGCCGTTGAGCGTGATGCCTACGCCGCACAGATTCTGGCGCAACGACAAAACGATGGAGCCCTCCCAACTTTCCCGATTTGGTCTGACGTGTGCAGTTTTGACGGAAAGCCATGGCGCGGACTTGTTGACGTGGTTTCTGGCGGATTCCCGTGTCAGGACATATCCGCTGCCGGGAATGGCGTCGGTATTGATGGCGCCCGCTCCGGCCTCTGGCGTGAAATGGCACGAATCATCGGCGAGGTACGACCTCAATTCGTCTTCGTGGAAAACTCACCTTTGCTTGTGGGAAGAGGACTTGCCGTGGTCCTCGGTGACCTTGCCGAAATGGGGTATGACGCGCAGTGGTGTTGTGTTTCAGCGGGCGACTGTGGAGCGCCCCATATCCGTGATCGTATCTGGCTGCTGGCCAACTCCCACAGTGCACGGGAACCACAACCAGCCAGGCTCAAGCAAGACGGCTGGTTGGGGGTTGAGCAGTGCGGTCAAGATGTGGCCAACACCGACAGCAATGAATTCATCCGGCGGAGCGGCCCTGTGCAAATGGGGAGGAGCCGGAGCGCGCAGAAAAATGAAAACAATGGTCACTCCCGAGGAAATGAATGGCCCCCTGAATCCAGCGTGGGTCGAATGGCTCATGGGGTGGCCAACCGGGTGGACAGGCTTAAAGCCCTTGGCAATGGACAAGTTCCGCGAGTGGCAGCAACAGCATTCACCATCCTCTCAAGCAACAACTGACGCAGCTTAAAACACCCCACTCAATAATCGGAAAGCCTGCCGGCGATGGCGGGCGAGGAATCCCTATGGCCAATACAAAGGCAGCGCAGGCCGTAGAGCTTGCGCCCCGCTTCATCAGAGCAATGAAGGCTCCCGCATACCTCGGTATGTGCAGAGAAGAATTCAAGAACACCGTCAGGCCGCACCTGACTGAAATCCGCATTGGAAAACAGGGTGTTGCATTCGATCGCAACGAGCTCGACGCCTGGGCAGATGCCTACATCCAGTCGGTCGCAATTGAAAAAGCGAGCAATGAGGACAACAATCCGCCCCGCAGTGGGCGCCAAGGAGTTAAGAAATGGCGCGAAAAACGATCTCAGGCCTCTACCAGAGGAACGGGATTTGGCACATCGACAAAGTCGTCAGAGGTAGCCGACTTCAGGAAAGCACTGGAGCAAGCGAAAGGGAGGAAGCGGAGCAGTACCTGATCCACCGGCTGGAGAAGCTTCGGCAGGAAAAGGTTTACGGCGTGCGACAGGTCAGAACATGGCGCGAAGCTGCTACCCGCTTTCTGGTGGAGTTCAAGGACCAGCCATCAATCGGGCTATCCGCCTCGCATCTTGAACAGCTTGACCCGTATATCGGCGATCTGCCGATCACGCACATCGATGACGGAACCCTGGCGCCGTTTGTGCGTGACCGCCAGAAGCCGACCAAGACGGCGCAGGGCAAGGTTAAGCCGGGGGTATCGAACAGGACGGTGAACATCGCCCTGCAACGAGTCGTCAGAATCTTGAACCTTTGCCATCGCAAGTGGCGGGATGCAGAAAAGCGGCCGTGGCTTGATAGCGTGCCGATGATATCGATGATGGAGGAAAAGAAGTCCAGCCGGAAACCTTACCCGCTGTCCTGGGAAGAGCAATCCATGCTTTTTGCCGAACTGCCGGATCACCTGTTGAGGATGGCCCTCTACAAGGTCAATACCGGATGCCGGGAACAGGAGGTTTGCAAGTTGCGGTGGGATTGGGAGATACGGGTGCCTGAGCTCAGTACCAGCGTGTTTCTGATACCGGCCGGGTTTGGTGGACGAAGCGCCAAGGCTGGAGTGAAGAACGGCGATGAACGCCTGGTGATTCTGAACAAAGTAGCGATGTCCATCATTGATGGTCAGCGCGGCCTACATAGGGAGCTGGTGTTCCCCTATGGACAGCCAGATCAATTCGGGCCCACGGCCATGCATCGGATGAATGATTCAGCATGGAAGAAAGCCAGAGTGCGCGCAGCAGACAAGTGGGAGAAGGACCACCGGACACCCGCGCACCCCGGGTTCAGATCGATCAGGATTCACGACTTAAAGCACACCTTTGGCAGAAGGCTACGTGCAGCAAGCGTGACAGAAGAAGATCGGAAGGCATTGTTGGGACATAAGAACGGCAGCATTACGAGCCACTATTCTACCCCGGAGCTGCAGCATCTGATTGAGGCAGCGAACAAAGTATCAGCGACCGATTCGCGAGGGCCGGCACTGACCATCTTGAGGAGGAAAACGGGTTGAACCCCCGCAAAAGTCCCTGGGCATGAAAAAGCCCAACCTGTGAAGATTGGGCTAAGTCATTGAAAAATATGGTCGGGACGGAGTGATTCGAACACTCGACCCCTAGCACCCCATGCTAGTGCGCTACCGGACTGCGCTACGCCCCGACTAGGCGTGAAATCTGTTTCACTTCTCAGGAAACGTTGAGGAATATACCGCAAGCTTTTGAAAAGTGGAAGTATTTAAAACAGAGAATTACTTTTTTAGCACTACAAGCACATCTTCCAGCTCAGAGATCATCTGACGGATCAATTGCTTGTACTGGGTCGTATCGTCTTTGGCCTCATCACCGGAAAGACGCAGGCGCGCCCCGCCGATGGTGAACCCCTGGTCATAAAGCAACGCGCGGATCTGCCGGATCATCAGCACATCCTGGCGCTGATAATACCGGCGATTTCCGCGGCGCTTGACGGGGTTGAGTTGAGGAAACTCCTGCTCCCAATAACGCAGCACATGCGGCTTGACCGCACAGAGCTCACTGACTTCACCAATGGTGAAGTAGCGCTTGCCCGGAATGACCGGGAGCTCGTCGTTATGACTTGGTTCCAGCATAAGCCTCAACTCGGGCCTTCAACTTCTGCCCTGGACGAAAGGTGACCACACGGCGCGCCGTGATCGGGATTTCTTCACCCGTTTTCGGGTTGCGGCCAGGACGCTGGCGTTTATCCCGAAGGTCGAAGTTACCGAAACCGGACAATTTGACCTGTTCGTTATCTTCGAGAGCGTGCCTGATTTCTTCAAAGAATAGCTCGACCAATTCCTTGGCCTCGCGTTTATTCAGGCCTAGCTCTTCGTAGAGACGTTCGGCCATTTCAGCTTTCGTCAGAGCCCCCATACGTCACTTCCTTAACGTGGCGTTCAACCTTTGTTCGAGCGAGGTGAGGATATTTTGCGTCGTAGAGTTCACCTCATCGTCGTTAAGAGTGCGCGATGGATGCTGCCAGGTCAAGCCGACGGCAAGGCTTTTTCTATGAGGATCAATGCCTTTACCCTGATAGACGTCAAACAGCCTGAGGTCTGTCAGCCACTCACCTGCATTTTCACGGATTACGTCCAGAACGGCGCTGGCCGCCACGTCACGATCCGCCAGCAATGCCAGGTCGCGACGCACTTCCGGGAAGCGCGACAGCTCATGGAATTTCGGCAAACGCCCTTGAGCCACTTCACTCAGGACCAGTTCAAACACATAGACAGGGCGGTCCAGGCCGAGATTCTTCGCCAGCTCTGGGTGAATGGCCCCCAGGAAACCGACTTCACGACCATCACGCTCGATGCGAGCCGTCTGACCAGGATGAAGCGCTGGATGCTTGCCCGGCACAAAGGTGAATGCATCAAGAGCACCGGCAAAACCCAGTACCGCTTCGACATCCGCCTTGACGTCGAAGAAGTCCACGCCATCGCGACCTTGCGCCCAGCCTTCAGGCAAGCGGCTGCCACATACAACACCTGCCAGCATCGGCTGCTGCTTCAAACCTTCCAGCTGACCAACAAAACGCAGGCCGCTTTCAAACATGCGGACACGATCCTGCTGACGGTTCAGGTTGTGCTGAAGCGCTTTGACCAGGCCCGGCCACAGAGAGGAACGCATGGCTGCCATGTCGGCCGAAATCGGATTGGCCAGCAACAGCGGTTCGACGCCTGGGTTGAACAGTTCGAACAGTTTCGGATCGATGAAGCTGTAGGTGATCGCTTCCTGATAACCACGAGCAACCAGCAAACGACGCAAAGCAGGCAGGTCACCCTCGGCCTCGGCCTTGGCTTGAGGCGCCAGACGAGCCTGCGGATAGCGAACCGGAAGACGGTTGTAACCATAAAGACGTGCCAGTTCTTCGATCAGGTCAACCTCAAGACTGATATCGAAGCGATGGCTCGGCACCTCAACACGCCACTGCCCTGCCCCATCGGCAGTTACAGTCAGGCCCAGGGCGGTGAGCAAACGCTCTACCTCAAGGCCGTCGATTTCCATGCCCAGCATCTGAGTGATGCGTTCAGCGCGCAAGGTGACAGGCGCAACGGATGGCAGATGCTGCTCGCTGAGCGTTTCAATGATCGGCCCCGCGTCGCCGCCCGTGATTTCCAGCAGCAAGCCAGTAGCCCGCTCCATGGCTTCGCGAGCAAGCTGCCAGTCCACACCACGCTCATAGCGATGGGAAGCATCGGTATGCAGGCCATAGGAGCGTGCCTTGCCAGCAACCGCGATCTGGTCGAAGAAGGCACTTTCCAGGAATACGTCACGGGTATTGGCGGTGACGCCACTGTGCTCCCCCCCCATCACGCCGGCAATCGCCAGGGCTCGGGTATGGTCGGCAATCACCAGGGTATCGCTGCGCAGGGTCACTTCCTGACCGTCGAGCAATACCAGCTTCTCGCCCTCTTCAGCCATTCGTACACGGATGCCGCCATTGATCTCGGCGAGATCGAAGGCATGCAGCGGCTGGCCCAGTTCGAGCATCACGTAGTTGGTGATGTCCACTGCGGCATCGATACTGCGCACATCGGCGCGACGCAGGCGCTCGACCATCCACAGCGGAGTAGGCTTGGACAGGTCGACATTGCGGACGACACGCCCCAGGTAACGTGGGCAGGCAGCCGGAGCCAGCACTTCCACTGGACGCACTTCGTCATGCGCCGCAGGAATCGCCGGCACTTCCGGACGCTGCACCTTGGCCGCGTACAAGGCACCCACTTCACGGGCCATGCCGGCCAGGGACAGGCAGTCCCCGCGGTTAGGGGTCAGGTCGACCTCGATGCTGGCATCGTCCAGGCTCAGGTAGGTGCGAACGTCCTCACCCACCGGCGCATCGACCGGCAACTCCATGAGGCCGTCATTGCCCTCACCGATTTGCAGCTCAGCCTGGGAGCACAGCATGCCGTTGGATTCCACTCCACGCAGCTTGGCCTTCTTGATCTTGAAGTCGCCCGGCAACTGGGCACCGATCATGGCGAACGGGACCTTCAGTCCCGGGCGCACGTTCGGCGCGCCGCAGACAACCTGGAAGGTCTCCGAACCATTGCTGACCTGGCAAACGCGCAGCTTGTCGGCATCCGGGTGCTGCTCGGTGCTCAACACCTCGCCCACTACCACGCCACTGAAATCACCGGCGGCCGGCGTTACGCTGTCGACCTCAAGACCGGCCATCGATAGACGGGCTACCAGCTCGTCACGACTTACCTGCGGGCTAACCCAGCCGCGCAGCCATTGTTCACTGAATTTCATCCTGCTCTCCTAATAGATTCGTTACGGACGCGCGACTAGCGAAATTGCGCAAGGAACCGCAAGTCGTTGTCGAAGAACAGGCGCAAGTCATTGACACCGTAACGCAGCATGGCCAGACGCTCGGCGCCCATGCCGAAGGCAAAGCCCTGGAACTCTTCCGGATCGATCCCGGACATACGCAGCACATTCGGATGAACCATGCCGCATCCCATGACTTCCAGCCAGCCAGTCTGCTTGCAGACCCGGCAGCCTTTACCGCTGCACATCACGCATTCCATATCGACTTCGGCGGAAGGCTCGGTGAACGGGAAGTACGAAGGACGGAAACGCACCGCCAGTTCCTTCTCGAAGAACACCCGCAGGAACTCTTCGATCGTGCCCTTCAGGTCGGCAAAATTGATGTCACGATCGACCAGCAGGCCTTCGACCTGGTGAAACATCGGCGAGTGGGTGATATCGGAGTCGCTACGATAGACACGGCCTGGGCAGACAATGCGAATCGGCGGCTGCTGCGACTCCATGGTGCGGACCTGTACCGGTGAGGTATGGGTGCGCAACAACATGTTCGCGTTGAAATAGAAGGTGTCGTGCATCGACCGGGCCGGGTGGTGGCCTGGGATGTTGAGCGCTTCAAAGTTGTGATAGTCGTCTTCAACCTCAGGGCCTTCGGCGATGCCGTAGCCAATATGAGTGAAGAACTGTTCGATACGCTCCAGGGTCCGCGTAATCGGGTGCAGACCGCCCGAGGTCTGGCCACGGCCCGGCAGAGTGACGTCAATGCACTCGGCGGCGAGCTTGGCGCTGAGTTCCGCCTCCTCGAAAGCCGCTTTGCGAGCATTGAGAACCTCTGTTACACGCTCCTTGGCAACGTTGATCAGCGCACCGACTTGCGGACGCTCTTCGGCAGGCAGGTTGCCCAGGGTCTTCATCACCTGAGTCAGCTCGCCCTTCTTGCCAAGGAAGTGAACCCGGATCTGTTCCAGGGCATTGATGTCTTCAGCGTGTTGCACGGCCTCAAGTGCTTGAGAAACCAGCGCATCCAGGTTTTCCATGTACAGACTCCAGATACAAAATAGGGGAAGAGCTTGAAGGCTCTTCCCCTATTTATGACGTTTAACATCTGGGCTCACGAAAGGTGAGCCCGGATGACTGTCGGGGGTACTTAAGCCAAGGTGGCTTTAGCTTTCTCGACAATCGCAGCAAACGCCGCTTTTTCGTTCACTGCCAGATCAGCCAGAACCTTACGGTCGATCTCGATGGACGCCTTTTTCAGGCCAGCGATCAGACGGCTGTATGACAGGCCGTTATTACGAGCACCAGCGTTGATACGAGCAATCCACAGAGCGCGGAACTGACGTTTTTTCTGACGACGGTCACGGTAGGCGTATTGGCCTGCCTTGATTACCGCTTGCTTGGCAACACGGAATACGCGCGAGCGAGCGCCGTAGTAGCCTTTAGCAAGTTTCAGAATTTTTTTGTGACGTTTACGGGCAATGACGCCACGCTTTACACGAGCCATGAGTTACTTCCTCTATTCTTGATCCAAAAATTAACGAAGGCGCAGCATGCGCTCGACTTTTGCCACGTCAGACGGATGCAGCAAGCTGCTACCGCGCAGTTGACGCTTACGCTTGGTCGACATTTTGGTCAGGATGTGGCTCTTGAAAGCGTGCTTGTGCTTGATACCGTTAGCAGTTTTCAGAAACCGCTTAGCAGCACCACTTTTGGTTTTCATCTTTGGCATGTTCGGATACTCCGCATTCAGTTGATAAACATAATCAGAAGGCCTGCCGTGCCCTGTTGATTACTTCTTCTTTTTCGGGGCGATGACCATGATCAGCTGGCGTCCTTCCATCTTAGGATGCTGTTCGACCGAACCGTACTCTTGCAGGTCAGCTTCAACCCGCTTGAGGAGTTCCATCCCCAGCTCCTGGTGGGCCATCTCACGGCCGCGGAATCGCAAGGATACCTTGGCCCTGTCCCCGTCACTCAGGAAACGTACCAGGTTGCGCAGTTTTACCTGGTAATCCCCTTCCTCCGTCCCTGGACGAAACTTGATTTCTTTAACCTGAATCTGCTTCTGGTTCTTCTTCGCAGCAGCAATCTGCTTCTTCTTTTCGAAGATCGACTTGCCGTAATCCATCACCCGGCAAACAGGTGGGACTGCGTCGGCGGAAATTTCCACCAGATCCAGCTTGGCTTCTTCAGCTATACGAAGCGCTTCATCAATCGAGACGATGCCAATCTGCTCGCCGTCAGCGCCAATTAACCGAACCTCGCGTGCCGAGATATTCTCGTTGATCGGGGCTTTCGGTGCAGCTCGTTTATCTTGTCTCATATCACGCTTAATAATAATTACTCCGAATCTTGGCGACCACGCCGGGAAACCGCTTGTGCGAGGAACGCCGAGAATTGGGCGACAGGCATCGAGCCCAGGTCTTCACCTTCACGGGTACGCACAGCGACAGTCTGCATCTCGACCTCCCGATCTCCAATAACCAAGAGATAGGGAACCTTGAGCAAAGTATGCTCGCGGATTTTAAAGCCGATCTTTTCATTTCTCAAGTCGGACTTGGCACGAAATCCGCTTTGATTGAGTGTTTTTTCCACTTCGAGGGCAAAATCTGCCTGTTTATCAGTGATATTCATCACCACGGCCTGAGTCGGAGCCAGCCACGCAGGGAATGCACCCTCGTAATGCTCGATCAGAATCCCGACAAAACGCTCGAAGGAACCGAGGATCGCCCGGTGCAACATCACCGGATGCTTACGGCTGTTGTCTTCGGAAACGTACTCGGCGCCCAGACGGATCGGCAGGTTGAAGTCCAACTGCAAGGTACCGCACTGCCAGACACGACCCAGACAGTCCTTCAGCGAGAACTCGATCTTCGGACCGTAGAATGCGCCCTCGCCCGGCTGCAGGTCGTATGGCAGGCCGGCGCTATCCAGAGCCGCTGCCAGTGCGCTTTCCGCACGGTCCCACAGATCATCGGAGCCCACGCGCTTTTCAGGGCGAGTGGACAGTTTCATCTCGATGTCCTTGAAGCCGAAGTCGGCATAGACATCCATGGTCAGCTTGATGAACGCCGCAGACTCGGCCTGCATCTGGTCTTCAGTACAGAAGATGTGAGCATCATCCTGAGTGAAGCCACGCACACGCATGATGCCGTGCAGAGCGCCCGAGGGTTCATTACGGTGGCAGGCACCGAACTCGGCCAGGCGCATCGGCAGCTCGCGGTAGCTCTTCAGGCCCTGATTGAACACCTGCACGTGGCAAGGGCAGTTCATCGGCTTGATTGCGTAGTCGCGGCTTTCCGACTCGGTGGTGAACATATTCTCGGCGTAGTTGGCCCAGTGCCCGGATTTTTCCCAGAGACTGCGGTCAACCACCTGCGGAGTCTTGATCTCCAGGTAACCGTTGTCACGCTGCACCTTGCGCATGTACTGCTCGAGCACCTGGTACAGGGTCCAGCCATTAGGGTGCCAGAACACCATGCCCGGCGCTTCTTCCTGGGTATGGAACAGGCCCAGGCGCTTGCCGATCTTGCGATGATCGCGCTTCTCGGCCTCTTCGATACGCTGGATGTAGGCAGCGAGCTGCTTCTTGTCCGCCCAGGCAGTACCGTAGATCCGCTGCAACTGCTCGTTCTTGGCATCACCGCGCCAGTAGGCACCGGACAACTTGGTCAGCTTGAAGGACTTCAGGAAACGCGTGTTCGGCACGTGCGGACCGCGGCACATGTCGACATATTCTTCGTGGTAGTACAGGCCCATCGCCTGCTCGTTCGGCATGTCTTCGACCAAACGCAGCTTGTAGTCCTCGCCACGGGCCTTGAACACCTCGATCACTTCGGCGCGCGGCGTGACCTTCTTGATCACGTCGTAGTCCTTCTCGATCAGCTGCTGCATGCGCTGCTCGATGGCGGCCATATCCTCAGGCGTGAAAGGACGCTCATAGGCGATGTCGTAATAGAAGCCTTCATCGATGACCGGACCGATGACCATTTTCGCGGTCGGATACAACTGTTTGACCGCATGCCCCACCAAGTGAGCGCAAGAGTGGCGAATGATCTCCAGCCCCTCTTCGTCCTTTGGCGTGATGATTTGCAGGGTTGCATCGCCGTCGATCACGTCGCAGGCATCGACCAGCTTGCCATTGACCTTGCCAGCCAATGTGGCCTTGGCCAGGCCCGCGCCAATGGATGCGGCGACCTCGGCTACGGATACTGCGTGATCGAATGAACGTTGACTGCCGTCGGGAAGAGTAATAGTGGGCATGGCGCCTCCTCTCCTAGTGGTGACCCCTACCAAAGGTCACGTGGGTTGGGATGAGCCAGTACGCGATTCAGTCCGGCCGTTCTGCTACGAACGCCTGCCTCACAGTGGCAAGAGCCTTGCGGCCAACCGAAAAACCGAACCAGAGTGACTGGGGTTCACATCAAGATTAATGAGGCATAGACGGCAAGGGCTAGAAAAGGCCCAAAGCTTGAAAACACCGAAGCCGGGCATGCTAGCACAGATACATCGCAATCGCCGTGCAGCAAATTATCGCGAGCCTGGTTTACAGTCTTTTATTGTTGAAAGTGAACTTGAGATGTACGTCGAGCCTCAAATAACCGGAGAATCGTCGTCCTTGCTACCGACTTCAGGAGAACCCGACTCATGCGCCTTATCAAACTGCTCGCCCTTGCCGCACCGCTCACCCTGCTACTGCCTTTGAGTGCACAGGCGGCATGGCCTGCCGGAGCACGCGCCGACTACATGAAGGACTGCACCGCGGCGGCCAGCCAGAACATCGACGCCAAGAGCGCCGAAAAGCACTGTGCCTGCGGCGCCGACAAGCTAAATGAAAAATTCACCACCGAGGAGATCAAGGAGCTGATGAGCAAAACCAAGCAACCCAGCGCAGATCTGCGAACCCGAGCATTGGACGCCATCGCTGCTTGCCGGGTGGTCAAATAAGCTGCTGATGCCCGGAACAGGCTGCGCCAGTGCTCGCCACAGAGCCTGAAACGCGGTCTTTTTCACAATTTACGCAGCTTTTACGGGTTTTTTTATTACCCTCTGTTTTACGCCAAAGCCCCTTAAACCGGGGCCTGCAGCCAACTCAGATGGCAAAATACACAGGTACATCGGGCAAAGAGCGCCTCTGGGGGGCTCCCAAGCCGAACATTTCGACTATGATAGCTCGGTGTGCCCAGTTGGCCTGAGCAGCACAGCACTACTGAAAATATATGTTTCTTGGAGATACACCATGTCTAATCGCCAAACCGGCACCGTAAAATGGTTCAACGATGAAAAAGGCTTCGGCTTCATCACTCCTCAAGGTGGCGGTGACGACCTGTTCGTACACTTCAAAGCTATTGAAAGCGACGGTTTCAAAAGCCTGAAAGAAGGCCAGACCGTTTCCTTCGTGGCTGAGAAAGGCCAAAAGGGTATGCAAGCTGCACAAGTTCGCCCTGAGTAATTTCTCAGCGAGCTAAAAAAACCCCGTCCATGTGACGGGGTTTTTTATGCGTGATCCAAAGGCCTCAGCCTCAACCACAGTTGACCCGGGTCACCACCAGGCCGGCATCAGTGTTCAGGTTCAGGCGATCCGAGCGGTACTCCAGGGTGATCATGTCGTTGGGCTTGAGGAACCGTGCGTACTGCGCGCCTGCGCGTGTACGGGCCTGCTCGAGCAACTCGGGAGAAGCCTTCTTGCCGACGGCGAATTCGGCGGCCGATGCTTCACAACGAGTGTGCCCGGACTCAGCGGCCACAGGCTCCTTTGTCGACCCGGCAGTGCTGCACCCACCAAGGACGACAGCGGCCAACAAGGTTCCGAATGAAGCGAGCTTCCAAGGCATGAAGCCTCCTTTTCAAAATTAAGCAGAGATCGTGCGACAGCCGATTTGGCTTTTGGTTTCAAAACAAATGGCCATTTGCCGTATCAGGTGAACAGCGGGCAAGTCTGCCTCAGCCGGTGCCACTCTTTCACGGGACAATCGTCACCGGATATGAACGACGCTCAATAGATGTCGATGTAGTCGAACGCCGGCTTGGGCCAGTTCTGTTTGAGCGCATTGAAGATCTGCATCACCCAGACCTCGTCGGCGGCAGCCACCTTGCCGACATACCCGGAGCCGGCCGCCCAGGTTTCCAGGCGAAACAGCAAACCTTCTATCTCGGCACCGCCCACCACCCCCGCAGAGATATAGGCAATTCCGGTTTTGCTCACGCGCAACTGGGTATGCACGTTGTCGCTGGCAGACGCCAGCAGCTGACGCACCGCCTCCAGGGTCAGGGCATCAGGCTGGTTCAAATCGATTTGCACGGAGGCTTCCTTGAGCACAGGAAAAGCCGCAGTGTCGCACAGCACTCGCCTGATGCCTAAGTCGGAGTGCCAAACGCCCGGCAACATGGTTAACTCTGCAACGCAGCAAATACCCGCCCAGAGCCCTGCCCTGGCACCCGCCTTATCCGAATTCGTGAGACTTTCATGGCCACCGTGAGTATCGACGCCGACATCAAAGCCAAATGGCCCCAGGGCCAATGCTCCTACAGCCCAGGGAGCCCGGAGGAGCTGGCGATCATTGGCATAGACCTGCTGGTCAAGGAACTGGGCACCCAGTCCGCCCGAGCCTTCATTGAACAAGTCTTCGAGAAATACCCGGCCGACCACCTGGGCGTACAGGACCCGGAACGGGAATAGAACCCCGCAGGCAGGTACCTGCGGGGGCAAGGTTTACTTGAGACGCGCCAGGCGCTCGGTGAGCAAGTCGAAGAAGCCCTGGGCATCGCCGTTCTCAACCCAGAACACGTTCTTTTCCTGCTTCAGGCCGTCGTACCAATCGACGATGGTCTGACCGAAGGTCGGCCCCTCGCGGCTGTCGATGACCATATTGGCTTGACGACCGGTGAACAGCTCGGGCTTGAGCAGGTAGGCAATCACTGTAGCGTCATGCACCGGGCCGCCGGGAATACCGTAGTGCTCCATGTCACCCTTGACGTACTCGTTGAGGATGTCCCCCACCACCTTGCTGGCGTTGTTGTTCAACGCCGCGATCTTCTGCAGCCGCGCATCGCTGGTCAGCACCTTGTGGGTCACGTCCAGCGGCAGATAGGTCAGTTTGACGCCGCTCTTGAGCACCACTTCGGCCGCCTGGGGGTCGGCGAACAGGTTGAACTCGGCCACCGGCGTGATGTTGCCACCGTTGAAGTGCGCACCGCCCATGACCACCACTTCCTTGATGCCCTGGGTGATGTCCGGTGCCTGGATCAGCGCCAGCGCCAGGTTGGTCTGCGGGCCGAGCATGGCGATGGTGATGCTGTGGGGCTTGGCCGCCCGCAGCGTATCGATCAGGTAGTTGATCGCATTGCCCTTGGCCAGAGGCGCCTTGGGCTCGTGCACCGTCACCCCGGAAATGCCTTCCTTGCCATGGATATTCTCGGCATAGATGGGGGTACGCAGCAGCGGCTTGGGCGCTCCGGCGTATACCGGCACCTCCTCGCGCCCCGCCCACTCACGGGCCAGACGCGCATTGCGCGAGGTCTTGTCCAACCGCACGTTGCCCGCCACCGTGGTCAGGGCGCGGATCTGCAGCTCCTCGGGGGAAGCCAGGGCGAACAGCAGGGCTACCACATCGTCGGCCCCCGGATCGGTGTCGATGATCAGATCGATTTTTTCCGCCGCCTGAGCGCCGGTAGCAGTGAGCAGAGACAAAAGCAGCAGACTCCGGAACCAGTGGTGAAACAACTGAGCATAGCGGCGCATGGCGCACTCCTTGTGCAAGATGGAAAAAGGCCCGACAACGGCCTAGAAGGTCACCCCGGCAATCAGGGCGATATTGCAATACGGCTGGCACTCCCCGGTGCGGATCACCGCACGGGCCTGGCGGCTGAGCACCTTGAAACCCTCGTGGTTCATGAGCTGCCGCTGCCCCAGCTCACCACCGGCGGTCATGCCTTCAAGCGCCGCCAGCGGCGTAGGCTGCTTGAGCAGAATTTCTTCGGCCAGCACATGACGCTCCACCTGCATCTCGCTGAGCAACACCTTCAAGGTAGTGAGAAAGTCGGGAACGCCGTGGGTCAGCGCCAGGTCGATCAACTCCACGCCCGGGGGCACCGGCAGGCCGGCATCGCCGATCACCACGATATCGCCGTGGCCCAGGGACGCGATCAAGCGTGACAGGGCAATGTTGAGCAAAGGTGTCTTTTTCATGAAGGGATAAACGCCTGAACGTCGGACAGCGTGGGAATGGAAGGTTGCGCACCGGCGCGCGTCACCGACAGCGCCGCAGCCACCTGGCCAAAGCGGATGGCCTCGGCTTCGCTCTTGCCGGCAGCCAGGGCCGCGGCAAATCCGCCGACAAAGGTGTCCCCGGCCGCCGTGGTATCGATTGCCTTGACCCTGGGCGCCGGGAAATGCTCGAAACGCTGGCCATCGGCAAACAGCGAGCCTTGCGCACCGAGGGTGATGATCACCTTCCCAGCACCCGCAGCGATCAAGCGACTGGCAGCCACTTCAGCGCTCTCCAGGGAGTCCACCGCTACCCCGCTCAAGGCCGAAGCCTCGCTCTCGTTGGGAATCAGGTAGTCGATCGCGCCATACCACTGCGCCGGCAGCGGGCCACTGGCCGGCGCCGGATTGAGGATCACCGTCTTGCCCAGTTCACGCCCGCGCTTGAGGGTGTAGCCCACAGTCGCCAGCGGCACTTCAAGCTGGCAGATGATGACTTGCCCATCCTGCAGCACCCCATCGAACCCGGCGACCTTCTCGGGAGTGAGCTGGCCATTGCCGCCGGCGACGATGACAATCGCATTCTGGCTACTGTCGTCCACCACGATCAGCGCCACCCCACTGGAGCCTTCGACCACACTCACCGCCTGGCAATCGATCTGCTCGGCCAGCAAGGCACCTCGCAGTTGCTCGCCATAGGCATCGTCGCCGACACAGCCGACCATCGACACCTGCGCTCCCAGCCTGGCCGCAGCCACTGCCTGATTGGCGCCCTTGCCACCGGATACCGTGGCGAAGGATTTGCCAATCAGCGTCTCGCCCCCTCGGGGCAGGCGCTCGGCCCGAGTCACCAGGTCCATGTTGAGGCTACCCACTACCACTACTTTTGCTGACATACATCGGTACTCAATCAGTTGGGTTCAGCGGTATTCGGCGAAAGCGCCACCGAGCGGCGCCGTCGACTCCCGCAAGACGATATTCGGCGTAACGATGCGCTGGTCGACCGGCAGCTCCCGGCAGGCGATCCGCCGCAGCAGCAACTCTGCCGCGGTTTCCCCCAGTTGCAGGATCGACTGGCCGACCGTGGTCAGCGCCGGGTAGACGTACCGGCTCATGAGGATGTCGTCGAAGCCGATCACCGAAAGCTCGCTGGGCACGCGGATATTGCGCTCCGCTGCCGCGCGCAGCACCCCGATGCCCATCATGTCGTTGCCAGCGAAAATCGCGCTCGGCGGCTGTCCGCCATCGAGCAACTGCGCGGCTGCGCGATAACCACCAGTGCTACTGAAATCACTTTCCAGGATGCGCTCGGCAGGCGCCTCGACACCGGCCTCACGCAGCGCCTGCTGGAATCCCGCCAGGCGCATCTGCGCCACACTGGTATTGCCCGGGCCGCCGATGCAGGCAATGTCCCGATGCCCCAGCTCCAGCAGGTGTCGGGTGGCCAGGTAGGCACCGTGCTGGTGGTCGATACGCACCAGGTCGGCGTTCACCCCTTCCAGCCCACGGTCGACAATCACCATCGGCGTGCGCACGCCGGCCAGCCCCTGGGCCAGGCCGCTGTCGCCACCGGCCGAGGTGACAATCAACCCGTCGATACGTTTTTCCAGTAATACCCGCAGGTAGTTGCGCTGCTTCTGCGGGTTGTCGTCGGAGTTGCAGAGGATCACGCAGTAGCCGTTGCGTTCGCAATAATCCTCGATCCCCCGAGCCAACTCGGCGAAGTACGGGTTGAGGCTGTTGGGTACCAGCAAGCCGATGGTCGCCGTGGTCTTGGCCTTCAGCGAACGCGCCACCGCGCTGGGCACATAGTCCAGGCGCGCGATAGCGGCCTCGACCTTGACCCGAACTTCCTCACTGACTGGCCGCGTCTTGTTCAGCACATGGGACACCGTGGTGTAGGAAATCCCCGCCAGCGCCGCCACATCCTTGATTGTTGCCATGAATCAAACCCGCCGATTGGCGCGCTGGCTGCGATAAGTGTCCAGCACCACGGCAATCACGATGACCGCACCAGTGATGATGCGCTTGGTCGGTTCGGATGCGCCGATTTGCGCCAGGCCCGCAGCCAGCACGGAAATAATCAAGACGCCAAAGAAGGTACTGATCACCGAACCGCGCCCGCCCATCAGGCTGGTGCCGCCGATCACCACCGCAGCGATGACTTGCAACTCCAGACCGGAGCCCGCGTTCGGGTCTGCCGCTTCCAGGCGAGAAATCTGAAACAGTGCAGCGATACCTGCCAGCAACCCCATCAGGCTGAAGACCAGAATCTTGTAGGGTTTGGGGTTGATCCCCGCCAGACGCACTGCCTCTTCGTTGGTACCGATGCCGATCAGGTAGCGACCGAACACGGTGCGAGTCAGCACCGCCTGGGCCAGGAAAATAATCAGCAGGGCAATGATAAACGACGGCGAAATGCCGAAGGCAATCGGATTCGACAACCAGGCGAAGGCGTCACCGATGTAGGCGGTGCGTGAGCCCGTCATCTGGTAGGCCACGCCGCGGGCCATTTCCAGTACACCCAGGGACACGATGAACGAAGGAATGCGCCAGGCCACGGTGATGGAACCGGTCACCGTTCCCGCCAGCGCCGCGCAAGCCATGCCCAGCAACGCCGCGGGCACCACGCTCCAGCCCCAGCCGAGAATCGCCACGCTGACGGTCGACGCCGCCAGGGCCAGCACCGAGCCCACGGACAGGTCGATGCCACCGATGATCAGGACGAAGGTCATGCCCACCGCCAGCACCATCAGGTCGGGAATCTGGTTGGCCAGGGTACTGAAGGTGTCATAGGACAGAAAATGACTGCTGAGTAGGGAGAACAGCACGATCATCCCCAGCAGCGCCCCCGCCAACCCCAGGTAAGTGCCGAGGCCGTAGTAGTGGCCGCCTCGCTTGCCGCTTGCTGCAGTTTTCATGATGCATTCCTAGGCGCTGCTTCATCGATCAGCGCATCTCGTTTTTGATAGCCGGCAAATGCCGCGGCAAGCAGTTCATCCTGGGTCCAGCTGTCGCGCTCGAAGGTATCGATCAGCCGCCCGGCCGAGAGCACGCCAATGCGATCGCAGATCAGCATCAGCTCGCGCAGGTCGCTGGACACCACCACAAGGGCCTTGCCCTGCCGGGTCAACTCCCCCAACAGGCCGTAGATATCGAACTTGGCGCCGACATCGATGCCACGGGTCGGCTCATCGAACAGCAGCACCGAACAGTCGCGCTCCAGCCAGCGGCCGATCACCACCTTCTGCTGGTTGCCACCGGACAGCTCGCTGACCAGTTGCGCCGGGCTGGAGCTGCGGATACGCATGGCGTCGATCTGGCGCCGCGCCAGATGCTCCTCGTCCTGGCCATTGACCAGGCCGCTGCTGGAAATCGCCGGCATGTTGCCCAGGGCGATATTGGCGCTGATGGACTGGGTCAACAGCAGCCCCTCACCCTTGCGGTCCTCGGTAATCAGGGCGATGCCGTTGGCCACCGCATCCGCTGGCGAGCGGATGCTCACCGGGCGCGCCGGGGTGCCCAGGGCGATGGTGCCGCTGTCGGCGACATCGGCACCGAAGATCAGGCGCAGCAGCTCGGTGCGCCCTGCCCCGATCAACCCGGAAATCCCGAAGATCTCGCCACTGCGGACCTCGAAGGACACATCGCGGACTTTGTCCGAGCGGCTGAGGTTGCTCACCGTCAAGGCCGGCGCGCCGATCCGGCGCTCGCCCAGGTCGATGTGCTCGCCCAACTCGCGGCCCACCATCAGGTTCACCAGTTGCTCGCTGTTGTAGTTGGCCATCGGCTCGACACAGACCAGGCAGCCGTCACGCAATACCGCGATACGCTGGGCAACCCGGGCCAGCTCTTCCAGGCGATGGGAGATATAGATGATCGACACGCCGCGGGCCTGCAGGCGGGTGATCTGCTCGAAGAGCATTTCTACCTCGCGGGACGTGAGCATGGCGGTGGGCTCATCGAGAATCAGCACATGGCAGTCGCCGATCAGGTTACGGGCGATCTCCACCATCTGCTGGTGGCCGATGCCCAGCTCGCCCACCAGGGTGTCGGGGTCGATGGCATCCAGACCGACCTGGGCCATGGCCTCGATCGCCGCCTTGCGCAATTGCCGGCGGCTGATCCAGCCACCACTGCTGGGCAGGTTGTCGAGAAACAGGTTCTCGGCCACCGACAGGGTCGGCAGCAGGTTGAGCTCCTGCATCACCATGCGAATGCCCAGATCCTCGGCCTGGGCGCGACTGCCCGGACGATAATCCTGACCATTGAACTGCATGTGCCCTGTGGTGGGGCTGACCAGGCCACCGATGATCTTCGACAGGGTGCTCTTGCCGGCACCGTTCTCGCCGGTGAGCGCCAGCACTTCACCGCGCAACAGCGTCAGGTCGATGCCGGTCAACACCGGTTGCGCATAAGTCTTGCCGATACCGCTGACCGATAGGACAGCGTTGGCAGCAGAAACTGACATAGGAAACTCTCCATGCGCCCGCCCAACCGGGCGAGCGCCGTTGTACCGCCGCAATGACTACTGAGTGACCAGTTCAACCGGAGTTTCGATCACGCCATTGGTGCCGCTGTCGACTTTCTCGCCCTTGAGGATCTTCAGCGCGGTCTCGATACCGAACACCGCCTGCTTGGCAGCGAACTGATCGGCAGTGGCCAGGACCCGGCCATCCTTGAGCATCGGCTTGATGGCGTTGATGTTGTCGTAGCCCACGACCTGCACCTTGCCTGCCTTGCCGGCAGCCCGGACTGCCGAAACCGCGCCCACCGCCATGCTGTCGTTACCGGCCAGCAATGCCTTGAGGTTCGGGTATTCGCTGAGCATGGCCGAGGCCACACGATTGCCGGCGTCGATTTCCCAGTCGCCCGACTGCAGCGACACCACCTTGATCTGCGCGGCTTCCATTGCATCCTTGAAGCCGGCGGTGCGCTGCTGCGCGTTGGTGGTGGTGGAAACCCCTTCGATGATTCCCACTTCGTCACCGGCCTTGAGCTGCTTGGCCAGGTACTCACCCACCAGACGCGCGCCCTTGCGGTTGTCCGGGCCAACGAAAGGCACGCTGATATTCTTGCTCTTCAGCACGCCGGGGTCGAGCTGGTTGTCGATGTTGATCACCGTGATCCCGGCGTCCACGGCCTTCTTGATCACCGGAACCATGGCCTTGGAGTCAGCCGGGGCAATCACCAGGGCGTTGACCTTGGAGACGATCATCTGCTCGACGATGCGGATCTGGTTGGCGGTATCGGTTTCATCCTTGATGCCGTTGGACACCAGGTCGAAATCGGCGGAATGCTCTTTCTGATAGGCCTTGGCACCATCTTCCATCGTCAGGAAGAACTCGTTGGCCAAGGATTTCATGACCAGGGCGACCTTGGGTTTCTGCGGGGTATCGGCTTGAGCCGAGGAAAAAGGAAGGGCCGCGGATGCAGCGGCGAGAACGGCGACAGCGAGGAGACGTCCAGCAAAGGGCAGCTTCATGGGTTCACTCCGATCTTATGATTATTGTGAGCAGCGTTCGTCAAACGGAACCGCCAGGTAGGCAGCCCCACTGGCCGACGGCGAACCTTGCAAAGATAGACGATTATCCTTGTCCGAAGGCCGCGCAAACGTTTGCGTAAAACGAACTATGCGAACCTCGCCAGCGTTTGTCAACGCTGTTCAAAGTGCGATCAGAGAGAGTGGGTAGCCATCCGCAGCCGGCCACGAGGAGAAAAACCTGCCCGAAAAATGCTCCCGGACAGGCTGATGATTCAGGCAGTGGTGTTCACCAGGCCACCGGAAGACGACTCCTTGGCCAACTCCCGGACCAGGTTGCCAGAGACTTCCGCCAGCGCGCCGTTGGTATCGGCGACTTGCCCTTGAATGGCCATCACTGCCGTCTGCTTGGCCTCAGGGGTTGGGTAGTTGGCGGCCTGGGCGGCAGCCAGTTGCTGTTGCAGCTCGCGAAGTTGCTGCTGCAGCTCCTGCATGCGCTTGAGCAGCATCTTTACCACGATGCCGTGCTTGTCTTCGCTTGGGCTTTCGCTTTCAGACTGTTCGGCCTGCTTGCTGGAGCCGACCCGCAAAGTGCCCGACTCGTCGGTACCCAACGCCGTAGACGCCTGTTCGGCGGCGGCATTACTCAACGCATCGATGGTCGCGGGCGACTTGCCATTGATCAGAATGGCTCCTGCCCCTGGAAATCCTACTGACAGTGACATGGGAACTCCTGGTGAAAAATCCTAGAAGGATCATCGACCGCTGCAGAACAATCTTTAATGGATGAGCGAGAAGTCATCCCGGGACTTGTGACGAGCATTTTCGGATTGCCGAACGCACCACCTTGAAAACGTTCGGAAACCCGGACGCCACATGATTTCTTACGCATAAAAACAGAAATAAAATTGATATAAATCAGTAACTTAAAATAGTCATCCAGCCAAGGTAGCGCTGGTACAGATCCTGCTCCACCCTCGCTGCCCCGGCGCATACAGATCTGCCGCCGGGGTGTTTCTAGATGAACCTGCATCAGCACCGTCTCACTACTAGAGAGAAAATAATGAAATCTGCCTTCAAATCCTTCGCCCCGGGCGCTTTGGCCCTCCTCTTGCTTCTACCTGCAGCCCTGCAAGCCAAAGAAGCTGAAACCCAACAGAAACTGTCCAACGTCGTGGTTCTCGCCACCGGCGGCACCATCGCCGGCGCCGGCGCCAGCGCGGCCAACAGTGCCACCTACCAGGCGGCCAAGGTCGGCATCGAACAATTGATCGCCGGCATCCCCGAATTGAGCCAACTGGCCAACGTGCGTGGCGAGCAAGTCATGCAGATCGCCTCGGAAAGCATCACCAACGAAAACCTGCTGCAACTGGGCCGCCGCGTTGCCGAACTGGCCGACAGCAAGGACGTCGATGGCATCGTCATCACCCACGGTACCGATACCCTGGAAGAAACCGCCTACTTCCTCAACCTGGTGGAAAAGACCGACAAGCCAATCGTTGTAGTCGGCTCCATGCGCCCGGGTACCGCAATGTCGGCTGACGGCATGCTCAACCTGTACAACGCTGTGGCTGTGGCCGGCAGCAAGAACGCCCGCGGCAAAGGCGTACTGGTGACCATGAACGATGAAATCCAGTCCGGCCGCGATGTCAGCAAGATGATCAACATCAAGACCGAAGCCTTCAAGAGCCCATGGGGCCCACTGGGCATGGTGGTGGAAGGCAAATCCTACTGGTTCCGCCTGCCAGCCAAGCGCCACACCATGGATTCGGAATTCGACATCAAGAACATCAAGAGCCTGCCTGACGTAGAAATCGCCTACGGCTACGGCAACGTCAGCGACACCGCCTACAAGGCCCTGGCCCAAGGTGGCGCCAAAGCCATCATCCACGCCGGTACCGGCAATGGCTCGGTGTCTTCCCGTGTGGTCCCTGCCCTGCAGGAACTGCGCAAGAATGGCGTACAGATCATTCGTTCTTCCCACGTCAATGCCGGCGGTTTCGTACTGCGCAACGCCGAACAGCCTGACGACAAGTACGACTGGGTCGTGGCTCATGACCTGAACCCGCAGAAAGCCCGCATCCTGGCCATGGTCGCCCTGACCAAGACCCAGGACAGCAAGGAACTGCAACGCATGTTCTGGGAATACTGACAGCCCCTCTGCTCGACCGGCCCCGGTCGAGCATGCTTGCAACCACTCGCCCGCCCGGGCGGGTGGTTCCCCGCCTTTCCCCCATGCAAAAAAATCTGCTCTCCTCGTGAGACAAATGCATAAAGCGTTGTCAGAGGAACTTCTTGAATTTTAAGCAGTTGCGAAATGCCCTACAGTTAAATACTGTATGCACGTACAGCTTAATAAGGAATGTTCCGTGGCCACGACCCAAACGCCCCTCAGCTCCTACGAACGCCTGGGTGTGCGCATCCAGAAAATCATCAACTCTCCCACCGCACAAAAGGCCAAGGCAGCGCTGATCTTCCGCCTCGCCGATGAGCCACAGGATGAGTGGGAACGCCTGCTGGAGGAGATCGCCGAAAACGATAACGTCACCCTCGCCTACCGCGACGATGGCGGTGTGCAGATTTTCTGGGTCGTGCCGAAGGAAGATTGAGTCGATGAGTGTCCGTTGTTTTGCCCTGCTGTTGCTGTTTCTCGCCTGTTCCGCCCAAGCCGATGCACCCCGCACCTTCAGCGAAGCCAAGAAAGTCGCCTGGAAGCTCTACGCCCCCCAATCCACCGAGTTCTATTGCGGCTGCAAATACAACGGCAACCGGGTGAACCTGGCGGCCTGCGGCTATGTTCCGCGCAAGAACGCCAAACGCGCCGAACGCATTGAATGGGAGCATATAGTGCCGGCCTGGCAGATCGGCCATCAGCGCCAGTGCTGGCAACAAGGCGGTCGCAAGAACTGCACACGCACCGATTCGGTCTATCAGCGCGCCGAGGCCGACCTGCACAATCTGGTACCGAGCATTGGCGAAGTGAATGGTGATCGCAGCAATTTCAGCTTCGGCTGGCTGCCGGAACAATCGGGCCAGTACGGTTCGTGCCTGACCCAGGTCGACTTCAAGGCCAAGAAGGTCATGCCTCGCCCTTCGATTCGCGGGATGATCGCCCGCACCTACTTCTACATGAGCAAGCAGTACGGCCTGCGCCTTTCCAAACAGGATCGTCAGCTCTTCGAAGCCTGGAACAAGACCTATCCAGTACAGGCCTGGGAGCGCCAGCGCAATCAGAGCGTGGCTTGCGTGATGGGGCGCGGCAATGAATTCGTCGGCGCAGTCAACCTCAAGGCTTGTGGCTGAACGCAGATCGCCCGCGGGTGGCGGGCGATCATTGAGCCTATGGAAACGGGCTTACTGCGCGGCTTGATGCTCGATGACCGTGACTTCGATGTCACGCTTCTTGGCCTTGACCAGCTTTTCGGTCACTTCATTCTTCTTCGCCTCGGCCTCGGCCTGGGAAGCAAACGGACCGACCACGACCAGACGCTTGCCGTCCACGGTCACCACATTGGAAATCACCCCGTGCTCGATCAGCCAGCCGGTCAGGTCACTCACCGCCAGGGGGAGCGGGCTGCCCACCAGCACATCCCATTGCGGCTCGGTCGAGGCCGGCTGGGTCTGTACTGCCACCGCCGTGCTCTTGTTCGCTTCGACCCGCTTGCCTTCCCCACAACCGGCCAACGCCAATACCGCCATCATCATCGCTACTGTGCGCACAACCTAACCCCTAGAAAGTCTGAGGTGGCGATTTTAGCACTCATGACCCGAGAGACCTCGTCACAAAATCGGACCGAAACAGGAAGAATGATATTTATTGCCTATGTATAGTTGCGCCTTGGGAATTAATAGATCTTCTGCGCGTCAGAAAGAGGCACCCACTCAGTGGAACTTCGCACTAATCTATACCTAAGACCGACCTCTGCACTGTTTGAATCTGGTGCCCTACAAAGCTATCAAGGAGAAGATCATGCTGATACTCACCCGCAAAGTCGGTGAAAGCATAAACATCGGTGACGACATTACGATCACCATTCTCGGCGTCAGCGGCCAGCAAGTGCGCATTGGTATCAACGCGCCAAAAGACGTCGCGGTACACCGTGAAGAAATCTATCAACGCATTCAGGCAGGCCTGACCGCTCCGGACAAACGCGAAACCCCCTGAACAGCATGAGCACCAGCCTTTTGCCCGCGCACAACGGCTGGCGCAGCGCCTGTCTTGTTTGCCTTGAGCTTTTCCCCGCAGACGGCCCGCACACCCTCGCCCGGTTGCAGCCACAGCAGATTCCCGCCCATCAGACTGTCGTCAACCACTGATTATCGCCCTTTCGCGATAGCGAGCCCGACCGTTGATTCCCGACACACGCCGCCGCTGCATTGCAGGCGGCGCACCGGTGCGGCGGTCAGGCGTCCGCTGCAGGCTCCACAGGCTTGAAGCCCAGGTCCTGGGTAAAGCGCAGCAGGTAACCATCCGGGTCGAGTACCAGCAGGTTCAACTCGCCGTGCAGCAATTCGTCGTGACGGTACCAGCACTCCTGAATCTCTCGACGCAAGGCAATGCCCGCCCGAGCCAGGGCGGATGCCAACTGGCGAATATCCGGGCACTCGATGGACAGGTTCATGCCGCGGCCAAATGGAGCCTGCAAGGGCCCCACGCGCCACTCCGATTCCTGCTGATCATCCTGCTCCAGCATCAGTTGGGCACCATTGAGGGAGAGGAAGGCAAAGAAGTGTTCCGGCCGCTGATACTCCACCTTGAAGCCCAGAAGATCGCAGTAGAAGGCCAGACTGCGCTGCAGGTCGGTGACCAGCATCTCCGGCACCAGGTCATTCATTTGAAACATCGAAGGCTTCCATTGCTCATTGATAGAGCCGCGAGCCTACTCTCAAGCAGCCACGCAGTGCAGCCCCGCTTACCAATGATTACAACTGAGCCCAGGTCACCCCACGCGCCATGCCGCTGGCGGCGATGACCATCAACACCATGAGCAGGGCCTGCACATCGCTGATACGGGCGAACAGCAGCGCCCGCCCGATCTGTGGCGCCCCCCCTCGCCCCAGGGCCATGCGCCAGCGGATCAAGGTCAGCATCGGCAGGATCTCCAGCAACAGGATGATCACGAACAGCGCCATCTTCAGGTGGAACAGCGGCTGGTGCAGGTAATACTCCGCACCCTTGCCATAACCGCCAAAAGCCCGCAACAACCCGGTGATCAACAACACCGCGGCCATCAGCCCCCAGACATTGTCGGCCCGCAACACCTGCCCGGGCGCCGCAGCGCCGCCGCTCAGGCGACGCAATGCCGAAGCGCGCGCCAGTACCCCGGCAAAGGCACTGGCAAACGCCAGCAAATGCACAGCCGCCAGCAACCATTGCTGCAACATCGAGCTCATCTCCGCTTGATTGATCGACACATCCGGGCAGCTCAGTAATAGCTCATAACCCGGGCTGTTGCCGGCCAGCGGAAACGAAAAAGGCGGCTCGCACGGATCGACAACTTCCGCAAGAACCGCCTGGCCACTCAACTTCATCAATGGCCGTCACAACTCAGCCATGACGCTCCTGCAGCACCTTGCTCCACAGGGTGAACGCTACGGATGGCGTCCAGCCCGGGTTGGAGGTGTGCTCCTGAAGGCACAGGTAACGATTGCCTTCGTAAGTCACTCCATCCTCCCTGAGGTAGTGCTGGCTGGTGCGCCACTCGGGAAAGCTCGGATCGACCGCACCGCCTGCGGTCCTGGCACTCACACTGCGACTGGGGAGCGACTCCTGGCCCTGAGTGTCGGTAGCGGTCACAAAATAGCTGTATTGGGTGTCCGCACTCAGCCCCTGATCCTCGAAGCCCGGAGAGGGAGTGCGAGCGACCGCATTGCCGTCGCGGTACAAGGTGTAGAACTCCACCGGCCGCACACTACCGGAAACACCCCAGCTCAGGTTGACGCTGCTGCGACTGGTGCCCAGTACCATCAGGTTTCCAGGAGCACCTGGGCGCTCCGGCTCACCGCCATCGCCATGGATCAGCGGCGCATAGCGATGACGAAACTCCCAGTTGTAGGGCACGCCCTGCCGACTGATGCCGGCATCCCAGTTCACCGACCAGGTCATCAACCCCTTGATGGCGTGACCGGCGCCCTGCAAGCGCTTGAACGCATTGCTCACCGCCGACGGGTCGATCACATAGCCGGTGGCCGCGGCATCGACGTTGCTTGGCAGGCCTATCACCAGCTTGTCCGCGGCAATGCGAGTGAAACCGCGGGTACCGGAGGCCAGGCTTTCGCTCAGGTAGTAGAGGAAATCCTCTTTCATCGCGTCATTGTTCTGGGCGATCCAGGCGCCCTGCCCGCCATTGGCCTCCTGCACCCAGAGCCCGTCGCCTCCCTGGTTATAGAACTGCGGCGCGACAAAGTCGTAATAGCCTTCCAGGGCCTGCAGGTAGGCCACGTACTTGCCATTGCTGGTCAGGTAGGGAAACTCAGGCGCCATGCTGATGATGAAGTGCTTGCCCTGGCCGGCGTAATGATCCTTCACCAGCTTCAAGGCGGCTGGCAGCACACTCTTGTTGTCGGCAAAGTCGATGGCGCTCTGCTCCAGGTCGATATCCAGGCCATCGAAGCCGTAGGTTTCCACCAGACGGATGATTTCGTTGGCCAGGGGCTGTTCGTTGCCCTTGTGCAATTCGATATGGGCATCGGCGCCGCCCAGAGAGATCAATACCGCCCGGCCCTGGCTGTTGAGCACGCCCACCTGGCGCCGGAACTCGGCGTCCGAAAGGTTGTAGGGCTTGAAGGTGGGAATACCGTTGCCCTTCATGAAGGCCACTGCAACCACGTTGTATTCCTTGGGCACGTCCACCAGATCCAGGTTGGCGAATTGCCCCTGCTGGTAGCCGTCGCTGTGACCGGCGGCCCAGTTGTGCCAGAAGCCCATGAGCACCTTCTTGCCGGCAATGCTCGGCATCAGGGAAGCAGCATCTGCGGCCTGACTCTTGATTAATGCAAAATCGATCTTATCCACGTTCTAATCCTTCAGAACTTTCAGAAAATGTTAACTACCTGAAACTTATTTAAAGTCCAGATCGAAAGCCTGATAAAAGCCATTGCCGGTATTGGCAACAATCCACACCAGTACTACAACATGGTGGCCCTTTTTATTTTTGGGCAGCACAACTTCATGATGAGTCTTGGCTTTCAATACCGAACCGAACTTGTCGAATGGCACTTCGGTGTAGAAGTCCTGATAAAAAGCCTGGGGTTCCAGCTGGGCGCGACTGATGCGCTGTTTCGGGTCCCAGCCGTCCTTGGTGATGAACCAGTTATAGCCCCGGGTAACGTGAGGTGCGGTGTATTCCCACTGCACCTGGAACACCTGGCCCGGGTTCACGTTCACCAGCGGCCAAGTGAAGGGCCGGTTGATCTTTTTCGACATTTCCTCGTTGGTGAAGTTGATGCAATCGCGATCATCAACCTTGCCGCCACTGAGAATATGACCATCGGCGGGTGGCGCGACACTGGCCACATCGCTGTCGTAAGGCTTTGGGAAAGGACCGGCGGCGAGGGCCGGAAAGTTTTTCCCGCCTTCCATCTCGTTGACCTGCCAGGTTCCCAGCAGCCCCAGTTCTACCGCTACCGCACCGCGGCTGGACGGAGAAACAACGCGACCATGTTTTAGTTGAGCCTGTGGCTTATTCATATCTTTCACTCCATTGATTAATTAACTACTGCTCCTTATTGAGCACCCTCAACTTAGCGCACTTTTCCCTGCTTTTTTCATCACCACAAAAACTAACCATTCAGGACAATTTACAAAAGTCCGCCCTAGCCCCCTTAATCCCTGGACTTCCTTATTTCAACTGACAGTTTGAAGAGGCAATGTATTACACGCTTTGCTACAGGCTTATTGGGTGTTTCCACAGATCGCCAATAACAGCTGGCCTGACCAGCTGGAAACCCTTCCCCAGAAATGACAAAACCCGGCCGATGCCGGGTTTGTACCTGATAGCGTCAAATGCCAACGCCAGTGACTATCCTCTGCGTTACAGACAGGTCGCTAGCGCCGCCAGGCGGCGCTTCGAGACATAGCTGTCTGCAACCGCATAAAAGTGGACGGTGGTCGTCGCGGCCTCGGCCTTGATATCGACAAAAGTCTCGGCGGAACGGGTATACACGGTGTACCCCCCAGCCTTGCCCGGTTGCAGATAGGCAGCGGCATCGACACCAAAGACCGACTCGTCCTGCCAGGCGAACTGCACACATTGCGCTACCAGTTGATCAGCCTTGGCCGAGGCCAGGGTTTTGTTGGGCGTTCGGGCCCGAGCTTCATCCATGGTAGAGCTCGCACAGCCAGCCAATAGCGCCGCCACCATTACCGCCATCAAAACCCGCATGCTGCCTCCTCGTCCTGAAAACGCGAGAGTATCGCTCAGGCCGCGTTAAAAAGGCGCGCGAACAGCAGAAAAACTCCCCCGCGCCCACTCAGCACTCCGCCAGGGAGGACGCCAGCTGGGCGATCGCCTCCTGGTCCTCATCTCCGAGGTGGCGGTAGTTCTGAATAATGGTGCTTTCATCCAGGCTCAGGCTGCCCTCGGACAAGCGCGAGCGCTCGCCGGTCAACACATAAAGCAGGTCAACGCCGTGGCGCCCGATGGCCATCAGGTAATCCGATTTGGGCACCCGCTCACCGCTCTCGTAACGGCCCTGGGCGTTGGCTTCAACACCGCCAATGGCACCGAATTCCTGCTGGGAGAGCCCCAACGCCTTGCGCTGTTCTTTCAAGCGCTCACCAAAGGTCTGCATAACCATCCTCATTCAACAAGGTGATGGTTTTACGACCGTAGCGGCCGCAGAAGGTGCACTTTGTTTGCCCACACCATTGCCAGCCCCCGGGCAAAAGATTAACCTGCGCGCCCTTTCCACACTTTTGCCAAGGAGATCCACCATGCAACAGCTGATCACCCCTTGCAGGACGTGCCTGGTTTAAACGCTGCAACCGCTACCCGCTAGCGCCTTCGCTTAACCCCCGCTTCGTCCTGCCACTACCTGAATATTTTTTTTCCAATCAGGAATTGGACATGGACACTTGCATCCGTCATTTGTCGAACGGCGTCTCTCTGATCGCCTCCGACACCACCTGGATCGAAGACAAAGCGCTCCAGCAACTGCACACCACCGCACAACTGCCCGGCATGCGCCAGGTCGTCGGCATGCCCGACCTGCATCCAGGCCGGGGCTATCCGGTGGGCGCGGCATTTTTTTCCACCGAAGTGGCCTACCCGGCGCTGGTGGGCAACGACATCGGCTGCGGCATGGCGCTGTGGCAAACCGACCTCTCCAGCACTCGCCTCAACCTCGACAAGCTGGAAAAGAAAATCGGCAATATCGACCTGCCTCTGGATGAACAGTGGGATGAACAACGCGCGCAACTGGCATTGCCTGTCAGCGGTCATGAGCACTCCCTGGGTACCATCGGCGGCGGCAACCACTTCGCCGAACTGCAACAACTCGATCAGGTCCATGACGCCGACGCCCTGCAAGCACTGGCACTGGACTCGAAAGCTTTGCTGCTGCTGGTGCACAGCGGCTCCCGAGGCCTGGGAGAGGCCATTTTGCGCAGCCACGTCGACCAACACGGCCACAACGGCCTGTTGATGACCAGCACCGCCGGCGCCCAGTACCTGGAGCAGCACGACCAGGCCTTGCGCTTTGCCGAGGCCAATCGACGGCTGATCGCCGAGCGCCTGCTGCACAATCTGCGGGCCAAGGGCCAGCCGCTGCTGGATATCAATCACAACCTGGTGTCTGCGGCGCAGGTCGACGGCGTATCGGGCTGGCTGCATCGCAAGGGCGCCACGCCATCGGACCAGGGTCCGGTGGTGATTCCCGGCTCTCGTGGCGACTACAGCTACCTGGTGCAACCGCTCCCCCAATCGTTCAGCCTCTACTCCCTGGCGCACGGCGCCGGGCGCAAGTGGCTGCGCAGCGACTGCAAGGGCCGGCTGGCAACGCGCTTCAGCTTCGATCAACTCAAGCGCACCCAGCTGGGCAGCCGAGTGATCTGCGAGGACCGCGGCCTGATGTACGAAGAGGCTCCCGAAGCCTACAAGAGCATCGACAGCGTGGTGGGCAGCCTGCGCGACGCCGGCCTGGTGAAGATCATCGCCCGACTCAAACCGGTACTGACCTACAAACGCCGGGGGTGCTGCTGATGATGTTGCTACAGCTGTCCTCCGCCCAAGGGCCTGCCGAATGCGAATTGGCAGTAACCCACGCATTACGCCGCCTGCATCACGAAGCCGAAGCGCAGAACGTGCGCCTCGGCATCATCGAGCAGGTTGCCAGCCAGGCTCGCGACGCCCATCGCTCGGTGCTGGTCAGCCTGGATGGCGAGCACGCCGCACACCTGGCTCGACGCTGGACAGGCACCCTGCTGTGGATCTGCAAAAGCCCTCTGCGGCCCGCACATCGACGCAAGAACTGGTATTTCGCCGGCCAGCCATTCAGCGCCCCTGAAGAAGCCGAAGGCGGCGAGATCCGCTTCGAGGCCATGCGCGCTTCCGGCCCTGGCGGGCAGCATGTGAACAAGACCGACTCCGCGGTACGTGCCACCCATGTAGCGACCGGCATCAGCGTCAAGGTGCAGTCCGAACGCAGCCAGCACGATAACAAGCGCCTGGCTCGTCTACTGATCCAGCAACGACTTGCCGATCGGCAAGAGCAATCCGTACAGGAACTGCGCTTGCAGCGTCGTGGCGCCCATCACCGGGTTGAACGGGGCAATGCCGTGCGTACCTTCAGTGGTAGCGCCTTCACCCCTCTGGACTGACCCGCCCTGGTTCGGGAAGCCGATCGTCACGACGGCTCCCTGAACCAGGTTGGTGGCTACAGAGGGCAATACGTAAAAGATCTTGAACCGGTGACCGATGCGGCAAATGCAGAGGACGCTGAAGACATGGAGCAGAGTCCCGATGAACAACTACTTCGATAGCCCCTTCAAGGGCATCACGCTTGATCGGCAAGTCACCCACCCGAATATTCGAGTAGGTCGTTTCAGCTACTACTCAGGCTACTACCACGGCCATAGTTTCGATGAGTGCGCGCGCTACCTGCCCCACGAGGAAGGTGCGGACAAGCTGATAATCGGCTCTTTCTGCTCGATCGGCTCGGGAGCCGCATTCATCATGGCCGGCAACCAGGGGCATAGAAGCGAGTGGATCAGCACCTTTCCGCTCTACTGGATGCCCGAGGAACCGGCCTTCGCGGGCGCGCAGAATGGATATCAAGCCGCAGGCGACACGGTGATCGGCAATGACGTCTGGATCGGTTCCGAAGCCATTGTCATGCCGGGCATCAGGATCGGCGATGGCGCCGTGATAGGCACTCGAGCCCTGGTGACACGGGACGTGGAGCCCTACGCAATCATCGGCGGTAACCCCGCCAAGACGATTCGCAAGCGCTTCGATGATCGGCGTATCGAGATGCTTGTGGAAATGCAGTGGTGGAACTGGAGCAGCGAGCAGTTGAAAGCAGTGATGCCACTGATGACCAGTGCCAATGTCGAGGCGCTGTTTGAACATTGGCAGGAGCACATCCGCCCCGACTGATCACTGGCCAAGATCGCAGCGAGCGCTGCAATGCCAGTTGGCTTCTTGGCGGATAGTGCAAAGCCATCAACATGGCCAGAAACAAAAAAGGGGCTCACCTTTCGGTGAACCCCTTCTAGACCGCCCAGCAGAGCGGATTTTGTTTGGTAGGCGCGATTGGACTCGAACCAACGACCCCCACCATGTCAAGGTGGTGCTCTAACCAACTGAGCTACGTGCCTGCTGTGAGGCGGCATTCTACGGAATTCCAAAGGGGTGTCAACACCTTTTTTGCAGCTAAGCCTATGAATATGCGAATTTTTTAATTTTCGCGGGATGAAGAAGTTTTTTCTTCTGTCTGGCAGCTCATTTGCAACTCAGGTAGCATCGGCGCACTCGTAAAATATATTAAACACATGAGGTCGCAGGATGGCGAACATTCCCTACCCACAGTCCTATTACGCGGCATCGGCCAATGCGGCTCCGGAACGTCCGATGCTCCAAGGCGAGATTGAAACCGATGTCTGCGTGATCGGTGCGGGTTATACCGGCCTGTCCAGCGCCCTGTTCCTCCTGGAAAACGGCTTTCGTGTGACCGTACTGGAGGCCGCCAAGGTCGGCTTTGGCGCTTCAGGGCGCAATGGCGGGCAGATCGTCAACAGCTACAGCCGCGATATCGACGTGATCGAACGCAGCGTCGGCCCCAAGCAGGCACAACTGCTGGGGCAGATGGCCTTTGAGGGTGGCCGGATCATTCGTGAACGGGTGGCCAAATACCAGATCCAGTGCGATCTGAAGGACGGCGGCGTATTCGCAGCGCTGACCAGCAAGCAGATGGGTCATCTGGAGTCGCAGAAGCGCCTGTGGGAGCGCTACGGTCACACCCAGCTGGAATTGCTGGATGAGCGGCGTATCCGCGAAATCGTGGCCTGCGATCAATACAAGGGCGGCATGCTCGACATGAGCGGCGGCCACATCCATCCACTGAACCTGGCACTGGGTGAAGCGGCTGCCGTGGAGTCGCTGGGCGGCACCCTCTATGAACAGTCCCCGGCAATCCGCATCGAGCGCGGCGCCAATCCGGTGGTCCACACGCCCCAAGGAAAGGTCCGCGCCAAATTCATCATCGTTGCCGGCAATGCCTACCTGGGCAATCTGGTTCCGGAGCTGGCAGCCAAGTCCATGCCTTGCGGAACCCAGGTCATCACCACCGAGCCCCTGAGCGATGAGCTGGCAGCCAGCCTGTTGCCCCAGGATTACTGCGTCGAAGACTGCAACTACCTGCTGGACTACTACCGCCTCTCCGGCGACAAGCGCCTGATTTTCGGTGGCGGCGTGGTGTATGGCGCCCGCGACCCGGCGAACATCGAGGCCATCATCCGACCGAAGATGCTCAAGGCCTTCCCGCAACTGCAGAACGTGAAGATCGATTACGCCTGGACCGGCAACTTCCTGCTGACGCTGTCGCGCCTGCCCCAGGTTGGGCGCCTGGGGGACAATATCTACTACTCCCAGGGCTGCAGCGGCCACGGCGTGACCTACACCCACCTGGCCGGGAAAGTCCTGGCGGAGGCCCTGCGCGGCCAGGCTGAGCGCTTTGACGCCTTTGCCGACCTGCCTCACTACCCCTTCCCCGGCGGCCAGTTGCTGCGCACGCCATTCACCGCCCTGGGCGCTTGGTACTACAGCCTTCGGGACAAGCTCGGCTTCTGAAAGCCAAACCTCCTTACAAGCACAAAAAAACCGCCGAGCAGGCGGTTTTTTGTGTTCGATCAGCAGCAAGCAAAAGACGCTGCCAAAGAGCGAATCCCGAAAACAAAAAACCCCGGTCTTGCGACCAGGGTCTTTGCTACCGATGCGAAACAAGCTGTTGGCTTGTTTCGTTGCTTCAAGGCGTTCAGTGATCCTTGAGGCTGATATGGCGCAGCGGACGGGACTCGAACCCGCGACCCCCGGCGTGACAGGCCGGTATTCTAACCGACTGAACTACCGCTGCGTATCGCTTGGACTTGCGTCCATGTGAACCGTTTAAATCATCTGATTGAAGAGCTTCGAGGCTTCCTCAATCTCAAGCCAGGCGAACCTGACTTGGAAAATATGGCGCAGCGGACGGGACTCGAACCCGCGACCCCCGGCGTGACAGGCCGGTATTCTAACCGACTGAACTACCGCTGCGCGTCGGTTGGAGGCTTCCTTGGAAGCTTCCCTCTTTCTTGCGAAAGAGACTCAGGGAATGGTGGGTGATGACGGGATCGAACCGCCGACATTCTGCTTGTAAGGCAGACGCTCTCCCGGCTGAGCTAATCACCCTTTGCTTCGCTGAGGCCGCGAAATTTACGCAGGTAACGAAGCTAAGTCAATAGCAGGCTTGAAGTTTTTTTCAAAAACAGCAGCAAGCAGAAACTTCGCACCAAGAGCCTGAGGTGCTCCTCTTGGGCTTGCAGCCACAAACTCGCTACCACCCTTATTCCTGATAAATCATTTTCTTGGTCATGCCACCGTCCACCACGAATTCCTGGCCGGTGACAAAGCCCGAATTGCGGGACAGCAGCCAGGCCACCATGGAGGCCACATCTTCCACCGTCCCTACCCTGCCTGCCGGATGCTGGGCATGATCGGCATCGGATAACGGCTCTGCGCGACGCACCGCAGGATCCCGGGCATCGATCCAGCCGGGGCTTACCGCATTGACCCGAATCTCCGGCCCCAGGCTGATCGCCAGGGCATGAGTCAAGGCCAGCAGCCCCCCCTTGCTCGCCGCGTAGGCTTCGCTGTCAGGCTCCGATTGCCTGGCGCGGGTAGAAGCCAGATTGACGATGGCGCCGCCATGGGCGCGCAAATACGGCGCACAGTGCTTGGCCAGCAGCATCGGCCCGCCCAGGTTCACCGCCATGACCCGATTCCAGTAGGCCAGATCCAGGCTTTCCAGGGTGATGTTGTGCGGGTCGGCTACAGCGGCATTGCAGACCAGGGCGTCGAGGCGCCCGAACTGCCCCAGCACCTCAGCCACCCCCTGGGCCACTTGCACTTCATCGGCCACGTCCATGGTGATGAACCAGGCACTTTCACCCAGCACCTTGGCCACCTTGGAGCCACGCTCACGATCGAGGTCGGTCAACACCACCTGCCAGCCTTCGCTGATCAGCCAGGCAGCGATTCCCAGGCCGATCCCCCGGGCCGCGCCGGTCACCAGCGCGACACGCCCATTGCCGCCGCCCTGGGGCGTGGACAACTCGATCACAAGGCTGCCAGGCCGCGAGCCAGGTCGGCTTGCAGGTCGACCACGTCCTCCAGCCCCACCGCGATGCGGATCAGGCTGTCGCGAATGCCTGCCGCTTCACGCTCCTGGGGCGCCAGGCGCCCGTGGGACGTGGTGCTCGGATGGGTGATGGTGGTTTTGCTGTCGCCGAGGTTGGCGGTAATGGAGATCAGTCGCGTGGCATCGATAAAGCGCCAGGCGCCCTCTTTGCCGCCCTTGACCTCAAAACTCACCACCGCGCCAAAACCACGCTGCTGACGCTTGGCCAGCTCGTGCTGCGGATGGCTGGCAAGGCCTGCGTAGTGCACCTTCTCGACGCCCTCCTGCTGCTCCAGCCACTCAGCCAGGGCCAGGGCATTGGCACAATGAGCACGCATCCGCAGGTTGAGGGTTTCCAGGCCCTTGAGGAAGATCCAGGCGTTGAACGGGCTCAGGGTCGGCCCGGCGGTACGCAGGAAACCCACCACTTCTTTCATCTGCTCGCTGCGCCCGGCCACCACGCCGCCCATGCAACGACCCTGGCCGTCGATGAACTTGGTCGCCGAATGCACCACCACGTCCGCCCCCAGCTTCAACGGCTGCTGCAAGGCCGGAGTGCAGAAACAGTTATCCACCACCAGCATTGCGCCCTTGGCATGGGCCACCTCCGCCAACGCGGCGATATCCACCAGCTCGGCCAGCGGATTGGAGGGCGACTCGACGAACAGCAGCCTGGTATTGCTCTTGATCGCCGCATCCCAGCCGGACAGGTCCGCCAGGGGCACGTAATCGACTTCAACACCAAAGCGCTTGAAGTACTTCTCGAACAGGCTGATGGTGGAGCCGAACACGCTGCGCGACACCAGCACATGATCGCCGGCGCTGCACAGGCTCATGACCACCGAGAGAATGGCCGCCATGCCAGTGGCGGTCGCCACAGCCTGCTCTGCCCCTTCCAGCGCCGCGATGCGCTCTTCGAAGGAACGCACGGTGGGGTTGGTGTAGCGCGAATAGACGTTGCCCGGCACTTCGCCAGCAAACCGCGCCGCCGCATCGGCGGCCGTACGGAACACATAGCTGGAGGTGAAGAACATCGGGTCACCGTGCTCGCCTTCCGGCGAGCGGTGTTGGCCGGCGCGCACCGCCAGGGTATCGAACGCTACGCCTTCAAGGTCGCTGTCCAGCCGACCGGCATCCCAATCCTGACTCATGCCGCCTACTCCTAATGTCTTCTTAAAATGCTCGGATCAGTTGTTGTACAGATCGATGATGGCGCTGACCGCCTGGGTCTTGGCCTTGGACGCATCGTTACGAGCGTTCTCGATCTTGTTCAGGTAGGCCTCGTCGACGTCGCCGGTAACGTACTTGCCGTCGAACACCGCGCAGTCGAAGTTCTCGATCTTGATCTTGCCACCACCGACCGCCTCGATCAGGTCCGGCAAGTCCTGGTAGATCAGCCAGTCGGCGCCGATCAGGTCTGCCACGTCCTGGGTCGAACGATTGTGGGCGATCAACTCGTGGGCGCTCGGCATGTCGATGCCATACACGTTCGGGTAACGCACGGCAGGTGCAGCCGAGCAGAAGTAGACGTTCTTCGCGCCCGCTTCACGGGCCATCTGGATAATCTGCTTGCAGGTGGTGCCACGGACGATGGAGTCGTCCACCAGCATCACGTTCTTGCCGCGAAATTCCAGTTCGATCGCATTGAGCTTCTGGCGTACGGATTTCTTCCGCGCCGCCTGGCCCGGCATGATGAAGGTACGGCCGATGTAGCGGTTCTTGACGAAACCTTCGCGGAACTTGACCCCTAGATGGTTCGCCAACTCCAGCGCCGCAGTGCGGCTGGTATCCGGAATCGGGATCACCACGTCGATATCGTGCTCAGGGCGCTCGCGCAGGATCTTCTCTGCCAGCTTCTCACCCATGCGCAGGCGCGCCTTGTACACCGAGACGCCATCAATGATCGAATCCGGGCGGGCCAGATATACGTGTTCGAAGATGCACGGCGTGAGTTGCGGGTTGGTGGCGCACTGGCGGGTGTAGAGCTTGCCCTCTTCAGTGATGTAGACCGCTTCGCCCGGAGCCAGGTCGCGAATCAGGGTGAAGCCCAGCACATCCAGGGAAACGCTTTCCGAGGCGATCATGTATTCCACGCCTTCGTCGGTATGACGCTGGCCGAAGACGATCGGACGGATACCGTGGGGGTCACGGAAACCGACAATGCCGTAGCCGGTGATCATGGCCACCACCGCGTAGCCACCCACGCAACGGTTGTGCACGTCGGTGACGGCGGCAAACACGTCTTCCTCGGTAGGCTGCAACTTGCCGCGCTGGGCCAGCTCGTGGGCGAACACGTTGAGCAGCACTTCAGAGTCGGAGTTGGTGTTGACGTGGCGCAGGTCGGACTCGTAGATCTCCTTGGCCAACTGCTCCACATTGGTCAGGTTGCCGTTGTGCGCCAGGGTGATGCCGTAAGGCGAGTTGACGTAGAACGGCTGAGCCTCGGCCGAGGTCGAGCTGCCCGCGGTTGGATAGCGGACATGGCCGATGCCCATGTGGCCTACCAGGCGCTGCATGTGCCGCTGCTGGAACACATCACGCACCAGGCCGTTGTCCTTGCGCAGGAATAACCGGCCATCATGGCTGGTCACGATACCGGCAGCGTCCTGGCCGCGGTGCTGGAGGACGGTTAGCGCGTCATACAGCGCCTGATTGACGTTCGACTTACCGACGATACCGACGATGCCACACATGCGACGCAACCCCTACTTAATGAAACTGAACTGAACCCATCTTACTGAGGCGTTTTGGCCGGTAAGAGGTGCTCCTTGAACGGTATTTCAGCGGGTACGCTGATACCGCTGGCCAGCCACTGACTGCTCCACCCCAATATGAGGTTCTTGGACCAGTCTGCAACCAATAGAAATTGTGGCACCAGTCGCGACTGTTGCCACCAGGAATCCTGCTGTACCGGCCCCAGGCTCAGGAGCCCGATCGCCACGACCACCAGCAGCGCGCCACGCGCAGCGCCGAAGGCCATGCCGAGGAATCGATCGGTCCCGGAGAGGCCGGTGACGCGAATCAACTCGCCGATGAGATAGTTGACCATTGCCCCCACCAGCAAGGTGGCGACAAACATGATTGCGCAGCCCGCGATCACGCGAGCCGAGGGAGTTTCGATATAACCGCCTAGGTACTCGGACAGTGAGCCACCAAACATCCAGGCAACGACTCCTGCGATGATCCAGGTAAGCAACGACAAGGCTTCTTTGACGAAACCGCGGCTCAAGCTGATCAAAGCGGAGATGGCGATTATTGCAACGATCGCCCAGTCAACCCAGGTAAATGGCACAGTGCAGCCTACAGACGGATAAGGCGGCGCATTTTAACAGAGCGCTTGGCTGTCGGTAAGCTGCGATTCACTGTGCTTTTAAAATCAAGCGGATAGCCTTAGCCACGCTCTGGCTGGAAGCGCACCACGAAACCCTTGAGATTATGCTGACGCCCCAGCAGGTCACGCAGGCGATCAGCTTCGGCGCGCTCGATCAGCGGCCCGACAAATACCCGGTTCTTGCCTTCGGCGGAACGGATATAGGCGTTATAACCCTGGCTGCGCAGGGTTTTCTGCAGGTTTTCCGCGCTTTCACGGCTCGACAGACTGGCCAGTTGCACCGACCAACTGACGGACAAGCCATTGGCATCGACCCGGCTCTGGCTGGTATCGGGCTTGGCACTGGCCACGGGCTGCGGCGGAACCGGAGCCGGTGTCGGCGCAGGCTTGGCCACAGGCGCAGGCTTGCTGGCCACGGTCGGAGCAGGAGCCACCACCGGGGCCGGTGCGATCGGGGTCGATGGCGCTTGTTGCACCACAGGCTCGTGCTCGTCGGCTGGCACAGAGCCCTCGGGCAGTACCTGAGGCTCAGGCACAACTACCGGCTCGACCTGGACCTGCGGCATGGCCGCGGCTTGCGGCGCCGACGGCACATCCACCGTCACATGACGCTGCTCATCCTCGCGCGAGAACAGCATTGGCAGAAAGATCACCGCCAAGGCCACCAACACCAGTGCTCCGACCATTCGCTGCTTGTAGACGTTATCCAGCATTGCCATGTGCAGCTTCCTCCGTGGAGCGCCGGGCGAGCCACTCAAGCGCCTCGGCAACACAATAAAAAGAACCGAACAGCAGAATTTCGTCATCTGCAGTGGCTTGCGCGCATTGCGCTTCCAGCGCGGCAGCCACACTGGAATAGGACGCTACCGAAGCACCAAGGTTCTCCAGAGCCTGCTGCAAATCCTCCACCGGGCGCGCCCGCGGCGTGTCCAGAGGCGCTACCGCCCAGTGCCGGACCGCCCCTTTCAGGCAGCCAATCACGCCCTCCAGATCCTTGTCCGCCAGCAGCCCGAACACCGCCAGACGCTTGCCCGGCACTGGCCGGCGCGCCAGGCGCTCAGCCAGGTACTGGGCGGCATGGGGGTTGTGACCGACGTCCAGCAGCAGGTTCAGGCGCTTGCCCTGCCAGTCGACCTGCCGGCGATCCAGACGCCCGGTAACCCGGGTCTGGCGCAAGGCTGCGCTGATCCGCTCCGGCTGCCATGGCAAACCGGTGAGCAGATAGGCCTGCAACGCCAGAGCGGCATTTTCCATAGGCAGATCCAGCAATGGCAGGTCTTGCAGCTCGACCGGCTTGCCCTGGGCATCCAGGCCACGCCACTGCCAATGCTGGTCAGTGACTCCGAGATCAAAGTCCCGCCCCCGCAGGAAAAACGGGCAGCCCAGCTCCCGCGCCTTGTCCAGTAAGGGTTGCGGCGGATCCAGGTCGCCACATAGCGCCGGAGCGCCAGGACGAAAGATCCCGGCCTTCTCGAAGGCCACGGATTCGCGGGAATCGCCCAGGTATTCGATGTGATCGACACCAATACTGGTCACCAGCGCCAGGTCGGCATCCACCAGATTGACCGTATCCAGGCGGCCACCCAACCCCACCTCCAGGACCACGGCATCCAGCGCCGCCTGCTGAAACAGCCAGAACGCTGCCAGAGTGCCCATCTCGAAGTAAGTCAGGGTGACTTCATCGCGCCCCGCCTCTACCGCAGCAAAGGCTTCGCACAACTGCTCGTCAGTGGCCTCGACGCCATTGATCTGCACCCGCTCGTTATAACGCAGCAGGTGCGGCGAACTGTAGACCCCCACCTGCAGGCCCTGGGCCCGCAGCAGGGAAGCGACAAAGGCGCAGGTAGAGCCCTTGCCATTGGTACCGGTGACCGTGACCACCCGGGGCGCCGGCTTGCCCAGCCCCATCTGGGACGCTACCTGCTGCGAGCGCGCCAGCCCCATGTCGATGGCCGAGGGGTGCAACTGCTCGAGGTAGGCGAGCCATTCGCCCAGGGTACGTTGGGTCATAGGTTTGCTGGAGCCGGCGGCACCACGATCGGCTCGACCGGTGCCGCGACGAATTCCGGCGTCGGCAGGCCCATCAGCTGGGCCAGCAGGTTGCCCAGGCGCGGACGCAGCTCCTGACGGGAAATGATCATGTCGATCGCACCATGCTCCAGCAGGAACTCACTGCGTTGGAAACCTTCAGGCAGTTTTTCCCGCACGGTCTGCTCGATCACTCGAGGACCGGCGAAGCCCACCAGGGCTTTTGGCTCGGCGACAATCACGTCGCCCAGCATCGCCAGGCTGGCGGAAACGCCGCCGTAGACCGGGTCGGTCAACACAGAGATGAACGGGATGCCTTCTTCACGCAGACGCGCCAGTACCGCGGAGGTCTTGGCCATCTGCATCAGAGAGATCAGGGCTTCCTGCATCCGCGCACCACCGGAGGCGGAGAAGCAGATCATCGGGCAGCGATTTTCCAGAGCATAGTTGGCGGCACGCACGAAACGCTCGCCAACGATGGCGCCCATGGAGCCCCCCATGAAGGAAAATTCGAAAGCCGAGACCACCACCGGCATGCCCAGCAGGGTGCCACTCATGGAGATCAGCGCATCTTTCTCGCCGGTCTGCTTCTGCGCAGCGGTCAGGCGGTCCTTGTACTTCTTGCCGTCGCGGAACTTCAGACGGTCCACTGGCTCCAGGTCAGCGCCCAGTTCGGCACGACCTTCGGCGTCGAGGAAGATATCGATACGGGCACGCGCACCGATGCGCATGTGGTGGTTGCACTTGGGGCAAACATCCAGGGTCTTTTCCAGCTCCGGACGATAGAGCACCGCCTCGCAGGATGGGCACTTGTGCCAAAGACCTTCAGGCACCGAGCTTTTCTTCACCTCGGAACGCATGATCGAAGGGATCAGTTTGTCTACTAACCAGTTGCTCATGCTTTCTTTCTCCAGTACCGGCGGCCCGAACGCTCTGGTTCGCAGCCCCGCGTATGCCCTTGAGCTAAATTCATGTGTGCGGCGATGATCAGTTCGCTGCCGCGGTCAGCACCGGGCTCGACCTGCCTGCAACGAACCTTTCCTCAGCCATCCCGACAACCCGCTCCAGAGCGGTTGCCACTCGATTCCGACCCCGCCTGAAGGCGACGCCTGCCTGTTTTGTACAGTGGTGTTATGGACGGCGGCAGACTGCCAGCCGTCACATCGACTCGTTGCTGCGACGCACTGCCTGCATAAATGCCTGAATCTTTGCCGGGTCCTTGATGCCCCTGCCCTGCTCCACCCCGCCGCTGACATCCACCGCATACGGGCGCACCCGGGCGATGGCTGCCGCCACGTTATCTGGCGTGAGGCCACCGGCAAGAATGATCGGCTTGCTCAGCCCCTGAGGAACCAGGGACCAGTCGAACGCCTCGCCGGTTCCACCCGGCACGCCTTCGACATAGGTATCCAGCAGAATCCCGCTGGCCCGCGGATAGGCCAGGCAGGCCGCCGCGATGTCATCCCCGGCCTTGACCCGCAACGCCTTGATATAGGGCCGGTGATAGCCCTCGCAATCAGCCGCCGACTCATCGCCATGAAACTGCAGCAAGTCCAGCGGTACGGCGTCGAGGATCTCCCCCAGCTCGCAACGACTGGCATTGACGAAGAGGCCAACGCTGGTCACGAACGGCGGCAAGGCGGCGATGATTGCCCGCGCCTGCTGCACATTCACCGCCCGCGGGCTCTTGGCATAGAACACCAGGCCGATGGCATCGGCCCCCGCCGCCACTGCTGCCAGCGCATCTTCTATGCGGGTAATCCCGCAGATCTTGCTGCGAACAGCTGGCATGTCATGAACCTCGGGGGCAAATCCGGAAAGTCCCGGATGGTAGCAAATGCTTTTCCGGGCGTCAGCCGTCAAGTTCCGAGAATCCGCTGAGGAAATGTGGCCCGATGTATCGCTCGGGCAACTGGAACTCGTCCTTGTATTCGACCTGCACCAGGTACAGACCAAAAGGATGGGCGGTGACGCCGCCGGTACGCCGGATCCGGCTTTCCAGCACTTCTCGCGCCCACTCCACCGGCCGCTCGCCGGCACCGATGGTCATCAGCACCCCGGCGATGTTGCGCACCATGTGATGCAGGAAGGCGCTGGCACGAATATCCAGGACGATCATCTTGCCGTGCCGGGTGACCCGAAGGTGATGGATCTCCTTGATCGGCGACTTGGCCTGGCACTGCCCGGCCCGGAACGCGCTGAAATCATGGGTGCCCACCAGGAACGCGGCAGCCTGGGCCATGCGCTCGATATCCAGCGGCCGGTGGTTCCAGGTGATTTCTTCGTTGAGATGGGCTGGACGGATCTGATCGTTGTAGATCACATAACGGTAACGCCGGGCGATCGCCTTGAACCGTGCGTGAAAATGCGCGGGCATCTCCTTGGCCCAGCTGACGCTGATGTCGTGGGGCAAATTGATATTGGCCCCCATCACCCAGGCCTTCATCGAACGCACGGCCTGAGTATCGAAATGCACCACCTGCCCGCAGGCATGCACCCCGGCATCGGTGCGTCCGGCACAGGACACCACCACCGGAGAATCCGCGACCCGGGACAGGGCCTTCTCCAGGGTTTCCTGGACACTGGGCACACCGGAGGCCTGACGCTGCCAGCCGCGGTAGCGCGAGCCCTTGTATTCCACACCCAGGGCGATTCGGGAAAAGCCTTCGGCTGCCATTTCGGCGGCCGGGTTATCTATATTTGCCAAGAACTTACAGCCTGCTGATATGCGCAAAGGCGCTCATTATAGGGCCGCAGACAATAGACGCCACGGGCTGTCGGGCTTTGTTTGCAGATTGATCAGCCATACAGCCGCCCACAGGGCGATTGCATCCGCCCCCAGGCAAACGCTATATAGTTTTTTATATATCGAAAACAACAAAGCCCCCTGATCGAGAACCGATGAATGATCGCAACCAGCAAAGAAGCCGTAGGCCTGGCCTACAGCCTGGAGGGCATGCTCCATGCCAAGCGCATGACCTGGGAGGCCATCGGGCAGATCGCCCGGCAGGTCAAGCCAGGCATGCAGGAATCCGCCGCCAGGGAAATGGGCCTGCAAGTCCTGCGGGAGATGGGTATGGAGCGAATCTGGCATCCGCTGCTGATCCGCTTTGGCGCCAATACCCTGAAAACCTTCAAGCAACGCTCCGATGGCGATCCGCTACTCCAGGAAAACGATCTGTTCTTCATCGACCTGGGCGTGGTCTGGGATCGCCATGAAGGTGATTGCGGGGCGACGTTCGTGGTCGGCGACGACGCTGAAATGCATGCCTGTGCCGCCGCGGCGAAAAGCCTGTTCGACCAGGTCCACGACCACTGGCAGAGCCACCTGGTGGCTGGCCCTGAACTCTATCGCTATGCACAGGAACAGGCCCGAGCCATGGGCTGGGTACTCAATCTGGATATCAAGGGCCATCGGGTCAGCGACTTTCCCCACGCCATCTACCGCGCCGGGGATCTGGGAGATTTCGCCGCCTGCCCGCAAGTGGGTCTGTGGATCCTGGAAATCCAGATCGCCCACCCTACCCGGCCCTTCGGTGCCTTTTACGAAGACCTGCTGGCCTGAGCCTCACCACCGCAGCGCCACCAACAAAAACGGCAGCCTCATCGGCTGCCGTTCTGTTCAAGCATCAGGTTGCTTCAGGCCAGTCGCCCCAGCATCTCCTGGGCTTCGCTCTTCTGCCCTTCGTTACCTTCGCTCAGCACCTCACCGAGGATGTCCCGCGCACCGTCGTTATCCCCCATATCGATATAGGCCTGGGCCAGATCGAGCTTGGTGGCCACCTCATCGCTGCCGGAGAGGAAGTCGAAGTCCGCCTCATCAGGCGCTGCAGCGGCATCCTCGGCAGTGAAGCTGGGGATCGCCGGCTCCGGCTGATCAAGGCTCTGGCTCAGACGATCCAGTTCGGCGTTGACATCATCCAGCTCGGAAGTGAAGGCGTCCTTGGAGTCCGCGCCAGCATCCAGCTCATCGGCCAGGGACAGATCGAAGTCCGCCGACAGGTCCAGGTCATCCAGGGCCGGGTCGGTGACGGTAGGCACGTCGCCTGCCGGCAGGTCCTTGAGGTCGTCGTCCAGGCTCAGCAGGAAATCTTCATCGCTCGGCTTCGCCGCCGGTAGATCAGCCCCCAGGTCCAGATCGAAATCACCCAGGTCGTCCAGGTTTTCCTCGGGAGCAAGCTGCTGCTCGAGCACCGAGCCAAAGCTCAGGTCGTCATCCAGCGGGAAGTCTTCCAGCTCGGTTTCAGGTTCAGGGGTGAGCACTGCCGGTGAAGCCGCCTCAAGGTCATCCAGGCTCAGGTCAAAATCCGCATCCAGGCCTTCTACCGGAGCAGCCGGCTCAGGCGCTGGCGGTTCGTCCTGCAGCAGCTCCTTGACGTACTCGGCATCCAGTTCGGCTGCCACGGCCGCAGTGGCCAGGCCAGCTGCCGCCGCTACCGCGACCATTGCCGGGAAGCGACTTTTCAGTTGCTCGACCTGAGCGTGGTTATCGCCATTGGCCACCAACTGCCGTTCCTGGGCGACAAAGGCGCTGCGGTCACCCTGATGCGCGTAGACCTCCATCAGCTTCAGGCGCAGATCACTGCGTTGCGGCTCCAACTTGACCGCTTCTTCGAGAATCGCCGCGGCCTGGTTCAGGCGGCCGGCATCGATGTGATTCTGAGCCTGGCCCAGCACATCGGTGGCCCGCTCGACCGGGGCTACCGGAGCGGGCGCCACCACCGGCGCTGGAGCTGGAGCTGGAGCTGGAGCTGGAGCTGGAGCGAGATTAACGCTTGGGGCTGGAACCTCAAGGCCTTCGAAGCTGCTTTCCGGCAGGTCCATTTCCTCGGTGAAATCGCTTTCCTCCGACAGTGCCCGCGCCATGCGCAAGTGCTTCTCCGCTTCCTGCTGAGCCTTGCGGCGACGAGCCAGCAACAGCAACAGCAGCAACAAGGCCAATACCGCACCACCACCCACCAGCCCCAGCAGGATCGGGTTGGACAGCAGATCGGAGTATTTATCCTCGTCGCTCTTGGCGGGAACGGCATCCGCAGCAGGCTTGGCAGCCGGCTCGCTGGCTGGGGCCGCTGGCGCCACCACTGGGGCTGGCGCTTCGGGCTTGGCCACCAACTCAGCTGGCATTGCCGGAGCTGGCTGGGCATTAGGTACCGCAGTACCTGCGCCCTCGGCCTGCATCTTGGCCAACTGGTTGTTCTTCAATTCGATCAGGCGCTGCAGCTTGTCCAGCTGGCTTTGCAGGTCCGCCATGCGCTCCTTGAGCTCGGCGTTGTCACGACGGGTTGCGTCGAGGCTTTCCTGAGTCACCGCCAGCTTGTTGTTCAGCGCCTTGGCATCGCCGGCTGCGCCCTTGCCCCGGGTCTTGCCGTTTTCAGCGGACACCAGGCTCAGGTTGTCCTTGGTGTTGACCTGCTTGGGTGCCTTGTCGGCACCGGCGCGACGAGTCGCGTCCACCTGCTGCTGGCCACGGGCACCGGCGCGGCGGCCCTGGCGCCAGGCAGCATTCTGCGCCGCCACTTCAGCAATTGCCTTGGGCTGCGGCAGCGCGGTGCTCTGCACCACATCGGGCAGGCGCAGCACCTTGCCGGTCTTCAGCCGATTGATGTTGCCATCGATAAAGGCATCCGGGTTCAGCGCCTGGATCGCCAGCATGGTCTGCTGGATAGAGGCACCGTTGCGGTTCTTGGCGGCGATTTCCCACAAGGTGTCACGGGCCGAGGTGGTGTACTGCTCCGGCTTGCCCGACTTGTTGGCGCGAGTGACCGGGGCACTCACCGCCGGGGCGCCCACTGGCGCGCTCTGCGCAGCGGCGGCGGCCTGCGGGGAGAATTTCGAAGGGTCCAGCAGCACACTGTAGTCGCGCAGCAGGCGGCCGTTGGGCCACATCACCTGCACCAGGAACTTGACCATCGGCTCCGACAGCGGCTGGCTCGAGGTCACCCGCAGCACACTCTTGCCGCCGGGATTGAGAATCGGAGTGAAACGCAGGTCGTTGAGAAAGGCCTGGCGATCAACGCCGGCCTTGGCGAACTCTTCTGCCGGCGCAAGGCTGGGCACTACCTCGGCGGCAGTGAGATCCTTGACATCGAGCAATTCGATTTCTGCTACCAGAGGCTGGTTCAGACTCGACTTCAGGGTCAGCTCCCCAAGCCCAAGCGCCTGCGCCATACCGGAGGACAGCGCCGAGGCGGCCGCTATTGCTAACACCAGTTTGCGAACTTGAACCATAGCCTCATCCTTTGTTTGAACATTCCTCGGCCAGCGAGAAGGTTTTGTAGCGGCTGCCAACAGGCATTGCGCGGGACCATCAACGACCACGACGCGCGATTATTTCTTGCATGCCCCGGGAGCACCTGACGGCCACTCACCTCCAGCAACTTGCCAAGCATAGCGCCCGGCTAGATTCATTCTGCAAATTGTTGCCAAGTATCTTTTACAGCAGGTCTTTTATCAACAATTCAGCCAGCTGCACAGCGTTCAAGGCCGCACCTTTGCGTACGTTATCCGAGGTCAGCCACAGATTCAGTTCCGTCGGGTCGTCGACCCCGGAACGAACCCGCCCCACATAGACAACATCCTGGCCCACGGCGTCACCCACGGCAGTCGGATAGTCGCCCGCCTCCACCAGCTCCAGGCCGGGGGCCGCTTCCAGCGCCGCATTGACTGCCGCCAGGTCAACGGCGCTGCCTGACTGCAGAGTCACGCTATAGCTATCGCCAAAAAATACCGGCGCTTGAATGCAAGTGACAGAAATCTTTAATAAAGGCTGCCCCAGCACCTCGCGCAACTCCCGGACCAGGCGCTTTTCCAGCAGGGTATGGCCCTGGGCGTCTGGAGTGCCGACCTGGGCCAGCAGGTTGAAGGCCACTTGCCGATCGAAAAAGCGTGGCTCCATGGGGCGCACATTCAACAGTTCGGCCGTCTGCCGGGCCAGTTCGCTGACGGCCTCACGGCCCTGGCTGGAGATCGCCAGGCTGGCGGTCAGGTTGACCCGCTGGATGTCCAGCAAGCCTTGCAACGGCGCCAGCGCCACGGCCAGGGCGGTAGCCGAAGCGCTCGGGCTGCTCAGTTGCAATGGTTTTTTCAAGCCGGCCAGCACCTGGGCATTGGCTTCGGGAACGACATTGGGCGCCTGGGTCGAAGGCAAGGCACCGGAAAGATCGATCACCGCGCAGTTGGCCGCCGTGGCACGCGGGGCAAAACTCAGGGTCACCGCCGGGCCGGCCGCGAAGAATGCCAGCTGGACCTTGCTGAAATCGAACTCGTCGACTTCACGCACCCGCACGTTCTTGCCGCGGAACGGCACCGAATGACCGGCCGACTCGCTACTGGCCAGCAGGTGCAGGTTGGCAACGGGGAAGTCACGTTCTTCCAGAATCTGCACCAGGGTTTCGCCGACAGTACCGGTGGCACCGATCACGGCAATATCAAGGGAAGGAGTCATGGTGCTACCTCAGGCGAAACGGGGGGAGCGGCACTTTACCCGGCACGGGGTGGCGAGGCAATTCGCGGGGGGGAGCTGTGGCTGGAACGAAGCACTCTTCGCGGGCAAGCCCACTCCTGCGGTGGGCATGAAAAAGCCCGCGCCTTGTGCAAGGGGCGGGCTATTTCAAGCGCTCAGAGAATCAACGCTCCAGCAGGATCCGCAGCATGCGGCGCAGCGGCTCGGCCGCCCCCCACAGCAACTGGTCGCCGACAGTGAAGGCGCCCAGGAACTGCGAGCCCATGTTCAGCTTGCGCAGGCGGCCCACCGGAATGTTCAGGGTGCCGGTGACCTTGGTCGGGCTCAGCTCCTGCATGCTGATATCACGCTGGTTCGGCACCAGCTTGACCCAAGGGTTGTGCTGGCTGATCAGCCCTTCGATATCGGCGATCGGCACATCCTTGTTGAGCTTGATGGTCAGCGCCTGGCTGTGGCAGCGCATGGCGCCGATGCGCACGCAGATGCCGTCCACCGGGATCGGGCTCTTGAAGCGACCGAGGATCTTGTTGGTCTCGGCCTGGGCCTTCCACTCTTCACGGCTCTGGCCGTTAGGCAGTTCCTTGTCGATCCATGGAATCAGGCTACCGGCCAGCGGCACGCCGAAGTTCTCGGTCGGGTAGGCATCGCTGCGCATGGCCTCGGCCACCTTGCGATCGATGTCGAGGATGGCACTGGCCGGGTTGGCCAGTTCATCAGCGACGGCAGCGTGGGTGGCGCCCATCTGCTTGATCAGCTCGCGCATGTTCTGCGCGCCGGCGCCGGAGGCGGCCTGATAGGTCATGGCGCTCATCCACTCCACCAGGCCGGCTTCGAACAGGCCGCCCAGGCCCATCAGCATCAGGCTGACGGTGCAGTTGCCGCCGATGTAGTTCTTGGTGCCCGCATCCAGCTGCTGGTCGATGACCTTGCGGTTCACCGGATCGAGGATGATCACCGCGTCATCTTCCATGCGCAGGCTGGATGCGGCATCGATCCAGTAGCCCTGCCAGCCCGCTTCGCGCAGTTTGGGGAAGACTTCGCTGGTGTAGTCGCCACCCTGGCAGGTCAGAATCACGTCGAGGGTTTTCAACTCTTCAATGCTGTAGGCGTCCTTCAGCGGAGCAATATCCTTGCCCACCGACGGCCCCTGGCCACCGACATTGGAAGTGGTGAAAAACACCGGTTCAATAAGATCGAAGTCCTGCTCTTCCAGCATCCGCTGCATGAGCACGGAACCGACCATACCGCGCCAACCGATCAGACCTACACGTTTCATCGCAACTACACCTATACAAAAGTGGGCCACTGTCTGTGCAGTGGGCCCGAAAGATTACAGATTCCGCAGCGCGGCGACTACTGCATCGCCCATTTCCTGCGTACCGACTTTGGTGCAACCGGCCGACCAGATGTCGCCGGTTCGCAAACCCTGGTCCAGGACCCGGCTCACGGCCTGCTCGATGGCGTCCGCGGCCTCGGTCAGGTTAAAGCTGTAGCGCAACATCATCGACACCGAGAGGATGGTCGCCAGCGGGTTGGCAATGCCCTGCCCGGCGATGTCCGGCGCCGAACCGTGGCATGGCTCGTACATGCCCTTGTTGTTGGCATCCAGGGACGCCGACGGCAGCATGCCGATGGAACCGGTAAGCATCGAGGCTTCGTCGGAAAGAATATCGCCGAACATGTTGTCGGTGACGATCACATCGAACTGCTTCGGCGCACGCACCAGTTGCATGGCGGCGTTGTCCACGTACATGTGGCTCAACTCGACATCCGGGTAGTCCTTGGCCACTTGCTCGACCACTTCACGCCACAGTTGGCTGGACGCCAGGACGTTGGCCTTGTCCACCGAGCACAGCTTCTTGCCGCGCACGCGGGCCATGTCGAAGCCGACCCGGGCAATACGGCGGATTTCACTCTCGCTGTACGGCAGGGTGTCGTAGGACTGGCGTTCGCCGTTTTCCAGTTCGCGGGTGCCCCGTGGCGCGCCGAAGTAGATGCCACCGGTCAGCTCTCGAACGATGAGGATGTCCAGGCCGGAGACAATTTCCGGTTTCAGGCTCGAAGCATCGGCCAGTTGCGGGTAGAGGATCGCCGGGCGCAGGTTGCCGAACAGGCCCAGTTGCGCACGAATCTTCAGCAGGCCGCGCTCAGGGCGGATGTCACGCTCGATCTTGTCCCACTTCGGGCCGCCCACGGCGCCCAGCAGCACCGCATCGGCGGCCCGGGCACGATCCAGGGTCTCATCGGCCAGGGGCACACCGTGCTTGTCGATGGCCGCACCGCCGATCACGTCGTGGCTCAGCTCGAAGCCCAGGCTGTACTTGTCGTTGGCCAATTCCAGGACCTTGACCGCCTCGGCCATGATTTCCGGGCCAATACCGTCACCGGGGAGAATCAGAATCTGCTTGCTCATGCGTTCCTCGTTTGCTCTGTCGGCACGCCCGCAGGCGTGCCCGGAAAAAGTCTATCGCTCGGCCCACAGCACCAGTACATCTGTACTGAACGAACCGTCGGCCGCAATCTCAAAATATTCACGCACTTCGTTACCCATTGCCTGCTGCAACTGGCGGATCGCCACCCGCAACGGCTCGGGAGTGCGCATGCGCTCGACCCAGGAGCTGTACTCCAGGCGCAGGCGCTGGCGGCTGGTACTGCGGGTGTGCAGGCCGGCCTCGCTGACCTGGCGCAGCCATTCACCCGCCGAATAATCGCGCACATGGCTGGTATCGCGCAGCACTTCGACGCTTTGCAGGTAAGTGTCCAGCAGCGGACTGCCCGGCGACAAGACATCGATGAACGCCGCCAAGCCGCCCGGCTTCAGGACCCGGCGCACTTCCCGCAGGGCCAGGCCCAGGTCGCTCCAATGGTGGGCCGAGTAACGGCTGAAGACGAAGTCGAACTCGCCATCGGCGAACGGCAGGCGCTCGGCGGCGCCCAGTACGGTGCGGATGTTACCCAGCCCGCGCTCCTGCGCCGCCCCTGCCACCACATCCAGCATCTGCTGGGAGAGGTCGTAGGCCACCACTTCCCTGACCTGCGGCGCGACATGAAAACTGACGTGGCCGGCACCGCAGCCCAGGTCCAGGAGCCGGGCTGTGCCCTTGCCTGCCACCTCGGCCTGCAGCAAGGCGAATTCGGCACCCTGAGCGTGCACGGCGCTGCTCAGGTAAGCCGAAGCCTGCTCGCCAAATTGCTTCTGTACTACCTGGCTGTGGGCGTTGCTGGTCATGGGGCGATCCTTTTGGGCAAGGGAAACGGCGTTCGCGGGCAAGCCAGCTCCTACAACGCCATCCGTAGGGGCCGGCTTGCCGTCGATCAGGCAATCAGGCGTCGCGGAACAGCCAGGGCTGGCTGGCGCGATGCTTGGCCTCGAAGGCGGCGATGGCGTCGCCGTCCTGCAGGGTCAGGCCGATGTCGTCCAGACCGTTGAGCAGGCAATGCTTGCGGAAGGCATCGATCTCGAACTTCAGCACCTTGCCGTCGGGGCGGGTCACGGTCTGCGCTTGGAGGTCGATGCGCAACTGGTAGCCCGGAGTAGCCTCGACCTGCTGGAACAGCTCGTCGATTTCAGCGTCGCTCAGGATGATCGGCAGCAAGCCGTTCTTGAAGCTGTTGTTGAAGAAGATGTCGGCGTAGCTGGGCGCGATAATGCTGCGAAAACCGTACTCCTCCAGGGCCCACGGCGCGTGCTCGCGGCTGGAGCCGCAACCGAAGTTCTCCCGGGCCAGCAACACGCTGGCACCCTGGTAACGCTCGGCGTTGAGCACGAAATCCTTGTTCAACGGGCGCTTGGAGTTGTCCTGGTAGGGCTGGCCCACGTCCAGGTAGCGCCACTCGTCGAACAGGTTGGGGCCAAAACCGGTGCGCTTGATCGACTTGAGAAACTGCTTGGGGATGATCTGGTCGGTGTCGACGTTGGCACGATCCAGAGGCGCGACCAAACCATTGTGCTGAGTGAAAGCTTTCATGCTGCGCTCCTTAGATCAATTCACGGACGTCGACGAAACGACCGCTGACAGCGGCGGCGGCGGCCATGGCCGGGCTGACCAGGTGGGTACGCCCACCGGCACCCTGGCGCCCTTCGAAGTTGCGGTTCGAGGTCGAGGCGCAATGCTCGCCGGACTCCAGGCGGTCCGGGTTCATCGCCAGGCACATCGAGCAGCCCGGCTCACGCCATTCGAAACCGGCTTCGAGGAAGATCTTGTCCAGGCCTTCCGATTCGGCCTGCGCCTTGACCAGGCCCGAGCCCGGCACCACGATCGCCTGCTTGATGGTGGAAGCCACTTTGCGGCCCTTGGCGATGACCGCGGCGGCGCGCAAGTCTTCGATCCGCGAGTTGGTGCAGGAGCCGATGAAGACGCGGTCCAACTGAATGTCGGTGATCGCCTGATTGGCGCTCAAGCCCATGTACTTCAAGGCGCGGACGATGGAATCGCGCTTGACCAGATCCATTTCCTTGGCCGGGTCCGGTACGTTCTGATCCACCGCCAGGACCATTTCCGGGGACGTGCCCCAGCTGACCTGCGGCTTGATCTGTGCGGCATCGAGCTCGACCACGGTATCGAACTTGGCGTCGGCATCGGACACCAGGTCCTTCCAGGCGTCGACGGCCAAGTCCCATTCGGCGCCCTTGGGGGCGAACGGACGTCCCTTGACGTATGCCACGGTCTTTTCGTCCGCCGCCACCAGGCCGACACGGGCACCGGCTTCGATGGACATGTTGCAGATGGTCATGCGGCCTTCGACGGACAGCTCGCGAATCGCGCTACCGGCGAACTCGATGGCATGGCCGTTACCGCCGGCGGTGCCGATCTTGCCGATCACGGCCAGGACGATGTCCTTGGCGGTCACGCCGAAAGGCAAGGTGCCTTCCACGCGCACCAGCATGTTCTTCATTTTCTTGGCCACCAGGCACTGGGTGGCAAGGACGTGCTCCACCTCGGAGGTGCCGATGCCATGGGCCAGGGCGCCGAAAGCACCGTGGGTCGAGGTGTGGGAGTCACCACAGACCACGGTCATGCCCGGCAAGGTGGCGCCCTGCTCCGGGCCGATCACGTGGACGATGCCCTGGCGCACGTCGTTCATCTTGAATTCGACAATGCCGTATTCATCGCAGTTGTCGTCGAGGGTCTGCACCTGGAGGCGGGAAACCTGGTCGGCGATCGCTTCGATCCCGCCCTTGCGCTCCGGCGTGGTCGGTACGTTGTGGTCCGGGGTGGCGATGTTGGCATCGATGCGCCATGGCTTGCGCCCGGCCAGACGCAGGCCTTCGAAGGCTTGCGGCGAGGTCACTTCGTGGATGATGTGACGATCGATATAGATCAGCGCCGAACCATCGTCGCGCTGCTTGACCAAATGCGAATCCCAGAGCTTGTCGTAGAGCGTCTTGCCGGCCATCGGACCATTCCTCATCAGCTTGTTTCTATGCCCCGGGCCCCGATCGTGCGCCGATCAATAACCCTTTGGCTTGTGAGGCCGATCCTATGGCGTTAGATTAAATAACTCAAATTCATATTTTTCATGCTTTGGATAACCAACTGGAATGCAACCATGGACCTGGCCAACCTCAACGCCTTTATAGCCATCGCCGAGACCGGCAGCTTTTCCGGCGCCGGCGAACGCCTGCACCTGACCCAGCCAGCCATCAGCAAACGCATCGCCGGCCTGGAGCAGCAACTCAACGTGCGGCTGTTCGACCGCCTGGGGCGGGAGATCGGCCTGACCGAGGCCGGGCGTGCCCTGCTACCCCGGGCCTACCAGATCATCAATGTGCTGGATGACACCCGCCGCGCCCTGACCAACCTCACCGGCGAAGTCAGTGGCCGCCTGACCCTGGCCACCAGCCATCACATTGGCCTGCACCGCCTGCCGCCATTGCTGCGGGCCTTCACCCGGCGCTACCCGCAAGTGGCCCTGGACATCCAGTTCCTCGACTCCGAAGTGGCCTACGAGGAAATCCTCCATGGCCGCGCCGAACTGGCAGTGATCACCCTGGCCCCCGAGCCCCACTCCCTGGTCAAGGCCACCGCGGTCTGGGACGACCCGCTGGACTTCGTCGCAGCGCCGGAACACCCGCTGGTCAGCAGCGGCCAGGTGAGCCTGGCGGACATTGCCCTGCATCCCGCGGTTTTCCCCGGCGGCAATACCTTTACCCACCATATTGTCCAACGCCTGTTTGAAGCCCAGGGCCTGACGCCGAACATCGCCATGAGTACTAACTATCTGGAAACTATAAAGATGATGGTGTCCATCGGCCTGGCCTGGAGCGTGCTGCCACGCACCATGCTCGACGACCAGGTGGCGCGCATTCCTTTACCGGGCATACAGCTGCACCGCCAGCTAGGCTATATCCTGCATACCGAACGGACACTTTCGAACGCTGCGCGGGCTTTCATGGCCTTACTGGATGCACAAGTCGATTGGCCAGGGAACCCGGCATAACACTCCGGGTATCGCCCGTGCCACGCCGCAGCGCCATGAGTATCCCGCACCCGACGAATGACTCAGCTCAAGGCCTGACCTCCATGCCCAAACCCGCTGACCGTATTCCGCCCTTGCCGCGTATCCATGCTGTCGACCCCCGGGAGTCGGAGCAAAGCTGGGAAAACGCACCGCAGCTGCTCGCCGCCCTCAATGGTGCGCGCCTGGGGGCCTGGTATTGGGATATTGAAAGCGGGCAGATCAGCTGGTCCCGGGGCACCCAGGCGCTGTTTGGCTTCGACCCGCGCCAGCCCTTGCCGGAAAACCTCGAATACCTCGACCTGCTGCCCATCGAGGACCGGGCCAGGACGATTCGCGCCTTTCATTCAGTGCTGGCCGGCGCGCCGCTGGAACACGCCATGCACCACCGCATCCGCTGGCCCGACGGCAGCCTGCACTGGCTGGAGATCAACGGCAGCGTGTTACCGGACAAGCACGGCAAGCCGCGAATGATCGGGGTGATCCGCGAGATCACCCACCAGCGCCAACGCGAAGAAGCCCTCAGCAGTTCGGAAAAGCGCTTTGCCACGCTGTTTCACCTATGCCCCAACACCGTGCTGCTGACCCGCCTGGAAGATGGCCTGATCAGCGAGGCCAACCAGTACTTCGAAAGCCAGTTCGGCTGGCCCGCCGAGCACGTGATCGGCCGTACCACCCTGGAGATCGGCCTGTGGGTCAACCCCGAACAGCGCGCCCAACTGATCAAGGCGGTCCAGAAGAAGGGCCAGGCCGCCAGCCTCGAAGTGCAATTTCGCGCCAGCAACGGGCAGATCCATGACGGCATCCTCAGTGCCCAGAAGGTTGAACTGGAGGGCAAGGCCTACCTGCTCAGCACCTTTCTCGACACCAGCGAGCGCAAACGATCCGAACAGGCGCTCAAGGACAGCCAGGAACGCCTGGACCTGGCCCTGGATTCGGCGCAACTGGGCACCTGGGACTGGCACATTCCCAGCGGCATGCTCTACGGCTCGGCCCGCGCCGCGCAATTGCACGGCCTGGAACCCATCCCTTTCCATGAATCCTTCGACGCCTTCTTCGAAGGCGTACCCACCGAAGAGCGCAACTCCATGCGCGATGCCTACCGCAGCCTGCGCGAAGGCCCGGCGGGCAACTATCAACTGACCTACCGGGTGCAACTGGAGGACGGCAGCTCGCGCTACCTGGAAAGCCGCGCCCGCCTCTACCGCGACGAACAGGGCAGCCCGCTGCGCATGGCCGGCACTCTGCTGGACATCACCGAGCAGGTGGAACGGGAACAGCGCCTGATCACCTCCGAAGAGAAATTCGCCAGCCTGTTCCAGGTCAGCCCCGACCCAATCTGCGTGACCTTGCTGGAAACCGGTCAGTTCATCGAGATCAACTCCAGCTTCACCCAGACCTTCGGCTGGACCCTGGACGAAGTGCTAAACCGCAGCGCCGAACAGATCGGCCTTTGGGAAGACGCCGCGCCGCGCCTGCGGCGCATCGAGCAGGTGATTCGTGAACAGGCGCTGAATAATGTGGCAGTGGTGGTCCACCACAAGAACGGCCAGCCGCTGACCTGCATCATTTCCAGCCGCCTGATCACCGTGGACAAGCAGCCCTGCATCGTCACCAACCTGCGGGACATCACCCAGCAGCAGCGCTCGGAGGCGGCCCTCAAGGCCAGCGAAGAGAAGTTCGCCAAGGCCTTTCACTCCAGCCCTGATGCCATCAGCATCACCGAGCGCGACACGGGCCGCTATCTGGAAGTCAACGATGGTTTCTGCCGCCTGACCGGCCACCGCAACGACGAGGTGATCGGCCGCACCATGTACCAGATCGGCATCTGGGCCGAAGAAGCGCAACTCTCCACCTTGCTGGCTGAGCTCCAGATCAAGGGCCGGGTGCACCACCTGGAAATGCTCGGGCGCAACAAGCGCGGGGAAATCCTCACCCTGGAAGTATCGGTGGAACCCATCACCCTCAACGAAACGCCCTGCCTGCTAATGACCGCCCGGGACGTCAGCCTGCTGAAGAACGCCCAGGCACAGATCCGCCACCTGGCTTACCACGACCCCCTGACCAACCTGCCCAACCGCGCCCTGCTGATGGACCGCCTGAGCCAGCAGATTGCCCTGCTCAAGCGTCATAACCTGCGCGGTGCCCTACTGTTTCTCGACCTCGATCACTTCAAGCACATCAACGACTCCCTGGGCCACCCGGTGGGCGACACCGTGTTGAAAATCATCACCGCCCGGCTCGAAGCCAGCGTGCGCATGGAAGACACCGTGGCACGCCTGGGCGGCGATGAGTTCGTGGTCCTGCTGAGTGGCCTTGAGGGCACGCGCAACGAAGTCAGCGAACAGGTCCGCCAGTTGGCCGACACCCTGCGCGAACTGCTGTCCGAACCGATGTTCCTCGATGGCCAGCGCCTGCAGGTCACCCCGAGCATCGGTGTGGCACTGATTCCCGACCACGGCTCGACCCCCACCGACCTGCTCAAGCGCGCCGACATCGCCCTTTATCGGGCCAAGGATTCAGGGCGCAACACCACCCAGATGTTCCACAACACCATGCAAAAAGCCGCCAGCGAACGCCTGCGCATGGAAACCGACCTGCGCCTGGCCCTGTCCCGGGGCGAATTCAGCGTGCACTTCCAGCCCCAGGTGGACGCCCGCGACAACCGCATCGTCGGCGCCGAAGCCTTGGTGCGCTGGCAACACCCGGAGTTGGGCGCACAGTCGCCGACCGAGTTCATCAAGGTGCTGGAGGACAGCGGCCTGATCCTCGAAGTGGGCACCTGGATTCTCGACGAGGCCTGCCTGGCCTTCAGCCAGTTGATCGATCAGAAACTGGTGGATCCCCAGCACTTCAGCCTGTGCGTCAACATCAGCCCGCGGCAGTTCCGCCAGACCGACTTTGTCGAGCGGGTCGAACACAGCCTGCACGCCTACGCACTGCCCTCGAGCCTGCTGAAGCTGGAGATCACCGAAGGCATCGTGATCCAGAACCTGGAAGACACCATCAACAAGATGCGCCGGCTGAAGAAACTCGGAGTGAGCTTTGCCATGGACGACTTCGGCACCGGCTACTCGTCCCTGACCTACCTCAAGCGCTTGCCGGTGGACACCTTGAAGATCGACCAGTCCTTCGTCCGCGATGCGACCCACGACCCCAACGATGCGGAAATCATCCGGGCCATTGTCGCCATGGCCCGCAGCCTGAACCTCAAGGTCATCGCCGAAGGCGTGGAAACCCCGCAGCAGCTCGAATTCCTCCAGGGCCTGGAGTGCCACCTGTACCAGGGTTTCCTCCATAGCAGGCCGTTGCCGCTGAGCGAATTCAAGAAGCTGCTGGAATGACAGGCACGAAAAAGGGCGCCACCAGGGCGCCCTTTTTTTGCAGCGGTCTTAGTGTTGCAGAGCCGCCTGCTGCGCACCGTTGATCGGGATGCGCTTGGCTTTGGCCTCTTCCGGCACAACCCGCAGCAGGTCGATATTCAACAGACCGTTGCTCAGGGCCGCGGCCTTGACCTCGATATGGTCGGCCAGGCGGAAGGACAGCTTGAATGCACGCTGGGCAATGCCCTGGTGCAGGTAAGTGACGCTTTCATTGGCATCGCGCTTGCCACCGCTCACAGTCAACACGCCTTTTTCCACTTGCAGTTCCAGGTCTTCTTCCTGGAAACCGGCGGCGGCAATGACGATGCGGTATTGATCGTCAGCGTGTTTCTCAACGTTGTAGGGTGGGTAGCTGCTGCCTGGTTCGTTGCGCAGTGCCGACTCGAACAGATCATTGAAACGGTCGAAGCCGACAGAGGAACGGAACAGTGGAGCCAAGGAAAATGCAGTACTCATGGGTGTTTCTCCTGATTATTCAGCGAGTGGTTATCTCCGCGACCCGAATTCGGCATCGCGTACCCAAGAGATAGGGATGGGCTCCAGCGTTTCAAGACATGCCTTAAAAATTTTTTACGCCGCCTCGCTCCGGGGCATGCCCAACAGGCGCCCGACCTGATCCAGCTCGGTTTCCCGGCGCAGGGCGGTGAACAGTTCGACCGCTTCCGGGTAGTTGCGGGTCAGCATCGCCAGCCATTGCTTCAGGCGCCCCGGCGCCGAACGCGGGGTCAGTTGCACCACTACCTGAGCCCAGAAATCCTGGAGCATCGGCTGCAGGTCGGTCCAGGACATTTCCACCACTTCTTCACCGGCCCGGGCTGCGGCGATCTGCCGGGCCAGATCGGGACGCGAAACCAGCCCGCGACCCAGCATGATGTCCTCGACGCCGCTGATTTCCCGGCAACGGCGCCAGTCCTCGACGCTCCAGATATCCCCGTTGGCGAACACCGGCACCTTGACCACTTCCTGCACCCGCGGGATCCACTCCCAATGGGCCGGCGGCTTGTAGCCGTCGACCTTGGTCCGCGCGTGCACCACGATATGTTCGGCGCCACCCTCGGCCAGCGCTGTGGCACAGACCAGCGAGCCATCCGGGCTGTCGAAGCCCAGGCGCATTTTCGCCGTGACCGGAATGTGCGCCGGCACCGCACGCCGCACATGCTCGACGATCTGGTTCAGCAGCTCGGGCTCCTTGAGCAGCACCGCCCCGCCCCGGGACTTGTTGACGGTCTTGGCCGGGCAACCGAAGTTCAGGTCGATGACCTCACTGCCCAGCTCGCAGGCCAGGGCCGCGTTCTCTGCCAGGCACACCGGGTCCGAACCCAGCAACTGCACTCGCAGCGGCACGCCGGCCGCGGTGTGTGCACCGTGCAGCAGTTCGGGGGCGAGCTTGTGGAAGTAGGCAGGCGTCAACAGGCGGTCATTGACGCGGATGAACTCGGTGACACACCAGTCGATCCCGCCAACACGAGTCAGTACATCCCGCAGGATGTTGTCGACCAACCCCTCCATGGGCGCCAGGGCAATTTGCATGAAACACACTCGACAAGAAAACGGGCAAAAAAACGTCCGCCAGTTTACTGGGTTTCGACCTTCAGCAGGAGTTTTACAGGGGCGAGCCAGCCGTTGCAGGCGCCTTCGCTGGCAAGCCGGCGCCTGCACGGGCACAGGGAGGTGTCAGGCGCCCTGCAGGGCCGGGCCGTAACCGTCCAGGAACTCGGCGGGCATGCGCTTGGGCTTGCCGGTGGACAGCTCGATGCAGACAAAGGTGGTCTGGGCCCGCAACAGGGTCGTACCGTCGCTCGGGCGCATCAGCTGGAAACGCCGGGTCATCTTCAGGCGCTGGTCCCAATCGACGATCCAGGTGGCCAGTTGCAGCTCATCGCCTTCATAGGCCGCCGCCAGGTAATCGATCTCGTGCCGCACCACGGCCATCGCCCGGTCCAGGCGCCGGTATTCGGCCAGGTCCAGCCCCAGGCGTTGCGAATGTCGCCAGGCGCAACGCTCCAGCCAGGTCACGTAGACCGCATTGTTGGCGTGCCCGAGGCCATCGATATCCTCGGCGGCCACCTGCAGATCGATGACGAATGGCGTTGCCAGATCCCAACTCATGCCCGACTCCCGGTCAGTTTTTTTGACCGGGGCAGTGTAACGGATGCTCAGGCCGATTGGCGCGCTTGCAGATGCCGTCCACTGACCAGCGCCACCACCGCATCCACCACGCGGGAGTCGGCCAATATCCGCTGGTGGCCACCTTCACTCAAGCGCAGGAGACGGCTGTCGAACCAGGCCTGGTGGATGAGCTCCGATTCCTTGACCGGAACGAAGAGGTCATCTTCGGCGTGAATGATCAGGCCGGGCATATCCAACTGATACTGGGCCACGTCCATGGCGGCGGCGCGCATTCCGACCTTCTTCTCAACCTGGCGGATAAAGGCGGAACGCGCCCTGGGCGGCAACCGCATGTAGCTGGCAAAACCGCGCAACACGGCCAAGATACGTGCCGGCGCGGCAATACTGACCAGGGTTTCGGTGCGCAGGCCCAATTGCACCGCGAGCATGGCGCTGGCACCGCCCATGGAGTGGCCGATCACCGCGCGCAAGGGCGGCAATTCGGCTGCTGCCTCCAGCATCGCCCGGGCAAACAGTGCCACGTTTGCCTCATCGCCCGGGGAACGACCATGGGCCGGGCCATCCAGCGCCACGGCGGTATAGCCGGCGGCCACCAGGGCCTCGATCAGGCTGGCAAACTGCGTGGGCCGCCCTTCCCAGCCGTGCATCAGCAATACCGTCGGCCCCTGGCCCCAACGCAGGGCTGAAAGCCCGAAACGCAAGGTCAGGCGCTCGGCACGCGCCAGCAGGGGCAACTCCCACTTTCGTGGCGGCAGCTCGCGAGGGGTCATGAACAAATGACGCATCCGATTCGCCGCCCATTGCGGCGCCACCCACCCCAGAGTGCCATTGACGCCACGAATCCAGCTCAATCTGCTCATCACCTACCTCGCCGTTGCACTTCAGGTCATAGCACCGCCGACTTGGCGGCACGCAGCAAACGATCGGACAACTCGCCGGGCCCCAAGGCCCGCGCCAGGGACAGGCCGCCCACCATCAGCGCCATGTCGGCCAAGGCCTTGTCGGTATCTTCGGGGCTGGCAGCCAGTTGCGCGACCATCAGCTCCATGTGTTCGTTCAAGGCCTTGCGAAAGCTCTCGGGCAAGCGCCCCAGTTCGCCGACCGAGGCTGGAATCGGGCACGCCTGCTCGGTGGAGTCGCGGTGTTTGCGCGACAGATAGAACGCCGCTGCCAACGCCCGGCGCTCTTCGCCGCTGAGGCTTGCATCCATTTCATCGAGCAGGCCGCGTCGATGGGAAAGCAACTGAGTGAAAGCCTCCAGCATCAGCGCATCCTTGCTCTCAAAGTGCGCATAGAAGCCGCCTACAGTCAGGCCGGCAGCCCCCATCACCTCACCCACACTCGGTTCGGCCGGGCCGCGCTGGATCAGTGCAGAACTGGCGGCCTGGAGAATACGTTCGCGGGTTTGAGCTTTTTTGTCGTTCATCGTTACCTCCGAATATTACGGAAAAAATATTATTCTCATAATAATTTTCCGCAAGTCGCCAGTGTGACCGTCGGTCAGAAGCACAGGCTGAGGAAGAAAGAGAGATTGGCCGAAGGCCAGAAAAACAAAAGGGTCATTCAATGATTGAATGACCCTTAAAAATCCCGCAGAGCGGGTAAACGTGGCGTCCCCTAGGGGACTCGAACCCCTGTTACCGCCGTGAAAGGGCGGTGTCCTAGGCCACTAGACGAAGGGGACA